>CAVROW010000003.1:0-337690 GCA_963722995.1 uncultured Solirubrobacterales bacterium | reverse complement strand
CGCGGCCCAACAAAGGCACGGACCTCCATCCGAGACAACGTCGTGCTGGTGATGCTCGAACAGACGCTGACCAAGGGCGAGCAAGTCCTGGTCGAGAAAGGCCGCACCGACCAGGTGCTGGCGTTACGCCACGAGTACCAGGAAGCGATGCGCGAGGAGAGCAGCGCCAAGGTGGCTGAGCTCACCGGACGCAACGTCATCGCCTTCATGAGCGCCAACCACATCGACCCTGACTTTGCCTCCGAGATCTACGTGCTCGACGGAGCGCCGCAGTACCCCACCGACTCCCCAGGACAAGCGTCCTAAACGTCTCGGCTAACTCCCGGACGGGGGCGTCTGTGCGGATCAACGCTTGGCCGAGGACAGCACCGTCGTTCTTGACCGCCCGCCGCAGCCCGGCGCACGGCACGCCTACCATTGGCCGGCGCCTGGAAGCGAGGCAACGGACGCTCCACGTTCGGCGTTGCCCCGGTTAGCGCGAGTCGGAGCCCGAATACGAGCCTGTCGAATCGCTTCGCCTCGATGGCCGACACGGGACCTCGCGATATCTCCGCGCCGGCAGCCTGAGCGGGCTCTGTCGACGCCAGGGCTTACAGCTCCTGATGCTGGGTACACCGCTCGGTGGAAGCGTTTGGCCTCTAGGGCATTAGGTTCGCCCGGCCGAGCACTTCAAGGCGCGAGGAGGTCGGCGCCGGTAACGGCTACCGACAACCTCGCGCCGCCAATCGGCTTCGCCGCCCTCTGTCCGCCGGCGGCCCTGGTCGACAACCTCTTGGCCTCGATCGGCGTCACCCCGATGGTCAGGGCCACGCCGAGCGAGCTGCGGGTACCCGCTAAGCGCCCTGGGAGGCGATCGGCGCGGCGAGCGTGACCATCGATCGTGTCCGTACGTCGAGTTCGCTGCTACCGGCGAGCTCCTCGAGCCTAAAGCGCTCAAGAGGTCGACAAGCTCAGGACCGGTGTGCGCCAGCGCGAACCGTGACATGGTCGACTCCGGCGAGTCGGCGCTCAGAGTGCCTGGGCGGTGGGTCGGACGAGGATCTCGGTCAGTGATACGCCCTGCGGCGCGAAAGCGCGAACCCGATGATCTCGGTCGATGCGCCGGACTCGACGACCACGACGTGCACGTCGGGCTGCAGCTCCTGGCGCAGCGCGTCCGACCAGCCGTTCATCCCCCACCCGCAGGTTGTTAGGGGTCGTGTCGATGACCCCGCGGTCGGCGCCTGCGGGTGCTCGTAAAGAAATAGCCACCCGGCCGATGCTTTGAGCTCGCGGGGGCGAAACAGTGGCGCCGATGCTCCATTGGCACCGTCCATCCGCCGGAAGCGCCCGTGGGCTCCGCGCTGTGCTCGCGATCGCCACCGTGGTCCTCCTGAGTGTCCTGAGCACACCCGCCGTTGCATCAGCCGCCGTCACCGTGACGACGAACCCCAACCAATCCGAGACCGGCTGGGACTCCTCTCAGCTGAGCGGAAGCGCGAGCATCAGCGGATCGCTCACCAGTCTGAGCTGCTCGTTTCGCTACTCGACCGACCCGACTCTGGCCACTGGGGTGGTGACGGTTCCGGCGGGTGTGACCTGCGAGAACAGCGCCTACTCGGCCGAGGCCTACGGCCTAGACGAGAACACCACCTACTACTACCAGGCACAGGCTGACGTCAACGGCACCGAGTACAGCGGGTCGATTGTGTCCTTATGACCGGCGCCCCTCCCGGCGCTTGTACCGCACCGCCCTCGCCTTCGAGCGAGGACGCCCAGGACGGCAACCCGTATGACCTATCCGCCTGCCCGGCGAGCAACATCTCCGCTTCGGGCGCGGTCCAGCTGAACGGTTACCTCAACCCGAACGGCACTAATACCGAGTACGCGTTCGAATACGACACCGACCCGAGCTTCTCCGGTGGGCAATACTCGACGATCTCCTACACGGGCGGCTCTCCCGGGCCAAAGGCAGACCAGGTGACGCCCGAAGCAGTGTCCGCCCAGCTCTCCGGGCTTCATCCTGGAACTACCTACTACTTCCGCCTGGGCGCCGAGAACGAAAACACTAACTTCGTGCAAACCGCGGATTTCGCTTTCAGTGCCTCCTCCAGCTTCACCACGCCGGCAGCGGTCGCGCCTACCTGCGGCAACATGAACATCAGCGCGACCGAGAACACGCCGGAGACGATCACCCTCAACTGCACCGGGGTCAGTCTCAACTACGAGATCCTCAGCAACCCGGCGCACGGATCTCTGTCTTCGTTCAACGACGCCGACGGGACCGCGACGTTCACCCCTGCGGCCGGCTACGTCGGCCCCGACAGCTTCACCTTCGGTGCCACGAATCCTGGCGGGAGCGCATCGGCCACCGCCAACATCACGACTGCGTCGCACATCCAGCACCTGCAGCCGCCGACGCTGTCGCCAAGCAGCTGTACGCCCGTTTCGGACTACGCAATACCCGTCGGCTCCACGCAGTACAGCGTGACCACCAACTGCCTGCTCAGCGACAACCAGGGCGACTACGTGGTCCAGGGGAGCCTGATGCTGAACGGCATCGCGATGACAGCCGGAACACACGCGAATACGCCGGCCCCCAGCTTCGGCTGCAGCAGCTCGGCCTGTACAGCACTCATGGGCGCCTACAACGCCGCGAGCTCTCTCTACGTCGACGCCAACCACCAGCAGCTGGGAAGCAACAGCAGCTACACGCTGGCCGCGGGCATCACGAGGTTCTCTCAGAGCCCGCTTGCGCAGATAAATCTCTCACAAGGACTGATCACGGCGGGCATCGGCCCTGGTGACTCGCTCTACAGCTTGCAGCTCGGCGGTTCGTACACGATCGCGCCGGACGGCTCAGGCGGCTCCACGGTCACGTTGGAAGCAATGCTTCCAGACATCCCATCGGCGCTACGACCGCCGGGACTTCCGGGCGGCGTCCAGGGGAGCGTCACGCTCGACGTGAACGCTGAGGGTGGCGTGAACTTGAACGACCTGAATCTGTCGGTGGGTTCCTTCACCCTGGGGAAGCTGAATATCGGCGGTCTGAGCCTGAGCTACATGGGAGGCTCGAGCAACACGTGGATGGGTAGCGGCTCGGCCACCATCCCTGACATCAACGTCACGGTGAGCGTGGCGGTCACAATCGTCAACAACCTCTTCAAGGCGTTCATGGGGAGCGTCAGCGGCCTCGACGTGCCGGTGGGTCCGTACGTAGCCATCACCAGCGCCGGATTGAACTTTGGCGTGAATCCGCTCACCTTCGGTGGATCGCTCGGGATGACCGCGGGGCCAAGCATCCTCGGCCAGTCTGCGGCCTCTATCGACGCCTCATTCCAGATCGATCAGAACCAATCCCAAACCGTCACCGCCCCCGGCATCCTGTCCACGCCGCAGACCTTCCCGGACGTGCCCTGGGCCTTTGACTTGCAGGGATCGGTGAAGCTGGTCGGCTACATCCCGATCTCGAGCGCCAACTTCGACCTGCTCACCGGCGTGCCGGGATCTCCCCCTGTCGTGTCCTTCAGCGGTGGCCTCGGCCCGCTCGGCGGCTCAACCTGCTCGATCGACCCGGGCAGTTGCACGCCGCAGGGCTTCGACGTGGCGGTCGACGGCGTGCACCTGCTCACGGCCCGGGCGCTCCTCGACGGCCTGATCGTCGGACCGCAGTTCGACGCCGAGGGATCGGGGGAGCTCGGTGTCCTGAACCTGCCGGATCTCCGGGGCGACGTCCTGGCTTCGAGCAAGGGCTTCGCAGCGTGCACCACGGTCAATATCTTCAAGTCCTTGGGCTTGGCGAAGGATCAGTCCTCCGCAGAGGCCGTGCCGGCGGCGGCAGGCGGACGCGCCCAGAGGGAGAAGCTCGCCAAGGAGTTGGTCGCGACCGAGGGATCGGTCATGAAACTGAGCGCTCAGATCGACCGGGGCGCACCTCCAATCACGAGCGAGCTGCTGCACGGGACGCGCCGGCTGGCCACACAGGCGACCGGAGGATTGCACGCGATCGTCGTCTCGCTGCGCAAGCATAAGATCTCGCGCCGCCGGGCGATCGTCGAGCTGCGCACGCTCGAGCGGAGGACGATGAATCAGCTGGCAAGCCTGCGGTCGACCGCGATGCGCAAGCTCGACTCCCTACAGCTTCAGGGGGCTCAGCTCGTAGCGCTCCAGGGGCGCTTCACGCAACAGTCCGCCGCTCTGCTCGAGCTGGTGGGCCCCACCGCCGCGACGGCGTCGCAGGACGGTCCCATGGCCTCCACCGCGAGCATCCTGGGCTGTCTAAAGAACGTCTTCACGGGACACTTCAGCTGCGCCGAGAACGCGGCCAAACAAGCTTTGGATAAAGCCAAGAACTACGTCAAGAGCCTCGGGGCCAACGCCGCGCGGACGCTGGAGAACGAAGGTGAGACGCTCTGGTTGCGGGGTTTGGTCGCACCTACGGCCGGCGGTGCCGCGTTTGCCGCCGACGTCACCGGATTCGGCAACCTCATCAGCACCGGCTACGCGCAGCTCGCCCAGAACTCCGATCAACTTCTCGGCACCGTGGGCCAGAACATCCAGCTGGCCGGCGTCCAGATCGAGCAAGGCTCGGAGAGCGCGCTGCAGGCGCTCCTCGGTCTCGGCGGCGTGATCGGGGTCGGCTTCGACTGGGGGCAAGCGCCACAGTTCTTCAGCGGTACCTGCGGCCTCAGCAATTACGTGGAAACGATCAACCTGGCGAGCGACTCGCTGAAGGCTCCGCGCGCCACTGTCAATGCGGCCGCGCCAAGCCAAACGATCCGCTTGAAGAGCGGACCGGCCTACACGGTCTTGCGCCTGCAAGGACAGGGGGCAGCTCCACTGGCCATCGTCGACGGCCCCGGCGGCATGCACATGGTCACGCCGACCGGTCAACTCGCCGAGGGCGCCGGCGGAGCGGTGATTTTGCGCGATCCGACTACCGACACGACGTTCCTCGAGTTCCGGCCACTGACCGGTGCGTATCACGTCTCGCTCGAGCCGGGCAGCGCCCCGGTCACCAAGATCCAGCACGCCGACGCGCTCCCCGCTCCGGCGCTCACCGCTCTGGTGACAGGTACCGGCGCCCGGCGCACGCTCGCATGGAGCGCCGTTCCAATCCCGGGCCAGCAGATCACTTTCAGCACAATCTCGGCCGGCGGGGCCCAGGTGATCAAGACCACAAGCGCATCGTCGGGGAAAGTGTCGTTCCGCCCCTCCGCCGGTTCGCTCGGACCCCGCACAGTCCTGGCCGAGATCTCACAGAACGGAATGCCGCGCGACACAATTCAGGTCGCGAGCTTTGCGGGTCCGTCGACGCCGGTGCCGCTCGCACCCGCGCCGTTGTCGTTCCGCCGCGCCGGCACGACCGTCGGCATCAGCTGGCCACGCTCGAACGCATCGGTCCAGAACTACATCGTCCACGTGAGTATCAGCGACGGCCGGCATCTGATCTATGCGCCGAGAACGTCGAGCGTCCTCGTGGGCGGGGTCCTTCCCTCCGACCGGTTGACCGTGACCGTCCAGGCGCTCGGAGCTACGGGGGTGCTGAGCATGCCGTATACGTCGAGCCTCGCCGCTGCATAGGGTCGAACGCCTCGCCTAGCGGAGGTTCGTGAACCACCGTCGTGCTCCTGCGGCGGCCGAGGGCATCGTCGCTGATGACCTCGCCGGGCTCGACCCGCTCCCTGGTCAGGAGCCGGGCCGGGAGGGCTGCAGCGGTGGTTGGCCGGTTGGCGGGGTGCCGCTGGCGAGGAGCTTGTCGGGGAGGTACTCGATGATCTGCGTGAGCGCGGGTGGTTCGCTCTACACGACGTACACCTGGGCCACGGGAACATCGATCACGTGCTGGTGGGCCGGCGGGCATCTTCACGATCGAGACGAAAAGCCACCGGGGACGTTTGCGTGCGGAGGCGATCGAGGGGCGCATGCTCAAACAGGCTTATGCCGAGGCCAAGCTGATCGAGCGGATCGCCGGTCTAAGGGCCGATCCGCTGCTCGTGTTCAGCAACGCATACCTGACCCCGGCGGTCACCCGGCGTGACGGTGTTGGTCATCCTGCCCGCCCGCATGCTCGCCAGGCACCTCCAACGTCGCCGCGGGTCGATCCCGCCGGAGCGGGTGAACGAGGTCTATCGACGACTCGCTGCCTCTCTGCCCGGGCGACGAGCCGCGACGGCGTGCGCGGGCAGGCGATGGACAAGGACCTGACGTCGATTCTGACGATCTCCGCGCCGCCAGCGAACCGCCGATCGCGTGCTTGCCGGAGCGATCATCCCTTGGTGGGCGGACCCGACCGCGCGGTCCGTGCCAATGCCATAGCGGACATCGGCGTCATCGGACGACGAACGGAATCGTCTCCGACAGCGGCTCGAGTACGCGCCCGGCGCTCGGAGCGTCAGCAGCCTCAGGGGGCATGAATAACGCGGCGATACACGACGGGGTGGCCGGCGCGCCACAGCCGGTCGATCCAGAACACGATCAAGGTCGGGCCGATGCCACCCTTGACGGTCAGCTCGTCGCCGATCGCTGGTGCCGCGAGGACCTCGCCGCCAGCGTAACCCGGCGGCGAGGGAGATCAGAACGTGTTGCCGCGGCGCTCAGCCGCGGCGAGAGTGGTATCCGGGGCTGTCGACCATGCCGACCTTTAGCGAGGAGGCCCAGCTGCCGTAGTTGGTGAGTGAGACGCGACCCAACCCGCCGGTTCGCCCGTCCAGGTTCCATACCGCCAGGGCAATCGTGTTCCTCCCGTTTGGGTTGAGGATTCCGTTGGGGATGGGGAAGGTGTGTTGGGGGCCGAGGTAGTTGATGTAGTTACCGAATTGCCATCCGTTGACGAAGATGAGCACGCGGTAGTGGCGGCTGGGGTTGTCGGCAAAGCTCAGTCCGACCGAGGTGTCCTGGCCTCGTGGCAGAGCTAGGGTGACTTCGGTCCGGTACCACGAGATGCCCGGTGTGGTGTCGGTGGTCGGTAGCGTCACCGGCGTCCAGCCGGCGGTCGGGAAGCCGGGCAGATCCCAGCCTTCTCGTTCGCCGTAGAGGCCGCCGTAGGCGAGCGGGCCACGTACCGGGTCCTGGATGTTCTCGCCGCCGAGGTTGCCCTGGATGCGCCAGGTCACCGGCGTGTTGGCGCCGAGCAGCGTCGCGACGGTGAGACCGCGGGCGGTCTTGTTGGCGTTGGTGGAGTTGTAGTCCTCCTCGTGGCCCATGTTGACCGTGAGCACCGAGACGACGTTGTCGGCGCCCCGGCGCAGGGCTCCGGCCGGGAACGTGAAGTTCGCGCTGCCGGTCGTCGAGCTGCCCAGGAACACGCCGTTGAGCCAGGCTGAGAAGGCGCGTGCTCCGCCGCTGGCGTCCGAGCTGCCACCCGAGTCCGAGACGAGATGGATGCCGGTCTCTGATCCGCTCGCGGTGAAGTGGCCGCGGTACCACACGTTGCCCGTGTGGAAGCCGTAGTCGTCGGCGTACAGGATCGGGATCTGCTGCACCGGGGTGATGCTGTTGGTGGTGCTTTTGTCGGCCACCTGCCAGCTCGCGTCATTGAAGCCCGGTTGGGCCTCGGGTGCCTCCTGTCGCCGCACCCAGTGTGCGAGTGCCGGTAGGTGGACCGGCACGGCGACCGGGATACGCCCGCGCAGGCTGCCGCTCGCCGTGGGGGTGGTCCGCACAGGGCGTCCGTTCCACACCACCCGGCGCGCCCCGGTGAACACCTCGATGTGCGGATCGGTGCCGTTGTCGCCGGTGAGCTGGACGGTCCGACCGCCGTCGCGCACCGCCGCGGTGCGGAGCAGGTGGGTGCCGCGCACGAGCACCGGACCGTCCGCGGTGTCCTGGCGCCAGAACGTCTCCGCCGCCGGCTTATCGGCGAGGAGCAGCAAGAGCGAACGATGGCCGCGCTGGGTGATCTGCACCCGGATGAGCCCGCTGTGCTTGTAGTCGAGGCGCAGGTCGCCGGTGTCGCCCTTCCAGGTCGTGGCGACGCTGCCGCCGCTGACGGTCACGTGCGGGCGGGCGGAGTAGCGCAGCACGGTCTCGCCGTCGCTGCCCGGATCGCCGTAGAGTACGGCGACGTCGCGCCCGCCCATCCGCGCCACGGTCATGATCTCCGAGGTCGAGTACCGCAAAGGCGTCTCGCCGAGGTGCCAGTTGGCCACGATGATGTGCGAGTCGCGGCCGTCAAGGGTGATTGCCGTTCCCGGCTGCTGAGGCACGACGGGATAGGTCGGTGGCGTCGTCGACGTGCTGGGCACGTTGATCGCGTCGATCGAGACGTAGTCGTCGCTCGAGTTCGGACTGTGACGACCGTCAACGACGATCTTGAGCGTGTGGCTGCCGGCGCTCAGCCCGGTCTTCTGGAACAGCACCACCTGGTCGGCGTTGCCCGAGCAGTCGACGGTGCCCTGCTTGATGCCGTCGACGTAAACGTCTGCGTAGCCGTGGTTGCCGGTCTGGGAGCCGATCCACTGGATCGCCGTGCCGGTGAAGGTGACACTCATCGAGTCACCGGCTACGTTCGAGAACGACTCGGTGTTCTTGTAGTCCCCGCCGGTGTAGCTCTGGTTGGCTACGTGCGACCAGCTCCCCGAGTACTGCAGGGCGGGGTCGGCGTCGTCGTAGGTGTAGGTCCCCTCGGGCACGGGCTTGGCGTTGAAGTCCAGCGCAATGTGCGTCTGGTCGGTCGAGGTTGAGGTCGAGTCCGCGTGCCGCAGCACATGGAATTGCGTGCCCGTTTCAGTGTTGATGCGGGCCGTGTCGGTCACCGCCGGGTTATCGGGCGGGATGGCGAAGATCGGATCGGTGCGGGTGATCGGCGTCACGGCGTGGGTGAAGTAGCCGATCAGCTTGTCTTCGTAGAACTTCGGGTCAAGCTGGCGCGTCTCGCGGATTGCGGCGCCATAGTCGTAGGAGGTGTAGTTCTCGGGGATCCCCAGCCAGCCCCAGTTGGTGCCGCCGTAGGTCATGTAGAAGCTCTGGGCAGTCGCCCCGTCAGCGATGTTGTTTTTGTAGAAGACGTCGGCGAACTGCTCATTGATGAGCTGGGCGCACTTGTCGTAGCCCGGGCCGCCCCAGGGATCGAACGCGCCGCCCTGGAACTCGGGGGCGTAGAGCGGCTTGCCCGCGGGGTGGTCGTAGGAGAGGTTCGGGACGGGGCTCCACACCGTGGGGTTGGAGCAGTTGAAGCCCTGCGGGTAGGAATCGGGCCCGTCGACGTCGAGTGCCCCAACTCCCGAGTTGAACGTGCCGTTGTTGTTGCCAGTGAGCGGTACGGTGATTCCATCGGCGCGCGCCTTCCGCTCAAGGTCGGCCATGTACTGACGACCGGCCGCCGACCCGTTGTAGTACTCGTTTTCGATCTGGTAGGCAATGACCGAGCCGGTCCCGTTGGTGAGCTGGTGGCGGGCAATATGCGCGTCGATCTGACTCATCCACTGATACGCATACTGCAGGAAGCGGGGATCGGCCGAGCGATTGTTCTCAGCCTTAGTGGTCAGCCATCCGGGTAGGCCGCCGCTGTCTACCTCGGCGTTGATGTACGGCGCCGGGCGCACGATCACGTACAGACCCGCCTGCTGAGCCAAGTCCAGAAGCTTGTCGACGTCTCGCACGCCCGTGAAGTCGTAAACCCCAGGCCGCGGCGAGTGATAGCCCCAGTCGAAATAGAGCGAGACGGCGTTGAACCCCGCCGCCTTCATCTTCTGGAAGATGTCGAGCCACAGGCCGGGGCTAGGCAGGCGGAAGTAGTGAAACTCGCCTGACCACAGGTACGTGCGGCGCCCGTCGATGATGAACGAGTAGTGGTCGTAGGCCACCGTGTGGCGAGTACCGGCCGTCCGACGAGAGCGCGCCGCCGCCGAGCCAGTCCCCACAGCCCATACCGCGGCGATGAGTAGCACGCCCACGAGCGCGAACCGAACCGCCCGGACGCGTGCGCTCGTGCCAGCCGCGGTTGCCCGCGCGAATCCGACCATCATCGTGTCCTCCCTATGCGTGCGAGCCCGGGACTGACCACGCAGTCCTAGCCCAGGCTGAATCGAGCCCTCGCCCCTGCATTGGCGGAGGGCCGCGCAACCATTGTTAGCGCTCACGCCGAGCAGCGTCAAGCACAAAATGCACCCGGACATCACGCGATGGCCCCGGCCACCACCCGCTACGTGCGATCGCGCGACACCGGCGGCCGCGGCGCCTGGGATGATCAACAATCCGCTAAGGGCCTGTTGTTCCGCCCGGCGTTCTGCGCCAAGCTGAGCGCAGCCGCCTGCTGCAGGCTCGGGCAGTGAACGCGCTCGTGAACGGGATCACCGGACTGGACAAGTCGACGGCATCACGGGTCCCGGCAGCCAGGCACCGGCTTCTCTGCCGCTCGCCCGGACGAGGGGCTCCTACCCGACGCAGCCGCCACTGACCAGGTGCATGAGCAAGGGGCTTGTCGAAATGAGGTCAATCGCAATGCGCCAGAAGCAGTCACGATCGACGCGTGGCGGATCCCGCGAGCCGCGACGCGCATCCGGACAGTCTGCGCAGCGCCGTAGCCTCGCGTAGCACTCCCCCGCCCTGGTCTGAGAGCGGTGCACGACATCGAGGTCCCGTTCGCCAGGACGCGGAATGTCGCCGAAGCGCAAGCAGGCGCGGAGGGCGCGTGAGGGGCGAAAGACGATCGTCAGCGAGTTTCGCGGATTCCGCGCGCGAAGCGGGTCTTTGGAGCGGGCGAGCCGAAGTACCTGGCGCGACTGAAGTGGGACGCGCGTGCTAGCGCACTCAGGCGCCGAGGTGAAGCGCCATGAAGAAGACCGTCAGCACGATGATCAGCAGCAAGATCGATCCGACGATCAGTACCTGCTTGTTGAGTGCCTCGTATTCGGCGCTCCATGTGACCTCGGCGTCTGGGGCGGTCTGCGCGACATCGCGTGCGGCGAGCTTCGCCAGCTTGCCCTCCCGGGTCCCGAGGAAGCCTCCGCCGATCCCGCCGATGACGACGACCGCGCCTATCCCCCATTGCACGTAGAACTTGCTCCACTGATGCTCGTGGGAGGCCGAGATAGATGCCGGCGATGAGAATCACCACCAGCCCGGGGGCAACCAGGTAGCGGCCAAACAGCTCCTGCATCCGGTGATACCAGGGCATCGCGCGGCGGTCCATCTTGGCCGCGACCAGGGAGACGATGGGGTAGGAGAAAAGCACCCCGAAGCCGATCACCGCAGCGAGGATGTGAATCGCGAGGATCGCGTCGGAGAAACTGGCGGCTAGGCCGATCATATGCCGGCGGCGGCTGCGGGAGCCGGGTCGGCGCTGCGGGCGGCCATCGAGTGTTCGTGGCTGTCTCGCGAGGAGATCAGCACGATGGCCAGGATCGCACCGGCGACGGCGAAGCCGGCGCCGACCAGGAACGCCTGGTCGAACCCCTTGGTCAGGGCAACGGAGGCGCTGTGGGCTCCAGAGTGGAGGAGGCTCTGGGTGCGGCTGTTGGCGATCGTCGCGAGGATCGCCAGTCCGAGCGCTCCGCCGATCTGCTGGGAGGTGTTGATCAGACCCGATGCCAGCCCCGCCTCATGCGGCCGGGTCCCGGTGACGGCGGCGATCGTCACCGACACGAACGCGAACCCGAACCCTAGGGCCGCCAGCAGCGACGGGCCGAGCACGTCGGCGGCGAACGAGCCGCCGCTGCCGGGTACCTGGGAGAACCAGAGCAGGCCGCCGGCGACCAGCAGCAGCCCGGCGATCAGCGTTGGCCTGAACCCGATCCGTGTGACCAGTTGGGACGCGAGTCCGGCCGAGATGATGATTCCGACCGCCAGCGGTAGGTACGCGATTCCGGTCTTGATCGGCGAGTAGTGCAGGACGTTCTGGAGGTACAGGGAGATGAAGAAGAACATCGAGAACAGCGACATGCCGAGCAGCAGCCCGACGATGTCCGCACCGCGCAAGGTGCGCAGGCGGAAGATCGAGAACGGCATCAGCGGGTGGCGCTGCTCGCGCCTCGATGACCAGGAACGCGATCAGCAGCACGACCGCACCGGCGATCAGCAGCAGCGTCTGCGACGATCCCCAGCCGACATTGACGGCGTTGACGATCGCGTAGACGAGCAGCGACAGGCCCGCGGTGACGGTGACCGCACCCGGCAGATCAAACGTGCTGGTGTCGTCGTCGGCGCGGCTCTCGACCAGCGTCCGGGGGGCCAGCGCTGCCGCCGCGAGGCCGATCGGGACGTTGACGAACAGGACCCAGCGCCAGTTCAGGCCGCTGGTGAGGATGCCGCCGAGCAGCACGCCGGCCGCGCCCCCGGCGCCGGCGACGGCGCCCCAGATGCCGAGCGCGCGGTTGCGCTCGGCGCCTTCGGCGAAGGTGGTGGTGATGATCGACAGGGCGGCCGGCGAGACGATCGCGGCTCCGAGGCCCTGCACGGCGCGGGTGGCGATCAGCCACCCCTCCGATTGCGCCAGTCCGCCCGCGAGCGAGGCGAGCGAGAAGACGACCAGGCCGACCATGAACATCCGCCGGCGTCCGAGCAGGTCGGCCATCCGGCCGCCGAGCAGCAGGAAGCCTCCGAAGGCAAGCGCATAGGCGTTGACGACCCACGACAGGTCGGTGCGCGCGAAGTGCAGCGCCTGCCCGATGGACGGCAGCGCGACGTTGACGATCGAGGCGTCGATCACGACCACGAACTGCGTCATCGCGAGCAACAGCAGGGCGATGTTCTTCGCGCGGGGGGTGTAGAGGGGTGACGTCTGGGGCTCGGTTACCACGGCGTTCATGAGTTTCCGATCGTTGCGAGTGAGTTTCCGATGGTTGCGAGGTCGTCGAGCAGCGATGGTCCGCTGGGTCGCCAGCCGAGGTTGTGGGCACGCTGGCAGTCGATTTGCGCGTCGATCAGTAGGGCGTCGGCGAACGGTCCGAGGCGCTGTCGTGACTGCTCGAGCGGCTCCGGGGTGATGCGGCCGTCCAGTCCGCGGGCAACGCTGACGGCCTCGGCGATCTCTGTCATCGTGGGGCTGTCCCGGTTGGCGCCGAGGTAGTAGGAGCCGGCGGGCGCCTCGGTGAGCGCGAGCGTGTAGAGCGCGGCGATGTCCGCTCGGTGGACGTTGGCGAAGTGCTGATCGCCGCCGACGACCAAGAGCGCCGGTTCGCTGTCGTCGGTTGTCGGTCCGTAGGCGAGCATCGCGGCGATCCCGCCGCCGTCCCCGTAGACGTTGGCCGGAGCGATCATGACCGTCCGGATCCCGTCAGACGCGGCGGCGCGGACGCGGTCGAGCACCGCCGGGCGCCAGGCGACGATCGGCGGCGGGTTGGCGGGCGTGTTCTCGTCGATCCCGATCCCGGAGCCGTGGAGCCAGGTGCCGCCGGTGTGCACCAGCGGCCGATCGCTTCCAGCCAGGATCGGCAGAACCGCGTCTAGGAACGCGGTGTCGAACGCCCCGCTGGTGGCGTCGTTGGGCGAGGCGGTATGGATCACCCCGTCGCTGTGGTCGACGTGTTCGCGCAGCCAGCCGGCGTCGGTGAGCTCACCGATCGCCGGGAGCGCTCCTGGCAGCAGTCGGTCCGCGGACTCGACGGACCGGGCGTGAGCCACGACCTCGTGTCCATCTGTGAGCAGGCGAGCGAGGACCGCGGAGCCCACGTAGCCGGTTGCGCCGGTGAGAAAGACCTTCATGACTGTTCCGTCCTCCTAGTCATTCACCTTGGTTGACAAGTTGGAGAGAACCTTCTCACGGCGCGTCGCGTTTGTCAAGCAAGGTGAACTACAATTGTGTGGAGCATGCCGAAGAGCCTCCAGATCCTTTTCCGCGACGCCCGCAGCGCGATCGAGGCCGCCGTCCGCGCCGATCTCGCACAGAACGGCTTTGGCGATGTCGCGCCCGCGCACTCCGCGCTCTTGCGCAACATCGGCGACGGACGGTGCTCGCCCCAGCGAGCTCGCCGCACACGCCGGCGTCACGCGCCAAGCCATCACCAAGCTCGTAGACGAGCTCGAGCGGCTCGATCTCGTGCGCCGCGACCCAGACCCCGACGACGGGCGCGGCGTGATCGTCAGATACACCGACCGCGGACGCGCCGGCGTTGCTATCGCTCGCGAGCGGATGCTCGCGCTCGAGCGCGCCTACGCCGCGCAGGTCGGCGCCGACCGCTGGGCCGAGGTGCGCTCAACCCTCGAGACCCTGTTCGGTGACGACTGAGCCGACCGACGTTTGCCGGAGACTTTGGTCTTGCCCCGTCTCCGTGGAACCCGGTCCGGCTAGCGAGCGGACGGTCGCGTGCGTGGCCGCGCGCTCGTGGGCGTCGTACCGGTAGCGTCCTCGTCTACGTGCCCATCAGGCGCGACGCGAGCCGGATCAGCGCTTCACCCGCAAGCGTGGTTTCCCCGGCGTAAGCAGTCGCGCAAGGATCGTGCCCGCTCGTGTGTTGGGCGACCCGCGGGTGCCGGAGCGAGTCGATTCCTCGTACGCGATTCGGCTCATCCGGGAATCGCCTTGCCCAAGCGTTGCGGCGCGATGGAAAAGGAACGACACTGATTCGAAGTCCCCGCGGAATCCACCGCGCGATTTCGCGGTTCCGGCGAGGGCTCTGAACGCTTCCGCCACGGTCTCGTCACCGCTCTTAGTGAGCGCATCGAAGGCTCGAAACCCGTCTCCCAGACGCCCCAGGGAGATGAGCGCGACGGCCTCGAAGATCCGGGCCCGGACAACCAGCTGCCGAAGGCCAGCCTCCTCGGCCGATTCGTATTGGGCGATCACGGCCTGGCACACCGCTATGGCTTGCTCCACGCGTCGGCGCTTCCCGATAATCGAGGCCGCTCCCGGTGCTCTCCTCAGCGCGCGGCCAAATCCAAGAGTTCCTCCTGCCACCGCAGAATCAAATGGCAACCGCTTCCCGAGATACTTACCACCTTCCCGCAGCGCTCCGATGATGTAGAGGCCGATGTTGCTTGCGACCCACCACCGGCCGGTTTCGCCAATAGCTTGCAGCGCCTTCACGTGGTCCAGCAGGATCTCGGCGATTTGCTGACGAGTGCCCGGATCGGTCTCAGTCCTAAAACGCGCCAGCAACGCCTCACCATCGTCAAGGGCAGCCTCTACCCGGCCCTCCCTCAGATGGAGATAGGCTCGGTGCGCCAGGGCATAGACGACGCGGCGCTGCAGCTCAACCTCCGGGACATCCCCGAAGCGCCGGATGATCTCATCGTCCAAAGCGCCGGCTTCCGCGTATCGCCGCAGAGCGGTCAGAGCGTCGCGCGTCACGGCCAGAGCGCGAATGCTCACCAGCCGGCGTTGCGGGTCACCTTCAGGCGGATCGTGTCGGTCGCGCACATCGGCCAGCGTGCTGATCGCCTCCTGCGGCCGGCCCGACCGAAGAAGATCCATTGCCCTATTGATCAACACCCGATCGACCAACAGAAGATCCAAGTCACCAGGCTCCTCGGCCTGTCTGGCAATCGTCGCATCCCACACCGCAACCCGAGCCTCAAAGTGCCCCAGCGCTCCGAGCGCCGCGGCCTTCTCCCGCAACGCCTCACTCACCCGGCGGCGAGCCACCGGGTCGGCCGAATCCCAGTCAACGCGGATCACCGCGTCGCACTCCTCGACCCGCTCGTTCAGACGAGACCGGGCGTCCTCCTCCATCCGGCGGTTCTTCCCAACCCCAAGGCAACCTACGCGGACCCCATCCCCGGCCGGCTTGACCCGAAGCGCACCAGCGCTACGCCTCACGCGCACCGAGCAGCATCCTCGTGAAGAGCTGGCGACGTCGCCGCGAGAGTCGTGCCATAGGAGTAGCGCCACCCCCCGACGACCGCGACGGCGGACCGCGCCCATCTCGCCATCCAAGTGACTGAGCCAACGATCGCGAATCTCGAAGTTGCGATAGCCCGGCGCCCTGCCGAGTCCTTTCGTGGCGGAGCGCTCGTCGGCCCACATGCTTCCGCGGAAGCGCTTCGTCGCCAGAGCGCTCGTGAGCTCCGCGACTGCCAGACGATGAAAGGAGTCGTCAGCGGCGGCGGCGCCTCGTGCCTGCGTCACGCCTGAGGCAGTCACGCCGACGCCGCTAGCGGTCGGTGCGGAGAGCGGCAGTCTGGATCAGACCGCCGCCTGGGAGACACTCAGCGGCGGCTGAGCTCTAGCGTCCGTCGTCTTGGTCGGTATTGCGACGTCGGCGTCCGAAGAGGGCTGCGAAGTTGATGCCGTAGCCCCACCCGTAGTTCTTCGGGGTCAAGACGCGGGAATCGTCAGGATCCCACAAGCCCTTGCCTACTTCATCTCGCGATAACCGAGACCAATTGAACGGCATTCCGCGAAACCAGCCCTGCGGTGCTCGTGCCATAGCCGTGTTCTACCCCAGCCGACGCTCGTTAGACGCTAACGGTCGTCCACGGTGCGGGAGTGGAGCGCGGCTGCCGGGTTCACCGTACGCAGCAGTCTCGCGGCGGCCATGCGAAGCCGCCGCGCTTCTGTTTCCGGACAACGGGAGTCAGGGCCCGACGCCGGTGCTGCGTGGCTGCTCCGTCGCCGTTGCGCTCGCCCGCTTCGGGTGGCGACGATCGCTCTCGAGGAATGCACTCGTCGCGCCACGGCGGTTCGACAGAACCCTGGGGGTCGGTATTAGCCAGAATGGAGCGAGCACCCGCTCCTTCTTCCGCGGAAAAGGAGGGCCGGCACCGTGCCGGTCAGGGCGCCGGAAGCGTCGACCGCCGGAGATGCGCACATTTGGCGAATCTCAGGACGCGACCCCTTCGCGATCGGGAGTCCTGCTTCCGTGGTTCGGCGTTACTCTGGTGGCGACCGCACGCTGTTCGTGGGGACTCAGACGGCGACGCGGCCGCCGTCGGCGGGCAGGATCGCCCCGTAGACGAAACTTGCGTCGTCCGAAGCGAGGAAGCTGACGGCGCCGGCGATCTCGTCGGGGGTTGCGCCGTGACCCGCCGGTGTGCTTGAAGCCAGGACATCGAACATTTCGCCCATCGCGGCGCTCGCGGGGGTGCGGGTTGGCCCTGGTGCGACGGTGTTGACCCGGACGCCCTGGGCGGCGTACTCCGCGGTCCAGGCCTTGGTCAGCGACTCGACAGCGGCCTTGGATGCGCCGTAGGTAGCCAAGCCGTTCATGCCGATGGTGGCGGCCATGGACGAGATGTTGATGATCGAGCCGCCGCCCTTGGCGGCCATGCGGGGTGCTATCGCCGCGGTCAGGAAGAACGGCGCTTTGACGTTGACATCGAAGGTGACGTCGAACGCATGTTCTGTCGTCTGGTCGGTGGGGCCGCCGGGAAAGACGCCGGCGTTGTTGACCAGCACGTCGACGTCGCCTGTCGTCTCGGCGAGCCGTTTGACATCCTCGAAGCTCGCGAGGTCAGCGGCGATGAACCGTGCTTTGCCCCCAGCCGCCTCGACCGCCTCTACGACCTCGCGACCGCGGTTCTCATCGCGGCCGCTGATGATCACCTCAGCGCCGTCGCTTGCCAGGCGCTCTGCGACTGCTCGGCCGATGCCTGATGTGCCGCCGGTGATGAGGGCTGTCTTGCCATGAAGTGCCATGTCTCTGTGTGCTCCTGTCGGGTTGCTGGTCACGAACCAAGACAAACTGGATTGCGTGTTCCACTCTAGCAGATAATGGATTGCTCGATCCAGTCTGTTGCTAGACTCAGACCATGAGCGCTTCCGCCGCTCCCTCCCCGCGTCGGTTGACGCGCAAGGGCCAAGAGACCCGCCGACGGATCGTCGACGCGGCGGCCGATCTGATCTTCGAACAGGGCGTCGCCCACACGACCATCGAGGATGTGCGCGCGGCCGCGGATGTCTCAAGCTCGCAGCTCTACCACTACTTCGACGACAAGCCGGCCTTGGTCCGGGCCGTGATCGACCACCAGGCCGACACGATCGTCGATGGCCAGGAGACGTTTGATCTGAGCAGCTTGGATGGCCTGCGCGCCTGGCGTGACTGGGTGATCGAGCACCAGCGAGAGCTCAACTGCAGCGGCGGCTGCCCAATCGGGTCGCTCGGAAGCGAGCTCGCCGCGACCGATCCCGAAGCAAGAGCCCAGGTCGCCCGAGCTTTCAAGCGGTGGGAAGCGGCCATCCAGAGCGGCCTTCGAGAGATGCACCTCCGCGGCCGGCTCACTCCCGACACCGATCCCGACACGCTCGCGCTCGCGCTGCTCGCCGCGTTGCAAGGCGGCCTGCTCCTCACTCAGATCCAACGCGACACCAAACCGCTCGAGGCCGCACTCGACTCGATACTCGACCTAATCGCCAGACTCGGCGCCCGCAGCTAACGCGAAGAGACCGGTCGGGTCGTGGTGGCGTCTCGCGGAGCGAGCCACGCCTGAACCCGCTCTGATATCCAAACGTCCCTGTCGGCACCTAGGCCAGCGGTCCCCCTTTGCGCGGGCTGCGCGACCGCTGCTCGGCCGGCGCGACGCAGGAGGCGGGATGGGCACCACCCCGAGGCAAAAATCGTGGTGGCGCTAGGTCGCCGCGTTGTCGCCGCCGGCGCCGCGCTTTCCTTTTGGGGGTCGGATGGGCGGTAGAGCCAGAGGAACAGGGGGAGCTCCACCCACTGCAGGGCCGCCCACGTGAGCGCTTGCGGCGGGGGATGCCGCGGGTGCGGGCGTCGCGCAGTACCCAGCCGGTGGAGAACGCCGCCGCTGAAACGAGGACGACGACGATGATGCTCCCGATCACCGAGCTGCTCATCGCGGTCTCCGTCCGAGCCCGAAGTAGGCGGCTGGTCCGATGACGTTCTGTGTCGCGATGACGCGCCACAGGACCTTGCGCGGGAACCGAGACCCCAGTTGGCCTCAGCGCTGAGGGCCAAGCGGGACGGTCAGCTGCGCATGACATAGCCTGGCAGGGTGCTGCACGACGATCTCTCGTCGCTCGAGCTCGACCAGTCGCAGCCGGTCATCTATGACCGGCCGATCGGGCTGCGACTGCTCTACCAAGACCCCGGATCGAGCGCCGAGCACTACCTGATTCGCTACCCGCCCAACCTTCGCGCACAGCGCCACCGACATACGGCCGCGCACACGATCATTCTGCTTGAAGGAGCCATGGAGGCCAACGGACAGCTCCTGCATGCCGGCTCCTATGCCCACTTCGAGGCTGGCACCGTCCACCATCACGCTCCCGCCGACGGTCGCGCATGTCTGTTCGTGATCATCTTCCATGGTCCGTTCGACGTCACGCCCGTTGACGGATAAGACATGCCGCCCGGCGAGGCTGAGCCGCGCGCACCTGCCTTCGCTGTACGACGAGCAACCCGCGCCGGAGGACCAGCGCCCTGCTTCGCGCGGCCAGCAGGGGAGCAGGCGGCTCCCGGTCGGACCGGCGCCGAACGCTTCCGGGAGGCCTTGTGCTCCTCGCGACAAGCACGAGTCTCACGACCCATGAGCCCAGGGCCGCTTCGCTGTCAGCGCGAAGTACCAGCGAGTTCTTGGCATGCACGTGACGCGCCGCTGTCGGCGCCTCGTTGGCGATCAAGTCACTTCGTGGTCGGATTGGTGCTGCAGTCCGGCCCGTCGTCACGCTTCTGCGCGAAGACGTGACTAAAGCCTTGCCCCGGCCCCTCGCTTGTGCCCTCAAGGCCAAACCGGCGGGTTGGACCACTTGCGATCGTGCGAGATGACGAAATCGTCCACACTCCATCGCTCCAGGAAGCAGCCCTCGGCCGGCATCGAGCTCGACACCTCGTGGAAGTACTCGTGAATCGTTGCGACGAGCGTGCGCCCTTCGTTGGTATCGATGAGTCGCCAAGTGAGGGTGCGGTACGGAGCCGGCACCGCGGTCAGGCTCTGTAGCGAGCTCCCGATCCGCCTCGCGTGGAGGTGGCGCCTGCGATCGCCCTCCACGGTCGCCGTCAATGTCCCCTGCGCGTTCACTGGCGTCGCGGGCGTCAGGATGCCCGTGATCACTCGCCCTGACGATTCGCACATGTAGCTCAGTCTCCCAAGGCCAGGCAGATCGACAATGAGCGTGCCCAGCCCTGCGGGATCAACCCGCACATGTCGAACGCTCGCCCCAAGGGGGTTGCGGCTACTACGGCTAGTCGTCGACTGGTGCGATGGCAGGTTCCCTGAGCTACCGCATCCCCCGAGCGCCGCCGTAGCAGCGAGAGCAGCAGTAGCCATCATCGTTCTCGAGATCACTGGCCAAGCCCTCAACCATGATACGACGGTGGCCCCGGTGGAGGTCCGCTTTTTTGTCCACCTCAACGTATACGGTCACCCTTGTGGACAGAAACATGCCCGGCGGGGCATCGCACTCTTCGAGTACCGCCTGGAGTCCCGCTTCCGCTTCGCGACGCGCATCTCGGCGGCCCACGCGACCTTCCCTGCTCAGCGCGGATAGGGAGCCGCAGCGGTCACCGCCACGCTGTTCGGCGTTGCGACTCCGTGGGTGTTTGCGCTTCCCGCGCGATGCGGGTCCCTCGCCGCCGGGCTCGGGATGCGGGTACCGACCTCGAAGCAGGACGAGCTGGCGCGCGGGAGACGGAGGGGGCACCGTTTCACCCCAGCACCCCGCGCTTTCCTGCGGCGCTGCGCTTTGCCGGGTTTGCTCGCACGGGTTGGCACGCGTACTGTTTGAACATGGCCGCCGGCGAGCCAATCGTGCACGACCGGATCGCTCAAGGTCTCAAGGAGCACCCGGCCAAGAAGGGGATGCGCTTCAACATCCTTGTCACGGCGGTCGAGGTCGGTGGCAGCATCGCGCTGTTTCACCTTGCCCAGGGGATGGGCGCCAGTGACGTGGTCAGCTACCTGATTGGCAGCGTCGCCCCAGTCCTCGGCGGCTTCATGGTCTGGGCCAAAGCCCGCACATTCAGCGGGGCCTCCGCGGCGATCTTCTCGTTCACAGCGCTTTCGGCGGTCATCGCGCTGATCGGAAGTCACGCTCCCAAGGTGCTGCTCTACAAGGACTGCGCGGTCACGGCCCTGATCGGCTTGATCTTCTTGGCCTCGTGCGTCCTGGTCCGCAAGCCGGTCGTGTTCTACATGGCCCAGCGCTATGGGACGGACGGCACCCAGGACGGGATGGCGATCTTCGACACGATGTGGGACCTCTACCGAGACTTTCGCACCGGCATGTACGTCATCAGCTACCTCTGGGCGGCTTTGTTCCTCATCCAGGCCGCGGCAACCGCGCTGATCATCCGCCAAACCCGCTACTCCACCGCCTACAACTACGACCAGACCCTGCCCTTGGCCGCGACAGGCCTGGGCATCATCGGCTCGATCGCGATCGGACGCTACTTCGCCAGGAAAGGCAAAGCGCGCGGCGCGACAACCAGCGCTGTCCCGCCCGCTGGCTGACAGCAGCTCTCAATCCACGCACAGGGGACCTCTTGCGGGACCACAGCCGCGCCTGATGCCCAAGGGCCCGCGCGGCCGGAAAGCGGGTGGCCAGAGCACGCTTGCCAGCCGGCCCTCTCGCACTCGCCTCGGGCGTGATGCCACCCGCTGACCGCGCAATGGAGGCCCCGGTTTCCTGGTCAGGTCGGGTACCGCGCGCGACCGAGAGCGCGTATCTCGCGGGTTTCGGGTGGCTTCTGTAACCCGTGGACGATCCGGGGCCGGCGTGCTCTCGCGTGTCCTGCGCGATCCGGCGTGAGATAAAGCGCTGTCGTCGTCGTGATCCGATGCGGAAGCGTCGTGACCACGGTCGCGCGTCAACTCCTTCCGTAGCGCGCGGTCACGTTCTGTCGCCGGGAGCCGTCATAGGGGCACAACTACGAACTCCGGAGGCGTGATATGGCGACAGCCACCCCTATTCCCTCGTTTCTTGGGACGCGGCGAGGCAAGCTCACGCTGGCGTTGCTGTGCGCGATCGCGTTCCTCGACTTCGTTGACGCATCGATCGTGAACATCGCGCTTCCGTCGATCCGTCGCGATCTGCACTTCTCGGTTCAGAGCTTGGTTTGGGTTGTTGGCGCCTATCTGTTGACCTACGGCGGATTCATGCTGCTGGGCGGTCGCGCGGCCGATCTGCTGGGCCGCCGCCGCGTGCTCGTCTGCGGCACCGCGCTGCTCGGGTTCTCCTCGTTGATCGGAGGGCTCGCCGGAAGCGAGGGTGTCCTGATCGGCGCCCGTCTGGTGCAGGGGGTGGGTGCCGCGATGATGCTCCCGGCCGCGCTCTCGATTCTGACGACCATGTTCAAGGAGGGCAAGGACCGCAACACGGCGATCGGTGTCTGGGGCGGCGTCGGCGGGCTCGCCTCAGCCGCGGGGGTGCTGCTCGGCGGCGTGCTGACCGAGGGCCCCGGATGGCGTTGGGTGATGTTCGTCAACCCGATCGCCGCCGTGCTCGTCCTCGGTGGGATCTTCCGGCTGATCAGCGGCGAGCGACGGCGTGCGCAGCTTCGCAACTTCGACCTGCTGGGTGCCCTGCTGGTCACGGGCGGGATGCTGCTGCTCGTCTACGCGCTCGTGAAGGCGTCCACGATCGGTTGGGGAAACGATCGCACGATCGCCGAGCTCGCTGGCGCGCTCGCGCTGCTGATCGGGTTCGTGATCAACGAACTGCGCCATCGCAACCCGCTCGCGCCATTGTCGATCTTCCGCGTCAACGGGCTGGGGTTCTCCAACATCACCCAGCTGACGGCGATCGCCGGCTTTCTCGCGATGTTCTTCTTTCTCACCCTCTACATGCAGAACGTCCTTCACTACTCAGCGATTCAGACCGCCTTCTCCTACCTCCCGCTGTGCTTCGCGATCGGGATCTCCGCCGGCATCTCCTCCCAGCTGTTGTCCCGCCTCGGCACACGACCGGTGATCGTCACCGGCGCACTCATCGCCGCCGCCGGCATGTACTGGCTCTCACGCATCCCCGTCCACGGCACCTACCTGAACGACCTGCTCCCCGGCACGCTCGTCCTCGCGGTTGGTTTCGGCCCGGTGTTCGTGGGCGTCACCACCGCCGCCAACGCCGGCGTCCCCGCCGAACAGAGCGGCCTCGCTGCCTCGCTGCTCAACGCCTCCCAGCAACTCGGCGGCGCGCTCGGGCTGGCGATCTTCACGGCGCTCGCGACCAGCCGCACCCACCACCTGATCACCACCCGCACACCCCCAGCAATCGCGCTCACCGCCGGGTTCCAGCGCGCCCTGCTCGCTGGCGCCATCTTCATCCTGGCTGCAGCCATCATCGCTCTGCGCGCAACCAATACGCATGGCGAGATCGTCCAACCGGCCCTGCCGAACGCCCCAGGCGCCGTCCTGGACTCGACCCCGCAGCGCCACAATCGTGTGGTCGTCGGTGCTGTGGCCGTGGTCGACGGTGAGAATGGGGTCTGACCGTGAACGAGCGTGACTTGCTGGCTCAACGCTTCGACGCGCAGCGGACCCGTCTGCGGGCCGTGGGCTACCGGATGCTCGGGTCGCTGAGCGACGCGGACGACGCCGTCCAGGAGGCCTGGTTCCGCCTCAGCGCTGCCGACAGCAGCGTTGAGAATCTCGAGGGCTGGCTGACGACGGTTGTCGCACGGGTATGCCTGGACATGCTGCGCTCGCGCAAATCGCACCGCGAGCAGCCACTTGGCGTGCATGTGCCCGATCCGATCGTCGATCCTGAGGACGGAAGCGATCCCGAGCACCAGGCGCTGATCGCCGACTCAGTCGGGCTCGCTCTCCTGGTCGTCCTCGACACGCTGGCCCCCGCCGAGCGGCTCGCGTTCGTGCTGCACGACCTATTCGCCCTTTCCTTTGAGGAGATCGCGCCGATCGTCGAGCGCTCGCCGGTCGCGGCCAGGCAACTGGCCAGCCGCGCGCGCCGGCGTGTGCGGGGACGGCCAACCGTCCCCGACGCTGATATCGACCGCCAACGCGAAGTCGTTGATGCGTTTCTGGCCGCCGCGCGTGAGGGCGACTTCGAGGCGCTGCTCGAGCTGCTCGATCCCGACGTCATACTCCGAGCCGACGCTGGCACCCTCCCGACAGGGATGTCGAGAGAGATGCGCGGGGCGCAAGCGGTGGCTCAGGGCGCGCGCACCTTCGCGCGACTCGCCCGCTTGGCACGCCCGGCGCTCGTCAACGGAGCCGCGGGGTTCATCGTCGCCCAACAAGGCCGCCCAATCTCGGTCGCAGGGTTCACCGTCAGCCGCGGAAAAATCGTCGAGATCGACATCCTCGCCGACCCCGAACGCCTAGCCCAGATCAACCTCTCCACCCTCACGAACTGACGACCTCACCACGCTCTCACAAGCCGCGCAAGGCGGGAATCTGGGTGGTCGCGGCGGAGTTCCGCTGTGCGAGCGAAGCGGGCTTGCCATCTCCGCGGCGCGGGCACTGCTGCTCCAAGAAAAGGGGCCGTCATGCGAGACCGCTGCTGCTCGTCCGTTTCGAGGATGCGGGTCGAGGGGTTGGGTGTCAAGGCCGGGCGAAAAGTGGACCACCTGCGCCGATTGAAAAGTGTCCCACCCTGGTGTGGGTTAGCGCCGGCTTTTCGCGGAGCGAGCCGTAGGCGAGCGGAGGGAAATGTCGGCGCTGCGCCCGGTCGGAGCGGGGGTGCGGCTGTAGCTTTGCTAGCGAGGCTATAGCTGGTCAGCCAAGGTCGGCTGGGCGCGCGGGCCGAGAAGCTCGAGCGTGAGCTGGCGAAGAACTCGCGGAACTCGTCGCGGCCGCCGTCGAGCATCCGCCGTCGAGTAAGAAACGCAGTAAGCGCGCGCGCCCGAAGGGCCGCTCGGGCTAGGCGCAGGGGGCGCAGCCGGGGCATGAGGGCAAGGGGCGGGAGCTGTTGCCGAGCTGGGCGGCGGATGAGGTGGTCGAGCATTGGCCTGAGCAGTGCGCGTGTGGCCACGCGTTCTCGGAGGGCGAGCGGGTGGCGGTGGGTGAGCTGGTGCGCCACCAAGTCGAGGAGCTGCCGCAGATCTCCACGCTCGTAATCGAGCACCGATGCCCGCGGGTGCGCTGTCCGGAGTGCGGTCGGCGCCGGCGGGCGGAGCTGCCAGATGAGGTCGCGGCCAGCGCGTTCGGTCCGCGGCTGCAGGCGGCGATCGCCACGCTAGCGATCCGCAACCGCGTCTCGCGTCGCGACACGGTCGAGCTGTGCGGTGAGCTGTTCGGCGCGCGGATCTGCAGCGGCAGCGTCGAGGCCATTCTCACGCGCAGCGGGGATGCGCTGGCGCATCCGCACGAGCGGCTTCTCTCAGCGCTCCGACGGGCTGGCCGGTTGAACATGGACGAGACCGGCTGCCGGCTCAAGGGGTCTCGGCGGACGCTGTGGGGCGCGTTCACCGAGAAGCTGGCCGTCTATCGGATCGCTGCCGATCGCCACGAAGATCGCGCCCGCGCACTGCTCGGCCACAGCAGCGCGATCATCACCTCCGATCGCTGGTGGGCCTATAACCACCTGCCGCTGGCCCGCCGGCAGATCTGCTGGTCCCACCTGCAGCGCGACTCCAAGCCCAGGCCGAGGGCTCGCCGACCTGCTCACCGCCCACAGCCGGGGAGACCCGCTCCCAGTGCTCGCCTGAGCCGACCAACTGAACGCTTACCAGAACTCTTTGATTTCCAGGCCTTTTCCAGGTGGGCGGTACTGGGCTCGAACCAGTGACCTCCTGCTTGTAAGGCAGGCGCTCTACCAGCTGAGCTAACCGCCCGACGCAGCTCGGATGGTACCGGCGCCCCCGCGAGGCGCCGACCGGGATTCAGGCGGCCCGCCGTACCCGGCCGTCGGGACCGAGCGTGAACCCGGCTAAACCGAACCGCTCGGCCAGGAGCTCCGGCAGCTGCTCGCGCGAGGGCGTTGACCGCCGGCTGCCGCTCGCGGACTCTGTTATCAGCTCGAGCCTTCCGCTCCAGTCGTTGATGAGCTCGCGGCTGCCGTCGGCATGGTGGACGGCGGCGATCACGCCGAACACGAACGGTGAACGTGGATGGGTGCAGGTCCACCAGTTGCTCGTCTCGATGTCGACCGCCGGCACCGGGCGTGGGGCGAAGGCGTAGACATCGGACCAGGCACCGTCGGTGCGCGTCTGAAGGACCAGCTCCGAGCCCTCCTCGATCGTCCGGAACATCCACCCGCCCTGCTCGTAGGACGCAGCGGCGTCAGGACCGAAGGGGATCGGCTCGAGCAGGGTCCCGCGGCCGAAGCCGACGTCAGCGTGCCAGACGTCCCCGTCGCCGTCGCGGACGCGAAGCACGGCGTGGGTCCGGGGCCGAATCGTTCCCCGAGGTGTGCCGGCGCGCACCCGGGCAAGCATCGGCTCGACCTCTAGACCCAGGTGCTCGAGCGCCGAGGCGAACAGGAGGTTGTGCTCGAAGCAGTAGCCGCCGCGCCGCTCGTGCACCAGCTTGCGCTCGAGGTCCTGCTGCGCGAGCGACACCGGAACGCCGCGATGCGGGTCGAGGTTCTCGAAGGGGATTGAGGTCGCATGGGCGCGGTGCAGGTCGCGCAGCGTCGGGTCAGTCTGTCCGCGCACGCCGATTCGCTCGAGATAGGCGTCGAAGTCGATCATCTCGGCTGCGCTAGCTCAGCTGCCGGTCAGCGCCGCGTGGGCCGGCCCGGCACAGCCCGCTTCGCCACGCTCGACCTGCGTGGCCGAGGGAGGGTCGGTGGCGAACAGCTCGGGGATGCTCACCGACCGAAGGTGGCGGCGTTGGAGCTCGGGCAGCAGCGTCGTCAGGGCGCGGATGGTCTGGCCGCGGTTTTCGTGCATGAGGATGATCGCCCCCGGATAGAGGCCGGCCTCGACGTTGCGGATGATCCCGTTCCAGTCGGCGCCGAGCGAGTCAGCCGAGTCGACCGACCACATGATCTCGAGCAGCCCGAGCTGCTTGGCGATGCCGTCCACGACGTGATTACGCGCGCCGTAGGGCGGCCGGAACAGGTAGACGGGCTGGTCGATCGTGCTCTCGATCTTCTGTCTGGTGCGCTCGATCTCCGAGGTGATCTCGTCCGGGCTGAGCTCGGTGAGCATCGGATGCGTGTAGGTGTGGTCCTCGACCGCGCCGAGCTTCAGCTCCTTGGGCAGCCAACCCGGCCATCCGTCCATGCTCCGGCCGACGACGAAGAAGGTGGCTCGCTCGTGAGCCGCCGTGAGCTTCTTGACGGCGTAGTGCGTGTAGACGCCCGGACCGTCGTCGAAGGTGAATGCCACCTCGTTGCCATGCGGGCCACCGCAATAGACCGGCAGACCGAGGGCTGCCAGGCGCTGGATGTTCGTGTCTCCCAGCCGGACGGTTGCGCTCAGCGGATCGCGCGGCTTCTGGACCACGCGCTGCACCCGCGCCGCCACCCGCTTTCACGTGCCTCTTCTTCATTCCATCGTGGGCTACGGCCACGACGGCGACGATTGCAGTGAGAGAGACCACGAGCGCGACCACCGCCCCGGTGAACCGCCGGCGGCGAAGGCGCGCTTCCTTGGCGGCTCGGCGCGCAGCCAGCGAGTGGGGCTCGAGCACGCCGCGCAGTCTACGAGGCCTCCGCCGCGCCGAGCGACGGCGCAGGGCCTCGGCGCAGGCAGGAAAGGCAACCGGCGCCGCGTGTAACGTGAGGGGTTCGATGAACCGGTCGGACCTTCCGGCGCAGCAACCCGAGCGCGATGAGGAGATTGGCCCTGGACGGCTGGCGGAAGCCACTGCTCGGGCCGTGAGAACCGCCTCGCCGGTGGCGCTTGCCCAGTTGCTCCGTTCGCCCGCTCGAAGAGTCGTGCTCGACGCGATCTTCTGGCATGCGGCTCGACAGCTCGCTCGGAGCCGGACTGCGGATCTCGACGCCATCGTCCGCTGCTACGTGACGCGCGATGGCGGCAGCGGCAACTGCGAGCCGGACGTCTACGAGCTCCGGTTCAGGTCGGGAAGCTGCCGGATGGCGCGCGGCGAGGGCAAGACCAAGCCGGGGCTCACGCTGGCCCTGGAGGATGCGGAGCTCGTGCGGCTGATCACCGGCCAATCGACGGCTGCGCAGGGCGTATTCAACGGCAGGATCATGGTGCGCGGCGACGTCGGGCGGATGGCCGCCACCCTGGCCGCGGCGTTTGCCTCGCGCCCGCCGGCCCAGCCTCCCGAGTAGCCGGAAGGCTCGCCCGGCGCCTGCCGCGAATCAGCATCGAGGCGGCGGGCGCGCCCGCGAGACCTGTCCGCAGATTCGCGCGAGATCAGGGGAGGATGGTCTGCGCGCTCCCGTCGCCGGGTATCGTTCGCGAGCGGTGCCCTTCTTCGGACACAAGACGCGCCACGAGCGGGAATGGGAGGAGGTGCGCGCGTCGGCCCAGGACGATCTCGTCGCGCTCGGCGATGACATCCGCTCCCTCGATGTCGATATCGAGATGCCGGGCGTGACAGCCGAGGCCAGGCAGCGCTACGACCAAGCCCTCCAGGCCTACCAGCGAGCGAGCGAGATCTTCGATCACGCCAAGCGTCCGGAGGATCTGGCGCCGGTGAGCGAGACGCTCGAGGAAGGCCGCTTCGCGATGGCGTACGCCAAGGCGGTGCTCGAGGGGCGCCCGCCCCCGGAGCGCCGGCCGCCCTGCTTCTTCGATCCCCGCCACGGCCCCTCGACCGAGGATGTGCAGTGGGCGCCGGCCGGCGGGACCCCTCGTCCGGTCCCCGCCTGCGCCGCCGATGCCGTGCGCATCAAGGAGGGCTTTCAGCCGCACGGCCGTCAGGTGGTCGTGGACGGCCGGCCCACCGAGTACTGGAACGCTCCGCGCCACTATGGCCCCTGGGCCGGCGGGTACTTCAACGGCTTCGGCGGCGGCGGGCTCATGTCGACATTGCTGATGGGGTCGGCGCTGGGGGCCGGGCTCGGGCTCGGCGAGGAGCTCGTGGGCGGCCTATTCGGGGACGGAGATGGAGGTGGCTGGGGCGATGGCGGAGACGGCGGGGATGGCGGCGACGGGGGGGCGGCGGCGGAGGCGACGGGGGGCGATGGAGGCGACTTCGGAGGCGGCGACTTCTAGCGCTCGCGTCATCCGGCACCGGCGTTGCGCTCCCAATAGCGGCTGAGCTGACGGGCGTACGTGTAGGCGTAGCGGTGCAGACCCTCGAGCCACCGCACTTCGCTTGACGACAGCGACGGGTGCCACACGTCGACGATCAGCACGATGCGATCCTCGTCGGTGTGGTTCCACGCCTCGTGCTCGAAGTAGTCATCGAACACCAGGCACCGCCCCTCGGCCCACCGACGCGTGTCGTCGGCGACCCGGATCGCGCAGTCTCCCTCGGGAATCGTGATGCCCAGGTGACACCTGAGCCTCAGGTTGGTCGGACCCCGGTGCGGATGTATGTGCGTGCCCGCGCGCATCCGCGATACGTAGATCAGACCCGCAGCGGTGCGCATCGTGTCGTGGCCCTCGATGCCCCGCATCGTCACCGGACAGGCGATGCAAACGTCGTCGTGCCGGCGACCGCGCTCGTACAGGAACAGCACGTCCCAGTCGCCCGAGCGCCGGATGCGTTCGCTCTCGATATGAAACCGCGCCGGATCGAGGGCCAGGAGCTCGCCACGAACCTCCTCGAAGTGCGCCTCCAGGTAAGTCACTAGCGGAAAGTCGCTCGGGTCGTACCACGCCTCGCTCGGGAGGTCCGGATAGACACCCGGAGCCCCGCCCTCGGCGAGCCAGTGCATGTACCGCTGAAAGCGCCTCGTGGCTTCTACGCCCACGGGCTCGGACCGGGTCGCGCGTGCCGACCCGCCGAGCAACTGCATCGAACAGCTCGCGTGGGTCGATCACCGGCTGAAGCTCGCGCGGCACGGGCGCCTCGAGTAGTCGCGCCAGCTCGAGCCACTGGTCGTAGCTCAGCCGCTTGTCCCAGGCGGTACCCAGCCCGACGAGCCGCCGGCGCGCGTGGCGGGCCCAGTTGCTCGCAGTCGAGGCGTCGCCGGCTCGATGAGCGAGATATGCCTGCCACACGCACGGCTCCGGTACGACCGGACAGACCGCAGCCGCGAGCGCGAACTGGTGGACGGCCGCCCCGGGTGCCTCGACCCCCTCCGCCACTCCCACGGCGTAGGCACGCTGGAGCATCGCTTCGTCGGCGTCCGATAGCTCGGCGAGCTGCGCGACGAACAGCGGGAGGCTGACCGCGTCGCTTTCGATCAGCAGCTCGGCCAGCGCCCGCAGCTTGACGAGCCAGGCGTCGGTCGCGCCCCGCTGCTCGGCAAGGTTCGCCATGTGCAGGATCACGAGCGCGTCGAGCTCGTCCCGGTCCGGCGGCGCCTCGCCGCCACCGCCCGGACGCACCGACACCTCGCGCGCCCACCGGTAGGTGCCCGGCGAACAGGGCCTCGCGGGACGTCACCGAGAACAGGTAGGCGAGCCGCTCGGCTCTCTCACCGACGACATCGACCAGGTCGCCGCGCCGCGACGTCGGCAGAAGCCGCGGCTCGTACACCTCGGTGCCGTACACGCTGTGCAGCAGCGCCGCATCCTGGAGCTCGACCGGTTGGCCCCACCGGCGCAGGATCTCCGCCGTTCCGACTAGGTGGTCGAGGAGCGTCCGCCCACGAGCGTGCCGCCGGGAGCCGGCGCCCTCGGCGGCGAGGAGGGCGATCGCACGCTCCGTGGCCATGACGCCACGAGGCTACACCGGCGTCCCGGGCTCGTCAGAGCCGACCGAGGCGCCACTGCGGGGTGCCCGCCGACTCCAGCAGACGCGCGGTCGTGCCCAGCTGGAGCCCGATCCCCTCGAGTGAGGCCATGAGCTCAGCGCTCGGCGGCTCGGGGCAGCTCGTGAACAGCTGGAGCAAGCCGATCAGCTGGGTGCCATCGCTGATGGGAACGCGCACGGTGGAGCTCATCCCTTCGGCGGCCGCGGCCTTGAGGACGGCATCCTGGGCACCATCGAGAGGGGCCAGGACCGACGCGGAGTTGGCCTCGGCCCCGGTCGGGGGCTTGTGCCGGTGCTGCCACACGCGCGTCTCGAACGTGCTCGAGCCGATCGCATCGCCGCTCCACATGGCCACGCACTTCAGGAACGCGCGCCGCTGCTCGAGAGACCAGATGACGGCGGCGTCCCAGCTCCCCTGGGCGCCGATGATCTTCACCACCTGCTTGAGGCCGTTGCGCCACTCGGTGATAGGCGCGAGCGCCTCGGAGAACGTGCGTTGCGCGGTGGCGTTCCACGCGGGCGATCCTGGCGCGGACTCCGGAATGGGCGTGGGTTCGTCCGCCGGTACGGCCCCGCCGGCCTGCCACCGCTCGAGCTCGGCCTGGGCTGCGCTCAGTTCCACTCGGAGCGCCTCGGCCGCCTCCCGCTCCGCCTGCGCGGCTGCGGTCGCGCTGAGGGCCTTCTTCTTCGCCTTCTCGGCGGCTGCGGTGGCTTGCTCGGCGCGCTTCGTCTGCTCGCTGAGCGCCGCGTTCGCCTCGTCAGCCTCCGCGCGCGCCTGCTCGAGCTCCTCGAGCTCCGTGACGGGCTCCGGGCGCTCCGCCGCCGCACGCTTCGCCGCCTTGAGCTCGGCGCGCAAGCCGGAGAGCTCGTCGCGAAGACGCTTCACCGTCCGCTGCTCCGCGCTCAGTGCGCCCGAGGACTCCGCGGCCTCGACCGCCGCCTGCTCCAGCTCGGCGATCCGCTCTGCGAGGTCGGAGGTCTCGCGCCGTGCCTGCTCGGCTGCCGCCTCGGCCTGTACGGCTCGCGATCTCTCGTGCTGGAGCTGCTCGGCGTCGGGTCGCTCGGTGAGCGCCTGGCGCGCACCCTCGACCTCGTCCCGCAGCTCGGCCAGCTGGGCGCGCAGGGAGACGACCGACTGCTTCTCCGTGTGCAGTGCGCTGGCCATCTCGGCGGCCTCCTCATGCGTGCGCCGGAGCTCTGCCCGCGCCTGAGCCAGGGCCGACTTCGCCTCGGCCTCGGCCAGCTCGGCCCGCGCGCGGGCCGACGCCAGGCCGGCGGTGGCGCGGTCGGCGCGCCGGCGCTCCTGCTCGAGTTCGTCATGCGTCGGAGCCTGGGCGAGGGCTTCCGATGCCGCCCGCCGGGCCCGTCCCACCTCCTCCTCGGCGACCCGCAGCTCGCTGCGCAGGGTCTCCACCGTGCGGCGCTCCTTGGCCAGCGCCGCGGCGGTGGACGCGACCTCCGCCTGCGCCTGCTCGGCCGCGAGCTTCGCTTCGTGCGCTTGCCCACGCTCGGCCTCGAGTTGCTCTTGCGTCGGCGCGTCGCTCGCCGCAGCCTCAGCGCGCTCCGCCCGGGTCTGCGCCGCATCCCGCTCGCGCTCGAGCTCCCCGACCTGGGCCTCCGCCCGCGCCAGCGACTCCTCGAGATCGGCGCTCCGCGACCGCTCCGCGGTCACGGTGCGGAACATGTCCTGGGCGCGCCGGGCCGAGAGGACCGACGCCTCGCGCAGCACCATGACCTGACGGCGCTCCTCGGCCAGCTCCTGATCGAGCCGAGCCGCGGTCGCGAGCGCGGCATCGAGCTCCGCGGCCATGGCCACGAACTGGTCGGCATCGCCCTCGCCGGCCGACGGCTCGGACTCGGGTGCGCGCGCCGGGACCGCCAGCTGCTCGCCCGACTCGTCCGCCGGCGTCAACCCCCACTCGTCGATCAGCTCGGCGCGGAGCGCCGGCTCGTCGCTGCGGCTCCAGCCGGCCAGCCGCATCAAGCGTGCGCACTCGGTCCGCGCCAGGTGGGCGCGGGGTAGCGGCGCGGCCACGCCGCAGACCGCCGTCGGGTTTCCGTCCGCGTCGCGCAGCGCGAAGCGCAGCACAGCGAACGCCGGGCGCTCGTCACCGGTGTCGACCGTGTACTCGAACTCGAGCGGCTCTCGCCTGGGGTCGTGGCCGTCGCGGAGGCGCAGGCCCTCGACCGACTCGCCGGGCGCCAGCTCGTCGTCCGTCCTGCCGCACACTTTCTCCGCTGCGGTCTTCAGCTCGGTCACGTAAGTGTGGTTGACGCGCAGATAGCGCCGCCCCATGTCCTTGAGCCAGGCGATCGCCGGACTGCCGTCGATGGCATCGCTGAGCAGGGGCGCGGCAGCGTCACCGGGGACGTCGTCCGCGGGGCGGACGATCGTCAGCAGGGCGCAGCGGACACCGTGGCCGTCGAGCACGGCCGCGATCTCGAGCGTCGTGCGGTCGAGCCGCGCCGTCGTCGCATCCACCTCCCCCGCGAGCACCGACTCGATCTGCGCACGGCAAGCGTCGAGCAACGGCTCCGGCGCCCCTGAGCAATCGAGGAACAGCGCCGTTGCACGCTCGACCGTCAGGTCCTCACCGACGAGCGCGACGGCGACCAATGGTTGTTCGGAGATGGCGGGGGTCGTCGCACCCCGGCTCGACGCAGCGGCGGCCACGTGGGGGATTTCGACGCTGCCGCGCGTCCGGGCCTCGCACCGGGCCGCTTCCTGGACGGATTGGCAGAGAGAGTCTGGACGTCCAGGCAGGCTGCGCCCAGGCTGCGCTCCGGCCGGGCCGGATCAGGCTCAGGTTTCCTGCGGCCGCTGCCGGCCGAAGACCCGCAGGAGCCTCGCTACGAAGCGTGCGAAGGCGCCGCGCCGCGGAAGAGAATCGAAAGCGGGTGACCGGACGTCCGACGCTGGCGGAGGCGTGCTGGCCACGGCGGCTGCGACGCGAGCCGGACGCCGACCGTTGGCGTGAACGGCGGCGCCGCCGGCGACGGCGCCCGACGCTTCTGACTGGCCGAAGAGCGATTCGGCCGCGCCGTTGGCCCATATCAGCGCTTCGAGGTAGACCTCGCCGGCGGCGCCGACGAGCGCGCCTGCGCGCTCGGCCTCACCGGCCTCGAGGGCCGTGACGGAATCGAGCAGCTGCCCCTTCGGCCCCCGCCGGAGCACGAGCGCCTCACGCATGTCATCGGCCAGCGGCAGCGAGGCGGCGACATCGTGCATCGGCGCGTCCATCATCCCGTCGATCACCGAGAACAGGCCGAGCGTGAAGGCCTCGGCCGGGTTGACGAACCCGAGCTGCTCGGCCGCCAGCTCGCAGAAGCGGGCGCGGATCAGCGCGGTCAGCGTCAGCTCCGTCGGCTTGTTATCGACGCTCGCCAGCACGCTCAGGGTCGCCCACCGTCTCACGTTCTCGACGCCGAGCAGGGCCAGGGCCTGACCGATCGACCGGACCTCTCCGCGCAGGCCGAAGAATGCGGAGTTGACATAGCGGAGCAGTCGGAAGCTGAGCGCGACGTCGCGGGCGATCAGCTGCTCGATGTCCTCGAGCTCGACCGTCGAATCGTTGAGGGCCGCGACGACCTGCAGCAGGGCGAGCCGGTTGGCGTCGATGCCGCGCGTGCCCACCACCGCCGGGCGGCAGAAGAAATAGCCCTGGAACAGATCGCAGCCCGCCTTGGCGCAGAACTCGTGGTCGGCCCGTGCCCCGAGCTTGTCGGCCACGACCAGCGCCGGAAGAGGCCGCAGGCGCTCGATCTGCTCGGTGAGCTGCTCGCGACCGAGCTCGAGCGCGTTGAGCTTGACGACGTCGAAGAGCTCGAGGGATGGCTCGGAGCCGGGGCGGGAGCGGAAGTCGTCGAGCCCCAGCTTGTGGCCGTGGCGCCGGAGGTCCTCGAGCGCGGCGAGGAGATCGTCGCCGAACACCTTGTCCTCTGGGATCTCCAATCCGACGACGCCGGGCGGAATGGCCAGCGCGAGGCCCCCGAGGACGAACTCGCGCGAGACGTTGATCCACGCGGTCCGGTCGCCGACGACCCGCTTCAGGTCGAGCTCGGTGACCGCGTTCAGGAGCACGGTCGCGGTCGCCTGCTCGGGATCGTCGATGAGCGCATCCGCCGCGTAGCCACGGCCTCGGAAGAGCAGCTCGTAGCCGACGGCCTTGAGGCTGTGGTCGAAGATCGGCTGTCGGGCGATGAAAGCGGCGGACATGGGCATGGACCGGGCGGTCGTCGGTCAAGTAGTCGACAGGCAGGCGCCGACCTTCAAGCGGAGCACCCGCTCTCTCAGCCATTGCTCGACGCGGCGAGCGGTGTGGGCGGCCCCAGCTCGGGCGCTAGAGGAAGCCGTGCTGGCGTAGCAGCGGCGCGATTCGACGCACCAGCCCGAGGTCGAGCTTGCCGCTCCCCAGCTCCGCCATGTCGACGAGCAGCTCGTCGAAGCGCATCGCCGGCCGGATCAAGACGCGCGCTCGGGAGCGGCCGAGGGCGAGCAGGAAATGCGGGCGCCGGGACGGGATCTCGACGACGCTCCCGGCGCGCACGAGCCGCGGCAGGTGCGGAGCGATCCACACGCAGAGCGCGCCGTCGGTGATCTCGAAGCGCTCGACCGGGGTATGGCGATGCGGCGCGCCTCCGGGGGCGCCCAGCGGACGGAGCTCGAGGTCCAGCTCGATGACGTCGTCCGGGGACTCCGCGCTCGTCCGGCGAAACGTCATCGTCTCGCCGGTGAGCAGGTTCTTGGCATGCTGACCGGGGGTGACCGGCGATCGCCGCGGCGTCGTACTCAACCTCGGCACCGCCACTTCTCGACAATCCGCTCGACGTCCAGGGGAACCAGGTGGGCCTCCGCCTCATGGGCCTCCTTGCGGAGTGCCAGCGACGGCGGCAGGTAGGACAGGCCCTCGCGCCGCAGCTTGCGCTTGACCCAGGTTTCAAAGCCGAGGCCGGATGCTCTTCGTTCGGTCACTGGCTTCATTGTGGCGGCAATCGCTCCGCTCAGGTTTCGGCCCGCACCCGCACCTCGCCCGCGATCACGTCCGGCTGACCTTCGACGAGATCACCGAGGCTTTCCTTGACCCACTCGCCGGCGAGCCTCGTGATGCGCTGGAGGGCGTCAGCTGTCTTGCACACCGTCACCGAGGCCACGTCCCCGTCGCCGCCGTCGATGACGTAGTAGCCGACGAAGCCGTCCACTTCCTTGACCTTCTCGACGAACTCCTCCTCCACCTTGCGCTCGAGCTCTTCGACGTCGCTGGTTCGATATCGGCGGACACTGGCGTGCATCGGCTCCTCCCGGGTCGGTTGCTAGCGGTTACGGCCTAGGCGCTCGTGGCTGGTCACCCAATGACCAGCGAGGATCGCTGAGGTCAGTGAGGTGTCGCCCGCGAGCACGGTGGCGGCGCAGATCTCAGCGAACTTGTGCACTTTTCCCTTGCCGTAGCAGCCGAGCAGCTCCAGGCACTCGCGCTGCGTGGGTAGGCCGGTGCCGCCGCCGTAGGTTGCGACGATCAGGCTGGTGAGCGTCACCGACCAGTAGTAGTCGCCGTTGTCGCGCAGGCGTGCGTAGGTGATCCCGGCGTGGGATTCCGAGATGTTGGCCACGTCCTGACCAGTCGCGATGAAGATGCCGGTGAGCCCGTTGGCGGCGTGTGCGCCGTTGTAGGAGGACCCGGCAAGAAAGCCGCCGATCATCCCCACCTGCCGGTAGTCGTACAACGTCTTGGTGTCGACGCCCATCAACCGCTTCAGCACGTCGTTCTTGATCACGGCCTCGGCCACGACGCGCTTGCCGCGGGTGAGCAGCATGTTGATCTGCGAGTGCTTCTTGTCGGTGTCGATCGCGCCGGAGAGCACGAACTCCGCACCGCCCGGGTAGTTGGCCTTGATCCAGTCGCAGGCGGCGAGGGTCGCGCGGCCCGTCATGTTCTGGCCCGCCGCGTCCCCGGTCGTGTAGTTGACACGCAGGAAGAGAAGCGGCCCAACCTGGTAATGACCTATGTATGTCTGGTGGCCGGAGCGAGTCGTTGCGTTGGCCACCTCCCGGATCTCGTCACAGTGCGCGCTCACCCATTCGCCGAACTCGCGCGCCTGGAGCGCGTCGTCGAAGATGAACGCGGGGGCACGCTGCATCTGGTCATCGACCACGGTCGTCTTGACGCCACCGCACTCGCTCAGCAGCCGCATACCCCGGTTGTAGCTGGCCACCAGGGTCCCCTCCGTGGTCGCTAGCGGCACGTAGAAGTCTCCCTGGGCATGCTCGCCGTTGATCCGCAACGGCCCAGCGATGCCGATCGGTACCTGGGCCACGCCGATGTAGTTCTCGACATTCCCCGGCAGTACGCCCGGATCGAAGGAAGCGCTCCCCACGTGGTCGAGCTCGACATCGGTCTGATCACGAAGAAAGTCGCGGCGGCGGGCAGCGCTCTCGGTCGTGTAGTCGTTCTCCTTGTTGCGAGGAACGCGCGGGGCGGTGATGCTCATGGCGGTCTCCGGTGCGGGTTGGGAATGTGGCTGGTAGGGAGCGGGAGCCTCGGTCCGCGCGCCGGCGCCGGAACGCCTGCTGACGGCCAGGCCCGCCGAGCTAGTGCGCGATCGTCTCGGGCACCGCGATCTCACGCTTGAGGATCTTGCCGGTTGGCCCCTTCGGGAGGACGTCGACGAACCAGATGTGGCGCGGGTACTTGTAGGCCGCCACGCGCTCCTTGACGAACGAGCGGATCTCGTCCGCGCCGGCCTCGGCGTCGGGCCGGAGGACGACGGCGGCGCCGACCTCCTCGCCCATGGCCGCGTCGGGCACACCGATCACCGCCGCCTCCAGGACCGCGGGGTGCTCGTAGAGGACCTCCTCGATCTCGCGTGGGTAGACGTTGTACCCGCCGCGGATGATCATGTCCTTCTTGCGGTCGACGATGAAGAAGTAGCCGTCTTCGTCTACCCGGGCCATGTCCCCGGTGTGCAGCCAGCCGCCACGCATCACCTCTGTTGTCGCGTCGGGCCGGTTCCAATAGCCCTTCATCACGTTGTGGCCGCGGATCACGATCTCGCCGACCTCACCCGGCGCGAGCTCGTTGTCCTCCTCGTCCACGACCTTCATCTCGACTCCCGCGATCGGGGTACCGATCGAACCGGGCTTGTGCTCGCGGTCGAGATGGTTGAACGACGCCACCGGCGATGTCTCCGAGAGGCCGTAGCCCTCTAGCACGACACAGCCGAAGGCCTCCTCGAAGCCGCGCATCACCTCGACCGGCATTGCCGAGCCACCGGACACGCAGGTCCGCAACCCTGACACGTCGTAGCGCTCGCGATCGGGGTGGTTCAGCATCGCGTGGTACATCGTCGGCACGCCCTCGAACAGGGTGACCTTGTCGCGCTCGATGATCTCCAGCGCCTTGGCCGGATCGAAGCGCGGAATCATCGTCAGGCACGCTCCGGCCCGGACCGCGTTGTTCATGCAGCAGGTCTGGCCGAAGGAGTGAAACAGCGGCAGCGCTCCGAGGATCACATCCTGCTCGCTGACACGTACCAGCTCGGTCCCGCCGTGCCGGCAGTTCTCGAGCATGTTCGAATGGGTCAGCTCGGCCCCCTTCGGGGTCCCGGTCGTGCCCGACGTGTACAGGATCACCGCCGTGTCCGAGGGCTCACGCGGTAGGTCCTCGGGGGCGGCCGGCGCCTGCTCGAGCAGCTGCTCGAACTTCCCGGGCTCGACGATGATCGCCTCGGCTCCCGCAGCCCGCGCGCCGTCCTCTGCCGGCTGGGCGAACTCGTGCCAGGCGAACAGGACCTTGGCGCCCGGGTCGGAGAGGTAGAACTGGACCTCGCGCGACTTCAGCAGGACGTTCATGGGCACGACCGCTCCGCCGGCGCGCATCACGCCGTAGTACACCACGCCGAAGTACGGGACATTTGGAAGCATGATCCCGACGCGGTCACCGGGCTGAACGCCCCGCTCCCGCAGGAGCCCGGCCACGCGGGAGGCCGCCTCGTTGAGCATCGCGTACGTGAGAACGGTGTCGTCGAGCTTCAGCGCGGGCCGCTCGGGATGCCGCTCCGCCGAGTCCGTCAGAAGGTGGGCCAGGTTGTGGGACATCGTTTTCCTCTCCTCTCTCTCACCAGGGCGGTACCCCGAGCGCACTCGCGCAAAAACGAGGAGGCCCCCCTGGGGCCCTGGAGCTGGTTCGTGCCGGCGCGCCGCGGGGGCCTACGGCTCGCGGCGCTGGAGCGGGTGGACCGCTGGGCCTTCCAGCACCGATCCGTCGACCCCGAAGCGGGAGCCGTGACAGGGGCAGTCCCAGGAATGTTCGGCCGAGTTGAAGCGGAGCAGGCAGCCAAGGTGCGTGCACCGCAGCGATACCCCGTGCAGCGCGCCCGATTCGTCGCGGTAGACGCCCTTCTTGCCGAGGCCATCGGGGAGGACTCGTGCCTCTCCAGGCGGGATGCTCTGCGCCGAGAGCGCCCGCGGCGGCAGGAGGCGGTCGGCGACCAGATCGGCGCCGAACTTCGCCCCGAGCTGCGCGACCTCGTGCGCGGAGTTGAGCGAGAGCCGGTTCGGAGAGAAGGTGGCGCCCCACGGGTTCTCGCGCCCCGCGATCGCGTCGGCGAGGATCGTCGCCGCGAACGTGGCGGACGTGAGGCCCCACTTCATGTAGCCGGCGCTCACCCACAGCCGGGACGATCCGGGGCGGTAGGGCCCGATCATCGGCAGGTGGTCGTACGGGACGGGATCGTGCGCCGACCACCGGTGCGTGATCTCAGCTACGGACCAGTGCTCGCGGGCGAACGCCTCCAGGCGCTCGTAGCGCTCCGGCGTCGCCCTGCGCGACCCGGTGCTGTGCCCCTCGCCTCCGACGATCAGCTGCTGGTGGAATGAGCGGATCGAGCGCGTGTTGCTGCCGGCGCTGATCGACATCCCGCGCGGGGGGACGCCCTCGGTCAACGTCGCGGCGATGCAGTAGGAGCGCTGCGGCTCGAGGCGGGCGAAGTACAGCCCCCGATCGAGGAACGGGTAGTGCGTGGCGACCACGACGTGTTCGGCACGCAGCTCGCCCTCCGCGGTTCGCACCGTGCACGGCGACCCCTCGCTTACCCGGAGGGCTCGCGAGCCCTCGAACACGGTCGACCCGTCGCCGTCGACCGCGGCGGCCAATCCCTGGACGTAGCGGACCGGGTGGAGCTCCAACTGGTCGTCCAGGCGGATCGCGCCATACACGGGGAACGGAAGATCGGGCGAGTCGACTTGCTCCACGGGTAGTCCCGCCTCGCGCGCCGCCTCCCCCTCCCGCTCCACCGTGCTCCGCTCGGACGGGTCCGCGGCGTAGGTGAAAGCGGGCCGCCGGGCTAGGTCGCAGTCGATCCCCTCCTCGTCCACGATCGCCGCGATCCGCTCGACCCCCGCTGCGCTGGCTTCGGCGTACGCGCTCGCCTGCTCGACGCCGTGGCGCTCGCGGATGGTCGAGTAGATGGTCGCCTGCAGGGCGCTGACCTTGGCGGTCGTGCAGCCGGTTACGCCGGTGCCGACCCGGACGGCCTCGAGCACGGCCACGCGTGCGCCCTGGCGCTTGAGCAGCAGCGCGGCCGTCATGCCGGCGATGCCGCCGCCAATGACGGCGACGTCGACCTCCACCGTCTCCGACAGCGATCGATAGTTCGTGGGCGGGGCGGTGGCAAGCCAGAGGGACTGTGCGGCCGAGGTGGTCTCAATCATCAATGCCAGTAAACACGGAAACGTGGGGAGCCGCCGAAGAGGCCGGGACCGGAGCACGGCGCGTCGCCCGATAGGGACTCGTAGCACCGACTGGGTCGGTCAGGTTCGCGCCCCGTCGTCAGGTGCATCCGCTGCCTTGCGGATGTGAGGATTCACACGGGATGTGCCTCCAGCCGGCGTACGCCAGTGCCGATCATCCTCTCACAAGCTCTCTACAAGGAAGTGGAAGATGCACATCGACTCTGTTACGCACGTCCAAGCGGCCGCTGCGCCGCATCAGCTGACTTCGGCAAACGTGTCCGGTGCCGCCCTGAAGGCGGCCGCCGGCGACGGCGACGGCCGGACCGGCACCGCGGCTTTGAATGACGGCGACGCGGCGGCGCAGGCCGCGCGCCGCGGTGCGATCAACCTCAAGGCCTGAACGTTATATCCCTATGGCCGGGTGGGCGATGAAGCGCCCGCCCGGACCGATGGGCTCAGCACGGGCGCGGTGCTAGCAGCGGGGCTCGTCAGTCCCCGGTGGGTACGACGCCGGCGGCCTCGACCATCAACACCGCGGTCCGCTCGGGCGCCCGCGTGCGATGCACAACACTCCGCGGCACCGTGTATCCCTGGTGGCGCCGAAGGGTGACAGTGTCACGGTCTTCGAGATCGATCAGCAACTCGCCATCGAGCACCAGGAAGAACTCGTCCTGGTCATCGTGCTTGTGCCAGTGGAACTCACCTTCGAGAATCCCCAGCCGCACGACAGCATCGTTGACAGTGGTCAGTGTCTGGTTGAACCACGGCTCGTGAGCCGCGATCTCCGACGGGAGGTCGATTAGTGCCAGGCTCCCATACTTGTCATCCAGTCGAATGTCGTAGTCGCGCTCGTCGCTCATTCGCGCCCCTCCGAGTCGGCAGTCTCCGAGCATCGTACTGCCGTTTCGAGATCGCGATAGCGGGATCATGGCGGCGGGCGGGGCGTACGCTGAACGCGGTCGGCGAGTTAATGCTGCCGGGCCAGGCTCTTGCCTGGCACTCATCGGCTCGCGGTCGCCAGCCTGAGCACGCTGTCGAATGGCCGGCGGGGCGGCGGGTCCCACACGTGCGCCTCCGCTGCAGGCCACGCGTACGCGGGGCTGCCGTCTCTGATCATCGTGCGCAACCGCGGCTGCTCGAGGGCCGCCGCCGACCATTCGTAAAGCTCGCCCAGCCGCGTCCCGATGACCGCGTAGTCGAGCATCCGACCAAAGCTGTGCTCGATGCGCAGGTAATCGTCGAGCGCTCCAGGTAGCGGATACACGTCCGGCACAACCCGGCTGAGGGAGAGAAAGGCGCCGGCCATCCCCAACCGCGGGTCGCCGAGCACTCGGCTGAGAAGCGCGAGCCGGCCCAGCGCGAGCCGCGGATTGGCGACCAGCGCGTGCGCGTAGAGAACGCGCAGAAGGACGACGTTCATGAAGAACCGTTCCACTCGATTCTCCCGAGCAGCCAGCTCGATGTGCTCAGCGTAGGCTGCGGCGATGCTCGCGTTGTGCGCGCGGTACCACGTTGCCGCCGTCGGCTCGCGGATGAAGTGCGTCCAGAGCCGGACCGTCTCCGATGATCGCCGCCCTCTGCGGCCGCCGGCGCGCGCCACCGCCTCGCACCCGTCGCGAAGCAGGCGATCGTTCAGTGCCCGCCACCACACGCTTCCGGGAACTGGCGCGTGTACCGGCTCCAGCACGCCGCGCCGAGCTTCCCAGCGCATGAACGACATCGCCGCACGGCGAAACGGCTCATGGCGTGGTGCACGACCGAATGGACCCTTATACGTCTGGCTGGCGAGCTCGAGCCGCGCCGAGACGTCGTCCCGGACTTCGTCCACCTGGCTCGCCGCATAGGCGGCGGCATCCTTTTGCTGCCGGGACACGTTTCCGATGCCGCGAAGTGTCACAGCCAGGCGATCGTCAGTCAGTACCTCCAAGCGAGGTCGGTCACGGGCAGCGAGATCACTGCCGTTCCGTGACCGGACGGCAACCTGCGCAGCACCGGCCGCATCTTCCAGGTCGGCCTCCCGGAGGATCTTCCGAATCGCGGAGATGTGCACATGAACAGCATGCTGGAGCGGTCGCCGGGGCCGCTCGCCCCACAGCTCACCGATCAGCGGTCGCGCGAGACCGGCTGCGGCGCTCGCACCAGGCGCAGCGCCAACAACGCACGCTGCTGTGCGCTGCCCAGCAGCAGCGCTTCGCCTCCCGAGACGATCTCCAACGGGACAAGGATCCGAAACTCCAACTTCCCGCCGCTCGCGCTGATAAGCGACGGGAGTATATTGGCCGCGAATGTGCTCTCACGGCGTTATCTAGGAGGGCGCTCAATGGGGCCATTGAGACCCGGATGCGCGGCCGTTGAGCGCCCCCACGGATCCTGCCCGCATTTGCCGCCCGCTTTAACCACCAAGGACAGGATGCGCTCGCACTTCGCGGGGGCAGGGCTGGTTGTGTTCCTTGCCCTGGTGCTGGTCCATGCACCCCGTTTGAGTCCGTCCGATTCGGTTGCGCACTCGCGCCCCGCCCCGCGGCTGCAGGCATCGCCGGCGCTTCCCGCGGCCGCCGAGCTGACGATCTCGCGTCAGATCGGAGCGCAGGACCCGCGGTTCGCGATCGACGGTGAACGCGGCGACACGCTGGGGGCGACTGGCGCGGGCTTGCGGCTCAGCTTTGGCCGCCACGGAGTGAGCGTGGTCGTGGGCGAACATCCTGCTTTGCGCCTGGGAGCCGATGTCCTCGGTCGCGGCGGTTCTCTGCGCTCCTTGCCGCGCGCCGTGCCGCGACGCGTCGGACTCAGCCGGGTGAGCTACGACCGAGGGGACCTGCACGAGTGGTATGCCAACGGCCCATTCGGCCTCGAGCAGGGCTTCACTCTGATACGGCGGCCGGCCGGCCGGGGAAGCGTCGAGCTGGGCGTGGGCGAGTTGATGCGCGGAGTCAGGGGCGTGGTGTCTGGCGGTGGTGAGGCGATCACCCTCTCTCGGTCGGGGCGGCGGCTTGCCAGCTATAGCGATCTCACCGTGCGCGACGCCCGCGGCCGTCCGGTACGTGCCTGGCTGACGTTGCACCGCGGGCGTATCGGTATCGCCATCGCCGACCGCGGTGCCGCCTATCCGCTCCGCATCGACCCCATCGTCGCGAGTGCCGGGCTCGCCCCGTCTGACGGTGGCGACTCGGGCTACGGCGCGTCGGTCGCGCTCTCCGGTAACACGATCGTGGTCGGCGATGACGGGGGCGGCTCCCCTCCCAGCCCAGGAGCAGCCTACGTTTTCACCGAACCCGCGGGCGGGTGGCAGTCCGAGTACGAGACCGCCAAGCTGACCGCCTCGGACGGCGCGAGCGGGGACGCCTTTGGCTTGGCGGTCGCGATGTCGGGTGGCTCGATCGTGGTCGGTGCTCCCGAGGCGACGGTCGGTGGTCAAAGCGAGGCCGGTGCCGTTTATGAGTTCACCGAGCCGGCCGGGGGCTGGAAGTCCGGACACGAGACGGCGAAGCTGACCGACTCGAACGCGACGGCTGCGCAGCACCTGGGTAGCTATCTCGCGATCGACGGGGGAACCGTAGTTGCCAACGGAAAACCCGAGCAGACCGTGGGGACTAATTACGTCGACGTATTCGCGGAACCCGCGGATGGATGGGTCTCGGAGACCCAGACCGCGGAGCTGAGCGACTCTACCCACGGTCAGCTCGAGGAGGTGGGGATCTCGGACGGGACGGTGCTCGCGTTCTTCGCTAGTGGCATCACCGACGGCTTCGATCTCTTCACCGAACCCCAGGGCGGGTGGAGTTCAGAGGAGCAGACGGGGCGCCTCGAGGCCTCCGACGAATCGGATAGCACCGAGCTGGGAACGGTCGCGTACGGCCCGCATTCCGCCTATACAGTCGACCACTGCGGACGGTGCGCGGGCGCGATCGACGTGTTCACGGAGCCGACCGGGGGCTGGTCCTCCGAGACGGAGTTGGCCGCGCTCAGCCCCGCCGCCGGCTACTCCGTCCAGAGCGTCGAGGCGGCCGACGATTCCACGCTCATCGCTTTCGAGTGTCCCACCCAGTCGAATGGAGGGACGTGCGTCAGCTTCGTGTACGTCAAGCCGTCGAGCGGGTGGTACACGGGACAGGTGCCCGTGAACCAGCTCGACGGTGGCGTCGACGGCGCGCTCTCGGGGGACGTGGCGGTATTCGGCGGTTCCGTGTTCGAGGCGCCCCCCGGGGGCTGGGGCGCCGTGATGCCCACCGTGCAGACCGGCTCGGCCACGCCGACGTCGTCGACGAGCGTCACGGTCTCTGGGACCGTCAACCCCAACGGCTCCACGGTGACCAATTGCCAGTTCGAGTATTCGCCAGAGTCGGGCTCGGGCGCCGGCCTCACCGCGCCCTGTGCCCAGTCGGTGGGATCGGGGACCTCGCCGGTGCCGGTGTCGGCCAACCTGACCGGGCTGGCCCCCGGCACGACGTACACGTACGCGCTCGTGGCGAGCAACGACGGCGGCACCGCCACCGGCACGTACGAGACCTTCACGACCGGTGGGCCGGCGGTGACCACGGGCTCGGCGGGCAACGCGTACACCGGCGGCGAGCAGTTCGAGGGACTGAACGGCACGGTCAACCCAAACGGGCAGGGGGTGAGCGACTGCCACTTCGACTACGGGGTCACGACGGCGTACGGTTCGACCGCGCCGTGCTCCTCCTCGCCCGGCGCCGGCAGCTCGCCGTTCCCGGTAAGTGCAGACATTGTCCCCTCCGCGTTGGTCGCGGGGGCGACCTACCACTACCGCCTCGACGCCACCGCGGGTGTTGACACGAGCCAGGGCCAGGATGCGACGTTCGTGTGGCAACCGACGCCGATGCAGGCTGTGTCGGACGGCGTCTTTGACACGCAGCTGTCGTTCATCGCCGAGGTAGCGACCGGCGGCTACGCCCTGCTTCAGGGGGAGCTCCGTCCCGGGACGAGCGCTCCGACGTCATACCAGTTCGAGTACGGGCCGATCGGCGGACCGAACTACTACACGCCGCTCACCACCTTCACCGGGGGGCCACCGGGATCGGACCTGCTCCTGCCGGGCGCCCAGGTGGTCACCGCGCGGGTGACGAACTTCACGCACGACAACGTCTTCAAGGCTTGGCAGTTCAGGCTGATCGCCGTCTCCGGATCGACCCACTCGTACGGCGACTATGTGCCGTTCGAGCCGGGGAACCTCGACAACCCGCCGCACTTCGACCCGAGCGGCCCCTGGGTGTTTGACATGCAGTGTCACACGTCGTGCGGCCAGGCCTGGAAGATGCCCGACCGTCTGTGGGACCGCGCCGGGGACACCGGTGAGGTGCAGGGGATCTTGACGATCGGGTCTCCGGTGGCCACCCCGTTTGACCACAACCCAAACGATCAGGACACCTGGTACGGGACGCTTGAGGAAACGGAAATGCCCGGTTTCCGCAGCGTCGGATTCCAGCCCGAGGATGTGCCAGTAAAGGTCCGCATCGTCCTGGGCACGATGTCGATCACGTGGGCCGGAAACTGTTCGACCTGCACCGAGCCGACGGTCGTCAAGATCGCGGGGGCGATCGATTACGGGAACCCGTCCGACACTCAGGGCAACCAGTGGACCTACCTGGCGAGCGGCGGCGGCGGCCTCGGCAAGGACAACACGTGGAAGGCGTGCTCGGAGCAGAGCGGTCACGGATCCACCTGCAACGCTCCCGACGACACCAGCGTGACCAAGCAGTGGGCGGGCTATGTCGGCGACGTGCTCGGGCCCGCCGGCCTGGCCACGGCACCCTGGGCGCCGGTGTCGCTCGGGATCGGCGTCCTCGGGCTCGTCGCAGAGGTCGTGGCCCTAGACCCGCCCGATCCCCATTTCCACCATGTCGCGCGGCCGCCGGCATTCGGAACCCTCAGCGTGGGCGCGGGACACGGGCTCACACGGGCCGGAGCACACGCCCTGAGCCAGCTCGCCACCTCCTTCGCCCACGCCGGCGCCGACGGCGAAGCCTTCATCGTGGCCTGGCAACGCTACGAGGGCGCCCTGGCTGCTCGAAAGCTAGGCCCGATCTTCACCCAGCTCGCGGCCGTGCACCTCTACGGCGCCCGTTACGTCGCTGACCTTCACACGGTGGCGCGGCTCCTCAGCCGCGACCATCGTCTCCTTGCCGCCTCAGCGGCCGGGCGTCAGGCGCTGTCCGGAGCCGCGCTGCGCTCGCGGGCCCGATCGATGCGCGCACACGGACTGCCGCACCAGCTCACAGCGAGGCTCGAACACGCAGGCGTTCCCGCCAAGGACGTCCGCCACTACCTGGCCACGCTTGGCCGCCACATCCCGAACGGCCGGGTCACCATGCTCTCGACGCTGCTCTCGCCCAAGCTCCAGCGGGGGCTGCTGGCCGAGGCGAACGCGGTGGCCCGCCTACTGAGCGCCATTCCGGGCTAACCGCCGGCGCGAGATTCTGGTGGCGGCGGCAGAGGACCGCAGAGCCAAGCATTCCGCCAGCCTGTCGGCAGCGCTAGTCGTTGATGTCGAGGACCGGTGTGATGTTCGGCAACTGCTGACCGTCTTCGGCATGCTCGTTGGGCACTACCGCGGTGCCGAGTGCGAAGAACTCGATTACGTGGCTGCCCCAGCCGTGGTTGTTCTCGTGCAGTTTGACCTCCACGATCCCAAGGACGCCGTCACCGATCGCCTCTGCCTCTTTCTGCATGCGTTCCATCGCGAGCTCGCGCGCGTCATACAGAGCCTGCGTGTACTGCTCAAGCTCGACGTTCTGACCGGTCTGGCGCATCGACTGCATCATGCCGCGGTGAGCGACGTGGTAGACGCAATTGCCCATGACCAGACCCACCGGCCGCTTGCCCGTCTGCATCAACGTCCAGAACGCCTGGCCGGACAGGTCGCTGGTAAAGGGGCGCCCGTTCGGCGCGCGGTGAACCTTCCCGCCCTTGTGCTTGATCGCGGTACCGATGGCGATGAACTCGGCCATGTCGGCGCCCCACTCATAACGCCCGATGTCCAGGCGGACCCCGACGATCCCGTCGGCCCCGAGCTGATCGGCCTCTTCCTCCATGCGCGTCATGGCGAGCTCGCGAGCCGCGTACATCGCCTGGGTGAGCACCCCCATCTCCTGGCTCGCCTTCCAGTTAGACGCCTGGAAGCCGATGTGGTAGATGCTCGACCCCACCACCAAGCCCACCGGCTCGAAGCCCGCCTTCTCGACGCAGAGGTACTCGTTCACCGACAGGTCGGACGTGAACAGCCCGCGAGCGTTCATCTGCAAGCGCTCGCTCGCGTGCTCGGCGAGGCCTTCGGTACTCGTCGGATCATATGTCGACATCAGAGACTCTCCTGAAATAGCTTGTGACTAGGCGCCGAAGTTGATCGACAGGACCGGCACCCCCAGCGGTGCCGGATGCGGCTCGTGCGCGCCGAGTCGGATCGCGGTGCCCAGCACGTGCATGGAAACGATGAAAAAGTGCTGCCGGTAGCCGTAGCCCTCGTATTCGTGGTGGTCAATGGTGTGCGTCAGCGTCGAGATCACCATGTCGTTCGCACCCACCTCGCTCGCCTGACGGCGCGTCTCATCCATCACGAGGCGGCGGGCCGCGTAGACACCTTGCGTGACCTCAGTCATTTCCTGGTTGCCCCACCACGATCCCATCATCTGATTGGCCTGCATGCTGAGCGCCACGCACACCACCGAGGTATGACCGATGACGCCCAACGTCGCCGCTCCAATGCGGCGAAGCTTGTCAACATCCTGGCCGGACAGCGCGCACATCCTCGGCCCGAGCCCGCGGCTCGGCGCCAGAGTCGTCTCCCGCACCGCGGTACCGAACACGACGAGCTCGACGTTTCCCGGTTCGCCAAGAAAGCTCTTGACATTCATCTCGATGCCGATCACCCCGTGGGCGCCCGCCAACTCTGCTTCCTGCCGCAACCGATCGAACGCGCGTCGGCGCGACAGGTTCCACGGCATAGCGAAGGACGGCATCTCCTGGATTCCTCCGCCGTACGAGGACCAGCCATAGTTCTGCCAGCCGTGCTGGACAACCGAGGAGCCCATGACCTGCGCCACCGGCATCAAACCGGACGCTTGCGCGAGCGCATACTCCTTGGTGCTCAGGTCGCTGCTGAAGACTGGCGAGCTCGCCGCGCCGATCCTCTTCAGACGCTGCTCTGCGCCGAGCGGAATCCCCCCTCCCCGGATGCGCTCGAGATCGACCGCGGCCACTTCACGCTCACTGGCGCTGGGCGCTACCGGACGTTTCCCAAACAATGGCAAAGCCATCCCATCGTGGCACATCGCCGACGCGAGGCACACGAGAACTTGCCGCACGCTCTAGCGACCTCTCTCGGCCCGCTTCTCGAGCCAAGATCACCTGGCGCTCACCCCTCGAGCTGCTGGGCCTGGAGGTAGGCGTAGAGGCCCTGCCGGCGCAGCAGCTCCTCGTGATTGCCGACTTCGACGATCCGCCCCTGCTCCAGCACGCAGATGATGTCGGCGTCCCGGATGGTCGAGAGGCGGTGGGCGATCACGAACGCGGTGCGTCCCTCGAGCACGCGGTCCATGTTCTGCTTGACCGCGCGCTCGGCCTCGGTGTCGAGCGCGCTCGTCGCCTCGTCGAAGATCAGCACCGGTGGCTCGTGGTAGAGCGCCCGGGCGATCGCCACGCGCTGCGCCTGTCCGCCGGAGAGCCGCAGGCCGGAGTCGCCCACGCGGGTGTCGTAGCCGAGCGGGAGGGCGCGGATGAACTCGGCGGCGTCGGCGATCTCGCTGGCCCTGACGACCCGGGTCATGTCGGGCTCAGCCTCCCCGAAGGCGATGTTGGCCGCCACGGTGTCATCGAACAGGTAGGGGTCCTGCAGCACGAAGCCGATCCGCCGCCGTAGCTCGTCGAAGCGGAGCTGGCGGAAGTCGCTGCCGTCGTACTCGATCGTCCCCGAGGTCGGCACCAGCAGTCCTGAGAGGCACTTGACCAGAGTCGACTTGCCTGAACCGGAGCGCCCGACCAGGGCGACCGTCGCCCCGGGTGGCACGTCGAGCGAGATGTCGCTCAGCACCGGGCGATCCGACGCTCGGGCATAGGCGAAGCCGACCCGTCGCAGGCGAATGTGCCCCTCCAGGCTCGGCACCGGCCGCAGGCCGGTCAGGTCGTGGCCCTGCTCGGGCTCGCTCTCGGTCACGTCCTGCAGCCGGCCCATCAGCACGGTCACCAGCTGCAGGCGGTCCCACAGGCCCAGCACCACGGCCAGCGGCCCGTTGGCCAGCAGCACCAGCCCGTTGAAGGAAACGAACTGCCCGATGGTCAGCTGATGGTGGAGCACCAACAGCGCGCCAAAGAACAGGAACACCCCGTAGACGAAAAAGGTCACGGTCGAGACCAGGCCCTCGTAGACCATGCCGGTGATGTCGGCTCGCAGGAGCTTGTCGCGGAGCTCTGAGAACTCATACGCCATCCGCCGGCGCAGTCCGTCCTCCGCGCCCATCGCCTTGACGGTGGCGATCCCGCGGATCGAGTCGATCTGACGCGACTGGTAGCGCCCGTGTCCGGCCTCGACCGCGTCGAACACCGGCCGGATGCGCTGCTGCGAGTAGCGCATCAACAGTGCGTACAGCGGGGCGCAAGCGAGATAGACCCCGCCGAGCAGCCAGGAGTAGATGAACATGATCGTGACCGCGACCGCGAGCTGGGTAATCGCCGTCGCGGCACCGACACCATTCTGGATCAGTACGGCGCGGACCTGCTGCATGCCGCTGAGCCGCCGCTCGATGTCGCCGGTGCGCCGCGCCTCGAAGTAGCTCATCGGCAACCGGAGCAGGCGGGCCGAGACGAAGTCGAGAGTGTCCGCGTCGAGCCGCGAGGCGACCCTCGCCACGAGCCACCGCTGCACGATCGTCACACAGACGGCGATCAGCAGCAGCCCCAGCATCCCGGCCAGCAGCACGTACAGCAGACCCACGCGATCACGCCCCACTACCTGGTCGATGATCACCTGGGCGAACACCGGGAAGATCATCTCTACGCCGGCCGCGACCAGGGCGAGTACGAAGGCCAGGCCGAGCACACGGCGGTGTGGCCGGACGAACGGCCATAGCCAGCGCAGGTCGAGTCCGCCGTGTCGAGTCTCGGCCAGCTGCTCGGTCGGCTCGGCGAGCGCGGCGTACCCGGACCAGTGCTCGGCCACCTCCTCGCGCCCCAACGTCCGCAGGCCACGGCCCGGATCGGCGATCCGGACGCGCTCACCCTCGACTCCGTAGAGGACGATCCAGTGGTTGCCGTCCCAATGGACGATGGCGGGCAGCGGCAGCGTGTCGAGCCGGTCCGGCGAGGACTTGATCGAACGCATCTTCAGGCCGATCTCGACCCCGCCGGTGGTCAGTCCCCGCAGGCTGGTGCCCTCGGTTCCGGTTCCCACCGCCTGGCGGATGGTGGTGATCGAGATGTCGTGCCCGAAGCTGCGGCAGACCATCGCCAGGCAGGCGGCGCCGCAGTCCATCTCGTCGATCTGCCGCACCACGGGAAAGCGCCGGCGCCGGGCCGGGCGGGGACCGCGGTGGACCTCCTCGTCGCCGTACTCGGTGACCGCCAGGCCGGGATCGGCCGGGGACCAGAGCTCCTCCGGAGATGGGGGGAGGGACTCCGACTGAGGCTTGCGGTCGCGCGCTTCATACAGCGCTATCCGCTCGTGCACACGGCGAGCGAACTCCGGGCTGCGGTGCATCAGCCGCTCGAAATCCTCCGCCTCCAGGCGCAGCAGCCGCACCGGACCTTCGGCCCGCACGGTCGCCGTCCGCCTCCCGGAGCGGATCAGGGCCAGCTCGCCGAAGAACTCGCCCGCGTGCAAGGTGCGAATCCGCCGCTCGCCGATCCACACGCCGAGCCGCCCGTCCTGGATCAGGAACATCGCGCCGGCCGCGTCTCCTTCCCGCACGGCGATGTCACCGTCCGCCAGCGCCATCTCGTCCAGGTGGTCGAGCAGGTCAAGGGTGGAGTCGCGGTCGAGCACCGCGAAGGCCGAGTGAACGCGGAGGAAATCGTTGATCCGCCGGGCCCGGGCGGCATTGCTGAAGCCTTCCCGGACGGCGGGGTACTGCTCGAGCACCGCCTTGAACACCCCCCGGTCGAGCCGCAGCACAGTCGCCCGGCTGGCCGCTCGGACGGTGGCGGTGCGTGGCGTTCCCTCCAGCAGCGCCGCCTCTCCGAACGCGCTACCGGGGCCGAGCAGGTTGAGCGATACCTCGGCCCCGTCCTCGCCTTCCACGAGCACCCGGGCTTGGCCTTCGAGCAGGACGTAGTAGCCATCGGGGGGGTCTCCGGCCTGAAACACCGTGTCGCCGAATTCGAGCTCCAGCGCTACGAACGATGACGTTACGATCTCCCGCACCGCCGGGGGAAGTCCGGAGAGGAGCGGCAGCTGCTCGGTCAGCGGGTCGGTGGCGGGCTCAGAGCTGAGCATTCCGGGTTGTCCTTCCCGCCGCGTAGCGTCCGATTCGGTCAGCCAGCAGCTCTTCGATGGCGCGGGCGCGCAGGGCGTCATGGTGCGCCGAGGGGGCCACCTTCTCGCGCAGCTGCATGACGTGCCAGGCGCCGTCCTCTCGCCAGGGGCCGATCACCTCGCCGGCGGCGGTGGCGGCAAACGCCCCGCCCATCTCCGCCGGCGCCTCGTCGATCAGCAGACTCCGTTCGGTCACCGCGGTACCGGCTCGCGCGGCCACCGTTTCGGCTGACTGACCGTCTGCGACGATCAGCAGGCGCGCCTCGCGCGCCGCGCCTTCGCGGGCGAAGCTCAGCTCGTCGCCGCGCAGCTCGAGCCAGTCGAGCGCATGGTCCTGGATCCGGCGGGCCACCGAGCGCTGATCCGCGACGGCATCGCGCAGCGCCACCAGCGCCAGCTCGAATGCGATCAGCCGCTCCAGGCGCCGCCGGAGCTGCTCTTCACCGAGCTCGGCGATGCCGGGGGCGCGCACGCCCTGGGCTACGGCGAGGGCCTGCTCGAGCCGCTCGGACGCCAACCCGGCAGGAACGGCGGGGCCGGCGAGCCGCCCCGCCACCAGCCGGCTCACCCCGAGTTCGGTCAGCCGTCCGAGGATCCCGTCGCAGTAGGCCTCTCCGGCCAGCACCGACCCGATCTCCTCGGCGGCGGCCGGCGCGCCGGCCGGGGCCTCGTGTCGCTGGCGGAGGAGTCTTCGCCGCAGCACCTGCGAGAGCTCGTCCACACTCATCCCGCGGTCCTCCAGCCACCGCAGGAAATCGGCGGCGCTGATCAGCCCGTGGGCGTAGCGAAAGCCGGTCGCCTCACGGCGCACCTCGTCCTTCGTGACTGCCTCGGGCTGTCCGTGCTCGAGCGCCAGCCCGAGCTCGACCTGGCGCTCGAAGGCGGCCCATTCGCCGCTCAGCATCCCGAGCAGGATCACGTCCGCAACGTCGAGCGTGTCGCCGTCGACCGTCACGGCCGAACAGCGGGTGATCTCCGCAAAGCCCCCTGAACTCAATCTGCCGCTCCCCCCGGCGTCACCCGGTATCAGTCCTGACCAGGTGATTATCCACTAATCCGGGCTGACCGCACAGCTAAGGCGCACGTGTCCTCGTCGAGCGCTCGGTCCGTATGCGGATCGCGTCCCGAGCCTGTGCTCTCGGCCTCGGCATCGCCATCTCGACCACCACGACCGGAACATGCGCCGGCTATGCAGCGCGCTTGGAGACCTGATGGCGTGGTTAGGGCAGTACCCGCTCGCAGTGATTCAGCTCGTGTCCGGGCACCGGCGGGTTCACTGGTTGCTGCCACGCCCCACCCTTGACGGTGTCGGTCTTGTCAAGATCCGTGACCTCGAGATCTCGAACGAGGTCGGCCTCGTTCGGATCTGCCGTCACGGCGGGCTTGCGCTCGTCCTCGTTCACTTGCAGCCTCCCGGTCGTTTGACTCCATGCGCGAGTTTGACCCCTGACCCCAGACAAGTCAACGGTCTGGAGTGACACATCCATCTCAGCCGCCTAGGCGAGGCAAACCTAGGGATTTCCCCAGTTGCGCTGGGTCCGGGGGGGCGGTAGCGTGCTGTTCGGGCACGATCCCCCGCTCACGTTACCGACTGCCGAAGCGCAGTTTCAGTGCACGGGTGATCAAAGAGGCCGACCTGACCGTCGACCTCCGCAGCGGGCAACGTTCAACTACCGGGAGAACGACATGCAGGAAGACAGATCGAAGGTCGGCGTGGAGCAGATCGAGGACCTCGAGGCGCCCAGCGCGACTCAATCTGAAGTCACCGGCGGCCAACCGCTGATTCCAGGTGCCGGAGCGCACGATGGGGACCAGGATCCGTGGGGGGTCACCGGGGCGGAGCCGCTCAATAATCCGATGGACCCGTGATCGGTCCGCCTTCGCCGTCTCACTGACTGCGCCGCGGGAACCGCCCGCGGCCGCGTTGCGGGCGTAACGGGACTCTCGCCGTGCGGCGGCTGAGTGACTCTGGGGTTAGCCGTCGCCGGTGAGTTCCTCAAGCGCCCGTGCGCACGCGAGCTTGGTCGGATGGTTGACCTCGACGGCTCCGCTGATGACCCGCAGCGCACGCCGGTAGAGCGTTTCGGCCTCGTCCTGACGCCCGGTCTGGCCCAGGAGCTTTGCCAGGTTGGCGAGCGCGGCTGCCAGCTCGGGATGGTCTACGCCCCGCGTGCGTTCCCGGATCGCGATGCCGTGGCGGTACTCCGTCTCGGCCTCACTCAGACGCCCCTGGCGATGAAGCGTCGTGCCCAGGTTGGTACGGGCGATGCCAACCTCGAAGTCCTCGGCGCCGTAATGCCGCTCGAAGCTGGCGATGACATCCCGTAACAACCGCTCGGCTTCGTCGAGACGACCGAGGGCTTCGAGGGCAGCGGCCAGGTTTCCGCGATCGGCGCTCACATCGGGGTGATCGGCGTCGAGGACGTGGCTGCGCAACTCGACTGCACGGCGCGCATGCGCTTCGGCACGTGGGTAGTCGCCCTGCGCGAACGCGAGACCAGCGATGTTGTGCTGGAGCGTCGCGGCGTCACGCCTGTCCCCCGCGTCGCGCATCTCGTTGATCAACAGCGCCCGCCGGAAGTGCACCTCGGCCTCCTCGAAGCGGCCGGTGTACTTGCCGAGCATGCCCAGGGCGTTGTGAACCGCGATCAGTGCCGGGTCCTGCGGACCGAGCGTAGCCTCGGCTTCGGCCAGGCCGGTGAGCAACTCCTGTCGCGCGCGCGCGTACTCGCCGCTCGCGAGCAGAGCTCGTCCCCGCTCGCAGCGCCACTCTACGCGCCGGCGCTCAGCGAGGGCCTCCCCCTCCATGATCGTCCCCCCGTCGGCGCCCGCCGCCGCTACCGGCCACGAGCGCCGTCAGAGAATGGGCCGGTTCAGGGAAGCACCCGCTCCGAATGATTCGCAAAATCGGTCCCCGGAGTCGCGATTTCCTTCTTGCCCAAGTCCCAGCCGCCCTTGACGCCGTCGGCCTCCTCGGCGTCCTTGATCTCGAGGTCCTGGGTGACATCGGCCTCGTCGAGGCCCTGGCCCTCGTCCGGCCTGCGCTTATCGTCAGTCATTTGCTACGCCCCCTTTGGAGATGATTTACGTCCACGCTGCCACGCTAGCCCTTTATCCACGGTAAAGCAATGGTCTGGCTTGACCCTAGGGTCCCTAGGTTCTCGGGGAGACCGAACCCGCACTGCCCGTAGCGGCGCACTGGACTGTCCTACGTGCCCCAGGGGCGCATGCGCTCACGGGTGCGTTCGCGGTCGCTCTGCCGGCGGCGGGCCAGCCGGTCAAGGATCCGCGCCTGCTTGGCGAGCAGGCGCTCGCGATAAGTTCCGTCGTCGAGCGCCAGCGCTTCGGCGAGCATCCGCAGCGCGCCAGCTTGATCGCGCAGCGCCGTGAGCGCATAGGACGCGTTGTAGCGACCGCGGACCTGTCGCGGGTCGAGCTGCACTGCTCGTTCGTAGCAGCCAAGCGCCTCCCGAGGGCGCCGCGCGTACAGTTCGCAGTCGCCGAGCACGTTCCACAACCCGGTCGCCAGCGGATTCAACTCGAGCCCGTCACGTGCCAATTCCCGCGCGGCCTCTCGATCCTTGGCAACGTAGGCGAGGAACGACGCGGCTTCCTCATGCAGCGTCCAATCGCCCGGCGCAAGCGTCATCGCTTGCACGAGCGCCGGACGCGCAGCGTCGCACCGCCGCTCGTCCACGAGCTTGCGCGCCCGCTCACGGGTCATGCGGCGCTCGGCCAAGCGCCCCGGGTCGAAGCGCTCGGCGAAGCATGCCGCGGTGGCGGGATCGAGTTCGCGGCCGATCAAACGGGTCACGAGCGGGTAGTCGTCCTCGGCTGGAGCGTGGAGGCTGACACCCGGCCACCGGGTTACCGCGTGTTCGAGCTGCGGGTAATTGAGTCCGATCGCGAGCGCGCCGCCGTAGACGGGGTAGTGTGGCTGCCCGGCCTTCGCTCCATCCTTGGCGCGGTGCGGGAAGTCGTTGAAGAGCACGAAGCCGCCGCTGGCGAGCCGCTCGGCGAATCCGCGCAGGCAGGCGATCGCGCCGTGTCCGTGGAGGACCACCTCCTCGGTACCTGCCGGCAGGATCCATTCGAGCGCGTCGGCCTCGGGCAGCTCCGTGGGCACGACGGGCTCGTAACGCGCGTCGAGCATGAGCGCGGGATAGATGTCCGCCAGCCGTCGTTTGTCGACCTCCTCAGGCGCGCCGGCGAGCCCGATCACCTCTGCCAACGTCAGCCTCGTGTAGTCCGCGAGCGCGACGTCACGCGCCAGGCGAGTGCGGACGCAGAGCTGCTCGACACCGTCGTCGGTTTGGCGCAGGAAGCTGGCTGGCAGATTGTCGAGTAGGTAGTTGAGGAAGACCGCTCGCAGCCCGTCCAGGCCGGCGGCGGCTTGCCCGGGTCGCGCCGGATCGCTGTGCACCAGCTCGTAGTGGCCTTTGTGCCCGAGGAGCAGATCGCTCGCAGCGATCTGCTCGAGCATCACGCGCGAGCTGTCGGCCAGGACCAGGATGGTGCGCTCGTAGTAATCGCGTTTCCGCTCAAGGCAACGGCGGCGCAGATCGTCGAGCAGTAACTTGGCAAACAGGCCGCTACCGGGACCCAGCTCGAGGCAGCGAATCGGCCCGTCCACGCTCGCCGCGTTCTCGAGGCTCGCGAACAGAATTGCGGCGGCGTCCTGCGACAGCTGGCCGCTGCTGGTGGCGGCGAACGGGACGTCGCCGCCGATGAAGGCGCTCGCGCCGGCTCGCTCGTAGTAAGCACGTTGGAGGACCCACTCGAGGCTTGCGTTCAGCGGACGGAAGTCCTCGATTACGCGCAGGTTCGAGTGATGACCGTCGATCACCCCGAGCAGCTTTTTCACCGGTCATTCTCCCCTCCACCGTCCGTTGGCTTGGGCGGTCCAGTCTGATCCGCCGGTCGCTCCAAGTCAACGGCATCGGCCTCCATCCGGATCCCCGAGGCATTGAAGGCGCCCTAGCGCTTCGTGATCCGGGGCAAGACTAGGGTTTTCCCTAGTTGTGTGGCGTTTTGGGCGAAGGTAGTGTCGGGGTCGCAGAGCTCTGATCGGCTGATAGCTGAGCGGATCGGTCTTGGAAGACCGGACCGCCCGCTGAGGGGGTTGCCATGGCGCTCAAGAGCGCATCTCGCGCGGTTGGCGCCGCGGTCGTGGTGGTGTGTGCCTTGCTGGTTGTCGCGTCCGGTGCGCGGGCGGACTACAGCAGCGTGCCGGATTCGACGTGGGTAACCGATGGCCCGGTCTACGCGATCGCACAGGCCGGCGATCATGTGTTCCTGGGCGGCTCGTTTGACCGGATCGGACCGGACACCGGGGATGGCGTCGCGTTGGACCCGTCGAGCGGGGCTGTCGATGCCGCGTTCTCGCGGTTCAACGGGCCTGTGGACGCGGTCATTGCGGACGGGTCCGGTGGGTTCTATGTCGGCGGGGGGTTCACTCAGGTCGACGGCACCGCGCGGGTGGGGCTGGCGCACCTCCTGGCGGATGGGGCGCTAGATCCGTCGTTTGTCGCGAATACCGATGGGAGGGTGCTCTCGCTCGTGGCGTCGGGGGGAGTGCTGTATGCGGGTGGATCGTTCGCTCAAGTCAACGGTGTCGCGGAGCAGAACCTGGCCGCCCTGGACGCAGGCACGGGCGCCGTCGAGTCGGGGTTCACCGCGTCGGTGAGCCCCACGAGCGGTGGGGGCAACGTTGGGACCGGGTCGGTAAACGCCCTCGCGACAGACGGGACGAGCCTGTATGTCGGCGGCAACTTCCTCTCGATCAATGGCACGCCGGTGCAGTACTTGGCGTCGGTGAGCGCGTCGTCGGGGCAGCCATCGACGTCGTTTGGCCCCTCACCCAACCATCCGGTCCTGTCGCTGTTGCTCACCGGTGGGCGCCTGTACGCGGGTGGGACGTTCAATTCAATCGGCGGCACATCGACGACGATCGCGAGCCTTGACCCGTCGAGCGGGACGGTCGATTCGGGGTTTGCGATGACTGCAGCCTGCAACGGGTGCGGGCAGTTCACGATCACCTCCTTGGTGGTTGATGGAACGCGCTTGTTCACGGGCGGAAACTGGTCGACGCTGAATGGTGACCAGGTGCCCAACCTCGCCGCGGTCGACCTGACGGCCAAGACCGTCGATTCGTCGTTCGCGCCGGCCCCCGACCAGCCAGTGTCGAGCCTCCTGGTCTCGGGCTCAGACCTGTACGTCGCCGGCAATTTTCAGACCATCGACGCGACCGGGCGGGACCGGCTGGCCGAGGTGGATGGATCCAGTGGTGCGCTGCAGGGATTCTCGGCCCGCCCGACCGCGACCGTGAACGCGCTCGCGCTCTCGGGTTCGCACGTGTTTGCGGGCGGCGACTTCTCGATCGTCGGAGGGCTCGATCGGGATAACCTGGCGGCGCTGAACACGGCCGACGGGACCGGCGATCCGGCGTTCGCCGCGAATACAGACGGGGCAGTCGATGCGCTCGCCGTCCAGGGCTCGCAGGTCTATCTCGGGGGCAGCTTCGGCCACGTCGGCGGGGTCGCGAAGGCCAACCTCGCGTCGGTCGCTCAGTCTGACGGCGCCGTGGCGACGGCGTTCGCGGGTGACACCAACGCGACCGTCAACGCACTCCAGGTTTCCAGCCAGGCGTTGTATGTCGGCGGGGCGTTCACCGCGGCAGGAGGGACCGCGAGCACGCATCTCGCGGCCGAAGATCTCGCCAGCGGTGCCGGCGACGCCCAGGGATTCAGCGCGAACACCGACGGTACGGTCACGAGCCTGGCGCTCGACAACGGCCTCCTGTACGTCGGCGGTAGCTTCGGCACGCTCTCGGGCGCCAGCCACCACGACTTCGGCGCCGTTGACCCCACGACGGGGACGTCATCGAGCGCGTTCTCCCCTCCGACGTTCTACGACGCGCCGCTGGCGCTCGCGGCCGACCCGAGCAATGTTTATGCAGGCGGGGGTTTCGGCAACATAGGCTCCAGCAACCAGTCCGGGCTGTTCGCGATGAACTCCGACGGCAGCCAGGACACCAGCTGGCCCTCGGCGAGCTCTGACAGCCGCCAAGTCGACGCGCTCGCGCTCGCGGGCGGGAACCTTTACGGCGGCGGGGACTTCGGTCAGCTCGAGAACAACCCCCGCGTCTATCTCGGCGCGCTGAACGCCGCCACCGGCGCGCTCGACAATGCGTTTGCTCCGGTCGTCGGTTGGAACGGCAGCGGCGCCCAGCCCGTCGTGGCCCTGGACGCCACCGCCTCCGAGCTGTACGTCGGCGGGAACTTTCAGACGATCGACGGGCTCCCCCAGCCGGCCTTCGCCGCGTTCAGCGCCGGCGGGGCGGGCGGCGGCGTTCCCGAGGACCAGAGCAGCCCCACGATCACCGGAACCGCACAGCAGGGACAGCAGCTGACCGCCGACCCCGGCCAATGGACCGGCACCCCCACCAGCTACAGCTACCAATGGCGTGACTGCAACACCAACGGGTTTGACTGCACCGACATCTCCGGCGCCACCAGCCAGACCTACACACCGTCCACCAGCGACATCGGCTACACACTGATCGTCCGCGTCACCGCCACCAACGCCGCCGGAAACTCCGACCCCGCCGACACCCCGGACACCGCGCCCGTCAGCGCCGCCACCAGCGGCGGCGCACCGATCGTCACCACCGGCGGCTCCTCGAACCTCACTTCCATCACCGCGACCGTCGAGGCGACCGTCAACCCCAACGGACAGCACACCGAGTACTACATCGAATACGGCACCACCCCCTCCTACGGGCAGCAGAGCCCCCTGTATGACGCCGGGTCCGGCGGTACCGCCAAAGGCGAGGCCGTCCAGCTCACCGGCCTCGCTTCCGCGACCAGCTACGACTACGCCGTCGTCGCGTTCAACACCTTTGGAAGCGCCACCGGCATCGGCGAGAGCTTCACCACTCTCCAGACGTCCGCGCCGGCGAATTTGGATTTGCCTGAGGTGTCGGGTGGGTCTGGGGCGAGTGGGTTTGTGCCGGTGGGTGGGGTGTTGCAGTGTTCGGCGGGGGCTTGGTCGGGGGATCCGACTGGGTTTGCGCGGCAGTGGTTGCGTGACGGGACCGCGATCAGCGGCCAGACGGGGTCTTCTTATGCGGTCGGGTCAGGAGATCTGGATAGCGAGATCTCCTGTCAGGTGACGGCCTCGAACGCGGCTGGGCAGAGCGCTCCGGCGACGGGCGGCGGGGTGTGGGTGGAGCGCACGCCGTTGTCGGGGAGCGTGTCGTATGGGTATCAGTCGCAGTTCGGCAGCCCCGGCTCGGGCAACGGCCAGTTCAACCAGCCCACGGGCGTGGCGGTCGATCCGGCGAGCGGTGACGTCTACGTCGCCGACTATTCCAACGATCGGGTGGAGGAGTTCGACGCGAACGGGACCTTCAAGGCCGCGTTCGGCAGCCCCGGCGCGGGCAACGGCCAGTTCAACCAGCCCACGGGCGTGGCGGTCGATCCGGCGAGCGGTGATGTCTACGTCGCCGACGCTGGCAACCACCGGGTGGAGGAGTTCGACGCGAGCGGGACCTTCAAGGCCGTGGTCGGCAGCCCCGGCGCGGGCAACGGTCAGTTCGAGCAGCCCGAGGGCGTGGCGGTCGATCCGGCGAGCGGTGACGTCTACGTCACCGACGCCGAGCTTGACCGAGTCGAGGAGTTCGACGCGAGCGGGACCTTCAAGCTGGCGTTCGGCAGCCCCGGCTCAGGCAACGCCCAGTTCAACGAGCCTTTTGGCGTGGCGGTCGATCCCGCGAGCGGTGACGTCTACGTCGCCGACACCCTGAACGACCGAGTCGAGGAGTTCGACGCGAGCGGGACCTTCAAGCTGGCGTTCGGCAGCTACGGCTCAGGCAACGGCCAGTTCAGCAACGACGAGGGCGTGACGGTCGACCCTGCCAACGGTGACGTCTACGTCGCCGACCATGACAACGACCGGGTGGAGGAGCTCGACGCGAGCGGGACCTTCAAGGCCGCGTTCGGTAGCCCCGGCTCAGGCGACGCCCAGTTCAACGAGCCTTTTGGCGTGGCGATCGATCCCTCCAACGGCGATCTCTACGCCACCGACACCGGCAACAACCGCATCGAGGTATTCACACCACAACCGGCCACCGAACCCCAGGGACCCCAGGGGCCGGCGGGAGCGCAGGGGCCTGGCGGGGCGCAGGGACCCACCGGCGCACAGGGACCGGCCGGCGCACAGGGACCGGCCGGCGCGCGGGGGCCGGCTGGGCCGAAGGGACCCGCCGGACAGGTGGAGCTGGTCACGTGCAAATCGGTAACGATCGGAAGCGGCAGGCACAGGAAGACGGTCGAGAAGTGCACGACCAAGCTCGCAAGCTCCCCGATCACGTTCAAGACCACGGGCGCAGTGGTCACGGCCGTGCTGCTACGCGGCAAGATTCAGTACGCGACGGGACGGGAGATAAGCTCGGGCAGAGGCACTCAGCTTTTGCTTACGCCGCGTCACAAACTCGTCAAGGGAACCTATACGCTGACGCTAACCAGCCGCCACCGGCGTCACAGCGAGACAATCACGATCAGCTGACCAGCACGCTGGGCGTCGACACTCGTCGGGGCGACGCTGCCGTGCCCCGCGCGACCGAATGCACGTCTACCATAACCTTCACCGGGGTCCCCGGGCGTGATAATCGCGCCGTGGTGATCCACGGCCGAGCGGCGGAGCAGGCAGCGATCGAGCGCGTGCTCGTGCGTGCCCGCGCCGGCCAGGCAGCTTCGCTGCTGATTGCCGGCGAACCGGGCATCGGTAAGACGGCGCTGGTGGACCATGCCCGCGCCGCCGCTGTCGGCATCCAGGTGCTCGAGGTGCGGGGGATCGAGCGTGAGGCCGGCCTGCCGTTCGCGGCGCTGGCCGACCTGCTGAGACCGGTGCTGGCCAGGCGCAGGCGGATCCCGTCGGTGCAGGCAGCCGCGCTGGGCGCGGCGACGGCGCTCGATCAGTCCTCGGGCGTGGAGCGGTTCACGGTCTTCGCGGCGACGCTCAGCCTGGTCGCTGCCGCAGCGAACGATGGCCCGCTGATGATCCTCGTCGATGATCTGCACTGGATCGACGAGCCGTCACGCGAGGCGCTGCTCTTCGCGGTCCGCCGTCTGAGGGCGGAGCCAATCGCAGCGATCATCACCACACGGCCGGACGGGCTACGCGGATCCGCTGACGGCCTCGACGTCCTCACGGTCTCGGGCCTGGACGAGCGCGCAGCATCCGACCTGCTGGTCGAGCGCTCCGGCCATCCCGTCACGCCTGCCGTCGTGCGTCGGCTCCGGGTCGCGACGGCGGGCAATCCGCTCGCGCTGGTGGAACTCGCCCGGACGCTCTCGGGCGGCGAGCTCAGCGGGCGCAAGGCGCTTCCCGATCCGCTGCCGGTCGGCCGTCTGGAAGAGCACTTCAGTCGGACGGTCGCCGAGTACGCCGCGCCGGTGCGGGTCGACTGCTCCTGGTGGTGGCGGCCAGCGACACCGGCCGGAGCGTCCGAGATCGAAGCGGCACTCGAGATCCTCCAGATCGACTCGGCGTCGCTCGCCACCGCTGCTCCAGGCCGGACTGGTTCAGCGACGAGACGACCTTACTGGGGTTGAGCCATCCGCTGCTGCGCTCCGCCGTATACCGCGCCGCGCCGGACGAGCAGCGCCGGGCCGCGCATAGAGCGCTCGCTGCCGTGGTTCTCGGTACCGCCAGCGAGGAGCGTCGCGCATGGCATCAGGCCGCGGGCACGGCCGGTCCGGACGCCGCTGCCGCCGACGCGCTCGCCGCCGCCGGTCACTCGGCCAGAGCTCGCGGCGGGCACGAGACGGCGGCGCTCGCATTCGCGCGATCTGCCGCGCTGACCAGTGAGCGCGAGGGCCGAGCCGAGCGCCTGCTGCAGGCAGCGGCCTCCTACGAGCTGGCCGGCGACCCGGCGACTGCTCTGGATTGTGTCGATCGAGCGCTGAGCGACGCTCCCTCGCCAGCACTTTCGGCCGAGCTCACGATCGCGCAGGGTCGGCTGCTGGCGTTCACGCACACGTCCGCCGAAGCGTGCCGTTTGCTCTTCTCAGTGGCGCAGCGAATCGCCGAGCAAGACAGAGCTCGCGCGGCGATCATGATGAGCAACGCCGCGACGCTGTGCGCCACGACCGGCGAGATCGCCAAGACGCTCGAGTACGCCGACCGCGCGGTCGAGTACGCCGCGGGCGCCGGCGAGAGCGTCGAGATCATCGCCCTCACTGCGGCGCTGCATGCCCGCAGCCTGGCCGGTGAGGTCGCGCCCGCCCGGGAGCTCGCGCGGGCTCTGGTGCCGCGCCTCGATGAGACGACCGCGTTCCTGACCCGGATAGCGCTCGCACAGGCTGCGATATGGCTCGAGCTCCACGACCTCGCGGGAGCGCTGCTCGACGAGATGATCGCGGCGGGACGAGCCCGCAGTCTGCCCGCGGCCCTCCCCTATTCGCTGGCGATGCGCTCTGAGCTCGATCTACGGCTGGGCCGGTGGGGTGCCGCGCGCGCGGAAGCCGCCGAGGCGCTCGAGCTGAGCCAGCACACCGGGCAGCTGATGTTCGTTCCCTTCGCGCTCGTCTGCCTGGCTCGGATCGATGCCGTGCAGGGCCGCGCGGAGGAGTGCCTGGTTCACGCGACCGAGGCGCTCGAGCGCTCCGCGCAGCTTGGGCTCGACTCGCTGCGCCATTACGCGGCGGCTGCGCTCGGGCTGCTCGAGCTCGGTCTCGGACGCCCCGCCGAGGCGGCGGGCGAGCTGTCGCGCATCGAGGCGGTCGGGCACACGCTCGGGTTCCCCGCCCCCAACGTGGTGCAGTGGCTCCCTGACCTGGTCGAGGCGCACCTCCGCGCCGGTCGCCACGCGGAGGCCAGAGACGCGCTCGAGCTGTTCACGCGCCTGGCCGCCGGCGATCCGGGCTCCTGGACGAACGCCACACTGCTTCGCTGCCGCGCCCTGCTCGCCGCCGAGCTCGACTACGACGACACGTTCGCCCGCGCCGTAGCGCTGCACGAGACGCCCTTCGAGCGAGCGCGCACCCAGCTCTGCTGGGCCGAGCGGCTGCGCCGCAGCGACCGCGCCAGCGACGCCCACGCCCACCTGCAGGCCGCGCTCACCACCTTCGAGTGGCTCGACGCGCGTCCATGGGCCGCCCAGGCACGGAAGGAGCTGATGGCAGTAGACGCGTCAGCCGCGCGCGCAGCGGCGCGCCCGGCCACCGCCGCGCTCACCGCACAAGAACTGCGTGTCGCCCTCGCCGTCGCCGCGGGCGCCACGAACCGCGAAGCGGCCACAGCGCTGTTCCTCAGCCCGAAGACGATCGAGTTCCACCTCGCCAACACCTACCGCAAGCTCGGGATCAGATCGCGGACCCAGCTCGCGCGCCGGCTCGACGACATGATCTCGCCGACCACGTGACCCTCAGCGGCGCTCGCTCGGGGGAGGGCGTCGTGGTCGAGGAACGTTCCGACGTTCGCCAGACTGAGTCCGAGGGTTGTCGAGCCAGTCTCCCTGATGCCCGGCGCGTGGACGCTAGCCTCCTACGCCGGGCAGCACGGGGTGGCAGACGGGTGCTACGGCCCGGGCGGGGTCGAGCGCGTTGAGCATGTCCCGTAGGGCGATCGAGTCGTACTGGGAGGCGAGGTGATCGACGGCGTCGAGTGAGCACTGGTTCTGGAGCAGGATGTTGTCGACGTGAGGACCGGAGAGAAACTGTGACTCGTAGGGGGTGATGATTTCGTCGTAGCGGGTTCCGATCACGGTGTAATTGACGCCGGCTACCGTGTCGCCGTTGCCGTTGAGTTTCTGCATGAAGCTCGAGCCCGCGGTCTGCTCGACGCACGGCGTGCAGACCGTATTCACAACCGGGGTGAGTCCGCTCTTCTGTGCCAGCGTCCCGATGCCGTAAGCGGTGGTTCCGTGGTTGAGCGGCGAGATCTGCACAAGGTCATGCGTTTTCGCCGCCCCCCCGAGGAATTCGAGGTAGTAGCGGGCGATGACTCCGCCTTCTGAGTGGCTCACCAGGTCGACAGCGTTCGATCCTGTCGCTGCGATCACCTGATCGACGAAACTCGACAAGCCGGCCGCGGCGGGTTCGATCGCTTCTGAGCCCTGAGAGCTGAAGTCGTAGGCAAAGACGCAGTAGCCGTTGTTGGCGAGCAGCGGCGCTGCCGCCTGCCAGTCTCGCGCCATGCTCCCGGTAAGTCCTGGCACGAGCACCACCGGCCGGGGATGCTGCGCTGTCGGGCGGCAGCTCCAGATGTTCGCGCCCTGTGGCGTTGGGTAGACCACCGACTCGGCCAGGCCCGCGGGGAAGTTGTAGATGACCGGATAATCACTGGCCTGAGCTGCAGCGCCTCCGACGAGCGAGATGGCACAGCCGACGATCAGCGCCGCTGCGGAACGTCCCATGAAGCCCGCAAGCCTGGTGGTCATATGTCCTCCCATGTTCGTCCTCTCTGTCGCATGCCGCGACGTGTTGGTCCAACGTCGGCGATGTGAAGCGCGCCGCTCCCGAGAACCCCGGTTGAGGGCTATCGCGATTGAGGCCTTACCCGCCTGCCGTGACTGTGGCGTGACAGCGGAGTGACTCGCGTCGCTGACCGCCGAAGCCGGATCTGCTGGCGGTCAGCCACAGCGGCCCCGGGGTACGCTCGGGCTGATGCTGGCGGTTAGGGTGCTCGGCGAGCTCGAGCTCCGGTTGGACGGCAAGCGGGTGACCCTGCCGGCCCGGAGGTCGGGCCGTCTGCTGATCGGCTATCTCGCTCTGCATCGCGGTCTACACGCTCGGGGTGACCTGGCGTCGGCGATGTGGCCGGATGTCCTCGAGACGAGCGCGCGGGCGAGTCTTCGCAGTGCGATCGCGGCGGTTCGCCGCGCCCTGGGACGCGATGCAGATCGCTACATCTTGCGCGTCGGGGACACGATCGGCCTGGCTGGCGGGGACGCCGGGGTATCGGTGGACGCGGCGCGATTTGACGCGCTGCTTGACACCGGCGACCTCGAGGCCGCGCTGGAGCTCTCATCCGGCCCGCTGCTCCAGGGCATGGACGCGGAGTGGGTGCGGCAGGCTCGGCTCGAGCATCTGGAGCGCGTGTCGGAGCTGCTAGGCGGTCTGGCCGCCGAGGCCGAACGTTCCGGCGCGCTTGAAGCCGCGATCCGATACTCGCGCAGGCAGGTCTCTCTCTCGCCGCTGGCGGAGCCGCCCAACCGGGAACTGATCAGGCGCCTGACGGCAGGCGGTGATCGTGCGTCTGCGCTGGCGGTCTACAGTGAGCTTGCCGAGCGGTTCAGGCGCGAGTTGCACGCCGTGCCTTCGGCCGAGACCCGCCGCCTGGCGGAGGAGGCCCGGAGCGGCCCTGAGGCCGACGTCGACACATTTGTTGCGCTGCCGCTCCCGGCAACGCTGAGCACCCTCGGCCGCGAGCCGTTCGTGAACCGTCTGCGGGAGCTGTCGGCGCTCTCCGCGGCGCTTGGAGATGCGAGCGGGGGACTTCAGCAGTGCGTCCTGGTGGCCGGAGAGCCAGCAATCGGCAAGTCGATGTTGCTGGCCAACTTCGCGGTCGATGTCGTCTCTTCGGCGACGATCTTGCTGGGCCGCTGCCGGCGGCCCGCGTCGACCGCATTCGAGCCGTTCGTCGAGGCGCTGCGGTACTACGTCTCCAACGCGCCGGAGGAGCGACTCGAGCGGGTGCTTCCAGCCGCGGCCAGCGAGCTAACCGGGCTCGTGCCCGGAATCACGGAGCGCTTGATCGGGACCCCGTTGCCGCCCGATCTTCTCGAGGATGGCGGCAGGGTTTCGCGGGCGATCATGGAGACACTGCTGGCCGTGTCCAGGGATCAGCCCTTGGTGCTGTTGATTGAGGATTTGCACGACGCGAACCCGCCAACACTTGGGCTCATCCGGCGTCTGCTCGCCGAGTCGCGGCCTGCGCGGCTCCTGCTCATCTTGACCCTCCGCGACACGGAGCTCGCTCGCTCGCCGGAATTTCAGCGCCTGATCCGCGAGGCGCGCGCGCTGCCGGGCACGCGCTATCTGGCCCTTGATCCACTGGACGAGCGCTCGGTTGCGGAGCTCGCGCGGAGCCTCGAGAGGAACGATCTTTCTGAGGAGGAGTTGCGGGATGTCCATGGTCGCACTGGGGGGAACCCGATGTTCGCGGCCGAGCTGCTTCGCGCCGGTGACCCGTTCGTCCCCTCACCGCTGCCGGCACGGGTGCGGGACTTGGTTTCTGATGAGCTCGCGCGTCTCAGTACGGACGCACGTGCCTGTCTGGCTGTCGCTTCGGTTATTGGCGTCGAGTTCGATCTCAGCATGGTGATCAGCGTTGCCGACTTCACCGAAGCGCGAGCCTTGGACGCCCTCGACGAGGCGGTCATCTCACATGCCGTCCGCGAGCACCCTGGCGCAGTGGGACGCTACGAATTCCGCCACGAGCTGATACGCGAGAGCACCTACGAGGGGCTTACGGCCACGCGACGCGCCTATCTTCACCGGCGCCTGGCCGAAGCTCTGAAGAAGCGTCATGCCGAGACGGGAGATCGGCCGTGGCGGTTGGTGGTCGAGCACCTGCGGCGAGCGCGCAACCTCGTACAGCCGGCTGAGCTAGCTGGCGACATCGCGGCGGCTGCGGATGTCGCAAACGCCGAGCGGACTTATGCGGATGCCGCTGCGCTGTATACCGAAGCGGTCGCCCTGCTCATGGGTCGACCGGGCGATCTCGAATGGCGCTGCCACCTCCTGATTGCCCTCGGTCACGCCAGGCGAAGGGCGGGACAAGGCGAAGGCGTCTCGGTGGCCTTCCTGGAAGCCGGCGAACTGGCCCGGCAACTTGGCCGCCTGGACCTACTGACCGAGGCTGCGCTTGGGCTTTGCGCCGTTCCGTTCTTCGCCGGGGATCGTCCTGCCGACCCTGCCGCGACGGCGTTACTCGAACAGGTCCTGCACGCAATGCCGGATTCCGAGAACGCGACCCGTGGCCGCTTGCTCGCGCGCCTCGCTTCCGAGCACTACTACGACCCTGGCGAGCCACCACCCGACGAGCTCGCGCAGGAGGCAGTGGCACTTGCGAGGCGCAGCCGCGATCCCAGGGCCTTGTCTGCCGCGCTCGATGTCGGGCATCTGGTATTTCGGGGCGAGCGCGCTGCCGCGCAACGACTTGAGCTTGCAAGCGAGCTCGTCGACTTGGCGAGAGACCTCGGGGACACGGAGACGCTGGTGCCCGCTTTCGTGCATAAGACCGTAGATCAAGCCCAGCTCGGCGAGCTGAGCGCACTGGAGACCAACGCGGAGGTCCTGGCGGAACTTGCCGCTGAGTTGCGCCAGCCGGCGTACGCATGGTGGGCGCACCTTTGGCGCGCCACCTCGGCGATCATCGCAGGCAGACTCGAGCTGGGAGCCGACCTGGCACAGCGCGCGTTCGAGGCAGGCAGACCTGGCTTCGGGGAATCCGCTGAGCTGGAGCTCCGTGCGCAACTCGCGTGGGTTCGCATCGAGCAGGACCAACTGGATGAGTTGGCGGTCTCCCTGCCAGGGCTCGAGGGAGCGTTCTCGTTGCTTCCGGTCTGGGGCTCCGTAAAGGCGCGCGTGTTAGCAGACATAGGACGCCTAGAGGAAGCAGCCAGCACGGTCGCGGAATTCACGTCAAATGGCATGGCGTCGCTCGAGCGCGACACGAACTGGCTGATCAGCGCCTCGCTCCTCGCGGAGACGATCACCCGCACCAAGAACATCCCGGCCGCCCAGCAGCTGCGCGCTTTACTCGAGCCGCGCGCCGCACACTGGGCCGTGAGCGCACGCGCAACTGTTTGCTTCGGTCCCGTCGCAGGATCACTCGCGCTTCTGAGCGCCGTCGAAGGTCGCGACCGGCACGCTCAGCGCTACTACGAGATGGCACAACAACAATGCCGAACCGCGGGCGCCACACAGGCCGCCAAACGGCTCGAGCGTGAATACGACTATGCGCTGGGCCGCGGTACCCGAGGCCGGTAACGGCAACCTGTGGCGCATTCCGCGCAGTTAGTCGCCTACGAACGGCTACTACGGGAAAATAAGTGGTGCCAATCACATCCATAGTTAGCGCGATCGAGCACGTACACTCATCCGATGCGCAGCTACCAGCAGTTCTGTCCCGCCGCCCGCGCCCTCGATGTGGTCGGCGAGCGGTGGACGCTGCTGGTCATACGCGAGCTGCTGTTCGGCCCAAAGCGCTACACCGACCTTCAGGCCGGCCTGCCAGGCATCGGGCCCAACGTGCTCAGCGACCGTCTGCGCTCGCTGGAGAGCGCGAGCGTGCTGCGCCGACGGCGGCTGCCTCCGCCTGCCGCATCTACGGTCTACGAGCTGACCGAGCTCGGGCAAGAGCTGCGCCCGGTGCTGTTCGGCCTGTTCGACTGGGGTCTGCGGCTGATCGACTCGCCGAGCAGCAATGACGTGATCCGCGCGAGCTACTGGCTGCCGGCGATCGAGGCCGCGGCCCAGCCACATGCCGTGCCGGCCAGCGTCGACGACACCTACGAGTTTCGAGTCGGCGAAGAGGTCGTCTCGGTGAAAGTTCGCAACGGCAGGCTCGATGTACGCCAAGGGACGACCGACTCGCCGGACGTCATTCTCACCACCGACGCCCGAACGTTCGTCGCCCTCGGGCGGGAAGAGCTCTCTCCGCTCGAGGCGATCGAGGCGGGCAAACTCTCCGTCGAAGGAGACCCAGCCGCGGCGGAACGCTGCGCCGCCGTATTCGCAACAACAGATCCGTCGCGTCGACCCTATGGCGAGCAGATGAGCGCCGACGCGTTTCTCTAGCGCACCCCCGCAGCCCAAACGCGCTTGGCGCGGGTCTGGATGCGGCGCGTTCGACCCGTCCTCGCCAGGAAGCCATCGCTCGCGTCGATAAGGAAGCGATCGCACTTTCGCGATTCGCATGGTCATTGCCGCGGCGGCAGCATCGGCGCCGAGCCCATAGGACCGCCAGAACGGCTCCTACGGGGCCAGAGCTCTTCACCGGCCGCGGCGGGTCTTCAATAAGTTCGTCAAAAGTACGACTAACTACTTGTGCAGTAGTGTCTCCTACTGTAATGTTCCAGATCACTTCGTAATCCTTCTTCACGCGAGCTCCTGGACTTCCACCCCGCCGAGCCCAGGGTGAGCTCGCGGGTGCGACTTGATCGCCTGGCTGCCATCACCGACCGCCGTGAGGACCTGATGGAGACCAGTACCCCTGGACTGGCGAAGGTGCTGACGATGGTGCTGTTCGCGCTGTCGTGCGTGGGGCTGCTGCTGTTCTTGTGGCTGTCTTTCGGCGGTCAGGTGCCGTTCAACCCGCGCGGGTACCGCATCCAGGTCGCCTTTCGGGATGCGCAGCAGCTCGCCACCCAGGCGGACGTCCGGATCGCTGGGGTGTCGGTGGGCAAGGTCATCGACAAGGAGCTTGACCCGAACGGCAACCGCACGCTGGCCACGATCCAGCTGAACAACAAGTACGCGCCGATCCATAAGGACGCGACGGCGATCCTGCGCACCAAGACGCTTCTCGGTGAGACTTATGTGGAGCTGAGGCCGGGTTCGAGGAACTCGCCGGCGTTGGCCGATAACGGGGTGCTGGCACGAGGTCAGGTCCAGCCCGCGGTTCAGCTCGACACGATCTTCAATGCGCTCGACCCGACGACCCGCCACGCGTTCCAGGTGTGGCAGCAGCAGCTGGCGGTGGGGGTGCGGGGCAACGACATCAACCTGAACGACGTGTTCGGCAACCTGCCGACGTTCGCCGCTGACGCGACCGACATCCTGGCTGTGCTCGACACCGAGCACGGCGCGGTGGTGAACCTGGTCCGCAACGGCGGCACCGTGTTCGGGTCGCTGAGTCAGAACCAGAGCGCGCTGCGGAACCTGATCACGAGCTCGGACACCGTGTTCAAGACGACCGCGGCCAATCAGGCGGCGCTGGCCGACACGATCCACGTGTTCCCGACGTTCCTCGATCAGTCGCGGATGACGATGGCCCAGCTGCAGTCCTTCTCGTTCAACTCTGATCAGGCGTGTTGCGTGGCTGGTCAGAACGCGCCGCTGCTCAAGGAGCTGATCCCGGTCGCGCAGAACCTGGGTCCGACGCTCCACGCGGTGCAGCTGCTTCTCCCCGCCGTTGAAGAAGCTGTTCGTCAACCTCAACCCGCTGGTCACGGTCTCGAGGACGGGCCTTCCCGCCACCGCGGAGTTCCTGAGGGGCCTGGGTTGCACGCCCCAGCCGGGACTGAGCTGCCCGGCGAACCCGGCCACGCAGACATTGCTGCCCGCGCTCGGGACGTTCCTCGAGCAGCTCAACCCGATCCTCAACTGGCTCGGGCAGCACCAGCAGCTGACCTCGGACTTCATCTCCAACGGCGGGACGTCCCAGAGCGGCACCGAGACCACCGCTGGGGGGCAACGGCCTGACCTGCGCCGGCCTGCCGTGCGGGCACTACCTGCGGCAGTTCGGCCTCACGGGTCCCGAGTCGTTCGGGATCTACCAGAACCGCGACGCCAACAACCGCGGCAACACCTACCCCGACCCGCTATTCGGAGTCAATTCGCGGTGGCTCGTATTCGACGATGTGGCGGCGTGGGACTGCAACAACACGGGCGGCCAGCACCTACCGCAGGGCGACGCGCCGAGCGGCACGCCGGGGTGCTGGGTGGCGCCCCCGCTGCCCGGGGCGAAGAAGGGGCAGATCCCGCACATCCTCCAGGCAACGTATCCCGGCAACTAGCAGCAGCGACCCTGCGGACCGGCAGCCGTCAGGGCAAAGCACGAATGACGCTTACCTCCAAGGTCGTAGCATCCGCATCCTCCTCTTCCACTCCCGCGGAAGACCGCTTGATGACCAAGCGGGCGGCGGTGCTAACCGGTTTCGCTTGAGCTGCAAGCAGCTGAGCCGGAGGTGGCCCCGTTCGCCGTAGAACGTGGCTAGTCGTCACTAAAGGCGCTTCGGTAATAATCTCGGCGCCGCGCGCTTCCATAACGCTTCCATCCCTGAGGGCCACCACCGCCTGCCAAACTGTTTGCCATGAGCGCCTGAACGCGCGATCCACGTCACTCTCAGCGGCGATCGCTCCGGCGAGTACGTCGTTGTCGAGGAACGGGAAGACGGTTCTCTGGTCGTCAAGCCGGACACATCGATGGCGGCGATCCATCGCCGCCACGGCCTGGCACCCGGCACGCTCGAAGAGTTCGAGGCCAAGTACGGTCCGATCCAGCCGCCTGACGGCCAGGGGTAGGCATGCCCCAGGCCGGGCGGCCGACCAGGACGCCGCCGGTCGTTTCGACGAGGATGCGTGGGACGAGGACATGCAGCGTGCCTCGGCGGCCGGACGCGCGGCTGCGGCGACGGCGCGGAGCGAGTATGAGACCGCATGCGTGCCGGTTTCACGCACCGCCTGAGCTGTGTACCGGGTCCCTCGGGATCGCACGCCCGAAGCGCGCCGCATCTACGTCCCGGCCTCTGACCGACCGCATGGGATGGTCTTCGAGATCACTCGTGACTCGAGCGGCCAGCTCCGGCTTGCGTAGGCGCGCTTGGGCTGCGCCACCCGCCTCGGGAATCACGCCAGCCGTCGGTGCCGACTGATGCGCCGGCGTGACGGCGTGGCAGCGGGCGAGCATCAACAGCCCTTAGAGTGGCGCCCACCAGGACCCTTCATACCCGCGCCGGGTGGCGCGGATAGGATCATGTCGCCTGGCGCCCAGTAATGACCGCGACTACGCAGCTCATCCTCCGTTCTCGCGTTGGCTCACCTGCTCTCGCGTCGGAGCGAGGGGGGCGTTTGGCGCTGCCCCTGATCATGGCGGTCGCGGCCGTCAACTTCTTCTGGCAGCTCGGCACCTCGAGCTACTTCACCGACGAGGCCTACAGCCTGATCCACTCGACGCCGTCGCTCTCGTTGCTGTTCCACATCGTTGCGCACACGGAAACGACTCCGTATACGTACTTCCTGTTCCTGCATGAGTGGCTGATCCGCACGGGCTCGCAGGCCGAATGGGTCACGCGACTCCCGTCGGCGATCGCCGGGCTGATGCTCGTCGCGGCGGTTTACTGGATGGCGCGCGCCTTCGCCGAGCGCCGCATCGCGCTGTGCTCCGCGGGGCTGTGCGCCCTCAGTCCGCTCATCCAAAGCTATGCGCAGGAGACGCGCGTTTACATCTTCGTGATGCTCGTCCTGGTCGTCGCCGTGGGCGCCACCGTACGCGCGACCGAGCGGCCCGAGCGCCGCGCCGCCCTGCTGACGCTCGGCGCTGTGTCGTGCTTCTTCGCGCTGTGGCTGCACTACACCGCAATCGGCGTGGTCCTGCCCCTGGCGGTGTTCGTCGCCACTCGCTCCGGCCTTTCGCGGCGGGCACGGGTTGGCTTCGTCGGTGCCTGCGTCATAGCGCAGGCGACGCTCATGCCGCTGCTGCTCCAGCAGTATGGGTACTTCCCGAACGGTGGTGCGATTCTCGGCGCGATCAACTGGACCAACGCAGTGTCCGTAATCGGGACGCCGTTTGGCATCCGCATCGGGACGCCACTGAACGTGTGGTCGGTGGCCGGCGCGGTGATCGTGCTTTGCGCCCTGCTCGCGCTGCTGTTTGCACCTCGGCGCGAGCGTACCGCCCACCGCACGCTGCTCGTAGCGCTCGGCGCGGTCGGCGTGATTGGACTGTTTGGGCTCGACATCGCCGGCAAGCACGTCTTGATCACACGCTACACGGCGGTAACCGCACCGTTCCTTGTTACCGCCGTCGCCGCCGCATGGACGGTGCTGCCCCGCCCGGGCGCAGTCCTGCTTATCTTTGCGACGGTCGCGGCGTCCGTGGCCGGGCTTGTGGTGAACCACAGCCCGAGCGGCTTCTATGCACCGGCGCGCCAAGCTGTCGCTTACTTAGCGCCGAGGGAACGACCGAATGACTTCCTGCTCACGCCCGGCTTCGCGCTCACCGACGTGCCCATCCTCTACTACGACACACGACGGCTGAAGCCCAAGCTTCGCCTCATGGGCTTGACCGATCCGCGGCTTCCTCGCGTGCTCCGCGGCCGGCGGCATTTGTGGATCATCGACAATCCCGGCTTGGCCACGCCGCGCGCCGCGCTCGCGATTGTCAAACGTGTTCTCCGCGCTCACCGGTTCCGCGTAGTCAGCGTGCGCCTGTACACGACGTCGATTACGCTCGCCGTGATCCGCGCGGTGCGTTGACTGCTTGACGGCACGCCGACCTCGGCGGTGGTTTCCCCCAACCCGTGACCACCTGCGTAGAGGTCCGGCCTCGGGCCGATGCATGCCTGATGGATGCGGACGCGCCGGTCGTGGGATCATGGATTCTCCCCCAGGGCCTGTCGGGACGAGGGAGCAAAGGGGGGCCTCGACGTATGTCCCGCTTGCGGGTCGCGGCGGCAGTCGACCACGCCATCGCGTGGTTGAGCGGACAGCCCGCGCCGGTCGTGGGGTCCTGCAACTACTGCGGGACTTGAGGATTTCGACCTCCTCGATCGCTCGTCCAGCCCGTCACTGCGCCCCTGCGGTTCGTCGATGAAGCGGGCAACGACCCCGTGTCCGTCGTGTGGCCCAGGCGATCCGGCGACTGCGCGCCCGGTTGCCGCTTCGCCTGAAGTGATCAGGTCCGCGACCGCAGCCAGGTACTGCTTCTGCGCCGGGGGCGCGGCGTTCCACCGGGACGCGTATAGACCGCGCTCGAGCTCCCGTTCTGCTCGGGGGACAGCACGCTCGGCGGCGGCTTTGTCGATTCGAGGCTTGTCAGAAGATGCACGCCACCGTGTTATGTCCTGTCTATCTTCGTATTACCTGTATACGGTTGTATACCGATCCTTCCACGCGGCATCTGCTCGATGCAAGTGTCAGAGCCCAGGAGTACGCGGCCCGTGCGTCCGAGACGGGTCATCGAGCGGCGCTTCCGGGACTCGTCGGACCGGTGGTGCCGGTCGAGGATTGGGACGGCGGCGTCTGGATGCGCGTCTCGTCGACGATCTGCGGTTTGGATGGCGAGAGCCGATGCCACCGTCCGCGCGGCCATTCATACAGCGGCACCCCGAGATGCTTCCGCGATCGACGCGCTCCCACCGCGCATCGACACCCCGCTGCTGTTTCCAGCACCGGCGGGTGGCCTGCTGAACCTCGACCACTTTCGCCAGCGTGAATGGGCTCCCGCGATCGAGGCCTCTGGCGTCGTCCGTCCGGTACGCATCTACGATCTGCGCTCGACGTTCGCAAGCCGCGCCATCGCCGCCGGCGTCCCGATCTTCGAGCTGACCAAGATCATGGGCACGAGCGTGCGGATGATCGAGCGCCACTACGGGACGCTGCTCGACGGATCCGGCGCCAGCTTCGCCAGTCGCCTGGACGCGTACGACGGGAGCGAACCCGCGGCGGATACTGGCGCCGCCGACGTTCAGGCCACTATCGGGCCACGTCCGGCGCCAGCGTCCCACGCCCCACACACCAAAACCGAGGACGCGCAGGCGGTTCGTGCAGTACCCCCAACCGGATTCGAACCGGTGATCTCCTGCGTGAAAGGCAGGCGTCCTAACCGCTAGACCATGGGGGCGCGGGGGTCATTGTATGGCGGCCACCCAGTGCCCCGGCGGCGGCGCGGGGCTGGAAGCAGGAGACCCTGACGGGGCGCCTATGGTTGACGCCCCGTCAGGAGGGAGAGGAGAGGGGGAGAGGGTCCCTCTTATCCACCGGCTCGGTCGGAGCCGGCAGCTTGCCGAGGTCCGGCGGCCAGCCGGCTCGGGGAAGATGGTGGCGCCGCCGCGTCGCCGGGCGCGATCGGCCGGCCATGACTGAGGTCAAGCACGCGCGCAGGGGATGACGGCACGGTGAGCATGAGATGGGCGACCGGGGTCCATTGCAGGCTTGCGGCTACACCGCAGGTCGCAGCATTCCCGGTCCGCGCCCTATCTACCCGCGGGTAGGAGCGGACAAACGCTCGGAATCCCGCGCACGCGCGTTTGCGGCGCGAGGTGCTTGGAAAGCCCAATTCATGTGGCGGCGGTGACCCCGGATCCCTCGTCGGTCCAACTCGAGCTGGACAGCCAGCCGGAGAGCGTGGCTCTGGTGCGGGCGATGCTGGCCGGGGTGGGCGAACTGCTCGACTTCGAGGGCGAGCTACTCGACGAGCTCAATACGACGGTCAGCGAGGCCTGCAACAACGTCGTCAAACACGCCTATGTCGACGGCGTCGGTCCGATGATCGTGCACCTGAGCGCCGATGGCGACTGCGTCGAGGTGACAGTCCGCGACCGGGGGGTCGGCCTCGTGGACCACACCCCGGACACCGAGGAGGAGTTCGCCTCGTACTCCGAGGAGCACGTGGGCGTCGGCTTGCCGCTGATCAGCGCACTCGCCGATCGATCCGAGTTCCGCACCCATCCCGACGGCGGCACCGAGGTGCGGATCGGCTTCAGCCGCGGCCAGACCGGGCCGACCCTCGATTGGCGAAGCGACGATGGCGCGGAGCCCGGGCTCACGATCCCCGGCGACATCGTCGGCACGCTCGCGCCCGTGAACCTCCTCGGCGGCGTCCTCGGCCGGATGGCCCGCCTGCTCGCCGCTCGGTCCCGGTTCTCGCTCGAGCGCTTCTCCGACCTCTACCTGCTGTTCGACCAGCTCGCGTTCCATGCCGCCCGCCGCGCGCGCACACCGGCCATGACGTTCTCGCTGTCGGCCGAGACGCGCAGGCTCGAACTCGAGATCGGACCGATCACCGCGGCGCGCGGTGACTCGAGCCCGGAGGAATGGGAGGACCCGCCGGCGAACCTGCGCGTCCTCGCCGACGAGCTGACGGTCGAGGCGGTCGACGACGCGCTCGTGCTCCGGGTGGTCGTGGGCGGTACCGCGGAGCAGGCGCAGGCCTGAGCTCAGCGCCCCATCCGGCGCCGCCACCGCTTCGCCCACGCTCCCACCGGCTCGAGCGCACGCAGCAGCTCTTCGCCCTCGCGCGTGAGCCGGTAGCCCGCCGGCTCCGCGCCGACGATGGCGGCTTCGCGGAGCTCCCGCAGCCGGTCGTTGAGGACGCTCGAGGAGATGCCGCCGCACCGATCCTGGAGCTCGCGGAACGTGACTGACTGGCCGGCGCGTAGCTCCCACAGGACCCGCAGCGCCCAGCGCCGGCCCAGCAGGTCGAGCAGCGCCATCTCCGCGCGGCCCGTCCGCGACCCGCGCACCGGACGACCCGGCAACGGAGTGGACTTGCGCGCTTCGGAATCCGAAGCTATGATCTCACCTCCTGGTGCTTTTATTTCCGAAGCAGGAGAACATAGACGATGACACGGATAGCCCCACTCGAACCGCCGTATGACCCCGCCACCGCGGACGCCCTCGCCCGCTGGATGCCTCCCGACGCGCAAGTCGAGCCCCTGGCGTTATTCCGTACGCTCGTCATCCACCGTGAGCTCGCGGCGCGGATGCGCCCGCTCGGCGCCGGCATCCTCGCCCACGGCCGGATCGCACCGCGCGAGCGCGAGATCGTCATCCACCGCACCTGCGCGCGTGCCGGGGCCGAGTACGAATGGGGCGTCCACGCCGTCGTCTACGGCCGGGCACTCGGGCTCACCGACGAGCAGCTCACTGCCACGGTCCACGGCGGCCCCGGCGACGCCGCCTGGTCACCCGGGGACGGCGACCTGATCGAGCTGGCCGATCAGCTTCACGACACGGCGAAGATCGGCGACGCGCTGTGGACCAGGCTTGCCAAGCGCTACGACGCCGAACAGCTGCTCGAGCTCGTGATCATCGCCGGCTGGTACCGCCTGATCGCCTACGTGATCGCCCTCGCCGGCGTCCCGCTGGAGCCGTGGGCCGCACGCTTCGCGGCCGGCTAGCAGCTCAACCGCCGGCGAGCACCACGCGCCCGCCGCCCCCGCGCTTGGCCTCATAGACCGCGGAGTCGGCCGCCGCGAGCAGAGCGTCCGCGTCGTGCTCGCCGAGTGCCACCCCGATGCTTGCCCGCAGGCGATGCTCAGCCCCGCGCACGCCGATCGGCGCGTGGAGGGCCTCCTGGAGGCGCCGGCCGAGCGCGAGCGCGGTCTCACGGTCGATCTCCTCGCACACGACGACGAACTCGTCGCCGCCGAGGCGCGCCACCGTGTCCTCCGGGCGCACCGTGGCGCCCAGGCGCCGCCCGACCTCGACCAGCACCGCGTCGCCGGCGGCGTGCCCGTGGGCGTCGTTGATCTGCTTGAAGTTGTCGAGGTCGACGAACAGCAGGCCGGCGGAGCCGGTGCCGCGCCTGGTCAGGGCATGCTCGAGCCGGTCGCGCAGGAGCGTGCGGTTGGGCAGCCCGGTGAGCGGGTCGTGCACCGCCTCGTGGCGCATCCGCGCCTCGTTGCGGATCCGCACCAGCGCCGTGCCGAGCGTGTGCGCGATCGCCCGCACGAGGCTCATCTCCTCGTCGCCGAGGTCGCGCTCGGGCACGACGAGCAGCTGATCGCCGCGGCCGAGCGTGAAGGCCATCGCCCCTGCGGTCGGCCCGTAGGAGGCGAGCGCGCGCTCCGTCCGCCAGTCGGACCTCCGCGCCCCTGATCGGCAGCGCCGTGCGCATCAGCTCCACGGCCTCGGCCGCGAGGTCGGCGGGATCGGCCCCGGCGAGCGCCCGCTCGCCCATCGCCGCGGCGGCGCGCAGCCGCGCCTCCCGGGCTCGGCGCTGGGTGATGTCGCGGCCGATCGCGAGGAGCAGCGGGCCGCCGGTCGTCTCGACGATCCCCCAGCTCATCTCGCCGACGAACTCCGAGCCGTCGCGGCGCAGACCCCAGGCCTCGGTTGAGAAGCGCAGCGGGTGCTCGGTCGCGAAGTACAGCTGCATGTTCAGCTTGTAGCGCTCGCGGACGCGCTCGGGCCAGAGCATCTGCACCGGCTGGCCGAGCAGCTCCTCGCGCTGGTAGCCGAACAGCTCCTCGGCGAGTGCGTTGACGAACACGATCCGCCCGTCGCGTTCACGCCGCGACGACGGCGTCGGGCAGCCCCTCCAGTACGGCGGCCGCCGCCAGCAGCAAATCAGGGGTCGCCTGATCGCCCTGGCGAGCCCCACCTCCCGGGTCCTGTGTCGAATCCATTCCCCTCTCCTGCCATGAGGGTACAACCGAAAGAGGGTGCGGTGCGTCTGTTCAGGCGATCGCACCCTGTCGTGCAGGGCTGTCAGCTGACGGCGGAGCGAGAGAACACACGAATCGCGAGCGCGGCCATATCCGCGTCGAACAGCGGCACGACGGCCAGGCTGCCCGGTCAGGTTGCGCGGGATCTTCCTCTAACGGTGGCCGGTGACCGCGACGGCCTGGTAGAAGGTGCCGCGGTTGTCGAACGGCTGCGGCGGCACGTTGATCGCGCCGGCGGCGGTGGCGACGATCTGATCGCAGCTGGCCGGAGTTGTCACGGCGCAGGTGACCGGGAGCTTCCAACTCGACATCGACGGGCCGTATCGAGCGCGCAGCTGCGCGGCGGCCTGAAGGAGCGTCCTCACGACCAGCGCGCGACAACGCTTCAATGATCCGCCGCCGCAGTAGGTGCGCGAGAAGCGCCCGGCGACGTGCTGGTGGAGAACCTGGCGCAGATCCTGCTGGACGTCCATCTCCCAGCCCTCGAAGAAGCCGTTGCCGGTGCCGTCCCGGATGCCGTCGGGTTGGATCGAGTTGAACTGCGTGCTGACGAAGTCCATCAACCGCGGACCGACCGCGGGCTGAAACTCGGCGCGCACGAGCAGCGGCCACCAGGTGTCCATCAGCAGCACGGCCGGGCTGTCAGCCACGACGTTCGACCCAGCCGCGGCCCGACGCTGTGCACCCCCGGCCGCCCAGCGACCCAGGAGGGCGACGAGCCCGCGCACCTGCGCGTTGCGGCTGCGCCCGATCACACGCCGCAGCCAGGGCCACACCGCCATCCCGCGCAGGTCGGCGGTCAACGACGGCGCAGTCACCATGCCGGTGAGCGCCGCCAGATCCACACGACCTCGCCGCAGGGCACCCGACAACAGGTCCCGGAGGATCGTCGCGCGCACCACCGAGCCGCTCGACCAGTCGCCGGCGGCCACGCGCCAGCCATGCGCGATGGCGTTGTTCCAGTTGACGAGGTAGCCCTGCTTGGGGTCGATCGAGCTCGGGTTGGCGCTGGCGGGCAGGCGGGCGTAGCCGTAGCTCGAGGGCTGGAAGCCGCGCCAGTCCCACTGTCCCGTCCCCCAGATCGGCAGGTCCGGGTCGCTGCCGCGCGCGTGCCGCGGGAACCAGCCGGACTGGAGCACGGCGATGTGGCTGTGATCGACGTAGAACCAGTTCTCGCTGCCTGTGTAGGCGCGCATCGCCGCGATGAAGCTCTGAGGCGACGTGGGCACGTTCTCGGCCAGGCGCATGAACGCGACGTAGCTCTGGGCCTCGTGCTCGTGGGTGGCGGCGGCGACCGCAAGCGCCACGGGGACACCATGGACCTTCCCGTAGCTCCCGATCGGCCCGTGCACGGAGTCGAGCGTGTGCAAGGTGATCGTCTGCGGCTGGCTCGGCGAGGTCGGCGCCACCGGGGTCTGCTCGGTGATCGTGCGCGAGCTGAACGCGATGCAGCGCCCGTGATACAGGTAGTGCGTGGAGGCGAACGACGGCCGCGACCCGCCCGGATTGCACAGCCGCTCGGCGAACACGTCCTCGTTGGCCGAATACGCCGAGGTGCCCGTCCAGGCGAAGTCGATTCCGTGGCCGATCAGCGGATACGGGCTCGCGCCCGGGAACGACACGCCGCTCACGTCGATGCCGGGGGCGTGCATCTCGTACTCGAGGAACACCTCGGGCGTGTAGTAGCTGACCTGCGGACCCATGACCGCGAGCGCCTGCCCGGTGCCGCTCCGCCGGCCGTCGACGAGCACCGCGTTTGACTCCAGGTGGGGCAGGTTCAGCCCGGTGCTCGCCAGATGGGCGGCCCAGGCGGGAAGGCGCCGCCCGGCGACCGCGGCCGCGCGGGCCGCCTGCGCCCCGCTCGTCACCGCGTTGCGCGACACCAAAGACCCCGGATCGATTAGCGCCACCGAGCGCGGGTTGACCGGGCCGGTGGCGTCCGAGCGGAAGCTGCGCGGGAGCGTGACCACCGCGCCCGGGTCTGCAGCCAGGCGAAGGTCGCGGTACAGGGCCGCGCCGCGGCGCTTGCCGAGCCGGCGCTCAGCCATGACCAGCGCCTCGGCCTGCTGCGGCTGCTGGCCGCCGAACACCGTGAACTGGCCGATCAGGTACACGCCGACCGCGGCCGAGTCGGCGAGCGTCCAGGGCTGGGGGAGGATTCCCAGCGCGGGGTACTCGGCCGGGAGCCGCGCCGGATCGGCCCGAGCCAGGTCGATGAACGCGTTGATCCCGGCGACGTACTGCTCGATGTCGCTGAGCGCCTGGGCGCCCTCGGCGCCCATCGTCTTGGGGAGCGCCTGCATCTCGGCGGTCAGCTGCTGCGGCGAGTCGTCCTGGATGCCGAGCTGCTTGCTGTCGGCCGCGGCAGCGCTCGGCCCGAGCAGCTCGGCGGTCGTGCCCTCGGCCGTGTGACGCAGGACGTCCATCAGGAACAAGCGGTCCTCGGCCGTCGCGAACCCCGCTCCCCACATCGCCTCTGCGCGCGTGTCGGCGTAGATGCGCGGGACCTGGAAGCGCGGGTCGCGCACGATCAGCAGCCCCTGCTCGGGGGTCTCCTGGCCCTGCGGCGTGCCGGTCGGGGCCGAGCCGAGGGAGCCGAGCAGCCCGGGCAAGCCGCTGAGTGGACCAGGTAGAGGCACCGGCACCGGCACCCCCGGCACAGAGGCTTTGCGGCGGCGCCGGCTGGAAGTCCGAGCTCTTGTAGTACTTGCTCATGTCGGCGGCGGTGAAGCCCGGCCACGCCTGCTCGAGCCCTTCGTACTGCTGCTCCTGGTTGACGTCCGCCGCCGGCACCGTCCCGTTGGCTTCGTAGGCCGCCAGGTCCTGGGCCGAGGTGCTCTCGCCCTCGCCGAAGGCGAGCACCGAGTAGAAGCCGCCGAAGATCGGCTCGGCCCGTGCCGCCGCCGGCGCGGCCAGCGCCAGGCACAGCCCGCACACGAACGCGAGGACGCGACGCACCATCGTCGCGAAGCCTATGCCGCGCACGGGCTGCGGCGCGCCGGTCGGCCTCTACGCTTCCCGCACGCCGACCGAGCATTCGAGGTATCTCCGCCCCGCGGGGCTGAACGGGATCGAAGCCCTCCACGCCCGCTTCGTTCACCACGCCTACCGGCCGCACTCGCACGCGACGTGGACGGTGGCCGTGGTCGAGCGCGGCGCGGCGCGGTTCGAGCTCGACGCCACCCGGCAGCGGGCGAGCCAGGGTGAGCTGTTCGTCCTCGAGCCCGAGGCGGTGCACACCGGCATGGCTGCCGTGCCCGAGGGATGGGCCTACAAGGTCCTGTACGTCGAGCCCGCGCTCCTGCACGAGTGGGCCGAGCGGGACGGACCGCCGCCGCGTGCCGCTCGGTGGGTGGTGTTCCGCGACCCGGGCTTGCGTTCGGCGCTGCTCGCCGCCCATGCCGCGCTCGCCGATCAGCCGCCCGGCCTCTCCGTCGATGAACCGGTGCTGCGCGCGGTGGCTGCGCTCCGGCCCCACCTGCGACCTGGTGCGCCGGAGCGCGACCGCACCCGGCCGAGCATGCGGCGGTCCGGCGGGCGCGGGCCCATCTACGCGAGCGGTGGGATCAGCCGGTGAGCCTGGCCGAGCTGGCGGCGGTGGCCGGCCTCAGCCGGTTCGAGCTCGTGCGGCGCTTTCGCGATCAGGTCGGGGTGCCTCCCCACGTCTTCCAGATCAACCTGCGCGTCGAATACGCCCGCCGGATGCTGACGAGCGGCGTGGCTCCGGCGGCCGTCGCCGCGGCGTGTGGCTTCGCCGACCAGCCCCACCTCACGCGGACGTTCAAGCGAGCCGTGGGAGTGACGCCCGCGCGATACGCCCGCGGATCACCTTGACGTTTGTCAAGATGATCCCGACGAACTCGAGGGCTCGTGGCCGCAAGAACGTTCAAGACGGCGCGGCGCGGCCCCGCGACGATCCACCCAATGGGCGTGGGCCAGTTCGACACCAAGGTCGCAGTCGTTGTCCGGGACGATCTCGCCGCTTGGCAGCGGCTCAACGTGACCGCGTTCCTGGTCAGCGGGGTCACCGCCCGCGCTGGGCCAGACGCGATCGGCGAGGACTACGTGGACGGCGACGGGCGCCACTACCTCCCGCTGCTGGTCCAGCCGGTGCTGGTGTTCGAGGCCGGCGCGGCCAAGCTGGCCACGCTTCTCGAGCGCGCACACCGCCGGGAGGTCGCGGTCGCGATCTACACACGCGAGATGTTCGCCACCGGCAACGACGCCGACAACCGTGCCGCCGTGCGCTCCGTGCCCACGTCCGAGCTCGACCTCGTGGGCCTGGCACTTCGCGCCGCGCATCGCGACGCGGACGCGATCCTGCGCGGCCTCGCTCGCCACCCGTGAGCTAGGCTCCGCCGATGGCCGCACCGAGCGCGTACGACCAAGCCAACGCGTTTCAGAAATGGCTGCGCCGCTTCGCGGCCAGCGGCCCCGGCTCCTGGCTGTTCGCGCGTGTGCTGCACCGCATCGACCGTCCCGTCCATCGTCTGACGCGGGGCCGATACACCTTCGCCAGCCTTGTCTCGGGGCTTCCCGTGGTGATGCTGACCACGACGGGGGCGAAGAGCGGCAGCCCCCGCACCGTCCCCGTACTGGGGCTGCCGACCGACGACGGGCTCGCGATCATCGCCTCGAACTTCGGGCAGGACCGCCACCCCGGGTGGTACCACAACCTGCGCGCGCACCCCGACGCGCAGGTCGCGGTCGACGGGTCCAGTCGGCACGTGCGCGCACTCGAGGCCGACGGCGAGCAACGCGAGCGGATCTGGCAGGCGGGGCTGCGCATCTATCCGGGCTTCGGTCAGTACGCGCAGCGCGCGTCGCACCGCCGCATCTCGGTGTTCGTGCTCGAGTCGCGCTAGCCGCGCTTGGTGATCCGGCCGAGCGCGAAGCCGGCGAGGAAGGCGGCCACGGCGGCGACGGGAAGCGGATTCTCGCGTGCCTTCTTCGAGGCCTGGTTGGCTGCGTCGGCCACCCCGTCGGGCGAGGCCTCGCGCGCCTTGCCGAGGAGCTCATCCTTCTTCTCGCTGACCGACGCCTTCGTCTCCTCGACGCGCTGCTTGGCCTGAGCCTTGACATCGGCCTTGTGCGCAAGGGCTTCGATCGTCTCGCCGAGCTCCTCGCGCGTCTGCTCGATCTCCGATTGGATCTGCTCCGGATCGCGCGCGTCGCTCATGACCGGCCCGCCCGGGCGTGCTCCTTGGCGACCTCGACGTCTTCCTTGACGCTCTCGGTCGCCTGCTCGGGAACCGGCGGCGTTGCCTGCTGCACCTCGCGCTTGCCACTCAGCGCCAGCGCGCCCGCCACCGCGCCCAGCACCGCCGCGACGATCAGCGCCGCCAGCCATGCGGCTACGGCCTTGGAGAGCCCGAGGATGGCCGCGGCGGTGAGCGCACCGACGGCGTAGAGCCCGAGGATGCCGGCGCCGCCGAACATCCCGGCTCCAAGGCCCGCTCGCTTGCCCTTGGCGGCGAGCTCGGCCTTGGCCAGCTCGACCTCCTGACGGGCCAGACGGCTGGTCTGCTCGGAGAGCTGCTTGACCAGCTCGGCCATCGAAGCCTGTGCGTCCGGCGCTCCGCCGCTGCCTGTCGAGCTATCGGGCCCCGTGCTCATCGATGCCAACGGGATTCCCGGTGGGCTGGGCACTAAACCGTTAACCGGCAGGACATGTCAATCGCGCGCGGACGCGATACCCTGGCGCTGGCCGGAACCCCGGCGCACACCTGGGTCCTGAAGGAGAAAACTGGCCGACGCCGAGGGCCGCCGTGGGGGCGGGCGCCGGCAGCGGAGCATCCAATGAGCGGATACGGCGATCAATGGGTGACGCCTCCAAGCGAGGCGCTGCGCGTTCGGCGGGCGGAAATGCGCCGCCGGTACCGCCGCCGGCGACTGTCAGCCGTCGCGATCCTGTGCGTCCTCGTCGCCGTGGTTGCCGTGGGGGTGGTGGTGCTCACCGGCTCGAGGGCAACCGTCGCTCGCGCGAGCCGCCCGGTGCGCCACGCTCACGCCGGCCGCACGCGACACCTCCACCCGCGTCCGACGCCCGCACAGCTCGCCGCGCTGAAGGTCAAGCGCGAGAACGCGGCCATCGATCGCCTGCTCGCCCACCAGCCTTTCATCAAGTCGGGCGGCCCCGAGCGGCGCGAGATCGCGCTGACCTTCGACGACGGGCCGGGCCCGTACACGCCCCAGGTGCTGCATGTGCTCGGTCGCCTGCACGTGCCGGCGACGTTCTTCGAGATCGGCTTCATGTTCCGCTGGTTCCACGCCGCCTCGGCTCAGGCGCTCCACATGGGCGACGTGATCGGCGACCACACCGAGACGCATCCGCACATGGGGCTCCTCCCCGCCGCTGCCCAGCGCTCGGAGATCCTCGACCAGACCCGGTGGCTGCACGGGGTCGGCGGCCCGTTCCCGCGGCTGTGGCGTCCGCCCTACGGCTCCTACAACGCCAACACGCTTTCCGTCCTTCATCAACTGCGGATGCTGATGGTGCTGTGGACGGTGGACACCAACGACTACCTGCGCCCGGGCGTGGGCGTGATCGTGCACCGCGCGCTGGCGGGCGCCCGGCCGGGGGCGATCATCCTCCTCCACGACGCCGGCGGCGACCGGACCCAGACGATCCAGGCGCTGCCGCTGATCATCGACGCGCTGCGCAAGCGCGGCTACCAGCTGGTTACGGTCCCGCAGCTGATTCTCGACGATCCGCCGATCGCTCCCCAGGTGCTTCCGGCGCACGTGTCCGGGGACTGAGCTCGGCCACCAGTGGCGAGTGGTCGGAGAGGCCGGCCCGGCGCCAGTCGTGCTCGTAGCGGCACGCGCTCACCGTGACCCGCGAGGAGACGATCAGGTGGTCGAGTCGGTAGCCGCCGCCCGTCTTCGGCCACTCCCAGCTCGGCTCCCGCTCGTCGTAGCCGTGAAGGTCGCGGAAGGCGTCGCGGAACCCGTAAGGCTCGAGGCCGCGGATCAGCGCGAGCTCGGCCGTGTCCCACCGCTCGCCGCGGTCCGGGACGAGGCGGCCGGAGCGGTCGCGGGCGAATGTCCAGACCCGGCCGTCGGGGTGCTCGCGACGTGGCGTGTTCAAGTCCCCGCACAGCACGCACGGGGCCCCCGTGCGCTCGCGCAGGTAGGCGTGGACGGCCTCGTGCGTACGGACCTTGACCAGTCCGGGGGTGGGGCTGATCGGCGAGTGCACGTTGACGAGCTCGAGCCCTTCGCTCGAGCTCGATCGCGAGAGCGCGCTCGGGCCACGGCACGCCATCGATCCCGCTCACGGCGGTGACAGGCGCGCGAGTCGCGGTCAGTACCGCCAGGCGGCGCTTGCGCGCCTCGCCGGCGGCCGGCGCGGCCGGATGGCAGACGTGCTCGAAGCCGAGCGTGCGCAAGGCGTGCTCCCACAACGCCCTCGCGCCGCCCGTGACCTCCTGGAGGCACACGAGATCGGGAGCGAGGCGGGCGATCCTTGCCGCCTGCTCGGGGAGGCGCCTGACCTTGCCGGCGACGTTCCAGCTCAGCAGCAGCACCCCCCAAGGGTGCCAGCCGGCTACATCTGAGTGCGGAGCTCTTCCGGCGAGGGATCGCAACCGGCGACGTCGCGCAGCGCGAGTCTAGGAGCCGCGCAGGAACGCGACGTGCCACCGAGAACACCTTCGTCATGGGCCACTTCCAATTTCGCCTCAGGCTGCTGGCTCTCGCCGGCGCCACGCTCCTGCTCGGCATGCTCATCAGCCACGCCGCGTCGGCCTCGCCGGTCAAGACCATCACTGCGCGGGCACTCAAGCCGCGGCCTCGCACCCTCCGAGCGGGCACGCTGGTCGAGGGCCGCGACATCGTCGGCGTGCGCGCGTTCGTCAACGCGACGCACGGGTTCGCGCTCGCGAGCGTGGGCGAGGCGCAGTACCCGGCCGCCACCGTGGACGCCGGCAAGACGTGGCGGACCGACGGTCCGGCGCTGCACCTCGATGCGGCGCAGGCGCCGCTGAGCGTGATCAACGCCGGCGCCGCCAACCAGCACACGTTCTTCGCCTACGGCGGCGGCCAGGTGGTGGACGTCACGAGCGACGCCGGCAAGCACTGGTGGCAGGCGTTTCTCGGCGACGGGGTCCTGTCGGTGGTGGCGTTTGGGAACCGGCTGATCGCGGTCGCCCAGGACAGCAGCGGATCCGGCGACACGGCGCAGACGGTCGTCTACGTCTCGCGCGACGGCGGGCGCCACTGGCACCTCAACAACACGCTCGGCGCGTTCTAGCCCGAGTCGCCGCGGGCGGCGCGGATCGTCTCGCGGAGCGCGTCCAGACCGCTGTACTTCGGCGTCCAGCCGAGCTCCCGCTTGGCCTTGCCCGTGTCCATGATCGACGGGTGGCTGATCGCCTCCACCCATTCGGCGGACGGCGGCGCGAACGGGGGCAGGGCGGCCGCGGCGGCGCGAGCCACCCCGTGGATGACGCCCCCCGGGATCGGCACCGGCGTGAAGCCGAGCTCACGGGCCACATCGGCGCCCGAGAGCACGCCGTCGCCCGCGATGTTGTACGCCCCCGGAGCGCCGTCGCCGAGCGCGCACGCGAGCAGGGCGCTGCCGACGTCGTCCTCGTGGATGAACTGGAGCTGGACCCCGGCGGCGAGCACGGGGACGGGGATCGGGAGCCGGCCGACGACGCCGAGCATCTGCCGGCCGAGCCGTGCCAGCGGCTCCGGAAGCGCGTCCTTGGCGCCAACCGCGTGGGGGCCGAGGACGATCGGGGGGCGCACCATGTAGAGCGCCGGGCGCTCGCCGCGCTCGGCCTCCTCGGTCAGCAGCTGCTCGACCTCGGCCTTCTCGCGGGCATAGAAGAGCCGATCGGCGGGACGGGTGGGCCAGTCCTCGGTCATGCCCACCGGGTTGTCGCGGTGAAAGCCGTACGCGGCCACCGAGGAGGCGTACACGAAGCGCTGGGCGTCGGCGGCGCGCGCGGCGCGGAAGACGTTGAGGGTTCCCTCGACGTTGATGGCGCGGATCGTCTGCGCGCTCGCCGTGCCGGTGATCATGAACGCCAGGTGCACCACCACGTCCGCGTCCTCGAAGGCCTCCTTGAGCGCGGCCGGGTCGCGCACGTCGCCCTGGCGGTACTCCATCTTGGTCCAGCCGTACTGGCTGGGGTCGAACGGCCGCCGGGCGATGCCCACGATCCGCTTGACGCGCCGCTCGGCCTGGAGCAGGGGGACGAGGCCGAACCCGAACGTGCCCGTGGGTCCGGTCACGGCGACCACGAGCTGGCTCCTCTTGGCGGGCGGCATGTGTCGCCGGGTCGTACCCGGAGCAGGTTGATTTCTACCTACTCGCGGGTAGATAACGGCGCGGGCAACGGACCGAAAGGAAACTTCATGGAAGCAACGTCTGCCGAGCAGCAGCAGCAGCGCGGCCACGAACGGCGAGGCCGACAAGCCGCCGTTCTCACTCGAGCTGAGCCAGGATCAGAAGGACATCCGCGACTGGGTACACGGCTTCGCCGAGCAGACGGTGAGGCCGGCGGCCTCCGAGTGGGACGAGCGCGAGGAGACGCCGTGGCCGATCATCCAGGAGGCGGCCAAGATCGGGCTGTACAGCCTCGAGGGCATCGCCCAGTTCTGGTTCGACCAGAGCGGGATCATGTTCCCGATCGTCAACGAGGAGCTGTTCTGGGGGGACGCGGGGATCGGCATGTCGATCATGGGCACCACCCTCGCCGTGGCGGCGATCCAGGCCAACGGCGCGCCCGAGCAGTGGGGCGAGTGGATCCCGCAATGCTTCGGAACCGAGTCTGAGCCGCAGGTCGCGGCCTTCTGCGTGTCCGAGCCCGACGCGGGCTCGGACGTGTCGAGCTTGCGCACCCGCGCGAAGTACGACGAGGCCAAGGACGAGTGGGTGCTGAACGGCCAGAAGGCGTGGGCGACCAACGGCGGCATCGCCAACGTCCACGTCGTCGTCGCGCAAGTCGATCCCGAGCTGCGCGCCCGCGGCCACGCCTCGTTCGTGATCCCGCCCGGGACCAAGGGCCTCGAAATGGGGACCAAGGTCAAGAAGCACGGCCTGCGCGCATCGCACACCGCCGACGTGTTCCTCGACGACGTCCGCATCCCGGGCTCGTGTCTGCTCGGCGGCAAGGAGAAGCTCGACGCGCGGCTGGCCCGGGCGCGGGAGGGCCAGAGCTCACGCGGCCAGGCGGCGATGCGCACGTTCGAGGTGTCCCGGCCGACAGTCGGCTCCCAGGCGCTGGGCATCGCCCGGGCGGCCTACGAGTACGCGCTCGACTACGCCAAGAACCGCTCGCAGTTCGGGCGGCCGATCATCGAGAACCAGGCGATCGCCTTCACGCTGGCCGACATGAAGATGGAGATCGACGCGGCCCGGCTGCTCGTGTGGCGGGCGGCCTGGATGGGACGCAACGGCCACGACTTCAACAACGCCGAAGGCTCGATGAGCAAGCTCAAGGCCGGCGAGGTCGCGGTGTGGGCGACCGAGCGCGCGATCCAGATCCTGGGCGGCAACGGCTACACGCGCGAGTTCCCCGTCGAGCGGATGCACCGCGACGCCAAGATCTACACGATCTTCGAGGGGACGAGCGAGATCCAGCGACTGGTCATCTCGCGCGCCATCTCGGGCATGCAGATCCGCTGATCCACTCACGTAGCCCACGCCCCCCCGATCAGCGTGCCGCGCACGCACAAGTCCTCGTCGAGTAGGACCAGGTCAGCGTCCATCCCGGGCGCGATCGCCCCTTTGCGATCGGCGACACCGAGGAGCCGCGCCGGCGCCGCCGAGGCCATCGCCACCGCCTCCTCCACCGGCACGCCCATCAAGCGCACCGCGCCCCGCACGGCCGCGTCCATCGTCAGCGTGCTCCCCGCGATCGTGTCCGTGCCGGCGATGACCGCGCGCCCGCCGCTCACGCGCACCGAAGCGCCGCCCAGGCGATAGGACCCGTCGGAGAGGCCGGCCGCCTCCATCGCATCGGTGACGAGCCGCACTCCGCCCGGACCCTTCGCGCGCGCGGCCACGCGCAGCGCAGCCGGGGCGACGTGGACCCCGTCGCAGATCAGCTCGCAGCCCAGCGCCGTCAGATCGAGACCCGCGCCAAGGATCCCGGGCTCGCGGTGGTGCAGCGGGCGCATGGCGTTGAACAGGTGAGTCACCGACCGTGCCCCCGCCTGCACCGCGGCGCGCGCCTCCGCGTACGTCGCGTCGCTGTGCCCGAGCGAGGCCACCACCCCGGCTCGCGCCAGCATCCGCACGAGCTCCAGTGCCCCGGGCAACTCGGGCGCGAGCGTCACCATGCGCACGCCACCGGCGGAGAGCAGCCGCTCGAGCAGGTGCCGGTCCGGCGCGATGAACGTGTCGGGATCCATCGCCCCCGGCCGCTCGCGGCTGATGAACGGTCCTTCCAGGTGCGCACCGAGGATGCCCGCGCGTCCGATCGCGCCGAGCGCCGCTTCGAGCTCCGAGGCGGGCGCCGCCACCGTCGTGGCCAGCAGCGCGGTCGTCCCGTGCCGGGCGTGGAACGCGACCGCCGTGGCGACCTCGTCGGGATCGGCCGTGTTGAACTGCGCCCCCCCGCCGCCGTGCACGTGGCCGTCGATGTATCCGGGGACGATCCAGGCGGCATCCTCGTTGCCCACGGCGCCGGGCCGCACGTCGGCGATACGGCCGTCCGACACCACCACCTCGCCGGCGACCGTCCCCGCCGGCGTGATGATCCGCTGGCTTCGCAGTCGCACGTCAGGTCATCGTGACCTTGCTCAGGCCCTCGGGGCTGTCCGGCTCGTAGCCGAGCGCGAGGGCCAGTGCGCGAGCCAGCTGCTGACCCCGCACGACGGCGGCGATCGGCTCGAGCGCCTCGGGTAGGTCCCGCGGGAGCGGGACGTCCGCCTCCGCCTCGGTGCTCATCGTCACGACGCGCGCCCCGCGCGCCCGCAGCTCGTCCACGAGCGCGCGCACATCCGCCTCCGCCGGGCCGGGTGCGTTCAGCGCCAGCACCGGAAAGCCGCGGGTGACGGCCGCGATCGGCCCGTGGCGCAGGTCGGCCGAGGAGTAGCCGTCGGCCAGCAGCGAGCACGTCTCCTTGATCTTGAGCGCGACCTCGAGCGCCGCCCCGTACAGAAAGCCGCGAGCGACCACGATCAGGTGCGAGGCCTCGGTCAGCGTCTCGGCGGCCGCCACAGCAGGATCCGGGTCCGCCAGGAGCCCCGTCACCGCCTCGGGAAGCGCGGCGAGCTCCGCCCGCGTGAAGGGCACCGGCCCCAGCGCGCTCGCGAGGATCGCGAACGCGGTCATCTGCGCGGTAACCGTCTTGGTCGCGGGGACGGCGCGCTCCTCGCCGGCGCCGAGCTCGATCACCGCCTTCGCGGCGCCCGCCAGCTCACTGGCGGGATCGTTGGTGATCGCCACGCCGCATCCGCCGGCCTCGCTCAGCCGGCGCAGGGTGCCCACGATCTCGGGCGTGCGCCCCGACTGGCTGACCGCCACGACGAGCTGGCCGCGGTAGTCGGCCTCGACGCCGTACAGGGTGTGGAGGCTGGGGGCGGCCAGGCTGACCGGCTTGCCCGTCGCCGCCTCCAGCAGGTAGCGCCCGTACACCGCGGCGTGATCCGAGGAGCCGCGGGCCACGATCGTGATCCCCTGCATGTGCGCCGGGACACGCTCGCGGATCTCGGCCGTGATCGCCTCGGTCCGGCCGATCAGCGCGCGCAGCCGCTCCGGCTGCTCGGCCATCTCGGCCTGCATCCGTTCGCCGCTCATGCCGCGGAACCTCGCTCTTCAGCCCGGCGGCGCTCGAGCAGGGTCAGGGTGTCCTCATCGGAGGGCCAGCGTCCGCCGTTCTCCCAATACACACGGATCGCCTCGAGCGGCCTCCCCTTGGTCTCCGGGGCCATCGCGGCGATGAAGACGAGCGAGACGACGGCCAGTCCGAGGAACAGTGCAAACGTGCCAAGTCCGCCCATGTCGTGCAGAACGGTGAGGAAGAAGCGCGAGATCAGCAGGTTGGCCACGAGGTCGGCGGTCAGCATCGTCGAGGCGCCAGCCGTTCGCAGCCGGGCCGGGAAGCTCTCGGACGCGTATACCCACACCATCGCCCCGAACCCGAAGTTGAAGCCCGCGGTGAAGAACAGGATCCCGACGAAGCCGAGGGCCGAGGAGACGCCGCTGAAGTGGCTGCCCTGCGCGTAGAGGATGACCAGCAGCGCGTTCGAGGCGATCATCACCCCGACCCCGATCATCAGCGTGAGGCGGCGCCCCGCTCGGTCAACGATGAGCACGGCCGCCACGGTGGCGAACACCGAGAACACCTCGATCAGTCCCTGGATCATCAGCACCACGTGGCCGTGCCAGCCGATGTCCTGGAAGATGAATGGGCTGTAGTAGGTCACGGCGTTGATGCCGGTGATCTGGACGAGGAATCCCAGGACGAGCACAAAGACGGTGGGGCGGATGTAGGGGTTGCGAACCATCTCGCGCAGGTTGCCGCCCGTCTCGGCCGAGAGGTCGAGCTCGATCTCGCGCATGCTCTCCTTGGCGTCGCAGTCCGGATCCACCCGCTGCAGAGTGCGCAGGGCATCCTCGCGGCGGCCGCGCATGAGATACCAGCGCGGGGTATCGGGCAACCGTACGAGCAGGGTCAGCACGAGTGCGCTGGCCACAGCCGAGAGAGCGAGCATGATCCGCCACGAGCCGCTGCCGGCCAGCGCGTAGTCGGCGAAGTAGGCGACCATGATCCCGGCCACCGTGGCCACCTGGTAGCCGACGATCAACGCGCCGCGGATCGCCACCGGGGCGGACTCGGCGATGAACACCGGCGCCACCACGGTTGAGATGCCGATGCTCACGCCGAGGAAGAAGCGGGTGATGTCGAGCCAGACGATGTCCTGGGCGGCGCCCTGGAGGATCGCGAACACGGTGAAGCCGGCGGCGATCGTGATCATCGCGACCCGGCGGCCGAACCGGTCGGCCAGCCGGTTGGACGCCACCGCCCCGGCGATCAGCCCGAGGCCGGTGAACGTGGTCACCCACTCGGTGGCTGTCGTCGACAACTTGAAGTGGGCCGGGATGAACAGCAGCGCCCCGGCGATGCTCCCTGTGTCGTAGCCGTAGACCACCCCCACCGTCGCCGCTGCCAGCGCGATCGTGATCGCCAGGCGGCGCCCGGTCCTGACGTGATGTGCCTGCGCCATCGGCGCCTCCTCGTCGGGTCGGTCCCAGTAGCCGGATTCCCCGCCGAGCGTGCGCAAAACCAGTGCGCCCGCCTATTCCCGGCGCCGCTCGCCCAGACGCCTGTTAGCTTGAGGGGCATGCGAATGCGCCGCGTCTCGGCCTCGTTCGCCGTCCTCCTGCTCGCCGTCCTCGCCCTCGCCGGGTGTGGAGCGAGCACGTCCGGCCGCAGCACCCGCAGCTCGAGCGATCCGCCGGCCACCACTCCCGTCCCCGAGGCCCGCCCGCAGGCGATCGAGCCGGCCGCCGGCGTCCAGGCCGCCGCCGTCAGCGAGACGCCGAGCGACCCGGTCGGCGACCCCACCGCCCACGCGCCGCCGCTGTCACAGATCCAGACCGAGCTCAAGCAGGAGCTGGTGGCGGTAAAGGTGTCCGACGCGTCCTACATCGACCCGCTCCAGTACGTCACGCATTGGGAGCGGACCGACCAGGGCGTCGACGCGAACATGCCCGTCGGCGCGCCGATCCTCGCCCCCACCCAGATCAAGATCCTGGCGATCGAGCCGGGCTGGTACGCGGGCCAGCCGCTCGTCTACTGGGAGCTGCTGGCCGGCGCGGACGCCGGCAAGGTCCAGTACGTGGCGGAGGAGATCACGGACATCGCCCGGCCGGGCAGCATCCTCCAGCAGGGCCAGGTGATCGCCCGCTACGCGGCCAGCGGAACCGGGATCGAGTTCGGGTGGTCGACTCCGAGCGGGGTCACGCTGGCGGTGGCGACGACCGGCTACGAGGAGGGCCAGGTCACGCCCGCGGGCGTCTTGATGCGCAATTGGCTGAACAGCCTGGGCGCCAACGCCGGTCCCAGCTGACGCGCCGGCGGCGAGCTCAGATCACCCGCACCGGCGTGCCCAGCCTGAGATGACGCGCCAGCCACGCGTCGTCTGAGACCTCGAGCCGGATGCAGCCGTGGGAGATCCGCCCCGGGATCCCCTGGGGGTCGTAGTAGGGACCGTGGATCCCCACGACGCCGCCACCGGGCCAGTCGGTCAGAGTCGAGTAGTCGGTGGTTCCGAAGGCGTAGGGGTAATAGCCCGAGCTCGGATCGGCGATCTTGAAGCGCTCGTTGATCCAGAAGTGGCCGGCCGGGGTTGGGCTGCTCGGCTTGCCGACCCCCACTGGGGCACTCCAGATCCGGCGGCCGTCGCGGTAGAGGTAGATGCGCAAGCGCGCGCGGTTGACCACCACCAGCAGGTGAGTGAGGTGAAACGGGCCGAGCGCGTCGCGCGGCACCCAGCCCGTGCGCCCGTTGGGGCGGCCCGGGAACGCGCAGCTTTACCCACTCGCGCCCGTGGCTGTCCCAATGCGCGCGCAGGACCAGGTACACGGATGAGAAGCCGTCCTCGGTGTACCAGCTCAGGCGCGCCACCCGCCGGGCCCTGGGGCGGGGAGCTGCCCGGATCCAGACGATCCGCGCGACGTATGCCCATCGCGAGAACGTTCGCTCGTTCGAGAGAACCTGGTCATGGCGGCGTGCGACCGCCGCGGCGGCGCGCGGCGCAGCGGACGGCGGCGGATCCAGCGAACGGATGTGGGTGCCCCCCCAAGCCCGCGCCGGGCCGTAGGTGGGCGGTCCGGGGGATGCGGAGGCCGAGGCGCCGCCGGCCAATGCCAAGGTGCACAGCAGCACACCGACTTGCGCGATCCGCCTCTCCCGCATGCCTCAAAGATATCCTGCTCGGAGGTTTGAGACGCTGGCAGCGCCCTGTCTCAGCGAACCGGCGCACGGGAGCCCGCGCAGTTGTATCTTCGCGCGCTATGAGGCTCGTGCGTGGAGGAGCGGTTGCCCTGGTCGCGACGTTCTGCCTCTACGCCGGCACGGCGGCCGCGAGCGTGCCGGCGGACATGCCGAGCGACGTCCCGGCGGCGGCGAGCGACACGCCGCCCACGCTGCCTGAGCCCTCGAGTACGGCTTGGCCGTTCGCGAACACGTTCCCGCAGACCTCGGGCACGGGGCGGCTGGCCGGGGGCGCATCGCTGTGGACGGACTTCATCTACGACGACTACGGCGCCTCGAACCTCGAGGGCCTCCCCACCTCGAGCTACGACCAGAGCTCGGGCCTGGCCGGTCGCCAGGGCGAGTACGTGTATCCCTCAGGCCCCGCCGATAACAACGGCGCCGACATCTTCCGCGCCGGAGTCGGCCTGAGCGGGGCTTACAGCTACTGGCGCGTGGACTGGGTGACGCTGGCCGACTCGAGCGTGCCGATCGCCGAGTGGACATTCGACACCGACGACAACGCGGCCACGGGGGTCGCGCAGTGGCCTGCGGCGGCCGGCGTGAGCTCGCCCGGCATCGACCAGGCGCTGGTCGTCTCGAGCCGAGGGGCCTGGCTGGTCAACCCCCTGACCGGGGTGCGCACCGACGTCGTCGCCCACGGGGGCACGCTCACCGTCGACCCGAACGCGAAGTCGTTCATCGTCGCCATCCCCCGCTCGCTGCTCCCGGTCAGCGGCACGTGGCGCGTCCGCCTCGCGGCCGGGCTGGCCGACGCCACCGGCCAGAACTTCGCCCCGCCGTACGTCGGGAACGCCAGCTCCCCGCCTTCGACCACGGCTGAGCGTGTCTACAACGTCACCTTCCGCACGGCCGCGCAGGAACCGCCGGTGTACACGACTGGGACGACCGACGCACAGGTCGCCGCCGCTCAGGCGCTGCTCGCGGCCACCCCGCTGGGAACGGTGCTGGGGCTCGACGGCCTGGCGCGGTCGATTACGGGCAACTTCTGGATGGAGGACGACCAGGCGGACACGCTCGCCACCGGCAACGTGGCGAGCTTCTCGCAGCTCGTGGATTGGTCGCAGCTGGCGTCCAAGGCCAGCACGGGTGAGCCGCAACCGACCGGCTACAGCGCGCGTTGGTACGTCTCGCGGCTGAGCCTCGGCGCCGGACAGGTCGTCAATGACGGCTCGGAGGGGAACTTCCAGCCCACGCTGCTCGAGCGGGTCCAGCCCTACTCGGTTTACGTGCCGACGGGCTACAAGCCGGGTCACGCCACGCCGCTGACGTGGATCTTCCACTCGCTGGAGGTCAACTACAACCAGTACGGCGGGCTCGATCCGCAGCTGATCCAGCAGCTCTGCCAGGACCGCGGATCGATCTGCGCCACAACCGAGGGCTTCGGCCCGGCCGGGGTGGTACTACAACGCCGCCGAGACTGACTTCTGGCAGGTATGGCGGGCGCTGGCGCAGGCGTACACGCTCGATCCGCAGCGCACAGTGAGCACCGGCTACTCGATGGGCGGTTGGGCCTCGTACAAGCTCGTGTTCGAGCACCCGGACGACTTCGCCGCCGCGCTCGTGCTCGACGGTCCGGTCATCTGCGGCGTCCAGGTCTACCCGGGCGTCAACGGCTTCGCCTACCAGGATCCCGCGTGCTCCAAGGACGGCGAGAGCCAACCGCTGGTGGCCAACGCCCGCTGGATCCCGTACGTGATCGACCAGACCTACGCCGACGAACTGGTTCCGACGACCGGAGTGATCGCCCAGGCCCGGACCTTCGACGGGCTCGGCCAGCGTTACGTCCTGTTCATCCACACCGGCGCAGACCATCTGGTCTACGCCAGCGAGGACCGCTTCGGCGACGCGGTCGCCGCGCTCGGCGGCACACCGGTGCGCAAGACCAATCCCGGGACCTTCACCTACAGCTGGTACCCGAGCCTGAACAGCTCCGTGTACGGGATCGGCGCCACCGGCGACTACTGGCTGCACGATCTGCGTGCCGCCGACAGCTCCTTCGGGACGATCGCCACCGTGCAGGCCCACGACGCAGCCCTCCCCGACCCGGCGGTGACCGACCAGCGGTTCGGGCCATCGCTTGTCACCCAGCCGCTACCCGGCACCGAGACCGGCCTCCGCTGGCTGCTCGGCAAGCGACCCAGGGCGCGCAAGGCAATGACGCTGAAGCTGAGCGACCTAGCCGGCTTGACGGTCGACGCGGCCGTTGCGAGCCTGAAGACGGGCACGATCACGGTTACCAGTGACCGCTCCACGCGCATCGCGATCGTGCACCTGGCCCGTGGTACAGAGGTGCTCGAGCACGGGCGCAAGGTCGCCACGGCCGGGCGCAGCGGCACGGTGGCGGTGAGCCTGCACTCGGGAACCACGGTGCTCACGCTCGTGCGCCCGGCGGCGGCGCACCGTTCGCCTTCGCACCGCACCCCGGCTCGTGCTCCTTCCTTCACGGGCTAGCACCGTCGTCGCGCGGGCCGCGGCGCTCGGCCTCGCGTGCTCGCTCGCCCTCGCCGCCTGCTCCTCCGCGGCCGCCGACTTCGCGTGGCGCCGAGTCGCGCTGGGCGGGCGCGCGGGCTGCCTGCCGGTGGCCTTCACGCTGGCCGCCCAGGAGAGGGGGCTGATGGGCGTCAAGCACGTGGCGCGGCCGATGGTGTTCGCCTATTCGCCTCCCGCGATGCCGGCGTTCTGGATGAAGGACACGCCGGCGCCGCTGACCGGCGTATGGGTGAGCGCCTCGCACCGCGTGATCGGCTACTGGCACGGCAAGCCCGAGTCGACGACGCTGCATCCTGCGCCGGCGCCGGTCAGCGCCGTGATCGAGTACCGGGCTGGGGCCGCGGTCCCCCACCTCGGCGCCTCGTATGCGCTCGGCGCAAGGTGCGCTCGCCCGCCGGGCGGGCTCTGAGCCGCGGTCGGCTACCCTAGGCGGCTCGACCCTCCCGGATAGGCCGGCCGGGTGGGCGCAACCGCGAGGCTCATCAGGTGGGGATCGATCGTCGCATGAGCAGAAGGTGCTGCGCGCTCGCTGTCCGGGTACGGCCGTGGATGGCGGCCGGCCTGCTCGTGCTCGCCCTCGGCTGGTGCGTGGGGCAGGCGAGCGGCCGGGCCGAGTTGGTGCGGATCCCGCGCGCGCACGGCGACGTGATCTCGGTCTACAACGAGCTGCACCGGCTCGGGCTGCGCGTCAGCACGCCCCGGGCGATCCTGTTCAACGCCAAGATCCTCCCCCAGGTCATCGGCACGCTCCCGAAAGCCGGGCGCCGCATCCCGCGCGGGGCGGTCGTCACCTTGCTGTTCGGACATGCCACTCCTCCCGCCTTGACGACGAGGGGCCGGCTGCCGTCCTACCAGGTTCCTCCGCTCGTCGGGGGCGGCGTCAGCGCCGCCTACAGCTGGGCGCAGCACAAGCGCCTGATCTTCTGGGCCTACCTCCCGCGGTTGAACGGGGGAAACGCCCCGGGGTTCCTCGCCAACTGGCGAGTCAACGCACAGCGTCCGGCTCCGGGTTCGCGGCTCGCGCTCGGTCACCGTCCCAAGGGCGCGCGCGGCCGAGCCGCCGCCTTCCGCGTGACCCCACTCAACGTGTGGGCGGCGCCGCGGCCGCCTGTCGCCGTCACCGGCGCGGCGACGTCGATCGCGCAGACCACGGCGGCGCTCGCGGGCACGGTCGACCCTGAGGGGGAGGCCACGACGTACTACTTCGCCTACGGCCTCACGACCGCCTACGGCCTGGCCAGCCGACCGCAGCCGGCCGGGTTCGGCAACGCCTCGGTCCGGGCGTCGGCCGTGCTGGGAGGGCTGAGCGCGGCGGCGACCTACCACTACCGGCTCGTGGCGCACAGCAGCGCGGGCACCGTGTTCGGCCCCGACGCCACCTTCACCACTCCGGGCTACTACCAGAACCCGGTCTACGCGGCTGCCCCGATGCCCGATCCGTTCGTGCTCGACAACGGCGGAACCCACTCGGACTACTGGGCCTACGGCACCGGCGATCGCTTCCCGATGCTGCACTCGACCGATCTCGTCCACTGGACGCCCGAGGGGACGGCGATGAGCACCCGCCCGAGCTGGGTCACGAGCGCGTCCGACTGGAACCCGTGGGCGCCGAGCGTGCTCCCGAGCACCCAGTCGTGCCCGGGCACCACCTCGCGCGGGTGCTACGTCATGTACTACGTGGGCCTCAGCGCCCAGCTGAACGTGCACTGCATCGGGGTGGCCACCTCACCCACGCCGGGCGGCCCGTTCGTCGATCAGGGGCCACTCGATCTCGCATCCGGCGCCACCGCGGGGATGCCGCTCGGCTGCGGCGATGACGCCGGGCGGGGGAACATCGACCCCTCGCCGTTCATCGACTCCTCGGGCCAGGCCTATCTGTACGTCTCGACCGACAACACGTGCACCGGCGGATCGTGCACCTTCCAGCCGACGATCTCGGTGATTCCGCTCACCTCGAACTATCTCGCCGCCGCCGGATCGCGCGTGCCGCTGTTCGCGGGCGACCCCGGCACGTGGGAGGCGGTGGGCGCGGCGGCGCCGACCGTCGAGGGTCCGGCGATGGAGCTCCACAACGGCACGTACTACCTGTTCTACTCGGGCGGCAGCTGGCGCAGCGCCTACGGGATGGGCTACGCGACCTCGAGCAGCCCGACCGGACCGTTCACGAAATCGCGCGCGAATCCGATCTTCGCCCAGACCTCGACCGTGTTCAGTCCCGGCGGCGGCGATCGCCCCGTGATCGGGCCGCACGGTGGGCTGTGGCTCGTCTACCACGGGCGCGGGATGCCCGATCCCACGCCGCGCACGCTGCGGATCGACCCCCTCACGTGGATGTCGAACCCGGGCGGCCCCGACACGCCGGTGATCAAGGGTCCGAGCGCGACGCCGCAACCCACACAGCCGTAGACGCTCGAGCGACCACGGCTCGGGCATCGCGGCCTCGAGGTGCTCGACCGTGGCTTGCAGGACCGGTAGCGCGTCGACGATCAGCGCAGGTGGATGCCGCGCTGCTCGTAGAGCCGGCGATCAGCCGTCGCCACGAGCTGCTCGAACGTGGTCCCGTCGGCGGGATGGGAGGCGGTACCGATCGTCACGTCCCAGGCGGTGGCGACGCCGAGCGCCTCGCGCCGCGCCGGCACCTCCTCGCGGATGCGCTCGATCACGGCGTCGGCGCCTGCGGCCGACTGGCCGGTGAGGAGCAGCCCCAGCTCATCGCCACCGAGGCGGCCAACCGCGTCCTCGGCGCGCACCGACTCGTTCAGCAGGTGCGCGACCTCCTGGATCACAGCGTCGCCGGCAAGGTGGCCCTCGGAATCGTTGACCGCCTTCAGGCCGCGGACGTCGACGTAGGCGAGCACGAACGGCGTGCCGTAGCGCCGGGCGCGCGCGAGCTCGCGCTCGACCGCGTCGACGAACCCGCGGCGGTTGAGCACGCCGGTCAGTTGATCGGTGTGGGCCACGGCCGCGACCGCGGCGTACTCGCCTGCCTGACGCCGGGCGCGGCGTCCCGCCCGGACCGCAGCGGCGCCACCGATGCCCGCCAGCGCGAGGGCCGTGGCGAGCGCGATCCAGATCTGCCGGGGGACGACGTTGACGAAGTGCTCGATCGGGCTCGGGACGCCGAGCGGGAGCAGGAAGGTTGTGCCGGGCGAACCCGCGGCATGCCCGCCCCCGTGCTGGCCGGTCGTGCGTGGGTGCGAAGCGGCGCGGGTGCCGGCGGCCTTGGTGGGCGCCGTGGTGGCGGTCGCCCGCACCTGCGCGGCGAGCGCGTTCACTGCGGTCGAGCCGGAAGCGGTGAGGGCCGGGCTGGAGGCGGCCGCCGGGGAGCCGACGGGCACCGATCCACCGGAGCCCGACCGCGCCATGGCGATCATCGACCCCGTCAGCGACTGGCCCAGCGCCGCGCTCGTGGGGAGCGTCGTCGGCGCGAAGCTCCGCATCGTCAGGCGCCGGCCGTGCTTGGCGCGGTGGCGGCGGTGACGGCGCCGGGCTGACGGGCGGTGGGCACGGGCGGCGCGCACGACCATCCGGCGCATATCCGAATGATGCGCGCGCTTGTGCTTGGCGTGGCGGCGCGGGGCCCGGGGGTGGGCGGCGCGCACGTGCTTGTGCTTGGGGCGGGCGCGGCGATGGGCGCGGTGAGCTCGGGCGGCCGCGACTCGGAGCGACCGCGCCGGGGCGAGCGCCGCCGCCGGGCTGCGCGAGCGCGCCGCCGACGCCGAAGATGACTCCGCACAGCGCCACGAGACACGCGATCGCTCCGAGCCGCTGGCTGCGCACGGCCAAGCGGAGGCTGCCGGCACGCCGGACGCGAGTCGGGACGCTGGCGCTGGATTGTTGCTGCTGCAAACGTGAAGGCATGATGTTTGACCCGAATCCCCTCGTTCGGAGCCGCTCTGGACATTCGTTGCATCGGCATCCAGATCGCTCAACTTCAGCCAGATCGGGTGTTCGGCGCCGCGAAAGGGCTAAAACCACGCAGAATGCGTACGAAATCTCCATCGGGAAAACGGTGTGATTGAGCCTCCTGGCGATGAGCTGAAGCCGGAAACCCGGGCGATCGTGGCCGGAAGGCCCCCCTCGGAGCCGGGCGCAACCCTGAACGTGCCGATCGTGGCCGCCTCGACGTACGTGCTGGGCGGCGAGCGGATCTACACCCGAAACGAGGCCACCGAGGGCTGGGAGGCGTTCGAGGCGATGCTGGGCGGCCTCGAGGGCGGTCAGGCGGTGGCCTTTGCGTCGGGCATGGCGGCGTGCGCCGCCGTTCTCGGCGAGCTACCGAGCGGGGCGCGCCTGGTCTTGGGCGAGGACTGCTATCAGGGCGTGACCGGGCTGGTGCAGGCCGGCGAGCGGGCTCACGGCTGGCGCGTCGAGCGCCTGGGGGCAAGCGACGGGCGCTGGGTGCAGCGAGCCGCCGACGCTGACCTGCTGTGGCTCGAGTCGCCGTCGAACCCCCTGCTCGAGGTCGCGGACCTGGCGGCGATCTGCGCCGCCCCGCGCGCTCCCGGCACACGGGTCGTGGTCGACAACACATTCGCGACGCCCCTGCTCCAGCGCCCGCTCGAGCTCGGTGCGGACATCGTCGTGCACTCGGCGACGAAGCTTATCGGCGGCCACTCGGACCTACTGCTGGGGGCCGCCGTCACCGCCGACGCCGGGGAGCTGGCGCGGCTGCGAACGGCGCGGAGCCTGAACGGCGCCACCCCGGGAATGCTCGAGTGCTTCCTGGCGCTCCGCGGTGCCCGGACGCTGGCCCTCCGCCTGCGCCAGGCCGAGGCCTCAGCCGAGCAGCTCGCCGCCCGCCTCGGCGAGCACCCGGCCGTTTCGCGGGTTCGCTATCCCGGGTTCGGCACGATCGTGAGCTTCGAGCTTCGCGACGGCGCCGCCGCGGACCGCGCCTGCCGCGCCGTCCGGCTGATCCGCCACGCGACCAGCCTGGGTGGCGTCGAGACGTGCATGGAGCGCCGGAGCGTCCAGCCCGGTCAGGAACACATCCCGGCCGGGCTGATCCGGCTGAGCGTCGGCTGCGAGCACGTCGAGGACCTGTGGCGCGATCTCGGTCGCGCCCTCGAGCCAGGCTTGTGAGACGAAGGGGCGGGTAGCCACAAACCGTGGAGACGTCGAGCAGCGCACGATCCCCGGCCCGGCCCAGCGGTATGCGCACGACGGCCAAGCGGGTGGCGCTCGGCGCGCTGACCACGCTCATCACGGTCAATTTCGTGACCGGCGGCCCCCTGCTCGCGCTCTGGATCGGCTCCCGCATCCAAGCGGCGATCGGGCAGCTGAGCATGGCGGCCGTCGGCGCGACGATCGCCATGCTCGGCATCGAGACGTTCCTGCTCTACAAGGCGCTCAGTTTCGTGAGCCGCGCCTACAACAACGCGATTGGGCGCAGCCTTCCGCGCCAGCAGCTGCCCTGGCACAAGCCGATGACGGGCGAGCGCCACGCTCTCGAAGCCAAGCGACCACTTACGGCACCGGAGCGAATCGTTGTCGGGCTGGTCGTCGCCGCCGCGCTCGGCTTCGAGGTCTGGTTCTTCGTGTTCGCGCACGCCAGGCTCCCCGGATAGCGGGGAGCCGGTCAGTCCTGAGAAGCCTCCGCTCAGTGGTGGTGCTTGACCACGTGGTGGATCAATGCGCCGGCCGCGACGGACTTGAGCAAGGCGTGCTTGGAGTGGTGCTTCTTCAGCACGTGATGGACGATCACCGCGCCGGCGACCGACTTGAGAAGCGCGTGATGGTGGCCGGAACTGGAGCTCCCGCAGGCTGCGAGCGGGAGCGCGAGCGTGAGCGTGACGAGCAGTAGGGCGAGCAAACGACGCAACGATGTCCTCCTCAGAACGGGTTGAACCTGCGCAGCAGGCGTACCCGGCACAAACGCGGTCGCACGTCGCGGCAGACTCCCTAACGCAGCCTTCACGCGGGCGGGCCCAGGCGATGCCTCGCCCGGGCCCGGTGCTGAAGCGCTCCTCGCGGCGTCAGCCGACGACCATCAGCGTGTTGCCTTCCGGGTCGCGCAGCCAGAACATCGGCGGGACCGGGTCGCCCATGCGGCTGACCTCAGCGTCGACGTCGACCCCGGCGGCCTGGAGCTCGCCGTGGTAGGCGTCGATGTCCTCGGCGTAGAGGCTGATGCCGGTCTCGCGGTTGCCGAACTCGGGCTTGTGCGGCGGGGGCGGCGCGAGGGCGATGGTCGTCACTGCGTCAACCGGCGCCACCTCCACCCAGCGGTACTGGCCGCCGAACGGGAGGTCGATGCGCTTCTCGAATCCGAGCTTCTCGACGTAGAAGTCGATCGCCCGGTCGACGTCTCCGGTCGGGATGACCACGGTGGCGATCTTCTCGACGCGAGTCCTGGTGGTGTTCACGACATCCTCCTGGGGGTTGGGTTCATGCACGCTAAGACCTCCGGGTCTCGGAAAAATCATCGTTCGTCGAAGGTCGCCGCCTCGTCGTGCCTCGCGATCTCGCATGGAGCGCATGCTTCGGGCATCCTCTCAGGAGTGCGCATCGCGGTCGCGGGTGGAACGGGAACGATCGGGAGGAAGGTGTCGGAGGCGCTGGCGCGTCAGGGCCACGAGGTGCGCCCGTTCAGCCGCCGGGCGACGGTCTACCCCGTCGACCTCGCCACCGGCGCCGGACTCGAAGCCGCGCTTGAGGGTTGCGAGGTCGTGGTCGACGCCAGCAACGGGCCGCCCCGGCCCGCCGCGAAGACGCGCGGGGTCCTGGTCGAGGGCTCACGCCGGCTGCTGGACGCCGAGCATCGCGCCGGCGTGGGGCATCACGTGTGCGTATCGATCGTCGGGATCGAGCACGTGCCGATGGGCTACTACCGGGTCAAGGTCGAGCAGGAGCAGATCGTGCAGCAGGGGGGTGTCCCGTGGACGATCGTGCGTTCGACCCAGTTCCACGACCTGATCGCGGCGCTCCTGTCGGGTGCCGCTCGCGCGCGGATCCTCCCCGGTGCACGGGCCCGGTTTCAGCCCGTCGACGTGGCCGAGGCCGCCGAGGCGGTGGCCTCCGCCGCTACGGCCCCGCCTCGCTCGGGGCGGCTGACGGTCGCCGGACCGGAGGTGCACGAGCTGCGCTCGCTCGGGCGCCTGTGGCGAGAGGTCACGGGCCGGCCCACGGTCGAGGTTCCGATCCCGCTGCCGGGAAAGCTCGGACGCGCCCTGCGCGCGGGAGGATTGACCTGCGCCGATCCGGACGTCCGCGGCACGGGCACGTTTGCAGACTGGCTGCGAGCAAACGCCTGAGTGCGCGGCGCGTCTACCGTGGAGACGATGGTGGAAGGCCACCGAAACCACGTCGAGGCGCTGCTGCGGGACGCCGCGAGCGAGCATGCCAACCTGATCGCCCGCGTGCCGCCTGAGGCCACGCTCGCGATCGCCTCCGAGCTGGACCGCCGGCGCCCCTAGCCGGTGAAGCCGGCGGCCTTCCCGCGGCGGGCTATACCAGGTCGCCGCCGTGGACGAGGAAGCCGGCGGCGTCGAGCACGCCGCGTTCCTCGAGGCGACCGAGATGGTCCGCGACGCGGTCATCGTCGGTGACCTCCCACGCGCCGACTGCGGCGGTTCCGTCGATCGCGCGCAGGCCGTGCTCCTCCGGCTCGTCGACGGCGTTGCGCAGCCAGGCCAGGTCATCTGAGATCCGCCGCGGCCGACCGGTCGACGGCGTCCAGGGATCCTGATTCTGGCGCCGCTCGGTCATCCCGGAAGGCAGCGTAAGCGCAGCGGCGAGTGCCTCCCGCCAGCGTGGCTGTTCCCGTACGAGCTCCAGGAGCATGTCCGTCGTTCTACCCGCTCGCGTCGAAGCTCAAAAAACGGGTGTGTCGGTTATGGGACCCACCGCTCGCCGGCGGGGGTGACGACGAGCTCGTGGGTGAGAGCGCGTGGTCCCTGGTCCACCAGGAACGACACAGCCGCGGCGACCTGACCCATGTCCGCGAGTGCGTCCGGTGACACGTCACGGGTGAACTCCGCGGTCTTTGGCGACTCGATCGTCGCGTCGACCGCGAGCAGCGCGGCGTGCACACCCTCCACTCGCAGCTCCTGCGCCGCCGCCTGCACGAGCGCGCGAGTCGCAAACGCGCCCGCCGCCCATAGCCCGCGCCCGGGCATGGCGCGCCGCGACGAGCCGCCAGTGATCTGGATGAGGGCGCCGCCTCCTCCTTCCCGGAGCGCAGCCGCCCCGGCCGAGAGGAACACGAACGCCTGCTCGGCCACCGCCACCGTCCAGCCGCGGAAGCCCTCGAGGTCGGCGGTCGCGAGCGGACCGCCGCCGAACGGCCCTGCCGTGGTCGGCCGCGCGGCGGTGACCGCATTCACGACCGCCTCGAGCGAGCCAAGCTCGGCTCGTGCCGTGCGAAGCGCCTCGCTCAGCGCGGCCCGCGTCGGCGGCATCGGCCTCGATCGCCAAGGCTCCCTTCTCGCGCACGCGTTCGAGCGTGTCGCCGCTGCGCGCCACCCCGGCGGCGTTCCAGCCCAGCCCGAGGAAGTGATCGATGATTGCGCCGCCGAGGTTGCGAGCGCCGAGAACGACGATGGTCTTCGCCATGGCTGAGTCCTCAGGTGAGCGCCGGCGCCTGTGGCAGGCCCGCTAGCGCCGCCTTGAGGTCGTCCTCTGAGAACTCGGGGTCCTCGAGCCGGCCCGCCAAATAGGAGTCGTATGCGGCGAGGTCGAAGTGGCCGTGCCCGCACAGCCCGAACAGGATCACGCGCTCTTCTCCGGCCTCGCGCGCCGCGTGCGCCTCGTCGAGCACCGCGCGAATCGCGTGGGCCGGCTCCGGAGCCGGGATCACGCCCTCGGTGCGCGCGAACTGCACCGCTGCCTCGAATGTCTCGTTCTGGCGATAGGCGCGCGGCTCGACCAGGCCCGCCTTCACCAGCCCGCACACGAGTGGCGAGTCGCCGTGGTAGCGCAGCCCACCTGCGTGCACGGGAGGGGGGACGAAGTCGTGTCCGAGCGTGTACATCGGCATCAGCGGCGTGAGCCCGACCGTGTCGCCGAAGTCGTACGCGTAGACGCCGCGGGTGAGAGTCGGGCACGCCACCGGCTCGGCGGCGACGAAACGCGTCTTGGCGCCGTCGCGGAGCACCCGCCGCAGGAACGGGAACGTGAGCCCGCCGAAGTTCGAACCGCCGCCGACGCAGGCCACCACGACGTCGGGTTCCTCGCCGGCCATCGCCATCTGCGCCATCGCTTCCTGCCCGATCACGGTCTGATGCAGGAGCACGTGGTTGAGCACCGACCCGAGGGAGTAGTTCGTGTCCTCGTTCTGGGCCGCGACCTCCACGGCCTCGGAGATCGCGATGCCGAGCGAACCGGTGGTGTGCTCGCGCTGCGAGCGCCCCGCCTCGGTTTCCTCCGAAGGGGACCGGTGGACGGTGGCGCCCCAGGTCTCGATCATCGAGCGCCGGTACGGCTTCTGGTCGTAGCTCGACCCCACCATCCACACCTCGCACTCGAGGCCGAACAGCTGGCACGCGAACGCCAGCGCGGAGCCCCACTGGCCCGCTCCGGTCTCGGTGGTGAGCTTGCGAATCCCCGCCTGGGCGTTTTCGTACGCCTGGGCCACGGCGGTGTTGGGCTTGTGTGAGCCGGGCGGTGAGCCGCCCTCGTACTTGTAGTAGATGTGGGCGGGGGTGTCGAGCGCGCGCTCGAGCCGGCGGGCCCGGAACAGCGGCGTGGGACGCCACAGCTTGTACACCTCGCGCACGGGCTCGGGGATCTCGATCTCGGGCTCGGGCGAGACCTCCTGCATGATCAGGGTCATGGGGAAGATCGGACTGAGGTCGTCCGGTCCCGCCGGCTCCTTCGTCCCCGGGTGAAGGGGCGGCGGCGCGGGGTGGGCGGGATCGTTTACATCGGCCATCAGGTTGACCCAATGGGTCGGGATCTCCGCCTCGTCGAGCACGAACTTGACCCGCGTCTCACTCATCGCCTCTCCTTTGGTGGTTGGCCGCCCGCAGCGTGGAGCCTAGACCTTGGCCAGGGACCGGGGCGGTCGCGGCGGCGCGCGGCGCGCGGCGGGCGGCGGGCGGCGGCGGCGGGAGGCGGGCGGCGGGCCGAGCATCCGATGAGAATGCTGCGCCCGCCGTCGTCTAAGCCTTGGTGCGGACGCATACGATTCCTCCGATGGCCGTGGTCAGCGTCCGGGGACCCCTGCGCAAACTGGCCGGCGGCCGGGCCGAGCATGAGCTCGAAGGTGCGACGGTGGTCGAGCTGCTGCGCGCGCTCGAGGTCCGCCACCCGGATACGGGCGGATGGATTCTCGACGAGCGGGGGCGGATCCGCCGCCACATCAACGTGTTCGTCAACGGCGAGCGCGGGGACGAGAAGACGGGCGTGCGGTCCGGAGACCGCATCGAGGTGCTACCGGCGATAACGGGAGGTTGACAGTGACCGAGTTGCTCGTGGGGACGAAGAAGGGCCTCTTCCTGATCGAGGGCGACCCTGGTGGCCCGTTCGAGATCAAGACGCGCGCCTTCGCCGGCCAGCCGGTCGATTTCGCCACCCGCGACCCGCGCACGGGACGGCTGCTCGCGACCGTCACCTCGCCCTTCTACGGTCCCAAGATCTTCTATACCGACGGCGATCCGGCGGGCGAATGGGAGCAGGCCGACGGTGTCGCGCTGCCCGAGGGCGGCGAGCAGGCCCTCGAACGCATCTGGGTGATGGCGCCCGGCGAGTCCGACGGGAGGCTGTACGCCGGCGGCGATCCGGGCGTTCTGTTCGAGAGCCACGACGGCGGGGCCACGTGGGAGATCAACGCCGGCCTCTGGGAACAGCCGTCGCGCGCTCACTGGCAGCCGGGTGGCGGCGGCCTGTGCCTGCACTCGATCTGCACGTGGCCGGGAGAACCCGAGAAGCTCGCCGTGGCTATCTCCGCCGCGGGCATGTGGCTGACGGACGATGGCGGCGGAACGTGGCGCCGAGGCAACGTCGGCATCAACCCGCGTTACCTGCCGGCCGAGGCGCTCGAGGACGAGAACGCGGGGCGCTGCGTTCACCACGTCGAGCGGGCGCCCAAGCAACCGGATCGGATGTTCATGCAGTTCCACGGTGGCGTCTACCGCTCCGATGACGCGGGTGAGAGCTGGGCTGACATCGGCGGTGGCGGGCTGCCGTCCGACTTCGGCTTCCCACTGGCGATCGATCCCGCCGATCCCGACAGCGCCTACGTGATCCCGCTCGTGGCCGACATGGACCGGGTGACCCCCGACGGTCGCGTCCGCGTCTACGAAACCCGCGACGCCGGCTCCACCTGGGCGCCGCGCGGAGACGGCCTGCCCGCCGAGCACGCCTACCTCACGGTGCTGCGGCAGGCGTTCGCGCGGTCAGGCGAGGGCGAGCGGCTCGAGCTGTACTTCGGCGCCACCTCCGGCGACGTGTTCGGGTCGGGCGACGCCGGGGCCACCTGGTCGACGCTGGCCACACGGCTGCCGCCCGTGTTCTCGGTGGTCACGGCCTGAGGACGTCCCTCGCGCTCGCGCGATCGCCGACCAGCCGGCGGGCGGCCCGCCTGCAGACGATCGACGAGATCCGCGACGGCGACGCTGCTCGCCGAGCTCGGGCTCGATCCGCCGGCGTGACCGGCCGGTGGCTACCGTCCGAAGCCGTGGGATGCAGCAACTGGGCCGGCAACTATGCCTACCGCGCGCGTGCGATTCACGCTCCGGCGACGATCGAGGAGCTCCAGGAGCTGATCGCGTCGTTGCCGAGAGTGCGGGTGCTGGGTTCGCGCCACTCGTTCACGGACATCGCGGACTCGGACGAGCTGGTGAGCCTGGATCGCCTTGCCGGCGAGATTGAGGTCGACCGCGAGGCGATGGTCGTGTCCGTGGGCGGCGCCGTGCGGTACGGCGAGCTCGCGGGGGCGCTGGCGCGAGAGGGGCTGGCGCTCGCGAATCTCGCGTCCCTTCCGCACATCGCGGTCGCCGGGGCCGTCGCCACCGCCACGCACGGATCTGGCGATCACAACGGCAACCTGGCCACTGCGGTCGCCCAGGTCGAGCTCGTGAGATCGGATGGGAACATCCTCGTGCTCGCGCGGGGGGATCGTGACTTCGACGGGATCGTCGTCAGCCTCGGCGCGGCGGGCGCGGTGACGCGCGTGACGCTCGACGTCGAACCCGCATACCGCGTGAGCCAGCACGCGTTCGTGGGGCTCAGGTGGGAGGCGCTGCTCGAGCATTTCGACGCGATCACTTCGAGCGGTTACAGCGTCAGCGTGTTCTCGCGGTGGGGCGAGGCAGCCGAGCAGGTGTGGGTGAAGCGCCGCGCGCGCGCTCAGCCCGAGCCAGTTCCCGACGAGCTCTTCGGAGCGCCGGCCGCGGTGGAGGACAGGCATCCGATCGTCGGGCTCGACCCGGTGCACGCCACCTCGCAGCTCGGAGTGGCGGGACCGTGGTCGGAGCGGCTGCCCCATTTTCGGATGGGGTTCACCCCGAGCAGCGGCGCGGAGATCCAGAGCGAGTACATAGTCGCCAGGTGCGATGCGGTGCCCGCGATCGAGGCGATCCGGCGGGCGGCGCCGGCGTTCCGACGGTTGATCCAGGTGAGCGAGATCCGAACTGTCGCCGCCGACGGCCTGTGGATGAGCCCGCAGTATCACCAGGACACCGTCGCCTTTCATTTCACGTGGAAGCGCGAGCAGGAGGCGGTGGAGGCAGGGCTCGTCGCGCTCGAGGCCGCCCTCGCCCCGTTCCGCGCACGCCCGCATTGGGGCAAGCTGTTCATGGCCCGCGCGGACACGATCGGTCCCCTGTACGATCGTCTCTCGGATTTCGCCGCGTTGCTCGTGCGCCTGGACCCGCGGGGCGCGTTTCGCAACGAATGGCTGGAGGCCCGGGTCCTGGACGGTGCGGCCGGGGGCTAGCCGGATCGGACGCGCTCGCTCCCTCGCGTACCCTTCTCCCGCGCGAGAAAGGAGCTGTGCGTGTACGCCGTGCTGATCGAGATCGACGTGAGCGGAGTGGACCGGGACGCGGGGTTGACCGGGTTGCGCGAGCACCTCGTCCCCGCCATTCGCCGGCTTCCGCGGCTTCCAATCCGGAACGTGGCTCACCGGCAGCGAGCACGGGACCGGGTTGTCGCTGACGGTGTGGGACACCGAGGAGCACGCGAGCGCGATGGCCGACAGGTTCGGACCGGGGTCGGGTCCACAGGCCGGCGCCACCGTGACGCGCTGCGAGATCCGCGAGGTCGCCGCCACCGCGTGAGGGTGAGAGCGGCGATCAATGGCGCGGGCGGCGACGTGCGAGCCCGGACGCTGGCAGACGGCGTACATGATTGCCGGCCGATGCCCTCGGTCCGGGTGCGATACGTCCGCGCCGGCGTCTCGGAGCCAGAGCGACGACAGCGCATCGCCGCAGTCGTTCGTATTCGTAGTCTCACAGGCGTACGATCTGGTGCAGGAACGGCCAGATCTGTGGCCAGTCGTCCGGTGTCGCGTCGCGGATCAGCACGGTTGTGCGCGCCAGTGGTCAGCCGGTGAACGTCGGTGCAGGCCGATGTGAAGCGCGGTGGCGCCTCCGAGACGGACGCGGGGTTTGACGCGCGCGAGCTCGCGCGGTGATCGTGACCGTCACCGTGGAAGCGCCGGGCTTGTTGATCAGTGTCAGCAGCTGCGCGCCGGGGCGGGAGGTGACGCGTGCGCCGTGCGCGGTCACCTCGTACCCATGGGGATAGTGGTAGGCCACAGGGACCATGATCTCGGTCGGCGCGTGGACGCCGGGGTCAGCGCGGTAGGTGAAGGCGAACGCGCCGGTGGCCGGATCGAAGGACTGACTGAGCGGGGTGCCGGCGGTGGCAAGCGGATAGGTGCGCGCCAGCACAGCCGCCCGGACGGGGTCAGGCCGGCGGGTCAGCTCGTCGAGCAACCCCTCGCCGGGCCCGCCGGTGGGGTCGTGCAACTGAAAGGCGGCCCAGTAGATCCAAGAGAGCAGATCGCGATCCGCCAGGCGGGCGACGTTGGCGATGTCAGGGGCGTACGGCTCGGCGCCGAACTCGCTCAGCAGCCAGGCGGGACCCCCCGCCTGCTGTGTACGCGTGGCCCCGCGCTCGGTCGCGAACAGCGACATCGTGCTCTGCTCCTGGGTGGCGCACGTCGGCTGAGTACAGGCGAACGAGCTGCCGCCCGGAGTGCCGCCGTAGTCGTGGAAGCTCAGGACCAGGCGCGGGAAGGGAAGCGGCTCGGCGATGCCGATCGTCTCCGGCGCGCCGTAGTCGGTCAGCACCGGTGCCTCGTAGAAGACCAGATGGTTAGGGTCAGCGGCCAGCACGGCGGGGATCGCGCCTTGCGCTGGAGCCTGTGAGGGACCGACCGCCGCTGCGCAGGACACGGGGGCGTAGCCCGTGCCCGCGTAGAAGCACTGGAGCTGGCGGTCGAACTCGGGCGGACTCGCCAGCAGCGGCCCGGCCGGCTCGTTGAACAGCTCATAGCCCAGCACATCCGGATCGCCGGCGAAATGCCGCGCCACCGCGGAGAGGACCCGGATGTACTGACCCTGTAGATCGCCGCTGACGTCGTTTGCCCAGAAGTGCTGGAAGGCCGCGTTGACCGCCGGATCGGTGTACGCCGACTGCCACGCCGCCGGCCGCTCAAACGGCGCGCCGCTCGTACAGGTCGCCCAGGCCGGGGCTCCCTCGGCCATCCACGGTGTCGCGCTGCCGGCGTTGGCGAACGGGAGCCCCCACGCGTCCTGGTGCATGTCGAGCAGTACGCGGATGTGCTCGCGCCCGAGCAGCCCAACGATCGTGTCCACCCTTCCCAGGTAGGCATCGAGAGTCGCCTGGTCATAGGGGTCCGCACCGCCCAGATCCGCAAACGGAGTGCCCGGGAGATGCTCGGAGCAGTAGGTCGGATCGTCCGGATGCGCACCCGCCGGGCCGGGCTCGAGCCCGGCCCAAATGATTCCCAGCCGAACCACCGAGAACCCCAAAGCCCGCAGCGTGGCCGCATCATTCGCGGTGAAGCGCCGCCCGGCATCGCGCGCGTCCGGGGCGAGCACGTAACCCAGCTCAGACCCACTTCCTCCCGGCAGGCACGGTTGCCCAGGCGCGCTCGAAGCGTATGTCCCGGCCGCGCACTTGGCCACGAGGTTGACGCCGTGCAACTCCAACCGCCGGCCCTGCGCATCCACGAGGAACGATCCCCCGGGCGCCGTGACGAAGCCGGTCGACTGCGCGCTCGCTCCGGGCACGCGCCAGAGCGCGAGCAGCAACCACACGAGCACGACCGCAGCCAGGAGAACGCGTAGCGAGAAACACCTCATCGCCGCCAGCCATCGTACGCGCACGTCGGAGAGACTGAGGTGTAGCTACGCTTTGGCGATGAGTGGGAACGCTCGCGTCGAGCGCGGTTGGATCTACATCGACGGCACCCGGCAGGATGACGGCACGATCAAGCTCGGAACCGGGGATGAGATGCGCTTCAGCCCGTTCGAGGCGATCTCGCAGCGCCAGGACGCACAGATCACCTGGGGTCACATCCTGACGGCGTCGGTCCAGCGACTGGCTTTCTGGAGACGCTAAACGGTCGAACCGCCAGCGCCTTCTGACCGGCGGCCGGGACACGCTCGGGAGGCGGGCCGTGGTTCCGGCCCGCCGTCGCCGCGGCGCACCGGCATCCCTGGCAGGCTGCTGCAGCCGGATAGCATTGCGCGCCCACGAGGCGAGGAGGGACGATGGCCGAGGAGCGTTGGTTCGACGAGCAGGAGCTTCGTGACCTGTCGCGGCCGACGATGGACCGGGCGATCGAGGCGATCGACTCCGGCGACGTGGTGGCGGCGCGCAAGCTCTGTCAGGAGATGAAGCACGAGTGGCGCTACCTGCACGACCTGATGGCGGGCGGGATGCTCGGCCTGATCAGCTTCGTCCAGGAGAACCTGGGCGACGACGGCGTTGAGGCGGCCTGGCGCTACGGCAACGAGCGGGGGTGGAGACATGATGTCGAGACGATCGAGACGCTGGATCGCAAGCAGATCGTCTATGCCCTCGCGGCCACCTGGCGGGCGCATTCCGTGCTCGGGCACCGGCCCTAACCCCGGCGCGTTTGAGATCGAGGAGGACGAGGAGAAGTTCACCTTCCGCATGAATCCGTGTGGCTCCGGTCAACGTCTGTGGCGCAACGGCGCCTACCGGGGACCGGGCGCGATGGGTGTCACACAGGAGGCGCACGACTGGAGTTACGGACGCAAGGGCTTCCCGCTGTACTGCACGCACTGCGCATTCATGAACGAGATCCAACCGATCGAGTGGATCGGTCACCCGATGTACCCCTCCGACCCGCCCGACGACTACGACCGAGATCCCTGTGTCTGGTACTGGTACAAGGACCCGGGAGACATCCCCGAGCGCCACTGGACCCGCTACGGGCTGGCGAAGCCGAACGCTCAACTGGACTGCGAGGCTTGATGGCCGTGAGCACCGCGCCGCACGGCCGGCGTGTGCTGGTGACGGGCGCGACGGGTGGCATTGGCCGTGCGATCATCGACGCGCTCGCCGCCTGCGATTGCCGGATCGGTGCGTGCGACCTCAAGCCCGACGTCGAGTCGGCATTCGCGGACAACGCGGCTGTCGCGGCCACCGCCAACTTCGACGTGCGTGACCGTGGCGCCGCCGAGACCGCGGTGGCGGAACTGTGCAAAGCGCGTCGGACGTTTCGACACGGTGGTGGCGAACGCAGGCGTCGTCGACACGATCCACCGAGCCGAGGAGTTCCCCGAGGAGGAGTGGCGCAAGGACCTCGAGACGAACCTGTCGGGACAGTTCCATGTGGTGCAGGCGGCGTTCCCCAGTCTGGCCGAATGCGGCGACGGTCGAGTCGTGCTGATCTCCTCTGCGTCGGCGGAAACCGGGCTCCCAGGCCAGGTCGCCTACACGGCCGCGAAAGCGGGCTTGGTCGGCATGGCGCGCACGCTCGCGGCTGAATGGGCGTCGCGCGGGGTGCGCTGCAACGTGGTCATGCCTGGCCTGATCGCCACGCCGAAGGTCAGGGCATTGCCGAGCCCGATCCAGGAGGCGATCAAGCGCTCGATCCCGCTCGGACGGATCGGCGGAACCGATGAGCTCGCGGGCACTGTGGCGTTTCTCCTGTCCCCGGCGGCGGCCTACATCACCGGCGCGGTGCTTCGTGTGGATGGCGGCTTCGGCCTTTCCACCGCCGGCCTGATGGGCGGTCGCTAGGCGTACCCAGCGCCAATCCCGCGGTCAGCCGCCGCCTAGCCGACTGGGTCGGACGATGACGGCAGCCATGGGCTCGCCGCCGCTCTCCCGCGAGAGGGAGAGGCACCGGCCTGCGCCCTGTCAGGTTTGTCCGAGGGCCGCCAGCCCCGCGATCGTCGCGGCTGTCGCACCGCTGCCAGTGGTTCCTTGACAAGACTTCTTTTGACAAGTAGTCTTGTGACAAGGTTGCTTGTGAAAGGAGAAGGCCATGTGGCAAAACCCAGCACTCGCTCAAGCGCTCATCCAGGATCGTGTTGTCGAACTCCAGAGCACCGCGAAGGCGGGAAACAGGCCCCTACGTGAGCGCCGAGTCATCGAAGGCATGCGGTCCGCGACGGGCTGGCTGCTCGTCGACATCGGCCTCCGCCTGACCGTGCCTCGCAGGACGATGAGCCACCCCGCGGCGCGGGCGCCGCAGTAACCCGACGCGTCTGACGATGTCGAAGGCTCAGCGTTCGAGCACGAATACCGAACCGAAGCGGGATCTTCGTGCGCAGGTCCCGGGAGATAGCGATACGGCCGCCGGGGCGTCGTCAGCACGCCCGCAGCGGCGCCGTCAGGTGGTCACCGACGCGCGAGCCATGCGGGCGCTCGCGCACCCGTTGCGCGTGGAGCTCCTGGAGGCGATGCGCCGGGACGGGGAGGTCACGGCCACCCGGGCGGCGGAGTTGCTCGATGAGAGCCCGGGAAACATGTCCTGGCACCTCCAGACCCTCGCGAGGTACGGGTTCGTGGAGGAGGCCGGCCATGGGCGGGGGCGTAGCCGGCCCTGGCGCCTCACGAGCGACACCCGGAGCTTCGAAACCGGCACAGCTGACCCGGAGACGGCTACTGCCGGCGAGGCACTGGAGCGGACCTTCCTCGAGCGCAACAACAATCGGATGCGCGAGTGGTGGTCGCGGCGCCTGACGTATCCGGCCAAATGGCGGCGCGCCGCGTTCGTGACCGACAGCGTCAGATATCTCACGGCCGCAGAACTCACTGCGGCCATGGAAGAGGTACAGGCGATCTACGACCGCTACGCCGAACGCACCGACAAGGGGAAGCGCCCGGCCGGCGCCCTTCCCGTGCACCTCCACGCGCACGGCCATCCCCTCCCGACCACGCCGTCGGGCAATTGACGCGCGTGCGCTACTGCGCCGACTCGATGTCGACCTGACGGGGCCCGCTCGCGGCATCCTTCAGGTCGGGCTCCGTACCGGCCGGCACGCGTGGGCCGCCGTCCGCGACGGCGTCGGCCTGGTCGCCACCTTGGCGGTCGACACCGGACTCGGTCGCCGGATCATCAGAAGGCGCCTGCCGCCCGACCACGGAGCTCGTGAGCTCCGGGTCCTCCGGCTGGAGCTCGGCCGACGCGTCAGAGCCCCCCAACTCCTCCGGGACAATTCCTCCCTGCGCCTTCGCCGCCCACGGACCTTTTCTGCGCGCCTCGTCCTCTCCCAGCTCCGATCCGCCGCGTTGCCCGGTGGGCATCGCTACGTCATGGTCCTCGTCCTGGTTCGCCATGACTCCCTCCTCGTGTGTCGAACTCGTCGACACGTTCCTACCCCGCGGGCAGGAGCGTCACGCGGCCCCCGCCGCGGTGAGCCCCGTCGAGCATAAGCCGGGTGCGCTATCTGCCGTCTCGCTCGCGGTGCTTGCACCCGGGCCAGCAGCAGGGCCGTCGCAGGCCATCCTCCAGCTCCTCCTGGGTCCGCCGGATCCGGCGCTCGCGGGTGCTCGCCTTCTTGGCATCCTCCACCCAGCAGATGAACTCGTTGCGGGCCAACGGCGTGATGTCCGTCCAGGCATCGAGTGCTGTGGCGTTGGCAATCAGCGCTTGGCGCAGATCGGCGGGCAACTTGTGCACCACCCCGCCGGGCACCCTCGGGCCGCTCACAGCACCATCGTAGTAAGCCGGCAGCTCATGGCCGATCCGCCGTAGCCAGGCCGCGGTCGAATGCAAAGATCACCGCCTCGGCTCGATTACGCACACCAAGCTTCAGGAAGATGTGGTTGACGTGCGTCTTGATCGTGCCCACCCCGAGCACGAGCCGCTCGGCGATCTCGTCGTTCGTCAGTCCGGTGGCAATCAGTGCGAGCACCTCGCGCTCGCGCGCGGTCAGGCTCGTCGCCGCGGGATCCGCGGCACCGGCACCGGCGGCGGCGCGAGCGCCCGGGGCGTCGCGGTACACGGCCAGCACCCGCCCGGTCACGGACGGGTCGAGCCACGCGTCTCCGCCGGCCACAGCGCGCACTGCTCGCTGGAGGTCCTCGGGCGGCAACCCCTTCGGCACGGATCCCGCTGCTCCGGCGCGGAGCATGCCCGCCAGCACCTCGTCGTCCTCGAACGTCGTCAAGGCAAGAACAGGCGGGGCGCTCGGGTCTTCCCGAAGCCGCCTGGTCGCCTCGATGCCGTCGAGCACGGGCATCCGCACATCCATCAGGACGACGTCGGGCCGCAGCGCGCGGACGGCACCTGCGACCTCGCCTCCGTGGGTGCACTCCCCGACGATTTGAAAGCCGAAGCGGGCGCGTAGAACGCCCCGCAGGCCGGCACGAATCAGCTCCTGATCGTCGACCAGGAGTACACGGATGGCGCGAGCGCCGGGTGCGCTCACGGCCCGCCCGTAACCGGGACCGAGGCGTGCACCAGCCATCCGGCGCCTCCCGGACCGGCAGCGCAGGTGCCGCCGACTGCCTCGGCTCGCTCGCGCATCGTCTCGAGACCCATCCCCCGCCCGTCCCCCGGGATCCCGGCGCTCTCCACCGTGAGCTCCACGTGCCCGCCGATGACATCGACGCGGACCGAAACCGGGTTTCCCGGAGCGTGCTTGGCGGCGTTCGTGAACGCCTCCTGGGCAATCCGGTAGAGCGTCGTGCTAGCTGTCGCGGGGAGCGTTGCGACGGCCTCCGAGCGATCGAGGCTAACCTCGGCGCCGGCGCTGCGGAAGCGCTCCACGAGATCGTCGAGCGCCTCGAGTCCCTGCACCGGCGCGAGCCGCGAGCCATCGTCGCCCGCGCCGGAACGCAGCAGGCCGACGACACTGCGGACCTCCTCCAGACTCTGACGTCCGAGCCGCTCGGCCTCCGCGAGGGCCCGCACCGCCTCGTCAGGATCCTCGGACACCCGCCAGCCGGGCGCTCGCGATGTGCAGCAGCGAAACCGTCAGCGTGTGGGCGATCACGTCATGGAGGTCACGAGAGATGCGGTTACGCTCTTCCGCGCGCGAGCGCTCGGCGAGCCCCGCCTGGGCCGCGCGCAGCTGGGTCACGAGCTGCTGTTGGCGCACGATCAGCGCCGCCCGCCGGCCGACACCGCAACACCGTCGTTCCTCCCCCCCTGCTTCACGCCACCCGCTCCACCAACAACTACACCCCCACCGGCCACCCGTCCCCGCCCGCGTCGAGCGTGACGCCGCCGCGGCGCCTCACACCTCACCGCGGACGTCCACCGGGGCACCATCAGCAGGCCGCCACCCTACCCCCCCGCGACCAGGAACGCGGCCAGCAGGCCGAGCGCGGGCCAGCGGATCTCACGCGCGAGCGGGGGCGGGCGCCGGTCACGATCCCGTCGACCGCGCGTCCAATCCCGCGGGCGCGATCTCGGAGCAGGCCGCCACGCCCGACCGCGAGCTCGGCTGCCGGCCCGCGTCCGGCCCGAGGCGGTCATGCAACCTGCGTAGCGCACGCGGCGACCACCAGTTCCGCTCGCCAAGAAGCGCCATCAGCGAGGGCACGAGCATCGAACGGACGATGAACGCGTCGACCAGCACCGCAACAAGCGCGCCGAATCCGATCTGCTTGAGGAAGATGATCTTCGACGTGGCAAAGGCGCCGATGGCGACCGCCAGCAGCACCGCCGAGGCGGTGACGATCCGTCCGGTGTGCTCGAGCCCGACCGCGATCGCCTCGCGGTTGTCGCGACCGCCGTCGCGCGCCTCCTTGATCCGCGTGATCAGCAGCACGCCGTAGTCAGTCGAGAGCGCGAACACGATTGCCGCGAGCACGAGAAAGTCGGTCTGCTCGATCCCGCCCTGACTCACGTAGTCGAGCACGCCGGTCAGCCGCCCGTCCTGGAACACGAATACGAGCAGGCCGGTGGCGGTTGCGGCGGTCAGCGCGTTCATCAGAAGCGCCTTGACCGGTAGCACCAAGAGCCCGTCATCAGCCAGAGGATCGCGAGCGTCACGGCCGCCAGCACGCTGAGCGCGAGTGGAAGAGCACTCGCAATGGACGCCTGCTGGTCTACGAACGACGCCGCGCTGCCGCCGACGAGCAACGGCGCAGGCGCGGGCATCGCGCGGATCCGCTCGATCGTTCGCTGCGCCTGCGTCGAGATCGGGTCGCCGGCGGAACCGAGCCGGATCTCCCACCTCCCGTTGCCCAATACCGCGGCGGCTGCACGCCGGCGACGCTCGGCACCGCGCGCAGCCGCCGCGCGTACGCGCCCAGCTGCGGGCCGGCCGAGGCGGGCGCAGTGGCGGCGATCGTGATCGGATCGAGCTCCGGGGCGGTGAAACTCGCGATTCAGCGCGTCGGAGACGATGCGTGCGCTCTGCCCCGGCGGCAAGTCGGTCGCGTCGACGCCGGCCCATCGGACGTGAAGCGTGGGCGAAGCGATCACGAGCAGCGCGAGCGTGGTTCCGGCGGCCACGAGTGCCGGCCTGCGCATCACGACGTGGGCGAGCCGGTACCAGCGGCCGGTTCCCTCCGGCGCAGGCTTCACGCGCCCGATGCGACCGGCCAACAGCACGAGCAGCGCGGGGACCACGAGCAGCGCCGCCGCGCAGGCGGCAAGCGCAGTGGCCGCGCCGCCAACCCCCATCGAGATCAGAAACCGCTGCGGAAACAGCGTCAGCGTCAGCATCGCTGCGGCCACCGTGGCGGCGCTGAAGCTGATCGTCCGCCCGGCGGTTCGGAGAGTCGCCTCGAGGGCAGCCGAGACCTCAGCGCCCCCGCTCAGCTCCTCTCGAAACCGCCACACCAGCAGCAGGCTGTAGTCGACGGCAAGTCCCAGTCCCATGCCGATCACGAGGTTCAACGCGAAGCTCGACAGCGACAACTGCTCGTTGACCAGGCGCAGGATCACGAACGATCCGAGCACGCTGGCGCCACCGACGGCAATCGGCAACAGCGCCGCGACGCCGCGGAAGATCAGCCACGCGATGATCGCGAGCAGCGGGAACGCCAGCAGCTCGGCGAATCCCAGGTCCTTGGATGCCTGGTTGTTGATCTCCTTGCCCGCGACATCGGGTCCGCCGAGCACCACGTCGCGCCGGCCGTGCAGCGACGCCGTAATTGCCGAGACCACTTTGTTGGAGTCAGGCCCGGAGCGCAGGGTCACGGCGACGAGCGATGAGCGGCCGTCGCGCGAGACGAGCGGCGAGTTCGGGCTGGCCGCGCCGACGGGCGGCGTGGCGACGGCCGCGACCCCAGGCACCGCAGCTATCGCCCGGGCGACGCCGGAGACTGCAGGGCTTGAGGGCGGCGCACTGACGAGCGCGAGCACGCCGGGGCCGGTCTCGGCGCCCGTCGCCCGCTCGATGTCCTGCTGCGCGCGGGCGGAGGGCGAGGACGGAGCGACGAAGCCGTTTCGCGCGCTCAACAAGCCCGCGGTGGGCCCGCCGTACACGCCCGCGCCGATGAAGAACACGAATGCGAGGACGGCCATCCGGCGCGGATAGCGCAGTGCGAGATTCGTCAACGAGGTGAACACCCAGCAGCCCTTCCAGTCGGCCTTGAGAGAGTACGACTGGATCCTCCTAGGGCGGCGGCGATCGTACATCGGCGCGGCGGTAGAAGCGGGCTCTACCCCAGGGTGGAGTTCACCGCGCCGAGATCGCCACCAGCTTCTCGCTCCACGCGGGGGTCAGTCGATGTAATGGCCCGTCTGAACGTCCTCGACCCAGCCGGCGTGGCTTGGCTCCCAGCCGAGCACTTCACGGGTCCTGGCGTTCGAAGTCGGGTTGTCGAGGCTGGCAAAGGCGGCGAGGAAGCCGAGGTAGCGCGGTGCCTCCTGCTCGGTGATGCTCTCGGCCTGCACGCCCAGCTTGTTGGCGATCGTCTCCGCGATCACCTTCCGCGGGATGCCGTCGTCACCTGTGCCGTGGTAGGTCGCGCCGGCCGGCCCCCGCTCGACGGCCAGGCGGTAGAGCACGCCGATGTCGTAGGTGTTGGCCGCCGGCCAGCGGTTCGAACCGTCACCGACGTAGGCGGCGACGCCGTTCTGCCGCGCGAACTCGATCAGCGCGTGCGTGAAGCCGTGGTGGTCGAGGTCGGAGTGGACCATGGGCGCGAGGCGGATGACAGCTGAACGTACGCCCTCCTGGGCGAGCCCGATCGTGTAGTTGGCCGCATCAACCCGCGGACCCGCGGGAATCTGGTCGTCCTCGGTTCCGGGGCGACCGTTGATGCCGGCCATCGCGAGCATAAGGGTGCCGCTTGTCGTGACAAACGGCTTGTTGCTGCCGCGCAGGGCCTCGCCGAGCGCCTGGGTGGCCGCCAGGTCGGAGTCGACCGCCGCCTCGAAACGCCCCGAGAGCATCAGCTCGTGCTTGAAAGCGAGATGGATGACGCCGTCGGCCTCACTCGCGGCCTGCCGCAGCCCGTCGAGGTCGTCGAGATCGCCGCGGCGCACCTCGGCGCCGAGCTTGGCGACCGCCTCAGCGGAGGCGTCCGAGCGCGCCAGGCCAACGACCTGGTGGCCGTTGTTCAGCAGTTCCGGGATGACGGCGGAGGCGACGTGGCCCGAAGCGCCGGTGACGAATATGCGCATGAGTATCTCCAGTTCGGCTGCGGTATGGCACCTGGTGTCATCACGTTAGCACAGCCATGTCACGGGGTGTCATCAACTACGCTTCCTCCCAATGCCACGCTGGAGGCCGGACGCCCAAGGCCGCCTCACCAAGGCGGCGATCGAGCTCTTCGCCGAGCAGGGCTACGACGCCACCACCGTCACCGACATTGCCGAACACGCCGGGCTGACCAAGCGCACGTTCTTCCGCTACTTCTCGGACAAGCGCGAGGTTCTGTTCTTCGGGTCCGACGAGCTCGAGCGGATCTGGCTCGAGGCGCTCGCCGCAGCGCCCGCGGACGCTCGCCCGCTCGCCGCTGTCACGGCCGGGTTCGATCCAATCGCCGCGATGTTCGAAGAGCGCCTTCCGTTTGCGCGCCTGCGGGCTCAAATCATCATGGACAACCCCGAGCTGCAGGAGCGCGAGCTGATCAAGCTCCAGCGGCTCGCTGGCTCGATCACGGCCGCTCTCCTCGAGCGGGGCGTGCCGCTCAACGCCGCGACCCTCGCGGCCCAGACCGGTCTCACGGTCTTCCACGTCGCCTTCGCCCGCTGGGTCGCGCAGGACGATCCCGCCGCTCTGCGCCGCTTGATCGACGAGTCACTCGACGAGCTGCGCGAGGTGCTCACGCGTGAACCGGCGGCGCCCAAGCGCGTGTCTGGACGATCGCGCCCTCGATGACCGAGACCTCACAGCGTCTATCGCCAATCCCGAACTGCTGAAGCGAGGATCTCGCTCACCTCGGTCCTCAGGAGCGGAACGAGTGAGGCCGCCGTGGCGTCGCGGGAGTCGACGCGATCCCTCGCGCGAAAGCAATCCCAAAAGCGAACCAGTCCGCCCTCACCGTCGACCTCGAACATCCTCGCCGCCAGCCGCTGCCACCGGTACTGAAACCAGACGTAGTTCAATGGACTCATCGGATTATCACCACCTGTGTAATGGGCCTGCAGCTCGCTCCAGCGTGCTGTATCCCTCGGCCCGCATCCGAGCGGCAAGCGTCGACTTCCCGCTCCCACTTTCGGCAGCACCTCGAGCGTCGGCAGACTCGAGGGCCGCCGGGTCGCGACGAACGCATGCAGGGCCAGGTTGACGAAGATCTCGCTGAGCCAGAAGGTCGGGAGCCGCAGATCTCCGAGTACCTCGAATGCGTGACCGAGCTCATGAATCGTGACGAGGTCGAAAAACGGCTGCAGGTCCACGCCGCCCGCGCCGTCAGGATAGGCCGCGAGCAACTTCGCATACCCGCGGGGCGACGCGTCTCGGAGGTCCTGCGCCATGGCGACCCAGAAGTCCCCGCCTCCGGCGGGCATCACCACCATGCCCGGACGGATCTCGCCGGCATCATCCCTAAAGAACGGCAGGCCGTACGGGGGGCTGCTATCCGGCCAGTCCCCCTCGTCGAGCCACGATGACGGCGATGTCCGGCGGGATGGCCGAGAACAGACCACTGAAATAGGCGTAGGCGTCCGCGGCGAGGTCTGCCGCGGCTCTCGCCCGCACCCGCGCCCCATCGCTGTAGCGCACCTCGAACGGATAACCGCCCAGGCGCAAAAGCCCCGATCCCACCGCCATCAGACGTCCTCGTCTCGACCATCCCGCGAGCAGCTCCCCGGCCGCGCCGGCTGTGCGCGAATGGCGAAGAGCGGATCGGAAGCCGCTCGGTGGCTCACCTCACCTGAGCGGCCAAGGATTCGGGACCTTGGCATAGGGCGCCTCAGCGCTCCAGTCAGCGTACGCCTCCAAACGATCGTCAGTCTCCTCCGACACCGAGGCGCCGTATCGCGCAGCCAAATCGTTCACGGCGTAGTGGCATGCGTCCTCGCGCCTGGAGCCGATCATCAGGACCGCGCACGGCCCGGCGCCGGCCCCCACGAAGGCGTGCTCCGTTCCGGCGGTGCAGTGGAGGAAGTCCCACTGGCGCAGCCGGTGCTCCTCACCGTCAAAGATCGCAATGCACTCTCCTTGCAGGACGAGGAAGTCCTCCTGTACCGGCTCAGAGTGGTAGCGGCAGTTGGGCTGGCCCGGCTGCATGATCTGCACGTTGACGCCGGTGTCAGGCCACGTCACGCCATCTGGCTCGAGCTGGATGAGGGTTGCCACCCGAGGATGCCCGATCGCGACTGCGTCCCGGAGGTTGATCACGAACAGCTCGTCGATGGCGCGACGATACCGCACCGGAGGCGCTCCACGGCACGCCGGCAACGCCAGGCAGCGCCAGGGCGAAGCCCGGTTCTACGGGCTGGCCTGAATGCCGAACCTAGTCGGCTCGGCTGTAGACCTGGACCTGTACGCCGTCCGGGCCGACAGTCCGGCTCTCAGCGAGCTTCAGCTTCAGCCTGTCGATGCCGTCAGGGAACAGGCGCCTGCCGCTCCCGAGGATCGTCGGGAAGACCATCAGCCGCAGTTCGTCGACCAATTCCGCCGCGAGCAGCGCCTGCACGAGTGTGCCGCTCCCGGCGACGAGGATCGTCCCGTTGGTTTCGTCCTTGAGCTTCGAGACCCCTTCGGCGGCGTTGCCCGAGATCACCGTTGTGTTCTGCCACTCCGGATCCGTGAGCGTGCTCGAGACCACGTACTTCGGGCCGTTGTTGATCTTGTCGGCGAAAGCCCCCTTCGCGGAAAGGCCACGCCTCCGCGAAGCCGTCGTAGGTCCGTCCGGCCGAGGAGCTGGACATCGGCCTCCATCAGCTTGTCGACCTTGAACCTGTCGCCGTCCTCACCGCGGTTGTACTCGAACGTCCAGCCGCCGTGCTCGTAGTTCTCGGCTCCGCCCGGATCCTCGAAGACACCATCGATCGATACGAACTCGGTTACCACCAGCTTGCCCATCATCAGGCTCCTTCTTTCTCGAACCGTTTCAGCAAAGACCGGCCGAAGCCATTGAACTCATCGCACTGGCACGCTGCCGGCAGGAAGCTAGAAACCGATCACAGGGTGCGCCTGGGAATGACGGCCCGAATGTGCCCGAGCTAGGTATCAGCCCGTCCGCGCCGCGCGCGGACACGGCGCTTGCCCTCGTGCATCGCTTGGACCCGAGCGATCGGAATCGCGCGGCCCTCCTCGATCAGGTCGGCGGGCAGCGGCTGAGGCTCGGGGAGGCGGTCGGCCCAGGGGTTGCCGCCCCGGAGGAGCGCCGGCACGGTGTGGATCGTGAAATCGGTGGGCACCACGCGGTCGAGCTCGTCCCACGAGACCGGAAACGACACCGGCGTACCAGGCCGGATGCGCGGACTGTAGGCGGCGACTACGGTCGCACCGCCCGTGCGGGTGGCGTCGAGGAACACCTTGCCGCCCCGCTCCGCGAGGACGTAGGCGGTTGTTGCCAGCTCTGGGTCGATGCTCTCGGCGCGGGCGGCAAGCGCCCGCGTGGCCGCGGCGATGTCCTCACCACTCGTGGGCTGCGCGATCGGGACGAACACGTGCAACCCCTTAGCACCACTGGTCTTGACAGCGCCCGCAAGCCCGGCGTCTGCGAGCACGCGACGCACGAGCTCCGCGACGCGCACCACGGCGTCGAACCCGGCCTCGGCGGGCGGGTCGAGATCTAGCACCAGGTGCGATTGGGCGAACCCATGCGAATTGGCGCAAGCGAGCGTCGGGTGGTACTCCACCGCCCGTTGGTTCGCGAACCACAGCAGCGTCCGCCAGTCGTTGCAGAGCGCGTAGGCAACATCGCGCTTCGAGCGCTCGGCCCAGATCGTCACCGTCTCGATCCACGGCGGCGCGTAGCTCGGGACGTTCTTCTGCATGAACGGCCTCTGGCCGCGCAGCGCCCGAACCACCGACAGCGGCCGATGACGCAGCTCGCCGAGCAGTTGCTCGTGCACCGCCTCGAGGTATTCGACGAGATCCCGCTTCGTCGCGCGCGAATCTTTGAATAGCGGCTCGTCGAGGTTGGTCAGCGGGACGTCGTCGCGGCCGTCCATGCCCGGCCACTGTACGGCACGTCCGGCAGGCCGCACGAACCCAAGCGGCGGCGAGCGGGTCAGCAGTGTCGTCGGTGGCGATCGACCCACGACCCCCCGGAGGAGAGTTGCTGCTTCACGGGGGCTTTAGATCGCGTCGGGCGCCGATCCTAGCCCGCCGCCGACAACTCGGTGGCGTCAGACGTCGGGGCGGCAAAATCCGCTTGGCCGAGCACGCGGGGGAACGCATCAGCGTCTCAACCGCGCGCTGTCCAGGCGGCGAGCAGAAGCGTGGTCGCAAACATCCCCTATGTTTCTGAAAGCACAGACGGAGCTGAGGAAAGCGGGTCGATCGACCAGCGTTCACCATCCGGGTGCCGCTCGCGATTTCGTGCCGTAGCATTTGCTCGTTCGCTCATGGAGGAGGCGCATGGCTGAAGGCGGCGAAGGCCCGTCCCGCGACCGAGTGGTTCCTGCTCCGCCGTTCGATCGGTCCCCTACCGAGCGGCGGCGGCGCGTCGGCCAGTACGAGATCATCCGCCGGATCGGACACGGTGGGATGGCTGCCGTGTACCTGGCTCGCCAGGCGACGCTCGATCGGGACGTGGCGCTAAAGGAGCTAAGCACTTTCCATTCCGAGCAGCCGGAAATGGCCCATCGGTTTCTACGCGAGTCGCGTCTCGCGGGTGCGCTGAATCACCCCAGCATCGTCACGGTCCATGAGTATCTCGAAGAAGAGGGTGTTCCTTATATAGCCATGGAGTACGTCCCGCGGGGCTCCCTGCGGCCGTACGTGGGCAAGTTTTCGCTGTCTCAGCTATCTGGCGTGATGGAGGGCGTACTGGCTGGCCTTGCCTACGCGCAGAGTCTTGGCATCGTGCACCGCGATCTCAAGCCGGAGAATCTCATGGTTACCGACGAGGGGCGGGTGAAGATCGCTGACTTCGGAATTGCCAAAGCGACGCAGCAGACGCTTGCGAGCTCCTTCGTGACGGCCACCGGCTCAGTCGTCGGCACACCGAGCTACATGGCCCCTGAGCAGGCGATGGGCCAGGGAGTCGGAGCTTGGACCGATCTCTACTCAGTCGGCGTGATGGCGTGGGAGCAGGTGGTCGGTCGTCTGCCCTTTCACGACAGCGGGTCGCCGATGGCGATACTCATGCGCCACGTAACCGAGGAGATCCCGTCCGCGACCGAGATAAACCCGGATGTGGACCCGGGTCTCGCGCGCTGGATCGATCGACTGCTCGTCAAGGACCCCGCACGACGGACACAGGACGCGACCGAGGCCTGGGAAGAGCTAGAAGAGATCACCATCGCCCGCTACGGGGCGCTATGGCGGCGCGACGCCCGCCTGCCCAGTCACAGCGAGACGGGGAGCCCGCCCCCTTCGGTTAGCACCGGGCGATCTCAGGGCAGCCGCGCGCAGACATCGGGGCCGGCGTCGCCGAGCGACGAGCTAGCGACCGAAGAGCCAACCCAGACGTCCGAGCCCCGCGCGCCCGATGGACCCGCGCCCCCAGCTGAATCATCAGCGCGGGCTACGCCCGTATATGCGTCGCAGACGCAAGCCCCTGCAGCAGCTGGGCCTGCTTCGTTATTGCGCAGTGCAGTGCTGCCCGTCGTGCCTGCCCGCGAGCCCACCGCACAAGAAGAACAACCCGAAGGGCATGGCGGCGAACGACGATCGCCGGGTGGGCATCCCGTCCCGGCTGGGGACGAATTCCGCACCGGCGCAGCCGCTCCGGTTTCGGCCGATCCCCGATCGATCACCCTCTCGCCTTCTTCAGCTGACGATCTCGACCCGGGCGTAGCGGACGGCCCGGGTCAAAGGACCCCTCCAGTAGCTCAAGAACCGACGACCAATCCAGTGTCGGGAGCTACCCCACGAATCACCGACGTGGAGCAAGAATCGCCGTCCTCCGCGGAGACGGTCCTTTCCCGCAGTGCACGGGATCGCAATGCCGAACCGGACCGGAGTGAGGCAACGGAGCCAGACAGTGAAGCGAAGCCCGCGAGTCACTCAACCGATGCACGTCGGTCGGACAGCTTCGCTGAAGCTACGTTAGTCAAGGCGCAACCGAGGACCAAGTCCCTCGCACTAGGCATCAAACCGGCCGACGGCCGCCGATCCCGACCGCGCGTGCTACTCGTTGCGGCGGTCGCAGCCGTCGCAGTGGCGGCGGCGATCTATGTGAGCATCGGAGGCCCCGGGGGAGCGGTCCGCAAACCGCCGCGCGCCACTTCGGCGGCACACTCCACTCCCTTCTCCTCGACCAGCTCCGCCTCGACGACCAGTTCGTCGTCGTCCTCCGCGGGCGCGAGCGCCGCCGCCGGCAAGGCCCTGTTCACCGGCCAGGCCGGCTGCGGCGGCTGCCACACCTTGGCCGCCGCGGGCACGAGCGGGACCGTCGGCCCGAATCTGACGCAGCGCCTCGCCTCCGACTGCCGCCTGCCTGCCTCCAAGACAGTACGTGGAGCTTCCCTGACCCAATGCGTCACCACCGCGATCGTCCACCCGTACGCCTACATCCCCTCCGGGTTCATCGCCGGCGTCATGCCCTCGACCTTCAGCCAGACGTTGAGCAAGACGCAGATTCAGTCACTGGTCAGCTTCCTGGTTTCTGTAACGAAGTGAGCGATCACGAAAAGATGCGACTGAGAGTCCGTCCACAGGCGGTGCTGTCGCAGTTCAGCTAACCTTCGGCTTCCCGCACGATCAAACTGGTAGCCCCGACGGACGATCTGTTCGGATCTGAGCACGAGCAGGCCTGCCGGTTCTCGCGCTCACTTGGCCGCAATCGCCAGGGAGCATCGCGCCATACACCCCGCGCTCGAAGCGGCAGTATCCGACGACGCGACGGCTTGGCTGCTGCTGATGCGAAGCGGCACGATCTCGGCCCCTGTCGCCGCCCGCGACGCGCCCGCTGTCGGACATCATGGGTAGCGCCCATTGGGCGCGGTCGCGGCCCTCGAGTCCGGCGATTGAGACGGGCGCGTGATGCGCCGATCACACGGTCCCTCTTGGTTGTCCGTTTTGGCCGCAGGCCGGCGCTCGCGGAGATTACCGGCGGTCGGCGGTGATGGACCGTGTCGACGATCTCGCGTGTAACGATGCCCTGGAGATAGATCGATGTGATGCCGAGATGTGCATGCCCGAGCTGCCTCTGGATGATTGGCAGCGGGATTCCTTCGTGCGCCATCTCGATCGCGTGAGCGTGCCCGAGTTGGTGCGGGGCGAACCGCCGGCGCACGCCAGCATGGATTGCGAGCCGGCGCAGTTCGCCTCGCGCGGCGGTCGCGGACCAGCCGCGGCCGCGGGTGGGTCCGGCGAGGATGCAGAACAGCTGACCGATGGGCAGCTGAATCCGATGCTCGGTCCAGCGAGCGACGTGCTCCCACCCCCAGTCGTCCATCCCGACCATCCTTCGCTTCCCGCCCTTGCCGGCGCGGGACGAGTACCGACCCGGTCTTCGGGTCCAGATCTGACTCCGTGAGCGCGAGGGCTTCGCTGATCCGCAACCCGGCGCGCCACAAGATCGCGACTAGCGCTCGGATACGGTCGGCGTACGGGCCTGGCCCCGCCTGACGCATAACGAGGATGATCTCCTCGACCGTCCGCGGATCGGCCGGGTAACGCAGCCCCTTGTCCGGTGGCGCGCAGCCCGTCCAATGGCCCGGCGTGGCGGCGGGTGATCGCAACCGACCGGTGATGTCCACCAATCCTGGCTGGGACATGATGTGTGCTCCAATCGGTCGGCCCGGCTTACGGCGGCGCCCATCCACCGGGGCGCTTGCATAACGGCCCGTAACATCGACGCGATGCTCAGAGTGACTGCAGTCAAGCCCCTTGACGGCTACAAGCTTCAGATCGAGTTCAACGACGGGGTGGTCCGGGTCGTCGACTGCTCCTTCCTGTTGCACGGAACGCTTGGTGAGCCGCTGAAGGACCTCGACTACTTCCGGCTGGTTCGAGTCGATGACGACGCTCGGACGGTCGTCTGGCCGAACGGCCTCGATCCGGCGCCAGAACTCCCCCACGGAGGACAGGAATCAATCGATGCTCTCGAGCGGCAACGGACGGCCGCGTAGATCTCCTGGCATAGCCCACCTACGCCTCAAGGAGCCACCACGTCGTCGTGACCGGTCCGCACCAGGAGCGGCCAGCGTCCGTGCCGGATCAGATGGCTGGATCACGCCTAGCCGGCAGTCCGACGCGGTCGGCGCTGATGACCGGATCAGCCGCGGACCGGCAGCCCGCGTCAGCCGGTGCCTGACGGCGTCAGTTCGCTAAGGCTTGCTGCCCGAACGGGGTCACGTTTCGCCTGTCTACTTGGGCTGGTGGGGGTGCGCCACTGGCGCGGGCAGTTTGATTGTCGTTGGTGGCCCTGGTCGGCCGGCCGCGTCGATCGCGACGATCGTCGCGGCAGTCGCGTCGGCGGGGAGGCGTACCGTGCGGGCACCGGTGGTGAGCGCTGGCGTTGTCCCGTTGGGCGTGGTGAAGCTGAGCATGTAGAGCACGGCGCGTCGTGTGCTCGTCCACTTCAGTAGTCCACCATGGTGCGCCAGCGAGCGCACGCGTCCCGGCGGCGAGTCGTTCACGCGGTAAGGCGCGAGTGTCTGATCGGCGCGCGGGAGGCCGTTCGCGATCGTGATCGCGCGGATCGTTCGCTTCGTGCCGAGACCGACCGCTGGGGTGTAGGTGAGCTGGCCGTGGGCGCGGGAGGTCTGCAGCAGCAACCGATCGCTGCCCCCGTTGCCCTGCTCGAACAGCTCGAGCTGCTGGCCGGGGGCCGTGCGCTGGGCGTACGTGAGCCGACGCTTTCCGCCGCGCAGCACGCGTGTCCTGACGCTGATGCTGACGGGCGGCAGAGAGTCGGCTGTCGAGACCGAAGTGATGGCTGTGTTGGCGGAGGTGACCGTGTAGACGCCGGGCGCCACTCCCTTGAGCATCACGTAGGTCGTGTCGTTGCTCGGATCGGGGATGATCAGCCCATCCCGGCCCTCGGTCGCCGCGGTCCCGCCGGCGAGCGCAAAGCCGTGCGGGCCGCCGATGGTGATCTCCGGCGCGGCTCCGTCACCACGAACCGCGACCAGCCGCTGACCGGCATGGCGGCCCAGGGGAACCCTAACCGCACTGCCCGCCGCGCTGGCGCGTGCGTCCAAGGCTGGGTGTTCGGTCAGGGTCGAGCTGTACGGGCCCATGTTGCAGACGCCCACGAACGGTTGCACGGTACCGCCCGCCAACTCGCCCCAGCCGACCTCGAAAGACTCGACCGGGGTCTTGACCGTCGCACACGCGGCGAGACCGTGGTTTGAGAACACCACCTCGCCCTGCGCGGATCCGAGCAGACCGAACTCCACCGTGCCGAGCGCATCGATATTAAAGCTGGTCGTGCCCTGGAAGAACGTGCTCGGCATCACCTGCGCCATGAAGCCGTACCCCTCGATGCTCGCGTCGATGGTTCCCTCGAGGCTCACGCCCTTACCCTCGGTGTAGGTCGCCGCGCCGTTGGCCAGCGGGAACGAGCCGACCGTGGCCTTGCCCGCGACGGTCAGCTTCCACGGGTCCGCGAGGGTCAGGCTGAGCGATCCGTCGAGCGCGACGATCGCCGGGAAATCCTCAAAGCTCGGCCCGACCGACACCCCCGCCGTGCCCGTCACCGTCACATAGGGCGCGGTCGCTGATCCGCCAGCCTTCACGGCCCCGCCGATCGACTGCAGGTACAGCGGCGTGTCGGGAATCGGCTTGTTGATGTCCTGCAGGCCGATCGAGAGCGCGCGGAGGCAACAGCCAAACACCGAGACGGGGCCCGGCGGTCCGATCGACACCGAGGCCGCGATCGTCGGCGAGTCCTCGCTGAGCGAGACACCGAGGCTACCGTCAAACGTCTTATCCACGGCGTCGTACTCGAGCTCGAGGTCCTTGATCTCGATCTCGCCCAGGTAAGCACTCGGGACGCTCACCTTTGCGCTGAAGTCAAGCCCCTCCTCGTTGGAGGTCTCAAGCGATAGCTTCTCTACCAGCGCTGCCGGTGCGGCCGGTTTCGACGGGTCCTCAGGGAGGTCGCTGAAGTCGCTGGGGAGGGTGATCGTCAACGTGAACTTCGCCGATCCACCCTTGTCAGGGCCCAAGTCGATCGAGGCGAAGTCGATCTTCGCGAGGAGCCCGGCCAGGCTCTTGACGACCGGCAGCGGCGATTCCATGTCCAGCAGAGCGCCGGCGCCCTGAACCCAGACGACGGCCGGAGCATGAACCGAAGGCAGGCTCCCCAGCGCCACCGAGACGCCGCCGCTCGACACGAACGTCGGCGCGCTCCCCACTCTCGTCAGGCTGAGCGTCGTACCTGGATCGGGCGTCACCGTGATCCCGTTCAACGTCACGACCCCGCTCGTCTGCCACACGTCCACCCCCGAGCGCTGGGCGGCGTTGATACACGACCCGTCCCGCGCGACCATCACCAGGTCGCCGTTCGACGCTGAATCCCGCGAAGACCCCGAGCACGAGCTCTCCGGCGGCAGACTCGCACCGGTCACGGTCCACATCGCCGACGCGGGAGTCATCGCCATGTTGCCGACGTCGTCCTCGGCGGAAATCGAGATTGTGTGCGTGCCCTCGGCCAACCCGGTCAGTACATCCGGTGAGGCGCACGGCACCGCCGCCGCACCATCGAGGCTGCACGTGAACGCGATCGCAGCATTATTACCGTCCTCCGCAGACCCGTGGAACACGATGGTCGCCGTCGAGTCGTTCGCGCTGCCAGACGGTGCTGAATCGACCGACACTGTCGGCGGGTGCGTATAAACCGACCAATCAAACTCAGTCACCGGGCCGGGATCCTCGCCCGGATCGTCCTCACGCACCTGAAAAGCATGCCCGCCATCGCCAAGGCCCGAATACGTCAGCGGCGAGCTGCACGCTGAGAACGCCGAGCCGTCCAACGAGCACTCAAACTGCGCTCCATCCATATCGCCGGCGAACTCAAACGTCGCCGACGTCGACCGCGTAAGCTTCTCGGGCGTCGTGACAATATCCGGCCCAGTCGGTCCGATCTGGATCTCACTGACCGTATCGCCGCCGGAGTTCGCGACCCAGACGTGGGTGCCATCCGACGACACCCCATAGGGGTTGCTGCCGACCGGGATCGTGTTGACGACCGTGCCGGTCGCCGCGTCGATCTCACTGACCGTATCGGCGCCGTAGTTCGCGACCCAGACGTGGGTGCCATCCGACGTCACGCCGATGGGGCCGTCGCCGACCGCGATCGTGTTGACGACCGTGCCGGTCGACGCGTCGATCTCACTGACCGTGCCGTCCTCGGAGTTCGTGACCCAGACGTGGGTGCCATCCGACGACACGTCGTCGTTCCCCTCGCCGAACGGGATCGTCTTGACAACCGTGCCTGTCGAGGCATCGATCTCAACGACCCCCTGACTGACCGTCCCCCCCAGAGCGTTATAGACCCAGACGTGGGTGCCATCCGACGACACCCAAAAGGGAGCGGCCTGGGGGCCGAAGCGGAGCTCCTTGACGACCGTCCCGGTCGACGCATCAATCTCACTGACCGTCTCCGAATAGGTGCTCGCGACCCAGACGTGGGTGCCATCCGACGACACGCTTCCGGGAGAGCCGCCGACCGCGATCGTCTTGACGACCGTCCCAGTCGCCGCATCAATCTCACTGACCGCACCGCCGTCCTCGCCGTTTGAGACCGCGACCCAGACATGGGTCCCATCCGTCGACACCGCCCCGGCGCCGGCGACCGCGATCGTCTTGACGACCGTCCCAGTCGCCGCATCGATCTCACTGACCCCGGCCTGGGATGTGACCCAGACGTGGGTGCCATCCGACGACACGCCGTCGGGGCCATTGCCAACCAGGATCGTGTTAATGACGGCTGACGCTGACGCCGAAGACACGGCCATCGCCAGCCACACAGCAGCCAGCACAGCGAGCGCTCCTAGCGATCGAACGATTCTCATCACTACCGCCTTGCCCTGATCTGGCGATCTCACTGTCACCGCAGCCGCGTTCAGCCCGCTGCGACGCCGCTGATGGCGGCCGTGAGCGCGCCGAGCTCGGCCACCATCGATGGCGACACGCCGACAATCCTTCGTTGCGAATGTTTTCGGTGAACGCGCATAACTGACCTCCTGTGAGGCCCCGCAAGTGGAGACGGGTCCTGTTTGTGAACGGCAGTTTCTGTCGCTTGGACGAAACGGCCCGTGAGGTCAGCGAGAGGCAGGTCTTGCCCGGCGTGGGCCTGCGCGAGAGGGTTCGGCATTAGCGGCCGATACGGCCCGCACCACCCTACTCTCTTTTCGGGCGTGTAACCGAACAATCGCCGGCAAGCCGCATCCCTCGACCAATTCAGCCGGGGAGCCTGCGGTATGTCGCCCCACAGCTCGACGCAAGCGCTTCACATCCCCTTCACCGGGCGCCGCCCCGCCCTCCCGTATGAGCCGATCAGCATCGGACTCGGCTGGCCCGGTCTTCTCGTCGCGCCCCGCGCACGCGAAACTGTCCTGCATCGCCGACGCGGCGCCGGCGCGGACGCGGAGCCGGCGCGGACGCGGACGCGAGCTTGCGCTCCCGGTCCCTGTTTCCGCGCCGCCGTCAACGCAAATTATCCTGCTTACCAGCGACTTTGTGATGCCGCCGGTGGGGATCGAACCCACGACCTTCGGATTAAAAGTCCGCTGCTCTGCCAGCTGAGCTACGGCGGCGCCGGCTCATCATGCCGTACGCACCGGCTTCGTGCGCGAGGCGCCGGCCGAGCGGCAACGAGCGAGGCGCATGTCGCCAGGCGGCGAGGGGCGAGGCGGCGAGGCGGCGAGCGTCTTTGGCGCAGGCCGACCATCGGGGAGCGCTTCCGGCTCGACTGTGAGCAAAGCGCGTGGCACGCATAGACTCCGCCCCGTGACGCACGGGCTCGAACACAGGATGCGCGTGCAGCTGCGGTGGCGGGACATGGACATGCTCGGCCACCTGAACCAGTCGGTGTACCACGAGCTCCTCGAGGAGGGCCGGGGAGCGCTGATGATGGACCTGGCACGGCGGGTCGCCGGCGATCACTCGCACGGCGGATTCGTGCTCGCGCACGTCGACCTCGACTACCACCGGGAGGTGCGCAAGGACCACGGCGAGGTGGAGGTCGTCGTGCGGCTGCTGCGAGTGGGGCGATCGAGCATCGAGCTCGAGCACGAGATTGCGCTGCCGGACGGGCAGATCGCAGCGTCCGGAAAGACTGTGCTCGTCGCGTGGGACCCCGCGGCGCGCGGCAAGCGCGAGCTGACCGAGGCCGAGCGCGCCGCCCTTACCTGACCCGGCCCCGGGGTCAGGCTGCCGGGCCGGGCTCGGGCACGAGCGCGACGGCCTCGATCTCGACCAGCATGCGCGGATCGATCAGGGCTCGCACCTCGACCATGGATGCGGCGGGCGGCGAGGTGGAGAAGGCCTCGCCGTGGGCGCGGCCGATCTCCTCCGCCCGGCTGATGTCGGTGGTGTAGATCCGGGTCTGGACGACGTCGTGGAGCGAGGCGCCAGCGCGAGCAAGCTCGTGGCCGATCTTGCGCAGGATGGCCACCGTCTGCTCATATGGCGTCTCGCCGAGGACCGCGCCGCTGGGCTCGATCGAGGTCGTTCCGCTCACGAGCACGAGCTCGTCGGCCCGGACCACCCGGCTGTAGCCGAACCGCTCCTCCCACGGCGAGGGGGGATCGCCACCAAGGCGGGTGACTCGCTCGAAGGCCTCCGGGCGGGTCAATGCCTGAAGTGGCGCCGGGTGGTGAAGACCATGCTGGCGCCGGCGTCCTCCACAGCGGCGACGACGTCGGGATCGCGCATCGACCCGCCGGGCTGGATGATCGCCTCGACGCCCGAGGCGATCGCCAGCTGCGGCCCGTCGGCGAACGGGAAGTAGGCGTCGGAGGCCATGACCGCGCCGGTCATGTCGGTGCGGGCCTTCTCGAGGGCCAGCCGGACCGAGTCCACGCGGCTCATCTGGCCGGCGCCGATCCCGACGGTGGCGAGGTCCTTGCTGATCACGATCGCGTTGCTGCGGACGTGCTTTGACACCTTCCAGGCGAACATGAGCTCGCTCCATTGGGCCTCGGTCGGCCGGCGCTCGGTCACGACCTGCATCTCGCCCCGCTCCTCGAGGTCGAAGTCGCGATCCTGGACGAGCATGCCGCCGATCACCTGGCGGAGGTTGGGATCGATCATGTTCGGAGAGCGCCGCTCGCGGTCGTCGAGGATCCGCATCCGGGGCTTGCTCGAGAGGATCTCGAGTGCGTCGTCGTCGTAGCCGCGGGCGAACAGCACCTCGACGAACTGGCCGACCAGCGCCTCGGCCAGTGCCCGGTCGACGCGACGGTTGAGGCAGATCACCCCTCCGTAGGCCGACAGCGGGTCACACGCGAACGCGCGCTGATAGGCCTCCAGCGCGTCTCGGCCGACGGCCACGCCGCATGGGTTGTTGTGCTTGACGATCGCGCAGGCGGGGATGTGAAACTCGCTCATCAACAGGCGCGCGGCGTCGAGATCGAGCAGGTTGTTGAACGAGAGCTCCTTGCCGCCGAGCTGGGCGACCATCGAGAGCACATGCGAGCGGGCGCCGACCTGGGCGTAGTAGGCGGCGCGCTGATGCGGGTTCTCGCCGTAGGGCAGCTCCAGCACCTTCTCGAACGCGCGGACCATCAGCGGTGGGAAGTCCTCGCGCTTCTCCTGGAACCAGCGGGCGATCGCGGTGTCGTAGCGGGCGGTGTAGGCGAAGGCCTCGGCGGCGAGGCTCTCGCGCGTCTGAAGCGACAGCCGGCGGTCCGACTCGCGCAGCTCGGCGAGGACGGCGTCGTAGCTCTCGGGCGTCACCACCGGGGCCACGAACTGGGCGTTCTTGGCGGCGGCGCGGATCATCGTCGGTCCGCCGATGTCGATGTTCTCGACCACCTCGTCGTCGCCGACGCCGCGCGTCGAGGCCTTGCGCTCGAACGGGTAGAGGTTCACGCACACGAGGTCGATGAACTCGACGTCGAGATCCTCGGCGGCGCGCATGTGGCGGCGGTCGTCGCGCACCGCGAGCACGCCGGCGTAGAGCTTCGGATGAAGGGTCTTGACCCGGCCGTCCATGATCTCGGGAAAGCCGGTGAGATCGGAGACCTCGCGGACGGAGATGCCGCCTGCGGCGAGCTCCTGGGCCGTCCCTCCGGTGGAGACGATCTCGACCCCCAGATCCACGAGCCCGCGGGCGAACTCGACGATGCCGGTCTTGTCCGAAACCGACAGCAGCGCCCGGGCGACCCGGACCTCGCCGGGCGCGACCGGCGCGAACCGCGGCACGGACTGGGTGCCCTGCTCCATGGGCTCGACTCTATACCGATCGATGAGGACCCGGCGCGGGTTCAACGAGTCGAAGCTGACGGCATCGCGAGCGATCAGACGCACCGCCTCGGGAAGCAGCTCGTGCTCGATCGGCTGAAGACGCTCCATCACCTCGGAGGCGTCCCGGACGCTCGGCAACTCCACCGCCCGTTGGAGGATCACCGGGCCGCTATCGACGCCGTCGTCGACGAAATGGACGGTGACTCCGAACACCTTCACCCCGTAGGCGATCGCCTGCTCGACCGCGTGCAGCCCGGGAAACGCCGGCAGCAGCGCCGGGTGCACGTTGATCACCCGGTTGGGAAAGCGGCCCAGGAAGTCCGGATCGAGCAGCTGCATGTAGCCCGCCAGCACCACGAGCTCGGCGCCCTGCGAGGCGAGCCAGTCGGCCATCGCGCGGTCGCGCTCGGCGCGCCCACGCTCCCCCACCTCGAAGGCGCACGCGGCCACCCCGGCTCGAGCCGCCCGATCGAGCGCCCGCGCGTGTGGCTTGTCGGACGCCACCGCGACGATCGTCACACCCTCGCGGCCGTGCACCCGGTCGAGCAGCGCCTGGAGGTTCGTGCCTTCGCCGGAGGCGAGAACCGCGACGTTCATACCGGCTGGAGCTTGGGAAACCGCCCGCCGGTGGAGCGCAGGATGCCCGCCTCGAGCAGCTGATCCACGCGCGCCAGAACCTCGGCCGAGCGGAGATGGCCGAACGCGCCGTAGCCGGCGAGGCGATCGTAGGCGTACTCGGCCACGACCTTCGAGCGCCCGCCCCGGAGGATCTCGACGGCGCGAGTGCGGCCCACGGGAGGGGAGGCGGTTTCGACAACGCCCAGGATCGCGGCGTCGAGCTCGGCGGGCGCAGGCGGGCGCTCGGAGCGCTCAGCGACGGCGGCGGGTGCGGCGGGCGGCGCGCAGACGTCGCAGCATTCCACGGTCGGCGTCGAGATCGCCCGATCGCCGAAGTGCGCCAGCAGCGACTCGCGCCGGCACCCGTGTCCCTCCACGTACTGCCACACCGCGCGGTACTGGCCCCAGCGGGCGCGCTCGGCGTCGCGCGCCGAGCCGAGGCATGAGGCGAGCGCCCGCGGACTCCAGACGCCGGCCATCCGGCCGGCGGCCCGGTCGGGCGGTGCCGGCTGCGGCACCACGAGACCGGCTCGCGTGAGGTGGCCGATGATGGCGCGCACGCCCTCCTCGTCCGCGCGCGGCCCGACGGCCGAGGCCAGCTCGCTCACCGCGATGTCATAACGGCCGTCGAGCCCGGCCCAGCGCAGCCGTTCGGCCACGCGGTCGAAGGCCCCGGCCTCGAGCCGCGAGCGCTGGATGAAGAACACGTGGAGGCCCTTGTCGCGCTGCTCGGCGAACAGCAGGCAGCGGGCCGGCGCCCCGTCGCGGCCCGCGCGGCCGGCCTCCTGGTAGTAGGCCTCGAGCGATCCCGGCACGGTGGCGTGGCAGACGGTGCGGACATCGGCCTTGTCGATGCCCATGCCGAACGCGTTGGTGGCGACGATCACCCGCGCCTGGCCGGACATGAAGCGCTCCTGGACACGGGCGCGCACGCCGCGGTCGAGGCCGGCGTGGTACACGAGCACGTCCTCGCCGAGCGCCCGCTCGAGGAAGCCCGCGAGCTGCTCGCTGGCGCTCCGGGTGCCCGCGTAGACGATCGCCGGGAGCGCGTCGGGCTGCTTCAGCGCCGCGGCCAGCCGGCGGCGCTTGTCGACCATCGTCCCGCACCGGACCACGGCGAAGGACAGGTTGGGGCGATCGAAGCCCGTGGTAATGCGGACCGGGGCTCGCAAGGCCAGGCGCCGCGCGATGTCGTCGGCCACGGCCGGGGTGGCGGTCGCCGTGAGCGCGATCGTCGCGCGTGCGCCGAGACGCCGGGCAACGTCGGCCAGGAAGAAGTAGTCGGGTCGGAAGTCGTGGCCCCACTGCGAGATGCAGTGCGCCTCGTCGACGACAAACAGCCCGACTCGTGCTCGGGCGATCGCCTCGGCGAACCGGGGTGAGCCGAAGCGCTCGGGCGAGACGTAGAGCAGGCGGACCTCGCCCGCGACGGCGCGGGCGACCGCGTCGGCATTGGCCGCGCCGGCGCGCTGGGCGTTGACGAGCTCGACGCGCCCCGGCGCCCGCGCGGCGAGGGCCTGGACCTGGTCCTGCATGAGCGAGACGAGCGGGGAGACGACCAGCGTCAGGTCGCTTCGCATCAGGGCCGGAAGCTGGTAGCAGAGCGACTTGCCGGCGCCGGTCGGCATCACCACGAGCGCGTCGCGATCGGCGAGCGCGGCCGAGACCGCCTCGGCCTGGCCGGGCCGGAAATCCTCGAAGCCGAACACGCGCCGGAGCGCTTCACGCGGGTCCATGGGGCGCTCGACTGTAGCGACGCGACCGGCGGCCCCCGAAGGGACCGCCGGCGCCGAATTCTCAGCTGTACTTGCCCTTCCGGCTGCTCCCGGGCCGTAGCCCAGTCTCTGCGCCGCCAGGTGCCTCAGATCCACCCGGCGGATGACTTAGGTGCGCACCCTCACAGCCGCGGGGCCCCACCACGGGCATAGTGAAGGCATGCTTACCATCGCAATAGGCGTACTCGGCTCAGCCGCGCTGATCGGCGTCGCACGCCGGGCGCTACATGTTCGCGGGCTCAACCGCCACCCGTACCTGAACCCGTACGACGACGCGCCCGGGGCCCGGGCGCAGACGCGTCGCTGACTGCCCTAGACCTTTACGAGCGGTAGCTCGAGCGCGTGCTTGCCGTTCGCCGTCTCGGTGCCCTCGAGCGGGTACTCGCCGGTGAAGCAGGCGTCGCAGTGGGTGTCACGCGAGCTGCCGATGGCGTCGTAGACGCCCTCGAGGGAGAGGTAGTGGAGCGAGTCGGCGCCGAGCTCGGCCGCCACCTCTTCGACGGTCCGGCCGTGGGCGATCATCTCCTCGCGGGTGGACATGTCGATCCCGTAGTGGCACGGGTGCTTGATCGGCGGCGCCGAGATGCGCAGGTGGACCTCGGCCGCGCCCGCGTCACGGAGCATCTGGACGATCTGGCGGGTCGTGTTGCCGCGCACGATCGAGTCGTCGACGACGATCAGCCGCTTGCCCGCAACGACCTCGGGCAGCGGGTTGAACTTCAGGCGCAGTCCGTGGCGGCGTAGCTCCTGCCCGGGCTGGATGAACGTGCGAGCCACGTAGCGGTTCTTGATGAAGCCGTCGTCCTGGGGCAGGCCGGCGGCGCGCGCCAGTCCACGAGCCGCGGCGTTGCCCGAGTCGGGCACGGGGATGACCAGGTCGGCCTCGACCGGCGCCTCGTGCCACAGGTTCTCGCCCATGCGCCCGCGGGCGACCTGGAGCACATTGCCCGCCATCCGCGAGTCGGGACGGGCGAAGTAGATGTGCTCGAACACGCAGAACGCGGGCCGCTCGGAGGCGACCTGGCGGGTCTTGACGCCGCGCTCGGTCAGCGTGACGACCTCGCCGGGCTGGACCTCGCGCAGGTAGCGGGCGCCGATCAGGTCGAAGGCGCACGACTCGCTGGCCACGCAGTAGGCGGTGGCGGACGGGTTCTCCTCGTCCTCGATCATGCCGAGGGCCAGGGGGCGCAGGCCGTGGGGATCGCGGAACGCGACGACGGCCTCCTCGGTCATGACGACGGTCGAGAAGGCGCCCTTGAGCCGGGGCAGCACCTCGGCCACGGCGTCCTCGATCCGCTCGGCGGGATGGGTGGCCAGCAGCGCGGCGATGATCTCGGAGTCAGAGGTCGAGCTGAACGGCACGTCGCGTCCGCGCAGCTCGGAATGGAGCTCGACGGCGTTGATCAGGTTGCCGTTGTGGGCGAGGGCGAGCGTGCGCCGGTCGTCGCGGACGATCGGCTGGGTGTTCTCCCACTCCGAGGAACCGGTGGTCGAGTAGCGGACGTGGCCGATCGCCATGTCGCCGATCAGCGAGCGGAGCTTGTGCTCGTCGAAGACCTGGGCGACCAGGCCCTGATCGCGGATCGCCATGATGTTCCCGCGCCGGAACGCGGTGGCGATGCCGGCCGACTCCTGGCCGCGGTGCTGGAGCGCGAACAGGGCAAAGTAGGCGACGCGGGCGACGTCGTGGCCCGGCGCAAATATGCCGAACACACCACATTCGTCGCGCGGTCCATCGCGATGATCGATCACAGGAGGCATGACGCAGACACAAGCATGCCGCAGCCCTCGGCCGGACTCTTCGCAAGCCTAGCAGCGGGATTCAGAGCCACTCGGCGAGGCCGCGCTCGCGGGCCGCGCGCAGGTCGTCGAGCTCGACGCTCAGCGCGTTCGAGATCTCCAGGCGAGCGCCGCCCACCCGGCCGATGAGAACGCCGATCCCGGCCAGGTCGGCCTCGGCGCCGGAGACGACGAACCCCCGCCCCGGGGCCTCCCCGAACAACTCCTCGAGGCCGCCGCCCACCGAGACGACCGCGCCGATCCCGCCGGCCAGGCAGCACTCCGCGAGCGCCACCGCCAGCCCGCCCTCCGAGATGTCATGTGCGCTCGCGACCCGCCCCGCCCGCACGGCCTCCCGGACGAGCTCGTGGGCCACTCGCGCCGCGCCGGCGTCGAGCTCCGGGAGCGGCCCGGCCGGCGCCTCGCCACGGAGCTTGGCCAGCTCAGAGCCGGCCAGCGAGGCGTGGAACGGCCCGACGAGCGCGATCGCATCGCCGGCCCGCGCGAACCCGGTCTGACCCGCGCGCGCCGCATCGGGCAGCTTCCCGACGATCCCGACGACCGGCGTGGGGTAGATCGGGCCGGTCGGGGCCTCGTTGTAGAGCGAGACGTTGCCGCCGACGACGGGGACGCCGAGCGCCTCGCACGCCGACGCGAGCCCCTCCACGGCGGAGACGAGCTGCCAGGCGACGTGCGGCTTCTCCGGGTTGCCGAAGTTGAGGCAGTTGGTGAGGCCGAGTGGCTCGGCGCCGACGCAGGCCAGGTTGGCCGCGCACTCGAACACGGCCTCGGCCGCGCCGGCCCGTGGATCACACGCCACGCGACGGCCGTTGCCGTCGATCGCCACCCCGATCGCTGAGCCGTCCGGCAGCATCAGCACCGCGGCGTCGGCCTCGTCGGGTCGCCGCACCGTGCGCGACTGCACGACCGGGTCGTACTGCTCGAACACCGGCCGCCGCGAGGCGAGGTTCGACGAGGCCAGCAGCGCCAGCAGCACGTCCGCCGGCGAGGCGGTGACGTCGAGCAACGGGGGCGCCCCGGGGTAGAGGTCATCGGCGGGGGGCTCGGGCGACAGGTCGTATAGCGGGCACTCGTCGACGAGCACTCCGACCGGGAGCTCGCCCACGACCTCGCCGTCCGAGAGCACTCGGAGCCGATCTCCCTCGGTGACGGCGCCGATCACGGCTGGCGCGCGTCTCCCAGCGGGCGCAGACGGCGAGCACTTCGTCGACCCGCGCCGGATCGACCACGCACAGCATCCGCTCCTGCGACTCCGAGACCATGATCTCGAACGGCTCCATCCCCGGCTCGCGCACGGGCACGCGGGCGACGTCGATGTCGAGCCCGACCCCGCCCTTGCTCGCCATCTCGGAGCTCGAGGAGGTCAGGCCGGCGGCGCCCAGGTCCTGCAGGGAGACGAGCAGCTCGCGGTCGAGGAGCTCGAGGCAGCACTCGAGCAGCTTCTTCTCCGCGAACGGGTCCCCGATCTGCACCGACGGGCGCTTGGCCTCGTCTCCCTCGCCGAGCTCGGCGCTCGCCAGCACCGACGCGCCGCCGATCCCGTCGCGGCCGGTCAGGGCTCCGAGGAGGACGAGCACGTTCCCCGGACCGGCGGCCGCGCTGCGGATCAGCCGCTCCTGAGGCGCCAGCCCCAGGCACATCGCGTTGACCAGGCAGTTCTGCTCGTAGCTCGGCTCGAAGTAGATCTCGCCGCCGACGGTGGGTACGCCGATCGAGTTGCCGTAGTGGCCGATGCCGGCGACCGCGCCCGCCAGCAGATAGCGAGAGCGCGGGGATACCGCGACCTCGCCGAAGCGCAGCGAGTCGAGCACGGCGATCGGCCGCGCCCCCACGGCGAACACGTCGCGCAGGATCCCGCCCACCCCGGTGGCCGCGCCCTGGAACGGCTCAACGGCACTCGGATGGTTGTGCGACTCGACCTTGAATGCGAGCGCGAGGCCGCCGCCGACGTCGACGGCGCCGGCGTTCTCGCCGGGCCCCATCAGCACGTGCGGCCCGTGCGTCGGGAGCTGGCGCAGGAGCTTGCGCGAGTGCTTGTAGGCGCAGTGCTCCGACCACATCAGCGAGAGCATCGCGAGCTCGACGCCACCAGGCTCGCGCCCGAGCTTCTCGAGGATCAGCTCGTACTCGCCGTCGGTGAGCCCGAGGGCGCGATGGCGCCCGTGCGCGTCCCCGGTGGCGCTAAGCGAGGACGCGGTCATCGACGTGCGCGCGGATCGACGCGAAGATCTTCAGCCCGTCGACCGAGCCGGTCAGGGGATCGACCGCGTGCTCGGGGTGGGGCATGAGCCCGAACACGTTGCCCTGCTCGTTGCAGACGCCGGCGATGTCGCGCAGCGACCCGTTGGGGTTCTCGCCCGGGGCGTAGCGGAGCAGGACCTGGCCGCCGGCCTCGAGCGCGTCGAGCTCCGCCTCGGGCGCGTAGAAGCGACCCGTGGTGTGCTTGACCGGGATCGAGAGCCGCTCACCTGGCGAGCACGCCCGCGTGAAAGGCGAGTCGACGCCCTCGACGGTCAACCCGACCTGCCGGAACAGGAAGCGCAGCGACACGTTGGGCAGCAGCGCGCCCGGGAGCAGACCGGCCTCGCACAGGACCTGGAAGCCGTTGCAGATCCCCAGCACCAGTCCGCCTTCGCGCGCGAACGTCGCCACCGACTCCATCACGGGAGCGAAGCGGGCGATGGCGCCGGCGCGCAGGTAGTCCCCGTAGGAGAACCCGCCGGGGATGATCACGGCGTCCACCCCGTGCAGCGACCGGTCGGCATGCCACAGCAGCTCCGCGTCGGACACGCGGAGCGCCGCCTGGAGTGCGTCGACGTCGTCGCACGATCCCGGGAAGCGGACGACGCCGAACTTCACGTGACGATCTCGTAGTCCTCGATCAGCGGGTTGGCCAGCAGGCGCTCGCACATCTCGGGCAGTCGCGCCGCATCCTCGACCTCGAGCTCGATCAGCCGCCCCACGTGGACGTTGCTGACCCCGCTGAAGCCGAGCGCCGGGAGGGCCCGCTCGACGGCTTGCCCCTGGGGATCGAGAATGCCGGCTTTGGGGCGGACCAGGACGCGGGCCCGCATCAACCCGCGGTCCGCTGGACCCACCCGGAGAACGGCTCGCCGGTGATCCGCTCGTAGGCCTCGATGTACTTCTCGCGCGTGCGGGAGACGACATCGTCGGGGATCGCCGGCGCCGGCGGGGTCCGGTCCCAGCCGGTGCCCGACGCCCAGTCGCGCACGAATTGCTTGTCGAAGCTGGGCTGGCCGCGCCCCGGCTCGTACTGATCGGCGGGCCAGAAGCGAGAGGAGTCAGGCGTGCAGACCTCGTCGGCCAGGACGAGCTGGCCGCTCGAGTCGAGGCCGAACTCGAACTTGGTGTCGGCGAGGATGATCCCGCGCTCGCGGGCGTGATCCCGGGCCGCGGAGTAGACGGCGATCGAGAGATCCCGCAGCCGTTCTGCGAGCTCCCGGTCCCCGATCAGGGAGACCGTCCGCTCGAAGTCGATCGCCTCGTCGTGCCCCACCTCGGCCTTGGTCGAGGGGGTGTAGAGCGGCTCGGGGAGCTGATCGGACTCGCGCAAGCCCTCGGGGAGCGCGAGACCGGACACGGTCCCGCTGCGCTGATAGTCCTTCCAGCCCGAGCCGGTGATATAGCCCCGGACGACGCACTCCACCGGGAGCATGTTGAGCTTGCGCACGACCATTGCGCGCCCGCGGACCTCGTCGGGCACGCCGTCGGTGACCGAGATCAGGTGGTGGGGGACGATCCCGCCGGTGCGCTCGAACCAGAACGTCGAGAGGCCGGTGAGGACGGCGCCCTTGTCGGGGATCGGCGTGGGATGGACGACGTCGTAGGTCGAGATCCGGTCCGAGGCGACCATCAGCAGCTCGTCGCCGAGGTCGTAGATCTCGCGGACCTTGCCCGAGGACCGCAGCGGAAGATCGGCTAGAGCGCTCACGGGTTCGATCGTAGCGAGCGCCCTGGACGGTGAGAGTGCTCGATTTTGTCGCGTATAGCGACCCAAATATCGATCACCGGCTATCTCGCGGCCGCGGATGGCCGACCACTGCACAAATCAAAACCCCAGACGGCACGCTGGACGGCTCTCCCCTCGCCCCCGCCGGCCCGGCACCGGCCCCGGCCCCGGCCTGATCGTCCTCCAGGAGATCTTCGGCGTCGGCGACTACATCAGGGAGGCCACCGACCGCCTGGCCGGGCTCGGCTATGTGGCGCTCGCACCCGACCTCTACTGGCGGATCGAGCCGAACGCCACCCCTCAGGACCTCGACGAGGCGATGCAGTTCGCGCAGAAGCTCGACCATCAGCACGCGGTCGAGGACGCGATCGCGGCGATGCATACCCTGCGGGAGCGCCCGGAGGTCGCGGGCAATCCGGTCGGCGTGCTCGGCTTCTGCCTCGGCGGGACGCTGGCCTGGGGAGTCGCGGCCCACGGCGACCCTGCCACAGCGGTCTGCTACTACGGCTCGGGCATCCCCGACATGCTCGGCGAGGCGGACGCCATCACCTGCCCGACGCTCCTGCACTGGGGCGGCGCCGACCAGTTCATCCCGCGCGAGCGCGTGGACAGCGTCGCGGAGTTCGCGCACTCGCGGCCCAACCTGGAGAGCCACATCCAGGAGGGCGCCGGCCACGCCTTCGACAATCCCTCGCCGATGTTCCACAACGCCGAAGCTGCGGCGCGGGCGTGGGAGATCACGCGGGAGTTCCTCGCCCGCACGCTCCCGATCGCCGCCTAGAGCACATGCGCCTGGCCGTGGTCGGCCACATCGAGTGGGTGGACTTCGTGTCGCTCGACCGCTATCCCCATCAGGGTGCGGTGGCGCACGCCACCGAGGCGTTCTCGCGCGCGGGCGGTGGCGGCGGCGTGGCGGCGGCCGTGCTGGCCGAGCTCGGAGCCGAGGTCGACTTCTTCACGCGCGCTCGGACGCGACCCGCACGGAGAAGCGGCCGCGGAGGAGCTGCGCGGCCGCGGGATCACGCTCCACGTGGCCTGGCGCACCGAGCAGCCCACCCGCCGCGCGCTCACGCTGCTCCAGGACGCCGGCGAGCGCACGATCATCACGATCGGCGATCGACTCGCGCCACTGGGCGAGGACGAACTGGACTGGGAGCGGCTCGAAGGCACCGCCGGCGTGTACTTCACCGCCGGCGACGCCGGCGCCCTCGCGCAGGCCCGGCGCGCACGGATCCTGACCGCGTCGCCCCGGGCACGCGACGTCCTCACCGAAGCCAAGGCCGAGGCCGAGCCGAGGCCGAGCCAAGGCCGATGCCGAGCTGGACGCGATCATCTTCAGCGCCCACGACGACGACGAGACCGCGTGGGCCGAGCGGGCGGAGAGCCGCGCCCGCCTGCTCGTCGCCACCGAGGGCGAGGCCGGCGGCCGGTGGTGGGGCGAGTCCGAGGGGCGCTGGGAGGCGACCCCGCTGCCGGGCGAGCCGAAGGACGCGTACGGGTGCGGGGACTCGTTCGCGGCCGGGTTCACGTACGCGCTCGCCGAAGGCCAGCCGCTCGAGCAAGCCGCCACCCTCGGGGCCGAGTGCGGCGCGCGGGCGCTGACCCGGGTCGGCGCGCCGTAATCTGCAAACAGCGCGGATGCCGATCACGAGCCCCTACCAGATCCTCGGCGTGCCTCCCAGCGCCACCGACGCGGAGATCCGCACCGCCTATCGCCGGCTCGTCCAGCTCCACCACCCCGACCACAACCAGAACTCGCCCGAGTCGGCCCGTCGCTTCGAGGCGGTGCAGGAGGCCTATGCCCAGGTGCTGCGCGAGCGCAAGGCCGGGCCGCCCCCGCCACCTCCGCGCGCCGACGCGCCGGCCGGCCCGGAGCTCGACAAGCGACTGCAGGACCTCGAGCGCCAGGTCAAGGCCGCTCGCGAGCGGGCCCAGCGCGCCGCGCAGCGAGCCGCCCGGGACGCGCCCGCGACGCGGCCGAGGACGCGCGGCGCGCACCGACCGCAAGCGCGCCACCGACGAGGAGCTCGGCTACTACAGCACCGAGGACAGCTTCACGAGCATCATCAGCGACGCGCGCAACGAGCTCTCGAACCGCTTGCGCCACGCCCAGGAGCATCCGGTGGCCAAGCGCGTGTCGGACCTGATCGACGGTCTCGACGAGCTCGCCTCGAAGCTCGACCGCAAGGATCGTTAGGCGATCGCGTCGAGCCGCGCCACGATCTCCGGCGCCCACCGCACGAACGGCGCGTAGTCGAAGATCGCGTCGAGGTCGAGGCCGGCGCCGGCCGGGTCCTCGGCGAGCAGCGAGCGCAGCGGCACCCGCTCGTCGAGCGCGCGCTGGGCCAGCGCCTGGACCACCCGATAGGCCTCGTCACGCGACAGGCCCTGAGAATCGACCAGCGCCAGCAGCACCCGCTGGGAGAACAGGGCTCCGCAGGTCAGCTCCAGGTTCGCCCGCATCCGCTCGGTATCGATGACCATCCCCTCGACCAGCGCGATCATCCGGCGCTGCATGTGGTCGAGCAGGGTCGTCGAGTCGGGCAGGATCACGCGCTCGACCGAGGAGTGCGAGATGTCGCGCTCGTGCCACAGCGCCACGTCCTCGAGGGCGGCCACGGCGTTCCCCCGCAGGATCCGCGCCAGCCCCGTCACCTGCTCTGACTTGATCGGGTTGCGCTTGTGGGGCATCGCGCTCGAGCCCTTCTGCTGTCCGGTCGCGAACGGCTCGCGCACCTCGCCCACCTCGGTGCGCGCCAGGTTGCGGAACTCGAACGCCAGCCGCTCGAGCCCCGCGCCCGCCACCGCGATCGCGCTCAACAGCGACGCGTGCCGGTCGCGCGGCACGACCTGCGTGGACACCGGCTCGCGCTCGAGTCCGAGCCGCGCCAGCACGCGCTCCTCGAACGCTGGCGAGGTGGCGGAGTAGGTACCGACGGCCCCGGACAGGGCCCCGACGCACGCTTGCGCGAACGCTTGCTCGAGCCGCTCCGCGTTCCGCCACGCCTCGAACGCGAACCCGGCCAGCTTGACGCCGAACGTGGTCGGCTCGGCGTGGATCCCGTGCGTCCGGCCCGCGCACAGAGTCGACGGCGTGCTCGCGCGCCCGCGCCGCCAGCGCGCCCACGAGCCGGCGCGCATCCGGCAGCACCAGATCGGCCACCGCGCGCAGCTGGAGCGCCAGACCCGTGTCGAGCACGTCGCTCGAGGTCAGTCCGTAGTGGATCCACCGCCCCGCCGGCCCCGCCGACTCGCGCCAGCACGTCGACGAACGCCGCCACGTCGTGGTCGGTGACGCGTTCCCGCGCCGCGACCGCAGCCACGGTGAAGCTCGCCCCCCGGATCGCCTCGAGATCGGCGCCAGACGGCCCCTCCATCTCCTCGCACGCCGCCACCTCGACCTGGCGCATGGCCTCGAACCGCGCTTCCTCGGACCAGACCGCGGCCAGCTCGGGGCGGGTGTAGCGGGCGATCATCCGCCGGCCAGCTGCACCGACTTGACGATCAGCAGCACCATCGCCACGACCATGTAGCCGCCCAGCGCGAGCATGCATCGCCTTGCGGCCAGCGACGCAGCGCGGACGTGCGAGCAGGGCCAGCGGTGGCATCGTCCACTGCTCCTTGGGCACGCTCGGGGCCACCCGTGCTCACCGTCACCTTCGCGCCCCGCCCGCTGGGCCCGCATGCACACGAGCCCGAGCGCGGCCAGCGCCGCCGCGATCACCCCGGCGCCGCCAGAACGTGAACGTCGTGACGTTGATCTTCGGGAACACGTCGTGGCCATGAGGATCAGCGACAGCAGGACGAGCACCGCCGACGATCACGCTGCGAACACCTTCAGCCGATCCCGTTGCGCCCACGGGCCGAGCACCGTCGCGGTCGTTGCAGAGCAGAGCAGGAACATGCTCGTCGCTCGGCAGCAGCGATCCCGCACAGCGCCTGCACAGCCTCGGTGATCACGCCGAGCGGGGCGCCCGGGATCAGCACGATCGCCGGCGCGCGGCCACGATCAGCACGATGAACAGCGCGTAGAAGCCCTTGGCCTCCGAGAAGCTCCGGTGCAGCGAGCTCTTGGTCCCGAACATGTCACCGAACGCGTAGCTCGTGGCGAGCGTCAGCGCTCCGGCGCCGATCAGCGAGGCGTTCAGCAGCACGAGCGCGAAGAACGCACCCGCCACCGACCCGATCTGTGTGCTCGAGCGCCGACCGCGTCACGCCGGCATTCTGTGAAGTTTCCGAAGTAGTGCGTGCCCTTGAAGGCGAAGCCGAGACGCAGATCAGGTCGCCGGCCCCGATCACCACGACGACCGCCCCGATCACCGTGTCGAGCCGCTCGTAGTTGATCCAGCGCGGCGTGATCCGCTTGTCGATGATGTTCGACTGCTGGAAGAAGAGCTGCCACGGCGCCACCGTGGTGCCGACGATCGCGATGATCAGCAGCACCGACGTCGAGCTCGCGCCGCCCAGGATCCCGGGCACGAACAAGTCATGGGCGATCGTCCCCGCCGTGCGGATGGGCGAGGAAGAACAGCGGGACCACCAGCAGGTTCGCGAACACGAACACGAACATCGAGCGCTCCCAGGCGCGGAAGCTGCCGCTGGCGGTGATCCCGACCAGCGCCGCCGCGGCGATCGGCACCGCGAGGTACTTCGACACCCCGAAGTAGCCGAGGGCGAGTCTGACGCCGATGAACTCGGTTACGATGGTGAGGAAGTTCAGGATGAACAGGTCGATCGACCGAGAACCAGCCCCAGAAACGCCCGAAGCGCTCGCTGGATCAACCGCGCGTGACCGACGCCCGTGACCGCCCCCAGGCGCACGACCATCTCCTGGTTGACGATCAGCACCGGCACCAGCAGCAACAGGACCCAGAGCAGGCTGGTCCCGTAGCTCTGCCCGGCCTGCGAATACGTCGAGACGCCGCCGGCATCGTTGTCGCCGACCATCACGATCAGCCCGGGGCCGATGATCGCCAGCAGCGCCAGCGCACGGTTGCGCAGCCCGCGGTGGCCCTCGTCGTGCAGCTTGATGGTGCCGAACGCGCCCTGGATGTCGCCGACGTGCGCCTCGTCGAGGACGTAGCGCTCGCGGGCCGGTACGGAAGGCGTGGTCGCGCCGGCGGCGCCCGCGGATGCATCGTTCGCCATCTGCCCGACCTCCTTTCGCCTGCCTGCCGCGCCCGTCGCGGCTGGCGGTGGAGGTCCCTCGCGCGCCGGCCTAGTCCCGGCGCGAGACGACGCTCACCACGCCAGCCGCGAAGCGGCTACTTCGCGGCCGCTCGTCGTTCTCTGGATATAAGTCGTCGTGAGCCATCTCCCCGCGAGGCTACCACCGCAAGCCCGTGCCCGCCGCAAATGCACGGGCAATCGGACGCGCGCCCCGCGACTAATCCCGCGCCACGCCCGCCCGCCGGCGCCACTCCTCGGGCAGCAGCCGCTCGAGCACGTCGTCCACGGCGATGATCCCGACCGGCTTCGACTCGCCGTCGAGCACCGGCATCGCGATCAGGTTGTAGTCGGTCATCAGCCGCGCGACCTCGGGCAGGTCGGCCTCGGCCGCGACGGTCGGGATCGGCGACTCGTCGACCAGGTTGCACACCGCCTCGGTTGGCTGCGGCGCGGATCAGGTCGGCCAGCGACAGCGCGCCGGCCAAGCGTTCCGTCCTCGGCGGTCACGCACACGATCGACGCCGGCTGCGGCTCCGAGCTCGCTCGCCGCGCACGCTGGCCAGCGCGTCCGCCACCGTCGCCTGCGTGCCAGCCGATACGAAGTCGGGGTTCATCATCCCGCCGGCGGTCTCCGGGTTGTGCCCGAGCAGCGCGCGGAGCTTGCGCTGCTTGGCCGCCGGCAGCAGGTTGAGGATCGGCAGCCGGCGTTCCTGGTCGAGCTCGAGCAGCAGGTCGGCGGCGTCGTCGGTGGCCATCCGCGCGAGCACGCCCGCCGCCTCGGCGTCCGAGCGCTCGCGCAGGAACTCCACCTGGTGCTCGTCGTCCATCTCCTCGAACACGTCCGCCTCGAGCTCCTTGTCCTGGCCCACCGCCTCGAGGATCTCCTCGCCCTCCTCGTGCGAGGCCGCCTCGACCAGGTCGGCGATCTGCGCCGGGTGCAGTCGCGCCAGCCGCCGGGAGGTCGAGCTTCAGACGCGAGCTCGGCACGTGGCCGACGAACGGCTCCATCTGGTCCCAGGGGACGAACGCCGTGTGCTCGGAGTCGTGGCCCCGGAAGCGCCGGGGGAGCAGACGCCACAGGCGGGGGCGGATGCTGGCGTCGATCCCGGCCACGCGCCACGCCCCGTCCTGCTCGACGAGCTCGACCTCGTGCGCCTTGACCAGCCGCGCCGTCTCGACGTTGATCAGGCTCCGATCGAGCACGTCCCCGCGCAGCAGCACCTCACCGGGCCGGCGCTCGAACTGCGCCAGGTCGAGCTTGGTCGTCTTCGTGCGCACGTCGAACGGCCCGAGCTCGGTCGACCTGGTCGATCGGGCACGAACGCCTCGCGCCCCCCGATCTTGCGCCCGCAGGCCGACCACGGGCGGAAGCACGCCGTCCTCGCCGAGGCGCGCGACCACGTCGTCGACCCGGCCGAGCCGCTCACCCGTGGAGTCGAGCAGCGCGCTCCGAGCCAGCGAGGAGAGATGAACGATGTTGCTCTCGGGCATGGTCACCCGCCCGCAGAGCCTACCGCCAAGGCGGGCGGCTCAGTCAGATGCTCAGGATTCGCGCCGCCAGCACGGCCGCGTTGCGTGCGTTGTCGACGCCCACGCACGCCACCGGCACGCCCGGGTGGCATCTGGGTGATCGACAGCAGCGCGTCGAGGCCGCCGGCCACCGAGGTCCGGCTGGTCAGCGGGACCCCGATCACCGGCAGATCGGAATGGGCGGCCACGACGCCCGGGAGCGCCGCCGACAGGCCGGCGCCGGCGATGATCACCTTGCAGGCCGCGCAGGCGCGCGTTCTTGGCGTAGTCGGCGACCTCGTCGGGCTCGCGATGGGCCGACATCACGCGCGTCTCGGAGCTGATGCCCCGCTCGGCCAGCTCCTTCTCGGCCGCCTCCATCGCCGCCATGTCGCTCTTGGAGCCCATCACGATGCCGACCCGGGGGGCGTCGACGTCGAGCTCCTCGAACTCCGTCGCCGGATCGGGCACGGTCTCCGGGGCGCCCTCGAACGGCTCGCTCATGCCGCCACCCGCAGCGCGATGTCCCGGCGCAGCTGCCTGCCGTCGAACTCGATCATGTCCGCGGCAGCATAGGCGGCCCGGCGCGGGCCGCTGCGCGTCGTCGCCCAGCGCGGTCACGCTGAGCACGCGCCCGCCCGCGGTCACGATCGCCCCGTCGTCGCGAGCGCCGTGCCGGCGTGGGTCACGTACACGCCCCCGGGCACGCGATCCAGCCCGGTGATCACATCGCCGCTCGAGGCGCCCGCCGGGTACCCGCGGCTGGCCAGCACGACGTCACCGCGGTCTCGCGGCGTCCCACTCGAGCTGCCCGCCCCGCAAGCCCGCCGGGCTCGCAGGCGGCCTCGAGCAGCGCGAGCAGATCGCTCGCAGCCGGGGCAGCACCGCCTGCGTCTCCGGGTCGCCGAAGCGGACGTTGAACTCGAGCACCTTGGGCCCCTCGGCGGTCATCATCAGCCCGGCGTAGAGGCAGCCGTGGAAGGGCAGTGCCGCGCCGCGCGAGCTCGTCGAGCACCGGCTGATGGACGGCGGCGCAGATCTCCTGCGCGCGCGCGTCGTCGACCGCCGGCACCGGCGAGTAGGAGCCCATCCCGCCGGTGTTCGGGCCCCGGTCGCCGTCGAAGATCCGCTTGTAGTCCTGGGCGCGAGCCAGCGGCACCGCGCGCTCGCCGTCGCACAGCGCCAGCAGCGAGAGCTCCTCGCCGACCAGGTGCTCCTCGACCACTACCCGCTCGGTCCCGAACCGCCGCTCGACGAGCAGCTCGTGCAGCGCCTCGCGCGCCTGCGCCTCGTCCTCGGCGATGATCACCCCCTTGCCCGCGGCCAGCCCGTCGGCCTTGATCACCGACCGGGTAGCGGTCGATCGCGGCCATGCCGGCGTCGAGGTCCTCGACCACCGTGTAGCGCCGCCGTCGGCACGCCGGCCGCCGCCATCACCTCCTTGCAGAACGCCTTCGAGCCCTCGAGCGCGCCGCCGCCCGGCTCGGGCCGAAGCATCCGACGCCCGCGTCGGCCAGCGCGTCGACCAGCCCGGCCACCAGCGGCGCCTCGGGGCCGACCACCACCAGGTCGACCGCCTCCTCGCGCGCCACCGCGACGAGCCCATCGACGTCATCCGCCCCCACCTCCAGCACCCGCGCGTCCTGCGCGATCCCGGCGTTCCCCGGCGCGCACAGGATCTCGGGCGCGCGCGCAGCGCCTGGACGATCGCGTGCTCGCGCGCCCCCGAGCCGACGACGAGGACCCGCTCAGATGAGGCCAATGAAGTCGTCGATCGGGATCGCGACCAGCGTCTCGTACTTGGCCGTCCCGCGGGAGCCGAGCTCGAGCGACACGCGCGACATCGTCTTCTCGTCCGGCGCCTCGACGACGTTCACGAAGTCGAACTGCCCGAGCGTGGCCCACTGCGCCTTGACGCTCGCGCCGAGTTGCTCGACCTCGCGGTTGACCTCCTTGATCCGCGACGGGTTGTTCTTGATCGTCTGCACGCCCTCCGGGGAGAGCTTCGAGAGCATGATGTACGTAGGCATGCGGCACTTCTATCTGATTACCGGGCGTCGTGCCGGCCGCGCCCGGCCGACTGCCTACGCGCGCGGCATCCCTGCCGCGTCAGACAGCGCCCCGATGACGCCGGAGAGCGCGATCGAAGCCATGGCTAACCTGATCGGCCCGCCGACGCGGGACTGGAGCGAAATCGGCCGTGGCCGGACCCGTCTATCAACTCTTCCGCGAACAGCGAATCGCCCGCCCGCCGGCCGAGGTGTTCCCGTTCTTCGCCCGCGCCGGCAACCTCGAGCTGATCACGCCCCCGTGGCTGAGCTTCGGCATCCTCGAGGAGCCGGACGAGGTCCGTACGGGATCGCTGATCCACTACCGGCTGAAGCTGCATGGCATCCCGGTGCGCTGCGGTCTCGGTGATCGAGGCGTTCGAGCCCGACCGGGTGTTCGTCGACCGCCAGCTGCGCGGGCCCTACCGCCTGTGGCATCACCGGCACGAGTTCGCCGCCGACGGCGACGGGACGATCATGCGCGACCGCGTGGACTACGCGCTCCCGCTAGGTCGGGCGGGAGCGCTTGCCCACCGATTCTTCGTCCGCCGCGACCTCGAGCGGATCTTCGCCTTCCGCCGTGCCGCGATCGCGGCTGCTCGGTTAGACCGCGGCGGCGGCCCCGGTCTCGGCGCGCTCGAGCGTGAGCTCGCCCTCGGCGGCGTCTACCTTGACCGTGTCGCCGTCGACGAACCGCCCTTCGAGGATCGCCAGCGCCAGCTGGTCGACCAGCCGCTTCTGGATCACCCGCTTGAGCGGCCGGGCGCCGTAGGTCGGGTCGTAGCCGAGGTTGCCGAGCAGCGTCCGCGCGCCGTCGGTGAGCTCGACCTCGATCCCGCGCTCCCGCACACGCGCGATCAGGCGCGTCACCTGGAGCTCGACGATCTCGCCGATCTGCTCGCGAGTCAGTGAGTGGAACTCGACGATGTCGTCGAGGCGGTTGATGAACTCGGGCTTGAAGTGAGCCTCGACGCCGGATCGGCCGCCCGGGATGTTCGAGGTCATGATCAGCACCGTGTTCCGGAAGGACACGGTGCGACCCTGGCCGTCGGTCAGGCGACCGTCGTCCATCACTGCAAGCAGCGCGTTGAACACGTCCGGATGGGCCTTCTCGATCTCGTCGAGCAGCACCACGCTGTACGGGCGCCGGCGGACCGCCTCGGTGAGCTGACCGCCCTCGTCGTAGCCGACATATCCGGGCGGGGCGCCCACGAGCCGGGAGACGGTGTGCTTCTCCATGTACTCGGACATGTCGAGGCGGACCATCGCGTCCTGGGAGTCGAACATGAACTCGGCCAGCGCTCGGGCCAGCTCGGTCTTGCCCACGCCCGTCGGGCCCAGGAACAGGAAGGTGCCGATCGGCCGGTCGGGGTCCTGGAGGCCGGCGCGCGAGCGCCGCAGCGCCGCCGACACCGCCTCGACCGCCTCGTCCTGGCCGATCACCCGCTGGTGCAGGCGCTCCTCCATGTGCACGAGCTTCTCGATCTCGCCTTCCATCAGGCGGCTGACCGGGATGCCCGTCCACTTCCCCACGACCTCGGCGACGTCCTCGGCGTCGACGACGTCCTTGAGGAACTTCGCCTCATGGGCGGCGCCGTCGTGCTCGGCCTCGGCCGCCGCCTCGATCTGCTTCTCGAGCTCCGGGATGGTCCCGAACTTGAGCTCCGCCGCGCGGCCGTAGTTGGCCTCGCGCTCGGCCCGCTCGAGGTCGGTCCGGGCCTGGTCGAGCTGTTCCTGGAGAGACGCCACGGCGCCGACCGTCTCCTTCTCGCGTTGCCACTCGGCGTGCATCGCGTCAGAGCGCTCGCGCTCCTCGGCAAGCGTTCGCTCGAGCTGCTCGCGCCGCGCCACCGTGCCCGGGTCGTCGTCCTCGCCGAGCGACTGGAGCTCGATCTCGAGCTGCATGATGTGGCGGTCGACCTCGTCGATCTCGGTCGGCTTGGAGTCGATCTCCATCCGGATCCGCGAGGCGGCCTCGTCGACCAGGTCGATCGCCTTGTCGGGCAGGAAGCGGTCGGCGATGTAGCGCTGGCTGAGCGTCGCCGCGGCCACCAGCGCGGAGTCCTGGATCCGGACGCCGTGGTGGACCTGGTAGCGCTCCTTGAGCCCGCGCAGGATCGCGATCGTGTCCTGCACCGTCGGCTCGCCCACGAACACGGGCTGGAAGCGGCGCTCGAGCGCCGGGTCCTTCTCGATGTGCTTGCGGTACTCGTCGAGCGTGGTGGCGCCGACCGCGCGCAGCTCGCCACGAGCGAGCATCGGCTTGAGCATGTTGCCGGCGTCGACGGATCCCTCGGACGCGCCGGCGCCGACGATCGTGTGGAGCTCGTCGATGAACACGACGACCTGGCCGCGGGCGTCGGCGATCTCCTTGAGGACGGCCTTCATGCGGTCTTCGAACTCACCGCGGTACTTCGACCCCGCCACCATCGCGCCGATGTCGAGCGAGACGAGCTTGCGGTCGCGCAGACCCTCGGGCACGTCGCCGGCCACGATCCGCTGGGCCAGCCCCTCGACGATCGCCGTCTTGCCGACGCCGGGCTCGCCGATCAGCACCGGGTTGTTCTTGGTGCGGCGCGAGAGGACCTGGACGACGCGGCGGATCTCGTCGTCACGGCCGATCACCGGGTCGAGCTTGCCCAGGGCGGCGGCCTCGGTCAGGTCGCGGCCGAAGCGCTGGAGAGCCCGGAACTTGTCCTCGGGGTTCTGGTCGGTGACCTTGTGGCTGCCTCGTACTTCGACGAGCGCCTGGAGCAACTGCTCGCGCGTGGCGCCGACGCTGCGCATCACCCGGCCGGCGTCGCCCGGGTGGGCGGCGACCGCCAGCATCAGGTGCTCGGTCGAGATGTACTCGTCTCCCAGGTCGCGCATCTCGGTCTCGGCCGTGCGCATGATCTGGGTGAGCTCGGTGGAGCCGCCGGCGGGCTCGGGCGCGGCGCTGCTCAGCTTGGGCAGCGCGTCGAGGGCCGGGCCGAGCGTCTGGCGGACCGCGGCCGGGTCGACCCCGAGCTTTCGCAGGACCGGGACGACGATCCCTTCGGGCTGCTCGAGCAGCACCGCGAGCAGATGCTCGGGTGTCGTCTGGGGGTTGCGGCGCTCGTCGGCCAGCCGTTGAGCGGCCTGGACCGCCTCCTGGGACTTGATCGTGAATCGGTCGGGCTGCATGGTCGTGTCCTCGTAAATCTAAGTCTCTTTGACTCAGATTATAGCAGCGTCAACCTCTGACCGGGAGCAGCGTTCCGCTCGTCTCGCGCAGGATGTTCCGTCCCGGGCTCACGGTCACGCCGTAGAGATATGCCTGGATCGGACGGTGGCGCGCCAGCGCACTGCGCAACTTGCCCAGCTGCGAGGCGGAGAACTTCACGGCAATCGTCCGGTGCCCGGCCGCCCTCAGCTCGACGATCTTCGACTCGGCGGTGAACGGGGCGCCATGGTTGATCGAGACCTCCGCGAAGGCGGCCATCGCGCAGCGCTCCGAGCACGAGACGGTGGCGAGAATCTCGCCGCGGCCGACCGGCCGCTGGCGTCCCGGCAGCGACAGCTTTACGTTCGCCGCCTGCGGCTCGAGCCGCGTCGCCACGTCGGCCAGGCCCACGAGGTTGACGCTCCCCCACCCGGACGCCTCGTCGTAGCCAGGGGCCGCGGTGCAACAGCCGAGCGGTTCGCCGTTGCCGGGGATGTACGGCCCGACGTCGTTGCCGTACTGCGTCACGTCGTTGAACACGCCGGAAGCCAGCGAGGAGCGGCCGAGACGATAGAGGAGCGGGTTGAGCTGGCCGATGTCGGCTCGCTCGCGCTCGCGCATCAGCTGATCGACCAGCGCGACACCGCCGGCCAGCAGCGGCGTGGCGGCGCTCGTCCCGCCGACGCTCTGCCACGGGCCCGGGGCATCCTTGAGGCAGGCGGGCGCGCTGCAATAGACCGCGTAGCCCGGTGCCACGTCGGCCAGCATCGCGACGTCCGGGATCGTCCGGTGCGCGGCCGTCACGGTGCCCGTCTGGTAGGTCGGGCGGCCGAACAGCTCGCTCGAGCCGCCACCGCCGGCCGAGCCGGGCGCCAGGTCGGTGTCGTTCCACACCACTTCGCCGGCGATCGAGTTGTTCGCGTTCAGGCGCAGGTTCGTCCCCCCCACGGCGGTCACCCAGGGCGAGGAGGCGGGGAAGTTGACGTTCAGGAAGTCCAACGGCGTGCCGTCCTGCTCGGTGCAGTCGGCCGAACCGGAGTCGCCGCTGGCCGCGAGCACGGTGATGCCTCCGGCGGCGGCGAGCTGGAACTCGGCCTCGGCGACGTTGATGCCGGACTGCCCGAGCGCCTCCCGGATGTCGCTCTCGCACAGACCGAGCGAGGCCGAGATCACCTGGGGCTTGAAGCCGGCGTTCTCGAGCGGGGCGACGAAGGCCTGGAGCGACCCGGTGGCCTCGGCGCTGGTCTCGTACACGTCGATGCCGGCCAGGCGCGGCGCGGCGGCGGACAGCACCTCGAGGTCGAGCGTGGCCTCGGGGCCTGACCCGAGCGGGTGCCTGACGCCGACGCCGAACGCGTGCAGGCGTGGGATCTGGACGCCGAGGCAGCCTGCAAAGTGGTGCAGATCCGACGTCTTGAACCCGTCCACCTCGACCAGGGCGACGCGCACGCCCGCCCCGCGGAGCCCTTCGCTCTGCAGGCGCGCCAGGCCATAGGCGGTCAGGTACTGGTTCGGAGTGAAGCCGCCCGTTTCCCTGGCCTGGGCACATCCTGCCTGCGTGCCGGTGATCCCGGCATACGCCGAGGCGGGCAGGGCGTCGGCCTGCGCCGGGCGCGCAAGCACGGCGGGCGCATGCAGCGGCTCGGTGTCGAGCCCGACGACGCCGCTCACCAGCCCGTGCAGGGCCGCGGGCAGGCTGACGGCTCCGGCGGGGGCCAGGTAGCGCCGGCCCGAGACCTGGCGCACGGTCTTCAGGGTCGTGCCGAACAGCCGCTCGGCCAGACCGGCCGGCATCGTCGCCACCACGAACAGGCCGCTCTGATCGATGCGCACGGCGCTCGCGCCGGCTCGGCGCAGGTAGGCGGCCACGCGCCGGCGCGCGCTGGGGGGCGCGCCGAAGCGCTCGGCCAGGACGGGGAGGGGCTGGAAGTCCCGGTACTGCGCGGATCCGGGCGTGTTCACCGCGGTGGCGAACCGTTCCAGGCCGGTCAGGTTGGCGTTCAGCGGCAGGACGAGCTGGAGTTGCCCGGGGCTCGCCGCCGCGGCCGCGGACGGCAGCGCCGTCGCCGCGCAGGCAACTGCCAGCGCCACGCCCAGCACTACGGCGAGCCGCCTCACCCGCGCGGCCGCTTCACGGGTATCTTGAATCCCTTGAGATCGGCGGCGCGCACCAGCTCGCCGCCCTTGGCGTAGGGGACGATCTCGGCCCGCAGCTCACGCCGCATCTGCTCGAGCCGCTCGACCTCCGCCTTCAGCTGCGCGGCGCGCTGCTCGAGCCCGCGCACCTTGCGGGTCATCGACTCGAGCTCCTGCTCGAGCTCGAACACGCGCTCCACCCCGGCCAGGTTCATTCCGAGCTCGGCCGTCATCGCCTGGATGCGGCGCAGCCGCTGGACATCCTTGTGGGAGTAGAGGCGCGTGCCCTTGGGCGAGCGCTTGGGCTCGATCAGCCCGCGCGCCTCATACATGCGGAGCGTCTGCGGATGCATCTCGGCGAGCTCGGCCGCGACCGAGATCATGAACACGCCGCGGTCGGAGGACACCTCGACCGACACGCGCGCCGTCCGGGATCCCTCGCGCCGCGCCGCCATCAGCTTTGACCCTGTCCCGCCGCCGCGAACAGCTTGGCCCGCGGGTTGCCGTTCATCACGCGCGAGAGGCGGTCGACCGCCTCGTCCTGCTCGGGCGAGAGCGACGCGGGCACGTCGATCACGAACCGGTAGTGGATGTCGCCGCGACCCTTGCCGCCCAGCCGCGGCGGACCTTCACCGCGCAGGCGCTGGACGGTTCCGTGCTTGGTCCCCGCCGGCACGCGCAGGCGCTTTGACCCGTTCAGCGTCGGTACCTCGATGACCGCGCCACGGATCGCCTCGGGAATCGTCAGGGGAACCTCGACCTCGAGGTTCTCGCCGCTCCACTTGAACACGGGCGAGTCGGACACGCGCGTGATCACGTACAGGTCGCCCGGCTCGCCCCCGCGCGGGCCGGCCTCGCCCTTTCCGGCCAGCCTGATCCGGCTCCCGTCGCGAACGCCGGCCGGGATGTTCACCCGCAGCCGCCGGACGCCGCGCTGGGCGCCGACGCCGTGACAGGTGGGGCAGGGGTCTTCGATCACGGTGCCGGTGCCTTGGCAGTTGGAGCACGGCTGGGAGATCGAGAAGATCCCCTGGCTCTGGGCCTCGACGCCCCTACCGTTGCACACCGGGCAGACCTTTGGGCTGGTTCCAGGCTTGGCGCCGGTGCCGTTGCAGGTGGGACAGGGCTGGGAAGTCTGCACCGCCAGCGGTACCTGCGCGCCGCCCACGGCCTGGTCGAAGCTGAGCGAAACCTCGGATTCGAGGTCTCGGCCCCGCTGGACGCCGGCCCGGGCTCCGGCCCGCCCGCCGGCGCCCCCGCGCCCGCGCTGAGCGCCACCGCCACCGCCGCTCCCGAAGATGTTCGAGAGGATGTCCGAGAAGCTGCCGCCGAACGAGCCCGCGTCGAAGCCGCCGGGCACGCCGAAGCCGCCGAGCGGACTCTGCCCGCGATCGTAGGCCTTGCGCTTGTCGGGATCGGACAGGACGTCGTGGGCCTGCGAGATCTGCTTGAAGCGCTCCTCGGCGCTCTTGTCGCCGGGGTTGCGGTCGGGGTGGTACTGGCGGGCGAGCTTGCGGTAGGCCTTCTTGATCTCGGCCTCAGAGGCGTTCTTGCCGACCCCCAGGGTCTTGTAGTAGTCCGTCCGCTCGGCCATGGCTCACCCTGCCACGAGGACTCGCGCAGGCCGGATCACGGCGTCACCGAGCCGGTAACCGCGCTGATAGACCTCCACGATCGTGCCCGGCTGGGCGCCGTCGACCGGCTGCTGCGCCACCGCCTCGTGGTGCTGAGGATCGAACACCTCGCCCTCGGGGGAGTAGCGCTCGATCCCCGCGCGGGCCAGGGCAGCGATCACGTCCGCGTGCACGAGCTTGATCCCGGACGCGAGCGTGGTCTCGGAGCCGGCGCCGTCGACCGTCTGCCGTGCCGCCTCGAGCGCCCGGTCGAGGTTGTCAACCGCCGGCAGCAGCTCCCGGGCCAGCTTGGCCACGCCCCGGTCCTGCGCCGCCGCCGCCTCGCGCGCGGCGCGCTTGCGGTAGTTCTCGAAGTCGGCCTTGGTCCGCTGCGCCAGCTCCAGGTACTCGTCGGCCTTGGACGCCTTGGCGCTCAGCTCCTCGAGATCGCGCTGGAGCTGCTCGTGCTCCTCGTTCTCGGGCGCCGCCGCCTCGGGCGCCTCGACCACGGGCTCGGCCGTGACCTCCTCGACGGCCGGGTCGGCGGCCGGCTCGGCCGGGGCTTCGGGGGGCGCCGCAGCGCCCCCCTCGACATGTTCCGGCGTGCTCATCAGCGGCCCTCGTCGACTACCTCGGCGTCGACGACGTCCTCGGCACCCGCGCCGTCGGTGGCGCCGGCGCCGTCGGTCCCGGCACCGTTGCCGCTCGCCGCGGCCTGCTGCTCCTGGGCGCGCTGGTACATGGCCTCGGAGACCTTGTGGAACGAGGCGTTCAGCGCGTCGGTCTTCGAGCGGATGTCAGCCGCATCCTCGGAGGTGAGGGACTCGCGGATCGGCCTTGATCGCGGCCTCGATCTCCGTCCTTGGAGCTCGCGTCCACGGCCTCGCCCAGGTCCTTGAGCTGGCGCTCGGCCTGGTAGGCGGCGTTCTCGCCGTTGTTGCGGGCCTCCGCCAGCTCGCGCAGGCGCCGGTCCTCCTCGGCGTGGGACTCGGCGTCCGTGACCATCCGCTTGATCTCGTCGTCGGAGAGGCCCGAGCCGGAGCGGATCTCGATCTTCTGCTCCTTGCCCGTGCCCAGGTCCTTGGCCGAGACGTTGAGGATGCCGTTGGCGTCGATGTCGAACGCCACCTCGATCTGCGGGATGCCCCGCGGCGCGGGCGGGATGCCGGTCAGCTGGAACTTGCCCAGCGACTTGTTGTACATCGCCATCTCGCGCTCGCCCTGGAGCACGTGGATCTCCACGCTCGGCTGGTTGTCCTCGGCGGTCGAGAACACCTCGCCCTTGCGGGTCGGGATCGTCGTGTTGCGCTCGATCAGCTTGGTCATGACGCCGCCCTTGGTCTCGATGCCGAGGGTCAGCGGGGTGACGTCGAGCAGGAGCACGTCCTTGACGTCGCCGGCCAGCACGCCGGCCTGGATGGCGGCGCCCACGGCCACGACCTCGTCCGGGTTGACGCCCCGGTGGGGCTCCTTGCCGGTGAGCTCCTTGACCTTCTCCTGGACCGCCGGCATGCGGGTCATGCCGCCGACCAGCACCACGTGGTCGATCGTCGCGACGCCCTTGTCCTTGGCGTCGTCCATCGCCTGACGGACCGGCGCCACCGTGCGGTCGAGCAGGTCGCTCGTGAGCTCGTTCATCTTGGCGCGCGTCAGGCGCATGTCGAGGTGCTTCGGGCCGCTCGCATCGGCGGTGATGAAGGGCAGGTTGATCTGCGTCTCCTGCGTGGTCGAGAGCTCGATCTTGGCCTTCTCGGCCGCCTCGTAGAGCCGCTGGAGCGCCATCGGATCGGCGGCCAGGTCGATGCCCTGCGAGCGCTTGAACTCCGCCACCAGCCAGTCGACCAGGGCCTTGTCGAAGTTGTCGCCACCGAGGTGGTTGTCACCCGCGGTCGCCTTGACCTCGAACACGCCGTCGCCGATCTCGAGCACGGACACGTCGAAGGTGCCGCCACCGAGGTCGAAGATCAGGATCGTCTGGTCGTTCTCCTTGTCGAGGCCGTAGGCCAGCGACGCGGCGGTCGGCTCGTTGATGATCCGCTTGACGTCGAGCCCGGCAACCTTGCCGGCGTCCTTGGTCGCCTGGCGCTGGTCGTCGTTGAAGTACGCCGGCACGGTGATGACGGCGCTGTCGACGCTCTCGCCCAGGTATGCCTCGGCGTCGGCCTTGAGCTTGCCCAGGATCATGGCGCTGATCTCAGGCGGGCTGTACTGCTTGCCGCCGGCCTCCACACGCGCATCGCCGTTCGGCCCGCCTACCACCTTGTAGGGCACGATCGACTCCTCCTCGCGCACCTCGGCCTCCTTGCGGCCCATGAAGCGCTTGATCGAGAAGACCGTGTTCTGCGGGTTGGTCACGGCCTGGCGCTTGGCCACCGTGCCGACGAGGCGCTCGCCAGACTGCGTGAAGGCGACGACCGACGGGGTGGTCCGCCCACCCTCGGCGTTCTCGATGACCGTCGGCTCACCGCCCTCGAGCACTGCCATGCACGAGTTCGTGGTTCCGAGGTCGATTCCAATCGTCTTTCCCATCTTGCGTTCTGCTCCTCTTGTGTCGTAAAAATCTGAGCCTCAGCGTAGCAGATTTAGACCGTGGGCCCTGTGGGTGTTTGGTGGCGTGCCTCAGACGCGCCCACGCTCCGTGCGCTGCGCGGGAGGATCGTGGGACCGCGCCGAGCTTCTTCCCGGCTCATCGGGAACCCCGGTTTCGGCGAGATCACCGTCGCGAGAGGAACGTTATCCGCGTCAACCGAAGGTGTCGGCGCTAGGGCACATGCGGCGCAGGGCGCACTCGGGGCAGTTGGGGCGGCGGGCGTGGCAGGTGCGCCGGCCGTGGCGCAGGAGGTTGATGTGGAACTCGAGCTCCTGGCCGGGCGGGGTGAGCTTCAGCATCGTGTCGTGGAGCTCCTCGAACGGCGCGCCGGCGCGGAACAGCCCGAGCCGCGTCCCCACACGGGAGACGTGCGTGTCCACGGGCACGTCGCGCATCCCGAGCGCGAACAGCAGCACGCAGGCGGCGGTCTTGCGCCCCACCCCCGGCAGCGAGGTCAGGTAGCGCTGGGCCTCGGGCACGCTGGCTGGCCAGCCAGCCAGGCCAGGCGAGCATGGGGGGAGGTCTCGGTGATCGCGCGCAGGATCGACTTGATCCGAGCCGACTTGACCTTCGAGATCCCGCCGGGCCGGATCGCCTCCTCCACCTCGTCGACGGGTGCGTCGCGGACCTCCTCCCACGCCGGGAACCGCTCGCGGAGCGCGAGGTAGGCCACGTCGCGGTTGCGGTCGTTGGTCGACTGCGAGAGGACGGTGAGGATCAGCTCGGCGATCGGCTGGCCGTGAGGCTCGGCCAGCGGGATCCCGTAGACGAGCCGGAGGCGGTCGCGGACCGCGCGCACGCGGCGCGCCGGCGGCCGGCGCCAGGCGCCCCGATCAGTCAAGGGCGCCCCAGCGCTCGCAGGCCCGGGCGGCCTCGGCGACCGCGTCCGGCAGCGCGGCGGCCACGACGGCCGGATAGAAGTCGCTCAGCGCCAGACGCGCCAGCAGCAGGCCGGTGAGCACGTCGCCGGCGCCCATCGTGCTCACCACGTTCACGGGCACGCCGTCCAGGTCCGCGCGGAGCTCGCCGCGCAGGATCGCGCCCTCGCCACCCAGGGACACGACCACCAGCCGCGCGCCGGCCTTGACGAGCGCCTGCGCGGCGCGCTCGGGATCGTCCTCGCCCGTCATCACCGCCGCCTCCACGTGGTTGGCGCGGACGAGCAGGGCGCCGGGAACGCACGCGTTGGCGCTCGCCGCCGCGTCGGCCCGGGAGCGCCAGCGGTGCAGGCGGAGGTTCGGGTCGAACACGATCGGCTTCTCGGCGGCGAGCGCGGCCTCACGGGCGCGCATCGTCACCGCCCGCTCGCCGGCGTCGACCAGCGTGTTGGAGCTCAGAAGCAGCGCCGCCGAGTCGCGCACGACCTCCTCCACGCCCTCGCCCAGCGCAGTGCCGAGCGTGGCCGGCGACTCGCCGTAGATGTCGTAGGCCGGCTCGCCCGCGGCGTCGATCGTGACGATCGCCAGCGGCGTCCGGGCCCCGGGAACGAGCGCGAAGCGCGAGACGTCCACGCCCTCACGCTCCAGGCGCGCGCGGGCCCAGCGCCCCCACGGGTCGTCGCCGGCGCCGCCCACGAGCGCGACCGCTGCGCCGGCGCGGGCGGCGACCACGGCGATGTTCGCCACCACGCCCCCGCAACGCGGGACGAACGCCTCCGCCTCGGTGACGTCGACAACCGGACGCTCGCAGACGAGGTCCACGAGAGCGTCGCCCAGGCACAACGTGCGCACGGGCGCGGACGTTATCCTCGGCGCCGGGTGAGCGTCGACGAGCATACGATCGAGCTCGGCTCCGCACCCGTCTTCTACCGCGCCGGCCCCACCACCGCCCCGGCGCCGCTCTACCTCCACGACATCGTGACGAGCTCGGAGGATTGGGTGCCACTGCTCGAGCGCACGGGCGGCCTCGCGCCGGACCTGATCGGCTTCGGCCGTTCGGCCAAGGGCGGCGAGCTCGACTACTCGATCACCGGGCTCGCTGACTTCGTCGAGGACCTCGTTGGCGCCCTCGGCGCCGGCATGCCGAGCCTGGTCGGCCACGGGTGGGGCGCGGCGGCGGCGCTCGAGCTCGCCCGGCGCCATCCGGACGAGATCGGACGCCTCGTCCTCATCAACCCCCTGCCGCTGGTCGAGGGCTTCGCCTGGCCGGCGGCGGCGCGGCTGTGGCGGATCCGCGGCCTCGGCGAGCTGGCGATGGGCTTCACCCAGCGCTGGATGCTGACGCGGGCGCTGCGCGACGCGCGGCGCGGCGTGGCCCAAGCAGCGCCTGGACGAGATCTGGGCGCAGTTCGACCAGGGCACCCAGCGGGCGATCCTGCGCCTGCACCGAAGCGTCGACGGCAAGGCGCGCGAGGCGCCGGTGGCGCTCGACGCGCCCGCCCTGATCGTGTGGGGCGAGCAGGACCCGTGGTTCGGCGTCGCGCACGCCGACGCGTACGCCGCGCTACTTCCAAACGCCCGGCTTCAGCGGGTGGCCGGCGCCGGGCACTGGCCGTGGATCGAGCGCCCGGAGGTCGAGGACGCGGTGGCGAGGTTCTTCGAATGAGCGCGCTCGCCGCAAGGCGCCGGCGCGCGCTGTCGGTGCGGCTGCCCGCTCTCGACCTGCGCCGGCTCGCGCCCACGCTGGCCGCCGGCGTGCTGGCCGCGATCTACGTGATCGTCTCTCCGCCCAGCCTCGACCTCGCGGCCCACCTGCTGCGGGCCAAGCTGTTCGGCGCCGAGGGGTTCGGGATCTGGAACAACTGGTGGTACGGCGGCCACGACGTCCCCGGCTACAGCGTCCTGTTCCCGCCCGTCGCAGCGGCGATCACCCCGCAGCTCGCGGCGGCGCTCGCCTCCACCGCGACCGCGGGGCTGTTCGAGTCGCTCGCGTGGCGCCGGTACGGGCGCGACGGGTGGCTCGGAGCGCTGTGGTTCGGCCTGGCCACCGGCAGCGACCTGTTCACGGGCCGGCTCACGTTCGCGTTCGGGATGCTCCCAGCCGTGGGGTGCGCGCTCGCCCTCCAGCGCCGGCGCGCCTGGATCGCCGTCGTCCTCGCCGTCCTCGCGGCCCTGGCCAGCCCGGTGGCGGCGCTGTTCGCGGCGCTGGCGGGCGCCGCGGACGCGGCCGGACGCTACGCCACCGAGCGGCGCGTGCGCGCCGTCCTCCCCGGCCTCGCCGCGGCCGCCGGCGCGCTCGTACCGGTCGGGCTGTTGGCGATCGCCTTCCCGGAGGGCGGGACCGAGCCTTACGCGTTCAGCACGCTGTGGCCGATCGTCCTGATCGCCGTCGTGCTCGTGCTCGTCACCGCGGACCGGGGACTGGACGCTTCGGGCAGGCGCGGTGCTGTACGCGCTCGGGAACCTGGTCGCGTTCGCGATCGCCTCACCCGTGGGCTCGAACGCCGCGCGCCTGGCCCCGCTGATCGCGGGGCCTGTGATGGCCCTGGTGCTGTGGCCGCGGCGCAAGGTGCTCCTGCTGGTCGTGGCCATCCCGCTCCTCTACATCCAATGGCAGGCGCCGATCCGCGACGTCTCGACGGCGGCGGGCGATCCGTCGGGCTCGGCGAGCTACTGGCGACCACTGCTGTCCTTCCTGGACCGCCAGACAGGGCCCGCCGTTCCGGATCGAGATCCCGTTCACGCAGTTCCACTACGAGGCGTACGAGGTCGCGCCGCGCTTTGCGCTGGCGCGCGGCTGGGAGCGCCAGCTCGACATCGAGGACAACGCTCTCTTCTACAACGGCACGCTGGGCGCCGGCACCTACCACGCGTGGCTGCGACGCCTCGGAGTGCGCTTCGTCGCCGTCTCCGACACCAGCCTCGATTACTCGGCGCAAGCCGAGCAGTCGCTCATCCGCCACGGGCTGACATACCTGAAACTGGTGCTGCGGACCAAGCACTGGCGCGTGTACGCCGTGCGCGACGCGACGCCGCTCGCGCAGGGCGCCGCGACCGTCACCGCGATCGGGCCGAACTGGCTGAAGCTGCGGGCGACACGCGCCGGCACGGCGTTCGTGCGCGTTCGCTACACGCCCTACTGGGCGCTCAGCGACGGCTGCGTCGCCCCCGCCGGCGGCTTCACCGAGCTCACGCTGCGCCACCCCGGTCCGGCCGAGCTGAAGATCCGATTTCTCGCCCTCGCGGATCGGCGCGCGCTCGCCGCGCTGCGGCGCCTAACGAAGAACCAACAGCCGCCACCGCTAGGATGCGCCGCTGCGATGCGGGGTCGACTTCGGCACTTTGGCGTGCGCGTCCTTCCGCGGGGCTGGTTCGACCCGCTCCGCCAGGTCGGGCTGTTCCTGGTCGCCTACATCCTCTACGGCCTGGTCCGCGGGCTGGCCTACGGAAGCGCCACCGAGCCTGGCTACAAGCCGTTCGGCGACGCGATGCGGATCATCGACCTCGAGCGCGTGCTCCACGTGTTCGTCGAGCCGAGCATCCAGTCCTGGGCCGCGAACAACCACTGGCTGATCGACTTCGCCGACTGGACCTACCTGAACGCGCATTACATGGTGACGATCGGCGCGTTGGTGTTCATCTACCTGCGGCGCAACGAGTCCTTCTACTCGGTCCGCAACACGTTCATGATCGCGATGGGGATCGCCTTGATCGGCTACGCCATCTACCCGACCGCGCCGCCGCGACTGATGCCCGAATGGGGCTTCACCGACACGATCCAGCAGTTCACCGGGATCACGGTGGAGCGGGGCGCGTCGAGCGCGTTCCTGAACGCGTATGCCGCGGTTCCCTCGATGCACGTGTGCTTCGCCGTGATGGTCGGCTGGCCCATGGTTCGCCTCGTCCGTAGCTGGGCGGCCAAGCTCGCCTGGGGCATCTATCCGTTCTGGATCACGTTTGTGGTCGTCGCGACGGGTAACCATTACTTCACTGACGTGTTTCTCGGTGCATTGACCGCCGCCGCCTCGACCGTGCTCGCCGCCCAGCTCCTGGCCCGAGCGCGCCCGGACGTGTGGGCCTTCGGTCACGCGCCGGCTTGAGCATGGCCGAACAGCACACTCCTCCCCTGCGCACGCGCCCGCCGCGCAGGGCACGTCCCCGGCGCGAGGGTCCCACGACCCAGGAGCTCATGCGCGAGCGGCTGATCGAGTCGCGCCTGACTCCCAACGCGATCTCGCTCACCGGCTTCGCGCTGAACCTCGTGGCCGCCGGGCTCGTGGTCGAGCGTCTGTTCTTCCTCGCCGGCGTCGCCTTCATCGTCGGCTCGATCATGGACACGCTCGACGGGCGCTACTCGAGGATGTCGGGCAAGGGGACGCCGTTCGGCGCCTTCCTCGACTCGACGCTCGACCGCCTCGAGGAGGGGATCGTGCTGACCGCGGTGGGCGCGTACTTCGCCGCCCGCCACAACCAGGTCGCGGTCGCCGCGGTGGTGGCGGCGGTGCTGTTCAGCCTGATGGTCTCCTACACCCGGGCGCGCGCCGAGGCTCTCGGCGTGGCGTGCAAGGTCGGCCTGGCTACCCGTCCGGTCCGCGTCGTGATCCTGTCGGCCGGGCTGGTGTTCGCCAAGGGCGCCTCGCTCGGCCACTTCGAGCTGCTCGCGCCCGCCGTGTACGTGCTCGCCGGGCTCGCCGTGCTGACCACGGTGCAGCGGATCCTCCACGTGCGCAGCGAGCTGCGCGCCGCGCAAGTTTAGGCCGAGCCGCCACCGACGGCTGGTGAAGAAGGTCCTCGTGCTCGGCAGCGCGCAGCTCACGGTCGCGGCCGGGCAGCGGAAGATCGTGCACATCACGCTGAGCGGCGCCGGCCGGCGGATGCTGGGCGCCAGCCACCGGCTCCAGACCAAGCTGACGGCCCGCCGGGCCAGCAACGGCACGGTGTTCGCGGTCAAGACGGTCGGCTTCAAGACCAAGACGAAGAAGCACTGAGGGGCAGCGGCGCCGGTCGCGCCGTGTAACCAACCGTCGATCCGGGGATATCTCTTGGGAGCCGTGTCGCGACGTGCGCGCCGGCCCTAGATCGAGAAGGGAACGCCTCTCAGTGCCCAAGACCAACGGTTCCACCAACGGCGCCGCGCGCTACCAGTCCGACAAGGTGCGCGTCGCGATCATCGGCGTCGGCAACTGCGCGAGCTCGTTCGTGCAGGGCGTCCATTACTACCGCGACGCAGACCCGCGGCAGCCGGTGCCCGGGCTCATGCACGTCGACCTCGGCGGCTACCACGTCCGCGACGTCGAGTTCTCCGCCGCCTTCGACATCGACGCCGACAAGGTCGGCAAGGACCTCTCGCAGGCGATCTTCGCCGGCCAGAACAACACGCTGAAGTTCGCCGACGAGGTCCCCGAGCTCGGGATCGAGGTCCATCGCGGGATGACCCACGACGGCCTCGGCAAGTACCTCAAGGAGAAGATCACCAAGGCGCCTGGCCCGACGGCCGACATCGTCGGGATCCTCAAGGACACCCACACCGACGTCGTCGTCTCCTATCTACCCGTCGGCTCCGAGCAGGCGACGAAGTGGTACGTCGAGCAGGTGCTCGAGGCCGGGTGCGCGTTCGTCAACTGCATCCCCGTGTTCATCGCCCGTGAGGAGTACTGGAACGGCCGCTTCCAGAAGGCCGGGCTGCCGATCATCGGCGACGACATCAAGTCCCAGGTCGGCGCGACCATCGTGCACCGCTCGCTCGCCCGCCTGTTCCACGACCGCGGCGTCAAGTTGATGCGTACCTCGCAGCTGAACGTCGGCGGCAACATGGACTTCTACAACATGCTCGAGCGCGAGCGCCTGGAGTCCAAGAAGGAATCCAAGACGAACGCCGTGACCTCGATCATGGGTCACGTCCTCCCGGCCGAGGACGTCCACGTCGGGCCCTCTGACTACGTGCCGTGGCTGACCGATCGCAAGTGGGCGCACATCCGCCTCGAGGGTCAGGCCTTCGGCGACGTGCCGCTCACCGCCGAGCTCAAGCTCGAGGTCTGGGACTCGCCCAACTCGGCCGGGATCGTGATCGACGCTGTGCGGTGCTGCAAGCTCGCGCTCAACCATGGGCTCGCCGGTCAGCTCGACGGGCCGAGCTCGTACCTGATGAAGTCGCCCATGCACCAGCGGCCGGACTCAGAGGCGCGAGAGCTCACCGATCAGTTCATCGCCGAGTACGCGCGCAAGCCGGCCGGCAAGCCGGCGGGCAAGCCCGCCGAGGCGGACACGGAGACCGCCACCAAGTAGCGGCATAGAATCGCGGGGGTGCAGCGCCTCGCGATCGCGCAGGTCACCCCCTTCGCCTGGGAGGTCGCGGGTGAGGTCAACGATCACGTCCGGCGCGTGTCGGAGGAGCTGGCCAGGCGCGGGCACCGGGTCCTGATCGTCGCGCCCTCGCACTCCAGCGAGCTCGTACGCGACTCGCGGCGGGCGCTCCGCAGCGAGAACAGCGCGCTGCTCGACCGGGCACAGGAGGCGCCGCTGGTGCTCGGCGTCGGCGAGGTCCTGCCCTTCTCGCCGACCCGCCGGCGAGCCGCGTCGCTGCCCGTCGACGTGGCGCGGACGGTCGAGGAGGCGCTGACCAGCCTCCCGCTCGACATCGTCCACGTCCACGAGCCGTTCGCGCCGAGCGCGGCCAGCATCGCCCTGCGACACTCGCGTGCGCTCACCGTCGGAAGCTTCCACGCGCCCACCGAGCGGATCCTCTCGACCCAGCTCACCCGCCCGCTCTCGCGACTGCTGTTCTCGCGCCTGGACGCCCGCGTGGCCAGCTACCGCGCCACCCGCGACCTGATCCAGCGCTACTTCCCCGGGGAGTACGAGGTGATCCTGCCCGGCGCCGACATCGGCGAGACCCGCGGTGGCGCGGACGGGCGGATCGAGATCTTCCTGACCGCGCTCGAGGAGCGGGCCGCGCTCAGGCTGCTGCTCCGCGCGCTCCGCGCGATGCCCGACGAGCTGCCCTGGCACGCCACGGTGTGGTCGGATCGTCCGCTTGCTCCACCGGCCACGATCAGCCGCCGGGTGCGCGACCGGATCGAGTTCATCGACGCCGAGTCGATGTCCGAGTCCCATGCGCTGCTGCTCGCCGACGTCGCCGTGCTCGCCTCCGAGGGCGTGCGCCCGGTGCCGGGGACGCTGGTGCGCGCGCTCGCCGCCGGCGTGATCCCGGTGGCCTCGCGCCTGCCCGTCTACGAGGAGCTCCTGGGCGAGGGCGAGTACGGGTTCGAGTTCGAGCCCGGCGAGGTCGAGACGCTCACCAGCCACCTGACGCGGTTGGCGTCCACTCCGGGCGAGCGCGATCGGGCGCGGGCGCAGGCGGAGAGGCTGCGGGAGACGTTCGCGTGGACGCGGGTGGCCGACGAGCTCGAGGCGGTGTATCACCGCCTCGTGGGCCGCCGGCACGACACGCGGGCGAACGGGCGCGTGCGCTCGAGGCTGTCGCGGCGCCGGATGATCGACGTCGACCTCCACATGCACACCGATCACTCCTTCGACTGCGCCACCCCCGTCGAGGTGCTGCTGGCCGAGGCGCGAGCACGGGGGCTGGGCGCGATCGCGATCACCGATCACAACGAGGTCTCAGGCGCGCACGAGGCCCGCGCGAAGGCCGACGGCGTGCGGGTGATCGTGGGGGAGGAGGTCAAGACCGCCGACCAGGGCGAGGTCATCGGGCTGTTCATCGAGGAGAAGATCCCGCGCGGCATGTCGCTGCAGGAGACGATCGCGGACATCAAGCGCCAGGGCGGGCTCGTGTACGTGCCGCACCCGTTCGACCGGCTGCACTCGGTCCCGGACTACGAGCACCTGCTCGACGTGCTCGACTCCGTCGACGCGATCGAGGTCTTCAACCCGCGCGTGGCGATCAGCGAGTTCAACGACGAGGCCGTCCGCTTCGCGGCCAAGTACCGGATCCCGGCCGGCGCCGGCTCGGACGCACACGTGCCCCAGGGGCTGGGCTCGGTGCGGATCAGGATGCGCGAGTTCGACGGCCCCGACGAGTTCCTGGAGTCACTCAGAGATGCCGACATCGTCCGCAACCCGGCCAGCCTGCTGTACGTCCAGGCGCTGAAGTTCCTGCAAACCAAGGCCCTACCCGAGGCCGCGCGACGGGCCTCGCGCGAGCGCCGGGTGCGGCGGGCGACGGGGCGCGGAACGGGCCTGCAAGGTCCGCGCAACTCCTGATGCACCCGCAAGGACAAGCTCGCCGGCCGTCCAATCCGGGGGAGATGCCCGCGACCGACGACGAGATCCGGGAGAAGTACCTCGAGCGGGCGATCCGCGAGCTGAACTCGTTCGCACGGGAGCTTCAGGCCTGCCGCGAGTGCCCGCGGGGGCAGCTGATGCCGGTGCTCGGCTCGGGCCACCCCCAGGCCGACATCCTCCTGGTCAAGTACGCGGCCCGGCCCTCGGAGGTCGAGGAGGGGGTCGCCTTCTACGGCCGCGCCGGCAACGCCCTGATGAAGTCGCTCAAGCGGCTCTCGATCGACCCGCTGGCCGTGTACGGGACGCTGTGCGTCAAGTGCCCGGTGCTCGACCCCGAGATGGCCGATCCCGGGTGCGTGGCGAGGCTGGCCGAGGAGCTGGCGATCGTCTCGCCCCGGATCGTCGTCGTGATGGGACCCGAGGCGCTGTCGGTCCTCAACGACCTGGGAGTCCCCCTGTCAGAGCCGCTTCATCCGGTGTATGGCGAGATCCAGCATCTGACCCCGTCGATCGACGCCCTCTACGTTCCCAACATCGACGAGTCGCTCGACGAGGAGGGTTCCAAGCGCGAGTTCTGGGCCGCGTTCCGGGTCCTCGGCCAGTGGTGGGCCGACCTGCCTCCGTATTAGTCGGAGCCTCCCTGCCGGAGCTAGACTCGCCGCTCATGGACCTGGAAGAGAAGTCACTCGATCGAACCGGCGATCGCTGCGAGGAGTGCGGCGCGAAGCTGACGCCGGCCGAGCTGCAAGCGGTGATGGAGTCCGGCGGTCCGGCGCTGTGCGCGATCCACGCCGCCGAGGACGAGCCGGGCTTGGCGGCCGAGGAAGCCGGCTTCGCCGACGAGGCCTGACCGGCGCGGACGTCCCCGCCGGAGCGCCGCCGGCTCAGTGGTCGTGGCTGTGATCTCCTGACCCGCCGGCGCCGTTGTCGTTCGGCGCGGTCAGATCGTGCCTGGCATCTGCGCGGCCGCCTCCTTGGCTGTCGCCGCTGCCGTCACCGCCCTGGTCGCCTTGACCTCCGCGGTGGCCGTCGCCTCCCTGGCTGTTCCCGGGGGCGGACGCGACCGGCGACGCCGGTGACTCGGGCGGCGGTTGGGCTGGGACCGGGCTCGGTGTGGGTTGGCTCACGGCCACGCTGGGAGCAGCCGCCGGGGCGGGCGGCTGGGCGTGGGTAGCCGGCCGGCTGGAGGCGACACGTGCGGGCGCCGATGGCGCGGGGCGCGCGGTCACCTCGTGGGCGGAGGCGACGCTGCCGGCCGAGGCGATCAGAATCGCGCCGGCGCCCGGCCGCGCGACCGCGGGCTTAGGCGGGTGAGGCACTACGGCAGGGTGACGGGCCGCCGCCGTATGCACGGAGGTCGCATGACTCGTTGCCGTTGCACGGCCACGGCCGCGGCCGCGGCTGCGGACCGGTGCCGGTAACGGGAGCGCACGCGCGGGAGCGCCCGGGACGGCCTGCGCCACCGAGGCGCGCAGCGCAGGTGCGCCAGCGGGCCGGACGGCGTGAGCCGATCCGCCGTTGATCACCGCCACCGGGGCGCCCGCGCCCACCGCGATCACGGCGCTCGCCGCGGTCGCGGCGGCGACCTTTCCGGCCGACATGGTGGCGGCCGCCGCGGAGTCGCCGCTCAGCCAGGCGATCAGGCGCCGGACGGCGGCGATCGCCACCGCGCAGGCCACGGTCGGGCGCTTGCCGGAGTAGTAGTCGAGGAAGGCGCGGACCGCTCCGGGATCGAGCTGCGCTCCCGCCTCGGCTCGCAGGATGTCGATCGCCCGCTGGTGCGGCGAGGCACTCCGATAGGGCCGCGCGGAGGTGATCGCGTCGAAGGTGTCGGCGACGGCGATGATGCGCGAGCCGAGCGGGATCCCCTCCCCGGCGAGCCTGTCGGGATACCCGCCGCCGTCGAGGCGCTCGTGGTGGTGGCGGACGATCCGGGTGAGCTCGGGGTCGCCCAGCGCCGCCACCAGCTCCGCGCCGTCGACCGGGTGGCGCTTGATCACCTCGAACTCGGCGTCGGTCAGGCGGTCCGGCTTGTTGAGAATCGACGCCGGCGTGCGCAGCTTGCCGACGTCGTGGATCGCGGCCGCGGCCCGGACCCGCGCGACCTCCTCAGCCGGGAGACCCAGGCCGCGCGCGATCATCGTGGCGTGGCGCGCCACCCGGCGTGAGTGCCCACCCAGATACACGTCGCGGCCCTCGAGCGCCTCGGCGAGCTGCCGGAGCAGCCGCTCCCGGTCCTCGGGGTCCAGCGACCGGGCGCCATCGGCGAGGTCGAGCAGCTCGACCGCGTTGGCGAGCTGGCGATCCTGGCGCCGGCGGCGGAGCCATCCCCACACCAGCAGCTCGCTGAAAACGGCGTCCCCGCCGCCACGACGCCGGCGCCAGTAGGCGCTTCCGGCGTTCGAGACGATGAGCGCCAGGGCGACGGCGAGCGCCATCGACAGCCACGGCGAGGTGATGACCCCGAGCAGCCGCAGCGCGAGCGCGAGCGCCGGCGGGAGAACCGCCACCAGGCAGGTCGCCACGACCACGTACGCCATCCGGCCGCGCCGGCGCGGTTCAGTCAGCTCGGGAGCGCCATCCATAGCAGTTCATCCTCAGCTTTCCGCGGCCCCAGATTGGCGCGCTCGAACTAGAGACGCTCGGCCGCCCGCACGCCGAACGCGATAGCAAGCGGCGCGAAATGGACGAAGGTCGTAGCTCAGCCGCTGGTGAGGACGATCTTGCCCAGCTTGCCGCCGCCGGCGAAGTGCTCGTAGGCCTCCTCGGCCCGGTCGAGCGGATAGGTCGCGGCGACCGGGACCCGGATCGTGCCGGAGTCCAGCAGCGGCAGCACCGAGCGCTCCATCGCCCGCGCGGTGAGGGCCTTCTCCTCCAGGGGGCGCGCGCGCAGCATCGAGGCCTGGATGCGGCCGCGCTTTCCCATCAGCTTGCGCAGGTCGAGCTCGCCCTTGGCGCCGGCGCCGATCCCGATCACGACGATCCGGCCCTGCATGCCCAGCGCGTCCAGATTGTCGGACAGGTTGGGCGCGCCCACGAGCTCGAGGATCACGTCGAACGGACCGTGCTCGGCGAAGCCCTCGGGCGCGATCACCTCCGCACCGAGCTCGCCCACCGCGCCGCGATGGTCGCTGCCCCGAACCGTGGCCGTGACCCGCGCCCCGGCCGCCCGCCCGAGCTGGATCGCGGCCGTGCCGACGCCGCCGGCGCCACCGTGCACGAGCAGCCGCTCGCCCGCGCGCAGACCCGCCTGGGTAAAGACGGCGTCGTGGGCGGTGGTGAACACCTCGGGGGTCCCGCCGGCGGGCGCCCAGTCGAGGGACTCGGGCACCGGCATCAGGATCCGCTCGTGGACCACGCACAGCTCGGCCTGGCCGCCGCCGGCCACGATCCCCATCACCCGATCGCCGTCGTCGAAGCGATCGGCGCCCGGACCGCGCGCGACGACCTCTCCCGCCAGCTCCAGCCCGGGGATGTCCTGGGGCGCGCCCGGGGGGGCCGGGTACAGACCCCGCCGCTGCATCATGTCGGCGCCGTTCAGGCCGGCGGCGCGGACGCGCACCAGCGCCTCGCCCGCGCCGGGCTCCGGGTCCGGGTGCTCCTCGACGCTGAGCTGCTTGTCGCGGATCGTGACGGCGAGCATCGCGGCAGCCTAGCGCGGGCGTTCCGTTCGGGGCCTCGCTTCTCGAGGCGTCCATGGGGCCAGCTGTCAGCGTGCGCCAGGCGTCAGCTTCTCGACCCGCGGCAGGTGTTCTCCATGGTCGGCCCGATGAACTCCGGATAGCCGAGGGTCGCCTGCTGATCGGTCCCGTACTGGGCGTCGGCGCCGTAGTCGTTGACACCCCGGTGGACATTGCCGAACTCGATCACGCATCCGCCGCGATCACGGTCGGACGCCCGCCCGTAGTCGCTGGCCGACGTGCGGCTCCAGTACGGGTAGAAGTGGCCGGGCGCGTTCGGCGGCGGCACCGCACACCCCGCCCCCGACACCGTGCACGTCGACTCGCTCAGGGCCAGGTCGGTCTGGATGAAGAACTGCTGGTATTGCTGGTCGTAGTTGGTTCGCGGCAGCGATTGCACGAACGAGCTCGGGTAGATCGTCGGGGTCGTCCCGGTCGGCCACTCGGGCCAGTACGGGGAGCCGTCGAAGTCGAGGTCGCCGTTCTGCGTGAGCTCGTCGAGGCACCCTGTCATGGTGATGGGTGCCGTGTTGAAGTCGGGCCCGTTGGTCCACCCGGCCGGGTAGCAAGGTGCGTCCGTGGCCTCCGGAGAGCTGCCGCCGTCGGCCGCAGTCGTGTTCTCGTACGGGCCATGGCAGTACTGCCAGGTGGTGATCGTCACCCCGTTGGGCGGCGGCGGGAACGGAACCGTCTCGGGATCGGTCACGCTCGTGCACGGCTCGAAGTGACCGGTCTCGTACTGGGTGCTGATGTTGGTCTGGAGCGCCGCCCAGGGAACGATGTTGGTGCGCTTCGCCGTGTTGTACTCAGGCTGCCAGTTGAACGGGTGACCCGAGCAGTCACTCATCGAGGTGTCGCCGAAGCCGTTCCTGGCCGAGGCCTGCATGAATCCGGACTGTCCGGTGGTGAGGTCTCTCACCACGACCTCGAAGGCCTTCTGGCCTCGCTCTCCGGGCACCGGCGCGTCGAACATCGATACGACGATCCGGTCGCCGGGGTTCATCAGCAGCGTCTGCCGATTCGGCGTCATCGTCGCGGCGACGGCATCCTGGGGATTCGGCGGTCCGGCGGGGATCCCGTCCTTGGAGATGAGCGCGAAGTTGACCGGCTCCTCGCAGTTGGGGTTGCAGTTGGCGAACCCCTCCGTGCACTCCAGGCTGTCGATCGTCATCGCCGCGCACCAGTGCGTGTCGTCGCAGCTGATCCCCACCCACGGAGGGGCGAATCCCGGCGGGTAGAACTGCATCTCCATGAACGCCGAGCCGCCGCCCAAGCCGGTGGTGCACGGGGTGGCGCCCTCGCAGCTGGGCGCTGGGGCGTTCGAGTCGCTCTCCGGAGTGCACGGAGTCTGCGGGTAGGAGTTCGGGTCGCACATCGCCATCGAGAACCACGGCGCGGGACTCAACTCGAACCAGTGCGATACGTCCGAGCCGGGGCGGGCGTCCGTGGGCGCCTGCGCCGGATCGCGGCCCAGCGTCTCGCTCCACGTGACGTTGTTGCCCGATCCCGGCTGCGAGGACAGGAAGGTCATGTCCGGCTCGTCGTGACCGATGTACACCCCGTTGTCATAGAACCGGCTGTCCCACGTGTTGGCATTGTTCACATGGGCAAACCCGCGGATGTCCGTGCAGAACGCGGTCAGCTTCACCGACTGCTGGATGGGACTGTCACCGTTGCAGTCCAGCTCGCCGAAGTGGTTCGAGGAGGTGGTCTCCGCCGACGCGCCGGAAGGCATCATGAGGACGAGCGCCGCGGCAGTTAGCACAGCGAGCACGAATGCAGTGAACGGACGTACCAGGCGCACAGTCATGTACAGCCTCCCGGAGGTTGTCGTCTTCACGCTAAGCGGTGCTGACGCGCAGGTAACCCACCGCGCGGATGCCTACCGCGCAGACCCTAACCCTGCCGTGCGGCGGGTGTCAAGCAACCGCGCTGTAATCCCGCATACAGGGCCGCCCGTACTCAGCGCTCGAGCAGCGCCACGCACTCGATGTGCGGCGTCTGCGGGAACATGTCGACCGGCCGAACCCGGCGCAGCCGGTAGCCGGCCTCGACCAGCTGGGCGGCGTTCGGAGCGAGCGTGGTCGGGTTGCAGGAGACGTAGACGATCCGGGCCGGCGCGGCCTCGATGACCCGCCGCACCACCTTCTGGGAGAGCCCCGCGCGGGGCGGGTCGACGACCACGACGTCGGGGCGCCCGGCGCGCGCCACCAGGTCGCGCATCGCCAGGCGGACGTCACCCGCGAAGAAGCGAGCGTTGTCAACCTCGTTGCAGCCGCGCACCGGCGATGGCGTCGGCGACCGCCTCCTCAACCAGCTCGAGCCCCCACACCTCGGCCACGCGGGGCGCGAGTAGCAGGGCGATGGTGCCGATCCCGCAGTACAGGTCGTAGACGCGCTCGAACCCGGTCAGCTCGGCGTACTCGATCGCCAGCCCGTAGAGGCGCTCCGCCATCTCGGTGTTGGTCTGCAGGAAGGCCTGGGGCGAGATGCGCAGGCGCAGCCCGCCGAGCTCCTCCTCGAGGCGGTCGACGCCCGCCAGCAACTCCGTCTCACCGCCCTGAGTGGTCTCGGCCACGCTGTCGACCCGGGTCCACAGCAACCCCTCGACCGGCCCCGCGGCGGCGGCCAGACCCTCGCGGTCGAGCTCGGCTCCGGGCGCGGTCACGAGCCGCACCTGGAGCTGGCCGGTGCGCCGTCCCTCGCGGACGACCAGGTTGCGCAGGAAGCCCTCGCCGCTGCGCCGGTCATACGCGGTCAGGCCGGCAGCCCGGCACCAGCGCACCACGCGCTCGCGCGCTTCGTTCGCGGCCTCGGAGGCGAGCAGGCAGTCCTCGATCTCGACGATCTCCTCCCACCGTCCCGGAGCGTGAAACCCGCATACGAGCCGCCCGGACGCCGGATCGGTTCCGAATGAGTACTCGAGCTTGTTGCGATAGCGCCACGGCTCGAGGGCCGGCACGATCGGCTCGAGCACGTACCCGTCGAGCTTCCCGATCCGCCGGAGCGCCTCGTCCACCTGCTCGTGCTTGACCTGGAGCTGGCGCTCGTAGGGCAGCACCTGCCAGGGCGCGCCAGGGTGCCGCGCCACCGGCTCGACACGATCGGCGCTCGGCTCGAGCACCTCGAGCGTGCGCGCCTCGGCGTAGGAGCGCTTCGACTTGCCCACGACCGCGCGCACGAGGTCGCCCGGGACGGCGCCCTGGACGAACACCACGTAGCCGTCGAGGCGGGCGACGCCCGCCCCACCGAAGGCCAGTGACTCGATCCGTAGCTCGAGCTCGGTCCCTCGCGCCGGACGGCGGGCCGTCTGCGGTGTCGCTTCCATGCGCCTAGGATGGCAGCCCGATGGACCTCGACGCCTACCGCGCCTCGGCCGAAGCCTTCCTGTCGGCGATGCTCTCCGAGTACTACCGCCATTACGCCGGGCTCCAGGACGAGTACGCGATCGAGCCGATCTACGCCCGCCACCGGGAACTCTTCACCCGCGAGGCGGTCGAGACCCTGCGCCGGCAGGCGGCGCGGGCGCAGGACGGCAGCGAGCAGCGCCGCCGGCTGACGATGCTCGTCGACTTCGCCGTCGAGGGCTACATCGGCGAGGCGGGCAAGGAGGCCGAGGCCGAGCTCGCCCGGCGGGAGGCGAGCACGCTGCTCGAGCTGGGCGATGAGCGCATCGGCTTTCGCGAGTCGAGCGCGCTACAGGCCAACGAAGCGGACCCCGAGCGCCGGGCGGCGATCGAGCAGGCGCGCCTGGAGGCGATCGGCGGGGACCTCGGCGGGCTCTACCGAGAGGTGATCGAGCGCCAGCACGCGGGCGCGCACGAGCTCGGATGGGACAGCTACCGGGAGCTGTGCGCGGACTGCAAGGCGCTCGAGCTCGACGCTCTGCACGCCCAGTGCCGCGACTTCAGCGCCGCCAGCGAGCCTCGGTATCCAGAGGTGATCGAGCCTGAGCTTCGGCGCGTGCTCGGGATCGGCCTGGCCGAGCTGCGCCGCAGCGACCTTCCCCGCTTCTTCCGGGCGCCGGGCGAGGACATCGCCTTCCCGTCCGAGCAGGTGGTGAGCAGCTTCGAGCGGACGATGGCCGGTCTGGGGATCGACGTGCGTGCGCAGCCGGGCGTCGTGTTCGACGTCGAGTCGCGGCCGAACAAGTCCCCCCGCGCGTTCTGCGCGCCCGTGCGGCCACCGCATGAGGTGTACCTGGTGCTGATGCCGCTGGGCGGGCGCGAGGACTACGCCACGCTGTTTCACGAAGGCGGCCACACCGAGCACTTCGCGGGCGTCGACCCCGAGCTGCCGTTCGAATACCGATACCTGGGGGACAACTCGGTGACCGAGGCGTTCGCGTTCCTGTTCGACCACCTGGTGGCGGATCCGGAGTGGTTGCGACGTCACCTCGGCGGTGGCGACCCCAGCGCGCTCGTCTCGCAGTCGCGGGCCACCAGGTTGATCTACCTGCGCCGGTACGCGGCCAAGCTCGCGTATGAGCTCGAGCTGCACGGTGGCGGGCAGCCGCTCGACGCGCTCGCCCCACGCTACGCGCAGCTGCTCGGGCAGGCCATCGGCGTCGACTGGGCCCGGGAGCCTTTTCTCCAGGACGTCGACGCCGGCTTCTACTGCGCGTGCTACCTCCAGGCCTGGGCACTCGAGACGCATCTGCGCTCGCACCTGCAGGAGCGCTTCGGCGAGGCCTGGTTCGATTCCCGCGAGGCGGGCGCGCTGCTGCGCAGCCTGTGGCGCGAGGGCCAGCGCCTGCGCGCGGGCGAGCTGCTCGAGCAGCTCACGGGCGAGACGCTCGACTTCCGGATCCTGCTCCGGGACCTGGCCCTAGGGTCCTAGACGGAGCCGGGCTCGAGCTCTCCGCTGGCCTGAAGCTCCTGGAGTCCCTCGCCGACGCTCCCGACGACCTCGACGTGGCGCTGAACCCCGGCTAGCCGCAGCGCGTCGTCTACCGGCGAGCCGCCGGGAATGACGAGCCTCAGGTTCTGCCCGCGGGCCCGCAACCGGCTGCGCATCCCGAACACCACGTAGATACCGGCGCTGTCGAGGTACTGGACACCGGTGAGGTCGAGGAGCACCCCCATCGCGTCGTTCGGGGTTGCCTCGAGCACCGCCGCGCCGATGTCCTCGGCGTTGGACATGTCGAGCTCGCCGGTGAGGTGGGCGACCAGGATCGCGTCCTGGCGCTCGAACGTGACGTCTCCGAGCCGGGTCACGACGAGTGCAGACGCCGGCGCATCACGAGCTCGGTGCCGGCCTCGGAGCGCTTGAGCTCGACGTCGTCCATAGCGGTCTCGATGATCTTCAGCCCGCGGCCCCGATGCTGGCCGCGCGGGTTTCGCCACGTGCCGGTGTCGCGCACGACCACGGTCAGCTCGCCGTCGGTCTTCCGGGCCTCGAGCTCGAACGATGCGGGCGCGGGCGAGTAGGCGTGCTCGATCGCGTTCGTGCACGCCTCGTTGACCGCGATCGTGACCTCCGATAGCTCCTCCGCGTTGGCACCGTGCTCGTACAGCCACCGGCGCAGGGTGCGCCGGATCTCCGAGAGCACTCTCGGCTCTGCCGGGAGCCTCAGCGACAGCTCGGCGGGAATCTCGGTGGCCCGCACGGCCACGATCGCGACGTCGTCGCTGAGCCCGCCATCGGGCACGAGCCGCTCGAGTGCGAGCGCGCAGGCCTCGTCAGCATCCGTCACCCCCGTCACCGCGGCGATCAGCTCCTCCATCCCGTCCGACAGGGGGACGCCGCGCCGCTCTATGAGCCCATCGGTGTAGAGCATCAGCGTCTCGCCGCTGGCCAGCACGAATTCGTGCTCCGGACAGCTCATGTAGGGAAATGCCCCGAGCGGCGCCGCCGGCGGGAACTCGAGCAGGCGGGCTTCGTCCTGACCGATCACGACCGGAGGCAGATGACCGGCGGTCGCGTAGCGGACGAGGCCGCTGTCGGTCTCGAACACGGCGTAGGCAGCGGTCGCCATCACGGCTTCGCCCAGGCTCTGGACGTAGCGGTCGACGAGCTCGAGGGTGCGCCCGGGCCCGTGCCCTTCGAGCGCGTAGGCGTGCATCGCCGCGCGGAGCTGGCCCATCAGCGACGCGGCCTTCAGGCCGTGGCCGACGACGTCGCCGATCGCGATGCCGAGCTGCCCGCTCGGGAGCGCGATCACGTCGTACCAGTCGCCGCCGACCTCGTCGCGGGCCGGGAGGTAGCGCGCCGCCACCGCCGTTCCCGACACGTCGACCATGCGCTTGGGCAGGAGGCTCCGCTGGAGGACCATCGCGACCTGGTGCTCGCGGGCGAGCGCCTCATAGAGCCGCGCCCGCTCGATCGCCGGCGCCGCCCGAGCCGCCGCCATCTGGAGGATCGTGACGTCGCGCGGGTCGAACGTCCTCGGCGTCAGCGAGCCGATGTGGAGCACGCCGATCAGGTCGCCCTCGACGATCAGCGGGACGCCGAGCATCGAGCGGATGCGCTTCTCGCGCAGGATCGGGTTCATGATGTCGGCGTGGTCGACGTCGGCCATGAAGATCGGTACGCGCTCGGAGGCGATCCGCCCCGCGAACCCCTTGCCGAGCGGAATGCGGACTCCGGCTTCGACCTCCTCCTCGATTCCCTTCGCCGCGCGCGCCACCAGCTCGTCGCCGTTCTCGTCGATCAGGAGGAACGCCACCGTATCCACCCGCAGCACCTCCTGTACGCGGTGCAGGAGCTCGGCCAGAAGGTCCTCCAGAGCCAGCTCGGACAGGGACGGATCGCTCAGCCGATACAGATGGCGCATCTGCGCCGGGGGAAGCGGCACCGTGCCACTGGGAGCCAGCATGACCTGGCCCGTCCCCAGCCGCGGCGCCGCGCGTGGTTCGATCTTCGGAGCCATGTGGGGAGGACGATTCTAGCCGCGGCCGGGCTGCCGGGCGAGCAGTGTGAAGCGCCCACGCACCGTTACGCGAGCGCTCGCTCCACCGCGTCGAGCACCGACTTGCGGTTGGCGTGGCGGCGCTCGTACTCGCGCACCGTGCGCAGCTCGTTGGAGCTCAGGCCCTTGAGCCGCCCGGTGACCTGGGCGGCGGTCAGCTCGTCGTAGCCGAGGATCGGCAGCGACGGCCCCACGCCGACGGTGCGCCGCGCGCGGTCGGCCGTACGGACGATGCGCTCCACGCCATCGCTGAACCGCGAGCGCACGACCGGGGGCTCGAACTGCTCGCGGCCACGGCCGATCATGCGCTCCGCGTCGCTCAGGAGCTCGGCCGTCTGGACCCGGCCGCGGCGCACCAGCTCGGCCGCGAGCTCGGTCGCGTCGCTGCGCGTGAGCCGACCCCGCGCTGCGGCCTCGTCGAGCGTGTCCTGGATTCGCTCGCGGGTGAGGACGACCAGGCCGAGGGGGTTGATGATCTGGTTGACGAGTTGCTCGAGGAAGCCGGTGAACCCGTCGGGGGCCTGCGCTTCGGCGGTGGACCTGCTCCCGCCGGCAGATCTGCTCCCGCCGGCAGACCTGCTCCCGCCGGCAGACCTGCTCCCGCCGGCTTTCGGGAGCCACCGGATGACGACTTCGACGCGGCCATGTGACTGCGCTCCTCTCAGACGGAAACGCTCCGGCGAGCGTACCCAATAGGAGCTCTCAGGAAGCCAACAGGAGCTCGAGCAGCGCCTTCTGCACGTGCCGGCGATTCTCCGCCTGATCCCAGATGCGCTGACGGGCTCCGTACAGGACCTCGGCCGTGATCTCCTCGCCGGGATGGGCGGGCAGGCAGTGCAGAGCGATCGCGTGGGGAGCTCCGAGATCGAGCAGCGCGTCGTCCAGGCGGTAGGGGGCGAGCGCCCGGCGACGATCCCCGGCGCTCTGCTCATCGTCGCTCATGCTCACCCACACATCGGTGTAGATGGCGTCCGCGCCGCGGGCGGCGGCCGCCGGATCGTCGGTGACGGTGGCGCCGGCGACGGGTTCGATCGAGTAGCCGTCCGGGGAGGCGATCCGGACCTGGATGCCGGCGCGCGCCCCGAGGAGCGCCAGCGAGCGCGCCACGTTGTTGCCGTCGCCCACGTAGGCGACCGTCAGCCCCTCCAGCCGGCCGAAGGCCTCCTTCAGCGTCATCAGGTCGGCGAGCGCCTGGCACGGGTGGTGCTCGGCGGTGAGCATGTTGATCACGGGCACGGTGGCGTGGTCGGCGAGCTCGACCACCGTCCGATGCGGTCCCGTGCGGACACCGATTGCGGCGACGTGGCGCGCGAGGACGTAGGCGGTGTCGCGCAGCGATTCGCCGCGGCTCAGCTGGAGCTCGCCGGGGCGCAGCACCATCGCGTGGCCGCCCAGCTCCGCGATCCCGGCCTCGAACGAGACCCGCGTCCGCGTGGAGGGCGCCTCGAAGATCAGCGCGACCGCGCGGCGCTCGAGCACGCTCGAGCTGAGCGGAGCCTGCTTGAGCTCGCCGGCACGGTCCAGGAGGGCCAGGAGCGCGTCCCGGCTCAGCTCCTCCCCGGTGAGGAAGTGGGTCGGCAAGCGGGTGAGTGTACGTTGGCGCCGATGGCGCTGCGCGTTCTGAGCTGGAACCTGATGCACGGGCGCTCCGTGCCCTCGGCGGGCCGCGACCTGCTCGAGGAGTTCGCGACGGCGCTCGGCGGCTGGCGCTGGGACGTCGCCCTGCTCCAGGAGGTCCCGCCGTGGTGGGGGCGAGAGCTCGGTGCTCGAGTCGGCGCCGAGGCGCGAGTCGTGCTGACCTCGCGGAACGAGCTGCTCCCGCTGCGCCGCGCGATCGCGGTGCGCTGGCCCGACGCGATCAAGTCGGGTGGCGGTGGCGCGAACGCGATCCTCGTCCGCGGGCGGCGGGTCGCTCGAGCACCGTACGCGGCGGCTGTGCTGGAGGCCGGAGCGCCGGTGGGTGCATGCCGTGCGGGTCGAGGGGGTCGAGGGGCCGGTGTGGATCGGGAACCTCCACGCCACCGTGCACGACGACGCCGCCGCGCGGCGCGACGGCGCGCTCGCCGCCGCCACCGTGCTGGGCTGGACCGGCGGCGGGCCCGCGATCCTCGGCGGGGACTTCAACGTCCGCCGGCTGGGCCTAGACGGGCCTTACGCTACGCCGGCGGCCACGACGTCGACCTGGTGTTCGTGGCGGGCGGCGCTGCGTTGCCGCCGGCGAGGCTCAGGTGCTCGACCGCGGCCGGCTGTCCGACCACGCGCCGGTGGCGATCGACTGCAGTTTCTCGGAATAGCCGCGGATCGCCGGAGGTTTCTCGGAACAGCCACGGATCGCCGGAGGTTTCTCGGAATAGCCGCGGAGCACCGGAGGTTTCTCGGAATCGCCACGGATCGCCGGAGGTTTCTCGGAATCGCCACGGATCGCCGGAGGTTTCTCGGAATAATCCCGTGGAAGCTCAGGGGGTGGCGGATTTTCCGAGGAAGCTCAGGGGGTGGGCGGGTCAGCTGCGCTCGCCGCGGCCTGAGCGCAGCCCGAAGCCCCGGAGCATGAGCAGCGCCTTCTCGCTCATCGTGCCGCGCCCGGGCAGGACCCCGAGCTGCGTCGCCGCGTCGTAGAGGTCGTAGAAGCCGCGCACGCGGAGCAGCATTCCCCGCTTCATCTCGCAGTAGAAGATGCAGTGGACGACGACGAAGCGATTAGTGGCCGGCAGCCCCTCGAGCGGCCCGCGATGGGTCCCCAGCAGCTTGCTCGGCGCGGCCACGAAGCGCCGGCTGGTCAGCCGCTCGCCCGTCCGCTCCAGGCGGGCGTCGGGGAACGCGCCCCACAGCCGCTCGGCATGGCGAGCGAGCTCGTCCAATCCCTCGAACGGCTCGCTCGTGAGCGGATCCTCGTAGTGGAGGTCGGGCAGGCAGATCTCGGCGAAGGCGTCCGCGTCCTTGCCCGACCAGGCGGCCTCCCAGCCGTCCATCAGCTCGGCGACGTTCATTCGAACACGGGGAGGCCGGCCTCCGGCGTCGAGGCCTCGGCGTAGAGCCGGCGAGGGATCCGGCCGGCGCCCCGCGCGGCCACGCCCGCCTCGACGGCCAGGCGGATTGCGCGCGCCATCGCGACAGGATCGTGAGCGCGCGAGATCGCACTCGCGCACAGCACCGCCTCGCAGCCCAGCTCCATCGCCAGCGCTGCGTCGGACGCCGTTCCCACGCCGGCGTCGAGCACCACCGGCACGCCGGCCCGCTCGACCATGATCGAGATGTTGTACGGGTTGCGGATGCCCATGCCGCTGCCGATCGGCGACCCGAGCGGCATCACGGCGGCGCAGCCGACGTCCTCCAGCCGGCGCGCCAGCACGGGGTCGTCGGTCGTGTAGGGCAGCACCACGAACCCGTCGTCGACGAGCGCCTCGGCGGCGGCCACGAGCTCGACCGCGTCGGGGAGCAGGGTCCGGTCATCGCCGATCACCTCGAGCTTGATCCAGTCGGTGGCGAACGCCTCGCGGGCGAGTTGGGCGGTGATGATCGCGTCGCGGGCGGTGAAGCAGCCGGCGGTGTTGGGCAGCACCGTGACGCCGGCGCTCGTCGAGCACGTCGAGAATCGAGCCGCGGGCCGCCGGATCGAGCCGGCGCAGCGCCACCGTGCACATCTCCGTTCGTGACTCGGCCAGCGCCCCGGCGAGGAGCTCGTGGCTGGTGAAGCCTCCGGTGCCGAGGATCAGCCGCGAGCGGAACTCGCGGCCGGCGATGACGAGCGGCCCGTCAGCCACCCTGCACCGCCGCCACGACCTCGACGTGGGCCCCCTCTGCGAGCTCCACCCGCGACCACGCGCCGCGCGGGACCACTTCGCCCTCGAGCGCCACGGCGACCCCCCGCCCCCCGGGCGCACCGGCCAGACCCGCGACCACGCTGGCCACGGTCGCGCCCGCCGGCAGCTCGCGCGCCTCGCCGTTGACGCTCACGACCATCGCCGGCACCTCGGCGGACAGCGCCGCCGGCGAGAATGCCTCGGCCAGCTCGGGCTCCGGCGGCTCCTCGCCGAGCAGCGCCGCCGCGACGAGCTCCGCGGTGATCGGCGCCAGCAGGATGCCGTGGCGGTAGTGGCCGGTCGCCCACAGCAGGCCCTCGACGGCCGAGGCCCCGATCGCAGGGGCGTTGTCGGGCGTGGCCGGCCGCAGGCCCGCGGAGCACTCGTCGATCACCAGCTCGGCGATCCCGGGCACGAGCTCGGCGGCGTCGCGCAGGAGATCGAACACCGCTCCCGCCGTGACCGTGGTGTCGAAGCCGCGCTCCTCCATGGTGGCGCCGAGGACGTAGCGCCCGTCGCCGCGCGGCACGACGTAGCCGGTGCGCATCCGCAGCACGCGCCGGAGCAGGCCGGGCCCGGCCGGATCGTGCAGGCGCAGGATCTGCCCCTTGACCGGGTGGACCGGGACCCGTGCCGGCTCGGGGATCCCGCCGAGCCGGGAGGACCACGCGCCGGCGGCGATCACCACTTGCTCGGCGAGGACGCGCTCGCCCCCGGCCAGCTCCACGCCCCCCGGGACCGACACATCACGCACCTCGGCGCCGGTGCGCACGACGCCACCGGCGCGCCGCACGGCAACGGCCAGCGCGGTGGTCAGCTTGCGGGGGTCGACCGCGTGGTCGTCGGGGATGTCCAGAGCCAGGCGCAGAGTCGGCGCCAGCGCCGGCTCGAGCGCGCGGGCCTCGCTCGCCCGCAACCGCTCGACGGGGAGGCCGAGCGCGGCCCGCACCGCCAGCTCCCGCTCGAGCTCCTCGCGCTCGTCGCGGTCGCGCGCCGCCAACAGCGTTCCGCACCGCAGGTAGCCGGCGTCGCGTCCGGAGGCCTCCTCGAGCGCAGCCACGAACTCCGGGTAGCGGGCCACGCTGGCCAGGCCGAGCCGGAGCAGCGGCTGCTCGCTGACGAGCGCCTCGCTGATCGGCGCCAGCATGCCCGCCCCGACCCACGACGTGCCCCGGCCGGGCTCGCTCTCGCGCTCGAGCACGACCACGCGCATGCCGCGCTGGGCCGCTCGCCAGGCGATCGCGAGCCCGATCAGGCCGCCGCCGACAACGGCGGCGTCGAATGAGGTCGTGTGATCGGTCAAGGTTTCTCCCTACGCCGGCATTAACCGGGTCAGGTTCAGACGGTCGGCGGACCCAGCCGCCCTCTCAGCCCAAGCAGGGGCTCCCGTTAGTTCAATCCTAGCGCGGGGCTCCTGCCAGACTTGGGGTGTGAACGACCGCCGCGAGCGCCTCGAACGGGCGCGCCTGTACCTCGTCTGCGACGACCGCCCCGACGCCTTCCTGGAGCGGGCGCTGCGGGGTGGCGTCGACATCGTCCAGCTGCGGCTCAAGGGCGCCGGCGAGGACGCGATCCTGGGCGCGGCGCGCCGGTTCGCGACGGTGTGCGCGCGCCACGGGGCGCTGTTCATCGTCAACGACCGCCCCGACCTGGCAGCCGCCGCCGGTGCCGACGGAGTTCACGTGGGCCAGGACGACGTCACGGTGGCGGACGCGCGGGCGGCGGTCGGACCAGAGCGCCTGGTCGGCCTCTCCACCCACTCCCCGGCCCAGATCGAGGCCGCCGCCGGCGTCGACTACATCGGCGTCGGCCCGGTCCACGCCACCCCGACCAAGCCGGGCCGCCCGGCGGTCGGGCTCGACCTGGTCCGCTACGCGGCGCGCCACGCGTCCGTCCCGTTCTTCGCGATCGGCGGCATCGACGCCGGCAACGTCGAATCGGTGCGCGCCGCGGGCGCCGAGCGGATCGCCGTCGTGCGCGCGCTGACCGAGGCCGAGGACCCGGAGCGGGCCGCGGCCGCCCTGCTCCAGCACCGGGAGGTCGGCGTTGGCCAGCGCTGAGCGCAGGCGCAGCCGCAAGCGCGGCCGGCGCACCAAGCCGCGGCCGGCGGCGCCGCGCGGCTCCCGGAGCAGACACCCGTCGCCACCGCGACCCCGAGCCGCTCCGAGGAGCGCAACGCGGCCGTGCGGGCGACGCTGAGCGCCGCTGGCGCCGGACGAGCGGCCATGGCCGATCCGGATCGCGGCGCTGCTGGCGCTCGCGGTGGCGGTGAGCAACGTCGTCCAGGTGATCGTGGGCGGCAAGGTCGAGTTCGACAAGCAGCACCTGACCCCGGTCGGACCGCTGATCTTTGCCGTGCTGATGCTCGCGTGCGCGATCGGGATGTGGCAGAAGCGCTACTGGGCCGTGCTCGGCTTTCAGGCCCTGCTCGCCCTCGTCGTCCTGTTCTGCGCGCTGCTGCTCGTGCGCGCGAGCAACGCGCTCGGCTTCCTCGTCGGCGGTGTCGGCGTCCTCGGACCCGGCTACCTGTTCTTCAAGCTGGTTCGCGTGCTGAGCCGGATCCAGATGCCGACGCCCCCGGGTGGCGCGCGGCACCGGCGGCCGGCCCTAGTAGCAGGTAGGCTCCGCGCGCGATGGCCGACGCAACGTACGACTGCATCGTCGTGGGCTCCGGCCCCGGCGGCTACGTGACGGCGATCCGCGCCGCCCAACTGGGGATGAAGACCGCGGTGGTGGAGAAGGACCGCGTCGGCGGCAGATGCCTGAACTACGCGTGCATCCCGGCCAAGGCGGTGCTCCGCGTGGCCGACGTCTTATCCGAGATCCGGGAGGCGGACGAGTTCGGGATCAAGGTCGGCGAGCCCGAGGTCGACTTCGCCGCGGTCATGGCCCGGCGCGAGCGCGTGGTCAAGACGCTGACCGGCGGCGTCTCGGGTCTGCTGAAGAAGAACAAGATCGACCTGATCGAAGGCGCAGGCGCGCTGGCCGGAGCGGGCACGGTGGCGGTCGACGGCCAGGAGTACAGCGCGGGGACGATCGTCCTCGCCACCGGCTCGGTCAAGCGGCCGATTCCGGGCACGCAGTTCGGCGGCCGTGTGATCGGGACCGAGGAGGCGTGGGCGCTGCCCGAGCTCCCGCGGACGATGGCCGTGGTGGGCGCCGGCGCGTCCGGCGCCGAGATCGCCTCAGCATATGCGCGGCTCGGCGTCGAGGTGCGCCTGTTCGAGGCGCTCGAGCGAGTCCTGCCCACCGAGGACGCCGACATCTCGAGGCTCGTCGAGCGCGGCCTGAAGCGCCAGGGCATGACGATCCACACCGGGACGCTCGTGCAGAACGTCGAGTCCTCGGATTCCGGCGTGAGCTTCAGCTTCGGCGAGGAGTCGGGCCAGGCCGACTGGCTCGTGATCGCGGCCGGCCGCGGCGCCGACGTCGAGGGCCTCGGGCTCGACAGCTTGGGCATCAAGCAGCTTCCCATCGGGCTGATCGAGGTCGACGGGGCGATGCGCACGAGCGCCCAGGGCGTCTATGCGATCGGCGACCTCGTGCCCGGGCCGGCCCTGGCGCACAAGGCCTCCGACGAGGGGGTGATCGCGGTCGAGGACGCCGCCGGCCGCACGACTCACCCGATCGAGTACATCGACATTCCCCGCGCCACGTTCTGCACGCCGAACGTGGCCAGCTTCGGCCTCACCGAGGAGCAGGCCCGCGAGCAGGGCCACGACGTCGTCGTCGGCAAGGTGCAGTACGGCGCGGTCGGCGCCGGCACCGTCTACGGCGACCGCACGGGGCTGGTCAAGATCGTCGGCGAGACCAAGTACGGCGAGCTGCTCGGCGGTCACATCGTCGGCGCCAAGGCGACCGAGATGATCCAGGAGCTCGTCAACGCGCGGGCGCTCGAGGGCGGCTATCCGGAGGTGGCCCGCATCATCCACGGCCACCCGACGCTGTCGGAGGCGGTGATGGAAGCCGGCCGCGCCGCCGACGGCTGGCTGATCCACGGCTGACGCGCGCATGGCGAGCGCGCCGGCGCAGCCCGTCTTCTACTACGACCTCGGCGACCCGTGGTGCTACCTCGCCGCCGAGCAGGTGATGGCGAGCCTGCCCGTGGTCCCCGAGTGGGAGCCGGTGCTGGCCGCGGAGCTCGTCACCGGCGCGAGCGAGCCCGACCGGGCTCGCATCGAGGACATAGCCGCCCGGCTCGGGATCCAGCCGCTGCGCTGGCCCCCGCGGCTCCCGCCGGACACTCGTCAGGCAATGCTCGCCGCCACCTACGCCAAGCGGATCGGGCGGGCGGTGGCGTTCTCACTGGCCGCCTTCCGGCAGGCGTTCGCCGGCGGCCGCGACCTCGGCGAGGAGGGCACGGTGCTGATCGCCGCCGCCGCGGCCGAGATGCATCCGGCGGCGCTGCTCAAGGGCATTGGCCTGCGGTCCGTCGTCGACGGGCTGGCCGAGGCCGGGGCGCGGGCGCGCGGCGCCGGCGTCGCGTCGCTGCCGGCGATCCGGGTCGGCGAGGTCGTGCTCGAGGGCGAGGACGCGCTCGCCCGGGCCGCGCGCGCGCTCGGGGCAGCCGAGTGAGGGCGAACCGCGCCTTTCACCTGATCGTCTCGCGCGAGCGGCTCGAGCCGGCGTTCCTGGCCCGGCCGGAGCGTCAGGACCGGATCGAGGTGGTCTCGGTCGAGGATGGCGAGGTCGTGCTCTTCTGGGAGCTCCCGGCCAAGCCGGCGGCGAAGCTGGCCAAGGCGCTGCGCACGGACCTGGCCGGTCTCGAGGCCGAGGACTTCATCGCGCGCTGGAGCGACCGCGCCGCGCCGTGAGCCCGCTCCAGGCGCTGGCGCTGGCCGAGCAGCTCCGCGAGGCGGTGCCCAACGAGCGCGTGCTGGCGGCGGTGGCCTCGATCCCCCGTGAGCAGTTCGTCTCCTCCGAGGAGCGCAGCCGGGCCTACGAGAACGTGGCGCTGCCGATCGGGTGCGGCCAGACGATCTCCCAGCCGCTGGTCGTCGCGCGCATGCTCCAGGCGCTGGCGCCCGGCTTCGAGGATCGGGTGCTCGACGTCGGCACCGGCTCTGGCTACCACGCCGCCCTGCTCGCGCTGCTCGCCGGCCACGTGTGGACGATCGAGCGCCACGCCGAGCTGAGCGCAGCGGCCGAGCACACGGTACGCGGGCTCGGCTTCGACAACGTCACGTTCCTCGTCGGCGACGGCTCAGCCGGCCTCCCAGAGCAGGCCCCGTTCGCCGCCATCAACCTCGCGGCGGCGACGAGCGCATCCGTGCTCCGCGCGCTGGAGCGGCAGCTGGCCGAGGGGGGCCGGCTCGTGGCGCCGCTGGGCCGGCGCCGCCAGCACCTGATCCTCTCGCGGCGGGGCGGAAGGGAGATCGTGCGGGAGCGGCTGGAGGCCGTGCGCTTCGTTCCGCTCGTCCGCGATTAAGGGCCGGACAGGAAGTCCGGCCGTGGTGACCGCCGCGCAAGCAGCCGGATGGCGCGGGCGCCGGCCGATCAGCGAGGCTGGATGCCGCGCGGCTGGCGAGCCCGCGCGGTCTCGTGGACTCTGGGAGCGGAGCGAGGCGCGGCCAGAAGCTGGACGCGGTTACCCGCATTACCAAGCCGCGTGCGCATCACCTCGACCGCCACCGGGCTCTCGTCGACGAGCACGAACCGCCGCCCGAGCTGCCGGCACACGGCGCCGAGCGTGCCCGAGCCGGCGAACGGGTCCAGGCACCACCCCCCGCGGCGCGAGGAGGCGGCGACGATCCGCCGGAGCACGCCCTCGGGCTTCTGCGTCGGATAGCCCGTCTTCTCGCGTCCGTTGGTCGGAACGATCGTGTGGAACCACACGTCGGTCGGCCGCTTGCCCCGGGCCGCCTTCTCGGCGCTCACCAGCCCCGGCGCCATGTACGGCTCGCGCTCGACCGCATCCGCATCGAACCAGTGGGCCCCGGGCGTGCGGACGTAGACGAGGATCGTGTCGTGCTTGGCCGGCCAGCGCCGCCGCGGCTTGGCCCCGTAGTCATAGCTCCAGATCAGCTCGTTGAGGAACGCATCGCGCCCGAACACCTCGTCGAGCAGCAGCTTGCAGTAGTGGGCCTCGCGGTAGTCGATGTGGAAGTAGAGCGTGCCGTGCGGAGCCAGCAGCGCCCGGGCGCGCACCAGGCGCGGCTCCAGGAAGGCGAGGTAGTCGGCGAACTCGTCCTCGTAGCTGAGCGAGCGCAGGAGCCGGGACGAGTAGCGCCGGCCGCCGAAGCCGACCCGGTCGCCGTCCGGGTCGGCCGCCACCGACAGGCTCCGCCGCGACTGGGCGCGGCCGGTGTTGAACGGAGGATCCAGGTAGACGAGGTCGAAGCTCTCCTCCGGCAGGCGCGCCAGCACCGGTGCGTTCTCGCCGGAGATCACCAGGTCGTCGTCGAGCACGATCTCCTCCTCGGCGGACTGGAAGCGCACGGCAGCGGGAAGCTAGCGGTGAGTGCGGTCGCCGCAACTACCGCATAGCTTCAGGCGTTCGTACATGACAGCGATCTGACGCAGGAGCCGTTACCATCGAGCCTGTGCTCTCTAAGAGCGTTCTGCAAATCCGCCGCTCCCCCCTCGGCGCACGCATCACCCGCTACACCCTTGGTTCGGTCGTGGCGGCCGCCACGAGCGCCGTAGTCTTCGCCCTGCTGTACGTGATGGGCGCGTCGACCACGGTCTGCTCGGTGCTCGCGTTCGTCGCCGGCGCGATCCCCAACTGGATCCTCAACCGGCGCTGGGCCTGGCAGGTCCAGGGCCGGATCGCCTTCGGTCGCGAGATCCTCGCCTACATCGTCGTCTCGGCGATCACGCTGTTCCTGACCACCGAGTCGACGGCGTGGACCCAGCGCCACGTCCAGAGCATCCCCGCCCACCACGGCTTCCGCGCCGCGCTCGTGACGGCCTCCTACCTGGCCGTGTTCGCGGTCCTGTTCGCCGCCCGGTTCGTGATCTACGAGCGGTGGATCTTCGCCGGGCGCAGCCGCGTCCGGGCCGCGCTGCGGTCGCGCCTCCAGGTGTGGAGCGCGGCACGCGCGAACCGCACGCCGTAGCCGAGGTTCCCGCCCTTCTTGGTCGCGGTGGCGTGGCTCTCGCGGTCGCGCATCGTCGTCGGCACCTCTCCCAACCGGAACCCGTGCAGCGCGGCGCTGATCATCAGCTCCGAGGCCTGGTACTGGGGCTGCTCGAGCGTCACCGCTGCCGTGACCTCGGCGCGCATGGCGCGCAGGCCGCAGGCCGGATCGGTGACGCGGTGGCGGACGAGCACGCTGATCAGGGCGCCGAACACGATCACGCCGAGGTGGCGGACCCGGTCGGTCGTGAGCTCGCTGCCCGAGCCGACGCGACCCTGAGACGAAGTCGGCGCGGCCGGCCAGGATCGGCTCGATGACGCGGTCGATCTCGCCCGGGTCGTACTGCCCGTCGGCGTCGATCGTGACGATCACCTCCGCGCCGCGTGCGCGCGCCAGCCAGTAGCCGAGCCTGAGCGCGGCCCCCTGTCCCCGGTTGACCGGGACGTCGCAGACGAGCGCTCCCGCCCCCGTCGCTCGGGCCGCCGTGGCATCGCGCGCGCCGTCGACGACGACGATCGTCTCGGCGGCGAGCCCGCCTGCGGCGTTCGGGATCTCCGAGATGACCTCAGCGACCGTGGGCTCCTCGTTGTAGGCGGGGATCACGATCGCCACCGGAGCGCCCGCGCCCGGCGGATGGGCGCCCAGGAAGCTCCGGGCCGCGTCGCGCTCTTCGGGCGTGAGCTCGGCGAGCGCGGCGTCGAGCTCGAACGGCGGGCTCACGTCGCCGGAGACGATCGTCACCGCGCGGCTCCCGGCACCGCTGTGCCAAGCGCGCCCGCGCCGCTGCTCACCGCGTCAGCGTCGAGCGCCGACCACTCCTCCCAGACACCGGCGAGGCCGTCCTCGAAGCTGTAGCGCGGCGTCCACCCGAGACCGTGGGCGTGGCTCGGGTCGACGATCACCGCCGGCACCTCGCCGCGTCGTGCCGGTCCGTGGGTGACCGACAGCTCGGCGCCGGTGACGCGGCGGACCGCGTCGAGCACTTGGAGCACCGACAGCGAGGAGCCGGTCCCGATGATCACTGGACCGTGCCAGGCCTCGTCGGTCAGCCCGAGGCGGATCGCTGAGAACACGTCGCTCACGTGCACGTAGTCGCGCACCTGGGTGCCGTCACCGTAGATCTCGAACGTCCCGCCCAGGCGGATCGCCCGCATCAGCCGCGCCACGATGCTGTCCTTGGCCTGCATCCCCGGCCCGTACACGTTGGTGAAGCGAAGGCAGGTGCAGCGGACGCCGTAGGAGGCGGTGTAGGCGGACATCAGCATCTCGGCCGCCGCCTTGGTCGCGCCGTAGGGCGTGAGCGGGCGCAGCGTCGCCGCCTCCGAGATCACCGGCTCCTCCATGGGCCCCGTGACCGCGCCCCCCGTGGAGGCGAACACGAGCGCGGTGACACCCGCGGCGCGCGCCGCCTCGAGCAGTCGCCTGAGTGGCGGCGACGTTGGTGCGGAAGGTCAGCTCGGGCTGCTCGACCGAGCGCAGGACCGAGGTCACCGCCGCCAGGTGGACGACCGAGTCGATCCCGCCGGCGAGCGAGGCCTCGATGATCGCGGGCTCGGCCAGGTCCCCGAGCACGATGTCGACGCCGGGGTCGGGGTGGGGCTTCAGGTCGACGACGCGCACCTGCGCGCCGGCCGCCGTCAGCTCCGCCACCGCGTGGCGGCCGATGAAGCCCGAGCCGCCGGTGACGAGGATCCGGCGTCCGCTCAGATCCGCCGTGCCGGCGAGGCTCACGCGGAGGCCAGCTCTCCCGCCGTCCGGGGCAGCTCGCTCGTCGTCTCGCGCCAGCGGACGGTGGGCATGATCGCGTTCAGGTCCACCCGATCCTTGTGCCGCTCGACGACATCGAACAGGTGGTCGATGAGCGTCGCCGACAGCAGGGTCGGCTTCAGGCCCAGGTCGACGAGCGCGGTGTGCTTGGCGTTGTAGTAGTGGTCCTCGGCCTCGACGCGGGGGTTCTCGACGTGCTCGATCGTCGCCTCGCCGGGGTACTCGCGCGCGATCGTCTCGGCGATCTGGGCGATCGACAGCGATTCCGTGAACTGGTTGAAGACGCGGAACTCGCCTCGGTCCGCCGGGTTCTCCGAGGCGAGCCGGATACATTCGACGGTGTCGACGATGTTGATCAGGCCGCGGGTCTGCGAGCCGTTGCCGTAGACCGTGAGCGGGTGGCCGAGCACGGCCTGGATCGTCATCCGGTTCAGCACGGTGCCGAACACGCCGTCGTAGTCGAAGCGGGTGGCCAGGCGCGAGTCGAGCTTGGTGTGCTCGGTGTCGGCGCCGTACACCACGCCCTGGTTGAGGTCGGTGGCGCGCATGCCCCAGATCCGGCAGCCGAACTCGATGTTGTGGCTGTCGTGGACCTTGGAGAGGTGGTAGAAGGAGCCGGGCCGCTTCGGGTAGAGCACGCGGTCTGAGCGGCCGTTGTGCTCGATCTCGATCCACCCCTCCTCGATGTCGATGTTCGGGGTGCCGTACTCGCCCATCGTCCCGAGCTTGACCAGGTGGATATCGCGATCGATGTCGGCGATCGCGTACATCACGTTGAGGTTGCCCACGACATTGTTGGTCTGGGTGTAGACGGCGTGGGCCTGGTCGATCATCGAGTACGGCGCCGCGCGCTGCTCGGCGTAGTGGACGATCGTCTCGGGCCGGAAGTCGGCCACCATCCGGTGCACGAAGGCCGCGTCGCACAGGTCCCCGACGTAGGTCTTGATCGTGGTGCCGGAGATCTCGGCCCAGGCGGCGACCCGCTCCTCCAATGTCGCGATCGGGACCAGGCTCTCGACGCCCAGCTCCTCGTCATAGCCGCGCCGCGCGAAGTTGTCGCAGACGGCTACTTCGTGGCCGGCCGCGGACAGATGCAGCGCGGTCGGCCAGCCAAGGTAGCCGTCACCGCCAAGTACCAAGATTTGCATACAGACGCTCCAATGCCTTCAATCGACTTCAGCTCTTCAGTATCCGGACCTAGTGCGGCGCGTCAAACGGCGGGCCAAAGCTGAATGAGCGCGATCCTGCGAGGGGACGAGGATAGCCGCCCGCCATGTCAGCATGGCGTCAACCTAAGACGAAATTTACGCGATCCCCGGGCGGACGGGCGCCACCTCGCCGGCGCTGGTACCGTCAGGCTCGTCGTCCGCCGACCCGCGAGCCGCCCGCCGGCGGCCTCCCCCGAGTGTCCGAGCAGACCCTAGAAGCACCCCGCGCCCGGGTTCCTGCCGAGCCTGCGGCCGAGCGCCGCCGCGCCGGCCGGCGCCTTGCCGAGCTTGCCTACCGGTGGCGCTGGGTCCTAGCGGCCGGCGGACTGCTGCTTGTCTCCGCGCTGATCGTCCTGGCCGCACACACGCGACCGGGCTACGACCCGTACGGCTGGCTCGTGTGGGGCAGGCTGACGATCCACCTGAAGCTCGATACCAACGGCGCACCGTCGTGGAAGCCGCTGCCATACCTGTTCACGCTCCCGTATGCGCTCGTGGGCCACTATGCGCTGTGGCTGTGGATGGTCACCTCGGTGGCGGTCTCGCTGAGCGGGCTGGTGTTCGCGTGGCGGATCGCGTTCAGGCTGACCGCCGCCGACCCACCCCGCCGCTACGCCGCCTACGTGGCCGGGCTGTTCGCCGCCGGGCTGCTGGTCGCAATCCAGGACCCGCTCGGCTACACGTACACGCACTACATCCTGAGTGCCGAGTCCGACACGATGATCGTGGCCATCTGCCTGGCCGCAATCGACCTGCACCTGTCCGGCCGGCACCGACTGGCTTTCTGGCTGTGGTGGCTGGGCGCGCTCGGCCGTCCCGAGGTGTGGCCGTTCTGGGTGCTCGCCGGCGTCTGGCTGTGGCGGCGCGACCCCGGGCACCGGCGGTGGATCGGCGCCTCGGTCGTGCTCCTGCTCGCGCTCTGGTTCGGAATTCCCGGCATCACCTCGAAGAGCCTGCTCACGGCGGGGAACATCGCCGAGAACTCGCCGCGGGCGATCCACGGCAACCGGGTTACGGGCACGATCCACCGGTTCCTCCAGCTCGAGCCGGCGCCGGTGTGGGTCGCGGCGGCGGCCGCGGTGGGACTGGCGGCGTGGCGGCGCCGGCGGGCGGTCGTGGCCGTGGCGGCGGGAGCGGTGCTCTGGGTGGCGATCGAGATCGGTTTCGCCCTGCACGGATTCCCGGCGGTGCCGCGCTACCTGTTCGAGCCCGGGGCGGTCGTGGCCGTGCTGGCCGGGGTGCTCGCGGGCTGGGTCGTGCTCGAGCTTCCGCCCCTGGTGGCGCGGTCGGCGCCGCTCCGGGCCGGCGCGTGGGCGGCAGCGCTCGTGCTGCTCGTCTTCGCTGCGTCGATGCTCCCGACGGCGCGCTCGCAGCTTCGCCTGGAGCGGGTCGATCTGCGCCACGAGCACGCCCGCACCCTGCTCTTCAACCAGCTCACGACCGTCGTGCGCCGGATCGGCGGCGCCCGGATCCTCGCCTGCGGCCAGCCGAACGTCCCGATCGAGTACCAGAGCGTGCTCGCGTGGAACCTGGATGTGAAGGTCGGCTCGCTGTACGTCGACCAGAGGCACGTCGCCGAGCATCCCCATCCGCTCGTGAACATCTATCCGGCGAGCGGCGGGTGGAGGGAGTTCACGAGCCACGTCCGCCCCGGGACGGAGGCCGCGCGCTGCCGCGGGCTCGGATCTCGGGTGTTCCGCTTCTGAGGCCGTGGCCTCGGTGCTTAGACCGAGGCCGGCGCAGGTGCGCCGCCGGCGCGCCCGGCTCCGGCTGGCGCTCGCGGCGGCCATCCTCGCCGCGGCGATTCTCGCCATCGTGCTGGCGCTGGGCGGGTCCGGGCCACCGCCACTCCCGCTGCCCGGCATCGGACGCCCGGCGCCGCCCGGGGACCCGTTCGCCTACCGGCCCGATCGCGAGGCGGACTTCGCCGCACGTGCCACCGTCGGCTCCGCTCACGTCCTCTTCACCAAGAGCCCGGGAGGTGCGCTGGCCACCGCCGCGCGGGTGGCCGCGCTGCGCCCGCTGATCGACCGCGCCACCGCGGGCACGGACATCGACCCGGACCTGCTCGAGGGGCTCGTGTTCGTCGAGAGCGCGGGGCGCCCGGACGCCGTGGTCGGCGGCGACCCGGCGAACGCCGCCGGCCTGACCCAGATCCTCCCCGGCACGGGCCAGGCGATGCTCGGCATGCCGATCGACGTGGCGGCCAGCCGCCGGCTGAGCGCATCGATCTCGCTCGCGTCCTCGCTCGGGGAGACGGGCCAGGTGACGCGCCTCGAGCGCCGGCGCGCGGCGGTCGACGCCCGCTTCGATCCGGCGCACGCGCTGGCCGCGGCCGTCCGCTACCTGGAGATCGCGCGGGCGCGCCTCGGGCGCAGCGACCTGGCGATCGTCGCCTACCACATGGGGGTCGGGAACCTCCAGCAGGTCCTGGACGCCTACGACGGCGGGCAGGCGGTCCCGTACACGCAGCTCTACTTCGACACCGCACCCGATCATCACTCGGCCGCCTACCGGCTGCTGGCAAGCCTGGGCGACGACTCCTCGCTCTATTACTGGCGCGTCCTCGGAGCCGAGCAGATCATGCGCCTCTACCGCGGCGATCGCGCCGCGCTGATCCGGCTGAACGCGCTTCAGACCGACACCGACTCGGCGGCCGAGGTCCTCCACCCGCCCGACCGCACGCCGGCGTTCGCCGATCCCGCCGCGCTCTACCGCGCGTACGCGGCGCGGGCGATCCTCCGCCTGCCGACGAACGCAGGCGCGCTCGGCCTGGCCTACGACCCCGTGATGGGATCGCAGGCGCACCAGGTAGGCGGCGTGCCGGCGCTCTACCGGGGGCTGCGCGCGCCGGCACTCGACCTGCTGATCGAGCTCGCGGCGCGGGTGCGCGCGCTGTCCGGGGACGCGCGTCCTCTGGTCGTGGCCAGCACCGTCACCGACGCGAGCTACGAGCGTCTGCTGGGCGTCGAGGACCCGCCGGCCGAGGCCGGGTGGTCGTTCACGCTGCTGCGCCGCTACGCGAGCGCGCGCCAGGCGGACGCGCTCCAGGCGATGCTCGACCGCCTCCAGGCGCTCAACCTGATCGCCTGGCAGCGCTTTCCGGCGACGATCGAGGTCACGGTGGCGGCCGATGCATCGAGCGCGATCGTGAACGGGCCATAATCCGCGCCGTGACTGACGCGGTCCGGACGCCCGACGAGCTGCTGGAGGGGCTGCCCGACTTCCCGTACCGCTCCGCGCACGTCGACTACGAAGGGCTGCGCATGGCGTACCTCGACGAGGGCGCCGGCGCGCCGGTGGTCTTCCTCCACGGCGAGCCGACGTGGTCGTTCTTGTGGCGCAAGGTGATCCCGCCCGTGCGCGAGGCCGGCTACCGGTGCATCGCGCCCGACCTGCTCGGCTTCGGGCGCTCGGACAAGCCGATCGACATGGACTGGTACAGCTACGACCGGCATGCCCACACGGTCGCCCGGCTGTTCGAGCAGCTCGAGCTGTCCAGCGCCACCGTGGTCGTCCACGACTGGGGCGGGCCGATCGGGTTGCGCGTGGCGGTCGAGCACCCCGACCGCGTCGAGCGGATCGTGATCCTCGACACCGGGCTGTTCACCGGGCATCAGCGGATGAGCGAGGGCTGGCTGCGCTTCCGCGACTTCGTCGAGCGCACCGAGGACCTGCCGGTTGGCTTGCTCGTCCGCCGCGGATGCGCGCAGGATCCCGGCGACGAGATCGCCGGCGCTTACGACGCCCCGTTTCCGAGCACCGCCGCCAAGGCCGGCGCGCGCGCCTTCCCGCTGATGCTCCCGACCGCGCCCGACATGCCCGGCGGGCCGGAGGGCCAACGCGTGCTCGAGGCGATGCAGGCCGACGCGCGCCCGAAGCTCGTGCTGTGGGCCGACTCAGACCCCGTGATCCCGCTCGACGACCGGGGAGCGCTTCGCCGCCGCGCTCGGCACGCAGGTCGACCACGTGATCGCCGGCGCCGGCCACTTCCTCCAGGAGGACGCCGGGCCCCAGATCGGCGGGCTGATCGCCGACTGGCTGGGCTAGACGGACTCGGTCGCGCGCTCCTGGATCGGCTGCGCCTCCTCGAGCGGCTGGACCTCAGCGGAGGCCGGCACCTCGGGCTGGGTCCCGTAGATCGTGGCGTTCATCCGCGCCTCGTAGGCGGCGCGGGCGGTGTGATCTGGGTTGACCAGGGCCTCGTTGCTCTTGAAGGCACGCCCGAGCGCCTCCTGTCCGCGCCGAGGCAGGAGCGCGCTCAGCCGCACGGTGGCGGCCAGCCGCTTGGGGACGTAGACGTCGAAGATGCCCGTCTGGAGGGCCTCGACGATCGAGCTCGCCACGTCCTCGGGCTCCGGGATCGGCATTCCTCGGGGCTTGGGGAGCCCCGAGTAGAGCTCCGTGTTGACGCCGACCGGCATGACCAGGCTGAACTGGATGCCGGTGCCTGCGTACTCCTGCTTGAGCGCCTCGGTCAGGCCGACGACGGCGAACTTGGTGGCGCAGTAGGTGACGTCGTGCGGCACTCCGACCTTGCCGGCGATCGAGGCCACGTTGACCAGGTGACCGCGTCCGCGCGGCACGAAACGCGCCAGCGCCAGCTTCGAGCCGAAGATCACGCCGTGGAGGTTGATGTCGACCAGCCGGCGAGCCGTGGCGTCCGTCTCATCGGCGAACGGCCCGATCGGCATGATCCCGGCGTTGTTGATCAGCACGTCGAGGGGCCCGAGCTGAGCCTCGACCTCGTCCAGGAAGGCGGCGAAGCTCGCACGGTCGGTGACGTCGAGCGCCAGCCCGATCGCGCCCCCGCCGAGCTCGGAGGCGGTCCGCTGCGCCAGCGGCGCCTCGATGTCGCCGATCGCCACGCGCGCTCCCTGCGCGATCAGCGCCGTCGCCGTGGCGCGCCCGATTCCGCGGGCGGCGCCGGTGATGGCCACCACCTGGCCGGCCAGCGATCGTGGGGTCTTCGCCATTGCAGTCCTCCTCGGTTCGGTCTCCCGGCGCCTTCGCCGGACGGGCGGGCCCCTGCGCCGGCCCAGACGGTAGCGCTCCGGACACGACCGTGCACCTCGACTGGCTGGCTGGCCAACTCGATATCCTGGCCCGCTGATGGCGTACTTCCGCCACGACGGGCAGCGGCTCGCCTACACGATCCACGGACAGGGCTCCAGGACGACGGTGCTGATGCCCGGCCTGCTGCTCTCGCAGAAGATGCAGGTACCGCTGGCGCGCGCGCTCGCCAAGCACGGCAACCGGGTGATCACGTTCGACCCCCTGGGCCACGGGGCGTCCGATCGCCCGCCCCAGATGTGGCGCTACTCGATGAACGCCTTCGCGCACCAGACGGTGGCGCTGCTCGACCATCTCGACCTCGACGAGGCGGTCGTAGGCGGGACCTCGCTCGGGGCGAACATCACGCTCGAGGTGGCCTCGATCGCCCCCGAACGGCTGCGCGGGATGATCATCGAGATGCCGGTGCTCGACAACGCGATCCCGGCGTGCGCCGCCGCATTCACGCCGCTGCTGTTCGCGCTCACCTTCGGCCGGCCGGTGATGGAGCGTGATCGCGCGGGGCCCGAGCTTGGTCCCGCGCGCCGGCATTCCTCTGCTGCTGGAACTCGGCATGGACATGTTCTCGCAGGATCCCGGGCCGAGCGGCGCCGTCCTGCAAGGCATCCTGTTCGGCCGCACGGCGCCCGAGCACCGGCTGCGCCAGACGTTCGAGGCGCCGGCGCTCGTCATCGGCCACCCGCGCGACCCGGTCCATCCGTTCTCGGACGCCGACATGCTGGCGCGCGAGCTTCCGAACGGCCGGCTGCTGCACGCCGAGTCGATCGTCGAGCTGCGGGCTCGGCCGGAGCGGCTCACCGCCCAGATCGCGGACTTCGTCGACGCCGTGCTGGGAGAAGGCGACGGGGGCTCGAGGCCGACGCGAGGCGGCCACGGCCGATCTCCCCACGGCGCGCCGAGCGGTAACCCGCCCACCAACGGCAGTTCGCGCCGGCGGCCCGGGCGGGTCGACGATGTCCCGGCCCGTCGGCTGCATCCGCTCGTCGAGCTCGAGCTGCCAGTAGTAACGGGTGAAGGTCACCCCGGCGCGGAACTCGCCCACGTGGGGCTCGATCCGCTCGCCGCGGGCCATCCGCACGATCAGCTCCGGGTAGGTCCGGCCGGGCTCCGCCGCGTACATCGGCGCCGGGAAGGCGCCACCGAAGCGCGTGTTGACGTCGGTGATGCCGAGCCCGATGTCCTTGTCGCGGAACACCTGGACCGTGCACGGTCCCCGCACGCCGAGCGCCTCGACCACCCGCCGGCCGAGGTCGACGAGCTCCCGGTCGGCGATCGGAGAGCCCTTGATCGACTCGCCGCCGCGCGACTCGAGCATCGTCCGGGGAATCGCGTTCAGGCAGCGGCCCTCGAGATCGGACAGGCAGTCGATCGAGAGCTCCGGGCCATCCATGAGCTTCTGGACCATGGTCGGCTCGGGCACGTAGCCGACGAAGAACTCCGCCGCGTGGGCGTCGTCGGCCCGGTGGATCGAGCGCGCGCCCGATCCCCGGCGCGGCTTGACCATCACCGGGTAGGAGTCGACCGGCTCGCCGGGCAGGACGGTCGGCGGCGAGGGGAGGCCGAGGCGGGTGAGCAGCAGGTGGGCCTCGTATTTGTCGAATGTGGCCCGCGCGATCTCCGGGTCGGGCACGAAGGCCGGAAGCTGTCCGGCGGCGCGCGCGTGCGCCAGCACCTCGATGTCGAGGTCGGTGAGGGGCACGACCGCCCTGACGTTGTGCCGCTCACACAGCTTTTGCAGGGCGGGGACGTACGCGGGGTCCTCGATCCGCGGGACGGCGACGCGATGGTGGGCGGCGTATTGGGCAGGCGCCAGCGGGTTCGGGTCGGCGGCCACCACGGTGGCGTGCTGGGCGAAGGCAGAGACGATGTCGTAGCGCTTGCCGACGCCGGTGAGCAGGACGCCTATGTCGCGGTCGGGGGATGCCATCCGCCTCGCTCTCCCTTGTAGAGCCCCTGGCCGCCCACGACGAGCCGCCAGGTCCGCGCCAGGATCTTCAGATCGAGCCGGAGCGAGCGGTGCTCGACGTACCAGATGTCGAGCTCGATCCGCTCGGCCCACGGGAGCGAGGCCCGCCCGTTGATCTGCGCCCATCCGGTGATCCCGGGCTTCACCTCCAGGCGCCGGCGCTGGTGCTCGGTGTACTGGAGCACCTGCACCTCGAGCGTCGGCCGCGGCCCGACGATCGACATCTCTCCCCGCAGCACGTTCCACAGGTTGGGCAGCTCGTCGAGCGAGTAGCGGCGCAGGAAGTTGCCGAGTCGGGTGATCCGGTCATCGCCCGCCTGGATGGCGAGGCCGGCGCCGGTGAACTCGGCGCCGCGGACCATCGTCCGCAGCTTGTAGATCTCGAACAGCCGGCCGTCCTTGCCCACCCGCGCCTGCCGGTAGATCGGGTGGCCGGGCGATTCGAGCCGGATCGCCAGCGCCAGCAGCGCGACGAGCGGCGCGGTGAGGATCGCGCCGGCGCCGGCGATCACCAGATCGAGTGCGCGCTTCATCGCGTCCCCTCGGCCGGCTCCCAGCCGGCGGGCGTGCCGCGGGTCAGCCAGTCCCACAGCCCGGCGGCCAGGGACGCGGTGGTGAGGACGTAGTAGCGCGCGATCAGCAGCGGCTTGGCGGGGAGCGCACCGGCCACGCCGGCGGCCAGCAGCAGGGCCACCTGGAGCGCCAGCGCCACCGCGTACACCCACCCGCGCGTGACGAGCGCGATGCTCGTCGCGAGCGCGATCACGTGCAGGAACGGAGTCACGTAGCGCAGCACGCGGTGCGAGAAGATCATCACCAGGTACAGGGGGTCATAGCCGCGGGGAGAGAGCATCCCGCCCCGGACGACGATCGGCCAGGTGTGGCTCATCATCCGGCGCTTGCGCGAGAACTCGCCCTCGAGCGTCGGGACCATCTTCTCGCTCGCTCGCGCATCCGCCGCGTACACGGCCCGCCAGCCGCGCTTGACCATGTTGAACGGGAACGACAGGTCGTGGCCCATGATCGGGTCGACGACCAGATAGGCCTCGCGGCGGGTGGCGTAGATCGCGCCGTTGCCGCCCGTGACCGAGCGCATCCGCGACTCCAGCGCGCGCAGCGCCATCTCGTAGCGCCAGTAGACGCCCTCCTGGTTGTCGCCATGCTCGCCCAGCAGCGTGTCGTGGCCGCAGACGTAGCCGACGCGCGGGTCGGCGAACGGCGCGACGAGCCGGCGAAGCGCGTCGGGCTCCCAGGTCACGTTCGCGTCGGAGAAGGCGACGATGTCTCCGCGGGAGCGCTCGACCGCCGCGTCCTGGGCGCGGATCTTGCCTCCGCGGGGCAGCTCGAGCACGAGGTCGGCGCCGGCGGCGTGAGCTTCGCGCCGCGGTGGCGTCCGGGGACCCGTCGCAGGCCACGATCAGCTCGAGCCGCTCGGACGGGTAGTCGAGCGCGCGGAGGTTCGCGATCCGCTCCGGCGATCACCGCCTCCTCGGCGTAGGCGGCGACGATCACCGAGACCGTCGGGAGCGCCCCGGGAGGGGGCGCCGGCCGTGCGGAACGCCGCAGCCGGGCGAGCCCGGCGAGCAGCAGCCCGTAGCCGGCGTGGGCGTACACGAGCAGGCCGACCGAGATCCAGAAGACGATCGCGAGCGCGGTCATGGCGGGGCGATTGTGGCGGGTTGCCGGTCGCGGCGCCGCGCCGGCGCCGGGCAGGGATGCCCGGCGCAGCGGCCCCAGGGATGACGGCCCGAAGGGCCGGCCCCTATCCGGTGAACGACGGCGTCGGCCGCCGCGCCGGCCGACGCTTCGCCGGCTTGTGATGCTTCGCCTTCTTCTTCTTCTTCGCGGCCGGCTTCTTCGCCGCTGCGGTGCTGAAGCAACCGGTCAACTGACGCGTGACGTAGTTCGAGGTGCCGTTCGAGTCCCCGCCGGGGTTGCCGGCGAAGGTGAACAGCGGGCAGCCGTGCGGGTCGAGCGCGGCCGAGGTGAAGTCCAGGAGCGAGCGATCGCTCGGCTCGCCCGGCGCGCCGCAGAGCACGCCCGCGTTGCAGATCTGGCCGTCGTGGTAGACGAAGCCCGGGTTCACGTCGCGGTAGGCGAACGTCGCAGCGGCGGCTGTGGCGTTGGTGCTCTCCGCGGTGGCGTACGTCCACTTGCCCGAGGTGTCGTTCGGGTTGGTGACTCCGTTGACGGTGCGGAAGAAGCCGATCGCGAGCTCGCCGGCGCGCGGACCGCCGACGGCGGCGGGCAGCATGTGCGCCGCGCCGGTGCTCCCGATCAACTGGGGGGCGCTCCACGTCGTGCCGTGGGTCGTCGACTTGAACAGATAGGCGTTCGCGGTCGAGGCGAACGGCGTGGTGCCGACGTAGCCGGCGCCGATCACGTACAGGTTGCCCGCGCCGTCGACGGCGATGTTGTTGAAGATGTCGCCGAACTGGACTGTGTTGGTGCCGAGCTTGGAGCCGTCGAACACCGTGTAGTCGGTGAACGTCTTGCACTTGTCGTGCGAGACGGCCAGGTACACCTGGCTGAACGTGCCGCTCGGCTGACCCGCGAGCCAGCGCCGCCGCGTTCTGCGCCTGCGTCGAGGTGACGAACAGGACGTACAGGTTGCCCGCCTTGTCGGTGACCGGCCGCGCCACGAGCGTCCCGCCGGTCACGTCGGTGGGGACGTTGGCCTCGATCGTCGGGTCGGTGACGATCGACCCGCACGCGTTGGCGAACAGGTCGTTGCCGCCGTTGTCGCTGCGGAACGCCACCGGCTGGGCGGTGACGAACTCGTGGTAGGTGAGATACAGAGTCCCGTCGGGGGCGGCCGTCAGCCACGGCCGGTCGTCGGACGGCCCCACCTGACCGATGCCGACGTGGCTGCAGTGGTCGGGGTCGGCCACCGGGCCGATCGACTCGAACGTGGCCCCCCGGTCGGTGCTCTTGCACACCTCGGCGGCGATCGCCTCGAGGTCGTCGATGTAAACGTCGCCCTTGGAGTAGACGACGTCGTCATCGCCGCCGCCGAGGAAGGACCCGAAATCGCGCCCGGGGCCGAACGAGGTCCCGTCGTCGTGGGAGACCCAGAACCCGGTGCCTGCCTCGTCGTTGGCGCCCGCGGGGATCCCCTGCGGGCCGGCGACGAAGACGTCGCCGAGCGGGTCGGTGGCGATGCTCGGCTCCCCACCGGTGGGCCCGGTCAGCCTGACCGGGGTCGTGAAGTATTTGGTGCTCGCCGCTGCAGCGCTGCCGGCCAACGCCAGCGTCGCGGCCACCACCGCCACACACAGAGCCCAGAACCGCATCCTCACCACCTCCTGGCTGACGAACCGCCGGGACCATACTCCCGAAAGCGGTGTCAAGCGCCGGTTCGCCCCTGCGAGCAGAGACCGGTACAGCGCCACCGTCCGCCGCGCCGCCTCCTCCCACGAGTACGGCCCCGCCGCGGCGCGCCGCGCCCCGTCGGCCAGCGCCTCGCGCGCCACCGGGTCGCTCAGGAGCTCGCCGAGCGCCTCGCGCAGCGAGCCGGCGTCGCCGGGCGCCACCAGCCGCGCCGCCCCGACCGCCGCCACCTCCGCGAAGGCGCCGATGTCGCTCACCACGACCGGCTTGGCGAACGCCAGCGCGGTGGCGAGCACGCCCGAGAAGTCGAAGCGCTCGGTCTCCACGTAGGGGAGCACGACCACGTCGGCGCGGCGGAAGAGGGCGGGCAGCTCCGCGTCGGAGACGAAGCGGGGGACGAAGCGCACCGAGCCCGCGGCCCGGCCGCGGGCGAGCAGCGGCTCGAGCGCCGTCCGCGGCATCCCGACGATCCACAGCTCGGCCCCGGAGACGCCGTGCCACGCATCGAGCAGCGTCTGCACGCCCTTGTACGGGCGCAGCAGGCCGAAGAACATCACCACCGGACCCTCCGCGTCCTGAAGCTCGGCCGGCAGCGGCCGCTCGCCGTCCACGTGGGTCAGGTGCGTGAACGCGCCGTGGGGGATGACGTGCACCTTCTCCTCCGCCACCCCCAGTCCCTCGACCAGCCGGCGCGCGCCCGTACTCCGAGTGCGCCACCACGGCGTCGACCGCGTCATACAGGCGCCGCTGGGCGGCCGCCTGCCCAGGCCGCGGCTCGCGCGGCAGCAGATCGTGGGCGGTGAGCACGACGGGCCCCGGCGGCAGCAGCCACCGGTCGAGCCACTGCACGTCGAGCCACTGGAAGTGGACGACATCGGCCTCCGCGCGCGCCACCGCGCGGTAGCGGAGCATGTCCGGAACGTGCGCGGCCAGCTTGGCCGCTCGACGCCGGCGCGAGCCCGCGGGGCCGGGAGCCCGGCGGTAGAAGAGCTCGCGGCGCACGTATCCGTCGGGCGCCGACACCGCCCCGTATCCGAACCGGCTGGTCACGAGCGAGACCTGGGCACCACCGGTGCGCGCGAGCGCGGCGCACAGCGCGTGGTCGTAGGGCGGCGTGAACGCCGAGGGATCGACGACGTGGACGCGCATCACGCCGCCGGCGGGCGCTCGAGTCGCCGGCCGGCCAGCCGGGCCAGCCGCGCCGCGGTGACGTGCACCTCCTCGCTGCCCAGAGGCAGGACGCGGGCCGCCGGGTCGCGCGCCAGGCGCCGCGCTGCGGGGGCGAGCGCGCTCAGCCCGGGTGCGCCGGGGCGGCGAGCGACCAGGTCCAGCGCGGAGCGAAGCGGGTGGCGGACGAGCAGCGAGGCGAGCGCTCGGGCCCGGGCGGCGACGCCGTCATCCTCCCGGTAGTCGATCGCGAGCGCGCGCGCCACCTCGAGCTCGACGCGCTCCGGACGCGCCACCGCCTCGACTCGCGCCCCGTGCGCGAGCGTGCGCGCGAGGTCGACGAGCGGGTCGCCGCGCGCCGGAAACCGGTCGGCGACGAGCACGACCCCGGCCGGCGGGCGGCCGTCGCGCTCCGCGACGGGACGGTTGGAAAGCGCGAACCCGGCCAGCTCCTCGATCGAGAGGAGCGCGTCGATCGCCAGGTAGCGCCCGCGCTCGAGCGCCGGGGGGGCGGCGTGGTGGCCCGGCGCTCGGCGGGCCGGCTGCACCCGGCCTCCGCGCAGCCGCCGGAGCGCTCGGCGCAGCGCCGGCTCGGGCTCGAACCCTTCGTAGCGCCGCGACAGCCAGGCCCGCCCCGCCGCGTACCCCCGCCACTGACGGCGCAACGCCGGCAGCGTGGTGCGGTAGCGGTGCGCGACGTACGCGTCGGGCCGGAGCTCGAGCCGCCATCCGGCGGACTGGAGGCGCCAGCTGAAGTCCGTGTCCTCGCCGGCGCGGACGCCCTCGTAGAAGCCCCCGACGTCGGCGAACGCCCGCCGGCGGACGAGCAGGTTGGCCGCCGCGGCTCGGGGGCGGAAGGGGTGCTCGAGGTGGGCCTGCTGGCTCAGGAAGCTCCGGGCCGCGCCATAGCGCGCGGTCAGCGTGGCCGCGCCGGGGGCGGCCACGACCTCACCCGCGAGCGCCCCGACGTCCTCGCTCACCGGCTCGGCGAAGTAGGCGTCGAGCAGATCCTCGTGGCCTCGGCAGTCGGCGTCGAGAAACAGGATCCAGTCGCGGGTGGCGTGCTCGGCCCCGACGTTGCGGGCGTGGGCCGGCGAGCGCTCGCCATCGGCCCGCACGACGCGGACGCCCTCGGCCCGCACGACGCGGACGCCCTCGGCCCGCACGACGCGGACGCCCTCGGCCGGCACGGCGGTGCCCGAGTTGTCGGCCAGGATCAGCTCGTCCCCGGAGCGCGGACCGAGCGCCAGCAGCGACTCGAGGGCGCCCGCCGCGTCCTGCGCGTCGCCGGCGAACGGCATGACCACGCTCACCTCAGGCCGGCTCACCTGCCGCCCCTCCGCGCCGGAGCCGGAGCGCCAGCGCGCGCAACCCCGCACGCTCCTGCGCGTGGACGAAGCCGATCAGGTAGAGCGCCACCGGGATCGCGATGAACGCCGCCGCTCGCGACAGGAACCCCACCGCCCCGTGCGCGGGCAGCAGCAGGTCACCCGCGGCCGCGATCCCGCCCATGACGAGTGCCAGCTGCGCCAGCCGCAGCCACTCGAAGGCCACCGCGAACGCCCGCCGCGTCAGCAGGTGCATGACCGTGAGCATGACGACGTAGGCCCCGCACAGGGCGATGCCGGCACCGGCGATTCCCAGCGGCGGCACGAGCACCACGATCAGCACGACGTTGGCGAGGAGTCCGACCAGCGAGGCGGGGAAGTTGCGCGTGGTCACCTTCGCGCGGCCGGCGATGACCAGGAACACCACCCACAGCCCGTACAGCGCCCAGCCAAGCGCCACCCAGGGCAGCGCCCGATAGGCGAGGTGGTACGCGGGCGCGGCCAGCAGACGCAGGACCCAGCGGCCCTCGAGCGCCAGCCCGGCCACCACCCACCCGCTGATCATCACGTAGTAGGTCGTGACCAGGCCGTAGAGGCGGGCGGCCTCCCGGTCGTCGCTGACCGAGTAGGCCAGCGGCGGCCACGCGTACTGGAAGGCGCGCACGATGAACGCCACCGCGCCGGCGAGCTTGATCGCGATCGAGTAGAGCCCGGCCAGCGTGGGGCTGCGGTCGTGGTAGATGTAGTAGCGATCGACGATGCTGAGCGCGTAGACCGACGCCTCGGCGGGCACCGTGGGCAGCCCGAAGCGCAGCAGCGCGCCCCACGGCTCCGCCCGCGCCGCCGGCGGCCCGAGCAGCCGGGCGCGGAGCGTCCACCACAGGGCCACGAGCACCAGGGTCGAGGCGCCGTAGTTGCCGAGCAGAAGCCCGCGCGCGCCGTCGCCGAGGCCCACGACCAGGATCACCGAGGCGACGATCGTGATCAGGACGTTGCTCACCGACGCCACCGCATAGGCGCGGATCCGCTCCTCCACGCGCAGCAGCCCGTAGGCCACCTCGAGGTTGGTGAACGTCCACAGCCCGAGGACGGCGATCAGGAACGTCGTCGGATCGCGGTAGCCGAGCACGAGACGCGAGAGCGGCGTGGCCGCTGCGGCCAGCGCTCCCGCCACCACCGTTGTCGCGATCAGCATGAAGCCGACCGCGCGGCGGGCCAGGGCCGCGCGCCGCGCCGGGTCCTCGTCGGTGAAGTAGAAGCGCAGGAACGCCTCGATCATCCCGAAGCGGACGAGGATGCTGATGAAGATCACGCCATTGCCGAGCAGCTCGACGACGCCGTAGCCGGCCGGGTGCACGTAGCGCGTGTAGACCGGCAGGAGCAGGACGGCCATGAACTTCGAGACGACGTCGGCCACCTGATAGGCGGCCAGCGCGCTCACCAGGCGCTTGAGGTAGGCGCTCACGCGCCAAACGGTACGGCGCCGTGCGGGCGCCCGGCGGTGAGGCCCGGGCTAGGGAGCGCGGAGGAGCTCACCCCCGCGTCGCGGGTCAACCCGCGCGGACCGTCACCTCCGCATGCGCCGCCGAGCCGGGCGGCGGCGGAAGGCGAGCCGGGAACTGGGCGCTCACGCAGGCGGCGTCGGTCATCGTGAGCCCGACCACGTAGGTCCCCGCCGGGGCGGGGCGCGCGCCGATCGTCCCGTCCCAGATCACGGACCGCGCGCCCCAGGGCAGGCCGAAGGACTTCACCAGCCGCGGGCCGCTCGGAGGCTCGAGCCGGTAGAGCTTGACGTAGCCGCCCCTCGCATCGTCACCGCTCAGGCTGATCCGGACGCGGACACCGCGTGCCCCCGCCGAGATCACCGACGGCGAGATGCCGGTCACGCGCGGAAGCGGCGGCACCGTCTGGACCGTGATCGGCTCCGGTCCCGCGTCGTTCGCGATCGTCACGGTCCGCCCCTGGTGGATCAGCGAGACCTGGAAGTAGTAGATCCCCGGGGGCGCCACGCGGCCGTTGCTGAGATGACCATCCCAGGCGAAGTCGCCGTCGGGATTGCGCACCCCGATGCGCATGCGGCGCCCCGAGGCCACGCTGTCGACGACGTCGCCGCTCTGATCGATCACGTACACGTCGACGTCGTCGGAGCGGTGCTGGAGATAGAACGACACCCGGGCGACGCGGTGCTGGCTGCCGCCGCACGTCCCTCCCGCGATCGGGTTGATGACGCTCGGGTCCGGCCGCGGGGAGCCGTTGAGCAGTGGCGTCGTCACCTTCAGGTGCTGCGTGATGAAGAAGGCCGCCACCGTCGCCACCACGAGCAGCGCGAGGACGGCCACCGGCAGCCGGCTCACAATGGGACCACGGCCACGTTGGGAACCTCGAAGGAGTGAAACGCGTCGAGCCCGCGCGGGTCGCGCAGGCACAGCATCACGCGGATCGACCCGCCGTGGCAGACCACGAGCGCCGGCAGCTCGCCGCCGGCGTGGATCTCGCGTACGCATTCGTGCACCCGCTGCTGCTGCTCGAGCAGCGACTCGCCGCCAGGAAAGCGCCAGTCCGCGCCGGCGCGCCGCCATCCCGCGTACAGCTCCGGCTCCTCGCGCTCGATGTCGATGAACCGGCTCCCCTCCCACCGGCCCCGGTTCGCCTCGCGCAGTCGCGCATCCAGGCGGACGGGCAAGCCGATGCGCGCGCCGACGGTCTCGGCCGTCTCCCGCGCGCGGGACAGGTCAGACGCCCATAGCGACGCGATTCCCTGCCCGGCCACCCGCTCGGCCAGCTCACGGGCCTGCCGCCGGCCGGTGTCGTTCAGGGGCGTGTCGGTGAAGCCCTGCACCCGGATCGGCTCGCGGTTGTCGTCGGTCTCCCCGTGGCGCGCCAGCAGAATGCCGGCGAGCGGGTCCGCCTCAGCCACGCGCGCCGATGCCGAGCGTGTCCGAGCGCAGCCCCAGGCGCAGCGTCTCCAGGGGCAGGACCTCGTCGGGCGCGATGTTGCCGAGGTTGACGTCGGACCCGAACCGACGCACGAACCACACCTGCTGGTGCTTGCGCGGGGCGTCGAACATGATCCGGCCGGAGTCGATGCCGTGCACGATCTCGTCGATCAGTCCTTCGCGGACCTCGCCCGTGGGCCGGAAGATCCCCGCCGTCCCCGCCTCCCTCCCCTCGGCGATCACCTTCCAGGCGCCGGCCTGGAGCTCCTGCCCCATCATCTCCACCCACCGGTAGGGCGGCGTGATCGCGCCCGTGTCGTCCTTGGAGCCGACCTCGGAGAGGACCGTGAAGTCCTCGGCGAGGCGCGCGATCAACTCGAGCTTGCGCGCGTGGTCGAGCGCGATCGTGCCGTCGGAGATCTCGAAGTGGCGCAGGCCGAGCTCGCCCACCCAGTCGATCAGCTGATCCAGACGGTCCTGCGCGATCGCCAGCTCGGTCAGAGTGCCGCCGAGGACGACCGGGATCCCGTGGTCGCGGTAGCGCGCGAGCTTGGGCTTCAGGTTGGCGCTGGCCAGGGCGGTTCCCCAGCCCAGCTTGACGATGTCCACGTACGCGCCGGCGACCTCGATCAGGCCGTCGACCTCGGCGGTCGACAGCCCCTTGTCGAGCACGTGCGTGATGCCCTGCTCGCGCGGCTTGGCGCTCCGGCTCGGCAGCTCGATGAAGCTCAATACACCGACGCGAGATCGGAGCCCACGGTCACCACGACGTCAGCCGTGCACGTCGCCGGCGGCGGGCAGGCGACCGCTCGGGTCCCCGGATCGATCGATGCCACATCCGCCGCGGGCAGCTTCAGCGTGGTCGCAACCCGCAGCGCGTCGCTGCGGAATCCGGGCAGGTAGGCCACCTGCGTCGCGGTGTGCGTCTGATCGGTGGCCGTGGCGACAGTCCCGGGGCGGAAGCCGGCACCGGTCAGCCGCAGCGCGGTGCGGTGCGCGAGCCCGGTGGTGCCGGTGCCGTTCAGGACCGCAACGGTGACCGTGTGCGGGTCGAACACCGCCGGGCGTACGGCCGCCTGAGGCGTTGCGGTTGCGCGAGGCCACGGTCGAGCTGGTGCTCGAGCTCTTGCTGCGCGTGACGACGAACAGCACCGCGGCCGCCGCGGCGGCCACCAGAAGCACGCCGAGCAGAGCGATCAGCAGCTTCGCGCCCGTGGAGCGCCGGCGCGGGGGCGGCTCGGGCGCCAGCAGCGGGCGGCGCGGCGGAGCTCCCGGGCGGCTTCCCACCCCGCTCGGCGGATCGACCCGCCGCCTCGGCGCCGCGGGCACCGGCGGTATGCGAGCGTGACCATTTCCGCCTGCCACCGTGCTCGGCGGCGGCGCCTCGGTCGCGGCGCGGTGGACCTTGATCGGCTCGCCCGGCCACTCGACGGCCTCGCCCACGCCGTTGTCGCTCGGCAGCGGGATCAGCCGCGTGGCGGCGGCCAGGGCCGGCGCGGCGACGCCGGCCGGGGGCCCGAGGTGCACGCGCGGGCGCGCCAGCGTCGCGGGCCCGGCCCCCGTGGCGAGAGCAACGGCCGCCCTGCCCGGCGCGGCGGTGGCCCCGGCGGGCGCCGGTGTCGGCGCCGCGACCTGCTCGGCCTGACGCGCGAGCTGGGCCAGCTCCGCCTCCAGGCGCTCCACGCGCTCGGCGGACTCGGCCGCGCGCTCACGCAGCGTGGCCGTCTCGCGCGCCTGGGCGAAGTACAGGAGCACGAGGATCGCCAGCCCGATGAATGCCGCGAACCCGGCGTCCGCTCCCGTCGACGAGACGAACTTGTGGATCGAGAGGGCGAACGGGATCGTTCCCATGAGCGCGGTCAGTCTACGTGCCGATCCGGGCGCCGGACGGATCCGCCGGCAGCCGGGTCGCGGACAGCTTCGACACGTGCTCGGCGAGCCCTGCGGAGTCGCCTTCGAGCGCCAGCAGATTGATCTCGGCAAACGTGTGCTCGACCCACGCCCGGATCGAGCGGATCACGGTCGGCGCGGACGATCCTCTGGGCCGGCGTGGGCTGCGGGCGCTCGTACGGGTTGAACAGGTCCTCGTGGAACTTCTCGCCCGGCCGTGCGCCCACGATCTGGATCGCGATGTCGCGCTCGGGCTCGAGACCCGAGAGCCTGATCATCGTCTCGGCGAGCTCCATGATCCGGATCGGCTCGCCCATCTCGAGCACGAACACCTCGCCGCTGCCCTCGCTGAGCGAGCCGACGCGGATGATCAGCTGCACCGCCTCGGGCACGGTCATGAAGTAGCGGGTCATGCGTGGATCGGTGATCGTCACCGGACCGCCGGCGGCGATCTGGCGGCGGAAGATCGGCACGACCGAGCCCGAGGACCCGAGCACGTTGCCGAAGCGAACGGTGGCGTACTGGGTGTGCGGATAGCGGACCGCTGCCGCCTCGACGGCCCATTCGGCGAGCGCCTTGGACGCCCCCATCACGGTGGCCGGCTTGACCGCCTTGTCGGTGGACACGAGCACGAACGTCCCGACCCCCACCTCTCCCGCGATCCGCGCCATCAGGCGCGTGGCCAGCGCGTTGTTGCGCACCGCCTCGATCGGGTTGAGCTCCATCATCGTCACGTGCTTGTAGGCGGCGGCGTGGAAGATGATGTCGGGGCGGTGCTCGGTCAGCACCTCGCGCAGGCGCTCCTCCTCCTTGCAGTCGGCCAGGACGGGGATCGCGGTGCGGACGTGACGGTCCTCCTCGAGCTCGCGGAGGATCTCGAACAAGTTGTCCTCGGCGTGGTCGACGAGGATCAGCCGCCGCGGGCCGACCCGTGCGATCTGGCGGCAGAGCTCGCTGCCGATCGAGCCACCGGCGCCGGTCACGAGCACCACCTGACCCTCGAGGTAGGCACCGACGCGCTCGAGCTCCATCCGCACGGGCTCGCGTCCGAGCATGTCCTCGACGCGGACCTCGCGCAGCTGGCGCGCGACGCGGAGCTGACCCGAGCCGTCCTGGAGCATCTCGAACACGGTGGGGGTGGTGCGCACGGGGATGCCGCGCTGGCGGCACGCCGTGACGACGCGGGCGCGCAGGGTGCCGGGCGCGGACGGGACGGCGATGATCACCTCGTCGGGCTCGACCTCGTCGAGCACGCGGGCGAAGTCGGCCGCCGCGGTCGTGCCCACCACCTTCAACCCGTGCTCGTCCTTCATCGCGAGCTTGCGCGGATCGTCGTCGACGAAGCCGACCGGGCGCAGGCGCAGCTGGGGGTTGCGGACGAGCTCGCGTGCCACCAGCCGGCCTCCCTGGCCGCCGCCCACGATCAGGACGTGGCGCGCCCCCTTGGCCGCGCGGAAGCTGCGCACGCGGCCCTCGCTGAAGAGATGGACGGCGAAGCGCGCGCCGATCAGGAGCGCGAGCATCAGCAGCACGAAGTAGCCGATCACGCTGCCGGGGAGCGTGACCGGGCTCGTACGCCCCGGGAACACGTAGTTGACCGGGTGCAGGAGCGTGATCGCGCCGACGACGAGCAGCGTGGCGACGGCCACGGCCTTGACCACGGCCTCGTAGTCGCGCTGGCCGACGAACGACCACAGCCGCTCGTACTGGCCGAAGCCCGCGAGCACGATCAGCGACACCGGGACGACCCACCACAGGGTGGCCTCGAACAGCTCCTCGTAGCGTCCGGGCACGGCAAACTCGAACCTCAGCCGGAACGCGAGGAAGTAAGCGAGCGCGACCAGGACACCGTCCACCACGAGCTGCGGGAGGGAATGGCGGTGGACGGGAAAGGCCGCGGAGAGGATCCGCCGGCGCATGCAGGGCTGATTCTAGAGGCGAACTCGCGGACGCGGGCCCGGGTCGGGCCACCGCGAACCTCCGCTTAACGCGCGGCGCCCCGGCTTCGGACCCGCCGGGGCGCGCGCGCCCTGCCTCAGTAGAACTGTCCGCCGCCGGAGCCGCCGCCGGACTTCGGAGCCGGGAACGGCTTCGAGGTGCCGATCACCCTGCCCCGGCTGTTCAGCGCCTCGACCTCGTACGTGGCGTAGGTCTTGGAGACCTGGATCGCCGTCTCGAAGCCGGTCCGGTTCGCCTTGCGCACGACGGTGGCGAGGTGCTTGGAGCTCGCGCCGGCCAGGACCCGCCACGCGGAGACGCCGGTGGCGCCGTTCCAGCTCGCGTACACGGTGGCCTTGCCCTTGCTCGACCGCACCGCCCCGCTCGGCGGGTAGAACGGCGTCGCGCTCCAGTTGGCCAGATAGGCGCGGTAGCTGATGTTCGAGAAGCCGCCGCCGTTGGTGGGCCAGCTCACCGACATCAGCAGCTTGCCGCTCCGGCTGTACTCGGAGAAGTACGGCGTCGAGCCCCAGCTCACGAGCACGTTGCCGTTCGGCAGGAGCTCCGTGTTGCCCAGGAACGTCGAGTCGAAGCTCTTGGCCCGAACCACCTGGAGCGTCTGGGTCGCGGTGTGCGCCGTGGTGTTGAGCGTCAGCACGAGTGCGCGCGAAGGCCCCGTCGGATTGATGAGCTTGCCCGCGGCGGTGAACCCGCAGCAGTGGTCGTCGTACACGCTCACAAGGTTCTTGTGCAGCTCGACGTCGTGCTGCCATTGGAACTGGGCACCGCGGCCCATCTTGAAGCTCGAGTGCTTGCCGCCAAGCGTCCACTCGATGCCGCTGGTCGTGGCAGATACGAGATAGGCGGCCCATTCCTGGCGCATCGAGACCAGGAAGCGGTTGCCGCTCACGAGCTGGATCGAGTTCTCGTGGTAGGCGTCCCACGGGCCCGAGGTGGGCGGGGCCTGATAGGAATCCGACAGCGGGATGTGCTGGAGGGCGTCCCACGTGTAAAGCAGCTGGCCGGTGGTCAGGTCGTACTCCTGCACGGCGGCATCGAACAGAGTCCCCTTGGCGCCCCCGTGGTAGACCGTCAGGTTCATCGGCACGTTCTTGTACGCGGTCACCCAGGCGTCGTGCCCGCTGATCGCCATGTCGTGCTCGCTCAGCACCCAGCCGTCCGCCCCCTTGAGCGTCGCCACCGGGCGGTAGGTGCCGTCGACCACGAAGTCCTCGCCACTGGTGGTGATCCCGTGGCCGTTGACGGTCCCCTCCCACCAACTGAGCGCCGGCTTGCCGTTGTAGGTCTGCTCTTTGAGATTGCCCGCGGTCAGATTGCCCGCGATCGCGGGCATCGCCCACACGGGCTGGAGGTGGCCGTCGAGGATCAGCGGACCGCCGCCGCCAACCATCTTGAGATGCGGGTTGCCCGGCGAGTTCGTGACCAGGAAGTCCCCGCGGGCCAGCCCCTTCTTCGCCGTCGGGGCGATCGTCCGCAGCTTGGGCGGGTGGAGCTTCGACGCGGACACGTAGCCCCAGGCGCCGCGCGTGGTGAAGCTGCCGATCCCGGCCACCGCGACGGCGGCGAGGGCCAGCAGCAGGATCCCGGCGAGGCCGCCGGCGACGGCGAACCGCCTCATATGTGATCTCGATTCTCTGAACATGCTCTTAGCCGACCGTAACACCGGCCTGCGCGGATTGTTTCGGCGTACCGGTCAGAGGACGGCGAAGGCGCCGGCCACCGCGGCGAGCACTTCCTGCACGTGCCCGGGCCCGAGCGTCGGGCCCATGGGAAGCGCGATGTTGTCGGCCGCGAGCTGCTCGCTCGCCGGCAGCGGCACGGCGCCGGCGGCGTAGCGCGCCAGGGCCGGCTGGCGGTGAAGCGGCGTGCCGTAGTAGCGCCGGGCGCCGATGCCCTCGCGCCCCAGCAGGCCGATCATCTCGTCGGCCGCCGGATGGGTCACCACGTAGAGATGCCAGGCCGGATCCGCCCCCGGCGGCGCGGACGGCAGGCTGAAATACTCGCCCAGCCCCGCCTCCGCGTAGAGCCGCGCCCCGGCGCGGCGGTGGGCACACCAGCCGTCGAGCTGGGGGAGCAGGACACGCAGGATCGCCGCCTGGACCTCGTCGAGGCGCGAGTTGTAGCCCACGTCGGTGAACGTCTCCTTGTCGACCGAGCCATGGAAGCGCAGCTTCCGGGCCAGCTCGGCGACCTGGTCGGAGTCGGTGGCGATCGCCCCGCCGTCGCCGAAGCAGCCGAGGTTCTTCGACGGATAAAAGGAGAACGTGGAGGCGTCGCCGAGCGAGCCGGCCATCCGCCCGTCCAAGCGCGCGCCGGCCGCCTGGGCGGCGTCCTCCAGCACGGGCAACCCGAGCGCGCGCAGGTCCGGGCACCGGAGCCGGGCAACCGAACAGGTCGACGGCGACGATCGCCCTGGTCTGCGGGGTGAGCACCTCGCGCACGGTGTCCACGCTCACGTTCCGCGTGTCCGGATCGATGTCGCAGAACACCGGCACCGCCCCGGCGTTGACCGTCGCCTCGACGGTGGCGTAGAAGGTGAAGGCGGGCACCACGACCTCGTCCCCGGGCCCGATGCCCATCGCGCGGAGCGCGATCGTGATCGCGTCGGTCCCGTTGGCCACCCCGATCACGTGCCGCACGCCCAGGTACGCGGCGAACTCGGCCTCGAACGCGGCGAGCTCGGGACCGAGCACGAACCGGCCGCTGTCGAGCACCGCGGCCACGCGCTCGTGGATCCGCGGGCGGACCGCGTCGAGGTCGGTCTGGAAGAGCGCAACCGCCATGATTCGTGAGCAAACCCTAATCTCGGGCGCCGCCGGTCGGCCGCGCCCCGGTCGCTACGCTAGCGGACGTGCTTCCGGCCGCCTCCGTCACCGACGCGCTGGCCACCCTGGCGACCCACATCATCCACGACCTCGGCCTGGCCGGCGTCGGACTCCTGTGCCTGACCACCGGCGTCGTCGGCGTCCCGGGGACCGAGCCGACGATGCTGTTCGCCGGCTTCAACGTCTTCCAGCACCATCTGACGCTGCTCGGGATCGTGATCGCGGGCGCGATCGGCGATGTGATCGGCGCCTCGATCGCCTACGCGATCGGCTACTACGGGCGGATCGAGCTGATCGAGCGCCACGGCAACAAGCTCCACATCAGCACCCGCCGCCTGGAGATCGCGCGCGGCTGGTTCGACCGCCACGGCTCGCCGGTGATCTTCCTCTCGCGCTTCATCCCCGGCCTGCGCGCGGTGTTCCCGTATGCCGCCGGCGTCTCGCAGATGCGCTACAGCCGCTTCCTGCCGTTTGCCGCGGCCGGCTCGGTCCTGTGGATCCTGGGCCTCGGCCTGCTCGGGCGCGCCGTGGGGAGCAACTGGCAGAGCTGGCGACACAACCTCGACTACGTCGACTACGTCGCGCTGGCCGTGCTGCTCGCGCTGATCGCGTACCTCGTCGTCCGCCGGTTCCGCGGCCGGGACGCGCCGCCGCCGGCGGATGCCGTCGTCGATTAGCGCGGGCGAGGCGATCGTGCTCGGGCTCCTGCACGGGCCCGCGGAGCTGCTGCCGATCTCCTCCTCGGGCCACGTCGCGCTCGTCCCGTGGCTGCTTGGGCTGGGACTACGGCGAGCTCGACGCCGACGTGCGCAAGGCGTTCGAGGTGGCGCTCCACGCCGGGACGGCGGTGGCGCTCGCGATCGGCTTGCGCAGCGAGCTGCGCCTCGACAGGCTGGTCGTGCTCAGCGCAGGGCCTCCGGCCGCGGCGGGCTATGCACTCGAGCGGCCGATCAAGCGCCACCTCGGAACCCCGCCGACCATCGCTGCCGGGCTGATCGCCGGGGCCGTGGCGATGGCGCTGGCCGACCGCTCCCCTGGGCGGCGTCGGGCGCGCGAGGCCGGCGCCATGGACGCGCTGTGGCTCGGAGTCGCCCAAGCCTGCGCGCTCTTCCCCGGCGTATCTCGCAACGGGGCAACGCTCGCCGCTGCGCGGTGGCGGGGGTTCGCGCGGACGGACGCCTCCCAGCTGTCCTGGCGGGTGGCGCTCGCGCCGATCGCCGGCGCCACCGTACTCGAGGCGATCCGGGTCAGGCGCGTGGACGCCTGCTTCGGCGCCGGCGCCGCCGCCGCCTTCGTATCGACGCTCGGCTCGCGCCGGCTGCTGCTTCGGCCACGCCCGCTGCTCGGCTTCGCCATGTACCGGATCGGACTTGCGTGGGTCGTACTCGCCCGTAGCGCGGCCGCGTCCCGCAAAATAAGCGACAGCAGATGAGCACCCTGCTCGGCACCACGCTCAGCGGCCGCTACCGGCTGGAGGCGAAGATCGGCACCGGGGGCATGTCGACGGTCTACCGGGCCCTCGACGAGACGCTCCAGCGGCGCGTGGCGATCAAGCTGATGAACCGTGAGGTGGCGACCGAGTCCGACCAGCTCGAGCGCTTCCGCCGCGAGGCAAGGGCCGTGGCCCAGCTCTCGCACCCGAACATCGTCGGCGTGATCGACGCGGGCGAGGATTTGGATCCCGCCCACCCACGGCCTTACATCGTGTTCGAGTACGTCGAGGGCGAGACGCTCAAGGAGCGGATCCGCCGCCTGGGCCGGCTCCCGATCGCCGAGGCGGTGGCTTACGCGATCGAGATCGCCCGCGCGCTCGGCGCCGCCCACGCGCGCCACATCGTCCACCGCGACGTCAAGCCTCAGAACGTCCTGCTCGACGAGGAGGGGCAGGCGAAGGTGACCGACTTCGGAATCGCGCGCACGCTGGATGAGGAGGGCCTGACGGCCGATGGACGGGTGCTCGGAACCACCGACTACGTCTCGCCCGAGCAGGCGCTGGGACAGCCCGTCACCGGGCAGTCCGACCTCTACTCACTCGGCATCGTCCTCTACGAGATGCTCACCGGGGAGGTGCCGTTCCGGGGCGAGAACCAGGTGGCGGTGGCGATGAAGCACGTCCGCGAGGAGCTACCCGACGTCCAGCGCAAGCGTCCCGAGGTGTCGGCCACGCTGGCGGCCGTGGTCGAGGCGGCCACGGCCAAGCGGCTCGAGGATCGCTACGGCGACGACGCCGAGCTGATCGCCGACCTCGAGGACGTGCTGGCGATCGAGACCGCCCGCACCGGCAGCGCCAGCGGCGAGGTGACGAGCGTGCTGCGCACCCTGCCGGCGCCCAAGCAGCAGCGGGTCCCGTTCAGTCTGCGCCACCGTTCCTGGGCGTGGGCGCTCGCGCTCGTCGCGCTCGTGGCGGTCGCCGGCGTGGCGGCGTGGCTGATCACCCACGCGCACCACGGGACGGGCAAGCTCGCGATCAGCCCGCCACCGGCGACGCACCGGCGCAGCCTCTCGCAGGTGGTCCTGTGCCAGACCTGCGCCCACGGCTACAACCCGCTCGGCAACCCCAAGGACGAGAGCCCGCGCGCCCCGCTCGCGATCGACAACCAGCTCGACACCTACTGGAGCACTCAGACCTACTACGACGGCAGGCTCGACAAGCCCGGGACGGGCATCTACCTCACCGCGAATCCCGGCACGGCCGCGCGAGTGCTGGTCGTGGTCACCGGCACGCCCGGCTTCACCGCCACCGTGTACGCGAGCAACGCCGCTCCCGCCTACAGCTGGCCGAGCTCGGCCTGGACGCAGGTATCCACCTCGCGCACGATCTCCCACCAGCAGAGCATCACGCTGACGAGCGGGAGCCGGCGCTACCGCTACTGGCTGCTGTGGATCACCAACCTGGGCTCGAACCACAGCGTCCAGCTGGATGAGCTGACGCTTACATAGCGACAGGTAGTCAGTAAAAGCCTCGCCCCGACTTCCGCCCGAGCCGACCCGAGGCGACCATCCGCTTCATCAGCGGCGGCGGCGCGTACTCGTCGCGCTTGAACTCCTCATACAGCGAGTTGCACACCGCGTAGAGGACGTCGAGGCCGATGAAGTCCGACAGGGTCAGCGGGCCCATTGGATGCCCGCACCCGAGCTGCATACCGGCGTCGATGTCCTCGCGAGAGGCGAACCCCTCCTCGTACATGCGCACGGCCGCCATCAGGTACGGGACGAGCAGCATGTTGACGATGAACCCGCTGCGGTCCTTGGTCTCGATCGGCTGCTTGCCGATCCGTTGGACGAACTCCTTGGCGCTCGCGAGGGTCTCAGGGCTCGTGTCCAGCGCCACCACGATCTCGACCAGCCGCATCACCGGCACGGGTGAGAAGAAGTGCAGGCCGAGCACCCGGCCCGGCTCGCGCACCGCCCGGGCCAGCTCGGCGATGGGGATCGAGGACGTGTTCGAGGCGACGATCGCATCGGTTCCGACCACCCCGTCGATCGCGCGCATGACCTCGATCTTGAGCGGCTCGACCTCGGGCACCGCTTCGACCACCAGGTCAACGCCGGCGAGCGCGCTCACATCGGTGGTGAGCTCGATCCTGGCCCGCACCTCGCGCGCCTGCTCAGCGCTCATCCGGTCGCGACTCACCGCCCGCTGGATCGAGGCGTCGATCCCTTCCGCAGGCGCGCTCCAGGCTCTGCTCGTCGACGTCGCGCACGATCACCGGCAGCCCCGCCACCGCGACCGACTCGGCGATGCCGGCGCCCATGAACCCGCCGCCGACCACGCCAACCGAGTCGATGCCCATGGTGTGACTCTAATGCGCGAGGTCGCCCTCGGCCGTGTGTCGCTCGAGGGCCAGCGCGAGCAGGCGCTCGAGCAGCTCCGGGTAGGGAATCCCACTCGCGTCGAACAGCGCCGCGAACACGCTCGTCGCCGTGAACCCGGGCATCGTGTTGAGCTCGTTGACGAGAACTGACTCGCCGGAGACGAAGAAGTCGACGCGGGCCAGGCCGCAGCACCCGGTGCGCTTGAAGGTGCCGACCGCGAGCTCGCGCACGCGCTCGCGCACGTGCGCCGGGACGCGCGCGGGAACGACCAGTTCCATCCCACCCGGCGTGTACTTGGCCTCGTAGTCGTACCAGCCAGTCTCGCCGGCGGCGAGCATGATCTCGCCGGGCTGCGAGGCGACGGGTTCGCCGTTGCCGATCACCGAGCACTCGACCTCGACCCCGGGCGCCGCCGCCTCGACGATCGCCAGGTGGTCGTGCGCGAACGCGGTTCGCAGCGCCGGCTCGAGCTCCTCGGGCGCCTGGGCGCGCACGATCCCGACCGACGAGCCGAGGCGAGCCGGCTTGACGAACACGGGCAACCCGAGCCGGCCGAGCTCCGCCAGCACCCGCTCGCGCTCCGCCGTCAGCTCCCCCAGCCGCACCGCTCGGTACGCGACCTGGGGCACGCCGGCGAGCGCCATCAGGTCCTTGAACATGACCTTGTCCATGCACAGCGCCGAGGCGAGCACGCCGGCGCCCACGTAAGCCACGCCCAGGCATTCGAGCAACCCCTGCACGGTCCCGTCCTCGCCGAAGGGGCCGTGGAGCGCCGGGAACACCACGTCGACGCTCTCGAGGCCACGTCCGGGGGCGAGCTCGACGACGGCCCCATCGCGCCGCCACACGCCATCGCGTCCGACCTCGATCTCCACGGGAACGTGCCCGGCCGTGCGCAGGCCCTCGCGAATCGAGGCGGCCGACGCCAGCGAAACCTCGTGCTCGGAGGAGCGCCCGCCCCCCAGCACCGCTACGCGGAGCTCGTTCACCCGCCGGTCGTGGGAGTGGTGGGCGTGGTGGGGGTCGTGTGCGACGTCGGTGTCGTCGTCGTGGTGGTGCTCGTCGGGGCCGTGTACTGGCCGACCACGATCGTCACGCTCGAGCCCTTGTTGGCGGTGGAGTTCGCGCCGGGGGTCTGGGACAGGACCACGCCGTTCTTCTTCTTCTTGGTCGTCGACTGCGGCTGCTGGGTGACCGTGAAACCAGCGGCGGTGAGCGCGCTCGAGGCGTCGGCGGCGCTCTTCCCAACTACGTTCGGCACCTTGGCCGTGGTCGGCGCCTGGGCGACCACCAGCGTCACGGTCGAGCCGGGGGCGACCTGCCTGCCGCCCGCCGGGCTCTGGCTGATCACGGTGCCCGCGGCGGTCGAGGTGGTCGTCTGGTTGGTCGTCTTGACCTGGAATCCGGCGCTCTGGAGGCGGGACGTCGCCGCGCTCTCGGTCTCGCCCGTCACGTCGGGCACGCCGACCTGGGCCGGACCCGCGGAGACGAACAGCGTCACGGCCGTGCCGACCGGCGGCGTCGCGCCCGCGTTCGGATCGCTGCTGATCACGTCGTTCTTGGCGATCGTGGCGTTGCTCTGGTACTGCACGCGCCCGACCTTGAGCTTGGCCTGCTGGATCATCTGCTTGGCCTGGTTCAGTGGCAAGTCGGCCACCGAGGGCACGGTGGCGTTACCGGGCCCGGAGGAGACCGCGAGGGAGACGGTCGAGCCGTCCTTGGCCTTGGTCCCGCCGACGGGGTCCTGGCGGATCACGAAGCCCGTTGGATGGTTGCTCGCCTCGTTGATCGTGCTGACCGCGAACCCGGCGTTCTGAAGCTGCGTGCTGGCCACGCTCAGCTGCTCGCCCGTGACCACGGGCACGACCACGGTCTTGGGACGGGTGAGCAGGTAGGCGGCGGCCCCACCCCCGGCGATCAGCAGCACGAGCAGGAGGACGAGCCACGGCCACAGACCGCGCTCGTGCTCCTCGGGCGGCGGAGGTTCGTCGGCGAGGACGCCGGCCGGATCGTCGGCCTCGACGAGCGCGGGTGGGGGTACAGCGGCAGCGGCCGCCGGTGCGGTGGCCGCCGTGGCGGCGTACGCGCCCACCCCCGCGAGCGCAGCCATCGAGGCCGTCCGCTGGCCGCGCTGGCCGGCCAGGATCGAGGCCTTGGCCTGCTCGAGCGCGGCGATGAACTGGTCGGCGTCCTGGGGCCGGTCGGCCGGGTTCTTGTTGAGCACCCACATCACGACCTGCTCGAGCTCAGGCGGGACCTGGGCGTTGACCTGGGTGGGGGCGGTCGGGGCCTGCGAGACATGCTTGAGCGCGATCGTCACCGCCGAGTCGGCGTCGAAGGGCACGCGAGCGGTGAGCAGCTCGTAGAGCACGACGCCGATCGAGTACAGGTCCGAGCCGGCGCTGACCGCGTGGCCCTGGGCCTGCTCCGGCGAGAGGTACTGGGCGGTGCCCATGATCGAGCCGGTCTCGGTCATGTCCGAGGCGCCGGCGCGCGCGATCCCGAAGTCGGTGACCTTGGCGTGATCGGAGTCGTCGACGATCACGTTGTGGGGCTTGAGATCGCGGTGGATCACGCCCCGGCGGTGGGCGAAGCGCGCCGCCTTGAGGATCTGGATGGTGATGTCGATCGCCCGGATCGGGTCGATCGGCGCCTCCTGGCGGATCACCTGCTTGAGCGAGCGGCCGGGCAGGTACTCCATCGCGATGTAGTAGGTGTCGTCGAAGGACCCGCGGTCATAGACGCCGACGACGTTGGGATGCTGAAGTCCGGCGGCGGCCTGCGCCTCGCGCCGGAAGCGCTCGACGAAATCCGGGTCCTGGGCGAACCGGCGGTGCAGCAGCTTGAGCGCCACCTTGCGTCCCAGCTGCGCGTCCTCGGCCAGGAACACGTCGGCCATCCCGCCGCTGCCCAGCCGCGAGAGCACCTTGTAGCGCTCGTCGATGATCGTGCCCGGCCCGACGCCTTCGGCCATCACTGCCCCTCCGAGAGGAGGACCTGGAGGACGGCGCGGGCGATCGGCGCGGCGACGGTGGCGCCGAAGCCGCCTTGGGACTCGTCCACCATCACGGCGATCGCCACCTTCGGGTTCTGCACAGGGGCGAAGGCCACGAACGCCGGCTGGGTCAGGTTCGAGCCGTTGGCGCCGATCTGCGCCGTTCCGGTCTTGCCGGCGATCGTGATGCCGGGGATCTGGACCGGTGTTCCCGTCCCCTCCTCGACCACCTTCTCCATCATCGAGGTGACGCCGGCCGCGGTGCCCGCGCTCATCACCTGGCTCTGCACGGTCGGGCTGATGGTCTGGACCGTCTGGCCCTGCGGGTTGACCACGCGCGATGCCAGGTGCGGGGTCATGAGCGCGCCGTGGTTGGCCACGGCGGCGGCGACCATCGCCATCTGCAGCGGGGTGACGAGCATCCCGCCCTGACCGATCCCGATGCGGCCGATGTCCTCGTCGGGGCTCGCCGGGGGATAGGCCTTGCCGTGCGGCGAGAACGGCTCGCTCGCGTTGATCTCGTCGGACGGATAGTCGAGCGGAGGCCTTGCGTAGAAGCCGAGGCGCTGCATGTACTTGGTCATTGTCGCGCGCCCGACGTGCTCGGCCACCTGGGCGAACACCGTGTTGATCGAGAACGTCATCGCGTCGGTGAACGACACCGGGCCGTAGGACTGGCCGCCGTCGTTGGCCAGGGGGACGCCGGAGACCGTGATCGGCGAGTTGCCGTTGATCGTCGAGTTCGGCGTGTACAGGCCGCTGTCGATTCCCGCGATCGCGGTGACGATCTTGAACGTCGAGCCCGGCGCGTAGGAGCCCTGGGTCGTGCGGTTGAACGTGCTCGTTCCGGGCGCGTCGACGTTGTTGTCGTCGTAGCTCGGGTTGGCGTACATCACCTTGACCGCGCCCGTGCTGGGGTTGAGCGCGACGACGGCGCCGTGCTGGCCGGCGAGCGCCTGCTCGGCCGCGCGCTGGGCTTTGGGGTCGAGCGTCGTGTACACGTCGTCACCGACGTTGGTGCTGCTCAGCGGCCCGAACACGGAGCTGATGCCGGTCTGGTCGCCGCGCAGGTCCTGGCTGCGCGAGAGCTCGAGCCCTGCCGCGCGACCCTCGGTGGCGATCGAGTAGCCGACGGCCTGGGCGAACAGCGACCCCGTCGGATAGCTCCGGCTCCAGGTGTGCCCGGCGGCCGGCACCGACCTGGCCAGGACGGTCCCGTCGTCGGCCAGGATCCGCCCGCGCTTGATCTTCAGCTCGTCGAGCAGCGTCCTGTGGTTCAGCGGGTTGTTGTTCAGCGAGGAGGCCTCGAACACCGTCCACCGTGAGGTCCACACGATCAGCAGCGCGAACAGCAGGACGATGAAGCCGAACAGGCGTGCGATCGGCGCGCTCACGCCGGCCTCCGCGCTCGGTCGGAGATCAGCAGCAGCAGCGCGAGCAGCACGAAGTTGGCCACGATCGACGACCCGCCGTAGGAGATGAACGGCAGCGTCACGCCGGTCAGCGGGATCACGCGGGTGACGCCGCCGACGATCACGAACACCTGGAGCGCGAACACCGCGCTCAGCCCGACCGCGAGCAGCGTCGAGAACGAGTCGCGCGCCAGCAGCGCCGTCTTGAACCCGCGCGCGACGAAGATCAGGTAGGCGATGAGCACGGCGCTCGCGCCGAACAGCCCGAGCTCGTCGGTGATCACCGCGTAGATCATGTCCGTCTGCGCCGCCGGCAAAAGTGCGCCGCCGTGCGGCAGCGTCAGCGTGGCCTGGCCGAAGCCCTGCCCGAACAGCCCGCCCGCAGATTGGGCGAACATCGCGTTGGCAATCTGGTAGCTGCCGAGCGGGGCGTTGTACAGCCGGGGGCTGAACGGGTGCAGCCAGGTCTCGACGCGGGCGTGGACATGGGAGATGTGGCCGCCCAGGTACCACGCGCCGATCGCGAACGCGAGCAGCCCCACGACCACGAACCCCAGCCGGTTGGTGGCTACGTACAGGATCGCCAGCAGGCCGCCGTAGAACATCAGCGAGGAGCCGATGTCGTGCAGCACGACCAGGATCAGCATCGCGATGCCCCAGATCACCAGCACCGGGCCGAAGTGCTTGATCGGGGGGATCGTGATGCCGAGGATCCGCCGCGCCCCCATCACCAGCACCTGGCGCGTGTCGCGCAGGTAGCTGGCCAGGAAGATGACCAGGCCGATCTTGGCGAACTCGGCGGGCTGGAATACGAACAGCCCGGGGATGTGGATCCCGAGGTAGGCGCCGTTGGCCTGGTATCCGATCCCGGGCAAGCGCGGCAGCATCAGCAGGAACAGCGAGGCGACGACGATCGTGTAGCGGTAGCGCTCGAGCCGGCGGTACTCGCGGAAGAAGAAGATCGTGCCCGCGAACAGGACCAGCCCGAGCACGAACCACTGCGCCTGCTGGCGCGCCAGCGTCGTGTCGATGCGGTAGATCTCGACCAGGCCGAAGCTCGCGATCAGCGCCGCCAGCGGGAACAGGTAGGGATCGGCGTGCGGGAGCGTCATGCGGATGAACACGTGCGCGGCAAGGCACAGCCCGAGGAAGATCGCGCCGTAGGTGAGCGACGCGCCGTAGCTGAAGGAGACCGTCGAGAGCGCGCTCGAGCGCTGGATGAACACGCCGGCGAATCCGGCCGTCACCAACAGAGAGGCTGGGATCAGCCCGAGCAGCTCGCGGTTGCGCGCGCTCATCCGCTCAGCTGTCCGAGCTCGAGCGCGCGCACCAGGTCGTCCGCGCTCGTCTCCGAGCGCAGCTGGTTGTTGAACAGCGCGCTGCGGCGGTCGGCGGGCACGAGCGTGGCGGGCACGCCGGAGACGTAGAAGGTCTGGTACATGTGGATGCCGAACGGCAGGTCGTACGGGAAGCCGCGGTACACGGTGACCAGGCCCTGCGGGTTGGTCCCGACGAAGAACAGCTGGCGGCTCGCGAGGTAGCCGGCACCGCCGACCAGGAACAGCACGACGGCGACGGCGACGAGCGCCGCGAGAGGCTTCGCGTGCCGGCGATGGCGCGGCGCGCTCGCCGGCGGCACGGGTCCGGCCCTGGGTGCGTGCGAGCGGCGCCGGCTGGGTGCGCGAGGCGGTCATGGGTCGCGGCGCCACGGCCACCGCCGAGGCGGCGCTCCGCCCCGCGCTCGAGCATCGAGGTGGTCGGCCGGGCGGCCTGGGGCTCGGCGTCGTGCGCGTGCGGCGCCGTATCCGGCGCCGCCGGTGCGGCGGCGCCCACCATCGTCGCCTGGTCGGTGCTCCCGTCGCCGCCGGTGTCTTCGACGCGGAACAGGACGACCGTGATGTTGTCGCGGCCGCCGGCTTCGTTGGCTTCCTTGATGAGCGCGTCGCCGATGGCGTCGAGCAGCGTCCCGGCTCGCAGGATCTCGGCCACGCGAGTCTCCGAGATCATCGAGGTCAGCCCGTCGCTGCAGAGCAGCAGGATGTCGCCGGCACGCACGGGATACGTCCACGTGTCGACCTCGACGTCGGGCTCGGGTCCGAGCGCGCGCGTGATGATCGATCGCTGGGGATGCTCGGCGGCCTGCGCCTCGGTCAGCTTTCCGTGACGCACGAGCTCGTCGACGAGCGAGTGGTCGCGGGTCAGGCGCTGCAGCGAGCCGTCGCGGAAGAGGTAGGCCCGGCTGTCGCCGACGTGCGCGATCGCCACGCTCGTCTCGTCGAGGTAGGCGGCCGTCAGCGTCGTGCCCATGCCGGCGCTTTCACGATCCGTGTGCGAGCGCTCGTAGATCTGGCGGTTGGCTTCGCGAACCCGGATGGCGAGCCGCTCCTCGGGGTTGCCCTCGTCCGGCAGCTCGTGCTCGAAGGCCTCGATGGCGATCTTCGAGGCCACCTCCCCCGCCTGCGCGCCGCCCATGCCGTCCGCCACCACGAACACGGGGGCACGCGCGTAGGCGTTGTCCTCGTTGTCGCGGCGCTGGCGCCCGGTGTCGGTCTTGCAGGTGGTTTCCGCGGCGCGCAGCATCACGTTATTGCAGGTAGGAGAACTCGCTGTCGCCGATGCGGATGCGGTCGCCGGGATGCAGTGGCTGTGGACCGTTCAAGGCCTCTTCGTTCAAGTATGTGCCGTTCGTCGATCCCAGATCCTCTATGACGAAGACGTGGCCCTGGCGCGAGATCCGGGCGTGGCGAGAGGACGCGAACGGGTCCTCGAGCCTGATCTCGACCTCGCCGCGGCCGAGAGTAGCGCCCTGGCTGAGGTCGTAGGCGACGCCGGTTTCGTGGCCCGGCGCCCGTTCGACGAGCAGGCGCGGCTCGACGCCGTTGGATGCGCTGTCAGCCAGTCCGGCGGCGGCCGGATACATGCCGGTGGCGTCCGGCATCGGGGACCGGTCGGTCTCGACGACGCCGCCGGTGCCGCGCCGTAGATCGCGCAGGGCGCTCCAGGCCACCCACAGCAGGAACACGTAGAGGATGGCGAGGAAGCCGAACTTGAGCGCAACGGAGACGGGCTGGAGCATGGGACCGGGGTTACTCCAGCTCGAAGGCCAGCGCCGAGGTTCCGATCTCGATCTCGTCGCCCGGCTTGAGTACCTCGGGCCCGAGGATCTGGCGGCCGTTGAGCAGCGACCCGTTGGTCGAGCCCAGGTCGGCGACGACCCAGGAGCCGCCGCGCGGGCGGATCTCCGCGTGCTGGCGCGAGACGTTCGGGTCATCGACCACGACCTCGCACTGGCGGCTTCGGCCGATCGTCACCCCGCCGGCGCCGATCACCATGCGCCGGCCGTCGACGATCAGCAGCGCCGTGCGGACCCGAACCCGGGCGCGCTCCTCGAGCGGCTCGGCCACCCGGCCGGCGGCGCTGTAGACCATCGTCCGCCCGTGCTCGGCCGGCGCCGCGTAATCCTCGTCGTCATCCTCGGGCCGGGACACGCGGGTCTGGATCCCGAACTCGCCGAGACCGAGCCGCTCGTCGGTCTCGAACTCGACCACCGGGCGCGACAGCAACGCCAGCCGCTCGCGCCGGGCGTGCTCGAGCAGATAGCCGGCGAGCTCGTCGACGAGCGCCTGCTCGTATTCGGCAAAGCGCTCCCGGTCGCGCGGGGACAGGTACACGCGGTATTCGTTGGGTACGTAGGTGCGCGAGACCGAGAGCGACTTGTGCTCCTCCATCTCGCGCGCGAGCTTGCGCGCGATCTCCACCGGGCGCACCTCGGACCGGAAGGCACGACTGAACGTGCCTTCGACGAGTCCGGCGAGCTTGCTTTCGAGGTTTCGGAGAACGCTCATGCGCCTTGGGGGTGGGTCCTACCCGGATCTCAACGGGGCAGGGTCTCCAGCGGGGCCCTTAACGAGATTCCATGCTACGAAAGTCCTCGCGTCGCGGCGCGTGGCGAAGCCAGTTCGTGACATCCGGCGCAAGCGTGAAGACGACCGCGGAGATCGCGCCGAGGATCGCCATCCCGGGCAGGATCGCCGGGGCGGCCAACGAGGTGGCGAGGGCGGTGGCGAGCGCCCACGCGACGAGGAGCACGACACCGATCGCTCCGCGACCGGCGCGGAGGAGCGGCAGGACGGCGGCCGCGATCCCCCAGACGAGCGCGGCGGCGAGCGTGTGCCCGGTCAGGAGCGGCTTCAGGACGTCGGTGGCGCTCGTCGAGACCGAGTGGATCCAGTGGCTCGGCGCGGCCGTCGTCGACTTCGTGTAGAGCGACTTGTGCGGCGAGTGCGCCTGCCAGGGCCACGGTCAGCCATCCGCTCGCGGCGAGGGCGGCGCGGCGCGGCGCCGTCCTGGCCCGAGCCGCCAGCGCGGGCCAGGCGCCTGCCAGTCCGACTACGCCGAGCGCGGGGGCGAGGATCGGGAGCGGCCAGGCCGACGGCGATCTTGGCAACAGCGGCACCGGGACCGTCGCGGCGATCGCGATGAGTAGCGCGGCGCCGGGGTGGTGCTGGAGGGCGAGGCGCCGCGGTCGCGCCCACGGTGACCGTGAGCCAGCCGAGACGGGGCAACGCCGCGGTGAGCAGCGCTGCGGTCAGGGCCGCGACCCCGGGAGCCAGCGGCGGATGGGGGAGGAGCGCGGTGGAAATCCACAGCACGAGGCCGGCGGCGGTGGCGCCGGAGAGGGCCCGGAGGCTCCACGCGGGCAGCGCCGGCGCGGGGGCTCGTGGTTTCTCCGGGGCAGCCGCTTCGTCTTGGGGCTCGGCGGGTGTCGCCGGGCGCCGGAGCCGGGGGGCGTCGACCGTCCCTGGGCGATCGTCGAGGGCGGGGAGCGAGCGCTCGAGCGCCACCCGGAGCTCCTCGATCGTGCCCCGCTCGCGCGGGCGGGGGCGGAGGGCCTGGTCGATCGCCTGTCCCAGCTCGCGCGGCAGCTCGCGGCGCTGCCGGCGCAGGGGCGGCAGGTAGGTGCCGAGGCGCCGCGTGCGGGGCGCGCTCGCCAGCGGATTCACTCCCGTCAGGGCTTCGTAGAGGACGAGAGCCAGCGAGTACAGGTCCGCGGCGCCGTCCACCAGCCGGCCCTCGGCCTGCTCGGGCGCCATGTAGGCGGCCGTGCCGAGCACGTCGCCGGTGCGGGTGAGGGGATTGCCGCCGATCACACGGGCGACACCGAAGTCGGTCAGCTTGGCCACACCCTCGGGCGTCGTGGGCCGCCTGGGCACCAGGACGTTGGACGGCTTGACGTCGCGGTGGACCACGCCCTGGGCGTGGGCGTGGAGGAGCGCGTCGCACAGGGCCAGGCCGATCCTGGCGATTCCGATGTCGGACAGCTCGCCGTCGGCGAGCAGCCGGTCGAGAGTCGGGCCGCGGACGAGCTCGGAGACGAGGTAGGCGCCCTCGTCGTCGACGGCCGCCTCGTAGAGCGTGACGATCGCGGGGTGCGCGAGCCGGGCCGCCGCTCGCGCCTCGCGCTCGAAGCGCCCGCCGGCGATGCGCTCGCGCGGCAGCAGCTTGACCGCCACCTCGCGGTGCAGTCGTTCGTCGCGGGCCTGCCAGACGGTGCCGAAGGCGCCGGCGCCGAGGCGGCGCTTGAGGCGGTAGCGCTCGAGGATCAGGGGGCCGGCGTCGGGGGCGGAGCCGGTGGGGCCGACGGCGGGGGTTGGTGGCGGGGCCGCGATGGCCGCGGGTGGCCGCGGTGCGCGTCCGCGGGCCCAGCGACTCGGTGGCGTGGGTCGGCCGGAGGACCGTCGCGGTGTGCCCGCCCTCGGTACTCCTTCCCTCCTCGGAAGGACCGGGTGACCGGAATCCCTCGCGCGCATGGAGCCGTTTTCCACGCCGCGGCCGTGGTCCCTTTCGCGCGCATCCGCAGGCGCACGAAATCCTCCCGCCGTGCCGGCGTTCATACTGGCGCTCTTAGACATGGCCGCAAGGAGCGCGTAGTGTCGTTCTTCGACGAGGCGGACGAGCCGAGGCCGGCGAGCCCGCGCCTCCCGCGCGTGGGCGCAGGCCCCGGTCGGGCGGGCGCCGTCCTCCCGACCGGCAGGCGATCCGCCGCCGCCAGGCCGTGGCCCTGGCGGCAGTCGTTCTGTTCGTGATCGTGATCGTCCTCGGCGTCTCGAGCTGCGAGAACAGCGCTCGTATCAACTCGCTCAAGGACTACACGAACAACGTCTCGTCGCTGATCCAGAGCTCCGACCAGACCTCGAGCCAGTTCTTCGGCGTGCTCACCGGAGCGCAGCCCTCGAGCAACGCGGCAAGCGTCCAGAACGAGCTCAACCAGGCCCGGCTCAGCGCCCAGAACCAGCTCGGACGCGTCCGCGGGCTCTCCGTCCCAGGCGCCATGAGCGGTGCCCAACAGGATCTCGTGATTGCGTTCCAGATGCGCCGGGACGGGATCGCCAACATCGCCCAGCAGATCCAGCCGGCGCTGTCGACCGCGGCGAGCAAGGACGCGATCAACTCGATCGCCACCGAGATGGCGCGCCTGTACGCCTCGGATGCGCTGTACAAGGACTATGCCGCCCCGCAGATCGCCGCCGCGCTCCACAGCAACGGCATCGCCGTGGGGCCGCCGGATGGCGAGACGATCGAGGGCGGCCAGTTCGTTCCCGACCTGCGCTGGCTGACGCCGTCGTTCGTGGCCAGCTCGCTCCACGTCGGCCTCCCGGCCCAGTCGAACGCCAAGCCCGCACCGGGCGTGCACGGGCACGCGATGGACGGGTGCACGGTCGGCGGAACCTCGCTCAGCACGAGCTCGACCAACACGATCCCCGCCACGCCGCCACCGGCCTTCTCCTGCACGGTGACCAACGACGGCCAGAACAAGGAGACGAACGTGACCGTCAAGGTCGCGGTCGAGGGGACCTCGATCAGCGGCCAGGCGATCATCCCGCAGACCACGCCGGGCAACAGCGCCACCGCCCAGGTCACGCTCTCGAGCTCACCGCCGGCCGGTAGCTACACGGTGAGCGCCACCGTCGAGCGGGTTCCGGGTGAGACGACGGTCACGCACAACACCCAGACGTTCCCGGTGAGCTTCCAGTAGGCCGGGGCGCTTGGCGCGGCGGCGCCTATGCTGTCGCGGGTGCACAACCTGACCAGCACGGCCGGGATCGTGGCCATCGCCGCCGCCGCCGTGGCAGCGCTGACACTCATCTTCGCGATCGTCCTGCTCGTCAAGCTCCGCCGCCTCCAGCGCGACCAGCGCCTGGTGCTCGGCGACCATCGCGAGGACCTCGTCGCCCACGCGGCGTCGCTCCAGCGCCGATTCGAGGCCCTGCACGACTACGTCGAGGACGAGGCGGAGCGGCTGAACGGGCGGATGTCAGCCGCCGAGCGGCGCCTCGATGGCACCGTGGCATACCGGTCGCTGGTCCGCTACGACGCCTACGGCGAGATGTCCGGCCGCCAGTCGACGTCGATCGCGCTCCTGGACGCCACCCGCTCGGGCATCGTGCTCTCCTCGATCCACCACCGCGACCAGGCCCGCCTGTACGCGAAGCAGGTCCACGAGGGCCGCTCCGAGCTCGAGCTCTCGCCCGAGGAGGACGAGGCGATCCGTCTGGCGCTGGAGGGCGACGCCCAGCGCCGCACGCCGGCCTGAGCAGGCGGGAGCGCTGGGGCGTGCGCGTCGGCTATTTCGGGCCCGAGGGCACCTTCACGCACGAGGCCCTGATCGAGTCCGCGGGCTCGCGGGAGCTCGACGCCGTCCCCCTGCCGACGATCTACGACACCGTGATGGCGGTCCATGACGGCGGGGTCCAGCGGGCGCTCGTGCCGATCGAGAACTCGCTGGAGGGGTCGGTCAACGCCACGCTCGACGCGCTCGCCATGGAGACCGAGGACGTGGGCATCGTCGGCGAGGTCATCCACCCGATCCGCCACTGCCTGATCGCGCGGACTGCACTCGAGCTGGAGCAGATCGAGGCGGTCGTCTCCCACCCGCAGGCCAACGCACAGTGCGCCCGCTTCATCCGCGGGCGGCTGGCCCAGGCCCGGGTCCTCGCCGGCAGCTCGACCGCGGAGGCGGTGCGGATGGTGGCCGAGCACGATGGGGCGTGGGCGGCGCTGGGAAACCGGCTGGCGGCGGAGCGCTACGGCTGTCAGGTGCTCCGCTCGGGGGTGGAGGACGTCGCGGACAACGAGACGCGCTTTGTGTGGCTGGCCCGGCTCGGCGAGCCGCCCGGAGCGTTCGGCGACACGCAGCCGCGCGGGCCCTGGAAGACCGCGATCGTGTTCTGGGGTGTGGGTGCCGAGGCGCCCGGCTGGCTGGTCAACTGCCTCTCCGAGTTCGCCGCCCGGCAGGTCAACCTCACCCGCATCGAGTCGCGGCCGCGCAAGCAGGGGCTCGGGCGCTACATGTTCTTCCTCGACATCGAGGGCCGCGACAGCGATCCACACGTGGCGGAGGCCCTGCAGCGGCGTGCGCGAGCGGGTCGAGGTGCTGCGCGTACTTGGGTCGTTCCCGGTGGCCTGAGCCTCACTGTGAAGCCGACGTGAAGGCCTCCGTTATTGCCAAAACCAGCGGTACACTGCCGCCAGATATGGCCTCCTCTCCAACAGCCCCAATGGGGTCCGCGTCGCTTCGTGAGCACCAGCGACGCGGACGTGAGGTTGGCCGGGTGCTCGTCCTGAACGCGACGTACGAGCCGATCAACGTGTGCACCGTCCGTCGCGCGGTCGTGCTCCTGCTCAAGGAGAAGGCGGAGATGATCGAGCGCTCGGACTGGTCACTCCATTCGGCCAGCCAGACGCTGGCGCGGCCGGTCGTGATCCGCCTCGTCACCTATGTCCGGATCCCCCGGGACACCCACCGGCGCAAGATCACCCGGCGGGCTGTCTTCGCCCGCGACGACTGGACCTGCCAGTACTGCGGCGCGCGCTCGAACCTGACCGTCGATCACGTGATCCCCCGTTCCAAGGGCGGCTCCTCGAGCTGGGACAACATCGTCGCCTCCTGCGCCCCGTGCAACCGGCGCAAGGGCAACGCGCTGCCCCACCACGCCGGCATGCAGCTGCTGCGTCCGCCGCGCACGCCGAGCCCGACCGTGTTCATCCACGTCGCCAGCCCGACGATCCCGGCGGCGTGGATGCAGTACCTGGCGGCGTAGGCCGCGCTCAGCGCACGCGCTCGAAGAAGAAGAAGCCCACCCCGGGGTGGACGGGGAAGCCTACGCCCGGGTACTGCGGATAGTTAAAGCAGTCGTGGTCGTAGCCGAAGCGGTTCCGGTAACCCTCGTAGAAGCACAGCCAGCGGTAGGCGACGCGGCAACCGTTCTCACACGCGGTCGGGCTGTGCCCCTGCCGGAGGAAGCGCGCGGTCATCAATCTCGCCGTCTTGCAGCCAGCGCGCTGGTAGGCCTGGTAGCGGTCGCCCACGAACGTCCTGCCGTGCACCCTGACCACGACCGGGGCGCAGCCGCGATGGCCGCGCGCGGCAGCTCCGGCGCTCAGCGACAGCATCGTCGCGGCGGCGATCGCGAGCATCGCGACCGATCCCGATACCAAGCGACGCTTCATCGCCGCCAGAGCCTATACGCCGCGCGGCCCGCCGGGGCCATCCGGCGCCAGCCCAGAAAGCACGAAGGGCGCCGTCGACGCGGCGCCCTTCGCTGAACTTCGGCTGCCCTGGAACCGTGATTGGATCATCGATGCCGGTGGGACTACTCCCGGCTCCCCCACGGTCGGTGTCTCGGTTGGGACTCCGCTAAGCGGGGCCAGCCTCCGACCTAGCGGCCGGACACCTCCAGGGTCCCGCAAGAACTGTCAGACAGGCGGACCACCTCCTTTCTCTGGTAGGCGGAAGAATAGCGTGTGAGCGGCGGGTAGTCACGGGCGCCCGCGCAACCGGCGGGCGCCCGATTTCCGGTCAGTGGACGGCCGGCCGCAGCACCGCCAGGCGCACGAGGCGGCGCAGGCGCGGCTTCGCCGGGCTCAGAGCTCCGCGCGGCCACTGCCTCGACCGCACGCCGGCGGGCGGCGGCCTCGCGCAGGAGCTCGTCTCGCCGAGTCGAGGCCAGCTGATATGCCATGTCAGTCATCGTCCCCGGTTCTCCTCGGTGCTCACGCCAGGGCGCACGAGCACGACTGGTGGGTGGGGGCGTAGGCGAAGGGATGGTGGAAGGCCGTGAGCGCCTCGGCCGGCGCGATCTCGAAGGTCATCGTCTCTCCGGAGCGCTCGTCCAGAAGGGCGATCGAGACCTGGTCGGTCGCGGCGTGCCAGAGCAGCCGCACGTCGATCCCGTCGGTGTTGCGGTGGTCCAGCTCGCGGTAGTCGGTGTGGTCGGTGGGCATCTGGCGTCCTCCTCTCGGTCGGTTCTGCACTAAAGACCGACCCCGCCACCGAACCTCATCCCCCCCGCCAAGAAATGCTCACCCCAAGAGACGGGCGGCCCTGAGCAGACGTGGGCGGGGAGCGGTGCCCTCGCCCACGTCCCTCGCGCAAGACGCGGGGAACCCAGGCGTTACGCAAACAGCCGCACGGGACCTAGGCGGAGGCCCGCCGCCGCCCTCCTCGTCAGCGACTGGCGCAGCCGTCGCGCGTCGGACTCAACCACGAGCGCGACCGCGCTCACCTGGTCGTCGTCGCGGATGTTCATCACCCGCACGCCCTGCGAGGCACGCCCGTAGCGGTTGATCCCGCGGACCGAGGTGCGCTGCACCATCCCGTTCTGGGAGATGAACACGAGCTCCTGGTGCTCGCGCACGACGAGCGCGCCCGCGAGCTGACCCTTGTTCTCGGTCAGCGTGATCGTCTTGACACCCATCGTGCCGCGACCCTTGACGGGATAGTCGGGGATCGGGGTGCGCTTGCCGTAGCCGTTCTCGGTCACGACGAGGAGCTCCTGGTCATCGCGCGCCACGTCCATGGCCAGCAGGGAGTTCTCACGCTGCGCCACGTTCATCCCGCGCACGCCGCTGGTGTCCCGACCCATCGCCCGCACCTGGTTCTCGCTGAACCGCGCGGCCTGGCCCGAGCGGGAGACCATGATGACGTCGTCGTTGCCGCTCGTGCGCCGCACCGCGATCAGCTCGTCGTCGTCGCGGATGTTGATCGCGATGATGCCGTCGGCCTTGATCGGCGTGTTGTAGGCCCCGAACTCGGTCTTCTTGATCATCCCGCTGCGAGTCGCGAACACGAGGTACTTGCCCTCGTTGAAGTCGCGCGTGGCCAGCACCGACTGGACGCGCTCGCCCTCGCGCAGGGGCAGCAGGTTGACCAGGGCCCGGCCGCGAGCGGTCCGCGAGGCCTCGGGCAGCTCGTACACCTTGAGCCGGTAGACCTTCCCGCGGTTGGTGAAGAACAGCAGGTAATCGTGCGTGGAGGAGACGAACAAATGCTCGATGTAGTCGTCGTCCTTCATGTCCATCCCGGTCACGCCGACGCCGCCGCGGCGCTGTTGGCGATAGGTGGACAGAGGCAGCGACTTGACATAGCCGGAGTGGGTGATCGAGATCACCATCTGCTGGTCGGCGATCAGGTCCTCGATGTCGATCTCGCCCTCGGCGTGGACGATCTCGGTGCGGCGATCGTCGCCGTAGCGGTCCGCGATCTCCTGGAGCTCCTCCTTGATCAGCGCCATCACCTTCGACTCGTCACCCAGGATCTCGCGCAGCTCCTTGATCCGCTCGACCAGGTCCTTGTACTCGAGCTTGATCTTGTCCGCCTCGAGCGCGGTCAGCCGGCTCAGGGTCAGCTGGAGGATCGCCTGTGCCTGCACCACGGTGAGCTCGAAGCGCTCGACCAGCCCGTTGCGGGCGGTCTCGGTGTCGCGCGAGGCCCTGATCAGCGCGATCACCTCGTCGAGGTTGTCCATCGCCACGAGGTAGCCCTCGAGGATGTGCGCGCGCTCTTCGGACTTCTGGAGCTCGTGCTTGGTCCGGCGGACGATGACCTCGCGCTGGTGATCGACGTAGTGCCCGATCACCTCGCGCAGCGACAGCGTCTTGGGGACGTTGTCGACCAGCGCGACCATGTTCACGCCGAAGGTCGTCTGCAGCGGCGTGTGCTTGTAGAGCTTGTTGAGCACGACCTTGGGGATCGCGTCGCGCTTGAGCTCGACGACGATCCGCATGCCATGCCGGTCGGACTCGTTGCGCAGGTCGCTGATCTCCGAGAGCTTCTTCTGGTCGTGCAGCTCCTTGATCTTGAGGATCAGCCCGCCCTCGCCATCGCGGCGCACCTGGTAGGGGAGCTCGGTGATGATGATCGCTTCCTTGCCCTGGCCGATCGGCTCGATGTGCGCCTTGCCCTGGAGGCGCACGCGCCCGCGGCCGGTCTCGTAGGCGTCGCGGATGCCCGCGCGCCCGAGGATGATGCCTGCGGTCGGGAAGTCCGGGCCCTTGACGTGCTTCATCAGGCCCTCGACGTCAATCGCCGGGTTCTCGATGTAGGCGATCGTGGCCGCGATCACCTCGCGCAGGTTGTGGGGCGGGATGTTCGTCGCCATGCCGACGGCGATGCCCGATCCGCCGTTGATGAGCAGGTTCGGGAAGCGCGCCGGAAGCACCACCGGCTCCTGGCGTCCGCCATCGTAGGTCGGCGTGAAGTCGACCGTGTCGGCGTCGATGTCGCGCAGCATCTCGAGCGCGAGCGGCGCCATCCGCGCCTCGGTGTAGCGCATGGCCGCGGCCGAGTAGCCGTCGATGTTGCCGAAGTTCCCGTGCCCGTCGACGAGCGGGTAGCGCATCGAGAAGTCCTGCGCCAGGCGCACGAGCGTGTCGTAGATCGCGGCGTCTCCATGCGGGTGGTACTTGCCCATCACCTCGCCGACGATCTGGGCGCACTTCACGTGCCGGCGCTGCGGCGGGCGCAACCCCATCTCGTTCATCACATGAAGCACGCGGCGGTGCACGGGCTTGAGCCCGTCGCGCACGTCGGGCAGCGCGCGCCCGACGATCACCGACATGGCGTAGTCGAGATACGCCGAGCGCATCTCCTCCTCGAGCCCGCGCGGCTCGATGTTGCCGCCGCCGATGGTGTCCATCGCTGACATGCGCCTGAATCCTTAGATGTCGAGGTTGGCGGCCAGGGCGTTGTCCTCGATGAACGCCCGCCGCGGTTCGACCTGGTCGCCCATCAACATCGAGAACACGAGGTCGGCCGACGCCGCGTCCTCCATCGTCACCTGCACGAGCGTGCGCGTGCTCGGATCCATCGTCGTCTCGCGCAGCTCGTCTGCATCCATCTCGCCCAGGCCCTTGAAGCGGTAGTACTCGATCCCCCGTTGGGCGATGGCGAGGATCCCGTCGCGCAGATCCTCGAAGCTCAGCGCCTCGCGCATGTTCTCGCCGAGCGCGATCGTGAACGGGGGGATACCCGCGAGTCCGACCAGCTCCGCGTGCACATCCGCCAGGCGGTGGTACTCGTTGGCGTCGAGCGCGACGCGGCGCAGGTGATGCGTGGTCGCGAGGCCGGTCTTGTTCTCGATCGTGCGCACGACCACGTGCTCTTCGGTCTCCTCGACGAGCTCCGTCTTGTAGGCGGCGCCGTCCTCCCCGTCACGGCTCAGCACGGTGCGAAGCGCATCGATGTCCTGAACCTGCTGTTCGAGCAGCCGCGCCTGCTGGAGGAAGGTGACCACGCCCTGCCCGTGCAGTCCGCGGAGCGCCGCCGCCCAGCCCTCGTACTGCTTGAGCAGACGGGTGAAGCGCTTCCACCGCGTCTCGGTGAGCCTGAACTGCTTGCCCTCGCGATCGCTCACGGTGAGCTTCTCGAACTTGTCGCCGAGCAGGACGTCCTCGAGATCGGACTCGCGCTCCAGGTAACGGTGCTTCTGGCCGCGGGTGAGCCGGTACAGCGGCGGCTTGGCGATGTACACGTAACCGGCCTCGACCAGCGGCTGCATCTCGCGGAACAGCAGCGTGAGCGCGAGCGTGCGGATGTGCGCGCCGTCGACGTCGGCGTCGGTCAGCAGCACGACCTTGTGATAACGCGCCTTGGCGATGTCGAACTCGTCGCGCACCCCCGTGCCGATCGCGGTGATCAGCGCCTGGATCTCCGTGTTGGCCAGGACCTTGTCGATCCGGCTCTTCTCGACGTTGAGGATCTTCCCTCGCAACGGCAGGATCGCCTGCGTATTGCGGTCCCGCGCGCTGACGGCCGAGCCGCCGGCGGAATCGCCCTCGACGATGAACAGCTCGGCCAGCGACGGGTCCTTGACCGAGCAGTCGGCCAGCTTGCCGGGCAACGTCGAGTTCTCGAGCGCCGACTTGCGCCGGGTGAGGTCGCGCGCCTTGCGCGCCGCAGCGCGCGCCTGCGCCGCCTGCACTGCCTTGCGGATCACCCCGCGCGCGTCCTGCGGGTTCTCCTCCAGGAACTCGGTCAGCCGGGCATACACGACCGACTGGACGAAGCTCTGCATTCCCGGGTTGCCCAGCTTGCCCTTGGTCTGGCCTTCGAACTGTGGGTCGGCGAGCTTCGCCGAGATCACCGCGGTCAAGCCCTCGCGCACGTCCTCGCCCGTGAGGTTGTCGTCCTTCTCCTTGAGCTCGCCCTTCTCGCGCGCGTACTTGTTGAGCGCGCTGGTGAGCGCGGAGCGAAAACCGGACAGGTGCGTGCCGCCGTCGATCGTGTTGATGTTGTTGGCGTAGGAGAAGACCGACTCCTGGTAGGAGCTGTTCCATTGCATCGCCACCTCGACGGCGCCCTCGTCGCCCTCGCCTTCGAAGTACACGATCTTCTTCTGGATCGCGTCCTTGTTGCTGTTGAGGTGGGCGACGAAGTCCTTGATCCCGCCGTCGTACTGGAACTCGCGCCGGTGCCCTGAGCCGCGTTCGTCGCACAGCACGATGCGCAGGCCGCGGGTCAGGAACGCGGTGTCGCGCATCCGCGTCTCGAGCGTGTTGAAGTCGAAGTCGAGCGTCTCGAAGATGTCGGCGTCGGGCAGGAAGGTGATGGTCGTGCCGGTCTCCTTCGGTCGCCTCGCCGCGCTTAGACCTCCGACAGCGGCTTGCCGCGCTCGTAGGACCTGCCTCCACACGTGGCCGTCGCGGCGGATCTCGACCTCGAGCCGTTCGGACAGCGCGTTGACGACCGAGACCCCGACGCCGTGCAGACCACCCGAGACCTTGTAGCCGCCGCCCTGGCCGAACTTCCCGCCGGCGTGCAGCACGGTCATCACGACTTCGAGGGCCGAGCGCTTCTCCTTGGCCATGACCGCCACCGGGATGCCGCGCCCGTCGTCGCGCACGGTGACCGAGCTGTCGGGGTGGATCGTCACCGTGACGTTGTCGCAGTGGCCGGCCAGCGCCTCGTCGACTGAGTTGTCGACGACCTCGTAGACCAGGTGGTGCAGCCCGTTGACGCCGGTCGAGCCGATGTACATGCCCGGGCGCTTGCGGACCGCCTCCAGCCCCTCCAGGACCGTGATGTCCTGGGCGTCATAGCTTGTCTGGTTCTTCCCGCGCTCGTGGGCGCCGCTGTCGTTTGCCAACGATCCTCCGATGACATTGAGACGCCCCGGCATCGCGCCGCACGCGGCGCGCCGGGGCGTGGCCACTTTCTGTTCATGAGGATAGCACACGGACCGGCCAACCCGGGCTGACAGCCGGTAACGTTTTACCTGCAAAACTGCAACAAATGGTGCCTCGGCGACGGACCCGGCGAGCGCCCAATCGGGGCTACCCGCCGGCGCCTGCCCAGGCGCCCTTGAATCCCCCGCTTTGCACCCGATCAGGGCCCTCGGGCCTACAGCTTTTGACCCCGTCGGCCGATGTTGTCCTGGGCGCCTCGGCGCCGCGGTGCATTCGCCATGGAAGCCGAATCGGTCACCACCACCCAACAACCGTCCAGGCGCCGGCGGATCGACGCCCTGCGGCGCCTGCCGCTGCCCCACCCCGTGTGGGCCCTGAACGCGGGCGTGCTGGCGATCGCGGTCGCGCTGTTCGTCCATCTCGACCGCGTCGCCCCGGTCTCCCACCCTCACGTCGCCTGGTGGATGATCGCGATCGCCTTCGCGGTCGCCGAGCGCTGCGCCGTCCACCTGCACTTCCGTCGCGGGGCGCACTCCTTCTCGCTCGGCGACATCCCGCTGATCTTCGGCCTGATCTTCTGCACTTCCTACGGCGTGGTCATCGGCTGCCTGCTCGGCAGCGGGCTGATGCTGCTGCTGGACCGCCGGCCGACGCCGATCAAGTTCGCCTTCAACATCGCCCTGTTCGCGCTGCACACGTGCGTCGCGGTGCTCGTGTTCCACGCCATCGCGCCCCACAGCGGGGTCGGGCCGCGGACCTGGCTGGCGGCGCTCGTGGCGATGCAGGCCTCCGCACTCGTCACCGTCCTCCTGATCGCCGCGGCGATCTCGCTGGCCGAGGGGCGCGTCGAGCTCGGCACGATCGTGCGCATGCTCTGCATGGACGGCGTGATCACACTGAGCAACACGATGCTCGGCCTGTGCGGCGCGGTCCTGACCGCGGCCGACGCCCGCGCCCTGCCGCTGCTGATCGTCCCGTCGGGAACGCTGTTCGCCGCGTACCGCGCCTACATGTCCGAACGCGAGCGCCACCGCCGGCTCGAGTTCCTCTACGAGGCGAACCGCACGCTCGCACGCTCACGCGAGGTCGCGCCTGCCCTCGAAGGACTGCTGGCGCGCTCGCTCGAGGCCTTCCGGGCCGAGATCGCCGAGATCATCCTGTTCGGCTCGGCCGAGAACCCGTCTCTGCGCACGCTGCTAGGTCCCGGCGCCTACCGCGAGCTGATGGAGCCGGTCGATTCCGAGATCGCCGAGGAGCTGCACGCACTCGTCGAGGACTCCGGTCGCGCCACCACGCTCGACCTGCCGTTCGGCAACCACCGTCTTCAGCGCTATCTCGAAGGCCGCGGCGTCACCCACGCGATGGTCGCCCCGCTGCCCGGCGAGGAGCGGATCATCGGAACGATCATGCTGGCCAACCGCTTCGGCGTGGTTCGCTCGTTCAACGAGGACGACCTGAAGCTGCTCGAGACGCTCGCCACCAACGCCAGCGTCGCCCTTCAGTACGACCGCCTCGAGCAGGCGGTGCTCCAGCTGAGCGTGCTCCAGGAGCAGCTTCACCACCAGGCCTACCACGACCCGCTGACCAATCTGGCCAACCGCGCGCTGTTCACCGACAAGATCCGGGAGGCGCTCTCAGACGAGCAGGACATCGCCGTCATGTTCATCGACCTCGACGACTTCAAGACCGTCAACGACAGTCTCGGCCACGCCGCCGGCGACGAGCTGCTGATGGCGGTTGCGGGACGGCTCCAGGGGTGCCTGCGTCCGGAGGATGTCACCGCGCGGCTCGGCGGCGACGAGTTCGCGGTCCTGGTCATGGAGCCACGCGAGACCGAGGCGGCCGCCGTGCGCCTGGCGCGCCGGGTCATGGACGCGTTCCGCGAGCCCGTGGCGGTCGGCACCGAGAGCGTGTCGGTGTACGTGAGCGCCGGCATCTCGGTCAGCCACCGCGGCGAGCTGAGCGCCGAGGAGCTGATCCGCAACGCCGACGTCGCCATGTACGTGGCCAAGGCCGGCGGCAAGGGGCGCTTCTCGGTGTTCCATCCGAGCATGGGGACGGCCGTCCTCGAGCGCCACGGCCTCAAGGAGGAGCTGCGGCTCGCGATCGAGCGCGAGGAGCTCACCCTCTACTTCCAGCCGATCGTTGCGCTCGACACCGGGCTCACCGTCGCGACCGAGGCTCTGGTCCGCTGGGAGCACCCGCGCCGGGGGCTCGTTGCCCCCGCGGAGTTCGTTCCCCTGGCCGAGGAGACCGGGCTGATCCTCTCGCTCGGACAGTGGGTGCTCGAAGAAGCCTGCCAGCAGGCGCGCGCCTGGGAGGTCGATCACGCGTCCGCGATCGCGGTGCACGTCAACCTCTCCGCCGTCGAGCTGCGCGACCGGGGGCTCACCGATCGCGTGCGCGACACGCTCGAGCGAACCGGGCTCGACCCGCGCCGGCTCGTGTTCGAGATCACCGAGACCCTCCTGCTCGACGACGCCGACAGCGTGCGTGCCACGCTCGCCGAGCTCCGCGCGCTCGGTGTCCGCTTCGCCCTCGACGACTTCGGCACCGGCTACTCGTCGCTCAGCTATCTGCACACGCTCCCGCTCGACATGCTCAAGGTCGCCAAGTCGTTCGTCGACGGGCTCGGGCGCGGCGGCCGCGAGGCTTCGTTCGTGCGCATGATCATCGAGCTGGCGGGCACGCTCGGCATGTCGGTGATCGCCGAGGGCATCGAGACCGCCGAGCAGGCCAACGCGCTCGCCGCGCTCCGCTGCGAATACGGCCAGGGCTTCCATCTCGGCCGACCCTCCCCGGCGCGCCAGCCGCTCGAGCTCACCGCAGCGGCGTAAGCCCCTCACTCCTCGCGGGGTGGCACGGCCACGCAGCGCAGCCGCGTCACGCTCCCGCTGCGCAGACGCGCGTTCAACTGCTCGAGGATCACGGGCGCCATCAGGTCGAGCTCCTGCGCCCAGACCGAGGCCGAGCACGAGATCGTGAGCAAACCACCGCGCTCGGCGGTGGGCCGTGCCTCCCCGGCGATGGCCTGCCCCACCGCGTCCTGCCACACCCGCTGGACCTCGGCCAGCACGGTCTGCGGCGCGAGGTCGTCGCGCATGCGCTCGAACGCCGCCGCCAGCGGTCTGGGCCCGCGGCGATGCACGCTCAGACGACCGCCTCGGCGACCACGTCGTGGTCCTGCACGCGAAGGCGTGCGACGGCGTCCTCGTCGACATCGGGGACATGCTCGACGTCGGTGGTGGTGATCACCGACTGCGCTCCGCGGGCGCACAGCAGCTCGACCAGCGCTTGCCGTCGCGTCCGATCGAGCTCGCTCATGACATCGTCGAGGAGCATCACGGGCGTGGCGGCGCGAACGGCGGCGATCGCCTCACGCTCAGCCAGCAGCAGCGCCAGCAGGGCGAGCCGCTGTTGGCCTTGGGATCCGTAAGCGCGCAGGTCGCGCCCGTCGTGGAGGAGCACGATGTCGTCACGGTGAGGTCCATGCCCGGTGAATCCGCGCTCGAGGTCGCCCTCGAGGCGCTCGGCCGAGCTCGCGCACCAGCTCCTCGGGGGCTGTGGCGCGCGAGCGCGGGCGGTAGGAGAGGGCCGGGCCTCCGGGTAGGCCGAGCGCGGAGCCGAGCCGGCCGAAGGGCTCTGCCAGCGCCTCGATCGCGCGATGGCGATCGTCCATCAACGCCATCCCGTGCCGCGCCAGCTGCAGATCCCAGGTGGCGATCGAGTCCCGTGCGGCGACGCCGGCGCGGATCCGGCTGAGCAACGCGTTGCGCTGCCCGAGCGTCTGCGCGTACGCGCGTCGGGTTGCGGCCCGCACCGGCCAAAGCGCGGCGATGACCTGGTCAAGGTGCGCCCGGCGCAGCGCCGGTGCGCCCTTGATCAGCTCGAGCCGGTCGGGCAGGAACACGCTCACCAGCGGCCGCTCGGCGACATCGAGCAGGCGTTCCACCGGCGCCCCGTCGAAGCGCATGCGCTTGGGCTGCCCGGCCGCGAACCCCACCGCCAGCTCGTGGGGCCCGTCCGGACCCGCGCAGCTCACGGTCACGCGCGCCGCCGGGGCTCCGAAGCGAACCACCTCACGCTCATTGGTGGTCCGGCACGAGCGGCCGGTGCAGCCGAAGTACAGCCCTTCGAGCAGGTTCGTCTTGCCGGCGCCGTTGGGGCCGTGGACGACGGTCAGCCCCTCGCCCAGCTCGACGCGCGCATCGCGGTAGCCACGAAAGTCACGCAGGGTCAGTTCGACGACCAGCATCGCCGGCCATCTACACGTTGAGACGGATCGGCATGATCAGGTACTGGAAGCGACTCTCGTCGGCGGCCTCGATCAACCCCGGGCGCAGCGGGCTGATCAGCTTGAGGAGCACGTCGCCCTCGTCGATCGCCTCGAGCCCGGCACGCAGGAACTCCGGGTTGAACCCGATCTCGAGCGCCTCGCCCTGGAATGCGACCGGAAGCGATTCCCGGGCCTCGCCGATGTCCGGGGTCTGGGCGGAGACGGTCAGCTCGCCATCGCTGAAGGCCAGCCGCAGCGGCGCGTTCTTCTGTGCAAGCAGGCTGATCCGGCGCACGACCTCGGTGAGCTCGCCGCTCGAGATGCGAAGTTCGTGCTCGAAGCCCTCGGGCAGGAGCTGGCGGTAGTTAGGGAACTGCCCGTCGATCAGCCGTGAGGAGAGGACGACGCCACCGAGCACGAACAGCACCTGGTTCTGGTGGACCCCGACCTGGAGCTGCTCGTCTTCGACGTGGCCGGCCACCCGAGCGAGCTCCTGTAGCGCGCGGGCGGGCACATTGACCTCGAACGCGGAGCGCAGTGGCGCCTCCAGCACGGTCTCCTTGACGCTCAGTCGATAGGAGTCGGTTGCGACCATCCGCAGCTCGCGGTCGCTCGCCGAGACGAGGATGCCGGTGAGCACCGGGCGTGTCTCGTCGCGGGAGGCCGAGCCCGCGACCTTGAGCGCGGTCGAGACGAAGGCCTGGACGGGGAGGAACACCGCCGAGTCCTGGTCGGGTTCGGGGAATGGCGGGAAGTCCTCGGCGCGCAGCGTGCGGATGTGAAACACGGCGTTGCCCGAGACGAGCTCGACATCCTGCTCGGCCGGACGCAGCTCGATCGAGACCTGCGGCGCCGGGAGCGAGCGGACGACGTCGAGGAGCAGCCGGGCGGGAAGGACGACGACGCCCTCACGGGTGACCTCGGACTGCAGCGGAACGCGTAGGCCGACATCCATATCGGTGGCGCGGAGCTCGCAGCCGTCGTTCGCGGCCGACAGCTGCACCCCCGAGAGCGCCTGGATGGCGCTGCGTGTCGAGGCCACCCGACTGACGGTCTGGAGCTGTCCCAACAGGACATCGCGCTCGACGGAGATCTTCACGATGAATACCTCAAGAGAAGGAGTTAGAAGTCATAGGGCAAAGAAAAGCTGTGGAGAACTGCGTGTTTGCCCGCAGGTAGCGCCAAAGTTGTCGGCTGAGGCGGACAGGCAAGTCTGTCAATAGCGTCGGTCGGTGTCGGCTGCCCGGAGCTCACGGCCGAGCTCGGCGATCTCGTCCTGCGTCCCCTGATCGCTGGCGAGCGCCTTCGTGACGCGCTTGCAGGCGTGGAGCACGGTGGCGTGGTTGCGCCCTCCGAAGGCGCGGCCGATCTCCTGGAGCGAGGCCGAGGTGAGCTCGCGCGCGAGGTGAAGGGCGACGTGCCGGGGCCAGGCGATCCGGGCGGCGCGACTTGCCGAGGTGAGCTCTGCGACCGTGATCCCGTAGCGCCCCGCGACGGTGAGCTGGATCTGCTCGACCGACAGCCCAGCCGAGCGCGCCTGCGGGTACAGCGTGTCGAGCACGGTCAGCGTCAGGTCCCGGTCGATCGGGCGGCGCGTGAGCGAGTGGTAGGCGACGACGCGGATGAGAGCGCCCTCGAGCCGGCGGACGTTGTCGAGGACGCGGTCGGCGATCAACCCCAGGACCGACTCGTCGGCGAGCTCGATGCGGTCGAGCTGAGCGCGCTTGCGGAGGATCGCGATCCGGGTGCTCCGGTCGGGTGGCTCGAGCTCCGCCACCAGACCGGCTTCGAAGCGCTCGCGCAGGCGCTCCTCGACGGACACGAGCTGGCGCGGCAGCCGGTCGCACGTCAAGACGAGCTGGCGCCCGTTCTCGTAGAGCGCGTTGAACGTGTGGAAGAACTCCTCCTCGGTCTTGGCCTTGCTGGCCAGGAACTGCACGTCGTCGATCAGCAGCACGTCTGCGTCGCGGTAGGCGCGCTTGAAGCGGCTCAGCGAGCGCGAGCCGAGGGCGCTGATGAAGTGGTTGGTGAACTCCTCGACGGTGGCGTAGCGGACGGTGGCACCTCCGCCGAAGGCGGCGACGTAGTTGCCGATCGCATGAAGCAGGTGGGTCTTGCCCAGCCCCGGAGGAGCGTGCAGGAAAAGCGGGTTGTAGGCCTGTCCGGGCAACTCGGCGACGGCGAGCGCAGCGGCGTGGGCGAGGCGGTTCCCGTCGCCGATGATGAACTGGTCGAAGCGGTAGCGCGGGTTGAGATCGGCCGCCCCCGCGGCGAGCGCGGCGTCCTCGGAGGCGCCGGTGGTCGCGACGGCGCCGGCGGCGCCGTCGCTACTTGTGAACAGCACTCGCACGTCATTGTTGAGAACACGCCTGGCCGTCGACTCGAGCAGCCGGCCGTAGCGCTTCGCCACCCAGGCCCTCGTGTCGGCCGGCGCCCGGAGCAGCAGCAGGCCCTCCTGAAGCGACTCCACCTCGAGCCCGGCGAGCCAGATCTCGTACGTGGACTCCCCGACCGCGCGCCGCATCTCGGCGCGTATCTCGCGCCAGACAGGCGAGGGCTCGAGATGCGCAGGCAGCTCCAAGCGGCTCCTCCCAGGAGCGAGTTTCCGACATTGGCGAGGCCCGAGCCCGGGGAGGCTCGGGGCGGCGAATATACCAGCGGCCCGGGGCCCGGTACGGCCTCTGCGGCACCCTTGACGCAAAGCGCGGGAAAAAGCTCCGGCCGTCCCGAGGGCTGCCGGAGGTGGCCGCCGGCGAGGCGTTTCCCAGGGCCCCGAGAAGGCGCTGCGTATACTGGCCGCAGTCCCTCCCCTAGGGCCTGTGAGCCATGAAACGCACGTACCAGCCGAAGAAGCGCAAGCGCGCGCGTACTCACGGTTTTCGCGCTCGGATGCGCACGCGCGCAGGCCGCCTGACGCTCAAGCGCCGCCGCGACAAGGGCCGCAAGCGTCTGACGGTGTGATGCGCCCGTCGCGCGGCGTCCGAGCGCACGCGGGGCGGGGCAGGCTGTCGCGCAGCGCGGACTTCGACCGCGTGTTCCGTAGTGGCCGCTCGCACGCGGGCCGCGAGCTCGTCCTGCACGTGTTCCCGCGGGCGGAGGATGGCCCCGCCCGCCTGGGCCTCTCGGTGTCGCGGAAGGTCGGTGGCGCGATCGATCGCAATCGGATCAAGCGACTGCTGCGCGAGGCCTTCGCGCTCGAGCACACACGGCTACCCGAGGGAACGGACGTGGTCGTCGTCGCGCGCCACGATGCCAGGGCTCTGGCTGAGCGTGAGGGTCTGACCGGAATCCAGCGCGCCCTGGGGGAATTGATCGCCAAAGCTTCCGGCTCCGCGAGCGAGGAGCGAGATCGCCGATGACCTGGCCGCGCACGCTTCTCGTGGTGCCGATCCGGGTCTATCAGCGCGTGATCGGGCCGGTCCTGGGTCAGCGCTGCAAGTACTACCCCTCGTGCTCGGAATATGCCGCGCAGGCCATTCAGCGATTCGGCATACTCCGCGGACTTGTTCTGGCCGGTTGGCGGTTGCTCAGATGCAACCCCTGGAGTCACGGCGGGTTCGACCCCGTCGAGGACCAGCGGCTGTTCAGGGCGCACGCTCCGGCCGGGAGCGCCTGACCATGTTTCTCTACGCGAACATCTTCCAGCCGCTGATCGATGTCTTCGAAGCGGTCCTGAAGTTCTTCCACAACAGCATCGGGGTCCCGTGGGGCTGGTCGATCGTCCTCCTCACAGTCGTCATCCGCGCGCTGATGACGCCGCTCTTCGTCAAGCAGTTCCACTCGATGCAGCGGCTCCAGCGGCTCCAGCCGCAGATGAAGCAGATCCAGCAGAAGTACAAGGAGGACAAGCAGCGCCAGCAGCAGGAGATGATGAAGTTCTACAAGGAGAACCAGGTCAATCCGTTCGCGTCCTGTCTCCCGCTGGCGGCCCAACTGCCGGTCTTCATCTCGCTCTTCTACATGCTCCGCCAGGACCTGCGGAAGAACATCTGCCCGGGCGTGCAGACGGCCTACCAGGCCAACTACGCAGCCGTTCACCACGTGAGCGCCGCGGTCGCCGCCGCTAAGACCACGGCGTGCGGCGCGGGCCACCACGCGAGCTTCCTGTTCATCAGCGACCTGACCAACAGCGCCCACGGGCTGACGCTGATCGTGCTCATCCTGCTCTACGTGGGGACCCAGCTCGGCTCGACCCTGCTCATGTCGGCGCCGACGATGGACAAGACCCAGCGGCAGCTGATGATGGCGATGCCGCTGTTCTTCGTGATCTTCATCATCAGCTTCCCCGCCGGCGTGATCGTCTACTGGATCACCACCAACGGGTGGACGATCCTCCAGCAGTACGTGGTCCGGCGCCGACTCGGCCCTGTCAGCCCGCCACCCGCGGCCGGTGGCCCCGGTGGCAACGGCGGCGGCGGCCCCGCTCCGCCGCGAGGAGGCGGTGGTGGTGGGAAGCGTTCCGAGCCCCCGGCCGCTCCGGACGGGAACGGCTCCGGCGGCCTTGCCGGGATGCTGCGCGGCCGGACCAAGACCGAGGAGCCCGCCACCGTGGGCGCGCCCTCGCGCAGCCGGCGGGCCGCGCCGCCTCCGCCGCCGCGCAAGAAGAAGAAACGCTCGGGCCGCCGGAGATAGGCGATGGGTACGGCGAACAGCGACGCCGCCTCGCGCGTCCGCGACCTGCTCGAGCGGCTCGTGAGCGAGGTGGGAGTCGAGGCCGAGATCCGTGTGCACGAGGATCCGGACGCGATCACCGGCGAGTTCATCGGCGATGACCTCGGGCTCATCATCGGCCATCACGGGCAGACGATCGATGCGATCCAGCACCTGGCCTATCGCATCGCCTTCCGCGGTGAGCAGACGCGCAAGCGCGTGGTCGTCGACGCCGCCGGCTACCGCGAGCGCCGAGCCGTCGCGCTGCGCGCCGCCGCCGACCAGGCCGCCGAGGCCGCCGTTCACGACCGGCGCCCTGTCGCGCTGGAGGCGATGAGCGCGCTCGAGCGCAAGGTCGTCCACGAGCATCTGAAGGGCCGGCACGACGTAGAGACCTACAGCGAAGGGGAGGAGCCGGCCCGGCGCCTCGTCGTCGCGCCTCTCGTCGACTAGCCCGACCTTGGGCCGGGTCTGCGGCGCCACGCGATCCGTTTCACGAATTCCTTCCCGGTGAAACAATCTGCCTGTGGCCGAGCTCTCCGACTTCGACCGAGGCGTGGTGGTCGGGCTGCTCGTGGGCGAGGGGTCGTTCGGCGGCGACGGCAAGCAGCCGCAGGTGACGCTCCGGATGCACATTCGCCACGAGGCGCTGTTTCGGTGGCTGATGGAGCGCTTCCCCGAGACGCGCCTGTACGGCCCCTACCACCACGGCGGGCGGTCCTACTACCAGTGGATGGCGCGCGGGCCGGCGCTCGTGAGGCAGGTGCTCCCGGTGCTCGAGCCCGAGCTTCACCGCGGCCTCGATGGCCATGCGGCCGAGCGCTTCGAGCAGATGTGCACGCGCTACGCGGCGTTCATAGAGCGCGAGCGGAGACGTGGCTGAGCGGCTGGCGGCACTAGGTGATCGCTACGGATTGCCGGGGTCGGCGGTCGAGAGGCTGCGCTCGCTGGTCGATCTGCTCGTTGGCGATCCCCTGTCCCCGACCGCGATCCGCGATTGGGGCAGGGCGATCGACGATCACGTGGCCGACTCGCTCGTGGCGCTCGAGGCCTTGGACGGCGCCGTCGCGGTCGCCGACATCGGCTCGGGCGCCGGCCTACCCGGCCTCCCGCTCGCGATCGCGTCGCCTGAGAGCGAGTTCGCGCTGGTCGAGAGCGCTCGCCGGAAGACCGAGTTCATCGAGCGCGCGATCGCGGCCTGCGGCGTCGCCAACGCAACCGCGGTCAACGCGCGCGCCGAAGCCTGGCCGGAGGGGATCGGGCGCTTCGATGCGGTCACCGCCCGCGCGCTCGCGCCGCTCGCCGTGGTGGCCGAGTACGCGGCACCGTTGCTGCGAATCGGCGGGATCCTCGTCGCCTGGCGCGGCCGGCGCGACGCGGCCGAGGAGGCCGCGGCCGTTCGCCGCGTGCGCGGAGCTCGGGCTGGAGCCGGGAGAGATCCGCCGCGTCAACCCCTACGAGGGCGCCGAGCACCGCCATCTACACCTCATGTCGAAGGTTATGGATACTCCCGCGCGGTTCCCGCGCCGACCGGGGGTCGCCGCCAAGCGCCCGCTCGGCGCGAGACGGTAGCTCTGCCGCCGGACCCGTCGCTAGCTTGCTCTGGCATGGGGACCGTGTACGCGATCGCCAACCAGAAGGGCGGCGTCGGCAAGACGACGACCGCGGTCAACCTCGCTGCGTGCGTGGCCGAGGCGGGCTATGAGGCGCTGCTCGTCGACATCGATCCGCAGGCCAACGCGACGATCGGGCTCGGGTTCCCCAAGGACCTGCCCCAGACGGTGTATGAAGTCCTCGTCGGCGACGCGGCCCTGGCCGAGGTCGTGCGCCCAACCGCGATCGAGCACCTGGCGATCGCGCCCGCGGGAGCGGACCTCGCCGGCGCCACCGTCGAGCTACCCCGCGTCGCCGGCTCTGAGACCCGCCTGCGCGATGCGCTGACCGGGATCCGCGAGCGCTACGCGTTCACGCTGCTCGACTGCCCGCCGTCCCTGGGTCCCCTCACCGTCAACGCCCTCGTCGCCGCCGACCGCGTGATCGTGCCGGTACAGGCGGAGTACTTCGCGCTCGAGGGCCTGGCCGGCCTCCTCGACACACTCTCCCTCATCCAGCGCGAGCTCAACCCGCGCCTCACCGTGGCCGGCATGCTCCTGACCATGCACGACGGCCGCACGCGGCTGGCTCAGGACGTCGAGCGCGAGATCCGCGCCCACTTCCCCGAGCTCGTGTTCGACACGGTGATCCCGCGCAACGTCCGCGTGGGCGAGGCGCCGAGCTTCGGAAAGCCGGTGATCCACCACGACCCCCACTGCGCCGGCGCGGATGCATACTTCGAGCTGGCAAAGGAGGTAGCGGCCCGTGGCTGAGCGACAGAAGGGGATGGGCAGGGGGCTGGCGGCGATCCTGTCGGTCGCGCCGAAGGATGAGCCGGAGGAGCTCCGCCAGGTCCCGCTCGAGCTGATCGCTCCGAGCCCGAACCAGCCGCGGCGAAGCTTCGACGACGACGCCCTGTCGGCGCTGGCCGACTCGATCCGAATCCGGGGCGTGCTCCAGCCCGTACTCGTCCGGCCGCTGGCCGGGGGGCGCTACGAGCTGATCGCCGGCGAGCGCCGCTGGCGCGCCGCCCAGCTCGCCGAGCTCGATTCGATCCCCGCGCTCGTCCGCCTCCACGACGACGCCACCTCGCTCGAGGTCGCGCTGATCGAGAACATGGTCCGCGAGGACCTCAACCCGGTCGAGGAGGCGCGGGCCTGCGCGGCGCTCGTCGAGGAGCTGGGCCTCACCCGCGAGGAGGTCGGCCTCCGCGTCGGGCGAAGCCGGGTCGCGGTCTCGAACCTGATCCGTCTGCTCGACCTGCCCGATGAGGCGCTCGCGCTGCTCGAGCGGGGCGAGCTCACCGAGGGCCACGGCCGCGCTCTGCTCACGGTCGGCGACCACGGCGAGCGCCGCCGGCTCGCCCGTGCCGCCGCGAGCGGGCGCTGGTCGGTACGCGAGCTCGAATCCCGCGCCCGCGACGCCGCTCCGCGGCCCGCTCGCCGCCGCCGCTCCCGAGGTGCCCTCCATCCCGATCAGGCCGACGCGATCGAGCGCATCGCGGATTCGCTCGGAGCCGCGCTCGGCTGCGGGATCGAGGTCAAGCCCGGGCGCGGCTGGTGGCTACACCGTGCAGCTCAGCTTCGAGTCGCTCGACGAGGCGCTCGACCTGGCGCGGCGCCTGCGGGTCAAGTCGGTCGCCTGAGTCAGCCCACGGTCAGCAGCACGATCCCGGCCAGGATCCCCGCCGCCGCGAGCGCCCGCTGCATCCCCCTTCCCTCGCCGAGCACGTTGGCGCCGAGCGCCACGCCGAAGACGATCGAGATCTCGCGCGCCGGCGCGACGAAGATGACCGGCGCGCGGGTCAAGGCGGTGAGGACGAGGATGTAGGCGGCCGGGCTCAGCAGCCCGAACCCGAGCAGCCCCCGCCAGTGCTCGCTCAGGGTCGGGCGCAGCTGAGCGCGCCGGCGCAGCGCCAGCGGAGCGAGCAGCGTCGCGCGCGTTGCCTCGGCGACGCAGAAGTACGTGATCACCGGCTGATGCAGCGCGGTGACCGCGTGGGCATCCCAGATCGTGTACGCGGCGGTGAAGGCGCCGGTCAGGACGGCCAGCGCGATGGCCGGCCCGGCTCCCTCTCGCCGGGCTCCGCGGGTCATCGAGAGGATCGCCACCACGATCAGGCCGGCGCCGAGCAAGGCGAGCGCCGACGCGCGCTCCCCCAGGAAAGCGAGCGCGGCGATCACCGACAGCAGTGGCCCGGTCCCGCGCGCGAGCGGATACACGAGCGACAGATCGCCTTCGGCATAGCCGCGCTGCAGAGCGCTGAAGTACCCGGTGTGCAGCAGCCCGCTTCCGGCCATGAAGCCGAGCCCGGCCCAGCTCAACTCGCCGGAGCGCAGCACCCCCTGCACGATCGCCGCCGGACCCCACAGAGCCAGGTTGCTGAACGCGCCCAGCCACACCCAGGTCAGGCCGCCGCCCGAACGCTTGGCGATCAGGTTCCAGCCCGCGTGCGCGCCGGCGGCAGTGAGGACGAGAACGAGCGGGACTACACCCATCGGGCTCCTTTCGGACGCAGGTCGACGGAGCCCTCGAGGCTTTTCTCCTGTCAGGTGTGGGCGGCGTAGCGCCGCCTGGCGCCGCTCGGTCTCAGCACCGCCGCTCTCATTGTCCGTGGCCCGGCGTCGGGCGCGAGCGCGGCCGGAACCCTAGGCGCAACCGCGTGCTGGCACAGACTCTAACGCCCGGCGCCGGCGATCAGAAGGCGTCGAGCTCGGACTCCACGACGGAGTGGAACACGACGTCAAACCGCCGGCCGGCGATCACGTCGAACGAGCGCGCCACGACCTCCTCGGTGAAGCCCAGCCGGCGCGCCAGCGCGCGAGAGCGCTCGTTCGCGACATCGCAGCGTTATTCCACGCGTTCGACCCTCAGCTCCTCGCGCGCGTGGCGGATCGTGGCCACGCAGGCCGCGCGCATCAACCCTCGACCCTCCGCCCCGCTCCTCACCCACACGCCGAGCTCGACTCGAGCATGGTCGCGCCGCCACCGGATGAGGTTGCAGCCGCCGGTCAGCCGGTCGTCGATGAACACCCCGAGCATCGCCGCGCGGCCGCCCTCGCCCCGCTGAAACGCTTCGACGAGCGCCCGCGCACCATCCAGGTCGGGAACCTCGTGCGGCCAGCGCAGCCAGTGCCCGAGCCGCTCCCGCTCAGCCTCCACCGCGGCTAGGAGCTGCGGCGCGTCGCCGAGCCCGAGCCGGCGCATCGTCGCCCCGTCATAGCGCAGCTCAGGGTGATCCTCCACTCGTCGGTGGTAGCAAAGTGCGAGCCGGACGCCCCTCACGCGCCGCTAAGATGGTCTCGCTGCGCCGGGCGATTAGCTCAGTCGGTTAGAGCGCTTCTCTGATAAGGAAGAGGTCCCAGGTTCGAGTCCTGGATCGCCCACTGGGACACTTAGACGCTTCAGTTTCCAACTAGGGGGCTGAGGCGTCTTTTTGCATCTGGAGAGGCTTCGCAAGCGGGTCACCGCCGACCCACGGCTGCAAATCGTGAGCTTCCGGTGCCCGTCGGCCTATGAACTGACAGCGGCCGCTCAGGGGTTATCCCCCGGACGGCCGGTGCGCTGTCATCTGGGCAGTGAGGGCCTCTCCCGCCGGCGGTTAGCCGGAGGGAATGTCGAGCGTGGTCTGCCCGTTCGGTCCGCGTGCGCGACGAGAGGGCGGGGTGCGTTGTCCAAGCGTCAGTTGCTCGGCCTTCTCACCGTAGGGCTCCATGATGCCTGCCCGCAGGCGCATGGTCGCGAGGCGCACACGGATGCGGTCTGCGCGGTCGCGGAACTTGCGCGTGGCGCGCTGTTGCGCGCGGGCGGGATTGCCAAGCCAGCCGGCGCAGAAACAGATACGCAGCCACTCGACGAGCGCAGCAGCGTTGGCGCGCAGGCGGTGGAAGTTGATGTCGCGGACCTTGGGGCGCAGGCCGAGGTCATCGGCCGCGACCTTGTAGCGGTCGCGCCAGTAGTCGTGCGTGGCCTCGTAGGTCCGGTGGGACTCACGGAGCTCGTGGTAGAGGCGCTCGGTGCGCCACAGCGGCACGAGCAGCCGGTAGTCCTCCGAGCAGTAGCGAGTCTGGGTGTTGGCGCACTCGGCCGTCGCGCCAATCATGCAATCGAACCAGAGGCGAGGGCGCCGCTCGTGCTCGGCGCGGGAGAGGGCGCCGGGGCTAAACCGTACGAACGTGGTCGGTCCGCCGCAGTGCTTGCAGCGCGGCACGCCATGTCGGTCATGGGTGTCCTTGTCATGGCGGCGACCGTGGAGGCCGCCGGCGCGCCACGGGAACACCGGAGCGGTGCCGTTGCTCGTGCACTTACGAAAGGCGGACTCGACGGAGTATCCGCGGTCGCCGATGGCGGACTCCGGGGCCTCGCCGAGTAGCCGGCAGACGACGTCGAAGTGGTCATCGAAAATGGCGGACTCGTTGCGGCTGGCGCTCTCGACGATGGGGATGCTCCCGCCGGTGTAGTGGTCCACAGCCTTGCCGCTGTAGTAGCCGTGCCAGAACCGGGTGGCGCCGCGCGGCCCCACATAGGCGCGGATGCCTGCCTCCGTGTCGAGCGTGTAGTACCAGCAGCCGTTGACCTGGACGCGCTTGACCTGGCGCCCGTTACGGATGACGAGGTCGGTGCGCTGTGGCTCGTGCAGCTCGTGTTCGAGCTCCGCCGTCTCTGCATCGAGGGTGTTGAGCTTCTGACGCTCAGCGCGGAAGTCGTGGGTGTCCTGACGCTGGGGACGCTTGCCCGCTCCGGCGCGCCCGCGTCCGGCCGCGTGGCCCCGGCTCCGGCGCGGACACTGCCCGAGCTCGCAGTCGTGGATGAGCGCCGCGTGGGTCTCGTCCTCGGTGTTGTCGAAGTGCACGTGCGCCATGACCCGCGGGTCCTGCAGGCGAGCGCGGCGGATGAGTTGACCAGTGGCGTCAAGGAAGGCGTCTGCTACGTCCCCGAGTTCGCGCAGTCGCCGCCAGGTGGTGCGGTAGCTCGGCTTGGACCGGAACCCGCAGGCGTGCCAGAGGTCATCGGTGCTCTCGTCGTGCCAGGGCTGGATATCCACGTAGTCAGACACGGCGAACGCGACCGCGATGAGCTCCCAATGACCGCGCTCGCGGTGATTGCCATAGCGCTGATTGAGGTCGCAGGCGTCCCGCAGCTCGCGCCACAGCCACCGGTTGCCCTTCAGCAGCCGGACGACGTTCATCGCCCCACGCACAGCGTCATGGCGCGCGAACGCTGTCGCGCCCTCAAGGCGGTCGGGTGGCTGGAAGCGGGTACGCGGCATGTGACTGGTCCTGATGTAGCTCTCGGCAAGAGCACGACCGCGTCACAGGCGGCTAATTCCTTCACCTACAGCCCATCAAATCCTTGTGTCTTTGACACCCTCTCATCGACGCCGGACGGAACCGCGACGGCGGCTCAGGGGTCCTGTGACGGAGACCGCGGACAACCTCGGCGACGATGGGCAGAATCACTCCGGCTACGACGATGAGCCCCGTGAGGACCAGGATTTTGAGCACTACGCCCGGGTGTGGGGCGCTGTACGGCGGAGAAACCGCATCGGTGGAGAGTTCGACTGCGACCCAAACGAGAAGCATCGAGATGCACACCGACGTGGCGCACGCACCGATGGGCGTGCCGCACCAGCGCGCCAGCCAGAGAAGCGCGATGGCGCCGCCCGCCAAACCAAAGCCAAGCCAGACGCTGCCGAGTACGGGGTCCAGAGATGTCCCAGCGTCATCCATGGCCGCGAGCGCCGCCAGGGCGAGTTCCAGGAAGGCCCAGCCCCCGAGAATGACGGCAGTCACGCTAAGCAGCACGCCGGCCACGCGCCCGTTCTCACGGGACTCGTGCTGCGGCTCGGGACTCTCGGGCATACGCGACGCTAGCCGTACTGCCGACGCGCACGTCAGTTCACTGTCGAGCGTCTCCTAGCCGCGCATCAGCGCCTCAAACTCCGGGTCGGGCGCGTAGGGGCGGCGCCAGAACCCCTCCGGCTTCGGCGGCCCGGGCCGGTTCTCGCTGAACACAGTCCACTCCTTCCAGTCCTCTTCGAGCAGGAGGCTGAGCTCAACACCGAGCGCGAGTGCGGCGTTGACCAAGTAGCGGATGCCTGGGTTCTGCTTCTCGCCCTGCCCGCGTTCGAGCCGGCGGTAGGTGGGCACGGAGATGCCGATGGCGTCAGCGAGCTCCTCCTGGGTGACGCCGCGCGCCATCCGTACACGCGCGAGCCGCGTCTCGGCCTTGGTGCCTGGGTCGCGACGAGCGGGCATGGCCCCACGCTAGCTCTCGGTGGGGCGGGTCGTGACCGGGCTTCCCGCTCACTGCGGAAAGAACTTGATGGGCTGTGCTGCGGGCGCACGTGGTACCTCCAGCGCCAGCGTGACGCGCGCGGTTTCGTCGACCGTACCGCCTACCGTAGGACCATCATGGCCGCCCTCGGCACCGCTCGCCCCGCATCCGCCTTCGAGCCGCTCGTGCTGCTCAGCGCGGTCCGCGAGATAGCCGAGTTCGCTGGAGCGCCCAAGCCCGAGGATGTGAGTACGCGCAGTTGGGACCGGTCACGGCCGCTAAGTGAGCAGTTCGCGGATGTGCCGGCGGCCCGCCGCATCTGCGAGCACCTCGAACTGACGTGGGCACAAGTCCTGCGCCTCGCGTTCCTGGACGACCACGCCCGCGGCCGGGCACTCGGGCTCGCGCTCAACGAGCAGTTCCCCGAGTGGCTCACCTCGGAGTACGCCGACTTCATCCTTCGCCTGGTGGCCCGGCGCCTGGGCGTGGACACCCTCACCCCGGCCGAGTACCGCGCCGAGACCCAGCGCATGCTGAGCGCAGACCGCCCGCCCGCTGGATGCACGGCGGCCACCTTCGCCTTCCCACCGACGACCAGATTGAGGCTGTCGCCGGCAACTGGGACCGTGCGCTCGCCAACGCCGGGCTACGCCCGCGCCAGGGCCTCGGGTGGCAGGAGCGCAAGGTGGCGCCGCTGACCATGTCCGAACTGCTCGACCGCTGCTACGAGTTCCACGGCACCGAGCCGACCGTTAACGAGGCCGACATCTTCGCCAAGGCCAATGGCCTTCCGGTCAAGCGTCGCAGCGGGCGGCCGTGGCGCGAGTGGGTAGCAGAGTGGAAGGACAATCGTCGTGAGCGCGGGCTGCCATTGCCGGACGGACCGCCGCCCTTCGGGCAGCGCCCGGACTACTCGAAGGACGTCGGTGCTGCCAAGGCGCACGAGCGGCGCGGGCGCCGTCGGTGGGATGACCGAGACGAGGTCGTCGAGTGGGTCGCCCGCTACCTTCGCACCCTGACCGGCCGCAGCCGTGGAACGCAGCGCGGCTACTTGGCTTGGGCCAGCCAGAACCCCGGTGCTCCGTACAACGAGACACTCGCCAAGTACGGCGGCTGGACGGTCGTCCGGGATGCTGCGTGGGCGGTTATCAGACAGCCTCGCTGAGGCAGCGTCGCGGGAGAACCCGCTCGCCGTATAGCAATTTCTGCACCGCGATGTTGCCGAAGTCGCGGTAGTAGCGCGGACGAGTCGGCCGGCGCTCCGGTCCCGAGCCCAAGCTCAGAGTTCGTCCCAGCGCGGCGAGTCGCACGAAACACGTCCGTCCGCGAACTCACGGATTAGCGCGTCGGCGTCGGCGAGGCGATGCAAATAGTGTCGGGTGAACAAGCAGCGACCGCCGAACTCCATCTCAAGCTCCTCGGGTGTCTCGTCGTCTGGCGAGGCCCTCAGGAGATACATGGGCCCGTCCTCGTCTTCGGTCAGAGTGGACAACGCACCAGTCCCGATTGACGAGAATGGACAGCACCGGGTAATCGGACTCAAGGCCGCAGACGTCAAGGGAGTTGAAACCATCGGTACCAGTCTTCCGCAGAAGTTGCAGCACGTCGTAGACCGCTCCAGTCAGCCGCTCCACCCTCATGCGGTGGTCAGAGAAGTCCGTGCGGTCCGCGCGGAGGACCTGGATGTTGCCTGTGGGCGAGTCCGTCATGGCTTGACCATACGGCTCGGTCGGGCGCGGTCACGGCATTGTGCGCGCCGCTCCCGACCGGCGCTGGACCGATTGCGGCCTGGCCAGAATAGTGAGCTCGTACAGTAGGGTCCGGGCGCTTGTACAAACGAGCCTTAAAGTGCTCGTTTGCAGGGGTGGAAACTGTCCCACTGGCCGCTCGCGCTTAGGCGCTGGGGTCGCGGTCGGTTGCTCCCGCCCGGCGCGGAGCGGACTCCGCGCTTTGGAAGCCATTTGGAAGCCTCCGCTGGGCAACGCGTGCGAGCTGACGTAGTCAGGACGACGATCGACGCTTGGCTCGGGTTCGACCCTGACCAACCTGGTCCGCGTGCCACTGCTCGACCTCGGACCTCAGCCAGAGTCTCGAGCGCCCACGGCCGAGGTCCACCACCGGCCGAGGCATCGGCGCGTACTTCGCCTCGTACTCGCTGACTGTGTTGCGGTGTGCGAGGCCGAGGATGCCGGCGACATCGCGCGTGTCGATGGGTTCGTCGACGAAGTGGCGTTCTTGCTTGGGCACCGAGACGCCACCGTCACCCGCACCGTCTACGTGCGGGAGATAGCCGACGCTCGCCGCCCTTCGATGCGACGCTCGCGCATGTTGAACGAGTTTGGAGGCGTGCTCCGAGTCGCGCTCACAGCGACGAGGGCTGAGCTCAGTCCGCGCCAGCGCAGGAAAGCGTCGCTAGCGTTCGCCGCCAGCCCCGCGTCCGCGACCCATTGCCCGGCGAGCGGATCCTCGAGCTGATCGAGCGTCCGCAACGAGCTGATCGATGCTCCGGACGTCTGCAACTACCCCAGTCCTGAATGAGAAATCGGCAGCGGAAAGCGCAGCCGCCAGACTCTCTGTGGCTCGCGCACCGAGACGCGGGTCGAAGAATAAATAGGTAGTCGTGGCCATCTCCGTCGAGGCGCGCCACAAACGACGCTTCAATCGCCTGCTCGCCTGACGCGAGGACCTCTAATAACGCCGGAACCTGATCGTTCTCAACACTCGCGGTGACGAATCCCTGGTGCGCCTCGAGAAGCCCAGCCCAATCATCTGGGGCCCCTGCAGGTGCGGATGGTGCTCGAGCTGCAATCGGAGCTTTCTTGGCGAGTGACAGCCCCTTCTTCGTGAGCGCCCACCGACCCTTGGGCGATTTGGAGCGGCATGATCGTGCTCGGCTGAAAACCTGACGAGCCCCTGACCCCTGAAGGTCTCCAGCGAGCGCGTCACCGAAGACGGGCTCCTCGAGAGACGCTCTGAGAGCTCGGAGACCGACAGTGGCCCGGCGGTGAGGTGCCGCAGTACCTCCCACTGATCGATCCGCAACGCCGATGCCGCCTGGGGCATAGTGGCCACCGTACCGGCTCGACGCTACACAGTGTGCACCGTTCGCTACACAGTCCGTCCGACTGTGTAGCGATCTATGGCACGTGAGCACACTCGCGCGCGGCTGCCCTGCGGCGGCCGAACCCGGTGGGGACCCTCCCGCGACCTTGTCCCGTCAGGGAGTCCGGTCTGTGCGAGCCAGGCCCGAGCAGCGCTGCCGCAGTAGGCTAGCCCCAGGGCCCTCGCCGTCCCTCTGCCTGGCTGGGGGCCTTCCCTGATGTACCGCCTCTTCTTCAAGCTTGTCCTACAACGCATCGATGCCGAGCGTGCCCATGCGCTCGCGAAGCGCTCGCTACACATCGTTCGAGCGACGCCCGTTGGGCGCGCGATCGTGCGCTGGCTTGTGGGTCCGCCTGACGACTGCCTAGAAACTCGGGCTCTTGGGCTGACATTTCCGAGCCCGATTGGTGTCGGAGCCGGCGTAGATAAGGAGGCCGACTGGTTCGACGATTTGGGAGCCCTGGGCTTCGGCTTTGTTGAAGTCGGAACCATCACGGCCCTCCCTCAGGCAGGCAATCCGCCCCCGCGCGTCGCTCGACTCGTCGAAGAACGGGCGATCCTCAACAGGATGGGTTTCCCAAACCCAGGCGCTCGAGATTGCTGCGGCGCGCTTAGCAGGTCGTCGGCCGGCCACCGTCGTGGGAGTCAACATCGGAAAGTCCAAGCCGGTGTCGATCGAGGGCGCCGGCAGTGACTACAAGGCCGCTGTACGCCAGCTCGCCCCCGTCTCTGACTACCTCGTTCTCAATGTCAGCTCGCCCAATACGCCTGGTCTGCGCGAGCTGCAGGATGTCGATCGCCTTCGCCAGCTAATCCTTGATGTCCGGCATGAGTTAGCCGTGATCGACTGCTCTGTGCCGCTGCTCATAAAGATCGGCCCAGACCTCGAGGACGAGCACATCACCGCCATCGTTACCCTCGCCATTGAGCTCGCCTTGGAGGGCATCGTTGCTGTGAACACGACGGTCGCTCGAGGTTCACTTACCGGCCCGAATTCGCTGGCTGCTCCTTTCGAAGGTGGCGGGATCTCCGGCGCCCCGCTGCGACGCAGAGCAACGGAGGTGCTCCGCTCGATAAGAAAGACAGCTGGCGACAGGCTTGTGTTGATCTCTGTAGGCGGAGTTGAAAACACCGAAGACGTGTGGGAGCGGATCCTCGCGGGTGCCACCCTTGTGCAGGTGCATACCGCGTTCATCTACGAGGGACCTGCGTGGCCGATGCGGATCAATCGCGATCTTGCTCGGAAGGTCCGACACGCTGGCCTCGCCTCGATTCAGGAACTCGTCGGAGCCGACGAACGTACTCCGAGCGGCCTGGAGCATCTGAATGGCGGGCGAGCCCAGGTAGACGCCGTGGGCGCTTCGCACCAGAGCTGAAGACGCCGACTCCGGCCCAGGCCTGGTTGCGTGATCGTCGCAGCGTGCACGGATTCAATGCGATATTGAACTCGCGAGATTCGACGAGACGGGTTGACCACGACGTTCGGACGGTTCCCAGAAATCCACAGCTTCTACGGACTCGTCGCAGACCACCTCCTCTCAGAGGTGCGCAAGCTCGACGCGGAGTCTGCCGGGATTCGTCACTGGCTCGTGATCGAAGACGCTGGCGGGGTCGTCATCACCGAAGTCGACGAGGACGTCGAGCCGAGCTCGGTGCTCAGGTCCCATGCCGAGCAGGGCGCGAATGCGGCCTACGCAACGTATACGCCCGGCCCTCCTTCGGAGCATGTGCTCGCCTACGTGGTCATGGCGGGTGCCGTGAATTCCGATCTCCGGAAAAGCGAAATCATGCGCGACGGGGAATCGCTCTCGCTTGGTCCGTGGCAGGACACCGTGTCCTAGCTTGGGGGATGAACCGAGGCGTCGTCTGTGGGGATCGTGGTCGGCGGCGGCGTCCTCGGAAGCGCGGCCGGCCATTCGGTGTATGCCCACCCCGTTACCCTTGTCTCACTTAGACAAAAGGGCTGTCCAAGTTCTGTCCAGGTTACTCGCCAACAGACCGGCACCCATGTCCCATTTAGCGGCGGCACAGGCCGACCTGTCCCGTTTCGCGTTCAGGGCCCTGCGGGCGACCCACGCCCCCGACGCCAGATCTCGCAGGTCATTCGCTCGGCATCCTTGTCGTGCGTCCGCTGGAAGTTGCGGCCTCCTCTGGCGAACGTCCGGGCCACCGCGAGCGGCACCTCGAACTCCTGGAACGCCAACTCGAGCCAGCGCGCCTCGCGCACGTGCGTGATCCCGACGAGGCGCGCCGCCTCCGAGCCGTCTTCACGCACCGCTCCCACGATCCGCCCGAGGTGGTAGCGCCCGCCGCGGTCGCGCGTCCACACGAACACCCCCTCCGACACCGTCGCGAAGCGGTGGAGCAGCCGTGCGCCGCGCTCGCCCCGGCCGGGGCCGATCCCGACCACACCGTGCGCGATGCCGTACTCGGCGCCCGCGCCGGGCGGCACGCTCAGGTCCCGCGCGCGCATGGGCGCGCGGTAGACGGGGACGGTGTTCGCCACGAGCCTGTCCTATCGCACCGGCCGCCCGGCCGCCCGGCCGCCGGGCCCCTCGGGTTTTCGGCTCCAAACGCCGATAGGAACCTCGTGACCCGCTTCCGGAGCCTCGCCCTCGCCTCCCTCTCGGCCGCGCTTACGCTCGTGGTGCCGGCCAGCGCCCTCGCCGCTACTCCGAGCGACCCACCGGCCAATCGGCCACTGAGCCGCGCCACGCTCGAGAACTGCCAGTCCGCCCCTTCGAGCAGCGCGTGCATCAACTCAGCCCTCGCCGACATCGATTCCGCGCGCGCGGCCGAGGGTGTGCCGGCGATGGTCCTTCCGAGCAACTTCGCGTCGATGAGCGTGCCGGTGCAGCTGCTCAACCTGGCAAACCTCGAGCGCGTCGACCGCGGGCTGACGGCCGATCCTCGGTCTCTCTGCCGCGCTCGATCAGGATGCTCAGGCCGGCGCGGCGGCGGACGACGATCCGATGCCCACCCACTTCTACGGCGACATGGCCACGTCGAACTGGGCCGGCGGCTTCGCCTCTACGCTCGAGGCCGACTTCGAGTGGATGTACGACGACGGTCTCGGCTCGGGCAACCTCGATTGCACCAGCTCGGACCAGTCAGGGTGCTGGGGCCATCGCCACGACATCCTGTGGTCGTTCTCGGGCCCGATCGCAATGGGCGCGGGCTACGCCACCGGCCAGTACGGGCCGTCGATGACCGAGCTGTTCGTCGGCGGCGACACAAAGACCGGCTCCGGTCAGGCCGACGCTCCCGTCTTTCGCCCGAGCCAGGTGAGCGGCGCCGGCACCGGGTCGCCCGGGACCGGCAGCGCCCCGGGCACCCCGCCCGGCTCGCCCAGCGGGCATGCGGCCAGCGCGGGTCAGCCGCGCGGCAGTGTCAGCGCGGTGGCGACGAGGCGGGGCGCGGTGGCGCTGACCGTCCGCTGCACCGGAGGCCGAGGCACCATGTGCAAGCTGAACGTCACCGTCACGACCGGTGCGGGCGCGCACCCGCGGCGAACGGTGGCGACGTTCACGATCACGATCCAGGCCGGCCACAGCCGGGTGGTTCGCGTTGCGCTCAGCGCGCTCGCGCGCCGGTTGCTTGCGGCGCATCATGCATTGCCGGTGCGCGTCGTGGTCAGGCAGCTCGGCCGGTCCGGGACGCTGCGCGCCTCGACCGTCACGCTTCGCGCCGCGCGCTGACCAACCCGCTCAGGGCGAGAGACGCATGACGCGCCCCAACCTCTCGAGCTCGGGCGGAGCGCGGTAGGTGAGGTTGGCATCGAGCTCGCGGCCCCTGAGGCGGCCACTCGCGCCGACGACGAGCGAGATGACGGTGCCGGTCGGGAAGATGCGACCGGTCACCGGGGCGTAGTAGGCGGTGAACCGGCCGCGCATGGTTATGACATAGACGGGCGTCCGGTCGACGCCGACGCCGGCGCCCGGCCAGATGAGCCCTCCGGCCGCACCCCGGGTGCTGCGGACAGCTTCGATGTCGCGTGGGTGACGATCACCGAACCGGGCGGCCGTGCTTTCGGCGATGGCGAGCAACGCCGCGCGTGTGAGCCCGCCTCCGCGGGCGAGTGTCGGAGCCCGAGCGGGCGCCGCCGCCGCAGCGCCGAAAGCGATCACCGAGAGGAGGGCGGCTGTCTTCACCTCAGGCCTCGACCCAACTACGTGCCACGGCGGATATCGTCACACCTAGCGCAACCGCGCAGTTGCGCTAGGGTGCCAGACGTGCGGATTCTGGCGCTGTACGACATCCACGGCAACGTCGAGGCGCCGGCAGGCGTGGGGACCCTCGACCGGCACGGTGACGGCGCGCCCAGTGGTCGCCGGACACATCACCAGCGAGGCGAGCTGAGTCTCAGCTCTGCCGGCGCGCGGCCCGGGCACTCGGATCCCGGCGGCGCCGCCGAGCGATGATCGGCTCGAGCTGGCGGTGGGCGATCAGTGCCGGGGTCGCCGCCAGGAGGAAGTTGAAGGCCCGGTAGGCGACGACCGCCGCCAGCGCCGGCGCCAGTGGGTAGCGCACCCAGTAGAGCGAGTAGGTCATCAGGACTTCGGTGATCCCCGCGCCGCCAAGCGGGAGCGAGCGGCGCGTGGCGGCGTATCCGGTGGCGTAGGCGATGATCACCTTGCCCACCCCCGGAGCCAGGCCGAACGTGCGCAAGCCGCCGTAGAACGCGCCGATGTCGGCCGCCCAGTAGAGGGCCGTCCCCAGCCACGCGCCCATGTAGGCGCGCGGACTACGCATCATCGTGTGGAGCGCGCCGACGCCCTCGAGCGCGCGGAGCAGCCAGGGAACCCGGCCGCGAGACAGCTTTTCCACCTTCTCGATCCGCCGCGGCGTGCTCGCCCACAGCCCGAACCCGAAGCCGAGCGGTACGGACAGCGCCCACGGCCACAGCAGCGAGGGCAGGATGTTGGCGTCCTGGATCAGGAACACGATCGCGACCACGCACGTCGTCGGGGCCAGCACGGCCCACTCGAGCGTCCCCAGCGCGAGCACCCGCACCCGCGCGCTGTGCTCATCCTCGTGCAGCGCCTCGAGCGCCTGGCGGTCGATGCCGAAGCCGCCGCCGATCGTGAACGGGCCGAAGCCGGCAATGACCACGCGTGCGACCATCGGCAGCGCGAGCGGCGCGTGCCCGTGGATCTTCGCCAGCGACCTGTAGGCGATCATGTAGGCGGGGTATGCGAGCCCCTCGGCCGCGGCGATCAGCGCGATCCAACCCGGCCGGACGTGGTCGAACGCCCGGCCGACCTCGTCGGCGCCGGTGGCGCGGGCGATCACGAGGACGGCGATTGCGGCGATGCCTGTCGCGACCGCGGCCACCACCACCGGTCGCATGCGGAGTTGCTCGCGCACCGAGTCGAAGATACTGCGCGACCGTCCGCGCCCCGGCAGTCCGCGCGCCGAGCTCGCAAAACGCCCACCTTATGATTCGAGAGGCTCCCGTCGGGGCTCGGAAGGTTCGCCACTGACCAGCGTCTTTCTCAGTGAGGGCCGCCGCGCGGCCGACAAAATCTCGCATCGACGGAGGCTCGACATGAGCACGAAGTCCAAATTGGTTCGACGGCTGCCGTGCGCTGGCGCTGGTCGTCCTGGCACTTGCCGCCGCCGGCTGCGGCGGCGGCTCGTCCTCGACGACCACTTCCTCGGCGCCGGCAACGTCCTCGCGCCGGCCTCCGCGCCGCGCAACGTCCTCGACGACCACTTCCTCGCGCGCCGGCAACGTCCTCCTCGACGAGCGCCACCACGAGCTCGTCCGAGATCCCGCAGGGGCCGAACGCCGGCGACGGCGACTCCGACAACCACGGTGGCCCCAGCGATGGGGACGGAAACATCTAGAGCATGCGTGAGCCGTAGCCGCGTGGCGCTCGCGCTCGCCGCCGCGGCGCTGCTCCTCGCCGGCTGCGGGACGGGGCGCTCCACGTCCTCGTCGTCGGCCGCCGGAAGCGAGCCGCCGCCCGCCGCGCGGCCGTTTGCCTGGCTGCGCCGCGCCGCCCCGCCGCCCGGGTGGCCGACCGTGCGCATCGAGGCCGGCGCCACGATGGCGTATCCGGCGGGATGGACGACGATCCACGGGGATCCGGGCACGGCGAGCGTCGCGCTGTTCGGCCCGGCGCACCGTTATCTCGGATACCTGAACCTGACCCCCAAGCAGGGCCCCGAGACGGTCGCCAACTGGGGCCGCTTTCGGGTCTCCCACAACGCCGAGGAAGGAGACAAGCGCGTCATCCCACTGGCTACGGCCACGGCGCGCCGCCTGGGCGCCGCGACCGAGTCGTGCGTGGAGGACGCCTACACGACGACGACTGACGCCAAGTACGTCGAGATCGCGTGCATCATCGACGGCCGTGCCGGGACGGTCGTCGCCGTGGGAGCAACCCCGCCGCAGGAGTTCGGGCGGATCGCGCCGCTGCTGGAGCGCGCGATCGCCAGCGTCACGGCGTGAGCCACGCCCGCGGGGGCGTACGATCAGAACGGCGAGCTACAGCGCCGAGCGCCGCGCGAACACCCGCAGCGGCCGCGCTCGCAGGCTCCACGTCCAGGCCGCCACGATCACGATGCTGCCGAGCCCGAACACGATCCACGCCACGGGGTCGCTCGATCCGGCCCCCGCGCGCGGGCCGGTGTCGGCGGGCGCCGCGGGAAGGACATGACCGGCCGTCGCGGCGAGCCGCCGCACAGCCCCGAGCGCCGCGGCGGCAAGGGCGCTGCCGGAGCCGGGCGCCGGCAGCGAGGCGATCGCGGCGCGCTCGGCGGGTCGCGCCGGCCCGGAGGTGTAGAGGCCGAAACCGTTCGGCATCACGACGAGCACGCGCCGGCCGTTGCTCGGACCGAGCTCCTCGTCCAGGAAGTGCGCGTAGGTCTCCGGCTGGCGCCAGAGCACGGTGACCGAGCCGAGGTCGGTGGGACCCGAGATCAGCGCAACGCGGATCGGATAACCACTCCGGGCGGCGGCCGCCAGCGCGCTCGCGAGCTCCGACGCCTGGCCCGGGGGGACCCCGGCGTCGGCGGGCAGGAACAGGGTCTGGCCGAGGAGCACGTCGCTCGCGGGATCGCCGTCGGCGCGCGCCACGGCCGGCATCACGGCCAGCGCCCCCGCCGCCACCACAGCCGTGATCCAGCGCCGTGCCATCGCCTGAGCATAGGGCGCATCGCGCTCGTCCTGGCCGCGGTCGTGGCCGTGCTGGCGGCCGCCGAGCCGAGCGCGGCCCTCGCCCACGGCCCGGTGGCGCCGGTGGCGAGTAGCTACGTGGCGAAGGTCGCTCAGGTCCCGCCCGGCCTCGAGGCAAAGGTCGTCGACGGCGACCTGCGGATGTGGCTGAAGGCACCGGCGGGCGCCACCGTGATCGTCCTCGACTATCGCGGCGCGCCGTACCTGCGCTTCTCCCGCGCGGGCGTTCAGGTCAATGAGAACTCCGCGATGTACTACCTCAACCTCACGCCGGTGGCGGCCACGCCGCCCACCAACCTCAGCCCGACCACGCCGCCCGACTGGCAGTCCGTGAGCGGCGAGCACGCCTACAGCTGGCACGACGGCCGGCTGCACGCGCTGGCCGCGGTGGCGATTTCCGCCGCGCACCCGCTACGTCGGGCGGTGGAGCATCCCGCTCCGGGTCAACGGGTCCCCGACCACGCTCTCGGGGACGGTCTGGCACGCGCAGGACCCCTCGCTCGTGTGGTTCTGGCCGGTCGTGGTCCTGCTGGCGTGCGTGCTCGCGGTCTGGCGCGTGGGCGATACGCGGCTCGACGACCGCCTGGGCCGAGGGCTGGCGACGGTGGCGCTGCTGGCCATCGTCCTAGCCGCGGCGGGACACGAGCTCCACGGCCGGCCGACGGTGTCGGGCTGGCAGGTCGCCGAGCTCGCAGCCATCGTCGCGTTCGCCGGCTGGGCGATGTGGCGGCTCGTGCTCGGCCGCGCCGGCTACTTCTCCTACTTCGCGATCGCGTTCGTGGCGCTGTGGCAGGGCCTGACGCTCGTCTCCACGCTCGTCTACGGGTTCGTGCTGATCGCGCTGCCGGCGTTCGTCGCGCGCACGGCGACCGTCCTGTGCCTGTCCAGCGGCGCGGCGCTGCTGATCCTCGTCTACCGGCTGGCCGCGGCGCCGCGCGCCCGGAACGGCGCGGCTGCGCCGGCCGCCGAGGAGGACGTCAGCCCTCCGCGTAGCGCTGCTCGAGTTCCCGAACCTCGGGCAGGCCGATGAGCTCGAGGAACTCCTCGAACCCCGGTAGCGACGCGAGCGCGTTAATCGGCGTCCCGTCGGACTTGATCTGCGCCAGGACCGCGCGCACGGCCGCGGCGGTGGCGAACAGGATGCTGAGTGGGAAGATCACCAGGTTGAAGCCGAGCCCGCGCAGTACGTCGTAGGTGACGGGGGGCGTCTTGCCGCCCTCGGCGTAGTTGAAGAGCAGCGGCACGCCGGCGAAGGTGCGGGCGATCGCCTCGATCTCCTCCACCGACTCGGGCGCCTCGATGAACAGCGCGTCGGCTCCGGCCTCGCGGTAGCGCGCGCCCCGCTCGAGCGCCCCCTGGAGGCCTTCGACAGCGCGGGCGTCGGTGCGGGCGATGATCAGGAACTCGTCTGAGCGCCGGGCTTCGACCGCGGCGGCCACCTTGGCCGCCATCTCGTCGGCGCCGATCAGCACCTTGCCCTCGAGGTGCCCGCACCGCTTCGGCAGCGCCTGATCCTCGAGGTGAATCGCGGCCACGCCGGCGGCCTCGTACTCGCGGACGGTTCGGATCACGTTGAGCGCGTTGCCGTAGCCGGTGTCGGCGTCGGCGATCACCGGGATCGCCACCGCCTCGGCGATCCGGTGCGCGTTGTCGACCATCTCGGACAACGTCAGCAGCCCGACGTCGGGCGCGCCGAGCCGTCCGGCCGCGCTCCCGAACCCGGTCATGTAGGCCGCGGGGAAGCCCGCCTCCTCGATCAGGCGCGCGCCGAGCGCGTCATAGCAGCCGGGGGCCAGCACCGTCTCCCCGGCCGCGAAGCGCTCGCGCAGCGTGGGCGCCTCGGCGGATCGCGAAGCTCCGAGCACGCCGGGCACCGATGCGCTAACCCCCGACCGGCGTCCGCTCGCGCTCGGCCGGCGCCTCCGGCACCGTCGGGCTCGCGCGGAACGCATCGTGGGCCGCCGAACCTTCGATGTTCACATGGGGCAGACGGGCGTCGATCCAGGCCGGAAGCTTCCAGGTGAGCGAACCGAGGATCTCGAGCACCGCCGGCAGCATCACACAGCGAACCACGAGCGCGTCGAGGAACACCGCCGCCGCCAGGCCGAAGCCGAACTCCTTGATCGAGCGCTCGTCGCCGAGCATGAACGACAGGAACACGCAGACCATGATCGCCGCCGCGGCGCTGATCACCCGGCCGGTGAAGGCGATGCCGTCGGCCACCGCGGCCGTGGCGTCGCGGCGGAGCACCCATTCCTCGCGCACGCGCGAGACCAGGAAGACCTCGTAGTCCATCGACAGCCCGAACACGACCGCGAACATCAGCACCGGGATCCATGGTTCCACCGGCCCCTTCTCCAGACCGAGCGGGCCGGCCAGCCATCCGAGCTGGAACACGGCCACGGTCGCGCCGAGCGCGCCGCCGATGCTGAGCAGGTTCATCAGCGCCGCCTGGATCGGAATCACGATCGAGCGGAACATGACGAACAGCAGCAGGGCCGAGAGCACGACCACGATCGCGATGAACAGCGGGAGCTTGCTCGCCAGCACGTGGGAGAAGTCGATCGACACCGCGGTGAAGCCGCCCACGAGCACGCGCGTGCCGCTACGCCGCTCGATCGGCGGCAGCACGTCGTCGCGCAGATGGTTGACCAGATCGGTCGTCGCGCTGGCCTGCGGGGCCGAGCGGGGATAGACCTGGAGCACGGCGACCGTCCCGGTCGGGTTGAGCCGCGGCGGCGTGACCGCGGCCACGTCGGGAGCCGATCGGGCGGCGGCCGCGACCGCGGGCAGCGCCGACACCTGGCCCTGGCCCGGGAGCTCGGCGACGAGCTGGAGCGGCCCGTTGAAGCCCGGACCGAAGCCCTGGGCGAGCAGGTCGAAGGCGTGGCGCGAGCTCGTGTTGCTCGGATCGTTGCCCGCGTCGCTGCTCTCCAGCCGCAGTTGCGTCACAGGCGCCAGGAAGGCGAGCATCACCACGAGCGCGCCGAGCGCGAGCGGCCACCGCCGCGCCTGCACCATCAGGCTCCACCGCCGCCACAGCGAGTCGCGCGGCGGCCGACCCGCCGCCGCGCGCCGGCGCACGGCGCGGCCGGGACGCACGAGCCGGCTTCCGAAGCGCGACAGGAGCGCGGGCAGCACGGTCAGCGAAGCCAGCATCGTGAACAGCACCGCGATCACGGCGGCGATCGCCAGGCCGTACATGAAGCTCACGCCGGTGGCGAACATGCCCAGGAGCGCGATCACGACCGTCGTGCCGGCGAGCAGGATCGCCCGGCCCGCCGTGTCCATCGCCTCGACGACGGCTTGCTGGACGTCGCCCAGGCGGGCGTGGTTCTCGCGGAAGCGCGTGACGATGAACAGGGCGTAGTCCACGCCGACACCGAGGCCGATCATCAGCGCCAGCTCCGGTGAGACGTTCGACATGCTCGTGATGTGCGTGGCGAGGCCGATCAGCGCCGTGCCGGTGATGAGCCCTAGGCCGGCCGTGATCAACGGCATCCCCGCGGCGATCAACGAGCCGAAGGTGATGAGCAGGATGACGAGCGCGGCGAGGACGCCGACCATCGTCGCCGGCCCGATGCTGAAGCCCTCGGCCTGCTCGATCACCTGCCCGCCCGCGGCAACCTGAAGGCCACCCCGCGACGCGGCGTTGACCGCATTGAGGATCGGCTTGCCGGTCGCGTCCGGAAGCAGGTTGGCGCGCTTGTCGTAGGTGACGATCGCGAACGCGGTTCGCTGGTCCGGTGAGACCTGCGCCGCACCCCGCGCCGAGTACGGGCTGCTCACGCTCGCCACGTGGGGCGCAGAGCTCGCGCCGGCGAGCAGCGACTCCATCCGCTGCCGAACATCGGGCGAGTAGATGGTGCCCTGCGTCGTGTGGAACACGATCGTGTCCCGATCGCCGCTCTGCGCCGGGAACTTCTGGGTGAGCAGATCGAACGCGCGCTGGCCCTCGGTGCCCGGCAGCGTGAAGTTGGTGGCGTAGTTCCGGCCCGACCGCCGTGGCGATCGCCGTCGTGCCGAGCGCGAGCACGACCCATCCGATCACAACCCAGCGGCGATGTGCGATGCACCAGCGAGTCATCCCGAGCACGAAAACTCCTTTGTCAGGGACGCCTCGTTATTGCGCGCGGGCCCGAGCGGGCCAATCGAGCGCGCGCGCCCCCGGGTACCGATTTGCCTTGACTGCAAAACACTTTATAGTTCAAACAATGGATGTCAAGAGTCCCGCGGAGGACGGGAGCTTGGGATCTTCCGAGCGGCCGGAGGACGCGTGTCCCCGGCCTCACCGTGAACTCCGAGCTGATCGAGCTCATGCGGGTGATGCCGCGGGTGTTCCGCGGTCTTCGGCGCGGGGGCGAGAGCCCATCCGGGGGGCCGGCGAAGGCGTCCTGGTTCAAGTCGCTGTTCGAGGCGGGCCGGCTCGGGCGCCGCCACATCCCGGTCCTGGTCGTCCTCGTGCTCGAGGGGCCGCTGACGGTCGGCGATCTCGCCGAGCGCCTCAGCCTCAACCTGGCCACCGTCAGCTTGATGGTCGGTGAGCTTGCCAAGACGGGACTGGTCGAGCGCCACGAGGACGAGCGCGATCGCCGCCGGACACTGGTGAGCATCCCTGAGGAGCACTGCTGGCGACTGGCGCCATTCGTCAACCAGCGCATCTCGCCCGTGCGCCGCGCGCTCGAGCGGATGTCGCCCGAGGTCCGCCAGGCCTTCCTCGCGGGCTGGCGCGTGCTCGCGGACGAGATCGAGCGCGCCGCCGCGGACGTCGGGCACCACCCGGAGGAATGACCGCCGGGGTTGCGTGGCGTGCGCCGGCCTGAGAGGCTGCCGCGCATGAGGTGGTGCTCTGCGCGCCGGCTGCTGGCCCTCGCGTGCGCGATGGCGCTTGCCGGGGGCACCGCCGACGCGATCGTCTCGAACCAAACCGGGCGGATCGGGCCCGTCAACCGGATCCAGCCCACGGGCCGGCGCCTTCACCCGGCCGGGCGCCTGGTCGAGCTCGGCAACTTCCCCACCGGTGGCGCGCTCACGCCGGACGGCCGCTTCCTCTGGACCTTGTCGGCCGGCCGCGGGCGCAACGACATCCGGATCGTGGACGTCCGCAGCGGCCGCGTGATCCAGGACATCCTGATGCCGGGCGTCGACGGCGGGATGGCGATCGCGCCGAACGGCCGCACCGCATACGTCTCGGGGATCGCGCAGTCGCCCTTCCGCGGCACCCGCGTGCCTGCCCGCATCCCGGGCCGCGCCGGCGACGTGATCGCCGTGTTCAAGATCGACCCGCGGACCGGGACCGCGCGGCGCGCCGGCGTCATCCCGGTGCCGCCGCCGCGCGACGCGCCCGCCGAGCAGGCGTTCCCGCCGACGACGACGAAGGCATCGTGGCCGCTCGATCTGGCCGTGAGCCCCAACGGGCACACGCTGCTGGCCGCGCTCAACCTGGCGGACCGAGCGGCGGTGATCGACACGCGCACGCGCCGCGTCCGCTACGTCCCTGTCGGGCCACTATCCGTACGGCGCGGCGATCACCCGCGACGGTCGCTTCGGCCTCGTCTCGAGCGAGACCCAGGCGACGGTGTCGGTGATCCGGCTGGCCTCGGCATCGGTGATCAAGACGCTCCAGGTCGGGCCCCACCTGGCGGGATCGGAGGCAGTCGCCGTCGACCCCAAGGCGCCGTGGGCGTTCGTGGCCAACGCCAACGAGGACGTGATCACTGTGATCGACACGGCGCACATGCGCGTTCGGGGGATCCTGTCGCTGATGCGCTCGCAGGGCCGCGGGACCACGCCGACGCAGGTGAGCGTCACCGGCGACGGGTGCGACCTGCTGGCCGCGGACTCGGGGGAGGACTCGGTGGCGGTGTTCGCGCTCTCGCGGGCGGCGCGCTGCAACCCCGGCCGGCGCGGGACGCGCACGGCGCGCCGGTTCTCGCTCGTCGGCCGGCTCCCGGTGGCGTCCTACCCGACGTTCGCCGCCGCCGCCAGCGTTCGCGGCGCGCTCATCTGGATCGCCGCCGATGGCGTCGGCGTGGGACCCGAACCCGCACGGCCCCAATCCGACCTCGCCGCTCGACAACGACAACTCGATCGGCGCCTTCCAGTACCTGCCCTCGATCGTGCGCGGCGACGCCGGGATCCTCGCCTTCCCCAGCGACGCTCGAATCCGCGCCCTGACCCCGGTCGCCGACCGCGAGTTGCGACCGACCGACCCCGAGCGCCCGCCCCGCGGCACGCCGATCCGCGCCGGGGGGCCAATCAAGCATGTGTTCCTGATCGTCAAGGAGAACCGAACCTACGACCAGGTCTTCGGCGACATCAGGCGCGGCGACGGCGACCCCCGGCTGACCCTGTTCGGCGAGCGCATCACCCCCAACGAGCATGCGCTGGTCGCGCGCTTTCCGCTGCTCGACCACGTCTATGCCGACTCCCAGGCCTCCGTCGACGGCCACTACTGGACCGACTCGGGCTCCGTCCCCGACTACGTGATCCGCAACTGGCCGCCGAGCAGCCTCTACGCCGAGCGCGGGCGCCCGCTCGACTTCGGCCTGACCGAGGCGAGCGCGCCCGTGGGCGGATCGATCTTCCAGCGGGCGGTCAGCCAGCGGATCTCGTTCTACAACTACGGCGAGGTGATCGGCGCGATGCTGGCGGCCCCGCTCCCCGACAAGGATCGGACGGCGGCCGAGCGCGCCCAGGAGCAGCAGGTGCTGGACGGCTCGGACGTCGCGCTGTTCGGCGGCGGCCCCGCGTATCCGGGCGGGCCCTCGCTTGCGCCCTGCTACTCCGAGTCGGCGTTCTCGATCTTCTCGCCGTTCGGGCAGCCGAACGTCGAGAACTACGACTCGTCGCTCCCGGCCGGGGCCCCCAGCAGCGCACACTCCCGCTTCGATTGCTGGAACCGCCGCTTCCAGCAGCAGCTGGAGCACAACGCCGTGCCGCAGATCAACTACCTGACCCTGCCGCTCGACCACACCCAGGGCCTCGAGCCGGGTGCGCGCACGCCGTATGCCGACGTCGCCGACAACGACTGGGCGCTCGGGCAGATCGTCGACACGATCTCCCACTCGAGCATCTGGCGCAGCTCGCTGATCCTGGTCGTCGAAGACGACGCGCAGGACGGCGCCGACCACGTCGACGCCCATCGCATCCCCGCGCTCGTGATCAGTCCGTTCGCCCGCCGCGGAGCGGTGCTGCGCAACCGCTACGACGAGTTGTCCTTCCTGCGCACGCTCGAGCTCGTCGTCGGGATGCGCCCGGGCAACCTGGCCGAGACGCTGGCGGTGCCTCTGTACGACGCGTTCAGCTCAAGGCCCGCGAACGCCGCGCCCTACAACGCGATCGCCCCGAAGGTGAGCGTCACCGCGACCAACCGCAACACCGCGGCCAACCGGGCGGCCAGCGCCGGGCTCGACTTCGACGTCATCGACCAGGTGCCCGAGCAGCAGTTCGACGGGATCCTGTGGCGCTTCGTGCACGGACCCGGCTCGACGCCGCCGCCACCGGGACCGAACGCCTCACCGGGAGCGGGCGGCAGCGACGACGGGGACGCGCTCGCTGTCCCCGCTCAGTTCCTGCCCGCGCTCCGGCGCTGGTTGTCGCGTTAGCGGCGGCGCTCAGTCGTCGGCTGCGGGCGCTCTGTCAGCCTTCGGCCGGCGACGGAACAGCCCACGCCGGCGCGTGCGGCGCTCCTCGACCTCGCCCGCAGCGGCCCCGGCCGCGACCAGCGGCTCCTCGACCACGCGCGGCCGCGAGAAGTAGCGGCCCATCGCGAACGCTGCCAGCGCGATGATCAGCGCGCCCAGGCCGTAGAAGTAGCCGAGCAGCTCGATCGCCTGGCGTAGGTGGCCACCCACCGGCGCCCCGATCGGGTTGCCGGCGCGGTGCCAGAACAGGCTGACGGCCGGGCCGATGACGAACCAGGCTCCGGCGATCACTGCCAGCCAGCCGCCGAACAGGCCGCTCGTGCGGTGCGCGCTGGTGAGAAGCAGCCATCCTCCGATCAGTGCGACCACGCCGGGCACGATCTCGAGCCAGATGCGGTTGCCGGTCACGTGCCAGGCCTGATTGCTCCCGAACGCGTAGTGGAACCAGGGTCCGATGAGGGGGATCAGCGCACCCCAGACGCCGAGGACCATGACGATGATTCCGCTCAGCGCGCCGGTCGTGCGGGGCAGGCGCATCGGGCGGTCGCGGGCGGTGCGAGCTGAGGCTGCGTGCGTGCTCATGGTTGGCGATTTACCCTCGATCTGACGGCGCGAACCGGACGCACGGCGGCCTGCGTCCGCATGCGGACACGGTGCGGGTGGGCGGCCGCAGGCTCCTGCCCGGGGTGGCGCTGCGGTGTGCGACACTCGCCCCGTGTCGACAGTCGCGGTTGGGTCCGAGCTCGCGGGCTACCGGATCGAGGCCCTCATCGGTCGCGGCGGCATGGGCGTCGTGTACCGCGGGAGCGATCTGCGGCTGGGACGGCCGGTGGCGATCAAGCTGATCGCGGCCGAGCGCGCCACCGACCCGGTGGTACGCCGCCGCTTCGAGCGCGAGGCGCAGCTGATGGCGGCGCTCGACCATCCCCACGTGCTGCCGATCTACGCCGCCGGAGAGCAGGACGGCTGCCTGTTCCTGGTCATGCGCTTCGTCGAGGGCACCGACCTGGCGGCGCTGCTCCGCGAGCGCGGCAGGCTCGCACCCGCCCGCGCGGCGAGGATCGTCGACCAGGTGGCGCAGGCGCTCGACGCCGCCCACCGCAGCGGGCTCGTCCACCGCGACGTCAAGCCCGCGAACGTGCTCCTGGCCGGCGAGCGCGTGTACCTCAGCGACTTCGGACTCGGGCGCGCCGTCGAGGCAGCGACGCGGCTGACCGACAGCAGCGAGTGGCTGGGCACCGTCGACTTCTGCTCTCCCGAGCAGCTGCGCGGACAGCGCACAGACGCGCGCAGCGACATCTACGCCCTCGGGTGCGTGCTCCACACCGCGCTGACCGGCGTCCCGCCGTTTCACCGCGAGACGGCCGAGGCCACGATGCTCGCCCACCTGAACGACGAGCCCTCCCTGGTCTCACCGGCCGCCTTTCACCCGCTGCTTCGCCGCGCGCTCGCCAAGCGGCCGGAGGATCGCTACGCCACCGCAGGCGAGCTGGGCCGCGCCGCGCTCGTGGCGGCGCAGGGAACCGGCCGCGCCGGCGCCACGCGGCGGTCCCGCCGCAGGTCCGCGGGAGGTCGCACCGCAACCGTGCTCGACCTGCGACCCCCGCGCGCCGCCGCGCCCACGCGGGCGCGGCGTAACCCTCGCGGGGCCGTGCTCGCGCTTGCCGGGTTGGTCGCGGTGCTCGTCGCGGCGCGTGGCGCTGGCGCTGAGTACGCGGAGCACTCCGCGGCCGGGCCGGCTCACCTCGGGAGAGATCGAGCGCACCGTCCACGCCTTCGCCACCGCGTACAGCAACCGCGATGGCCGTGCCCTCGAGGCGGTGCTCGCTCCGAACGTCGTGCGCGCCGGCAGCTCCGGGGCGGTAGCGCGCGGCCGCGCCGCCGTGCTCGCGCAGTACGAGGCGCAGTTCGGCTCGATCTCCGGGTACGCGGTCGGCGACGTCCAGGTCCAGGGTGCCGGATGGGTCGGGCGGGCCGTGGCGCACTACACGCTGCTGCGCGGGGGACAGCCGGCGGGATCGGGCGACGTCACCTTCGGGGTCGAGCGCGTGGACGGCCGGCCGGCGATCGGGCTGATCGCCACTCGGCCATGACGCCGCCGCTCAGCAGATCCGGGCGATAACGAGCGTCACCGCGCTCCCCGGCGCCAGCGAGCTGCCCGCCGGCGGGTCCGTCGAGCACACCTGCTTGGAGACGAACGGGAGCAGCGACTGGAAGAAACCGCCTGCGCCCCGCACCCGCGCCCGCAGTCCGGCGCGTCCGAGCGCTCGCGCCGCCGCCGACGGATCGGCGCCGGTCACGTCGGGGACCGCCACCGGGAGCTCACGGTGGACGCGGAGCACGCTCATCGCGGCCGCCGCACGAGGCGCGCCGGCGAGGACGTCGATCACGTTGGCTCCCGCCGCCACCGGCACCCATGCGCTGAAGCTGCCGTCGCGCACCGTGGCCGGCCGGCCTGCCACCAGCACGGTCGGTGTGCCCGGGCCGACCGTGCCGCGCACGAGGACCTGGGCGCTCAGCGTCGTGGTGCCGTCGGCGGGGCGCTCGACGCTCAGGCGAACGGGTGGCGGCGCCGGGCGGGCGCTGCTCCCGCACGCGGCGAGCAGGATGGCGCACGCCGCCGCGGCCCATATCCATCGAATACGCACCGGCCGCGGATTCTAGGGCGCACCTGCGGGGTAGCGTCCGGGCAGGCAACCCGCTCGGCGGTTGCCGGCAGGGAGAGAAGACGGTGCAACGAACGTGTGATATCGACACGCCCGGGCCGCTGCCCGCCGGCGTGACTCGTCAGGCGCTGGCCTTCCAGCGCTCGCGCGCGTTCTGCTGGTCGGTGCGCGCGGGCTTCGTCACGCGCGGCGTGACCTACGGGGTGATCGGAGGCGTAGCGGTGGCGCTGGCGCTCGGCGCCGGGAGCGGCGGCACGAGCCCCAACCAGCAGGGCGCGCTGGCGCTGATCGCGCAGGCGCCTCTCGGCCGGATCGTGATCGCGGTCGCGGCGGTTGGGCTGCTCGCCTACTCGCTGTGGAAGCTCGGGCTCGGCGTGATGGGCCGCGGTCCCGAGGGCGGAGGTGGCAAGAGCTTCAAGGATCGCGTCGCCAACCTGTCCGCCGGAGCGGTCTACGTCGCCTTCTTCGCCCTATCGGTCGAGGTCCTGGTCGGCGCCGCGGGCCGCCAGGCGGGAGAGCGGGGCGAAGCGAGCGGCGTGCTCGGCTGGCCCGGCGGCCAGGTCGTCGTGTTCGTCGCGGGCGCGGTCCTGGTCGGCGTGAGCCTGTTCCAGTGCTACGAGGCGGTGCGCGGCCAGTTCGTGGGCGACAACAAATCCCATGAGATGAGCCGCCACGAGGAGCGCGTGTTCGTCGTCCTCGGCCGCATCGGCCTGATCGCCCGCGCCGGCGTGTTCACGCTCGTCGGCTACTTCCTGTGCCGGACGGCGATCGACTTCAAGACGACCGGGATCGGGCTCGACGGCGCGCTGGCCCAGGTGCAGGGGGAGCCGTTCGGGAACGTGATCCTCGCCCTGGTCGCCGCGGGGCTCGAGATGTTCGCCCTGTTCTCGTTCTTCGAGGCGCGCTACCAGCGCCTGTGAGGCGACCGCGGCGGGCGGCGGCGGGCCTTTGGGTGGCCCACCGCCCCCGGCCGGGTCAGTTCGTCCTAAGCGGCCTGACGGAGCTGCTCGAGCTCGGAGCTCCGAGCCAGGTGCCGCAGCCCGCGCTCCTCGAGCTCGCGCGCCCGCTCCAGCGGGATCCCGAGCTCGCTGCCGGTCTGCCTCAGCGTCCGCGGCTCCTCGCCGGTGAGGCCGAAGCGCAGCCGGATGACGTTGCGCTCGGGCTCGGGCAGCTGACCGACGACGTCGTTCACGCGACGGTCGCGGTCGATGTCCGCGATCTCCTGATCGGGCTCCGGGCGATCGGAGGCGAGCAGATCGCCGAAGGCGGTCTCGCCGTCGTCGCCCACCGGCTGATCGAGGCTGGCCAGGCCGCGGCTCAGCTCGCGCAGCTCGGTCACCTCGTCGACCTCGAGTCCAGCCGCCGCGGCGACCTCCTCGTCGGTCGGCTCCCGTGAGAGCTTGGTGCTGAGCTCGCTCTCGACCTTGCGGACCTTGACCTGGCGCTGCGCGACGTGAACCGGCACGCGAATCGTCCGGCCATGGTTCTGGAGGCCACGCTGAATCGCCTGGCGGATCCAGAGCGTGCCGTAGGTCGAGAACTTGAACCCGCGGCGCCAGTCGAACTTCTCCACGGCCCGGATCAGACCGAGCATGCCCTCCTGGACCAGGTCCTCCATCGGGAGGCCGTGGCCCTGGTAGCGGCGGGCCTGGGAGACGACCAGCCTCAGGTTCGAATTGATCATGCGCTCCTTGGCCGCCAGGTCGCCGCGCTCGATCCGCTTGGCGAGCTCGACCTCCTCGGCGGCGTTCAGGAGTGGGTGCTCACGGGCCCGGCGCAGGAACAGATCGAGCGAGTCGGCGGTGCCGATCGCCTGGTCCTGCCCAGCGACCACGTGCTCTGAGCGGGGCGCGCTGTGCGCGGCCTGGCGCCGGCTCTGGCGGCGGTTCCCGCTCGCGGCGGCGCGCCCACGCGGCGGCCGCTTCCGTGTTCGTTCAGTTGGGTCGTGGCGATCGCTGCTGCGCCCAGTGGCGGCGTCACGATCGCGGGTTTCAAAGCTTTTCAGGGTCTATCTCCGAGATTTCGAGTGGTTCGATACGTACCGTATTGTAACACTTGTACGACGGTTATCGAACCTGCGCCCCCCGTGCTATGTTGGCCACGGTTAGGTTCGGATTTGCGTCTGGCGCACCGTTCGTACGTGTTGCCTGCTCCGAGCGGTGTACCCCGTCCGCGCGCGCATCTCACGCTGGATGGCCGAATTGCCGATGCTCGCGCCCCTGAGCTTCTAATCATCCCGCGCGCGGGGTAGAGATGGCGTGTCGCCCGGCTCATAGGAGATGGACATGGCCCTTCGCATTGAGGACATAAGCAGCTTGCCCGGCCGCGCAGTCGCGGATCAGCAGGGCGAGGAGGTCGGCGAGATCAAAGATGTCTACGGCGTCGGCGACGAGGGCGAGCCCATGTGGGTGGCGATCGAGGTCTCGGCTGAGGGCAGGATCGGCGACGAGACCGATGCCGAGGGGAAGATCCTGGTCGTGCCCCTGGCCCGCCTGCGCGAGAGCGACGGCGACCTGAGCGTCCCCTACAGCTTCGGCCACCTCGAGGAGGCGCCCGAGGTCGAGGCCGGCGATGAGATCTCCGAGGAGGACGACGAGAAGCTCCGCCTCTACTACTCGATCGGCCTGGCCGACGACGAGTTCCTCGAGTCCAACTCCTACGCCGGGCAGATGGCCGAGGGCGAGGCGCCGGCGAAGAAGATCACCGACGAGCTCGACGACAAGGAAGTGCCCGGCGGGGAGTCGCGGGAGCGCTCGGTCGAGGAGCGCCACGAGGAGTACTCGCCCGCCGAGAACGACGACGAGTCCTGACTCGCGCGGCGGTACCGTCCCGCCCGTGAGCAGCGCGGACGGTCTCTTTTCGGGCCTGTTCGCTCGCGGCGAGGTGGCGCGGGCGGCGAGCGAGCGCGCGTTCCTGCAGGCGATGCTCGACTTCGAGGTGGCGCTGATGCACGCGCTGGCCCGCGCCGGCCTGGCCCCGGCGGAGGCGGCCGAGGAGCTCCAGGGTGTGGCGGACGCGGCGCAGTTCGACCTCTCCGAGCTCGGCGCGGGGACCGGGGACAAGGGCACGCCGGTCCCGGCCCTGCTCAAGGCCCTCCGGAGCCGGCTGAGCGACCGGGCCTCGGCGTACCTCCACACCGGCGCCACCAGCCAGGACGTGCTCGACACGGCGACCATGCTCGTCGCGCGCCGCGCGCTCGACCCGCTCTCGCCGACCTCGACGGCGCGGCCGAGGCCTGCGCCGTGCTCGCCCGCGAGCACCGCGACACCCTCGCAGTCGGGCGCACGCTGCTCCAACAGGCGCTCCCGGTGACCGTCGGGCTGAAGGTCGCCGGCTGGGCCGCGGGGTTGGCCGGGGCGCGCGCCGAGCTCGCCCGCGTCCGCGACGAGGTCCTGGCGGTGCAGCTCGGGGGCGCGGTCGGCACGCTCGCCGCCCTGGGCGAGCACGGCCTCGAGGTCGTGGCCGACGTCGCCGAGCAGCTCTCGCTGTGCGAGCCGCCGCTCGCCTGGCACACGATCCGCCTGCGCCCGGCCGCGCTCGCCGCCGCGCTCGCCGCCGCCGCCGGGGTGATGGGCAAGATCGCCCGCGACGTCGTGCTGCTCGCCCAGACCGAGGTCGCCGAGGCCTCCGAAGGAGGCGGCCCGGGCCGCGGTGGCTCCTCGACCATGCCCCACAAGCAAAACCCGGTTGGGGCGATCGGCGTGCTCGCCTGCGCGTACCGCGCGCCGGGGCTGCTGGCCACGATCTACGCCGCCATGGTCCAGGAGCACGAGCGCGCCGCCGGCGCCTGGCAGGCGGAGTGGGAGCCGCTGCTCGAGCTGCTCCGGCTGGCCGGCTCGGCGGCGGCCGGGACGCGCGAGCTGGTGAGCGACCTGCGGATCGACCGCGACAAGCTCGAGGCCGACCTCCAGATCACCGGCGGGCTGCTGATGAGCGAGAGCGTCGCCACCGCGCTTTCTGACCAGCTCGGGCGCACCGCCGCGCAGGAGCTGGTCGAGCGCGCGGCGCGGGACGGGCGCCCGTTCCGCGAGGCCCTGCTCGACGTGCCCGAGGTGGCCGACGCGCTCGGTCCCGACGGCGTCGCCCGCGCCCTCGACCCGGCGCGCTATTTGGGCGTGACCTCGCAGCTGATCGATCGCGCGCTCGGATGCTGAACCACCGCGTCGACGGAGCGCCGGGTGCGCCGGCGCTCGTGCTGACCGGGTCGCTGGGGACCGACCTCTCGATGTGGGATCCGCAGATCGCCGAGCTCAGCGAGCGCTTCCGCGTCGTGCGCTACGACCTCCGCGGCCACGGCCAGTCGCACGTGCCGCCGGGTCCGTACTCGATGGCCGAGCTCGGTGGCGACCTGCTGGCGCTGATGGACGAGCTGGAGATCGAGCGCGCGCCGCTGTGCGGCCTCTCGATCGGAGGCATGGTCAGCCTGTGGATCGCGGCCCATGCTCCCGAGCGGGTCGAGCGCCTCGTCCTGTTCTGCACCTCGGCTTACCTCGGCAGCGCCTACGCCGAGCGCGCCGCGGCCGTCCGCGAGCGCGGGATCGAGCCGATCGCCGACGCGGTGGTCGAGCGCTGGTTCACGCCGGGGTTTGATCCGGAGATCGTGGGGCGCTTCCGGAGCGGGCTGTGCGCCACCCCGCGCGAGGGCTATGCCGGCTGCTGCGAGGCGATCGCCGGCATGGACCTGCGCGGAGACCTGGCTTCGATCCGGGCGCCGGCGCTCGTCGTTGCCGGCGCCGAGGACCCGGCGACGCCGCCCGAGCACGGCGAGGCGATCGCCGAGGCCATCCCCGGCGCCGAGTTCGCCGTGATCCCCGACGCCGCCCACCTCGCCACCGTGCAGCAGCCGCAGCGCGCCACCGAGCTGATCCAGAGAGGAGCTTCGCCGTGACCGATTACGAGACCGGGATGCAGACCCGGCGCGAGATCCTGGGCGACGAGCACGTCGATCGCGCCGCCGCCTCGGCGGGCGGCTTCGGCGCGCCGTTTCAGGAGTTCATCACCCGTTACGCGTGGGGCGGACCGTGGTCGCGGCCCGGTCTGGACCGCCGAATGCGCAGCGCGATCACGCTCGCGGCGCTGGTCTCGCTGAGGGCCGAGAACGAGATCGCAATGCACGTCCGCGCGGCGCTCCGCAACGGCCTCACGGCCGACGAGATCTCCGAGATTCTCCTGCATACGGGGGTATATGCGGGGGTCCCGGCGGCCAACAGCGCGTTCGCCATCGCGCGCCGCGTACTGCGCGAGGAGGGCGCTCTGTGACCCGCCCAGAGCCCCGGATTTGCCTGCCTATACTTGCCTCACCCCGATTGAGGAGTGCCCCTCGTGCAGGAGATGGTCATCTACGGCGTGAGCTTCGACATGGTCGGCAAACAGCCGATCGTGCTGCTGAAGACCGTCGAGAGCAACAAGTTCCTGCCGATCTGGATCGGCCATCCGGAGGCTGCCGCGATCCTGATGAAGCTCCAGGGCGCCTCCACCCCCCGCCCGATGACCCACGACCTCCTCTCGGACGTCCTCGGCGAGCTCGACGTGGAGTGCACCCGGGTGGCGGTCACCGAGCTGCGCGAGAACACCTTCTACGCCTCGATCAGCCTGCGGGCCAACGGGCGCGACATGGAGATCGACTCCCGGCCGTCCGATGCGCTCGCCCTGGCGGTGCGCGCCGGCGCGCCGATCTTCGCCGCCGACGACGTCATCGCCGAGTCCGCGATCGAGTTCGAGCACGAGGTCGAGGACACCGAAGAGGTGGTCGAGAAGTTCAAGGACTTCCTCGACCATGTGACGCCGGAGGACTTCGCCTCCGACGAGTAGCCCGGGGCGGTTGGGAGGAAAGTCGGACTATGTCCGAGTTACATCCCACGCGCTCGCGACGATCCGCGAGATGAGCTCGTCGAAGCCGATCCCGGCGGCATCGGCGGCCTGGGGAAGCAATGACGTCTCGGTCAGCCCGGGAATCGAGTTGACCTCGAGGACGAACAGTCCGTCCGGATCGCCGAGCATCAGGTCGACCCGGGCGAACCCCGAGCACCCGAGCAGGCGGTAGACGTCGAGGGCGATCTCGCCGGCGCGCTCCGCCACCTCCTCCGGGAGCTCGGCCGGGCACACGAACCGGGTGCGGCCGATCTCGTAGCGCGACTCGAAGTCGTAGAAGTCCTCCTGCTCGGGCACGGCCTCGACGATCGGCAGCGCCACCCCGTCCAGCACCGAGACGGCGAGATCGCGCCCCGCGATGTAGCGCTCGAGCAACACCTTGCGGTCATACGAGAAGGCCGCCACCAGCGCCCCGGGGACGTCGGCTGCCGTGCGCGCGAACTTGATCCCGAGCGCCGAGCCCTGCGACGCCGGCTTGACCACGATCGGGAACTGCAGCCGCTCCTCGATCGCCGGCAGCGCCTGGGCCGCGCCCAGCTCGCGGAACGCCGTCTCGCTGAACGCGAAGAAGTCCGGCGTGGGGATGTCGGCGTCGAGCATCGCGTGCTTGGCCAGGACCTTGTCCGAAGCCCGGATGCAGGCCGAGATGCCCGACCCGGTGTAGGGGATCCCCATCACCTCGAGCAGCTCCTGCACGGTCCCGTCCTCGCCGTCGCGCCCGTGCAGGGCCACGAACGCCAGCTCCGGCCGCTCGGCGCTCAGCCGCTCCACCAGGTCCGCGCCGACGTCGACCGCGACCACCTCGTGTCCGAGCCGCTCGAGGGCATCCTCGACCCGGGCGCCGGACTTGAGCGACACCTGGCGCTCGAGCGAGCGGCCCCCCTTCAGGACCGCGATGCGCATCACCGCGCGCGCGAGCGCAGCTGCAGGACCTTGGCCAGCTCGGCCGGCGCCGCGGGCTCCTCGGACGCCGCCGGCGCCGGCGGATTCGGACCGCGACCGCGGCCGCGGAGCCGGCGCGGTCCCGGTGAGCGTCCCGTACAGGTCGACCTGCTCGCGCACGACCTCGCCAAGCCGGCGGATGCCCTCGCGGATGCGCGCCTCGTCGACGCCCGAGAAGTTCAGGCGCATCGCCGAGGCGCCACGACCGTCCATGAACGCGGCACGGCCCGGCACGAACGCCACGTGCTCCTCGAGCGCCCGCGCCAGCAGGTCGGTCGTGTCGATGTACTCGGGCAGCGTGGCCCAGATGAACAGCCCGCCCTGAGGGTGAGTCCATTCGGCCTCGCGCGGAAGGTGCTCGGCGAGCGCGTCGAGCATCACGTCGCGGCGGCGCCGGTAGATCTCGATCAGCGAGCGCACGTAGTCCTCCCACGGGCCCGACTCGAAGTAGGCGCTCACGAAGTACTGCGAGATCGAGGACGAGCACAGGTCGGTCCCCTGCTTGCCGACGTTCATCTTCTGGAGCACGGGCGCCGGCGCGGTCGTCCAGCCCAGGCGAACCCCGGGCGAGAGGATCTTCGAGAACGTCCCGGCGTAGATCACGAACTCGTCGTCGAGCGAGCGCAGCGTGGGCAGCGGCGTGCCCTCGTAGCGGAGCAGTCCGTAGGGGTTGTCCTCGAGCACGAGCAGCTCGCGCTCGGTGGCGATCCGCACGAGCTCGCGCCGGCGCTCGAGCGAGAGCGTCACGCCGGCGGGATTGTGGAAGTTGGGAACGGTGTAGATGAACTTCGGTCGCCGGCCCGCGCGCTCGAGCGCGTCGAGCGTCTCCACGAGCTCGTCGATGCGCATGCCGTCGCGATCCATCGTGATCTGAACGACATCGGCCTGGTAGGCGGAGAACGTCGGAACGGCGCCCGGATAGGTCGGCGCCTCGGTGACGACGACGTCCCCCGGGTCGACCAGCGTCTTGCACACGAGGTCGATCACCTGCTGCCCGCCCGTCGTGACCATGACCTCGTCGGGGTCGGCGTCCATCCCCTCCGAGCGCATGACCTCGACGATGCAGCGCTTGACCAGCGCCAGCCCCTCGGTCGGGCCGTACTGCAACGCTCGGGCGCACGACTCGGCCGCCACCGAGCTCATCAGCGAGGCGTAGGACTCGGGGGGGAAGGTCGAGGTATCGGGCATCCCGCCGGCGAGCGAGATCACATCGGGGCGCTCGGTCAGCGCCATCAGGTCGCGCATGGCGGAGGACTTCATGACCTTCGTACGCTCCGCGAACAGCGCCGCGTAACGTTCGATGTCGTGCGCGGTGGACCGCGAGCGCCTCCCCGGGCTCACGGCGCCCTCTTGGCTATCGTCACGGTTCCTCAAGGTACACCACGGTGCATCTCGTCTTCGACATCCTCACCGGCATCGGCGTGGCCGCGGCCGTCGGCATCCGCCCGTTCCTGGCCGCCCTCGTGGTCGGCGTCCTGGCCGCCGCCAAGATCGAGATCCACTTCAACGGCACCACGTACTCTTTCCTGCAGCGCTGGCCTTTCCTGCTCGCGCTCGTGGTCCTCGCGTTCGCGGCGGTGCTGATCGAGCGCCGCCTGGGTACCGACCGAGGCTGGCGCAGTCCCGAGGCGATCGCGCTCGGACTGGTGGCGCTGGCGCTGGGCGCGTTGCTGTTCGCGGGCTCGCTTCAGGCGCGCGGCACGCAGCACTACGCCGCGTGGCCCGGATGGATCGGCGGCGTGCTGTGCGCCGCGGTGGGACTGTTCGCGACCCGGCCGCTGTTCGCGCGGGTCCGGGGCCGGCTCGATGCCGAGGCGGCGGGAGCCGTCCCGATGTACGCGGAGGCCGCCGCGGTGAGCCTGGCTGCGCTGTCGGTGGTGGCGCCGCCGATCGGCCTGATCGGCCTGCTGGCGCTCGGCTGGCTGTGGCTGGCGAGCCGCCGGCGCGAGGGGCAGAAGTACGCGGGCCTGCGGATCCTGCGTTGAGCGAGGGAGTCAAGAAGCTCGTTCTGGTCGTGATCGACGCGCTCAAGCCGGCGATGCTGGAGCGCGCGATCGCCTCCGGCCGGGCCCCGGCGCTGGCGCGGATCAAGCAGGAGGGCGTGTACGTCGATGACTGCGTCGCCGCCTTCCCGTCGGTCACGCCGGTGTGCGCGGCGACGATCACCACCGGGGTCGGCCCCGACCAGCACCACATCCCGAGCATGAACTGGTACCACCGCGAGGAGGGCCGCTACGTCGAGTACGGGTCGAGCTTCTCGGCCAGCCGACAGTTCGGCGTGCTGCGCTCGCTCACCGACACCGTTTACCGGATGAACGCCGAGCACCTCTCGCACGACGTGCAGACGGTGTTCGAGACGCTCGACGACGGCGACGTGCGGACCGCGGGCACCACCTATCTGATCTACCGCGGCCGCCACCACCACGAGGTCTCGAACGAAACCGCGCTCGCGAGGATCGTGACCTCGACCCTGTTCCGGCGCACGATCGACGGTCCCCGCGAGCTGTTCTACGCCGACCTCTACGCCAGCCGCAAGACCGGCTGCCGGGGCCAGCTCGGGATGCCGGGCATCCGCGACCAGCACACCGGCTGCGTCGGCGCCTACCTGGTCGAGAACGACCTGTTCGACTTCATGCTGTTCTCGCTGCCCGACAACGACGCGTGGTCGCACAAGAACGGTCCCCACGCCCAGGTCACGTCGATCGCCGCCGCCGACCGTCAGCTCGAGCGGCTCATGCACGCCGCCGGCGGGCCCGCTGCCTTCCTCGAGGATCACGCGGTGATCGTCACCTCCGACCACTCGCAGGCCAAGGTCGAGGAGCGGATCCGCCTGGACCGGGCCTTCGCCGACTTCGAGGTGGCGACCCGGAGCGCGTCGCGGTCGGCCAATGCCGAGGTGGCGCTGAGCCCGGCGCAGCGAGCCGCGATGATCTACGCGCTCGACGAGGACCACCGCGAGGAGGTGATCGACCGGTCGATGGACGCGGTGGCCGAGCTCGACGGGGTCGACCTGACGTTGCGGCTGTCCGCCGACGCGGAGGAGGCGATCGTGCGCTCGGCGCGCGGAGAGCTGCGCTTCGCGCCGGGCGGAGACGTCGAGGACCTGCGCGGGCGCAGCTGGAGCGTCGAGGGCAAGCTGGCCACGCTCGGTGCCCGCGTGAGAGATGGGCGGATCACGGCGTCTGACTATCCAGATGCCCTGTGTCGGATCTGGTCCGCGCTCACCTGTCCCACCGCCGGGGACGTGCTCCTCTCAGCCGCGCCCGGCTACGAGTTCGTCGACTGGGGCGGTTCCGACCACGTCGGCGGGGGCAGCCACGGCTCACTGCACCGCTCCGATTCGCTCGGCGCGCTCCTGTGGTGCGGAACCGGTCCCGACTCGCGCCAGGCCTGCGAGCAATGGTCGCTGCGCGACGTGGCGCCGATGGTTCGCGAGCATTTCGGGGTACCGTTAGCCGGCGAAGCGATTGGCAAGTCCCGGTTAGGGCCCGGTTAACGGAGGAGCTGGCTTACGGCTCGCCAATATCACGCCGATACATTCAGCCAGATGTCCGACGACTTCACGACCAGCGTCCCGCTGCCGTTCCACCACCGCGTGCGGCACGGCGTGACGCGCCCGCACAACTGGCTCCAGCTCGTGCGCTTCGGCGCCGTCGGCGCCACCGGCTACTTCGTCAACCTCGCCGTGTTCGCCGCCAGCTTGCACCTGATCGGGGTCGACTACCGGGTGGCTGCGGTCCTGGCCTACATCGTCTCGGTGCTCAACAACTTCTTCTGGAACCGCCACTGGACGTTCCGGGCCAAGCACGGGCGCGCTGTGCACCAGGGCCTGCGATTCTTCGCCGTATCGCTCGTCACGTTCGGATTCTCATACGTGGTGCTGGTCATGCTGGTCGGCGGGGGCATGCACAAGGACGTGGCCCAGGCGATCTCGGTCGCCGTCGGCATGCCGCTCAACTTCCTCGGGCAGAAGCTCTGGAGCTTCCGGCTGTAGGCCGGAGGCTGCTCGCCCTCCTCCTCGCGGTCTTCCTGCTGAGCCCGGCGGCGGCCTCCGCGGCCTCGGACGCGCCGGTGCTCGTCAGCTCGCAGACCGCGCCGCCCGCCGGCTACCGCCTGAACGCCCGCCAGGTCAAGCAGATCGCGGCGAGCTCACCCGTGGCGCGCTCCGAGCTCCGGCGCCACCCGCGCGCCACCCCGTACGAGTACACCAAGGGACCCGGCCAATGGCAGGTCAGCTGGTTCTCCGCCGGGCGCCAGGCCAAGGAGCTCCTCCAGGTCTACGTGGACGACGCCACCGGCGCGGTGACTCAGGTGTGGACCGGCTTCCAGGTCGCCTGGTCGATGGCGCGCGGCTACCCGGGAGCGTTCGGGCGCAACGTCAACGCCTGGTACGTGTGGATCCCGCTGTGCCTGCTGTTCGTGGCGCCCTTCGTGCGCCGGCGGCCGTCGCTGCTGCACCTCGATCTGCTGATGCTGCTCGGCTTCTCGATCTCGCTGGCGCTGTTCAACCACGCGAAGATCGGATTGTCGGTCCCGCTCATCTATCCGTTCATGCTCTATCTGCTCGTGCGCATGCTCCTGCTCGCCGCGGGCCGTGGGCGACCGCGCGAGCCGCTGCGGCTGATCGTGCCGACGTCGTGGCTGGCCGTCGCGATCGTGTTCCTGGTCGGCTTCCGCGTCGGGCTCAACGTGGCCGACTCGAACGTGATCGATGTCGGCTACGCCGGCGTGATCGGCGCTCACAAGCTCGTCGATGGCCAGCGCCTCTACGGCAACTGGCCCGCCGACAACTCCAGTGGCGACACCTACGGCCCGGTCAACTACTACGCCTACGTGCCGTTCCTGGCCGTGTTCGGCTGGAGCGGGAAGTGGGACGGGCTGCCGGCGGCGCACGCGGCCGCGATCGCCTTCGACCTGCTCACGCTGCTCGGGCTGTTCGTCCTGGGCCGGCGGATCCGCGGGCCGACGCTCGGGGTCGTGCTCGCCTACGGCTGGGCGGCGTACCCGTTCACGCTGTGGTCGCTCAGCTCCAACACCAACGACACGCTGGTGGCGCTGCTGCTCGTGGTCGCGCTGCTCGTCATCACCTCGGCACCGGCGCGTGGCTTCGCCGGCGCGCTCGCGGGCCTGACCAAGTTCGCGCCCCTGGCGCTGGCGCCGCTGCTGATGCGCGGCCTGGATGAGCCACGGCCGCGCCGCCGATCGCTGCTCGCGTACGTGCTCGCGTTCGCGGCCACGGTCGCCGTGTGCATGCTCCCGGTGCTGCTCGACGGCAACCTGCACGCCTTCTGGCGCGACACGATCAGCTACCAGGCGACCCGCGCCTCGCCGTTCACGATCTGGGGCCTGTGGGGCGGGCTCGGGCTCGAGCAGCACCTCGCCGAGGGCGCGGCGGTGGCGCTGGCGCTGACCGCGGCCGTGCTGCCACGCCGGCGCGGAGTGCTCGAGGTGGCGGCGCTCGGGGCGGCGGTCCTGATCGCGCTCCAGATGGTCGCCAACTACTGGCTCTACTCCTACATCGTGTGGTTCTTCCCGCTCGTGATCGTGGCGCTGTTCGGCGCGTATCCGTCGCGCCTCGGGTGGGCGCTCGAGGAGGAGGAGCGAGGGTGGGAGCAGCGGCCGGCGCTGGCCGCGGCCTGATCGGGTCCGCGCGGCGCGGCCCCTACTGAACCCCTGGAGCCGGCACGAGAACCTGCTCGATCGCCTCCGCGCGCATCGGCTCGCGCGTCGCGGATCACCACGCCGTTGAGCCACGGGTCCTCGGTCGAGGTCTCGAAGCGGACCGGCATCTTCGTCACCATCGACTCGACCGCCTGCTCTCGCTTGACACCGATCACGCCACCGCGCGGGCCGGTCATGCCGACGTCGGTGATGTAGGCGGTGCCGCCCGGGAGGATCCGCGCGTCGGCGGTGGGGACATGCGTGTGGGTGCCGACGACGGCGGTGACGCGGCCGTCGAGGTGCCAGCCCATCCCGACCTTCTCGCTCGTCGCCTCGGCGTGCATGTCGACGAGCACGTGGTCGACCTTGCCCTTGAGCGTGTGCAGGGCGGCGTCGGCCTCGCTGAACGCCGGCCGCGCCGCGTTCATGAACAGGTTCCCCGACAGCGACACCACCCCGAGGCGGACGCCGCCGGACTCGACCACGCACGTGCCGTGTCCGGGCTGGCTGCGCAGGAAGTTGGCGGGGCGCAGGATCCGGTCCTCCTCGTCGAGGTAGCTGTAGATCTCGCGGTGGCGGTAGGTGTGGTTGCCGAGCGTGATCGCGTCGACGCCGGCGTCCAGGAGCTCGCGGGCGATCTTCGGGGTGATCCCCATCCCGCCGGCGGCGTTCTCGCCGTTGACCACGACGAAGTCCGCGGCGTGGCGCTCGCGCAGCTCGGGCAGCAGCGCGAGCAGCGTGCGCTTGCCGATCCCGCCGACCACGTCGCCGAGGAACAGGATGTTGACGGGCTTGATCACGACCTCACGGCACTCATACTTCCATCAACATGCGGCTGAGGCTTCCCGGCAGATCATCCCTGCGGCCGCCGGCCCCGCCCGAGGACCCGCCGGTCCAGGCGCCGATGGGCGCGCCGCTGCCGCCGGTCGTGGTCCCCCGCTGGGTCCAGCTCGTGCTGTTGCCGATCGCGCTGCTGGCGCTGTGGGCGCTCGCGCGTGCCGCCGGCACGGTGCTGCTGATCCTGCTCGCGGCGAGCACGATCGCGCTGATCCTCAACCCGCTGGTGAAGATGCTCCAGCGCCGTCATGTCCCCCGCGGCCTGGCGATCCTCGCCATCTACCTCGCGTTCTTCGCCGCGCTGGCGGGCGTGGGCGTGCTGCTCGCCAATCCGGTGAGCACGCAGGTGAGCCGGCTCGAGCACAACATCCCGAGCTTCACGCGCACCGCGACGCGCGACCTGTCGAGCTTCCAGCGCTGGCTCAACCGTCACGGGATCAGGGTCCAGATCCAGCAGCAGGGACAGAACGCGCTGCAGACGCTCGAGAAGAACGTGCTCAAGGGCTCGGGCAACATCGTCTCGTTCTCGCGCGATCTGCTCGGCGAGCTCGTGACCACGGGGTTCGACCTCGTGCTCGTGTTCGTGCTCTCGATCTACCTGCTGGTCTACGCCGAGGGCATCGGCAATCTGGTCAGACGCGTGATGCCGCCGGGGGACGGCACGCCCGAGGACGACTACCCGCTCCTGATCCAGCGCGCTGTGTTCGGCTACGTCCGCGGACAGCTGCTGTTCAGCCTGATCATGGGTGCGAGCGCCGCGCTCTGCCTGTGGATCTTCGGCGTCATCGGCATCTTCCCGGACGGGCAGCGCTTCGCGCTGTTCTTCGGCGCCTTCTACGGCCTGATGGAGTTCATCCCGTACATCGGGCCGATCATCGGGCCGGCGCCCGCGGTGCTCGTGGCTCTGTTCAGCGACCCGATCAGCGCGCTCTGGGTGGTCCTGCTGTTCGTCGGCCTCCAGCAGCTCGAGGGGCACGTCGTGGCGCCCCAGGTGTTCCGGATCTCGCTGCGGATCAACCCGATCCTGATCATCCTGTCGCTGCTCATCGGCTATCAGCTCTATGGGATCGCCGGCGCGCTCCTCGCGCTACCGATCGCGGCCGTGATCCGCCAGACCGTGCTCTACCTGCGCCGCCACCTCGTGCTCGAGAGCTGGGCCACCGCGCCGACGCGCCTGGACGTGCTGCGGATCGTTCCCGGGCGATGTCCCGACTGCGGCGCGCCGGCCGGCCCGGACGACGCGTTCTGTCACGCCTGCGGCGCGTCGCTCGAGCCGCCGGTGCGGTCCTCGCGCTGACCGCCGCCGCTTTAGCGGTTGGCACGGTGGGTAAGCGCAGGACATGGCAGTCAACGATCCACAACTCGAGCGGCAGGGCCGTCGCCTCGGGCGGGCCGGAGGCTTCTGGCTGATGCTCAGCGCGGTGATGCTCATCCCGGCTATCGCGCTGATCGTGATCGGCCTCGTCGTCGGCACGCGGCCGGTCTGGGAGGTCGGAATCGCCGTCCTCTTGATCGGAGGCGGTCCGGCCGTGATCAGCGGGGCCCTGCTCGGCGCGAGCGCGGTCTCACGCTGGGCGTCGCGGCGCAAGCTGTTCGCCTGATTCCCGCCGGCGCGGGCTGTACTAGCCTCCGCCAACGTGTCCACCGCCGTCCCCACCGGCGATGCCGTAGCCACCCTGGCGGCGCGGTCGCTGAGCAAGCACTTCGGCGCGCGGCGCGCGCTCGACGACGTGTCGTTCGAGCTCCGCTCCGGAGAGCTGGTGGCGCTGATCGGTCCCAACGGCGCCGGCAAGACGACACTGCTCTCGATCCTGGCCGGCGTGCTCGCGCCGAGCGGCGGCGAGCTGACGCGGCCGGCGCGTGAGATCGGCTGGGTCCCGCAGCAGCCGGCGCTGTACTCCAAGCTGTCGGTGGCCGAGAACCTGCGCCTGTTCGCGCGCCTGGAGAAGCTGAGCGATCCCGAAGCCGCGGTGGCGCGGATGCTCGCGCAGACCGGCCTCGAGGACCGCGCCGACGAAGAGGTCGGGCGCCTGTCGGGTGGCAACCAGCAGCGCGTGAACATCGCCATTGGATTGCTGTCCGAGCCCGTCGTGCTGCTACTCGACGAGCCCTCGGCCTCACTCGACCCGCGCCAGCGCGAGCGCCTGTGGGAGTTCATCGGGTCGCTCGCGCACCGGGGAACCACCGTGTTCTTCTCCACCCACAACGTCGGCGAGGCCGAGCGCTACGCCGAGCGCGTGCTCGTGCTCGTCGACGGCGAGCTGCTGTTCACCGGCACGCCGGGCGAGCTGGAGCGGGCGGTGGGCGGCGACTCGCGCGACTTCGAGGCTGCGTTCGTGCGCTTCCTGCACGACCGCGGCCACTGAGCGGGGGCGCGCGCTGCGCTGGCTGCTGATCAAGGATCTTCAGATCCTCAGGCGCTCGCCGCTGCTGGTGGCGCTGCTGATCGTCTATCCGATCGCGATCGCGCTGATGATCGGCTTCGCCCTCTCGAGCCCGCCCGGCAAGCCGAAGGTCGCCTTCTACAGCGGCGTCGCGCCGGGGCAGGGACGAGTTGGCTTCGGCAGCCAGCAGATCAACATCTCCAAGTACGCGGGCGAGCTGTTTCAGTCGATCCAGCCGATCAAGGTCGACTCGCCGCAGGCCGCGATCGCCGCCGTGCGCAGCGGCCAGGCGCAGGCGGCGCTGATCATCCCCCCGGACATCGTGGCCCAGATCCAGGACCTGATTCAGCAGGGGGTGGGGAATCCGACCGTGCAGGTGGTGCTCAACTCGCGCAATCCCGTCGAGCGCCAGTTCGTCGACCAGGCGATCAGCACGCGGGTGAACCAGGTCGAGCAGGCGGTCTCCAGGCAGGTGCTGCACGTGGCCGTCTCGGATCTCCAACTGGTCCTGAGCGGCGGCACGATCCAGATCCTCGGGGCCAATGTCACGCTGCTCGGTCTGCGCAACACGAGCGCGATCCTGCGCGGCTCGATCGCGGCGCTCCCGCGTAGCTCGCCCGTGCGCCTCGCGCTCGAGCAGGTGCTCAACTTCGCCAACCTGGCCAGTCAGGGTCTCGGCTTCGCCAGCCCCGTGCTGGGCTCGATCGGCACCCCGCTGACCGTGCAGACGACCGAGCTGGCAGGCAAGACCACCCCCACCGCGAGCTACGCGGCGGCGATCGCGATCGTCGTCTCGCTCATGTTCCTGACGCTGCTGCTCGCCGCCGGGATGCTCGCGATCGAGCGCTCCGAGAACGCGTATTCGCGCTTGGTGCGCGGGCTCGTCTCGCCGGGCCGGCTGCTCTCCGAGAAGGTGCTCCTATCGGGAGCGTGCGCCGGCGCGGTGACGCTGCTGATGGCCGCGTTCGTGTCGCTGTTCGTGCACCTGGAGTGGGGTCGCTTCCCGCTGTGGCTGGTGGCGCTCGCGCTCGGTGGCGCCGCCTTCGGGGCGCTCGGGGTGGTGATCGGCGCGGTGGCGCGGGAGGTCAGCGTGGCCTCGCTGATGGCACTCCTGCTGTCGTTGCCGATCGCGTTCGTCGCGCTCGTGCCGGCGAGCGCGGTATCGGGCACGCTGGCGTCGGTGCTTTCGGTGATCGCGTTCGTGTTCCCGTTCAAGCCGGCGCTCCAGGCCGCCGGCAACGCGTTCAGCGGGGCCGCGCCCGGGATCGGCTGGCCGCTCGTTCACCTCGCCGTGCTCGCGGTGGCGTTCGCTGCAGTGGCGCGGGTCGCGATGCGCCGGTTCGCTTAACCGCTCTTACGGAGCCGCGCGAGGACCCGTTCGAGCGGCGACTGATAGCGCCCTTCGCGACGCGCGTCCTTGAGCGCCCGTCGCTCGGCGGCGGCCTGGGCGATCCGGTCCTGGCGGAGCTGGGCCCTGACGCGAGTCCGACGCTGTTGCGGATTGAAGGACATATGTCGCGGCGCTCAGCGGCTGCTTACCGTCGCGCGGAACGCGAACACGCAGATCGCGGCGACGATGAAGGCAATGATCGGGAGGGTCGCGCCGATCACCCCGACGACGGCCAGCACGGCGCCGGCCACGCCCACTGTGGTGGCCACGCCACCGGTCACGACCAGGCGGTAGGCGCGCTGCTCGCGCACCTGCCGGGGGGTATAGCTGCGGCGCTTCTCCAGGTTCGCCATCGGTTGCAGCGTACCGCTTACCGGTAGGCTGGAGCACGTGTCCGACGCCGATTCTCATCATCTTCTTCTGTACGACTACGTCGAGGACATCGCCGAGCGGCGCGGGCCTTACCGCGAGGGCCACCTGGGGCGGATCCGGGAGGGCAAGGAGGCCGGCCGGATCGTGATGGCCGGCGCGCTCGGCACGCCGCCGAACGGTGGCGCGATCGTCTTTCGCGGGGTCGATCGGGATCAGATCGAGGAGTTCGTGGACGACGATCCGTATGTCCAGAACGGGCTCGTCCGCTCGTGGCGGATCGAGCCCTGGAACCTGGTCTGAGCCCGGTTTCCCGGGGAGCCTGGCGCGCCACCGCGGGTATCCTGACCCGAGCATGCCGTTCCCTCAGACCCGCCTGCGCCGCCTGCGCGCCACCCACGCCCTGCGCGGCCTCGTGCGGGAGACGCACCTCGATCCCGCCGACTTCGTCTACCCGATGTTCATCGCCCACGGCATCGACCGGCGAGAGCCGATCGCCGCGATGCCCGGGGTCGATCGGCTCTCGATCGCCCATGCCGTGGAGGAGGCGGGCGAGGCGGCTGCACTCGGGATCCCCGCGGTGCTCCTGTTTGGCCTGCCCGCGAGCAAGGACGAGGAGGGCTCCGGCGCGTGGGACGACGAGGGCATCGTCCAGCTCGCCACGCGGGCGATCAAGGAGGCCCACCCCGATCTGATCGTGATCGCCGACCTGTGCCTGTGCGAGTACACGAGCCACGGCCACTGCGGCGTCGTGCGCTCCGACGGGAGCGTCGACAACGACGCCACGCTCGAGCTGCTCGCCCGCACCGCGACCTCCCAGGTCCGCGCCGGCGCCGACGTGATCGCCCCGAGCGACATGATGGATGGCCGCGTGGGCTTCATCCGCGCTGCGCTCGACGACGATGGCCACACCGACACTCCGATCCTCGCCTACTCGGCGAAGTTCGCCTCCGCCTTCTACGGACCGTTCCGCGAGGCCGCCGACTCCGCTCCGGCCTTCGGCGACCGCCGCAGCTACCAGATGGACCCGGCAAACGGCCACGAGGCGGTGCGCGAGGCGCGGCTCGACGTCGAGGAGGGGGCCGACATCGTGATGGTCAAGCCGGCGTTGCCGTACCTCGACCTGATCCGGCGGATCAAGGACGAGACCGCGATGCCGCTGGCCGCCTACAACGTGAGTGGCGAGTACGCGATGCTCAAGGCCGCGGCCGCCGCCGGCTACCTCGACGAGCGCGCCGCCGTGCTCGAGGCGCTCACCGGGATCCGCCGCGCCGGCGCCGACATCGTCATCACCTACCACGCCAAGGAGGCCGCGCGATGGCTTCAGTAAGCAGTCAGCCGGATGGCGCGGGCGCGGCCCGCAAGAGTGAGGCCGGACGCCGAACGGGCCGCAAGCCCGCGGGGCCCAAGCTGCGCACGCGCAAGGACGGCGCCGCGATCCCGCTCGACGACCTCGACAAGCGCCTGCTCAACCTGATGCAGGGCCGCTTCCCGATCGCGCCCCGGCCGTACCGCGAGGTCGCCACCGAGGCGGGGATCGCCGAGGAGGAGGCGATGCAGCGGGTCCGGCGCCTGCTCGAGGAGCGGATCATCCGCCAGGTCACGCCGATCTTCGACACTCGGGCGCTCGGGTACTCGTCGATGCTCGTGGCCGCGAAGGTCGACCCGGAGAACCCGTGGCGCGCCGCTCAGGTGATCAACGAGCATCCGGGCGTCTCGCACAACTACCTGCGCAATCACGAGTTCAACATCTGGTTCACGATCGCCACCGAACCGGGTTCGCCGCTCGGGCTCGAGGGCACGCTCGAGGTGCTGGCGCGGATCGCCGGCGCCGAGTCGATCCGCCAGCTCCCCACGCTCAAGCTGTTCAAGATCCGCATGGACCTGGAGATGGAGGGCGACACCGGCGCGCTCGCGAAGGCGGCCGAGGCGGTGGCGCCGGCCGAGACCGAGCCGCAGCCCTACGACGAGTTCGACATGGCGGTGATCCGGGCTCTCCAGGGCGACATGCCGGTGATCGCCGAGCCGTACGCCCCCGCGGCGTCCGAACTGGGAATCCCCCAGGAGCGTCTCCTGGAGCACCTGGAAGGGATGGTGGAACGCCGGCTGTTGCGCCGCGTCGCCGCGATCCTCTACCACCGCCGCGCCGGGTTCAGCGCCAACGGGATGGGCGTGTGGAAGGTCCCGGACGAGCGGATCATGGAGCTCGGGCCGCGGATGGCCTCGTTCCGCGGCATCTCGCACTGCTACCAGCGCCCCACCTACGAGGACTGGCCGTATTCCGTGTTCACGATGGCCCACGGCCGCTCCAAGGAGGAGTGCGACGCGATCCTCGACTCGATCGCGCAGGACACCGGAATCCACGAGCGGGCCACGCTCTACTCCTCTACCGAGTTCAAGAAGATCCGGCTGCTCTACTTCACCGAGGACTACCGGGCCTGGGAACGCAAGCACGCGGGCGTGTGAGCTCCCGCTCGGCCGAGCTGTACCAGCGCGCGCTGGCGCTGCTCCCCGGCGGCGTCAACTCGCCCGTCCGCGCGATGCGCTCGATCGGGCGCGACCCGGTGTTCGTGGCCTCGGGAGCGGGCCCGCTGATCACCGACGTAGACGGCCGCGAGTACGTCGATTGGGTGGGATCGTGGGGGCCGTTGATCCTCGGCCACGCGCACCCCGCGGTCGTCGAGGCCGTGGTTCAGGCGGCGGCCCTGGGGACCACATTCGGTGCCCCCACCCCCGGGGAGGTGGCGCTGGCCGAGGAGGTGGCCGCGCGGATCCCCTCGGTCGAGATGGTCCGGATGACCTCGTCGGGCACGGAGTCGACGATGAGCGTGATCCGTCTGGCGCGGGCCGTGACGGGGCGCGAGCGCGTGTTGAAGTTCTCAGGCGCCTACCACGGCCACGTCGACGGTCTGCTTGCCGAAGCCGGCTCGGGGCTGGCGACCCAGGGGATCCCAGCCAGCCCGGGCGTGACCGCGGCCGCCGCGGCTGCCACCGTGATCGTGCCCTGGAATGACGCCGACGCTGTGATCGAGGCGTGCGGGCGCCACGAGCCGGCGGCGATCCTGGCCGAGCCGGTGCCGGCGAACATGGGAGTGGTGCCCCCAGCGCCGGGATTCCTGGAGCTGCTCCGAGAGCAGGCGGACCGGACCGGTGCGCTGCTCGTCTTCGACGAGGTGATCACGGGCTTCCGGGTCGCCCGGGGCGGAGCCCAGGAGTACTTCGGGGTGATGCCAGACCTTACGATTCTCGGAAAGGTGCTCGGCGGCGGTCTGCCGGCGGCCGCCTACGGAGGGTCCCGAGCGCTGATGGAGCGCGTGGCACCGGCCGGTGACGTCTACCAGGCGGGGACGCTGTCGGGCAATCCGCTGGCGGTGGCAGCGGCGCGAGCGACTCTCGCCCGCCTCGACGACCGGGCCTATGCACGACTGGAGGAGGTCACGCACGCGCTCGCCCGCGGGCTCGAGGAGGCGGCGCGGGAGGCGGGTGTGGCGCTGCAGGTCCAGAGCGTGCCCGGCCTCCTGACCCCGTTCTTCAGCGCAGCCCCGGTAGCGCGCTACGCGCAAGCGGCGGCGTGCGACCTCGACGCCTACGGGACCTGGTGCCGCGCGCTGCTCGAGCGAGGCGTCTATCCGCCCGCCTCCCAGTTCGAGGCCTGGTTCCCATCGCTTGCCCACGAGGAGGAGCACGTGGCGCGGACGGTCGAGGCCGCACGCGGGGCGTTCATGGAGCTGGCACGGTGAGGACGGCGCGTGACGGGGCGCTCGAGCTGCGCCAGGCGCTCCTGGCCGAGGGCGGCTCGATCGCGGGCGTGCTGCGCGAGGCGCCCGAGTCCGGCGGTCGCCTCGATCTGGAGGCCCCCGGGCCGGCGCAGGTCGCCGCCTCGGGACCGCGTGCGATCGGACGCGAGCGCGAGTACGAGCTGCTGCTCGAGATGATCCTCGAGGGCGCCCGCCTGCATTACCGCCAGCCGGTCGTGCTCTCGCCGGAGGATCCGGATCTCGGGCTGCTCCTGGGTGATCAGTTGTATGCACTGGGTCTAGCCCGCCTGGCCGCGCTCGGTGATCTGGAGGCGATCGCCGAGCTCGCCGATGTGATCTCGATCGTGGCGCAGGCGCATGCCGCCGGCGACGGCGAGCTCGCGGACGCGGCATGGGAGGCGGGCGCGGTGGCCATCGGGTGGGGCCAGAGCCGCGATCACGAGGCGGCCAAGGCGCTGGCGCGGGCCCAGGATCCGCACGCGGCTCGGGCCCTGCGAGAGGCGGCGCGGACGGCGCGGCGACCACTCGGCAGCACGACCTCCTGATGCGAGCGTCGGTTACCCTTTGGGTGCGTCCGTCCGGGGCGCATCCCCTCAAACGAGGCCCACGTGCCGATCCGTCGTAGACCTCCCAAGTCCAAATACACCGAGGACCGCCAGCTTCCCGGCGCGTTCGATGGCGAGACCGTCACCCGCCGGCGATTCATGACCGCGATCACCCACGGCGCGGGCGGCGTCGCCGCCGCCGCGTTCACGCTGCCGGCGGTGGGCTTCGCGCTGGGTCCGATCTTCAGCCGTGAGCCGTTTCGGTGGCAGACCATCGGGCTGACCAGCGACTTCACCGAGGACACCTACCAGACGCGGACGATCCAGATCGTCCAGGGGATCGGCGAGGCCGGCGACTCGACGGCGTATATCCGCAAGCGCAACCCGTACGTCGACACCGAGCCCGAGGACCAGTACAACCACTACGTGGCGCTGTCCTCGCGCTGCATGCACCTGGGATGCCCGGTCCGGTTCGTGGCGGCTGCCGAGCGCTTCATCTGCCCGTGCCACGGTGGCGTCTACGACTTCCGCGGGATGGTCGCAGGCGGGCCCCCGGTGCGGCCGCTCGATCGCTTCTACACCCGGATCGTCGGTGACTACGTGCAGCTCGGGCCCCGCTACTCGGTCAACTCGCACCTGCGACGCTTCTCCCCCCGCGATCCCGGCGAGCCGCTCGACGGCGTCGGCCAGTACCTGTATCCCGCCCGCTTCGACACCTCCATCCTCTCCAAGTAGCCGCCATGCCCCGTCTGCCCGCTCCCCCACTTCCCAAGGCTCTTCTGCCCAAGCCCAAGCGGCCGGGCGCGCCGTCCGACGTCGGCGCCTTCCCGCCGATCGAGGCCGGTCTGACCGTCGTCGACTGGATCGACGAGCGGACCTCGCTCTCGCCCGGCATCCGGTGGATGCTGTTCCGCAAGGTCCCGCGCGGGATCAACTGGGCCTACACGCTCGGCTCGGCGACGATGTTCGCGTTCCTCTCGCAGGCGGTGACGGGCGTGTTCCTGGCCATGTATTACCGCCCGGACGCCAGCGGCGGCGCCTACGACTCGATCCGTTACATCACCGACCAGGCCTTCCTTGGCCAGTTCGTGCGCGGCATGCACAAGTGGGGTGCCTCGGTGATGATCATCCTGATCTTCCTGCACATGGCGCGCGTGTTCTTCTACGGCGCCTACAAGTACCCGCGCGAGCTGAGCTGGGTCATCGGCGTCGTGCTGCTGATCCTCACGCTGGTGATGGGCTTCACCGGCTACCTGCTGCCCTTCGACCAGCGCGCCTACTGGGCGACCATCGTGGGCGTGAACATCAACGGCACCGGTCCGTTCGTCGGGCCGTTCCTGAGTGACTTCCTGCGCGCCGGGCCCGAGTTCGGCGCCACCACGCTGTCGCGCTTCTACGCCATCCACATGATGATCGTCCCGGGTGCGATCGCGGCCCTGATGGGGGCGCACCTGTGGCTGGTGTCCAAGCTCGGGATCTCGGCGCCGCCCTGGATCAAGGTCGATCACAACCCGGAGATCCCGCGCGAGGCGGAAGTGTGAGCCCCGAGGAGCGCGCGTGAACCAGGCTCAGAAGGAGGCCTACCTCCGCGAGTACTCGATCCTGAAGAACCAGGGGAAGCCGTTCTTCCCCTACGCGGTGGCCAAGGACTCGGTCATGGCGCTGATCGTGATCCTCGTGATCATCTTCCTGGCGCTGATGTTCGGGGCCGAGCTCGAGCCCAAGGCGGACCCGACGACCACCACCTACGTCCCGCGGCCGGACTGGTACTTCTACTTCCTGTTCGAGGTCCTGCGGGTCATGAAGAACGTCCCGAAGTTCACCCCGATGGCCACGATCGGGGTGCCGACGATCTGCATGATCCTGCTGTTCCTGCTGCCGTTCTACGACCGCAGCCCGGAGCGGCGGATCGAGCGCCGGCCGATCGCGCTCGCGGCCGGTATCGCCACGATCATCGCGATGGCCTTCCTGACCTACTCGGGCGCCCACACGGGCTCACCGAACGAAGTCAACATGGCACCACCCGCCAGCCTGACTGCCCAGGAGAAAACCACGTTCGTCGCGGGCGAGCAGGTGGTCGGCGATTCCGGCTGCCTGGCCTGTCACGTGATCGGAGACAACGGCAACAACGGTCCGGGGCCGATCCTGACCCACATCGGCGCGCTCCTGCCGGCCCAGGCGATTGCCTCCACGCTGCGCAACCCGACGCCGCCGATGCCGTCGTTCAAGGACCTGGCCACCAAGCAGCCGCAGAAGTTCCAGGACCTGGTCGGCTTCCTGTCCCTGCTGCAGTAAGCCTGTCGGCATGACGGGAAGCTCAGGCGCGGCTCCCGGCGCCGCCTCCCCTCGCCCCGCGGGTGTACTCGAAGAGGCCCAGGTGCAGGCGATGTTCGACCGGATCGCCGGCCTCTACGACCGGATGAATTCGGTCATGACCGCTGGCCTTCATCACCAGTGGCGCCGCCGCGCGGCATCTCTGGCGTGCATCGGCCCGGGGGCACGGGCTCTCGACGTGGCCTGCGGGACCGGCGACCTGGCTTTGGCGCTGGCTTCGGTGGTCGCCCCCGGCGGCGAGGTCGTGGGGAGCGACTTCTCGGAGCGCATGCTCGAGCTGGCGCGCGAGAAGGCGGCCGACCGGGTGGTGGACGCGCGGGTGCGCTTCGAGGCCGGGAACGCGCTCGCGCTCCCGTACGCGGATGGGGAGTTCGACGCCGCCACCGTGGGCTTCGGCGCGAGGAACTTCTCCGATCTCGGCCGGGGGCTGGGCGAGATGGCCCGGGTCGTCCGGCCCGGCGGGCGGGTCGTCGTCCTCGAGATCACGACCCCGACGCACCCGCCGCTGTCGTCTTTCTTCGAGGTGTGGTTTGATCGTGTCGTGCCCGCCCTGGGGAGGTTGGCCGGAGATGCCCAGGCCTACAGCTACCTGCCGAGCTCGGTCAGGCGCTTTCCCGACCCCCGGGGCCTGGCCTCGGTCATGTGGGGCTGCGGCTTGCGCGACATCCGGTGGGTCCTGACCGCGGGCGGGATCATCGCCCTGCACGTGGGGGTGGTGGCGCCGTGAGCGCGGCGGCCGTGCGCGCCGTGGTCGACGCCGGCGGCGAGGAGATCGTGCGGATCATGAGCCGCGTCGAGCGCCGGATGACCGAGCTGGCGGGCAGCCACGGAGCGCTGCTCGCGCGCTACGCCGGAGACACGATCGCGGCAGGCGGCAAGCGGCTGCGGCCGTTGCTCGTGTGCCTGGCCGCGGGGGCGCCACCCCCGGAGACGGCCGGCCTGGCCCGGGCGGCGGTGGCGGTTGAGCTGATTCACGGCGCGACCCTCGTCCACGACGACGTCCTGGATGGCGCTTCGCTGCGCCGAGGTCACCCGACGGTCGTGGCCGCGGCCGGGCGCGGTGTGGCCACCGCCACCGGGGATCTGCTGTTCTCCCGCGCCTTTGCCGAGCTCGCCGCCGGCGGCTCGGTGGCCGCCGTCCGGGTGCTCGCGCGGGCCAGCTCCGAGCTGGCACTGGGGGAGCTGATCCAGCGCGCCGACGCCTGGAACGCGGAGCTCTCAGTCGAGAGCTATCTGGAGCGGTGCCGGCTCAAAACCGCGGTTCTGTTCCGGGCCGCATGTGAGCTGGGTGCGCTGGAGGCCGGGGACGGGACCGTCCGCCTGGGCGAGTTCGGCGAGCGGATCGGGCTCGCGTTCCAGATCCTCGACGACGTGCTCGACGTCTCGGGGCCACCCGAGCGGACGGGCAAGCCGCGCGGCGCCGACCTGCTCGACGGAACGGTCACGCTGCCGCTGATCGTGGCCCGGACGCGCGACCCTGATCTGGCCGCGGTCGATCTGCGTGAGCTGCGCACCTCCGGCGACGCCGCCGAGGTGGCCGACCGGATCACGGTGACCGGCGCGCTGGGCGCGGCCAAGGCGCGCGCACTCGAGCTCGTGGCCGAGGCGAAATCGGCACTGCCCTCGCTTCCCGAGCGCCAGCGCTCAGCTCTCGAGCTGGTTGCCGACGGCGTCGTCGAGCGCTATGCCTGATCGGCTTAGAAGTCTTCGGGGAGGATCAGGTCGGCCCACAGCGCGGCGGTGAAGCGCTCGAGCTGGTCGGCCATGTTGGCCTGAGTGAGGCGCTGCAGGTCGCGCAGCATCTCGGCCAGACCCTCGTCCAGGCGCTCCTCGAGCGCGAGGACCTGCTCCTCGTCGTAGACGCCCTCGATCTCCCACCAGCAGTTCGGGCAGGAGAGCAGCAGCTCCCAGCGGCCATCGCTGGATTCCGACCACGCGACCGGCTGGACGAGCTCGGAGCTGCATGAGGGGCAGACGTGGAGCGGACAGTGCGGAGCCTTCTCCACCTCGTGGAACCGCACGACCTCGATCGTCCTGCCGCTCGGCAGCACGATCCGACGTACTGAATGCTGGTTTCGGTTCTCGCTCATAGTGGTGCTCCGGGGGGTTGCTGCTCCGGTAATCGGCGGCCGGTGAAAGCACCTTGAGCACCTTCCTCTATGACTAGACGACCGGCTGTCGCTAACCTTCCAGGCCCCACTTGGAGGCCCGAGAGGATGTTCCGCAACCCCACCACCGACCTGATCATCTTCGTCGTCGTCGTGCTCCTGATCTTCGGACCCAAGCGCCTGCCGCTGCTCGGTCGCCAGCTCGGTCAGGGCATGCGTGAGTTCAAGGACGGCATCACCGGCAAGTCCAAGGACTCCGACCTGGAGGAGCGGGCCGAAATAGGGCAGACGAGCACGACGACGCCGGTGCAGCCGACACCGGTGGCTGAGACGCGCGAGCGCGAGGCGGCCGAGGTTCCCGCGCGCGACCCGCGCGCGTAGCGGCAGGGAGAGCTGACCCTCCATGGCGCCGGCCCTTCGGCCGATCGGCCACGAGGATCGCCTCAGCATCGTCGAGCACCTCGACGAGCTGCGCTCGCGGCTGATCATCTGCGGCATTACGCTGGTTGTTGCCTTCGGGCTCTGCTTCTGGCAGAACCAGCCGCTGCTGAAGGTGTTGAACCGGGCGTTGCCGCACACCTCGAGCACCGAGGTCCAGCACGGCCTCGCCGGCGTGCCCGCACAGACGGCCCGCGAGCGCAGGTACATGCTGGCCGTGGCGACGGACTACCGGAAGCTCGCGTCGATACCGGGGACCTCCTCCGCGGCCGGTCAGGTCGACCTCCAGCTCGCCGCCGACGAGACACGGGCCGCCAACTCGCTCGCAACCAGCGCCAGCGCCTCCGGACAGGAGAAGCCGATCACGATCGGGGTGGGGGAGCCGTTCGTGACCACGCTGACCGTGTGCGGCTACTTCGCCCTGCTGTTCACGCTGCCCCTGCTGCTCTACCAGGCTACGCCTTCGTGATCCCGGCGCTCGACCCGACCGAGCGGCGAGTGGCGGTGCCGCTGATGATCGCGGCGCCGCTGCTGTTCATCACCGGCGTGGCCTTCACCTACATCGTCGTGCTACCGCCGGCGATCCACTTCCTCCAGGGCTACAACAGCGGCAATTTCGACATCCTGGTCCAGGCCAAGACCTACTACTCGTTCCAGATCTTCACCATGCTGGCCATCGGCCTCGCCTTCCAGATGCCGCTCGGCCTGCTCGGGCTCCAGCGTATGGGCGTGATCAACTCGCAGACGCTCACCCGCCACTGGCGCTACGCGACCGTGATAATCGCGGTGATCGCCGCCGCCTTACCGGCCCCCGATCCGGTCACGACCGGCCTCGAGGCCCTGCCCCTCGTGGTCCTGTATCTCGCCAGTATCGTCCTGCTCAAGATCGCCGACCGGCGCGCGGCTGCCCGCGCCGCCGCCGAGCTCGCGCAGATGGGCGATAGCCTGGATCCCACTTAGTCATGCTCTTCGACCTCCGCAGCCGCGGGCGCCGCCGCGCCGTCCAGGGGATCTACCTCAGCCTCGCCGTGCTCATGGCCGGCGGCCTGGTCCTGTTCGGCGTCGGCACCGGGACCGGCGGCGGTGGGCTGCTGAACGCCTTCAACGGCGGCGGCAGTAATCAGAAGCAGGTCGTCAGCCAGCAGGAGACGAGCGCCCTGGCTCAGGTCAAGGCGAATCCCAACAGCGCCAGCTGCCTGGGGCAACCTCCTCCAGGCGCGTTGGATCACCGCCACCCAGGCGCCGGACTACAACGCCACCACCGGTACCTTCACGGCCGCCGGCAAGCGCGAGCTGAACAACGTGGCCGTCGCCTGGCAGCGCTACACCGCGCTTACCAAGACCCGGGATCCCGATCTCGCGATCACCGCCGCCCGCGCCTACGCCAAGCTCAGCAACTTCGCCGGCGCCACCAGCGCCTGGGAGCAGGAGACCCTGGCCGACCCCACCGCCGCCAACGGCTTCGAGTGCCAGGCGATCACCGCCTACGCCGCCAAGCAGACGCGCCTCGGTGACCTCGCCTCCGCCAAGGCCCTGACGCTCGTGCCGAAGGCGCAGCAGACGGCCCTCAAGCAGTCCTTCCAGGCGGCCAAGAGCTCGGCATCCAGCGCCCAGACGATCGCCGCCCAGTGCTGAGCCCGCAGCGCCTTGGCTAACATCGCGCCCCACGGGCCGTTAGCTCAACTGGTAGAGCAGGGGACTCTTAATCCCAAGGTTGGAGGTTCGAGTCCTCCACGGCCCACTCGAAAAGCCCCGCGAAGCGGGGTTTTCGTTCGTTCTGGGGACGGTCGGAATCTTGAGAACATGTCCCCAATATGTCCCGAGATCAGCGTAGGACCTGTCACGCATGACCGGGTGCTTTCAGGCCTCCGACGGGGCACGTCTTCCGCGTCGAGCGGGCGCGCGGACCGGCCTGGTACGCGAAGTACCGGCTGCCCGACGGCCGCCAGGTCCAGAAGAAGCTCGGACCGGCGTGGACGGAGCGCGGCCGGCCGCCGGCGGGCTACTTCACCAAGCGCCTCGCCGAGGACTGGCTGCGCGACGTGCTGGACCAGGCGCGCCGCGGGACGTTGCCCGGGATGATGCGGACCGGCGCGACGTTCGCCGACGCTGCGGCCGAGTACCTGCGCTACATCGAGCACGACCGGGGGCGCAAGCCGTCGACGCTCCGCGGCTACCGCTCGACGATCGACGGCGCATCTGCTGCCCGGCGTTCGGCGAACTGCCGTCGAGGCCGTGACGACCGAGGTGATCGAGCGGTGGATCGCCGGCTTCGAGGGCTCGGCCCGGACGCGGAACAAGCTGCTGATCCAGCTGCACGGGATCCTCGGGCGGGCACGCCGGGTCTACGGGCTGCCGGTCAACGCGGCGGCCGACGTCGAGAAGTTCCCGCAGCGCGCGAGCGGCGACATCGAGGTCTTCTCGCCCGAGGAGGTCTGGGCGCTCGTCCGGGCGGCCGACTCGGAGCAGGACGCCGCGATGTTCCTGACCGCCGCGTTCACCGGTCTGCGGATGGGCGAGCTGCTCGCGCTCCGCTGGCGCGACGTCGACTTCGCCGGTCGCACGATCCGCGTGCGCGCCAGCTACTACCTCGGCCAGCTCGACGACGCCGAAGTCCGGCAAGGTCCGGGCGGTACCGATGGCGCCGGACGTCGCCGCCGCGCTCGCGCGGCTCGGCCAGCGCGAGCATTGGGTCGGCGACGACGACCTGGTGTTCGCCGGCGAGGCCGGCGGCTATCTCGACGGCTCGGCGCTGCGCCGCCGCTACAAGGCGGCGCTCGCGGCGCGCCGGTCTGCGCCCGCTGCGCTTCCACGATCTGCGCCACACCTTCGGCACCCGGATGATCGCCAAGGCCGACATCCGCCGCGTCCAGGAGTGGATGGGCCACGCCGACATTCAGACCACGATGCGCTACCTCCACTACGCGCCCCGCAGCGAGGACGCCGAGCTCGTGGCCGAGGCCTTCCGGCTCGCGACGCCGGCCGAAGACCGCCGGGGTCGCCAGGGCATGTCGGGACGTCTTAGGGACGTCTTGGGTCGACTTGCGCCCGGATCTGTGGCATCTCGAGGACGTCTTCGGACATCTCGGTCACCGCCTGCACGGTCTCTGGCGCCGAAATGGCTGACCACACGGCCGTCCGACGTTTCCCGACTGCTGTTAGGCCAACAATGGGCGCGTACACGCTCCACACCAGGGACGACTTGGGACGACTTTGGCTCCAGCACCCAGTGCGTGGAGTGTATGTCTGCTGGTGGGCTTTGACGGACGTCACGGATGTCCGGGAGGTTGGGGCGCACCCGGCGCCCCAACCTCACTGACACGAAGCGCGTACGGGCGGCGCTGTCAAGCAGCCCCAGAAGCGCTCGGACATCAGGGCGACCTTGCGAGTCACGGGATGCGATCGAAGCTGCTTGACAGCCGACGACCGGACGCGCTACCAGCGATGGAAGGTCGAAGCCTTCAGTGGGTATGCCACGGGGGCGGCGCCCGCCTCACACGAATGCGAGAGTCGCTGGCTCGCGGCAGGGCCGCTCAAGGGCATTGCGCCCGGCTCCGATCAGATCCCCATGAGCAGCACCGAACGCCTTCCTGTGAAAGCGGGCCCGGTCCCGGACAAGCTCACGATCTGGCCCGTGGACGACGGCCGCTACGGCCTCGATGCGACCTTCCAGGGCGCTTCGGGCTACGACCGCGCCGAGCATCACCAGCAAGAGCTGCAGAGTCGCGGGGTTCCTCATACGTTCCGCCAGGAGGTCGGTGGCGGATGGACCCTCCGCTTCGGTCCCTTCCGAGCGATCGACGTGGCGGCCGCTCTGTCGGCGTTCGTCTACTGAACCGCTCCTCAAAGGCACCGGGTGCCGCTCCACCCGCGGCACTCGACGCCACCGTCGCACGTTCAATCCCCGACAGCAACCTCCGCGATCACGCGGTGATCGCCTCGCCATCGAACTCGTCCGGGCGAGTCGGCCGCGGGGCGATTGCCTTCGTGGCGGAGCGCTCGTCGGCCCACATGCTTCCGCGGAAGCGCTTCGTCGCCTAAGACGTCCTGTGTCAACCTCCTGTGAGTTAGCGGTTGGTGGCTTGCTGTCAAGCGCTGCGCGCTCGGCCCGTGCGGGCCGCCCGTTGGGTGACAGCGGCGCCAGCCATCCGCTGGGTGGCAGCGAGGTCGGGCACGGGGCCCGACGGGGTAGGGATGGTCACGGTGATGTGGCGTTGCAGCGCGCGGTGTCGCGCGGGGTCGTAGGGGGTGTGGTTGCGCCAGCATTGCCACACGACCCGGCACCAGGCGCGGCCGAGGGTGCGGATCGCGCGGGGGTGTTCGTGGCCGCGCTGGCGGGCTTGGGCGTAGAGGGTCTGGGCCCAGGGGTGCCAGTGGCGGCTGCTGTCGGCCAGCCGGCAGAACGCAACGCGCAGGCGCTTGTTGCACGCCCGTCGGAAGCCGGCGGTCTTCCACTTGCCCGACTCCTTGGCGACCGCGGCCTGGCCGGCGTCGGCAGCGAGCGCGTCCCGGGTGGGGTAGCGCTCGCGGCAGTCGCCGATCTCCGCGAGTAGCTCCGCGGCGGTGATCACGCTGGCCGGCGATTTGAACAGCGAGAGGAAGATCTGACCGTCGGGATGCGCGCGGACGTGCGTGCGGATCTCGCCGCTCGAGATCGCTTGATCTGCGCGTTCAGCGTGCGGATCATCGCCACGAAGCCGAGCACCAGCCGCCGGCGGGCTGCGAGCTCCAGCTCGCCGACCCTGCGCGCGTGGGGCGCTGCGCAGCTTGGCCATCAGCGCGGTCGGGTGCTGCCCACCTGAGTACCGCTCGGACTGCAGAAACGCGTGCATCCGCGCCACGCCCAGTCCGTGCGCATCGGCGGGGCTGGGGTAGCGCTCAAGGAACGCGAGCAGGATCTCTGCGTCCATGTGACTGAACAGCCGCAGCGGCCCGGGCCAGAACCGCTCCAGCTCCGCGCGCAGCTGGTTCATCGATCCCGGTGCGCGCCTGCGACGAGATCCTCCCGCGCCCGGGTCAGCGCCCGGATCGCTTTGGTCTGATCGCTGTCGGGCTCGAGCACCCGGAAGCGATGATGGTCGGTGCGCGCCAGCTCGCAGAGCACGAACGCGTCGAACCGATCGGACTTCCCGCCCGCAGCTCGGAACCGGTCACGCGCGGCCGCGACCTTGTTCGGATGCAGCGCCAACACCCGCAGCCCCGCATCGAGCAGCCGCTCCACCAGCAGCCCGTCCGGCCGCTCGATCGCGACCAACCCGACCTCCAGCCGCACCAGCATCCGGCACAGCGCGCTCAGCGCCTTCTCGTCATGCACGTAGGTCGCGCTCAAGAGCTCCGCGCCGGCCTCATCGGCCACCATCACGTCGTGCTTGTCCGACGCCCAGTCGATCCCGGCATACCGGCACCCCATCTCCACCTCCTTCGAGTCAGATCGCCTTCACAGCGCCCCGACCCGGAGGTACCGTTGCGGATGCTCATAGACAAGGCCCTCGCAGTTCGGGGCTACGTCCTGTTGCCGCTCGCGGCACCTCACCACCGTCGGGACGGGCTGGTCTTTGGCAGGCCCTCCACTAAAGGGCAAGCGCAAGTGGCCCTCTCCCGGCGGCGGTCGAGGCAACCAAAGCATGTCCTATGAGCGCTTGCGCCAGCGCGTGATGGGGGCAGGCAGATGCGATCGCCTGCGATCAGGAGACGGCCGCGAGCCTCGCGCCGAGGTCGCGGCCGTACGCGATCGCATGCTCGGCATTTAGCCCGAGCGTGAGGGGGTGCGCTGTGCGCGGCAGGTGATAGCCGGCGTTGTCGCCTTGAACGGGGAGGTCAAGCCGTTGTGCGGCGGCGGCGAGATGCTGTTCCTGGTTTCGCCACTCCGCGGGTTGATCGGCGATGGCGATGAGAATCGCTGCCTGCTCGTTGACGAGGTTATATCGGCCACCCTCAGGAGTGGCGTACAGCCACAGGCGCAGCGGCCGACCGTCCACCGGGACCGTGACATAGCGGCCGACGTAGTCGGTTCGAACCGTCACCACGCTCGATGGCTGGGCATCGGGACGCAGGCTCGTGAACTCCTCGACGAGCGCATCCAACACCATGCGACCGGTCGTCTGGACAAATTCCCACTCGTCGGGGTCAATGTCAGCCTGGTACACGACGTTGTCGATGATCCATCGGACCTCGTCGAGGATGATCGAGAGGCGAGGCTCCGCGTCGTCTTGGAGCAGGTGGTCGATCAGCTCCCCGACCTGCCTCCACGTCACAGCGGCGCGACGCCAGGAATCCGAGCGGCCACCCGTGGGATCCAGGAGATCGGTGACGGCACGGGTGAGCGTGCAGACACGCCGGACCTTCGCCGCTTCGACGTCGTAGATATGCCTCCAGGCAGCCGCATAAGCGTCCGGTTGAAGAAGCTCGCTTCCAGCGATCGTCGTTATATGAGGCTCGGCGTCGACCTTCACCTCGACGAAGATCTGGAAGGATCGGTCGTCGCCCTCAATCGAGATATCGGGAAACAGGGTCGCGCGCTTCGGAAGCCCTTCGGGCTTGGCGCCGGCAACGAGATCCGCGTTCGCGTTCCAACCACCCCTGCGCGCTCAATCGCAACCCGCAAGGCCCCGTCACGATCGCCGTCGCAGAGGCGCAGAAACCCACTAGCGAAGCGGGGACTGCGGTCGATCAGGAACGCAACAACCTCCGAGAGCTGGTTCTCGAGCGGATGCTGCAGCACGCTCGCGGGCTGCGTCATCAACCCCCACAACAGCGACCGAGCCGGCCGGCTCGCCGGATCCTCGTAGACGCGCGCGAGGATTGGCTGCTCCGGCCGCGAAACATGCTCGGCGATGACTGCGACCTCGTCATCAACATCGCCGCGCGTGGCCGTCTGAACTACACCCTCGGCAAGGCGCTCCAGCAGCGCCTCTTCCTCGGGGTCAGCACGGTCCTGGGTCAGTACGCGCACCAGTCTCGACTGGACGTGAAGGCATGTTCGAAGGAGAGTCAGGCTCTCTGGCAGCGGGCCCCCTGCACGGCACCGCTCAAGCAGCGGCTCGGCAGCCGCCCGCCCGCAGTCGTCTCCCCACCAGGTCGCATCGAACGTCTCCGCAAGCACCGCAGCCTCCGTCGGCAGCTCGGCATTCGCAAGCGCCGCATTGGTCAGGTGAGTCGGTAGCCACGGCACATCCGTGCTCAAGTCGGGATCCCGCCGCTCCACGCAGAAATCCTAACCCGACCTCAGCTGATCAACGGATCGTCGCCATACCGATAGTGAGCGTCGAAACGCGGCCGTGCCGAAAGCGATCGTCAGCTCCGCGGCCATGCTCGAGCAGCGTCGCGACCTGAGAGACCAGTGTGCAAGCGACATCAACCGAGATAGCCCGCGCTGGTCGCAACTCAGAGCGAATCCAGAGTTTTGATGATCCGGTCGCTTTCTTTCAAAGCGTCCGTCGGTTCCCCTCGGGCAAGCCCGGACGCGAGCCGGTAGTCCGCCTTATGTCGGCGCGTCTTGAGGAACAGGCCTTGGCTCTCGATCGCCCGACGTGACGTGTCTCGAGCCGCGTCGCCATCGCTATGTCGGCCGATCCACTGCCAGACCCTGTTATGTGATCCGGGGCCGCCCGTGTACGTGTAGCCGATCCGGCTTGCGTACTCGAAAGCCTCGCCGAAGGCCGCGTAATACGCCCGGTTCACAGCGCTCCGCCCTGCGGGCTCGTTGGGTGACCGACCCGCCGTGTGTTCCAAGAGCCGTGCGATGCTGAGCAACTCTCGGGCTCTCATCGAGCAAACCAGTCTTGGGTGGCTTTCCGAAGCGGACGGGCCTCAGGGACGTTCGCAATGACGATATGCAGCCGTTCACGTGATTGGCCCGGCTGAAGGCCCTTGGCAGTGTCAGTCCGATGTGCGTCAACGAGCCGTTGCCATGTGTCGTCGTCGCTAATGTCGCCCGTGACGGCTAGAAATAAGAACGTTCCCTCGCCTCGCTCATCGACGGGCACTATCGCCGCGACATCGACTTCGCTTCCGAAGACCTCACCGATCGTGACGATCGCGGAGTCAAGTACGTGTGGAGCATCCGAATCGATAGACCTGTACCAGCCGACGGCATCTGCCTCGCGAAGGTCGCTCGGTTCGGCCGCCCAATCGCTCACGTCGAAGAGGATGCCGTATCGGCGTCAGGACCGTCTGCACGAGGTCGCGAAACGTCCCTGCGACAACATCGGCGCTATCTCAGACGGAGTCGGACAATCTGTAGCGAGGGATCAGCTACGTGTCCTTCGTCGCGAGGCTGTCGGAAAATGCCGAAAGAGCGGGAATCGGGCCAGCGCGATGTTCTGTGGAATCGTTCACCAATGAGTGAACGATTCGCCGCTTTCAGGTGGTGTTGGAGATCCAGTGGCTGTGGAGCTTGAGGAGGTTGTGGGTTGCTGCCACCAACCGCCACTCCGACTGTGCGGCGGCCCTGCCTCTTCGCATGAACCGGTCGATGCGGCGGTTGTGTTTGATCTGCCCGTAGACCGGCTCGACGGTGATCTTTCGATGCGCGTAGAGCTCGCGGCCTCGCTTGGTCTTGAGCTTGCGGCGCATCTTTTCGTAGAAGCCGTGCTCCCAGCCGGGGCGTTTGCCTTCGCGCATCGTGCCGTCGGGTGGGATCAGCACGTCGATCCCCCGGTCGGTGATCGACTGGATCTGCGCGGTGTGCCAGTAGCCGGCATCACCGAGCAGCACCTTAGGCGCCTCCGTCACGCCGTGTCTGTCGAGGTGTCGAAGCGTGGTGTCGAGCATCGGTTCCAGATGCCCGAAGTCCGGGGCGTCGATCGTGATCTCGGCGGTCAGGATGATCTGGTTCTCGTTCACGCTGGTTTGCGCGTTGTAGGCCTGTCGGGGCGGGGTGCCCTGGGTGCGCATCACCCTCGAGTCCGGATCGGACAGGTTGATCACACCCTGTGGTAGCTCGGGCGCTGTGAATGGTTTGCTGTTGCCCTTCAGCACCCGCCCCTTCCTGTCCCGGGCGGTTGCGCGCCAGTGCTCGTAGACCTCGTTGGCGGCCAGGTCGACCCGATGGTTCTGCTCAAGCCGACCGAGCGCCTGGAACAGGCGGTCTTCGCGATCGCGCGGGATCGGCCGCCCTTCGCGTGCTCGCTGCTCTTCGAGCTCGCGGCGCGCGACCCGCGGCCACTCGCGCCGGCCACCGCGACGCCCGCCACGGCCGAGCACCAACTCCGGGTCGACCACCACCTCGCCGTCGGTGTCCTCTTCGCGGATCGCGCGGCCCTTGCGGTCCTCCAGCCGCCGCTTCGCGTCCGCCAACGCCTGCTTGCGACCCTCCGGGGTGCGGAGCTGCTCGGGCAGCTCATCCCCACGTGCCTCGCCATAGAGCTCGTCCTCGGTCCGGTCGATCTCTTCAGCCTCGCGCAGGATCTGGCCAACGAGCTCGCGGTAGGAGCGGTTCTGATCCATCGACGCGTTCGCCTTGATCTTCGTGCCATCGATCGTGATCACCCCGACCGACACCAGCCCCGCCTCCCGGCAGAGTCCGAGCACGTCGTCGAACAGCTCGGCGATCTCTGCCTCGTGCCGGCGGCGGAACTCCGCGATCGTCGAGTGATCGGGCGTGTGCATCCCCGCGATCACCTTGTAGGCCACGTCCTCCCAACACGCCCGCTCGATCCCCCGCGAAGACCTGTTCCCGCGCGCGTACGCGTACATCAACAACCCGACCATCATCGCCGGGTCAAACGCCGGTCGGCCGGCCCCGCCCAGCCGATAGGCCTCCTCGAAACGGTCCAGCTCCATCTGCTCCACCGCTCCCAGAACCGTCCACACCAAATGCTCCTCGGGCAGCCAGTCGAACAGCGACGGCGGCATCAACAACAGCTGATCACGCTCAGACGAAACGAAATTTCGGGCCATACCGGAAGTGTCTTAAACCCGCCAGACGGCTCCCGGCCACTTAGCCGCCGACGGCACCGGCCAGCGCACACGCAGGCGCGGATAATGAGCCGCATGGGTGAGCTGCGGGTATCCGAACGCGGCGGTCGCGAGGTTGTCGAAGACGCCATCGCCGTATCCGCGCGCTTGGCCAACGCCGACGCCGAAGGCTTCAACTCGCTCGACATCGCGCGCGCCACCGAGCCCAGCCCACTTCTCTCCATCCTGACTCACGGAGCATGGTGCGTGATCCACTATGCCGACGATCCGAGGGGTCCGATGGTGCTATTGGAGAACCCATCCCCAGACGCGACCCCACACGAAGTCACGTTCCGGTACCTGGAGGGGATGACGCCGTTCACCCACCCATACATCCACCCCCTCGCGACCGCTCAGCGGTTCATCACAGAATTCGCCGACCCGGCCGACAGCACACGACCTGCCGGAACATGGACTGAGCTCTAAACGGCAAGCCGTGCCCGCCCGAATTTCCGACAGCCTCTCGCCAATGCGATCGCGAGCTCAGCGAGGTCGGCGCGAGCAAAGCGATAGTCCGGCAGGAGGCGCGTCGCGCCGCCTCCAACATGCTCTGACCGTTATATCGACGCGCGAGAATGCGCAGCGTGCCGAGCTCAGGATCCACCGATATCGAAATCATCGCTGCGCTTCGGAAGGTCCACGAGCGCGTCGAATCGGAGTTCAGTAGCTCGATCGATGGGATCGATGCTTGGGTGCGCCATAACAACGCTAACGCCCCGGTGATCGCGCTGCTTGAGCGCGATACGGAGGTCGCTGATCGCCTCGCGATCCCAGGCCACCTCTTCCTGATGACGGCGCACGGCGGGGTGGAGTACAAGCTTCACGACCGTGTAGTCGGGTTTCTTCGCCAGCTGCAGATCGGGAGGCTCGCCTTCGACGCTGAAGCTGAGCGGTTCCTGCGATCGCTCAGGATGACGGGCGGTGTAGTCCCTGCGCTGATCCGGATCGTGATCTTCGGCTTCAATGTGGCGGAGCCCGTCGATCTGCCCTTTGGACAGCTCGTGCCGGCGCTGCGCCCCGACATCGTGCTGCCGAAACTCCAGGCTGATCCTCCCCGAGCGGTCGTGCTTGAGGCAATCCGGGACGTGCCAGCCGTCATCGGCGACACGGACAACCACCCGTGGACTAATGAAGACCGTGATCGCAACGCCGCGGCCGAGGATGAGGCGATTAATGAGCCGCTCGATCGACTCATGGTCTCGCTGGCCGTCTCGTATGCGAATCCAATCCAGGAGCATCTCGCCTACGTTGGCGCGCTCTACGCCGGAGGCTCGCTCGGGCGGAATCCGCTCCCGATCGGCTTTGCGCTGCTCAACCCGCCGCCGGACGGATACCCGGAACTTGACATCGAGCGCCTGAAGCGCAATGCCGAGATCGTCGCGCGAGTTCCCGACGTGAAGCCGATCGCGGTCGCCGCTCGCCGCTATTTCATGGCGATCTCGGAGAGAGCGCGGCCGGCCGACAAGTTGATCGACCTCGTGATCGCGATCGAGGCGCTGACCGATGAGTCCGACCTTGAGCCGCAAAGAAAGCGACTAGTCCAGCTACTAACCGGCGGGGTACTAGGTGATCAGAAGATTCGCGATGACTTCACGCTCATCAAGTACGCCCGCAACGACATCGTCCACAAGGGCAGGATCGCGCCGAACGCGGACAGCCTCGCCGGCATCGCGCGCATGTACGTCGACCTCGCCATCCACGCCCGGGTCCGCGAGGCAATCCGCAGCGCGGCCGACCACGTCCGCTCTACGTGACTCGGTCGTAGACGACATCGACAGCCCGCATGCTCGAAGTTCTGCGTCAGCGAGACGACGGCGCCCGATGAGGAGCGGCGACCAAGCAGGCGTGCGCAGACCTGCTCCTGGCGAGGACCGGGTCTCTCGTGGACGCGCCGGTCAAGACGCGCCTTCGTGTTGGCGCGGGCATCGCCCGTCTCTGAACAGGCCCTTGACTTTGCCCCATAAAGTCCGCTAGGGTTTGCATCACAAACTCTAGTTGGGAGACAGGACTATGACTACACACATCGGACCGTCATCCGGGACCCCCGAGGAGAGGAGGATGGAACCCCGCGAGGCGGCGCGCGTGCTGGCGCAGACCCAGGCCGACGCGCGGCGCTCGCTGGACTTCCGGGCGCCCTGGGTATCGCTGGTGGCGGCGGTGGTGGTGCTGGCCGGCTTCGGGATGGTGTGGCTGAACGTCCGCAATCAGCATCCCTTCACCGGCCCGAGCCCGGTGTCGCTGGTGGTCTTCTATGGGCTGATCGCGCTTCGGATCGCCACCGTCATCTATGCGCGGGCGCGGGCGCGGTCCGGCGTCAGCGGCCACTCGGTGAAGGTGCAGCGCGACGAGGCCGTTGTGATGGGCGGGGCCTTGTTGGTCTGGTATGTGATGCTGGTCGCGATCGCGAGCAGCGGCCAACACGACGCAGGCTTTGACTGGTCGCTTGGCCTGAGCGGAACCCTGATCGCGCTTGCCGCCGTCTGGGCCGGGCGCTGCGCGATCCACAAGAGCTGGCGCGAAGTCGCGCTCACCGTTCCCGTCGCGCTGATCGCCGCTGTCGGCGCAATTGCCGGGCCCCGAGGGATGTGGCTCGTCAATGGGGTGGGGCTGTGCGTGCTGCTGCTGGTGATCGCGGCACTCGGCAACTGGCAGCGGCGCGGGCCACGGACACACATGGTGCGGACGGGCGCATGACCGCGGAGGCGCTCGACCCGCTGATTCACGTCCCGGCGCGACTGCAGATCATGGCGGCGCTGGCCACCCTGCCCGACGGCGACCAGCTGTCGTTCAAACGCCTCCAGGACATGCTCGAGCTGACGCCGGGCAACCTGATCACGCATCTACGCAAGCTGGAAGAGGCCGGCTATCTCGCGACCAGCAAGACAGGCAGCGGACCAGCCTCGCGGACCTCGGTCGCGCTGACCTACGACGGGCGCCACGCCCTCGATATCTACGCCACCACGCTGCGGGGACTGCTCAACGGAGTGTGAGCAGCCCGCAGCTCCGGGCTCGCGTCTCGACTGCCACGCTGCTGGTCCAGGCCGATCCGACGCGAGGCGGTGGCGGTCACCGCAACGGCGCTGCGTGAGGTTGGCGGAATCACGAACCAGCGGAACTCTAGGCCTCGCAATTGACGGGAGCGCACTGCTGCACTCCGCCGTCAGCAGGTTCAGGCGATTCTTGCTTTTAATCCTCGGCGAGCATCTGCGGCCCGGTCACAAAAGACGCGCCTTGCGCGGAGGCTGTCGCACAAAGCGAGGCGGTTGTACGAAAGCGACAACGGCACATTTGGCCGACCTCGTAGGAGCGCCTCAGCCTGAGACGTGGGGTCTCGGCGACCGAAAAGGCGCGGCGCGAAATTGCGAACTTGTCGCAGACCTACAAGAAGTCGTCGACCCCCGCTGGTTTCTGCGACAGCCTCCGCGGAAAGCTCGCCTCGCCGACGAACGCTTTCGTACTTCAGCGGCTCCAGCGCTGGCTTATGCTCTGGCGACATACGGCATCCTCGCATTCGGCCTTGGCCGCCGGCACGTGGGACGATCGGATTCGTCGAAGCGCGACAACCCGCCATGGCGGTTCTTACCGATTCGCGGGTGACGAACGGATCGCTCGGCGCGCGCGCGATGCGAGGCAGGCTCTCGGTCATCGGCGCTCGGATCGAGGTGATTGCGCGAGGGAGCGAGGTTCCGACCAGTCACGCGGACGGCGGACGGGTTCGCGATCTAGGACCTATGATCGGGGATTCATGAGTCTGGTTGACCGCGCTTGGCCGGTGCTGCGCCCGCTGATGGGCTACCACGCGCAGGTCTACCGCGTGACCCGCGGGGTGATCGGCCATCGCTTCCCCGGCGGGCCTCCAATGCTGCTGCTCGACCACGTTGGTGCGAAGAGTGGCCAGAAGCGCACGACGCCGCTGGTGTACGTCGAGGATCTGCCCAACCTCGTGATCGTCGCCTCCAAGGGCGGCCATCCTCAGCACCCCTCGTGGTACCACAACCTCCTCGCCCACCCCGACACCACGATCCAGGTCGGCTCGCAGCGGCGCTCCGTTCACGCCCGCGTCGCGACGCCGGAGGAGCGCAAGCGTCTGTGGCCGGAGGCCGTCGCGGTTTACTCCGGCTATCAGGGCTACCAGCAGCGAACGCAGCGCGAGATTCCGTTGGTGATCCTCGAGCCTCGCGAGGCGTTGGCGCGCTAGCCCAGACGACCTGACCGGCGCCTTCGAGCCCGAGCCGGGTGGAGTATGTCGCTGGGACGTGGCCAGGCGCGAATCCGACGCCGGGCATCCGATCGGACGATCGCTTACAGAGGCTCGGCGCACGCGATCGCGTTAGCGAACCTTTCGGTCGTCCGCCACAGTTCCGGGTCAGCATCGACTCGCAGCACAGACGCCACCAGGCATCCTTCCGCATCCTCGGGGGCGACCCGCAGTGCTGGCGCTTTGCGACCAGGCGCCTGGTCCTCGTCCAAAGGGGCAGTCCGGGTTAGCTCGGATCCAGCTAGCACCCGCTCCTTCTGCGGGAACAAGAACTCCGAGCCGATCGGTCGCGGCGGCCTGACCACAGACGGCGCGACCAATCTCGCAACTGGCGAGTTGCGAGACTAGGGCATACCAAGGCGCCTCGCTCCTGCTTTCGGGACGCGGCGCTTGTGCTCCCAGGCGGAGTAGCACTTAGCCGACGGCTGGGTCGAGCTATCGCGTGTCGTCTATGTCGATAGCGGGACGCGCACGCGCCGGAGACACGTCCATTCGCCTGAAGTAAAACGCTGGAGGACGCTGCGTTAGCGCTGGACCCGGTAGTGCATGTGGGTGACGCCGTCCTCCCCCTCGAGGATCCGGATGCGCTCTAGCTCGATCTGCGCGGGATCGAGGCCCTCGAACAGGCGGCGCCCCTGGCCGAAGAGCACCGGCACGAGATGGATCTCGAGCTCGTCGAGGAGGCCGGCCGCGAGGGCGAGCCGCGCGACAGCGGCGCCGTGGACCAGCACGTCTTTCTCGCCCGCAGCCTTCTTGGCCTCGGTCATCGCGGTCTTGACGTCGTCCACGTAGGTGACGAGTGGCCACTGGCTCACGTCGATGCCGGGCTCATGGCGGCTGTAGACCCAGATCGGCACGCCGTCGTGGTGGTCACCGCCCCAGCCGCCCGCCGGCTCGAAGGTCCCACGGCCGGCGACGACTGCTCCCGTGGTCCGCATTTCCGCCGAGACCTCGCCGTTGCCGCCGGCCAGACGGCCAGCCTGCGGATGCCTCTGATTAGGGTCTACATCCGGGAAGGCCCATTCGTGCAAGCGCTCACCGCCGTCGCCGAGCCCGTTGTCGTCTGTTTCGTTGGGCCCGGCGATGAATCCGTCGAGGGACATGGACATGTAAAGAACGGTTGCTGACACGGCGTCTCCATTTCTGTCCTGCGGTCAGAGCCCGGATCTCCTATTGGAGAGGCTCACTTCTCGATCGCCCGCTCAACGCGCGCGAAAGCGTTAGGCAGGCCGGCAAAGTGTTCCCTGCGCAGCTCGGCCGTTGGGAGGCCGCGCTGGATCATCGTCATCAGCGTCTTGCCGTCACGCGCCTCGAAGCTGCACTCGGTCTCGCAGTCAAGCGGCGTGAGCGCGTCACTGCCGCCAAATGGGGGAGACCCCACGAATCTCGAGATCGGCGACGTTCACGACGGTCACGTCAAGGACGATCATCAGCATCCCCGTGCATAGAACGTACAAGGCGATCCAGCGTGCGCGGTCCTCTTGGGGGCGTGTGGCTTCCAGAGTCTGGCTCAAGATCGGCTCCGGTTGGGCGTATAGACGAGGATGACCACGCCGCTATCCAGCTGCCTGATGTCGAGCAGGCGGAGGTGGGGTGCGGTGTCGATGCTCTCGAAGAGGTGCTGGCCCTTGCCGATGGCGACCGGGGTCAGGAAGAGATGGAATTCGTCGATCAGCCCGTGCTCCATCAGGGTGGCGTCGAGCGGCCCGTTCCCGTACTTCAAGAGATTCTGGCCGACGTTGCGCTTGAGATCGTCGACGAACAACGCGACGTCGCCGTCGATGGCCGTAGCGTTCCAGGCCAGCCCGGTGAGTGTAGTCGTCGCGACGTGTTTCGGGATGCTGTTCATCCGGTCGATGAAGTCCATAGGAACGTTCGCTGGTGCGCCTTCAGCCATTTTCGTGTAAGCGACCGACAGGAACTCGTAGGTGTGTCGCCCGAGGAGGAGGGCGTCCGCTCCGGTCAGGAGCTCCATGGTGTACTGCGAGAACTGTTCGTCGAGGTAGGGGAACGCCCAGTCGGTTGAGCCGACCTCGCCGCCGAGCGTGACATGGTTTGCCTCGACCAGCTTGCCCATGGTTGCCTCCGTTCGGTTTCGGTGTGAACCGCCTCAGCCATTCGTCGAGACGTTGGTGAGACACACGCAGTATTTGCCAACGCGAGGTCCGCGATCAACGGCAGAATCGGAATCGCATCCAGTAGCCTCGCTACTGGATGTGGCAGATGGTCGAATTGCGCGAGATCCGGGTGTTCCTCACGCTGGCCGAGGAGCTGCACTTCGGACGTACCGCGGAGCAGCTCGGGCTCACTCAATCGCGCGTGAGCCAGACCATTCGCACGCTCGAGACCAAGCTCGGCGATCACCTCGTGCAGCGCACCAGCCGGCGCGTCGCGCTCACCGCTGCCGGCGAGCGGTTTCTCGAGCGGGTCGAACCTCGGTACACCGCGTTGCTCGAGGAGCTCGAACGCTCCTCACGTGCGACGCACCTCCAGGGGGTGCTGCGGCTCGGAGTGAGCTACGCCGCCGCAGTGAGCCCGGAGATGCTGAAAGTGATCGAGAGCTTCGAATCGAAACATTCAAGGTGCCGGGTCGAGATCGCCGAGCTCCCGTTCCGTGAGCGGCACGCTCCGCTCCGGCGAGGAGACGTCGACCTGATGATCACCCGACTTCCAATCAATCAGCCAGAGCTCGTCACCGGACCCGTCCTCACTCGCGAGCCGCGCATACTCGCGGTTGCACGCGACCACCCCCTCGCCGCCCGCACTTCCGTCTCGCTCGAGGAGATCGGCGGATACAAGGTCGCGTCGCTCAACGAGATCGCTCCCAAAGACCTAGGCGACGCCTACGTGCCACCGAAGACCCCGAGCGGCCGTCCGATCAAACGCGTCCGTGCGCCCGTCAGGGACTTCAGCGATCTCGTGGTCCTCATTGCCCGCGGCAGGATCGTCCAACCCACCGTTGCGTCCGCCGCGTCTCGGTTCTCCCACCCTAACATCGTGTGCATCCCGATCTCCGACATGCCGCAAGCCGAGACCGCTTTGGCGTGGCAGCGCCGCGCCAACGACCCACGGCTCCATGCCCTGATCAAGCTCGCCCGTGAGCACCTCTCAGCGGCGGCGCCGCGGACCAACACCAGACAGCAGCCCTACTGACCGCACGAGAATGGAGGCGCGCAGAACGGTCAGACCGGCACCATCGGGCCGACCCAGGAGAGCACGCGCAGGCTGCCGGACACCAATAGAAGTCGCATTTATGACCGCATTGTGCCGGTCGGCCAGCCACGTCCAGGCTAAGCGCTGTGCGATACGAACCTCGTGAGGGACTTAAGGTTGGAAGAGTGATCCTCGCGCAAGGCGCTCGTGCGCTCGTCGACCATAAGCGCGGGCTCGACGGAGCTGGTCGCGCCGGCGGTGGGCCTGGGCCGCTCGCCAAGGGCTCGGTCGGGATGGTGAAGAAGCGGAGCAGCAGCGGCCGTGCGCTAGCCATCCCCACGGGATGATTGTCTCAGGCTCATGCACCTCGAGCAGATCGCTGTGATAGTCGACGACTACGACGAGGCCATCCAGTTCTTCGTGGAGCGCCTCGGCTTCGAGCTGCTCGAAGACTCGCCCGCCGTGACCAACGACGGCCGGCCCAAGCGGTGGGTGGTGGTTCGACCGCCTAGCGCGACCACGGCGCTCCTCCTTGCGCAGGCAGACGGAGAACAGCAAGCGCAAGCGGTGGGACAACAGTTTGCCGGTCGTGTTGGTCTATTCCTGCGCGTCGATGACTTTGCCGCTGCTTACGAGCGCATGCGTCACCACGGCGTCGAGTTTGTGACGCAGCCGCGAACGGAAGGATATGGACGGGTCGCCGTCTTCCTAGATGTCTCCGGTAATCGTTGGGACCTACTTGGACCTCGACCGGCCTAAGCCTCCGCTCCGAAGCCGACCATGAGTTCCAAACGAGCTTGAGTAGCCCCAGCTTTGGGGCGGTCCTGGATTCACCAATACTCAGCAATCTTGATGGCTCCTCAGCCTCGTCGCCAGGCATCTGCTCAGCGTCCCAGGATTTGACGCGCGGCTTCCACGGCAGGCCGCGGGTCGGCATCTTGCTGGCCTGTGGATATGAGTTGCAGGAGGGCGGCCACATGCTGGTCGAATGCCCGGCGGCCATGTGGGCTGAGGCTGGCTGAGGTGCGCGGGCGCTTGCCGATGAAGGTTCTGCGGATCTCGACGTAGCCAGCCGATTCAAGCGTGGATAACTGTTTGGATAGCGCCGAGTCCGACAGGCCAAGCTCATCGCGGATGTAGCTGAAGTCGGCCCATTGCGTCGCTGCGAGCAGCGAGACGATCGCCAGCCTCGTCGGTGCGTGAATCAGCTCATCGAAGCGAGCCGTGCTCATGGGTTCTGAGTCCCGGCCTGCGATGCGTCGTCGCTGATTCGCTGCCGGGCCTTGCTCAGCATGAGCGCGCCCAGGTACCGGTTCACGAGTGGCCCGGCGATCACGATCACGGCTGCTCCGGCGGCGGCGCCGATCGTGGCCGGATCGGGGTTGTGGGACGCGTCCAGGCTCGCAGCTGTGGCGATGATCGCTCCGTCGACGAGCACTATCAGAGCGAAGATCGCGGCTGCGCCGCGAGCACCAGGCTGCGTGGTGCTGTGCACCTGGACCCGCCGGCGCACCACCGGAATCGTCCGAGCGGTTACTCCGACCATGATGAGCACGGCGAGCGGGATCGTGATGGCCTGCACGACCGCACTCCCGTGGTCCCGGGCGACCCCGATAGCGACCATCCCGGCCGCCATCACCCACCAGTACCAGGCCGGTACCAGCACGGTCTTGATGACGCGTTCCTGCCGGCGCTTGATCTCGACCAGCGCGGCCGCCGCCTCGCCGCCGCGTGTCCCGGGACCGGCCGGCTGACATGGTTGGGTATGCATCGCTGCCTCCTCGTGGGAAACTACTTTCTGATCAGGAAAGTAGCACACGGCTACCACCTGAGCAAACGCCGTCATCCCCCGGCCGTCCCGCACGTTTGCCCGGCGGACTGGCCGTCCCTCTGGGGCGCGCGCCAGCCTGCGCTGGCTTTCCCGCTCACGAGGAGGAAATTCTCAGGAGCCGCCGAGGGGGCTGAGGCTTCTGCGTGGGTCGGTCTGCACACACGGTCGGCCTCCACGCAGACCGAGACCTGCATTCGTGTCGCGACGCAACTCGGCCGCGACTCGCCAAGAGACGCGGTTTGCGCGGAAGGGATGGCTATGCGCAGACCGGGAACTGATCTCTGAGGCCCCGGCGCTGCGCAATTCAGAGAAGTCGCCGGAGATCGTCGCGGTCGATCCCGGCGTCGCGCAGGATCCCCGCGAGCGTGCCGCGCTTGAGTTCGCGGTGAAGCGGGACCACCAGCGCGATCGCGCGCTCGTCGTGCTTCAGACGCACATGGCTACCACGCTGGCGAACGGCAACCCATCCGACCTTCTCGAGAGCGTCGATCAGCTGCTGGCCGGAGAGAACCGGCAGCCGCTCGCTCACGCGGGCAGCGGCAGCGTACGCCGAACAATCCCCATCTCGAGCGAACGACCGTCCTCACGCAGCCCCTCGACATAGAGCTCCAGCGCTTCGCGGGCGCTCTCGGTCGCTTCCTCAAGCGTGTCACCTTGGGTGTGGAGCCCTGGGAGGTCCGGCGCGTACACGTGGTAGCCACCCTCCTGCTGGGGCTCGAAGACGAACTCAACCTCTTGCGCAGGTTCCATGCCCATAGGGTACCGGCAGACCAGGAGCCCGGGACCGACCTTCTTGAAGCGGATGCCCCCCGCCAGCGTCGTCTTCAGTTCGCCGAAGGTGTGGTGCTCTCAGCAAGAGCCGCTCGCACGGTGCCGCCCCGGTTGCAGCGCGCGTAGCTGGCAGGCCTCCGTTGGCAAGGGGCCAGTCAGTTCCAATAGCGGCCACCATCAACCCATCTGAGGGGAGGACTCATGGAATCCGTGCTGCTGGACGCTGCAGGTCATCGCCGCTCGCCTGCGACGATGCCCGGCTATCACCGAGGCCGCCCGCCGCGCAACAAGGGCGAGGAATACCCGGCCGATCCGCCGACGGTCGAGGAGATAGTTGCCGTGATGCGCGCCGTTGGTGACCGTTCCGACGGACACCGGCTTCGCGCGCTGATCGTCCTGCTGTGGCGTGCCGGGCTTCGGATCAGCGAAGCGCTCGCCTTTCAAGAGAGCGACCTAGATCGCAGCCGGGGCGCCGTGCTCGTGCGGCGCGGGAAAGGCGGCAAACGGCGCGAGGTCGGGATGGACCGTTGGGCCTGGCAACAGCTCGACCCTTGGCTCGAGGTCCGCCGCGAGCTCCCGATCGGAGCGCTGCTTTGCGTGATCCACGGTCCGACGGTCGGCCGACGCTGGGAAGCATCGGCCGCGCGCAAGCAGCTGCATCGTGCAGCCGCCGTGGCGGGTGTGCGGCGCCGCTTCTCGCCGCATCAACTCCGGCACGCACATGCGGTCGAAATGGCGCACGAAGGCGTGCCGCTCGTGGTGATCCAGCGCCAGCTCGGGCACGCCAACCTCGGGATCACCAGCATCTACCTGCAAGGCATCGATAGCAGCGAGATCATCAGCACCGTCCACGGACGGCCATCGCCGACGATCTCCGCCAACGCCGGACTCCAGATGAGGCGGTAGCTCTCAACGCGTCGGGTCCGGCGGCGACGCATCCCGACCGGCCCGACGCACCCCCCGGTGGCGAATACGAGGGCTGCGGGACCGGGCGAACGGTTACCCGCTTTGCTTGCGGCGCGGTGTTCTCTCGTTGCGGTGCGTGAGGGTCGTTCCGCTGCATGCTCGGCGTCCGTCGAGGGTGTTTCCGTTCTGGACGCCCCGTTCCAGGATCGGCAGCACGAAGATCGCAGCCGATTCGGCAATGCCGGCAGGCGGTCGTGAGCGCCGCGATAGCAGGACGTTCGCTGTGCATCCTCGCCAAGAGCGACCGGCCATGAAGTCATAAGCCTCGACTACTCGGCGAGTGGCGCGGGGCCCGCGTCTCAACGGCCGCCGAGCGTCAGTACCTCGTCGGCGGAGTGAGCGATCGCGGCACCGAGGTCGAGGTCGGGTCGCCGGCCCATTGGCGGCATCCTTGGCGCCGCCGGGGCGAGGCGGCCCGAGGCTTGATGCGGTAGGCAGAGCCTGTGCGACAGGGTGGCCCAGGAGCCTGTGCAAACAGCTGCTGCGATGAGCGCGACGTCAGACTCATCTCTGGGACGCTGCTCCTGGCGGCACACATCGCCCCCCTTGACCCAGGAGTTCGCGGACCCGAACTGAGAATCAAGCTCGGTCGGGTGTCCGGGACGATTTGAGTTAGTCGTGAAGGTGGGCGCGTTCGCCGTGGTGGCCGATTAGAGCGCCCGGCATTCCTCGCCGTGCTGTCGATCTATGACGCTTTGAGCGCATGAGCGACAGCTCTGAGCTGGCTCACCTGTTCCGCGAGCTCAAAGCGCCCGCCGCCGCCAGGGCACTGCCCAAGCTCGCTGAGCGCGCCCGCTCTGAGGAGTGGAGCTATGAGAAGTTCGCCCAAGCGGTCCTCTCAACCGAAGTCTCTGCGCGCGAGGCGCACGGCGGCGACGGCCGCATCAAATCCGCCCGGTTCCCCGCGCGCAAGACGCTGGAGGAGTTCGACTTCACCTTCCAGCGCTCGGTGAAGAAGCGGTGATCGAGCATCTCGGCCAGCTCGACTTTCTCCACGCGCGCGAGAACGTGATCCTGCTCGGGCCCCCCGATCTTGTTTCACACTGCTTCCTCTCCATCACGCTTGGACAAACAGTCCAAGCTCTTCGTGGGGAACCTCGATCCGAAGGCCTTTCCGTCGGCCTTGGGTGACTTCGAGTGCTCGTCGCTCACCGCGTTGGACCTGATGCAACACCGTCTGGCGCGCCACTCCGAGTCGTTTGGCTGCCTCGGCGAGGGGCACGAACCCGTCCGGGACGTCTGGCACGAACCGGGCGCGGATCTCGGGGGTCAGCCGAATTCGCCATGGTGATCCCGGGGTTGTCTGCTCGCCCGGGAGCAGCCCGTCGCGCAGCCAGCGACGGATCGTGAAGTGCGATACGCCGAGCTCGTCAGCGGCACGGTGGATCGTGACCAGCTCGCTGGCGGGATCCGGTGGTGGTGCCGCGGGGATGCCAGCGCGGAACCGGGCGCCCTGCACGCGCGCGCGAGTGAACGGCAGGCCTTGGCCGGTGCGTCGGCCTTGGAGGTTGAGGATCGCGGCGATCTGATGGTCGGGGTGGTGCGCCGCGAGCCGGCGGATCAGCTCGATCGTGTCCTCGGGTAGCCGGCGAGGTCCTTCGTATCGGTTCAGGCGGATCTGCAGCTGCGTGGTCGCGCCGCCCTCCCAGAAGATCTCGATGTCGGCCTTGTGTCGATCGCGGTCGATCGTCACCACAACCTCGTTGATCAACGAGCGCATCAGTTCCTTGCGGTCGCGCTGCGTGGTCGTCTTTGCGTTCCACAGTCGTGGGAGGTTCCGCGCGATCTGACCGAGCGACTCACGCTCGGCGTCGGTCAGCGGCACGGGCCGTGTGCGGTCGACCGCCTCCATCGAGCGTTGCTCTCGCTCGACGACAGCGAGCGCTTCCTCGAGCTTGCGCTCAAGAGTGCGTGCCACGAGCCGGTTCTCGGGCTCGCACGCATCGAACTGGCGCTCCGCCCGCTCGGCCTCGTATTGCGCTCGCTCGAGCGCGAGCCGCTGGCCGGCAAGCCTCGCCTGGTGCTGCTCCTCGAGCTCGCGGATCGCGCCGGCGGTCGCGGCAACCGCGGCCGGGGTCACGGCATCGAGGAACGCCTGCCCGACGGCCTTATCCAGGCGGGTGCCGCCCAGCGATCCGCAAGTGTGGCCGGTGTGATGCATGACGTGACCGACCGAGCACAGGTACCTGGGCACGTTCCCGTCGGTGCCGGAATACGCGACCTGCATTCGCCGACCGCAGCGGCCACAACGCACCAAGCCCTGCAACAGCGCGTTGCCTTGGCCGGCGGCGCCGCCGCCTTCCCCGCGGGGTCTCACGTTCGCCGTCAGCTTTGCTCGGGTCGCGAGGTACTCGTCCCAGGACACATATCCGGGATGGTGCTCGGGCAGGCAGACGGACCACTGCTCGACCGGCAGCTCGATCACCTTCACGCGAACGCGGCCCTGATCATCGAGGTGCTTGTGCTGGCGTGTCTTGCCGAACACAAACGCGCCCGCATACGCAGGGTTGGTCAGGAAATCGTGCACGGCCCCATAGCTCGCACGTGACCATCGGATCCGCCGCTGCCCGACCGTCCGGCGCGGCAGCTTCTGCCCTTCGTCGATCAACTCCATCACCACCTGCCGTGCCGAACCCTGCTGGCGCCACAGTGTGAACACCCGCTCGATCGCGTGGCGGACCTGCTCGTCGGGGCAGAGCACGATTCGGTCGTCTTCGTCGCGGTCGAGCCCGACCGGCAGCCACATCCGCAGCTCGCCACGCTTGGCCTTGTTCCGAAGCCCACCGTCGAGGCGAGCGCGGATCAGGTGCAGCTCCGCCTCGGACATCGTGCCCTTCAATCCCAGCAGCAACCGGTCGTTGAAATCGCCGGGTGAGTACACACCGTCCGCATCCGCGATCAACGTGCCCGTCAGCGCGCACAAGTCCAGCAACTGATGCCAATCCGCTGAGGAGCGCGCCAGCCGCGACACCTCGAGCGACAGAACCAGCCCGACGTGCCCGAGCCCGACCTCGGCCACCAGCTCCTTGAACCCGAACCGTCCTTCGGTGCTGCTGCCCGACCGGCCGGTGTCCTCATCAACCACCGCGACCGACTCGGCTGGCCAGCCCAACTCGATCGCGCGCTCGCGCAGCGCATACTGCCGCGCGGCGGACTCGACGTGCCGCTCGACCTGATGCAAGGTCGACTGGCGCACATACACAACCGCGCGCCGGCGCCGGTGCTGCTCGGTGACCTTCGCATGCTCACTCATCACGCTCGGCCTCGACCAGCTGGGCGAGCAGCCGCGCCAGCGCCACCGTCACCCGCTGTTGAACGGCCACCGGCAGCGTCTCCCACACCGCCGCCGCCGCGATCGCCTTCTCGTTGACCGATAACGCGAGCTGCCCCGACATCCAGACCTCCGTTTTCACCGCAGGCTCCGCCCAGCCGCGGACGACGCTCCCGCACTCCGTCAGCCACCTCAGCGAACAGCCGCCAAGCAACCGGCGATCCCAGCACCCCAAGCGGCCGGTCAGCCGCCCGCCGCCGCGGAAGATCGCTCCAGCGCGCGGGAACCCGCCCCACGCTGCCGTCGATCAGCCGACAAGTCAGCATCGTTTCGCCGTCGTCGACCCGCCAGCCAAGCACCTCAAGTTCGACATCCCGCAGCGCACCCGGCGCCGCGATCAACCGCACCCGCTCCGGCAAACCCTCCACAACATGAGTAGTGCGTCGCCCCGTCGCCGGGCACCGGCAAGACCCATCTCGCGATCGCGCTCGGCATCAGATCGTGCCTGGCCGGGCAGCGGGTGATCTTCAAAACCGCGACCGAATGGGTCGCGCTGCTCGCCGACCAGCAACGCCAGGGCCGCCTCGACGACGAGCTCAAACGCCTCGAGCGCTACCCACTGCTGATCTGCGACGAGGTCGGCTACATCCCGTTTGATCCCCAAGCCGCGAACCTGATGTTCATGCTCGTCTAGCCGCCGCTACGAACGCGCCAGCCTGATCGTCACCTCCAACAAGCCGTTCGGCTCCTGGGGCGAGATCTTCGGTGATGAGATCACCGCCGCCGCGATGGTCGACCGACTCGTCCACCACGCCGAGATCCCTCTCTTTCAAAGGCGACAGCTACCGCCTCAAAGACCGAGACCTCGGCCGCGTCGCGCCGGTCGAAAACTAGACCACCCCCACCCCCGGACCGCGCGCCTGCGGCATCTCACTCCGCTCGCCTACGGCTCGCTCCGCGAGAAGCCGCCGCCCCCTCCCCAAGGTTGTCTTCACGAGGCAGAGTGGAGCACTTTTCGCTTCCTGAACTTCTCGGCCAACACCCCAAGAGGGGTGCATTTTCGACCGGCGCCAAGGGGTGCGTTTTCGGACGGCCTTGACACTCGGGCGACCCCCGTTCGCAGCCGGCTGGCCCGGCGGCTCGCGGGTCCAAGCGTGTCAAGGCAATAGGTGCTAACTCGCCACCGTTGCTGCGGAACCCTTAAACCGCCCGGACGGCACCCCTAAACCCGACAGCCTCGTCCGGAAGCGGCAGCCGGCGGCGGCGCCGGCCATCTCGAGATCGTGGCTGCTTGCATCGAAATTGGTAGCGCCAGATCAATCCGCGCGCCGATTCGCCTGGCGGAGCAGGCGGCTGCGGCGGTCGGGAGCGCGCCCTCCCAACTCGTCTTTTGAGAGCACCAGATCGCCCGTGCGCTTGGCTGTCGCTCGCCGAGGCGAAGCTGGCGCTGTATGCGCGCCTTGACGCGATCCGGCATTGTGTCGCCGGGGGCTCCTATGTCGGCACGGTATTCCGTCTGGCTACGTCTGGCGCCCGTCGCTCTCATGTGATGTGTGATTGCTCCCTTCCGGGAGGGGCAATGTCGGCGTCGTAGGCCCAGACAACTGCGTGGATGCGGTCGCGCGGCTGAGTCTGTCGGGCACTCGCGCGACGTGCGTCCCCGTAAGGGGCGAGAGGACGAGCTGGTCGGCGATCCCGGTGACGAGGTGACCGTGGTTCCGGCAGCGTTCGCAGGGTCAAACAGTGAGCGTGCTGAAGGGCGGCAGGCTGGCGTGTCAACGTGCCAGGCCTCCCTAGGGCTCCGGCAATCGGCTCCGACGTCTCGTTCGCCACCGGGCGACCCGCAGCTCGTATACCGCCCGGGGCCCCCGGCGGAGGATGCGGGCCGGTCGCCGCAGCGCGTAGGCCATCAACAGGCTCTGCTTCGGGTACCACTCGCGCATCACTGCAGGGGGTGGCGCGATGGCCCACCGAAGCGCTCGCAGACGCCGCCATGTGCCGCCCGCGTCGGACAGGGTCGCGACCAGGCGCGCGCCGCTTGACGCGTTCTCGGCGCGCGCGGCGGCCAGTGCCGAGCTTGCCTCGGGCAGGCCGAGCCGGTCGGCCAGTTGGCGACCGGCCGCCGTGAGCCGCAGTCCGGTGGAGAACGCGTCGAGGCCGTCGAGCTGCAATGCGAGTCGATACGCGTGCTGCCAGTCTTCCTCGCTCACTCGCATCAGCGCACGTTCCAGATCCTCGACTGGACGCCCGCCTGCGCGCCCGTGCTGGGTCGCGTGCACGGCCAGGTGCAACGCGAGTGCTGGCAGATCCAAGGTCGCGACGCGTCCACCGGCCAGGCTGAGCGGCCGGCGGCGCTCGCGCAGCACCGCCCAGACCCGCTCCGGTGGCGCGAGGAGGCCGCCGAGGGTGTCGTGGACATCTACGTCAGGCAGCCCCTCGCGTCTCCAAGTCGTCGCATGGTCAGCCGGTGCCCGAGTCTCCCCGGTCGAGTATCCCCGCCGGCGCAGCACCGCCGCCACGATCTGCTGCGCCTCTGCCGGGACCAGAAGGTCGACGTCGACCGACAGCCGTGGCGGATCGTCGAGACCGTACAGCGCGTCCCTGATGCCCGCCCCCTTGAGCAGGATCGCCTCGCCGCCACCCGCCGCGATCTCCTCGCATATCGCGCGGGCCACGAGCTCGACGGCGAGCGTCCGGGACCTCAGCGCAGCGTGCTCGCCGGGGAAGGGCACTATCTAAGTGTGCATTGTCTAGCCTAAGGCCGCTACCTGAGACCTGCTGCGCAGCCCGGAGGGCTTGCCTTGGTGCTGATATTTGCCGCGGACTGGGACTTGCTCGCCCGCGGCGTCGCCTCTGAGCTCGAGCGACGGAAACGGCCATACGCGATGCTGGACGCGGACTGGGTTGCCAGATCGACCTTGGTCTGGACACCGAACCCGTTCGCCGGACACTTCGAGCTCAACGGCAGCGTAGTCGCGCTCGATCGGATCAGCGGGGTCTTGGCTCGTGAGCTTTACGCCGTGCCCAACGCGCTGGAGGCCCCGTCGGGCGACGGTTTCTACATCCATGCTGAGACTTCGGCGACGTTGCTCGCATTGCTGGACGCGATGCCCTGTCCGGTTGTCAACCGCGCTCGTCCGATTCCTTACGGGCGTCCGCTGCTCCTCGGGGGCGCCCCCGCGCGCCGGGCCGGCATGAAGCCGGCGCCGTTCGTGCTCACCTCAGAGCGGACGGTGGCGCTCGCTGCCTGCGCCGAGGCGGGCACTCAGGGCGCGCTCGTGGGAAGGCCGAGCGGGCCGTGGGAGGACCGCCTTGTTACCAGCGACCGCGCCGCCATCGACGCCGTCGACTCGCTCCTATCCCACGGCGCCGTGCTAGTCAGGCCGGTCCTGACCAGAGAGCCGCTGGTCGTGTTCGTGGCCGGCGACTTGGTGGTTGGAGCTCGTCCATCCGAGTGGCCGGTGCTCACGCACGGGCTCGAGACTGAGGCGGTCCCCCCGGCGGTCGAAGACCGTGTGCGGGCACTGGCCGACCGGCTCGAAGTGTCTCTGTTGCGAGTGACAGTGGCGGTTGGGCCAGATGGCATGTACGTGCTCGATGTCGATCCCGCTCCCCTGCTGAACGAGCTCGGCCCGGAGATCGGCCAACCGGTAGTGGCCGCGGTGACGAAGCTCCTCATTGAGTCGAGCGACGCGTGATCATCTTGTTCGGACCGGCCGGGGACGAGGTCATCTCGTTCCTCGTGCTGCGGCTGAAGGCGCTTGGCGAGCCGTTCGCGTTGATCGATCCGCACCAGATCGATGCGGGTCAGGTCGACCTGACGTGGGACCCTGCCGACCGCGAGAGGAGCCGCATACGACACGGCTCCCGGGCGATCGAACTCGAGTCTGTGCAGTCGGTGTACCTGAGGGAACTATCGGTTAGGGACGCCGCGCGGCCGGAGATGAGCTCGGCCCTGTTCGCGCTCACCGAGGACACCGATGCGCTCGTCCTCAATCGCTCTACCGGGAGTGCCACGAACGGCTCGAAGCCTTACCAGGCGCGCCGGATAGAGGCACACGGATTTCGCTCGCCCCCGGGCTTGATTACCACGGATCCCGAGGCCGCGCGCGCCTTCTACGAGGAGCACCACGGCAGGATCATCCACAAGTCGATCAGCCAAATGCGATCCATCGTTGTCGAGACCTCGGCGGCCGACCTCGAGCGCCTGCCGCTCGTGCGCAACGCTCCGACGCAGTTTCAGGCGCTCGTGGCCGGCACCGACGTGCGGGTACACGTGGTCGGCGAGCGTGTCTTTGCCACCGAGATCCGGACATCGCCGATCGACTACCGCTACGCCGCAGTTCAGGGCGCCGAGCGCCGGATGCGCGACACCGAGCTGCCGGCGGAATCGCGGAGCGGCGCGTGGCGCTTGAGCCGAGCGCTCGACATGGGCGTGAGCGGCATCGACCTTCGCCGCGGGCTCCGACGGTACCTGCTGGTGCTCTGAAATGAACCCGAGCCCCAGTTTCACCTTCTATCAGGCATTCACTGGTCAGCCCATCGGTCACGCCGTGTCGAGTCGCTCAGACGCGGATCGCTCGCGAGCGCCTGAACTCGCGACCGCTTGGGCGGGGCCGGAGGGACGAATCATCCAGTACCCGACTGCGCGCTTACGAGAGTCGCCGTAGACTGCCGAACCGGGATCGGACGGCAACTGAAGGAGAAGGTTATGACGACGTTCGTGACGCCGACGTCGTGCTGCTCCCGTACGCCGAGCCGCTGCTGCGCGACCACGGCAGCCGGCGTGATCTGACCGGAAAATCAGGCGAGAGCAAGACTGGTGACGGAAAGGATCAGACCAAGGACGCCGCCGCCGAATACAAGGCCGCCACCGACAACAGTTCTTCACCGACAACAACAAGACAGCTGCCGACAACAAGAGCCTCGCCGACACTAAGGGCTCCTTTAATTCGCGCGCACTGTGGGTCCGCCTTGGACGGGCATGGCGCCAGGCCACCGTGCTCCGAGGAGCGGAGTCCGGTGCAAGCCGGTCGTTGCTGAGTCGATGTGGTTCGACCTCTATGGCTGCCACCTCAAGGTGTCGGGGAGATCCGCTGCTCGTGGACGACGCAGCCTCGTCTCTGTCCTCGTTCGCTGTGCCAGGACATCCGATCCGGCGACCTGCGTCTTGCTCAAGGCCGTTTCGCCGTCCAATTTCTCCGCCGCGCCGAAGCTGAACGGCCAGGTGCTGGCGACTGGCGCGGAGGCCGGTGGCGTGGCCTGGCCGTGGACTGTATTTCGCGCCTCGGGGCGCACGGTGATCCAGTGGGGGCGCCACGCCTGGCCTCTCGCTCGAGCGCGGCGGGCGGAGGGAGCGACGCTCCAGGTCTGCGATCCAGCGGGCCTGAGCCCCGAACAGCGCCTGAGCGTCGTGTTTTTCGCGGTGAGCGAACTGCTGCGCCGTCACGGCCTCTTCACCGTCCATGCCGCCGCGGTGGAGCGCGATGGCGCTGCCCTGTTGATCGTCGGCCAGCCGGGCGCGGGCAAGACGACAGCGATGCTGTCGTTGCTGCGGGCGGGGTGGCGGCTGCTCTCCGATGACCATCCGCTGCTGCGCGACGCCGGCAAGGCTAACGTCGAGCTGCTGCCCTTCGCTGTGCCGGCCCGCGTGACCCGCGACACGGTCAGCCGCTTCCCCGAGCTCGCCCGCGTCATTCCTCGTCCGCCGGTCAGGGCCAAGGCGACGGTCCCGATCGAGACCGTCGCGTACGCACGTTATTGGTCGCCGCGCACGTCCGTGCGCGGTGCTGTTGCCTGAGATCGTCGAGCATCCGGACACCCGGTTGACTCCGGTGTCTCGCGGACGGGCGCTGGAGGAGATTCTCAAGCTCACCCTCGGGATCGCCGCGTCCGAGCGCACCGCCGCCAAGCACCACTTCGCGCTGCTCGGCCGGCTCGTGCGCGCAGACGCCGTGCTTCCGGCTCCTGAGTGGTGCTCCACGTTGAATAGAGACCTTCCGCACGCCGTTGCGCACTTCGCGGAGGCGGCGGCGGCATGAAGCCGGTTCCGCGTAACCCCGCCGAGTGTCTGCTGTTGCTGATACGCATCGGGCTGCTGGTCGGTGCCCTCAGGTTCGCGTTGCCAAGGATGTCGCTCCCGACCGTACTGCGCTATCTCACCCCGCGGCCCGCTCGCCGAGGCGCCGACCCGGGCAGCGTGGAGGTCGGGATGCGCTTCGCCGACGCATTCCTCATGCGGATGTCGCTCGCACCGCGCGGCAACTGTCTGCCCCGATCGCTGGTGCTGTATCACCTGGCGGCCCGTGCGGGACGCGACGTACGCCTGCACTGCGGTGTTCGGTCGGCTGAGTCCGGGCTGGACGGCCACGCCTGGTGCACGGTTAACGAGGTGGTGGTCGGCGGGGCTCGGGCAGATGGGTTCACCGAGACCTTCCAGCTTCCCAGCCCTGCCCATGAACCAGCCGGTCAACGACCCGAGGCACTCCCTGCGTCTGGTGCGGCGCATGCTGCAGCTGATCTGGTCGGTAACCCCGGTGGCGGTGCTCGTCGCGGTGCTCGCCGTGGCGCTGGGCCTGCTTCCTCTGGTGCCGTTGTACCTGCTCAAGGTCCTGGTCGACGCCATCACCCCGGGCGCTCACGGGCTTCCGACGACGGTCCACGTCCTCTCGATCGTGGCTGTGATCGCGGGGACAGCGCTGCTCGTCGTGGCGCTCGGCGGTCTGCAGCGGCTGGCAAACG
>CAVROW010000002.1:0-542371 GCA_963722995.1 uncultured Solirubrobacterales bacterium | reverse complement strand
GATCCGCGGCGAGAACCAGCCTATGCTTGGCCCCTGGATGATCGCGTAGGCCAGCGAGCCGAGCATCACGATGACGAGGAACTGCCCGACCGGGTCCGCCTTGCGGCCCCGTTCGGCCCTGGAGTCGGGCACCAGCAGCGCGGTCAGCGAGACCGCGGCGAGCCCGACCGGGATGTTCGCCCAGAAGATCCCGCGCCACCCCACGCTGCCCACGAGGATCCCGCCGGCGATGGGCCCGAGCGCCATGGACAGGCCGGAGACGCCGTCCCAGACGCCGATCGCCTTGGCCCGGTCCTTCGGCGCGCTGAAGATGTTGGTGATGATGCCGAGGGCCGCCGGGGCGAGCATGCTCCCGCCGACCCCCTGCAGCACGCGGAACGCGATCAGCCACGCCAGGCTCGGCGCCAGGCTGCACAGCCAGGAGCCCGAGCGTGAACAGGCTCAGGCCGACCTGGAAGATCGTGCGGCGGCCGATCCTGTCGGCGGCGGCCCCGGAGAATATCAGCAGGCTGGCGAGCACGATCGTGTAGCCGGCGACGGTCCACTGCAGGCCGGAGACCGCGGTGTGCAGGCTCGCGCCGATGGAGGGCAGGCCGACGATCACGATCGTGTTGTCCAGCCCGACCATGAACAGCGCGCTGCAGCAGATCGCGAGCACGATCGCTCGCCTGCCGCCGCCCAGGGCGGCCTGCTGCACGTGGTGGATGTACGGTTCCGGCTGGGATTGAACCGCCGGCACCACTTCCGCCGTTATAGGGGTAGATACGGCCGCTGCTGCATATGGTGATCGTCCCGGTACGTTCCGTAGCTGAGGGTGGGCAGCCGAGACCGATTGCATGGAGCACCGCCTGGGGGAGCAGCGACTGTTATGTCGGATATGACACTACATCGCTGCGCGCAGTAGTCAATAGGTTACGCATTACTTATGACGCAATTGCTCAGTAGACGTTCTGCCTGCACGCTGCGCTTGCTGGGTTTAGATTTAGTGCGTGTCCGAGGGGGAATTCGTGAGTCGCAGGTTGCTTCAGCTTGTGATGCCCGTGACCCCCGACCGCCGCATGTTCCGGCTGCACGACCCCTGGGTGGACCCGGACGAGCTCGGCAGCCCGCTGGCGCCGAGTCGGCTCGCTGGTGTCCAGCACGCGCGAGCAGCTGTGGGTCGGCAGCCTGCAACAGGACATCGACGTCCGCCTGGTGCTCGAGGAGTGGGAAGGCCAGCCGCTGCTGCCCGAGGCGTGGGACGAGGAGGCCAAGGCGCGGCTGTACCTGCGCGGGATGCTGTCCATCGACATGGGCTCGGCCGGCACCGCCGTGTCCCGGCTGCGGCTGTCCGGCGGCGTCGGCGACTACGAAGTCCGGGTATACGCGCGCTACCGCGAGGCCGTGGTCCAGATGTACGCGGACCTGCTCAGTCAGCACAGGGACCGGCTCAGCGATGACTTCCAGCGCGAGAAGCGCAAGCTCGAGGGCGTGGAACGGTACCTGATCCAGCTCTGGCGGGACTCGTAAGTTACGGCGCTGCTGCCAGTTACGGCGTCGAGGGGGACGTCCTGGTCGTCGTGGTGGCGCTGCTCCTGCGGCGCTGGCGGACGGCCCGTTCTTCACCTGGGCACTGGTTTTCACCTGGCTGCTGGCCGCGGGATGAGTGGAGGCCTGCGAGGCGGGCTTATACGTATGGGCGCGGAACGGGACCATTGCGTAGACCATCAGCGATATGGCGGCCACCAGGGCGATTGTGAAGAAGGTCCCGATGATCCTGCCCCGGGTGGTCCGGAACCTGACGACCGGTCCGATCCGGCGGAAGGAGGACAGCCTGGCGGCGAGACCAGGGTCCTCCGCGGCGAGCCGCCGCTCTATTTCGGCGAGCATGCGCTGCTCGTCCATTGACAGCGCCATAGCGCCATACCTCCGCGTTCCGCGCGCCGGTAGGAACTCTCTTACTATCCCCCACGGAGGCAGCTTTATCCAATCGTTCTTAGTTTGTGCCCGACTCTTTTTACTTCACGCCAACCTCGATTACCCATCGTGTTCACACCAGTATCATCGGGTGATTCTTGCCCCTTTAGCGAGGCGGTTTCCGAACTGGTGTTTGCCACCATCGAATAACCGTTCTAGGCTGTGGAACATGCGCTGGGACAACCTGCGGCTCGATTCCGCCGACGCCGCACCCCGGCGATGGGGGTCAGGGACAGCTGCCGATGTTCGCCCGCGACGCCGTCGTCCGCACCTTCGACACGCCGGGCTTCCGCGGCATGACCTTCTACGAGGTTCAGGCCAAGTCGATCGTCTCGCACGTCCCTGAGTCCTCGCGCATGTCCTTCCGCTGGACGATCAACCCGTATAGGGGATGCCAGCATGCATGCTTACTGCTGCCATCGGACATACGCCCATTTTGATGGCAAATGGGACAATCAAAGCCGCTCGCCGAAGTTCGAGTTGGCGACGCCATATACGGAACGGTGCGCGACGGGTACTACCGCCATTACGCGATCACGGAGGTGCTAGCGCACTGGTCGACGGTCAAGCCCGCGTACCGGGTCACGCTGGAGGACGGCACCACGCTCGTAGCGAGCGGCGACCACCGTTTCCTGACCGAGCGAGGCTGGAAGCACGTCACCGGCGCCGAGCAGGGTCCGGAGCAGCGCCCGTTCCTGACGGTGAACAACAAGCTCATGGGCTTCGGCGGTTTCGCGGAATCGCCGAAGGACTCTGTGGAGTACCGGCGCGGCTACCTGTGCGGCATGATCCGCGGCGACGCCAACTCCGCAGGCTACAGCTACCCCCGCGGTGACTCCACCGCTTCAGGCTGGCGCTGACGGATGCCGAGGCACTGGCACGAACGCGTCACTTCCTTGGCACTTTCGGGGTGCTCACCAGAGAGTTCGACTTCGCCCCCGCCAGCGGCGCTCGCGCGCCCATGCGGGCAATCCGGACGTCATCCGAGCAACGTCCGCGCGATCGAGCATCCATCGGCTGGCCGAGGCTCCCGGACCGGGACTGGCATCTGCGGCTTCCTCGCAGGCATCTTTGACGCGGAAGGCAGCTACAGCGGCGTCTGGCGGGTGTCGAACACCGATCCGGAGATCATCAAGCGGACCACCGCTGCGCTGGACGTGCTCGGCTTCGACTACGTGCTCGAACCGTCGAATAGGGCGAACGGCCTCGTTGTCGTCCGCATTCGCGGCGGGCTCAGGGAGGTCATGCGGTTCTTCCACACCACTGACCCGGCGATCACGCGCAAGCGGTCGATCGAGGGCGTGGCGATGAAGAGCGACGCGAAGCTGGGGGTGGCCGCGATCGAGCCCCTGGGCATCGAGCTGCCGATGTACGACATCACGACCGGGACCGGCGACTTCATCGCCAACGGGGTGGTGAGCCACAACTGCTTCGCGCGGAACACGCACACCTACCTGGATCTCGACGCGGGGCGCGACTTCGACTCCAAGGTGATCGTGAAGGTCAACGCGCCCGAGCTGCTGCGGAAGAAGCTCGCCTCGCCCGGGTGGGCCGGGGAACACATCGCGATGGGCACCAACGTCGACTGCTACCAGCGGGCCGAGGGGCGGTACCAGCTCATGCGCGGGATCATCGCCGCGCTGCGGGACGCGGCCAACCCGTTCTCGATCCTCACCAAGGGCACGCTGATCCTGCGCGACCTCGACCTGCTGCTCGAGGCCGCCGAGGTGACCGACGTCGGGCTGAACGTGTCGGCCGCTTTTGTCGACACAGTCGCTATGGCGGGCCATCGAGCCGGGCACGCCTGCCCCGGAACGGCGGATCGAGGCCTGCGCCGCGCTCAACGACAACGGGCTGCGCTGCGGCGTGCTGATGGGGCCGGTCGTGCCGTACCTCTCCGACTCCCCCGCCCAGCTCGACGCGGCGGTCCGGCAGATCGCCGCCGCGGGCGCGGCGCACGTCACGCCGATCGTGCTGCACCTGCGGCCGGGCACCCGCGAGTGGTTCCTCGGCTGGCTGGGCCGGCGCACCCGGAGCTGGTGGGCAAGTACGCCGCGCTGTACGAGCGGGGCTCCTACGCGCCAAGCGACTACCAGGCCAGGATCACCGCCCAGGTCCGCGAGCTGGCCGAGAAGTTCGGCGTCGGCCGCGCCGCCCGCCGCGCCACCCCGCGCGCGCGGTCCGCCCCGCGCGGCGGCCGAGGCCGCGCCCGGGCCGCTCCGCCGGCTGGCTCGTCACACCGAGCAACTTACATTCCTCTAGCCGGCGTTCCAGCAGCCCGGAGCATGTCCGGCTAGCGGCCGCCTGCCCGGCAATGAGCAGGAACAATATTGATGAGTATCGATCTTAATTGAACGTTTAGTTTTTACTCGCCGGTAGCCTTTTGCCGGTAAACGGGTTTAACTGATTCGGGGGCGCCTCGGTACTGCGTTTACGGATTCGCGTGGCGCGTGGCGCCCGGCGATAGGTGTTTCTCGCGCCGCGAAGCGCACGGGAAACGGAATCCGTGACTCCCGGCAATGGCGCGCCGCGCCCGTCGCGGCGAGAACCGAGGCTACGCGGCGAAGGCGGGCCCGGATCTGGCGAACGGAACGGCCAGGCCGCAGCGGCCAGCTGCAATCGTTCGCATTCAACCGGGCCCGCGCGGTGCGCCTGATGCCGCGCACGACCGGGCCGCGCCGGCGCCGCGGCCCGCCGGCCGGGTCGCCGCGGCTGCGGCCGGGGCCGGGCGGCGCCACCGGTGTGCCCGCTTTGCCACCCAGCGTGCGCATGCACATTGGAAAGCGAGGCAAAGGGCTACGGCACGACATGCTGCCGTTGATATAGCTGTTATCACGTTATGAGCCAGATCGGTGGCAGAGATCACGGATTCACGCGAGTATTACCCCCATGACGATTCCAGCGGAACTCATCGGGGAGACGGCCCTTGAGTTTCCATGCCCGCCGCTCGGCGCGGCGGAACTTTCAGCATCGGACGCCGAGCGCATGGCCGGCATGTTCAAGGCACTGGCCGACCCGGTTCGCCTCCGGCTTTTCTCCCGGGTCGCCGCGCACCAGAGCGGGGAGGCCTCCGTTTGCGACATCCAGAACGTAGGCGTTTCCCAGCCCACGGTCAGTCATCACCTGAAGAAGCTGAGGGAGGCAGGACTGATAATCTCCGAGCGCCGCGGCACCTGGGTTTACTGCCGCGTGGCGCCCGGGTACTCCCCGCCATGGCGCAGATGCTCTCGCCCAGGGAGTCGGGCCTCTAGCAGCTGAGTCAGCCGGTGCAGCCCCACCACTGCCAGGCCAGGCCTGCTCACCGGGAGCGAGCAGGCGGCCAGCCAGCCGGGCGAGGCGAGCGAGCCAGGCGGGCACCCCGTCACCAGCGGAAATCGCGGTGGCGTGCGGGGTCAAGCCGGGAAGTCTCCGGCCGCCACTAGAATTCGTTGTCATGGCGCAGGCGTACCGGAACCACAGCGACCTCAGCAGGCGGCCAGGCGGGGACCGATACAGCGAGCGACTGGTCGTGCGCAGCGTGCCGGTTCCCGACCCGGGAGACGGTTTTCTCGACCAGATCCCGGTGCCGGCGGCGGTTGCCTGGGTACGGCAGGGCGCGGGCCTGGCCGGGTGGGGTGAGGCGGCCCGGGTGACGCTCCCGGCTGGGCGCCGACCGGTTCACGGCCGGCGAAAAGTGGCTTCATGAGGTCACCGAGAGTGCGGACATCGACGACGCGGTAGGTCGGCGAGGCTCGGGCCTGGTCGCGTTCGGCACCTTCACGTTCGATGACGCGTCCGAAGGCTCGGTGCTCATCGTGCCGGAAGCGGTGCTCGGCCGGGACGGCACCGGTAACGCCTGGCTGACCACCATCACCGCCGAGGGCGGCCCCGGCCAGCAAGACGGAGCCCGGCCCGTCGCCGCCTGGCAGCACGGCGTTAGCCAGCCGTACGTCGCGCCCGGCGCCATCGCCTGGCACGACGGGTCGCTGTCCGCACCGGAGTGGCAGCAGGCGGTCGGCGAGGCGGTGCGCCGGATCAAGCACTCGGCGCTGCTGCGCAAGGTGGTCCTCGCGCGGGACCTGAACGCCACGGCCGACAACCCGATCGACGTGCGGGTGCTGCTGCGCAGGCTCGCCGCCCGTTACCCCGGCTGCCACACGTTCGCCTGCGACGGCCTGGTCGGCGCCACACCCGAGCTGCTCATCAGCAAGGACAGCTGGGAGGTGAGCTCGCTTGTGCTCGCGGGGACGGCGCCGCGCGGCGCTACCCCGGCGCAGGACAGCGACCTGGCCCACGGGCTGCTCGGATCGGCGAAGGAGAACGAGGAGCACGAGTACGCCGCCGCCTCGCTGCGAGACGCCTTGTCCCCGCTGTGCGAGGCCATGTACGTGACGCCGCGCCCCGAGCTGATCCGGCTGCCCAACGTGCAGCACCTCGGCACCCGGGTGCATGGCACCCTGGCCACGGTCAAGTCCGCGCTCACCCTGGTCGCGGCGGTGCACCCCACGGCCGCCGTCGGCGGCACGCCGACCGCCGCCGCCGTCGAGGCGATCGGCGAGCTCGAGTCGATGGACCGGGAGCGGTACGCGGGCCCGGTCGGCTGGATCGACGCCGACGGCAACGGGGAGTGGGGCATCGCGCTGCGCTGCGCGCAACTGTCCGGGCGACGGGCCCGGCTGTTCGCCGGCTGCGGCATCGTCGCCGGGTCCGACCCGGCCGCCGAGCTCGCCGAGACCGAGTCCAAGTTCCGTCCGATGCGCATGGCCCTGGAACAGGACGACTGATTCTGTTTGAACTTGCGGCGTGATCGTTATCTTTCGTTGCCTTAGCCTTGATCACTGACCGTCATGGTGATTGTATAACGAGTGATCATGCCTCGTCATGACGGCTTGCGAACGGGGAATCCCGTTCGCCGGGAAAGCCGGTCCCGCAGGCATGCCTGCTATGACTACTATCAGTAAGGAGCTGCGCACAATGGGTGTATTCCCATCACGGCGCCGGAAGCAGGCCCGGGGTGCGTCGGCCGCCGCCTGCGGCATGGCGGCCATCGCGGTCACCGCGGCGGCCTGCAGCAGCGGGACGAGCGGCACCAGCAACCAGCCAGGCACGACGGGCAGCACGCCGGTCAGCGGCGGGACCGCGGTCTACGCACTGCCCCCGTCCACCACGCCGAACTACATCTTCCCGTTCGTCAGCAGCTCCTACTTCAGCGTGGTCAACGCCGAGGACTTCCAGTACCTCATGTACCGGCCGCTGTACTGGTTCGGCAACGGCGCCTCCCCCACGCTGAACACCGCCCTGTCGCTCGCCACGCGCCGGTATACAGCGGCAAGAACGTCAGCATCACGCTCAAGGGCTGGAAGTGGTCCAACGGCGAGGCCATCAGCGCGCAGGACGTCGTGTTCTGGATCCACATGCTGCAGGCGGTCGGCGCCAGCGACTGGGGCGCCTTCGTGCCCGGCGGGTTCCCGACCAACGTGTCCAACGTCAAGGCGGCCAGCAACACGACGGTGACCATGACGATGAACAAGGCCTACAACCCGACCTGGTTCACCTACAACGAGCTCAGCCAGATCACCCCGATGCCCCAGGCCTGGGACGTGACCGCGAGCGGGCCGAGCAAGCTGCACCGCCAAGGTCAGCCGACTGCGCCGCGGTGTACGCCTACCTGGACAGCCAGTCGAAGAACATGTCGCACTGGGTGTCCTCGCCGCTCTGGGGCATCGTGGACGGCCCGTGGAAGCTGTCCGCCTTCAACTCCGACGGCAACTCGACGTTCGTGCCGAATCCTCCTACTCCGGAGCCCCAAGCCGAGGCTGGCCAAGTTCCAGGAGGCGCCGTTCACGACCGAGGCGGCCGAGTACAACGTGCTGCAGGCGGCGTCCGCGGGCGGCGGGCAGAAGCTGGACGTTGGTTACCTGCCGACCACCGACGCGCCGGCCAAGCCGGCCAACGCCACCGTCGGGACCAACCCGGTACGCAACTTCACCCTCGACCCGCTGTACGCCTGGGGCATCAACTACTTCCCGGTCAACTACCAGTCCACCACGGGCAACGGGCCGATCATCAAGCAGCTCTACTTCCGCGCAGGCGCTCGCCTACCTGATGAACCAGCAGTCGATCATCAAGCGGCCCGCTGCGCGGCTACGGCCTGACACGGTCGGCCCGGTCGGCGACCCACCCGGCGACCCAGTTCCTGTCGCCTCAGGGTAAGCAGGGCAACCCGTTCCCCTACAACCCGGCCCAGGCCAAGAGCCTGCTGACCAGTCACGGCTGGAACGTGGTGGACAACGGCAGCACCACCTGCACCAACCCCTCGCTGTGCGGCCCGGGCGTCAAGCAGGGCCAGGCGCTCACCTTCAACCTGCCGTACGCGACGGGGACCGACTGGATCGCCTCGGAAATGACGCAGCTGCAGTCCAACGCGAGCACGGTCGGCATCAAGCTGAACCTCGAGCCCAAGCCGTTCAACCAGGTGACCGCCATCGGCGGCGGCAACTGCGTGGTCGCGCACATCTCCTGCAACTGGGACATGGTGAACTGGGGCGGCGGCTGGACGTTCGTGCCGGACTACGCCCCCACCGGGGAGACGCTGTTCATGTCCGGCTCCGGTGCCAACTCGGGCGGGTACTCCAACGCGCAGAACGACGCGCTGATCAACCAGACGCTGACGTCCAGTTCGATGAACCCGATGTACAACTGGCAGAACTACCTGTCCATGCAGCTCCCGGTGATCTGGCAGCCGAACGGCGCGTACTCGCTGACCGAGGTGGCCAACAACCTGCGCGGCGTGCTGCCGCAGTCCACCACGCTCGGCATCAACCCGGAGAACTGGTACTTCGTGCAGGGCTAGGCGGATCGACGACATCATCGAGAGGAACGAGTGCGGGCTGTCCGTTAACCGTCGGCTAGTTCGCTGGTGGTTAACGGACAGTTACGACTTGCGTCCCGCCCGGGACTTACGGTGACTCCAGAGGCATCAGAGGCGGGTGGGAGGGGGATGATCGCGGTAAGGCGGAGACGTGCCGGTGTCGGGGGACACCGCATCCGTTCGGGGGAAGGCCTTTGATTGGTTTCTTGATAAGGAGAATCCTGCAGGCGGCAATCGTCGTGCTGCTTGTCACGATGTTCACCTTCATCCTGCTGTCACGTTCGTGCCCGCAGAGCATGTGGCCCGGGATGCGCTGAGCGCCGCCGACAAGGGACGCGTTTCGGTCATTCCCGGCGGCCCGCTTGTCAGCGCGGCGTTCGCGCCGAATCGACGCATCCCGCGGTGGGCGGCGCTGCCGATCAGCAAGCGCCTGCTCGCCCGTGGCCAGTGAGCCCCCGCACGATCCGCGCTAGCGACGCGTCTCGAGGCGCCGTATCTCCTTGAGCACCGCCTGAAAGCCCTGGCGGTAGCCACGCAGATAGTCGTTCTCGTCCGAGGCGTCCAGCAGGCGCCACCGGTTCAGGGAATCGAGGCAGTAACGCCGCAGGTCCTCCACGGTGCGCTCTAGCCGGGCCGCGCGCTGCTGCGCCCGCCACAGCGCCGCCCGCTCGCCGCTGGCGCGCGCCCCCGGAGGCTCGTCGTTCAGCTCGGCGAGCCGGGTGCGGATCACCGGAATGAGCTCCATCGCCAGCATCGAGATTGCTGCGCCGGGCGCTGCTCAGCAACCCCTACTGCGGGATTGCGAGCACCGCGTAGTGAAGCGTGATCGACCTGGCCGGCACAACCGAAGGCGAGGCCGCAAGTCCGGAGCGGATGAGCCACTTGAGGCGCGCCTTCGCCCGCGCGGCCGCCGTCTCCGCTGCGAACGCGTGCACGGCGAGCGGGAGTGGATCGAGAAGCTCGGCAACGATCCGCCACCCAGACCGCCTGACCATGTGCCGGACCCCGGCACGGTCGAAGTCGTGAAGATGACCCGCCGCCTCCGACGCGGCGCGGGCGGCGGGACGGCGGGCGGACAAGTTGCGCTCCAGCGGGACCTCGATCACCAGCGCGCGACGAGCGATCCGCGCCAGCTCCACCACGAACGCGTCGGGCGCCGGCACGTGCTCGAGCGCGTGCGTGGCGAGCACGAGGTCATAGGCGCGATTCCCCGCCGGGACGCGCGACCCGTCGAAGCGCTCGGCACGAGCAATCCCCGGGCGGCCGGCGGCAAGCGCTACGGCACTGCTCGAGATGTCCATCCCGACGTGCTCCCGGCCAACACCGCGGCGACCTAGCTCCTCGAGCACCGCTCCGTCCCCGCAGCCGATCTCAGCAACCGTCTCGACAGCGCCGATGCGCGCACCCTCGAGCAGGCTCGACACGTGCTCGGCCTTGGTTACCGCCCCGAGCGCGCGCCACCGAGCCCGCCTCTCACCGTCGGAGTATGCGTGTAGCAGTGCTCGTAGAAGTCATGGATCTGGTCGAGCTCGAGCCGCATGCGCGCGGGATCAACGGTAGCGACCGCGACCCGTGTCTCACGGCCGCAGTCGCCGGCCCAGGCGTGCGAGCTCGTCGCAATCGAGCGTGGCCTCGACCCGCGGGAACAGCACCCGCTCCTCGAAGCGCACATGCGCGGCGAGCGACTCCCCCAGCTCCCGTAACACGCTCGCATCCGTGTCCCCGCCTTCGAGCCGGGCGAAGCGCTCGCGAAGGGCGGCGTGGTCCCGGCGGATTCGGACGATGTCCGGATGTCCGCGCTCGCGTGCTCGGCCAGGCATGGGAGCACGAGGTCCTCCTCCAGGCGAAAGTGCTCGATGCTCTCCCGATGCCAGAACTCGACGGCGTCGCGCATCAACGGGCCGGGATCATCCTCGCCCACTCGCCTCAGCCGCAGGGCGAGCTCGAGCGCGATGTGATGCTCGCGCGACAGAACCGCGAGCTCGGGAGAGCGCTTCACGACCCTGGCTCCCGGACACCCAGGCGACGAAGCGCGGCCTGGGCGGCAGCGTCGCCGGGGACGCCGTGAACGGCGCCGCCAGGGAAAGTCGCGGCGCTTCCCAGGAACAGCCCGTCCAACGGCGTGCGGTACGGCGACAGCGTCGGCACCGGGCGAAACACGGCCTGGCGCAGCCGGAAGCTGCCGCCGCCCACGTCGCCGCCGACGAGGTTCGGGTTGCGCGCCTCGAGAGCGCTCGGCCCGAGAACATGGCGGGCAAGGATCCGCCCGCGGAACCCCGGCGCAAAACGCTCGATCTGCTGCTCGATCGCGTCGATGTGACCCTCGTTGGACAGCTCGGCGTCGGTCCCCTGGGGGCCGTGCGTGTACGCCCAGGCGGTGTGCTTGCCTTCAGGCGCTCGCGAGGGGTCGGCGACGCTCTGCTGGCCGACGAGCAGAAACGGCCGTGACGGGATCCCCTTCTCGGCCCGCGCGATCGAGTTGAGCATCTCCGCTTCGCTGCCTCCGACATGGACGGTTCCGGCCAGGCGCGCGTCAGCGGCCTGCCACGGGATTGGCGCACCGAGCGCCCAGTCGACCTTGACCGTCGCTGGACCATAGACGTAGCGCTGGAGCGCGGCGCGGTACCAGGCGGCCAGGGCGTCCCCGGTCATCGTCACCAACGCGTGCGGCATCACGTCCGCCACCACGGTCGAGGCCGCCAGCTCGTTCCCGCCCGCGATTTCGACCCCGCACACCCGACCACCACGACTGAGGATGCGCTTGACCCGAGCCGCGGTGCACACCCGCCCGCCGAGACTCTCCAGGTGGCTGACGAGCGCGTCGGTGAGCCGCTGCGAGCCGCCTCTCGGACTGGGCCAGCCGACCGCGTGGCCGAGCAGGTTCAAATAGAACCCCGAGATGCCGGATCCCGCCGCACCCGGCGGGGCATCTCCGTGCATCGCCGAACCGTAGAGCCAGGCCCGGGATCCCTCGCCCTCGAACAAGCGCCGTCCAAGCGCTCGCGCCGAGCCGGTGAGCAGGAGTCCGAACCCGGCCGTGGACCGGAGGCCCGCATGGCGCCACAGCTCGAGTGTGCCCTTCACGGGCGGAAATGCCGCGAGCATGATGCTTCGCACCGCGTCGAACGCGGCTAGGTACGGGGCCGTGAAGCCGGCCCACCCGGCCCCGTCGCCCGCGTGGTGGCGATCGAGCGATAGGGCGGTCGCGTCGAGGTCGCGGTGCAACGCGATCGCACGGCCGTCGGGCAGCGGATGGGCCATGCAGACCTCCGGATGTACCCACTCGAGGCCGTGGGCGGCCAGCGGCATCCGTGCGAAAACCGGCGATGCCGCCGTCGCCGGATAGACCGCCGAGAACGTGTCGTGCACGAACCCGGGCAGCGTCAGCTCCTCACTGCGGACGGCGCCACCGGGGCGATCGGCCTGCTCGAGGACGGTCACTGACACGCCCGCCTCCGCGAGCCGGATCGCCGCGGCGAGCCCGTTGGGCCCCGCGCCGATCACGATCGACTCGCCGTGGATAGCCATGCTTGTCCCTTCCCACGGCCGACGCCGGCTAACACGAACGCTCCCGCGCGCCGCGCGGACCTCCCGGCGCCGCGCGGAGAATAAGCGAGCCAAAGGGTCTTCTAGCATGGGCTCATGGCCGAGACACCCGCACGAGCCGCGCAGGCGGAAGGGCTCGACCGCGACACGCTGGTCGTCGCCGGCGTTGTGCTGCTGGGGGCGATCATGTCGATCTTGGACACGACCGTGGTCAACGTGGCCATCGATCACCTGGCCGTCGCGTTCCATTCGCCGCTGACCACGATCCAGTGGGTCATCACCGGCTACACACTGGCGCTCGCCGCCGTCATTCCCGTGACCGGCTGGGCCGCGGACCGGTTCGGGACAAAGCGCATCTACCTGTCTTCGCTCGTGCTGTTCACGCTCGGCTCGGTGCTCTCGGGGCTGGCGTGGAGCGACGCGTCACTCATCCTCTTCCGCGTCCTCCAGGGCATCGGCGGCGGGATGATCATGCCGTCGGTCATGACGATCATGACCAAGAAGGCCGGCCCTCACCGGATGGGTCGCGTGATGGGCGTACTCGGCGTGCCGATGCTGCTGGCGCCGATCATGGGCCCCATCCTCGGCGGCTGGCTCGTCGACGACGTCTCCTGGCGCTGGATCTTCTTCATCAACCTCCCGATCGGGATCGTCGCGTTCATCCTCGGCCTGATAGTGCTCGAGCCCGATCAGTCGCAGCCGGCCCATCGTCTCGACTGGCTCGGGATGCTGTTGCTCTCACCGGGCCTCGCCGTGTTCATCTACGGCCTGGCCGAGTCCTCGACCTACGGATTCGGATCGGTGCGCTCATGGGGTCCCACGATCGCCGGCGTGGTGCTCATCGTCGCCTGGTTCCTGCACAGCTGGAGCAGCCCGAACCCGCTCATCGACCTCCGGACGTTCGCGCACACCAGGGCCGGCGCAGCGGCCGGGACGTTCCTCCTGTTCGCCATCTCGGTGTTCGGGTCGATGCTGCTGGTACCCCTGTACTACCAGGCCGTGCGTGGCGAGTCCGCGCTGTCGGCCGGGCTACTGATGGCACCCGGCGGCTTCGGCGCGATGCTGCTGATGCCCCTGGCGGGCCAGCTGACCGATCGCTACGGGCCGACGTGGCTTCCCGCGGCCGGCCTCCCGCTCGTGGCCCTCGGGCTCGCCCCGTTCGTATTCGTCGGCGCGCACACGTCCTACGTGCTGCTGTGCTGCGCCAACTTCGTCCAGGGTCTGGGAATGGGGCTGGCGATGATGCCGAACATGACGGCCGCGATGCAGGCGGTGCCACCCGCCGCGATCGCGCGGACGAGCACGGCGATGAACATCATCCGCCAGGGCGGAGCCTCGATCGGCACCGCGGTGCTGTCGGTCATCCTCGCGTCGGCGATCACGAGCAACCTCAGCGGAGTCCTCGGCCGGCGCTCCGCGGGCTCGGGCTCGGGCGGGATCGCCACCTTGCAGCACCTGCCGGCGGCTGCGCACGCAGCCGCCGTGACACCGCTGGCCCACGCCTTCGGCTCGACCTTCGTGTGGGCGCTCGTGCTCATCGTCGTCGCGCTCGTTCCCGCCGTGGGCATGGCGCTCTCCGGCTGGCGCCGGCCGTTCGCCGCAGCCGCCCCGGGTCAGCCCGTGGTGCTGGAGTAGCGCCGGCCGCACGGCGCCTGCTTTACTGGGCCCGCGGTGTCCGGACGCCGGGGGCGGATATTGATCCTGGGGCTGCTGGTGATATGCAGCGCTGTGCTGGTGACCTCGGCCTCGGCAGCTACGCCGGCGTCCGCGGCGAGGCCCAGCTCCCCGAGGGTCTACGTCTTTCCGATCGCGGGCGATCGGGTGGCTTCGCCGAACACCCAGCTGACGTTCCGCGGCGTGTCTGCCGGCGCGTTGGGCGCGATCAGCGTCGTCGGCTCGAGCACCGGAATGCACACCGGCCGGATCGAGGCCGACTCGGATGGGCGCGGTGGCAGCTTTCTGCCGGCCAAGCCGTTTGCCGACGGAGAGGTCGTGACGGTCACGAGCAGCCTGAACGTATTCGGCGCCCAGCACGGCCACTACCGCTTCACGGTCGCGCGCGAGGCGCCGCCGTTCCCGATCGAGCACTGGCCGGTGTACGGCCGTACGCGCGGGGACGTCCTGCACTTCCACTCGCAGCCTGACCTCGTTCCGGCCGCGGTGACGGTGGACAAGAACTCGCGCGCCACGGCACCGGGCCTGCTGTTCGTTGCACCGCAGTACGGGCCGGTTCAGGACGGCCCGATGATTCTCGGTTCCCACGGGAACCTGGTCTGGTTCAAGCGGATGAGCGGTGACGACTTCGCCAATGACTTCCGGGTGCAGCGCTATCGAGGCCGGCCGGCGCTCACGTGGTGGCAGGGTTACCAGGTACTGGGCACCGGCTATGGCACAGACGTCATCTACAACAGTGCCTACCAGCAGATTGGCACGGTGCGGGCGGGCAACGGCCTGGAGGCCGACCCGCACGAGTTCCTGATCACCTCGCAGGACACCGCGTTGATCACCTCATCGCAGCAGGTGTGGTGGAACACCTCCTCGATCCACGGGCCGCGGCGTCAGCTCGTGCTCGACTCGGTCATCCAGGAGATCGACATTCCCACGGGCCTCGTGCTCTTCCAGTGGAACAGCCTCGATCACGTGCCCGTCAGCTCGTCCTACGCGCCGCTGCCCGGCAACCCCCGGGAGGTGTTCGACTACTTCCACGTCAACTCGATCGATGTCGACCGCGACAACAACCTCGTCATCTCCGCGCGTGAGACCTGGGCCGGCTACAAGCTGAGCAGGCAGTCCGGAGCAATGATCTGGCAGCTCGGGGGCAAGCGCTCGAGCTTCAGGCTCGGGCCCGGCGTCTACTGGGCCCTCCAGCACGACATCCGCGTGCAAGCGCCGCACGACGGCGTGATCACCATGTTCGACGACAACGCCGGCCCGCCCGTGGTCCACAGCGCGTCGCGCGGACTGAAGCTGTTCGTCAACCTCGCGCGCAGGACCGTACGCGTCGCCCACCAGTTCCTGCACGCCCCGCCGCTGCTGGCTCAGGCGCAGGGCAACTACGACCAGCTCCCCGATGGTCACGTGTTGATCAGCTGGGGAGGGGCCGGTTACATATCCGAGTACGCGGGCGGCCGGGTGATCTTCGACGCCCACTTCGTGCAGCCGAACGTCACGGCCCGTGTCTACCGCACGCCCTGGACCGGACTGCCGGCCGCCCCACCCTCCGTTGCGGCCTCCGCGCGCGCCTCCGGGACGACGGTCTGGGCGAGCTGGAACGGCGCGACCGGCGTGGTGGCCTGGCAGGTGCTTGGGGGCCGGTCAGCGAACGGGCTAAGGCCGCTCCGGAGGGTGACCAAGCGAGGGTTTGAGACATCGATCTCGATTGCGCACGAGGCGTACGTCGAGGTGCAGGCGCTGAGCTCCTCGGGACTCGTGATCGGGACCTCGGCGGTCGTGAAAGGAACCTAGGAATCCGCCGGTGCTCCGGCGTCGAGCAGAGTTCGTAGCTCAACCGCGGAAGCGCGCACGCGCGGCCCCGGGTGCCGCGCGGGCCAAAGTAGACGCACGCGCGGCGGCTGGCGGCGAAGAGCGTCCTTACTTGACCAGGTACCAATCCTCTGGGTTCATCAAGCCGAGCGCGTTTGCGGCGTAGCCGCCGAGCTTCGAGCTCACCAGCGTCCCCGCGTCGCCGGTGTAGGTTCCGATCGAGGTCGGCCCGAACACGACAGGTAGCTGCTGCTCCATATAGGCCGCGTAGCTGCTCAGGGCCTGCTTCTCGGTGCTCTCGGGCCCGAAGATGGTCTGGTCGATCAGCGCCGTCGCGTGCGGATCGTCGTAGCTGCCGTAGTTGGCCACGGCTCCGCCCGCGTACAGCGACTCCCCGGTGGGCAGGTAGTCGGGCCCGTAGATCCAGCCCGCGCCCCAGTTCTCAGCCGTCCACTTGCAGTTCGGCTGCGAGGGCTGGCAGGCGATCGCGGTGCCAATCACCGTGTCGAACGGGTGGCTGGTCAGGTTGATCGTGATCCCGACCCTCTTGGCCTGGGCCTGGAGGTCGTTCATTTCGGCCTGGAGCGTGGCCACGCCCGCCATGTAGTCGAGGTTGAACGAGATCGGCTGGCCCGCCTTGACGCCGGCGCCGCACAGGCTCGGGGTCTGGCACGTCGTCTGGCCGCCCGGGACAACCTTCCATCCGTGCGCCTTCAGGATCGACGCCGCCGTCGCGGTACTGAACGGGTACGGGTTCGCGCTCGCATCGAAGTTCACCAGCGGGCTCGGCGGCGCGGGCGGGATCGGGCTGTAGGTCGGATTGGCGGTGTTGTAGAGGAACGCTCGTGTCCACCCCGGCTGATCGATGATGTGCTGGAAGGCCTGGCGGAAGTAGAGCTGCTTGAACACCGGACCCATTACGGGGTTGTTCAGATTCAACGGGAAGTAATTGACGGAGTAGCTCGCGGCCGGGTTGTAGTCATAGCCCTCGCTCTTGAGCGAGGAGATCTGTGGCGCGTACTGCGAGGGCAGGCTTGCGATCGTGACCGCGCTCGGGCCGCCTGAGCGGATTTCGTTGAAGATCGCGGTGTCGCTCGTGAACGGCAACTCCACCAGCTTCGAGATAGTCGGCTTCGGCGAGCCCGAGTAGTCGGGGTTCGGGATCAGGGTGACCTGACCGCTCGCCGTGAAGCTCTGCAGCTTGAACGGTCCGTCCACGACGCCCCAGATCGGCGAGCCCGTCCAGCTACCGACCGATCTTGCCTGGGTGTCCAGGAACTTGTACACCGCCTCTGCGCCCGCCTTCGTCGTGTCCGGAAGATGCCCGCTGTCGGTGGTGGGCGCCGGCTGCGAGAGCGAGGTCCGGTCCCAGGCCAGCGGCACGGGGAAGATCTGCGAGAGCTCGTTGTACTGGAACCAGGTTTGGTTGTAGGACCGGGTCAGGTCGAGCACGACCGTCGAGGAGTTCGGCGTCGAGATGCTCTTGATGTTGTCCGGGAAGTATCCCGGCACGTAGCCGCAATAGTTCGTGCTCGGACTGGCCCTGTACATGTTGATCCAGAACTCGACATCGCGCGAGGTCACGCTCTCTCCGTCGGACCACTTCCACGGCTTGAGCTTGATCGTCACCTGCGTATCGGTCTTGTTCCAGACCGGCGGATTCGCCACCGAGTAGCTGTAGTCGACGGTCGGCCGGTAGTTGTTGCCATACCAATAGAGCGGCCGGTCGAGCATGTAGGACAGCTGGTTGTTGTTGTTGGTCCCGCAGACCTGAGCGCTTGTCATCGTGAAGATGTAGTTCGGCGCCGCACTGGCGCCCTCTGTGAAGTACACGGTGCCGCCCGAAGTCTTCGTCCCGGCAGGAGCAGTCGCAGCGGTCAGCCCAACCCCGCTGTTGGGCGCGCCCGATGGCGATACGCCGCCGCCGCTGCTGCTCGCGCCCGCAGGCGACGAGCTCGAGCCGCAGGCCGATGCCAGGCCGGCCAGCAGGATCACGGCGATGACGGGCCGGAAGCCGCGAGCAATGGCTCTGACACATCGACTCGAAGCGGCTACTCGTCGCACCTCACACCTCCAGATCGGGACCTCGTGGCAGTGCGCGGACGTACACGGCTGGCCGCCCGGCCACGCTTGGCCAGTATCGGAACCGCCCTTTACAAGGCGCTGACAGGTCGCTGACAGGACACGTAAGCGTCTGCTGTTGCGCCTGCGCTCTGCGTTGCTGATAATCGGCGCGATGCGCGCGCAGGCGACCGCGGCGGTGCAGTTCCGGATCCTCGGAGCGCTCGGCGCGTACCGCGATAGGACCGCACTCACGCTCGGCGGAGAACGTCAGCGTGCGCTGCTCGCCATTCTCTTGGTCCACGCGAACGAGACGGTCAGCACCGACCGCTTGCTCGAACAGCTGTTCGGCCGCTCCGGGTCGGGCAGCCAGGCTAACGCCGTGCACGTCGCGGTCTCGCGCCTGCGCCGCGCGCTCGGGGACCGAAGCGGGGAGATGCTCCTCACGTGCCCGGGCGGGTACGTTCTCAAGGTCGAGCCCGCAGATCTCGACGCGGCCGTGTTCGAGTCGCTGCTCGAGCAAGGGCGGCACCTGCTCGCAGGAGGCGATCCGGCGGGAGCCTCGGTGCGACTGCGCGACGCGCTCGATCTCTGGCGCGGGCCGCCGCTCGCCGATCTCGCGGCGGTCGACGGCGTGCAGCCCGAGGTCCGGCGGCTGGAGGAGCTCCGCCTCCTAGCGGAGATGGAGCGGATCGACGCCGAACTGGCGCTCGGGCACGCGGCCGAGGTCGTCGGCGAGCTCGAGCGGCTGACGGCCGAGGCGCCGTTGCGAGAGCGACTGCGAGCCCAGCTGATGCTGGCCCTGTATCGCTCCGGTCGGCAGGCTGAGGCGCTCGCCGTCTACCGGGAGGCGTGCGCGCTGCTCCGAGACGAACTGGGGCTGACCCCGGGCGCAGAGCTTCGAGAGCTCGAGCGGATGATCCTCGACCACCACGCTGGACTCGACGAGACAGCCGGCGCGGAGGCACCGCCGACGGCGGTGGTGTGCCCGTTCAAGGGCTTGGCTGCGTTTGAGAGCTCAGATGCCGAGTTCTTCTGCGGCCGGGACCGGGTCGTCTCCGAACTGGTGGCACGGCTCGCCGAGTGGCCGCTGGCGGGAATCCTGGGCCCGTCGGGAATTGGAAAGTCCTCGCTGCTGCGGGCGGGGGTCCTCCCCGCTCTGCGCGCCGGCGGGCTCCCGGGCAGCTCCGGCTGGCGACAGGTGCTCCTGCGACCTGGCCAGCATCCAGCTCGCGAGCTCGAGCGGGTCCTTGGCGGACGGGTCGATCAGGCGACGGCCGAGCTGTCCCGAGGTGAACGACTCGTGGTGGGCGTCGACCAGCTCGAGGAGCTCTTCACCGTCTGCGAGGACGAGACCGAGCGAAGCGAGTTCCTGCAGCGGCTGGTGGCGGCGGCCCGCGATCACGAGCGACGTGTGCTCGTGGTGTGCACGCTGCGCGCGGACTTCTATGGGCGACTGAGCGCGTACCCGCGATTCGCCGAATTGCTAAGCCGAAATCATGCGCTGGTCGGCCCCATGGATCGTGCGGAGCTCAGGGAGGCGATCGAACGTCCGGCGGCGCGCGCGGGCCTCGACGTGGAGGACGGCCTGGTGGATGTTCTCGTGGCCGAGGTCGCCGATGAGCCGGGCAGCCTGCCCCTGCTCTCGACGACGCTACTCGAGTTGTGGCGGGCACGCGACGGGCGCGTGCTCCGTCTTCAGGATCACCGGGCCACTGGGGGCGTGCGTACCGGCGTGGCGCGCATGGCCGAAGCCGCCTTCATGCGGCTGTCGCGAAGCGAGCAACGCGTCGCTCGGGACCTGCTGCTGCGGCTCGCGGACCTGGGCGAGGGCGCCCCGGAACGCAGGCTCGTCCCCTTGCCGGAGATCGAGGGCATCGCCGGCGCGGAGCGGGTGTTGGGCGCGCTGATCGACGCGCGCTTGGTGACCGTCGACGCAGGCACGGTCGAGCTCTCGCACGAGGCGCTCCTGCGGGAGTGGCCGCGCTACCGCGCCTGGCTCGAGGAGGATCGAGTCGGCCGCCAGCTGCACGCGCACCTGAGGGTGGCCGCGCACGAATGGAAGGCCCGCGGACGGGACCCGGGAGAGCTCTACCGGGGAGCGCGACTGGCAGCGGCGATCGAGTTCCGCTCGCAGCATGCCGGACGCACCGACCGCCTCGAGCGTGAGTTCATCGCGGCGAGTCAGCTGGAAGCCGAGCGGGAGACGGGTCGCCAGCGTGCGCAGAATCGCCGGCTGCGAGCGCTGCTGATCGGAGCCGGAGTACTGCTGGTCCTCACCGTCGTCGCTGGTGTGGTCGCGGTGCTGGGTGCCCGCCGTGCCTCGACCGACGCCAGGCTTGCGCTCGCCGAAGCACACGCCGCGCTGGGACGGCAGCTGAGCGCGGAGGCAGTCGGCGAGCCAAGGCTCGACGTCGCCGCGCTCTTGGCCCGGGAGGCGGTGGCACTCGACCGCTCGCCGCAGTCCGAAGGAACGCTCCTCTCGACCCTGCTGCGCAGCCCCGCTGTGCTGGGAACGTTCTCGCTCCCGACCAACTCCACACCGCACGTCGCGGTGAGTCCAGACGGACGCACGCTGGCCGTGTCCGACACCGTCGCCGGCAGCGTGCGGTTCTATGACACCCGCAGCCGCACGCTACAGGCGCGGCAGCTCGGCGACTTCGCCGGCGACCAGCCACCTGTTTTCTCCACCGACGGCGCCTACCTCGTCTACTCCTCAGAGCCGTTCCTCGACGTACGGAACGCCCGGACGATGGCCCTGCGCCGGCAACTTTCGATCGCGCCACCGTACACACAGGACCTGGCGTCGGACGTTCCCGAGGGAAGCACACTGATCGCGCCCGACGGGCGCAACGTGTACTACGCGTACTGGCTGATGGATACGGCCGGCCAGCCGACGCAGGCCTACCTCGCTCGCTGGGCCATGCCCAGCGGTCAGCAGCTCGGAACGGTTGCACTCGGGGCAGGCCCGTTGCTGGCCGTGCGCCTGATCGACGGTGGAGCGCTGTTGATGGTCGTCACCGCGCACGACATCACCACCTACGACGCCTCCAATCTGCGTCGAGTACGCGCAGTGCCGATCCAGCCGGTGCCGCTCCTGCCATCGGCGGCCGCGATCAGTCCCGACGGGACCACGGTCACGGTCGGCTCCGAGGACGGCGCGGTTTCCTTCCTCAACGCCAGCACCGGCCTGCCCCATCAGGGCATCGGTGAGCACGCGGCGGCTGTGGCGAGCGCGATCTACGCGCCGGGCGGCGCTAGGGTGATGACGATCGGCGACGATGGCCGGGTCATCGTCTGGGATCCGCGCTCGGGCGCAGAGGATGCGGTTCTCGCAGGGCCGTCCGCGCACGTGCAGGACGCGCAGGTGAGCCCGGATGGAGCGACGCTCTACACGGCGAGCATCGGGGGTGTGGTGATGGCTTGGGACCTCACCGGTACCCGCGGGTTCGGACAGAGCGCGCGCCTCAGCGGCGAGTTGCCGTGCTGCGACTCCGTGTCACCAGGGCGTCCGCCGCTCGCCGTGGCCCCGGACGGCAGCGCGTTCGCGGTGGCCACCGGCCCCGGAACCGTCGGCGTGTTCTCGACCGATACGTTGCGGCCCGAGGCGTCGTTCACGATCGGCTCGTGGGGCAGGCCGATCACCGCCTTGGCGTGGTCACCCGGTGGCATGCTCGCTGTCGGCGCACATGCGGGCGTCGTCCAGCTGTGGGACCTGAGCGGCACTCCTCAGCTGGAGCGCTCCCTTGCCGGGCTCGCGCCGGCGCGGGGGCAGACCGAGGCGATCCAGGCGCTCGCGTTCTCCCCCGACGGACAGCGTCTGGCCGCGAGCGACAAGAGCGAGGGCGTCACGATCGGGCACAGGCTCGTGTCGCCGATCGCGATGATGGCGATCTGGGATGTGGCCGGCGGAGGCATCGTCGGGCCGCCTGCCCAGGTCGGCGCCCGGGACGGACTCGACGGCTCCGATGTTGTTGCGTTCTCTCCGGACGGAAGGCTGCTCGCGGCGAGCCTGCTCACCGGTGGCGTCCGCGTGTTTGACCCTTCCGACGGGCATGTGCTGCGCACGTTGTCGGATCCGGGCGACGACACTGTGTCGCTGGCGTTCGCACCCGGAGGGTCGGTTCTCGCCGCCGGCACTCTCGGGGGAACCGTCGAGCTATGGGATCCGCACACCGGTAAGCGACTCGCGTCGCCACTGATAGCCGACTCCGCCGGGATCGCCGACCTCGCGTTCGATCCGAGCGGCGAGCGCTTCGTGACGACCGGTGCGCAGGACGGCACGGTCAAGGTGTGGTTCACCGCAAGCCTCGAGCAGGAGGGCACCCGGTTGGGCATCGCCCCTGGCGCGACCGCGGCGGCGGTGTTCGAGCCGAGCCGAGCCGGTCTGCTTGTCATCGACAGCCTCGGTCGCGCCTACACGTGGCCGATGTCGCTCACCGCCTGGGAGCAGCGCGCCTGCGCGCTTGCCGGCCGAAACCTCACCCGTGCGGAGTGGGAGCAGTTCGTCGCCGGCCCGCGCTACACCGGCGTCTGTCGGTGAATTGCCCGCGAGCGCTAAACGGGTGTCGCGCGCGAGTCACTCATCCGGGGTCACCGCGTGGAACTCGATTCGATACACGAGCGTGTCCTCGTCGATTGGGCCGGCGTGTGCGGCGCGCCGGCGGAGCGCCTCGCGGTCGAGCTCGCCCGCTCTCCGGACATCGGCCCTCGTGATCGTCGCGAACGGGACCAATTCGATGGCATCGATCTCGATCGCGCCGAGTCCGATCCGGTAGCGCCCGCCCTGCTTGACCTGTGGCCGCTGCCAAAGCCTGACAGAGAGTGTGATATCCCCCGCCAGGACGTCGTTGCGCAACTCGCGGCTGAACTGCACGGCCGGGACGCTAGCGGGAAATCGGCCACGACCTCGACGTGGCCAGCGCCTTTCGGTCAGCTTCCCGGCAACGTGAGAGTGGGCACTCGTACTGGCCGGCCGTGCAACGCGTGTAATCACAATATATATTATTATATCTCCACTATTCTCACATCCAACACTCTTCCACACAAGCGGTCGCTTGATATGCCTACCTGACGTGTTAAGGCTGTTTTTTTTTTTTTTTTTTTTTTTTTTTTTTTTTTTTTTTTTTTTTTTTTTTTTTTTTTTTTTTTTTTTTTTTTTTTTTTTTTTTTTTTTTTAAAAAAAAAAAAAAAAAAAAAAAAAAAAAAAAAAAAAAAAAAAAAAAAAAAAAAAAAAAAAAAAAAAGACCTTCGGTCGATAGCCCGGGTACCCTACTGTGCTATTGACCGACGGTCAAGTACGCATGTTACGCGCCAACAACCGCTTCGGAATCCGACCGTTAGGGGATCGCGCTGCGGGGCCCGTCGAAGGACTTCGAGGCGAGTCGGTACGGTCCCTCCGTGTCCAGCGCCCACCCCCACGTCGCAGGTGCGAATTCGGGAGGGCGTGGTGTCGCGCGCGCGCCGGATCGGCCGACCTCGGACCTCACTCGTCGGAGCGGCGGCCCGTGCTCGCTCGATCATCTGCTCAGCGAGGCAGCCGAGCGGATCACCCGGTTTGACCCTTCGGCGGCCTTCTCCGCCTGCGCAGCAGGGGGTGGGGTCCTCGTCGACATCCGCTCGCGGGATGCACGCGAGCTCTACGGCGCAGTCCCTGGGAGCCTGCACATCCCGCGAACCGTGCTCGAGTGGCGGGTCGCCCTGGATAGCCCGTGGCGCAACCCACACCTGGGTGGCCTCGGGCAGCAGCTGATCCTAATCTGCGACCACGGCTACTCGTCGGTTCTGGCCGCCAGCAACCTCGTCCAGCTTGGCTTCTACCGAGCCGGCGACGTCATCGGCGGGTTCGAGGCCTGGCAACGCACCGGCCTCCCGACCGCGCCGTGCCCTCGACCTAGCACCACGGCCGCCGTCTTACCCGGCGCCGGCCCGCCTGACTGACTAGACCGGGCACGGCGGTGCGGTGAGCCGACCAGCGTTCGGCTCGACGAGGTTCGCCCTTTAGCGCGCGCTCAGGCGAAGCTGCCGGCCGCAGCTCGTGCCGGGACGCCATGTAACACGACAGACCCAATCTGACGTACAGGTGACATGGGCGGCATCCTTCACGTGTGGAGCGAGGCGTGAGATCCGACGCAGAGATGATCATGGCCGCGGCGCGCGACCCGCAGCCTCCCTCGACGCCCAGAACCACGTCGTCTGGATCGACCGCGGCCCCTCGCGCTCGGCGGCGCGGCGCGCCGGCTTCAGGTGACGGGGGTGCGCGGCGTCGGGGGGGTGCGCGGCGTTGCCGCAGTTCCGGCTCCTCGGCCCGGCCGCGCTACGTTCCCGCCGGGTCAGGAGGCGCCCTCGAAGGCTGCGTTGACGACCGCCTGCGCGGTTGGCCCGTATGGGGGGGCAAAGGCCTCGATCAGGTCGCCCTCGCCCCGTACGAAGACCCCGCGGAGGTTGGAGAACTCCCGGAAGCCCTCGAGCCCATGGTGGCGGCCTGAGCCGCTCTGGCCGATACCGCCGAACGGCAGAGAGGGGAGCGCGCCGTGGACCGCTGCGGAGTTGACGCACGCGCCGCCCGAGGTGGTGCGGCGCAGAACGTCATCAGCGACGTTCCCGTCCTTGGCGAATACGTAGAGCGCCAGGGGCCGCTCGCCGTCGTTGACGAACGCGATCGCCTCGTCGAGCGTGTCGTAGGGCTTGAGCGGCAGGACCGGGCCGAAGATTTCCTCCTGCATAAGGCCCAGGTGATCGGGCGGGTCGATGACGAGCGAGAGCGGCAGCTGCCGGGTCGCCGGATCAACCTCATCGGCGTCTTCGAGCGTCCTCACATCGGCGCCGCTGGCCTGGGCGTCCGCAAGCAGCCGCCGGATCCGCTCCAGGTGGCGGGTCGAGATCATTCCGGTGCAGCTGTCCGACCGGCAGTAGCCGGGCATCGACTCGCGCACGTAGTCGGCCGCCAAGTGCGCGAAGGTTTCCAGTTGCTCCCGGGGCACGAGGCAGTAGTCGACCGAAATGCACATCTGCCCGTTCTTCAGCGCCTTCGTTCCGAGCACCTGCTTGATCGACTCGGCGTCGACGCTGTCTTCGGCGATGATCGCCGGGCATTTGCCGCCCAGCTCCAGGGTGACGGGAACGAGCTGCTCAGCCGCCGCCTTTGCGATTTCGCGTCCGACCGCGGGACTGCCGGTGTAGAGCAGATGGTCCCAGCGCACCCGGGTGAAGGCACGGGCCAGCTCCAAGCCGCCAATGACCACATCGACGCGGTCGCGATCGAAAGTCGAGTGAACCATCGTGCGCAGCAGCTCTCCGCACGCCGGCGTGTACTCCGATGGCTTGATCACGACGCGGTTCCCAGCGGCCAGCATTTCGATCAGCGGGCCGACCGAGAGATCGAAGGGAAAGTTCCAAGGGACGATGTTGCCGACCACCCCTTTGGGCTGGGGCTGGACGAAGGCCCTCCCGGACCCGAACAACGCCGGATCTACGTGTCGTGGCTCCTGCGCCATCCAGTCGCCGAGCTGCTCTGCTGCGTACCCGGCCCGCCCCGCTGGCCCCAGCACCTCGATCAGATCGGCGGCCAGCGGCGGATGCACACCAAAGTCGCTGGTCATCGCCTCCTGGATCTCGACGCGGTGGCTCAGCAGCATCCCGGCCACCGCCGCGAGCAGGGCCTGGCGCTCCTCCAGCGACGGGAAAGGTTCGGCGAGAAACGCCGCTCTCTGACGCTCGACGACCTCATCGAGCTCGGCGATCGCGGCGGCATCCTCGCCCTGCGTCGTGGTGCGGTTCTCGATGATCGCCATGCTCGGCTCCTCTGGCTCGTTGGTACGTCCACCCTACGCCGACCGTCCTCCGAGCGCTAGCGCCGGCCGCGCGGCCCGCGCAGGAGGGCGCCTACCGCGAGGATGAGCGCGTCGGGGCCGCGGATGATGCTCCTGGGGCGTGGTAGCCGGCGGGGTTCCTCGCCTGGCTGGCGCCAGGTAGGGTTCGGCCATGAGGATCTCCCGTCTGCCCACCCGAATCGGGCTGGCCGGCGCGTCGGCGACTGTGTCCGCCATCGCGCTCGTTCTGGTCCTGACCGGCGCATTCTCCGCCCAGGCCCAAGACATCGCAAAGCCTGCGTCCGCCTCGTCGCACACTGGCTTCACCGTCAAGGTCGTCAATACCAACTTCGGCTCCGACGGCGCCAAGGGTCGCTTCTCGGCCAAGCTCTCGGCCGGCGCGCGCGCCGCGGCAGCCGTGCTGGCCGCGGTCACCGGGGTGCCGTATCCGGAGATCGCCAAGGGCGGCACCTACGTGGCGAAGCTCACCGACGGCGGGGGCCTTGCCGTGGTCAAGTTCTCCGACCACGCGCTGGGCACCGCGTGCGTCAAGTACCGCGCCAAGGCGGGCAAGTACAACCCTTCCCTTGGATACCTGAAGGTGACCGGGTCAATGACGATCGTCGGCGGAACCGGTCAGGCGGCCCACTGGACTGGAACGATCAAGTTCAACCAGACCGGGGTCACCGGCCGCGACACGCTCGTGTTCGGCGGATCGGCCATCGGCTCGGCGAGGGCCGCTCACGGTGTGACCGCCGCCTGCAAGTCGGTCTCCAAGCTAAAGGGTTGACGCCGCTTCTGAGGGGAGCGTCGCCGCTCCCCTCAGAAGCGGCAGCTTTCTTCTCGTGCTTGAGCGCGGGGTAGAGCTGGGGAGCTCTGCACGGCACACGAACGTGCCAACTGCCGCTCGATCATTCCGGACGCGAAGACGGCGTCACATCGGTGATCCCCACGGCCCCGCCGGTATTACGGACCGGACAGATTGCGGCTCACGATGATCCGCCTCGGCTGCTCGAAATCCGCCTCGGCTGCTCGAAATCCGCCTCGGCTGCTCGAAATCCGTCTCGCCGAGATGCACTCGAATATGGCCTGCGGCCACGATCGCTACGCGCAGGTCATCGAGGCCGTTGGCATCCCCATCGACGTGGAAGTGGTGACGAACGCCTCGTATCCAGAACCCCGCGGTTACCAGCGCCTTCCCCACGCCCCCGGCAGGATCGAACCTTGCGACCATCGGATTAGAAGATGCCTGTTTGCCGGGCATTTGCCATAGCTACGGCCGTCTGAGCTCGCTCAGGTGCGCGGAGAACGGGTCAGATTTGCGCAGTTCGGGACGCGCTTGGGGACACGGTTAAGCTGGAGCGCGGCGGCACACTCACTCGTCGACTCCCGACGCCGAAGCGAAACACGCTCTTCCATCACGCTTGGCGCGGCCACGCCGGCGGCGTGACTCCTCTCGGTGGAGAGTGGTAGCGCCGTCTCGGCCGCCTACATAACTCCTTCACCCGGCGAAGCGGGCGCTCGCGGCGGTCGAGAGCATGCTCTTCCAACTCGTCCGCGGCGAGAGCTCCGCGAGCCGGCTTCAGGTTGCTCGGAACGCCAGCCCTTGCGAGAGTGCGACCGCGTGGCCGTTGCCTGCCCCTCGGCTAGCCCAGGGAGCAGTCCCACGCCTCGAGGTCGGCTTGAGTGTGGCCACACGAGCGGCCCGAGGGGGTCGCTCTGACAGGCGCTGCGGGCGTCGATTGTCGGCATTACCGGTGGTGATCGGTAGACGACAGGGACGAGCGGCTCGAGCCGTATAGCGAATCGCAGTGCCCGATCATGGGTCGGCGGTCAGTGGCGCCTTGTGAGTTCTGATTACGTGAAGGCAAGTGCTGTCGACAGTCCAAACTCCCGTTGCCGAGGGTGGCCAGGGAGGTCATGGCTGACCAGCACAGCGTGCACCTGGTGGCCGTTGACGCCCCCACCTTTCGGCGGGAAGTAGTTAGTGGCTTGACGTGAGCTAGCGCGACCAGGCTAGCCGGTGTAGACGGCGTCACCCGAGTATGCAGCTCGCAGGCGTCCGGGACTGATGTTTCTCAGCGTAGTCGTGACGCTGCCGCTACGCGGATCGAGTGGCAGTGTCGCCACGATACGTCCGGCTGCCCGTAGTGTCACGACACCGACGATTGTGCCGCGGCGGGCGAGACCGTGCCGTGCCCGGACCGTCACTGTGACGGTGAAGAGATGTCCAGCCACCCCTCTCAGCGCGTGAGCGCGCAGGATGGTCCGGGACGCCGAGCGCCGTAGGTGCGGGCAGGAGAGCACGAGATTGAGGTTGGTCACCGCGGGTGGAATCGTCACGATGCGGCTGATCAGCTGCTTCGCACGCCTCCCGTGTCCGGAGCCTGCCGTGCATCCTGGGCGAGCGGCAATCACGCGGTAGTAGCCGGGAATCACGTCCCAGCCGTAGTGGCCTTCGGCGTTGGTCAGCTCCCGGTTGACAGAGGGCGCCATTACCGTGCTACCCCGCCGTGGGGCGGTGAAGGGACCGCGCCGGACCAACGATCGCTGCAGGGTCACCCGGACGCCGGCCAGCGGCACTCCGCGGCTGGTGGTGACGAGGCCGCTGGGATCGATCTTGGCGTTGCTGTTCTGTGGTTGGTTGGGGTCGGGGTCGGGGACGCACTCGCGCTGCGGGATCGGACGACCGTTTGGAACGAGAGTGATGTCGACCACAGCCACGTGAAAGCCCTTCGGGCAGATCGGGATCAGCAGCGATGGGTTGTTGGGATCTCTCATGTACCCAGTCGGCTGGGCGTATTGGAGGTGGGAAAGCGTCACATCGCCGTGCGCCGCCTGATTGATGTTCCCGGTGGTGGTGACAGTAGGGGGCGAGTTCGAACTCCCTGCCACCTGGCTGAGAAGATCAGCAACGTTGAATTGGTTTAGACCTGACCCTGCGGGCCTGGCCAGGGGACCGCCATCGCCATGTCCTCGCGGCACGTCGGCCGCGCCGCCCGCCGGAGGACTCAGGGCCGGGTTGGATCCGGGCGGTGTCGTCATCGGCGCTACCGCGCTCAACGTGGGCTGTCCGCTGGCGTTGTAGCGAAAAGTGATGCTCAGGCCAGTCTGGGCGCCAAGCCCGCCCCCGGCGAGGTAGATCGCGTCCTCCACCACCATCGTCAGCGTGCTGCCGGGAGTCCCGGAGGAGGGCACGTCGAGTGGATGAGTGATCGAGAACGGCCCGTTCCAATAAATGATCGGTATACCGCCCGAGAACAGTCCGGCGGCACTGTTGACCGTGACCTGCGTCGGCAGCGGCACAGGAGCCCTCAGCGTGAAGTCCTGAGTCTGGGCGCCCGGCGAGACGCTCAGCACCGCAGAGGCTCCGAACAGAGCCTGCGTCGGAGGCGTGATCTCCATCGCCCACGCGCCGGGCCGCAGCCCGCCGAAGCTATAGGCGCCCGACGCCCCGGTGGTCGTGTACTGGCAGGCGGCAACCCCGAGCTGACCCTGCGGGCAGATCTGTACCGAGGCGCCATCCACCGGCGGCGCGCCGCTCTGGGTGCCATCCAGGACACGCCCGCTCACGATCCCCGTTGTTGTCCCGCTGCCACTCAAGAACACGGTGTGCGGACTGCCGGAAGCGTTGTCGGTAAACGCGACCTGCGCGTTGCCGGCGCCTCCGGCGCTCGGGGTGTACACGACACTCGTGGTGCAGCTGGCGCCGGCGGCGACGGTGTGGCCGCTGCAGTTGTCGGCGGTGAGCTTGAAGTCGCCGGCCTGGGGACCAGAAATCGTGGAGCCCGAAATGCCCAATGGCGCGTTGCCGGTGTTGGCGATCGTCAGCGTCTGCGCGGCGCTCGGCTCCCCCACGGCGGTCGGGCCGAAGGTTAGATGGGAGGCGCTCAGCCCGACCGCGGGTCCGCCCGCGGACACGATCACCGAGCGGCTCGTCCGCGCGCTCTGGCTGCCGACGCTGCTAGCGGTTTGGCCGGTGTAGATCTCCCCGGTCGTCGAGGTGCCATTGCTGTCGGTCTCGGTCACCGTTGCGGTGTAGCTGCCCGCCGCGTACACGTGAGACGGGGTGGGACCGCCGTTCGGATCCAGATGCCCATCGCCGAAGTTCCAGTCGTACCTGGCGATCGTCCCGAAGCGCACAGTCGAGGAGGATGCGTCGAACGAAGTCACCGATCCGGCCGGTGCGCTCGTAACCGTGAAGTTCGCCACCGGAGCCTGATCGGGAGTGATCGCGACGCCGCGCGGCACGCCACTGACCATGATCGGCGTCCCGGCCGCGTTGCTGGCGACGTCGATCGGGGTTACCTTGCCGGCGGTGTCGTTGGTCACGTAGACGGTCTTCGAGTCCGGGGCAGCCACGATCCCAAACGCTCCACCGGTCACCGGGATTGCCGCACCTGGCGTGTTGCCCTGCAGTGTGATCGGCGTGACCGTACTCCCGTTGGCCACGTAGGCCTTGCTGCCATCGGGCGTGATCGCGATCCCAACGTCGCTTCCTCCGATCGTGATCGGCGGGCCGACCGAGCCCGACGGAAGCGCGATCGGGTAGACCTTGCCGTTGCTGCCCGAGCCGGCGTCGCCGACGTAGGCCTGGGTGCCATCAGGGGTGATCGCGATCGAAAACGGGTGCGGTCCCAGGCCAGTGGTGATCTCGGTCCCTGCGGTGTTCGTGGCGACCGTGATCGGCGTCACGCCGGGCATACCGCTGCCGTTCGCGTTGTCGGCCACATAGGCCATTGAACCGTCGGGAGAGAACGCAACGCCCTCAGGGTTGGCCCCCACGTCGATCGGCGTACCAACCGTGACAGGGCTCGTGGTCAGATCAAGCGGAAGCACTTGGTTGTGAGCGGCATCGGTGACGTAAGCCTTAAGCCCGCTCGGCGAGATAGCGATGAAGTTGACGCCGTTGTGCCCAGCACCCAAGTCGATCGGCGTCTCGGCTACAGGGGCAGCCCCGAGATCCACCGGCGTCACCGAATGCGAACTTGCGTTGACCACGTACGCCTTGCTCGCATCCGGAGAGATCGCCACACCCAAACCCGCCAACCCACCCGTCGCGAACGGTGAGCCCGACATGTTCGTCCCCAAATCGATCGCCGTGGCTGAGCTGTCCGAACCAGAAGCATCGGTGACGATCGCCTGCCACGACCCCGCCCACGCCGGCGGCACCACGACCAACGCCGAAACGATCCCCAGAACCAGCGCTCGCAGCGCCGAGCCTCCGACGCCAGACGCGACCCCAAACCGCAGCAATCCAGCCACGCGCACTCCTTTCCCGGCGCCGACCAACCGGCCGACGCAATGCCCGGTCGCCACCGTACTCGACCGCCACCCCCCGGTCAACCTGCCTCACGCGAGCGGCCCAGGGCTCGCCCCGCGCCGTAAGCCGGTGAAGGCAGCGGTGAGAAACAGAGCCCCATCCTGCTCGGAGGCGGCGGCTCGCACCAGCGCCCAGACCTCCTCCGGCGCGAACACCTCGATGTTCCTGCTCGCGCGCATCGGGTGCTTCTCGACCCGGTCGAGAGGATTGATCGGCAGGGCCCAGACGATCTGCGCCCGTCGGAAGATGCCGTGCAACTGGATCAGTAGCTTGTTCTTGCTTCGGTTCGATAACCCGGTCAGTGAGCGCCGCCACCTCTCGATCTCCTCCGCCGTGATCGACTCGAGCTCGTCGATCGCCGAACGCTGGCAGCAGGTGCGCCCTCAGCGCCGACTTGTAGTCCAGCAGCGTCGACGGCTTTCGTTCCCGATCCTCCTCGATGAACCGCAACCATTCGGCCGCCGCGTCCGCGAACGTCGCACCGGTCCGCACCATCCCTGGCAGCGTCCCCCGCGCCGCGCCTGGTCAAGCACCGTCTCGCAGCCACGCCTCGGCGGTGCGCTTCGTGAAGTACCCGGCCGGCGGCCGACCCGCGCTCGGTCCACGCGGGCCCGATCTTCTTCTGCACCTGGCGCCCGTCGGGGGAGCCTGTACTTCGCGTACCAGACGCGGGCCGCGAGCGCGCTCGACGCGAAATACATGGCCAGTCGGAACTCGCACCGACACCCACGCGCAACCCGCTCGCCGACCCGGGGACATATTGGGGACATTTTTTGCTTTGCCCCTCCACGTCTCCTCCAGAACCACCTGATTTCCAGCGGCTTCCCCACGCCCCCGGCAGGATTCGAACCTGCGACCATCGGATTAGAAGTCCGGCGCTCTATCCACTGAGCTACGGGGGCTTCGGCGCAGACTGTAGACGCGAAAGCGGACCCCGGCGACCCGTGGGTCCCGGATTCGAACCTGCGAGCTCTCGGGTTTGTATCGGGGCGGCCGGATTCGAACCGGCGGCCTTCCGGCCCCAAACCGGATGCGCTACCAGGCTGCGCCACGCCCCGTCAGACGCCGCAGTTTAGAGCCCAGTCGCCGCCGGTTCGATCAATCCATGCCTGTGTCGGCGCGAGCGGAAATAGGTGTCGTGGACGACGACGGTCAGAACGCCGTACCGCGACCTCCACACGCGTCCCGTGAGCTGGCCGCTGTTCGACTTCCGCTGCAACCGGAGGCTCGTTCTTCTCCGAGGTACGCTGGATACGCGATACCAGAACATATGTTCGCATGACGTATGGACGAAATCCCCTCGCCTATCGACGCTTCGGCCATCGCTCGATCGGCTGCGTCGAGTAGCCTCAGCCGCCGCGATGGCCGAGATCGAACCGCTGAGGGCGCTCCACTACGACCTCGAGAGGACCGGGGGCCTCGAGCCCGTGGTCGCGCCACCGTACGACGTCATCGACCCCGACCAGCGGCGCGCACTCGAGCAGCGCTCGCCGTACAACGTGGTCCGGATCGATCTGCCTGTCGGCGACGATCCATACGAGGAGGCGGCGCACCAGCTGGCCGCGTGGCGGGAGGAGGGCGTGATCGTCGCCGATACCGAGCCGGCGCTGTGGGCGCTCGAGCAGGACTACACGGGCCCCGACGGCCGGCAGCGAACGCGGCGCGGGTTCCTCGCGCGCGTGCGTATCGAGGACTACGGCGCCGGGCGGATCAGGCCGCACGAGCGGACCCATCCCGGCCCGAAGGAGGATCGGCTTCGGCTCACCCGCGCCACCGAGGCCAACCTGTCGCCGATCTTCTCGCTGTTCTCCGATCCGGATGGCACGGCGTGGAATGCGCTGGCGCCGGCAACCGCCACAAGACCCTACGGCCAGACGACGGACGAGGACGGGACCATAAACCGGTTGTGGCGCGTGGCCGAGGCCGGCGCCGTCGCCACGGTCCAGGAGGCGCTCCGCGGGGTCGAGCTGTTGATCGCGGACGGACACCATCGCTATGAGACCGCTCGCGTATACGCCGAGGAGATCGGTGGCGAGGGGGCCCACCGGTACGTGCTGATGTGCCTCGTCGCCCTCGAGGACCCGGGTCTCACCGTGTTCCCGACTCACCGCCTGCTCAAGGGCCTGCGCCCCGACCAGCACGAGTCGCTGGCCGAGGCGATCCGCCGCGACTTCGAGCTCCGCGAGCTCGCGACTCCCGCCGAGCTCGCCCCCACGTACTCGCCGGAGCGCGTAACGCTCGGCTACATCGATGCTCACTTCCGCCGGCCGTTCGAGCTCACGCTCAAGGATCCGGCGATCGCGGACGCGGCTCTGCCCGAGCACGCCGAGCCCTACCGGCGGCTCGACACCGCCGTGCTCGAGGCACTGATCCTGAAGGGCGCGCTCGGGATGAGCGACGAGGACATCGACCACCTAGCCGGGCTCGGCTACGCCCGCAACTTCGACGAAGCGCTCAGCCTGGTCGAGAACGGCCAGTACGACGCGGCCTTCTTCATGGCGCCCACGCCCGTGCGCCAGGTTCAGGCGGTGGCTGAGGCAGGCGAGAGCATGCCGCCGAAGTCGACCTACTTCTTCCCGAAAGTGCCGACCGGACTGGTGTTCAACCCGCTCAGCGGGTAGCTGTATGGCCGGCGCTACGATGCGACCACAAGGCCCCGCGACCCACAAGGACAGACGATGAAGGCGATCGCTCGCCGCACAGCAAGGACTGCTTTCGCGCACCGAATCGACATCCGCCAGCACCAGGTGCTGGCCGATGAGCCAACCGACGCAGGCGGCGAGGACGACGGCCCGATGCCGCAGGAGCTGCTCGCGGCCAGCCTGGCCTCCTGCACGGCGATCACGATGGAGATGTACGCCAAGCGCAAGGGTTGGGACATCGGCCCGATCGAGGTCGAGTGCGAGTACACGCCCGCGGATCGCGGCTGCCCTACCGCGTTTCGGCTGGTCCTCAGGCTGTCCGGCGAGTGCAGCGAGGAGCAGGTCGAGAAGCTGCGCGTGATCGCGGCCAAGTGCCCCGTGCACCGAACCCTCGACGGCGAGGTCCTGTTCCACGAGCGGGTCGAGCTGGTCGAGCCGGCGGCCGCTCCGCGCGGCTGAGCGTCCCGCGGGCGGCGGGGCGCCCCAGACTGACCGTCGCCCCGGCCGTGGCGGGGCGCCAAGCCTCACCGCGGGTGCGCGCCACCGTCGAGGCTCATCACGTGGCCTCCCGTGAACGCCGCCACCGAGGAGATGAACAGGATCCGGCCATAGCCGCGCTCGCGCATTCCCGGGAGGACGGCCCTCGCCAGCAGGAACGAAGCCCGGAGGTTGATGGCAAGGGTCCGGTCGAACTCGAGCCCGTCGACGTCCTCGTACGCGGCGCGACGCGCCCGCCCCTGGTTGGCCACGAGCACGTCCACCGGCCCAAGCTCGCGCTCGACCGATCGCACCAGATCCTCAGGGGCGGACGGATCCGCCAGATCGCCGCCGAACGCCCGCGCCTCGAGCTCAATCGACAACCTCGACCCCGGCCGCCCGCAGCTCCGCCACCGCGCGCTCACCGTCGCCGGATCGCACCTCGACGGGCCGCGTCGCGCCACGATGCACGATCACGTCGAAGCCGGCGTGCCGAGCATCGAGCGCCGTTGCCCGCACGCAATAGTCGAGCGCGAGGCCCGCGATGTGCACCGTGTCGACGCCGCGGTCGCGCAGCACCCGCTCGAGCTCGGTCCCCTCAAACCCCGAGTAGCCCTCGAGCTCGACCGTCTGCCCCTTGTCGATCACCACATCGATCGCCTCGCGCCGCACCCCGGGGTGCAGCTCGGCGCCCGGGCTCCCGCCCACGCAATGGACCGGCCATGGTCCGCCTTGCTCGGCGAAGGAGCTGTGGCCAGGCGGATGCCAGTCCCGGGTGGCGACCACGAACCCCACCCGGTCGGCTAGCCCGTTCACGGGCTCGACCACCTGGTCGCCCTCGGGCACCGCCAGCGCCCCGCCTGGACAGAAGTCGTTCTGGACGTCGACCACGATCAGCGCCTCCATCGCGCGCAATATAGTCACGCGATGGCGCTGGAAATCGACTCGGTCCGGGACCAACTGCGCCACGTGCTACTCACGGTCGAGTCCGCGATGGCGCTCGATGTGCTCGGGCGCACCGACGCCGCGGTTCTGGTTCCGCTGTACCTCCAGGACGGCGAGCTGCACGCGGTCTTCACGCGGCGCCGTGAGGACCTCCGCCGCCATCCGGGGGAGATCTCGTTCCCGGGCGGGCGCTACGACGAGGGCGAGCGCGACCTGATCGCCACCGCCCTGCGCGAGGCCGAGGAGGAGATCGGACTACCGCCCGACGCGGTGGAGATCCTCGGCGCGCTTCAGCCGACGCCGACGATCGCGACCGGATACGCCGTGTACCCGTTCGTCGGGATGATCGAGCCGGGTCGCACGTGGACCCTGAGCGCCCGCGAGGTGGCCGAGGTGATCGAGTTCTCCCTGCGCGACCTGCTCACGGGCTACGGGCGCCGGCGCCTGGTCCGCCGCGGAGTCCCGATCCGCACCGACACCTACGTCGTCGACGAGCACCTCATCTGGGGCGCCACCGCGCGGATCCTGTCCGACCTGTTCGACCGCGTCGAGCCGCTGCTCGAGCGCGACTGACGCCGCGCGCTCAGCCGCTCAGCACCCGCGCCACCGCGTCGAGCGCGGCCGCCAGCCAACCGGCGTGCTCCCCCGGGTCGGCGTCGAGCAGCGCATACGGAATGCGCGAGTCCTCGCAGAACGCCTGCACGCGAGCTGCGCCGGCCGCAAGCACCGCGGCCGCCACCGTTCCGGCCGACTCATAGACGATCCCCCGCACGGGCGAGTCGAGGATCCGGGTCAGCAGCATGTCGAGCCGCGTGCCGTGGAGCGCTTCGATCTGCTCCGCGTCGCCGGCGGCCGAGCCGAGCAGCACGCACACCACCGCCGCGTGCTCGAGCGCCGGCGCCACCGTGGCCACACGGTCCGGATCAGCGAGCACGGCCTCCGCCCCCGCCTCCTCGATCGCGGCAAGACGTGCCGGCGTCCGCGTGGTTCCGCGCACGACGTGACCGCGCGCGATCAGCTCGCGCGCCAGCATCGCGCCACGGCAGCCGCAGCCGATGAGGAGGCACCGCGGCAAGGGCGACTCAGGCTTCGGAAGAGCGATCTTGGTCGGACCCTGCCGGTGGGCCCGCCGAACCCCCCAGCTCCTCCTGCGCCTGCGCCCGCGTCCGCTCCGGCAGCCCCCGCTTGCGCCGGCGCGCATTCGTGGCCTCGAGCAACTGGTCGAGCTCGCGATCCTCGAGGTACGCCTCCGAGCGGCGCCGCCGCTCTGCCACGTCGTCCATCACGCGGCGCTCCATGTCGTCGGCCGTGACCTCGCGCTCGCCGCGCGCGGCCCGGCGCCTGTTGTGCGCCGAGAGCATCTGATCGAGGTCGAGCGCGTCGAGCTCCTCGCGCGTCTCGGTGATCTCGCGTGCCGTCTTGAGCCCCAACTGCTCGAGGCCGGACCCGGGGTAGTAGACGCCGAGCAGGACGATCACCGCCAGGAACACGACGAAGCCGACGATGAGCACGATGGCGAACGGGTCCACCGGCCGAGTCTATTACTCACACATCCTTTGCAGCGCAACTCCACCGGGGGGTCACGTGTTCAAACGGACAATCCCCAAGCCACCGTCCGGTCGGGAGCCGGGAAACCGGCGGAGGCGATACATATCAACCAGCAGTGAGGAGGCTACATGCGCCTGCGCTTCACCGTGCTCGCGTTGCTGCTGACTGCGCTCGTCGCCGGTGCCCTTCCCGCCGTCGGCAGCGCGGCTCCGCGCCACAACCACGGGCTCACGATCAACGCGATCCCGCACTCGATCCTCGCCGGAGAGGACGTACTCGTGTACGGCCATCTCAAGGGCGGGACGGTGTCGGGCCAGTCGATCGTGCTCTATCAGCACCTCGCGGGCTTCCGCGGCGGTTACGTCCCGGTCGCCAGCACCAAGACCGACTCTCGTGGGTTCTATGAGTTCACCGAGAGCAACGTGTCGAGCAACCGCAGTTGGTTCACCCGCGGCCCCGGTAACTCGCACAGCCGTACTGTGTACGAGCGGGTCGCCGCCCTGGTGACACCGCCCACCACCAGCAGCTCGACGATCGACACCAACCACCGCGTCGTGTTCACCGGAAGCGTCGCTCCGGCGATCCATGCGTTCGACCGGGTGCTGCTCCAGGAGCAGGTCGGCGGCACCGACGATTGGCGCACGCTCAAGGTGGCGCGGCTCGATCGCGCTTCGAACTACTCGATCGCCTACCGGTTCCGCGTGGCGGGCGAGCTATGACCTGCGGGTCGTCCTCCCGAGCGACGCGCGCAACACGCGTGGCGTGTCGGACTCGACGACGATCACCGTCGAGCAGGCGCAGGTGACTGGCTTCACGATCAACAGCTCCTCGCCGATCATCGCCTACGGAAGCTCGGCGACGATCTCGGGCGTGCTCGATCAGCCGGGCACGACCACGCCGGAGCCGAACACACCGGTCACCCTGTGCAGCCGGGCCGCGGACCAGCCGCGGTACTCCTGCACGCAGGTCACCTCCACCGGCGCCGACGGCAGCTACAGCTTCACCGTCGCGCCGCCGGTGAACGAGCTCTACCAGGTGCGCACGAACCTGCCGCCCAAGCGCCACAGTGCGGTGCTGTTCCAGGGCGTCAAGGACATCGTCACGCTGAGCGCGAGCTCGACGACGTCGACGGTGAACGGGAAGGTGACGTTCACCGGCACGGTCACTCCCGACAAGGCCGGCCGCACGATCTACCTCCAGCGGCTGGGCAAGGACAACGACTGGCACACGGTCGCGATCGGCTTCGTCAGGCACGATTCGACGTACCAGTTCAGCTGGACGTTCGGTGACACCGGGAGCAAGGAGTTCCGCGACCCGGATCACGAGCGACGAGCACAACGTGGGCGCTGCGTCGCCGCCGGTGACGATCACCGTCGGCCCTGCGCCGGCGTCGTCGCTGCCTCCGGCGTCGTAAGCAGCTCCAGGCAGGACGCCTGACACCCGGCCCCCGGCGAATCTCCCCTCGCCGGGGGCCGGCGACGTGCGCGCGCCGCTCAGTCCGCCGCCGCCCACAGCCGCCACCGCCCCGGCACACCCCGAAGCTCCCGTTCGCCGCGATCCTCGAACGAGATCCCCGACCCGACGACGAGGTCCTTGACCGTGCCGGGCACGAGCACCTCGCCCGGATCCGCGCAGGCCAGCACGCGCACCGCTGGTAGGCGATGTGATGCTCGCCGCTGAGGGCATAGCGCGTGGCCGGCGCCATGGACGCAGGCTACAAACCTGCCGTCGTGTAGCTTCCTGGCCCATGGACTTCGAACTGACCGACGAGCAGCGCCTGATCCGGGAAACGGCCCGTTCGTTCACCGACAACGAGATCGTCGAACGCGCTCGGGAGAACGATCGCAACGAGCATTTTGACCTGGAGCTGGTGGGGAAGATCGCCGCTCAGGGCTACCTCGGGGCGATCGTGCCGCAGGAGTACGGCGGCGCCGGACTCGATTACCTCAGCTACGGGCTGATCGTCGAGGAGGTCGGGCGCGGATGCTCGGCGATGCGCACGGTGATCTCGGTCAACACCTCGCTCGTGTGCTCCGCGATCCTGCGCTGGGGCACCGAGGAGCAGAAGCACCGCTACCTGCCGAAGCTGTGCTCCGGCGAGTGGCTCGGGTGCTTCGGGCTCACCGAGCCCGACACCGGCTCGGATGCCGCCAACCAGAAGACGCGCGCGCGCAAGACCGACGACGGGTGGGTGATCAACGGCTCGAAGATGTTCATCTCGCTGGGCAACCACGCCAAGGTGGCGCTGATCTTCGCCCAGACCGATCCGGAGAAGCGCCACCGCGGCGTCGCGTGCTTCCTCGTCGACACCGACCAGCCCGGCTTCCTGCCCCAGGAGATCCACCACAAGATGGGCCTGCGCGGGTCGGACACCGCCGCCATCTCACTCGACGACGTCGAGTGCCCCGATGAAGCGATCCTCGGTGAGATAGGCGACGGCTTCAAGATCGCCATGACCGCGCTCGACTCGGGGCGCTTCAGCGTGGCTTCGGGTTGCGTCGGCATCTGCCAGGGCTGCCTCGACGCCTCCGTTCGCTACTCCAAGGAGCGCGTGCAGTTCGGGCGCCCGATCGCGTCCTTTCAGCTCGTCCAGGAGATGCTCGCCGACATCGCGCTCGACACCGAGGCCGCGCGGATGCTCACGTGGCGAGCCGCCTACCTCAAGGACAGCGGCAAGCCGAGCACCACCGAGACCTCGATCGCCAAGCTGTACGCCACCGAGGCCGCGGTCAAGGCCGCTAACACGGCGATCCAGGTCCACGGCGGCTCGGGCTACGTCGATGACTACCCGGTCGAGCGCTACTTCCGCGACGTCCGCGTCACCACCCTGTACGAGGGCACCTCCCAGATCCAGAAGCTGATCATCGGCCGGGCGTTGACCGGGATCAACGCGCTCGTTCCCTCGTGAGCCCCGGCAACCCCGGGAAAGCGCCCGGCGTGATCGCCGTCGTCGGAGCGGGAACCATGGGCGCCGGCATCGCCCAGCTCGCGTGCGCCACCGCCGGCGCGCGCACGCTGCTGCACGATCCGGTCGAGGAGGCGCTCCAGCGTGGAATCACCGGCATCCAGAAGCGCCTGGAGCGAAACGTCGAGCGCGAGCGCATGTCCCGCCGCGACGCCGACCAAGCGCTCGAGCGTCTGGAGGCGACCCCCGACCTGGCCGGCCTCGAGGACGCCGAGCTCGTGATCGAAGCCGCCCCGGAGAAGCTCGAGCTCAAGCGGGAGATCTTCGGCCGTCTCTCGAACGAGGTCGTCTCCGAGGATTGCGTGCTCGCCACCAACACCTCCTCGCTGCTCGTCACCGCCGTCGCGCACGGCACCAACCGCCCCGAGCGCGTCGTCGGCATGCACTTCTTCAACCCTCCGCCGCTGATGGCGCTGCTGGAGGTGGTCGCCGGGGAGCAGTCAGACGAACAGGCGCTCGCCACCGCCCGCGCCGCGGGCGAGGCGATGGGCAAGCACGTGATCGACGCCGTCGACGGTCCCGGGCTTTCTCGTCAACCGCTGCAACCGGCCGTGGGCGCTCGAGGCGCTCAAGCTGCTCTCCGAAGGCGCCGCCACGCTCGAGGAGATCGACCGCATCTGCCGTCAGGCCGGGGGATTCCGGATGGGTCCGTTCGAGCTGATGGACCTGGTCGGGGTCGACACGGGGCTCGACATCTCGCGCTCGTTCTTCGAGCAGAGCTTCGGCGAGCCGCGATGGCAGCCCGTCGCAGATCAGCGTCAAGGCCGTCGCCGCCGGCCGGTTCGGGCGCAAGTGCGGCCGGGGCTATTACGACTACAGCCAGGGCACCGACGGCTATCGGCCCCGCGACCCCGACCCCCCTTCGCCAGGCGGCGGCGACGGCGTCGTGGTGATTGCCGGCTACTCCGCCCTCGCCCAGGAGCTCGCGCAAGCGGCGCACGACGCGGGCTGGGAGGTCGTCACTCCGCCCGAGGCCGAGGAGCTCGAGGCGCCGTTCCTGATCCTCGACCTCACAAGCGGCGAGGAGCCTGAGGCGCCGCTCCAGGGCGGACCGCAGGCGATCTGCTGCGCCGCGGGCTCGCTGGCCGCGCTCGATCCGGGCGGCGGCGCCGTCGGCTTCCACGCCCTCCCGCCGCTGGCCGAGGCCCGGCTGATCGAGCTCACGAAGGGGCCGGACACGCCGCAGTCCGCGGCCGAGGCGGCCGAGCGCTTCTTCCACTCGCTCGGCAAGCTCACCACCTGGGTCGAGGACGCCCCCGGGCTGGTCCTGGGGCGCATCGTCTGCCAGGTGATCAACGAGGCCGCGTTCGCGATCGGCGAGGGCGTGGGCAGCGCCGGGGACGTAGACGCCGGGATGGTCCACGGCCTCAACTACCCGCGCGGGCCGCTGAGCTGGGCGGATCACATCGGGCTCGACCACGTGCTGTCGGTGATCGACGGGCTGTTCGAGGAGCGCCGCGACCCGCGCTACCGCGCCGCCCCCCTGCTGCGCCGCCTGGTGTGGTCCGGGCGGCTCGGCCGCCAGACCGGAGAGGGCTTCCTTCGCCACCGAGACGAGGAGCAGGATCAATGAGAGCTGTCACCTTCCAAGCCCCCTACGAGGTCCGTCTGGACGAGCGCCCGGAGCCGGAGATCACCTCCGGCGACGACGCCGTGGTCCAGATCCAGGCCAGCGGCATCTGCGGCTCGGACCTCCACATCTACCACGGGCGCGTGAAGATGCAGCCCGGGTTCACGATCGGCCACGAGTTCGTCGGCACCGTCCTCAGCGCCGGCGAGCAGGTCACGCGGGTCAAGCCCGGGGACCGCGTGCTCGGGTGCTTCAACTCGGCCTGCGGAACGTGCTTCTTCTGCCTGCGCGGCGCCTACCACAAGTGCGACCACTTCCGGGTGTTCGGCCACGGCGAGGCGCTCGGCTCGCTCCAGGGCACCCAGGCCGAGCAGGCGCTCGTCCCGATGGCCAACCTGACCCTGCGCAAGGTGCCCGAAAGCGTCTCCGACGATGTGGCCCTGTTCGCCGGCGACGTGATGGGCACCGGCTACCACGCCGTCTACGAGGGCGGCGTCCGCCCCGGGGACAGCGTCGCGGTGCTCGGTCTCGGCCCGGTCGGCCTGTGCGCCGTGCAGGCCGCGATCGGCGCCGGCGCCGGCCCGGTGTTGGCCATCGACACGGTCGAGGACCGCCTGAACGTGGCCCAGGCCTTCGGCGCCATCCCGGTCCACCTGACCGAGCAGAGCCCCCGCGACGAGGTCCGCAAGGCCACCGAGAAGCGCGGCGTCGACGTGGCCGTCGACGCGGTCGGCCACCCCGACGCGCTCGACCTGGCCATCCGCCTGGCCCGCAAGGCGGGGACGGTCGTGGCCATCGGCGTCTACGCCGAGCCCTGCCAGGTGCACATGGGGCTCGTCTGGATCAAGGCGATCACGCTCAAGAGCGGCCACGCCAACGTGATCGCCCACGTCGACCGGGTGCTCGTCGATGCTCGAGGCGGGATCGCTCGACCCGACCGCGCTCGTCACCCACCACATGAAGCTGGACGAGGCTCCCGAGGCGTACGCGCTCTACGATCGCCGGGAGGCCCTCAAGATCGTCCTCACCCCCTAGACAGGAGCGCAGCACATGTCAGTCACCGAACTGCCCGAGCAACTATCCGAGGCCGCCCGCGCCTTCGTCTCCCAGACGCGCGAGCTGCTGATCGACGGCGAGCACACCCCGGCCGCGGACCGGCGAGAGTTCGAGACGGTCGACCCCGCCACCGGCCGACCGATCACGAGCGTGGCCCAGGCCGGGCCCGAGGACGTCGATCGCGCCGTGGCCGCGGCCCGCCGCGCGCTCGAGGGCAAGTGGGGCGCCACCGGACCGAGCAAGCGGGCGCGCCTGCATGAACCGCCTGGCCGACGCGATCGAGGCCCACGCCGAGGAGCTCGCCGCAGCTCGAGTCGCTCGACAACGGCAAGCCGGTGAAGATGGCCGCGATGGTCGACGTCGCCGCAGACGGTGGCCTGGCTGCGCTACTTCGCCGGCTGGGCCGAGCGGATCACCGGCGACGTGCTCCCGGTCCGCCAGCCCGACATGCACTGTTACACGCGCAAGGAGCCGGTTGGCGTGTGCGGGCAGATCATCCCCTGGAACTTCCCGATGCTGATGGCCGCCTGGAAGCTCGGTCCCGCGCTCGCCGCCGGCTGCACGGTCGTGCTCAAGCCGGCCGAGCAGACGCCGCTCACGGCGCTGCGGATCGGCGAGCTGGCGCACCGAGGTCGGCTTCCCGGCCGGGGTGCTGAACGTCCTCACCGGCGCCGGCGAGACCGGCGCGGCGCTCGTCGATCACCCGGGCGTGGACAAGATCGCGTTCACCGGCTCGACCGAGGTCGGACGCGAGATCGGCGCCAAGGCGGGCCGCGCGCTCAAGCGGGTGACGCTCGAGCTCGGCGGGAAGTCGCCCAACATCATCCTCCCCGACGCCGACCTCGATGCCGCGGTGGCCGGCTCCTTCAACGGCATCTACTTCAACACCGGCCAGGCCTGCAACGCCGGGAGCCGCCTGTTCGTGCACCGCGACCAGTTCGACCAGGTCGTGAGCGCGCTGGCCGAGCGGGCATCCAAGACGCGCGTCGGCCCGGGTCTCGATCCGAGCACCCACCTCGGCCCGGTGGTCTCCAAGGAGCAGCACGAGCGCGTGCTCTCCTACATCGAGTCCGGGCGCTCCGAGGGCGCCGAGCTCCTCGCCGGCGGCGAGCCCCCCGCCGACCGCGACGGCTACTTCGTGCAGCCGACGTTGTTCACCACCGAGAGCGATGAGCTGAAGATCGTCCGCGAGGAGATCTTCGGTCCGGTGCTCGTCGCGCTGCCCTACGAGTCGCTCGAGGAGGTGGCGGCGCGGGCCAACGACACCGACTACGGCCTGGCCGCGGGCGTGTGGACGCGCGACGTGGGCAATGCCCATCGCCTGGCCGCCCTGCTCCGAGCCGGCTCGGTGTACGTCAACTGCTGGGGCGAGGTCGACGCCGCCGCGCCGTTCGGCGGCTACAAGGCTTCGGGCATCGGCCGCGAGCACGGCCGCGAGGGCCTCGAGGCCTACCTCGAGACCAAGACCGTCTGGACCAAGCTGAGCTGATGCGCCGCGCGGCGCTGGCGGTCGCGCTCCTGTGCGGCGCGCTCGCGGCCCCGGCCGGCGGAGCCACCCGCTGCCCCAACGCAGACCGCCGCCCCGGCACCATCTCCGCGGCGGCCTCGAGAGCTGCCGTGCTCTGCCTGGTCAACCAGCAGCGCACCGCCCGCCACCTCCCGCCCCTGCGCGCCGACGCCCGCCTCGACCGCTCCGCCCAGAGCTGGACCCAGCATATGGTGAGCGCCGGCGTGTTCACCCACGGGTCTGACTTCGCCGCGCGGATAAGTGCGGCCGGGTTCCGGTGGTCGGAGGCGGGCGAGAACATCGCCACCGGCTTTCCCACACCCCGCGCCGTCGTCGACGGCTGGATGCGCAGCCGGGGCCACTGCGAGAACATCCTCGACCCCGAGTTCGGGGATCTCGGGGTGGGCGTGGTGGCGCGCGGCGTCGGTCGCTACCCGTCCGCGACATGGACCGAGGACTTCGGCCTGGCGCTCGGGGCGCGCCCGCCCTCGCACGACTTCGCCCCTGCCGCCGGCTGCCCGTACTAGGTAGCTGGGGCCGGCGCCTGCGGCGCCGGCGTCCGTGGGGCCGGTTGCGCGCGGCATCCCTGCCGCGCGCCGGCGCCCAAGCGACCCCTTCTCGCCTACGTGGCGACCTCGGGCGGAGACCGTGGCGAGAAAGGTTCGGAAAGCGACCCCTCCTAGCCACGGTCCGTCACGCCGAGCAGTGCTTGGCGAGTAGGGGTCGCTCCAGCGGCTCCGATGAAGCCCGATCCCCGGCCGAGATCCGCCTCCCCCGCGCGGTCAACTGGACGGGCGCGATTGCGCTCTTACGTGCCCCCACGGTAAGCAGCCGGCAGGGGCCGGCGCCCCTTGACACCCGTGATGCACCATGTTTAGGATCATCGGATCGTGCCGTGGGGGCTGCTATTCGGCGAGCAGCGCAGGGGCGTCCGCTGGTTGGCGGTGACGCTCGCGCTCCTCGCCGCCCTCGCCTCGGCCTCCGCCGCGCAGGCGGCGCCGGCGCTGTACTGGTCGGCGCCCAAGGGCAACTCCGCCGACCGGCTGGCAACCGCTTGATGCTCGACCTGCACGCCCGGGCTGTGCGCCCAGGTGACCGGCGGCGGTGACCCGGGCAACTACGAGTCCTACGTCGAGGAGACCACGAACGTCACCTCGGCCAGCCCGACCTGGAGCACGACACCGCGGCTCACGCAGCCGGGCGACCAGGTGCGCACTGCCAGTTGCCCCTCGACCGGCCTGTGCGTGGCCGAGGACCAGCTCGGCAACATCCTCTACACGCAGAACCCGACCGCTTCCTCTCCCACCTGGACGACGGTGAGCGGGGCCGGACCAAATTACGAGGTGACCTGCCCCACCACCTCGCTGTGCGTCGGCATCACCAACGGGGGCACGGCCTACACGACCGCGAACCCCACTGGCCCCGCCTCGGGCTGGACCGCCCGCTCGGTCGACACGACCCATGGGCTGGCCGGGATCGCCTGCTCGGCCTCGGGCCTGTGCGTCGCCTGGAACCCGGAGGGGACCGTCTACCGGACGAGCAACGTCGCGGGCGGCGGCTGGACCGCCTCCTCGTCCCCCGTCGATACGAACATCATCGACGGCGGCGCGTGCGCCGGCAGCTCGCTGTGCGTGCTCGTCGACGGCGCCGGCGGCGCGCGCATAAGCGATAACGGCGGCGCGAGCTGGACCCCGGAGACGATCGAGCCCGGCGGACACCTCTCGAGCGTGTCCTGCCCGTCCACGGGGCTGTGCGTAGCCGGAGGCGAGGACAGCCAGACCAACGGCTTCGCGTTCGTGAGCACCAACCCGACGGCCGCCACCCCCACGTGGTCGAGCACGTCGATCCCGAGCGGCATGCCCGAGGACGTCGCCTGCGCCGACACCACCCTGTGCGCTTCGGACACACCGGGAGGGCTCGTGGTCGGCACCTCCTACCCGATCGGCGCGCCCACGGGCACGACCGGCCAGGCCCAGGCCGACAGCCAGACCGCCGAGACGCTGAGCGGGACAGTGAATCCGAACGGCGACCCGGTCACCACGTGCGAGTTCGAGTACGGCCCGACCAACGCCTACGGCTCAACCGTCCCGTGCTCATCGAACCCGGGCGGCGGCACCAGCCCGGTCACCGTCACGGCCCAGATCAGTGGGCTGACCGACGGCCAGACCTACCACTACGCGCTGATCACGGTCAACAGCTACGGACAAACCGACGGCCAGGACGCAGAGCTTCGTCGCCGGGTCGATCGGCTCGACGCAGCCGGGCGGCGGCTCGGGCGGGCCGGGCGGCGGCGGGTGCCTGAGCTCGGTGAACGTGACGGTGACGGTGGTAGCCGAGGGCTGCTTCACCCATCAGGGCAACGACTACCGCGCCACCAGCGACGTTCGCGTCAACGGCATCGACTTCACCCCCGGGCCCGGCGGCTCGGTGACGGTCATCACGTCACAGCGGCGGATCGCGCTCGCCGGCAGTGGGTTGATCCACGCGGGAGACATACCACTCGAGGCGTGGTCCGGACCCGGCAGCTTCGACCTGAGCGGCTCGAGCGCGACGGTGCCCCTGGCCGGCGCCCTCGGCATAGGCGCGAACCTGTTCGGCTTCCCCTTCGCCGCGCCAGTGACCATCACCTGGGGGTCGAAGGCCTCCTCGCAGATCAGCGCCACCGTGAGCCTGTCGGTGCTCGGCGACTCCGTCGGCGGCAGCGTGGCGCTCGGCACGAGCAACTCCACCGGGCTCCAGATCAACAACATCACGGTGTCGGTCAACGGCGGCAACCGGGCGACGTCCAAGAGCTACCGCCCGGGGGTCTTCTGCTATCCGAGCAAGCCGCCGCCCGCAGGCTGGCAGTGCGACCCCAACCAGGGCGATCCAACGCACGGGACGCTCCAGAAGTCCCAGGGCCAAGTCGTCAACGTCGGCGGCGTGCTCCCCGTCCAGAACCTGTCCTGCAGCTACATGCGGGTCAACCAGCAGGGCAACCTGGGGGCGGCGGGGAGCGGCGAATGGAGCTGCAACGGGGTGTTCGGGCTCGGCGGCCTGTTCCCCGGCGCCCTATCCGGCGGCCAGATTCCGAGCCTCAGCCTGGGCGCCGGGATCCAGGTCAACCCGTTCCAGTTCGACTACGCCAGCGCCGGGGTGCAGGGGCTCAACCTGCCGGTCGGCGGGTTCGCGGTCCTCCACAGCGTGAACTTCACGCTACGTCTGCACCCGCTGTTCGAAATCGACGGCAAGATCAACCTGGGCGCGGGGCCGCCCGTCAGCGAGGACCTCAACAACCGCCTGCTCTCGATCGACGGCGAGGTCGATTTCCAGATCGGCCCGCCGAAGCAGGATGGCTCGCGAGGCTTCAAGCTCACGATCACCGGCAAGATCAGCGTGCCTCAGCTTGGTCAGCAGGTCGGAATGGCCACGGCGACCTGGAACAGCGAGTCGACCAGCAACCAGTTCACGATCAGCCTGACCGCGATGATCAACGTGGCCAACCTGATCAGCGGCAAGGCGCACGTCGGCGGGTCGGTGACGAGCCAGCACTACCAGGCCTTCGGCGACGCGACGGTCACGCTCCTCGGCCAGTCGATCAGCGGCCATCTGGCCGCCTCTGACGCCGGCATCGGCGCCTGCGGGACGCTTCACGTCCTCCTCTTCAACGGCTCGATCGGCGCCGAGTACATCTACAAGCAGCACCAATGGGACTACGAGGGCTGCGACTTCTCCGCCCTGTATACGCTCGGCTCAGCCGGCACGACCGCGGCCGGCCACGCCGCCGCGCGGGTCCTTCGGGTGCCGCGTGGGACAAGCCGGATCGAGGTCGCTGCCCTCGGCGCCTCCGCGCCCCCCGACGTCGAGCTGATCGGTCCCGGCGGGGTGCGGGTGAGCACGCCCGCCACGCCCGACCGCATCACGGTGAGCGGGCACGTGATGGCGGTGGCGGTCACCCAGAGCCGGCGAACCTACTTCGTCGTCGATCATCCCGCGCCGGGGCGCTGGCACGTGGTGTCGGTCCCAGGCGCCGCGCCGCCGGTCTCGGTGATGATCGCCCAGCCGCTCGTGCCCGTGCACCCCCACGTCTCGGTGAGCGGCCGCGGCACCAGGCGCGTGCTCCACTGGCACCTGCGCGCCCAGCGCGGAGTGAGCGTCCAGTTCATCGAGCGCGGCCCGGGCGTGCTCAGCACGATCGCCACCGAGCGCGCCGCCGGCGGCTCGGTCGGCTTCCACCCGGCCCCCGGACCCGGCGGCCGGCGCGCCATCCTCGCCCTGGTCACCGTCGACGGCATACCGCGGGGCAAGGAGATCGTGATCGGCCATTACGTCGCACCCGCGCCTTCCCGCCCGCGGGTGCGCGGCGCGCGCTACGAGAACACCGGAAAGACCGTGATCGTGGTGTTCGACCGGGCGCCGGGGGCGACCGGCTACGAGGTAACGGTCGCGCTCAAGCACGGGCTCTACATCCGCCGGATGCTCGGACCGGGCCGCCTCGCCGCCGCGATCGTGCTGCCGCCGGGACGCACGCTCGGGCATGTCACGGTGGCAGCGATCGAGCACGGCCTGCTGGGACCCGCCAGCACGGCCTACCAAGACGAAGTTCAAGCCGCCTCGAGCGCCCGCAAGCGGCAGCAAGTAGCGCGCCGGGCCCTACGCCGGCGCGTCGATCTCGGCCTTGCCGGCGGCCTCAGCCGCGGCGAAAGGGCGTGTCGCGTAGGTACCACTCGGCGTCGAGCGCCGCCTGGCAACCGGAGCCGGCGGCGGTGATCGCCTGCCGGTAGGTGTGGTCGACGAGATCGCCGGCGGCGAACACGCCGGGCAGGTTCGTGAGTGTCGAGCGTCCCTTGGTCAGCACGTAGCCCTCGTCGTTGGTGTCGACCTGGCCCTGGACGAGCTGCGATTGGGGCTCGTGGCCGACTGCGATGAACGCGCCGCCGATCGCCAGCTCGCGCTCCGAGCCGTCGCCCGAGTGGCGCAGGCGGGCGTGGGCCAGCGAGCCGTCGTCGGAGGGCAGGAACGCCTCGACGACGTAGGGCGTGAGCCACTCGATATTGGGGACCGCCCGCGCCCGCTCGAGCATGATCTTCGAGGCCCGGAACTCGTCCCGACGGTGGACGATCTCCACCTTGCGCGCGAACTTGGCCAGGAACATCGCCTCCTCCATGGCCGAGTCGCCGCCGCCGACGATGATCGTCGGTGCGTCGCGGAAGAAGGCGGCATCGCAGGTGGCGCAGTAGCTCACGCCGCGCCCGGACAGCTCGACCTCGCCGGGAATCGCCCAGCTTGCGGTGCTCGGCTCCCATAGCCAGGATCACGGTCCGCGCCATGTGCACGTCATCGCCGACCAGCACCTTGTGCAACCCGCCGTCTCGGGAGAGCTCGACCTCGGTGACGTCGTCGGTCTCCAGCCGCGCGCCGAAGCGCTCGGCCTGGTCGCGGAAGCGCTGCATCATGTCCGGCCCCATGATCCCCTCGGGAAAGCCGGGGTAGTTCTCGACGTCCGTCGTCTGCTGGAGCAGCCCGCCCCAGGCGAAGCCCTCGATCACGAGCGGCTCGAGGTTCGCCCGCGCCGTGTAGAGCGCGGCCGTGTACCCGGCGGGACCGCTGCCGATGATGACGACGTCCTCTATGCGCTGATCGGTACTCACTTCACAAAGTATAGCTAGCAGGTGCAGCCTCAGTTTGCCACCGCTGCACGGTTCGTCGCAGCTGCAGGTAGGCGACCGCGCCCGGCAGCGTCGGCAGCCAGAAGGCGAACGCGCGGTAGGCGAGCACGGCCACGATCGCCACCTGAACGTCGACGCCGAACACGCGCCGGTGCCTAGGCACCGTGGGCCTGCGCCTCGAGCGCCCCCAGCAGCCCCAGCCAGCGGCCCACGAGCGGGCGAGCTCGCGGCGCCTGGAGGCGGACGGTCTCGGTCAGCGCCGCGCCGGCGAGCAGGTCGACGGCGTAGTGCTCGCCCAGGTACACGAGCGCGAGCCCGAGGGTGCCGGCGTAGAGCGCGCCGACCGCGCCCGCCAGGCGGCCGGTCTCCGCCAGCAGGTGAGCCGCCATCAGCGAGGTGGCGAAATGTAGGGACGGCATCGCGGCCAGGGGATTGCCTCCGAGCAAATCGTAGAGGGAGGGCCAGATCTCACCCCAGAACTGCGGCCCGTACTCGATCATCATCCGCCGCACCTCGATCGGCCGCCGGCGCTCCTCCAGGTAGCCGTGCTGAGCCGCCCACCAGGGCGGGGCGGTCGGGATCGCCCAGTAGAACAGCGCGCCCAGGTCGAACACGGCGTACATCCGGGCCGCCGCGGCGGGAAAGCGTTCGGGCTCGCGCGCGAGGATGTAGAGCAGGCTGGTGTGGGGCACGGCGAACCACACCCAGTGCGAGAGCACGAGCACGCGCTCGAAGCGGTTGATCTGGCCCGGCGTGGAGAAACCGCGCTGGAGGCGGACGGTCGGCGTGACCCCGAGCCCCAGCAGCCGGTCGATCGCGATCGGGTAGCGCACGCGCACGCGCGCGTCGAGTTGCTCGGGATCGTCGTGGGGCATCTCGTACGCGGCGAGGTAGGCCCACATGTTGAGCGCGCACACCGCAGCGGTGCGGGCCAGGCGTGGGCCGCGCGGCCACGCACAGGGCGATCGGAGCTGCGCCCGCGGCGCCCAGGACTGCGCCCCGGGGCAAGCGTCCGCGCCGGCGGGCGAGCGGTGCTAGCACTCCCGCCGCGACGAGGGCCCAGGCGGCGACTCGGATGGCCCTCGATCGGCGCAAGGAGCGGCCAGTATAAGGAGTGCCCGGGCGCGATCCGGGTATTCGACGGCGACCCCGGCCGCGCGCTCCAAACGCTTACCTCCTGGTTAGAATCCGCCGCCTTGCGACCCGACGTCACCGCTGCCCCTCCACGCCGACGCGGCTCGCGCCGGGCGTCGCTGCGCCTGCTGGCCCTCGCGGTGGCGGTCGCGGCCCTGCTATGGTGCTCGCCCCGGCGGCGATGGCGAACTTCATCACGCCCAAGGCCGGCGGCTCCAAGAACGCCGACGAGATCGCGTCGCTCTACAAGATCATCCTGTACATGGCCGCGGTCGTGTTCGTGATCGTGGAGGGCGCGCTCGCCTACTCGGTCTACAAGTTCCGCGCCAAGAAGGGCGCGCACGCCGCCCAGATCCACGGCAACACCCGCCTGGAGATCAGCTGGACGATCGCCGCGGCCGTGATCCTGGTCGTGCTGACCGTGGTGACGTTCGCGAAGCTGCCCAGCATCATCGACCCGCCGGCGTCGAACCCCGGGGTCGTGCTGTCTGCGGCCACCACGCAGCCGACGGTGCCCAAGGGCAACAAGCTCACGATCTGCGTGCAGGGCCGCCAGTACATCTGGCGCTACACGTACGGCAACGGGTGCCTGAACAACGCCTTCGCGGGAAAGCTGCCCTACTCGTACACCGAGATGTACGTTCCCGCCGGGGTCACCGTCCTGCTCGACATCCAGGCCAACGACGTGATCCACTCGTGGTGGATCCCCTCGCTCGGCGGCAAGGTCGACGCCGTCCCGGGCTACACGACCTACACCTGGTTCAAGGCGGACAAGGTCGGCGCGCTCTACCACGGACAGTGCGCGCAGCTGTGCGGCCGCGGCCACGCGGCCATGGTGGCGACGGTCCGCGTCCTCAGCCCGTCGGACTACTCTGCGTGGGCGGCGCGGCAGGAGCGACTGATCCAGCAGGCGAACGCGCAGGTCACCCAGCTCCGCCAGCAGCTGACCTCGAACGGAAATCTATGAGCGGCCCTCTAGGAGACTCTCGAGCATGAGCGCGATCACCGAACGAGCGGCCCTGCCGGCGCCCCAGGTCGTCGCCCACGAGATCACGCGGCCGCGTCAGACCAAGCGGTGGATCGATTGGGTCACGACCACCGATCACAAGAAGATCGGGATCCTCTACCTGGTCACCACGTTCGTGTTCTTCATGCTCGGCGGGATCGAGGCGCTGCTCATGCGCGTCCAGCTGGCCGAGCCGAACAACACGGTCCTGTCCGGCGAGCACTACAACCAGCTGCTGACCATGCACGGGACGACGATGATCTTCCTGTTCATCGTCCCGATCTGGGCGGGCTTCGGCAACTACTTCCTGCCGCTCATGATCGGCGCCCGGGACATGGCCTTCCCGCGTCTGAACGCGCTCTCCTACTGGCTGCTGCTGGCGGGCGGGATCGTCTTCTACGCGACGGTCTTCTGGCACCCGCCGGAGGCCGGCTGGTGGAGCTACCCACCCCTGTCGAGCATCCAGTACTCGCCGAGCGGGGGCCAGGACGCGTGGATCTTCCTCATCCACCTGACCGGCATCTCCTCGCTGCTGGGCGCGATCAACTTCTACGCCACGATTGTCAACATGCGCGCGCCGGGGATGAGCTGGGGCCGCCTGCCCCTGTTCGTGTGGGCGCTCATGGTCTACGCGATCCTGCTCATCATCGCGCTGCCGGCGGTGGCCGCGGCGGTCACCATGCTGCTCACCGACCGCCACTTCGGAACTCACTTCTTCGACCCGACCGCGCACGGGTCACCCGTCCTGTGGCAGCACCTGTTCTGGTTCTTCGGCCACCCCGAGGTGTACATCATCGTGCTGCCCGGGTTCGGGGTGATATCCGAGATCATCCCCGTGTTCAGCCGCAAGCCGATCTTCGGCTACAAGGCGATCGCGGCGTCGACCGCGGTGATCGCGTTCCTGGCCACGCTCGTGTGGGCGCATCACATGTTCGTCGACCCGCTCCCAGTCGTCGTGCTCGGCTTCTTCATGCTCAGCTCGTTCCTGATCGGGGTCCCGACCGGAGTCAAGATCTTCAACTGGGTGGCCACGTTATGGCGAGGCTCGCTCGTGATGACCACCTCGCTGTTGTTCTCGCATCGGGTTCATCTCGAACTTCCTGATCGGTGGGATCACCGGCATCTTCCTGGCCGTGTTCCCGGTCGACTGGCAGCTCAACGACACTTACTTCGTGGTCTCACACTTTCACTACACGATCATCGGGGGGGCGGTGTTCCCGATGCTCGCGGCGATCTACTACTGGTTCCCGAAGATCACGGGACGGCTGCTCAACGAGCGCCTCGGCAAGGTCTCGTTCTGGCTGACGTTCATCGGCTTCAACGTCACCTTCTTCGTCCAGTACGCCCTCGGCCTGTCGGGGATGCCCCGCCGGATCTACACCTACGGCCCCAACCTCGGCTGGTCGACCTACAACCTGATCTCGACGATCGGGTCGTTCATCCTCGCACTGGGCTTCCTCATGACGGTGATCAACGTCGCGATCTACTACAAGCGAGGCAAGGTCGCCGGGCCCGACCCCTGGAAGGCCAACACGCTCGAGTGGTTCACCACCTCGCCCCCGCCGGTCAACAACTTCGACGTCATCCCGCGCGTGCGCTCGCTCGAGCCGATGCGTGACATCCGCCGCCAGGTCGAGCGCCAGACCGGGGTGAGTCAGAAGACCGGCGGCAGCGAACAGTTCGCGCGGGCCTAGGGACCGGGGCGGGGGGCATGGCCAGTTCGACGGCGGGCACGGTCACCGCGGCGCCCGGCGCGCTCGCCGCGCGCCGGCTGCTGTCCGACTACGTCGAGCTGACCAAGCCGAAGGTCCAGTCGCTGCTGCTGTTCACGACCGTGACCACGATGGAGATCGCGGGCAGCCCGACGGTCGGGCGGATCGCGCTGACCTGCCTCGGCGGCTACCTCTCGGCCGGCGGCGCCGGCGCCGTCAATCACTGGTTCGACCGCGACATCGATGCTCAGATGAAGCGGACCGCATCACGACCGATTCCCGCCGGCCGGATCTCGCCCCGCGCGGCGCTCGCCTTCGGGGTCACACTGGCCGCGCTCTCATTCGTGCTGCTCTCGCTCACCGTGAACCTGCTCGCGGCGTCGCTGTCGCTGGCCGGGTTCGTCGGCTACGTCGGCGTGTACACGGTCTGGCTCAAGCGCCGCACGCCGCACAACATCGTGATCGGCGGCGCGGCGGGCGCGATCCCGCCGCTCGTCGGGTGGGCCGCCGTGCGCGGGTCGCTGGCGTGGACGGCGGTGTACCTGTTCGCGATCGTCTTCTACTGGACGCCGCCCCACTTCTGGGCGCTCAGCCTGCTGATGAAGGACGAGTACGCCCGCGTCGGGGTCCCGATGATGCCGGTCGCCCGCGGCGAGCGCGAGACCCGGCGCCAGATCCTCCTCTACACGCTGCTGCTGTACGCGATCTCACAGCTGCCGTTCTGCGCCGGCGAGTTCGGGCTCGTGTACCTGTTCGCCTCGATCGTCCTCGGGCTGGCCTTCGTGGGCGGCTCGGTGTGGCTCTACCGGCGCGCCGACCGGCGCACCGCCCTGCGTCTCTACCTGTTCTCGCTCGCCTACCTGGCCCTGCTGTTCGGGGCGATGGTGGCCGACGTGAAGCTGTAGCATCCGCCTCGCCATGGATCGAAAGCTCGCGCGCAAGAACCTTCGCTCCGGCATCCTCGCCGGCTTGGCGTGCATCGTGATGTTCGGCATGACGTTCCTCGCCGCCGCGATCTACGTCCACCCATGAGCGACATCCCCGAGCAGGCTCCGCCCGTCGGGGAGGAAGTCCACATCCCGGGGCCGAGCATCCTCCCGTTCGTGACCGCGATCGCGATCACGGCGATGGTGATCGGGACGACGATCAACTGGATCTTCTCGATCCTCGGGCTCGTCGTGTTCATCGTCGTGGTGACGATGTGGATCCGCGACACGCGGCGCGACATGAGCGAGCTCCCCGAGGAGCACGTGCACTAGGGGGCCGGCCGGAAGCCGGCCCGTGGTGACGCCGCGCGAGCGAAGCGGTCTCTCGGACTTCAGGAGCGGAGCGGCGCGCGGCCAGGAGCCGGATGCGTTCACGGCGAAGCGCCAGCGCCACGAAGCTCAGCCCTCGGCCGCGCCGGCGCCGGCGCCGGCGAACCTCGCAGCTCGCGCCGTCCCCGGTCCAGCAGCGCACGATGTCGCGCATCGAGAGGATCCCCGCGCAGCTCGCCGCCGTCGACCACGACCAGGTGGCGGAAGCGCCCGCGGATCATCGCCGCCGCGGCGCGCTCGAGCGACCATTCCGGCGAGGCGAACGTGAGATCACGCGTCAGGTGGTCGGACACGCGCTCTGAGTCGGGGTCGCTGCCCTCGCCGACCGAGAGGAGGATGTCGCGCTCGGTGATCACCCCCGGCCCGGGAGCGTCGGGATCCAGCACGACGGCGGCGCCGACCTGACGGCGACACATCGCGGCGGCGGCCTCGCGGAGCGTGTGACCTGGGCCCACCGTCAAGACGACGTCGGTCATGCCGTCGCGCACCTGCATAGAGGATCCTCCCGGTTAGCTTGCAACGATTGCCGCAATCATAGTCGCACGCACGCGGCGATTTCACCCCTCGCCGGCCGATCGTTCGTCCCGCATAACCCTTAGGATGCGGGCCGTCGTGACGAGCCGAGGACACTGGGGAGCCGATGCGTAGGCGGCCGATCCTGCAGATGGTCGTCTTCGGCGTGCTCGCGACCGCAATCGGGATCTTCCTCGGCCTGATCATCCCCTGGTTCCCGGTGAAGGCCTCGACCCAGGCCGGTCGGCTCCACACGCTCTACGACGTGCTGATCATCGCGACGGTGCCGATCTTCGTGCTCGTGATCACGGTGATCCTGTTCTCGGTCGCTCGCTTCCGGATGCGCCCGGGCGAGGAGCTCAAGGACGGCCCGCCGATCCACGGCAACACCCGGCTGGAGGTCCTCTGGACTGCCTTTCCGGCCGCACTGCTCATCGGGATGTGCGCCTACTCCTACACCGTGTTGCGCGCGAACGAGGCGACCAAGGCGAACGCGATGACCGTGAACGTCACGGCCCGCCAGTTCGCGTTCGAGTTCTCCTACCCGATGGCCGGCGGCAAGACCGTGGTCTCCCCGGTGCTTTACCTACCCAAGGGTCAGCCGGTGGTGTTCAAGCTCCGCTCCTATGACGTGATCCACAGCTTCTTCGTCCCCGACTTCTCCGAGAAGCTCGACGCGGTGCCCGGGATCACGACCACGCTCCGGGTCACGCCGACGCGCCTGGGCTCCTACCCGGCCGAGTGCACCGAGCTGTGCGGCGCCGGCCACGGGCTTATGCGCGCCGGCGTGATGGTGGTGACGCCGCAGGCCTTCCAGACGTGGCTGTCCTCCCAGCGCTCCGGCGCGGCGCCGCCGCTCGGGACGCCGCCGGCGAACGTCACGGGGGCGAGCGCCGCGGTCGGCTCCTCGTCCTCCTCGACGCCCGCCACCCCGGGCCGCGCCGCCGGGACCTCGTCGTCCAACTCGTCCCCTGCCTCTTCGTCCTCCTCGTCATCCTCGTCATCCTCGAGCGCGTCCTCCACCGCTTCCTCGGGGGCGAGCGCCACCGCGGGCAAGGCCCTGTTCACCGGTGCCGCCGGCTGCGGCGGCTGCCACACGCTGGCCGCCGCCGGCACGTCCGGGACCGTCGGGCCGAACCTGACGCAGCGGCTGGCCTCCGACTGCCGCCTGCCCGCGTCCATGAAGATCCGAGGCAAGACGCTGACTCGGTGCATCACCACGGCGATCGAGCATCCTTATGCCTATATCCCGACCGGGTTCAGCGCCGGCGTCATGCCCTCGAACTTCGCTCAGACCTTGAGCGCGACCCAGATCCAGTCGCTTGTCAGTTTCCTGGTGAGCGTGACAAAGTGAGGGTCCCCATGCAGATGTTCGGCAACGGGAAGGAGCTCTGCTGATGGCCACGGCAACCGCAACCCCGCAACCGGCGCTCGAGGCGCGTCGGACGCGCGTCCCGCTTCCGCCCAAGCTCCGGGCCGCGGGCTGGTACCGCGCCGCGCTGTTCGAGGTCCTCGGCCTCGGCTTCGCCGTCGGCCTCACCGTCCTGGTCCGGTGGCTGATGCACCAGCATCCCGTGGTCGAGGGCCACGCGATCACGATCGTCGCGCTGCTCGCGGTGCCGATCTTCTTCATCGTCGGCATCGGCTGCTGCGACTACTGGCTGTATTGGGCGGTGGGCAGGCCCACGAGGGCGGAGGACCACTCCTCGCACGGTGCCTACTCCTGGCGGGACTACTTCCGCGTCAACACCGACCACAAGGTGATCGGCATCCAGTACACGGTCACGTCATTCGTGTTCCTGTTCATCGGCGGCCTGCTGGCGATGCTGATCCGGGCCCAGCTGTCCAAGCCGGGGATGCAGTTCCTCACGCCCGAGCAGTTCAACGGCGTGTTCTCGGTCCACGCCAGCCTGCTCATCTTCCTGTTCGTGATCCCTGTGTTCGCCGGGATGGCGAACTTCGTGCTGCCGCTCATGATCGGCGCCCCCGACATGGCCTTCCCGCGTCTGAACGCGCTCTCCTACTGGCTCCTGCCCCTCGGCGGGATCATGATGCTGATGAGCTTCCTGGCCCCCGGGGGCGCGTTCGCCTCGGGCTGGACCGCGTATGCGCCGCTGTCGACCACCCAGCCGCTCGGCCAGCTGTTCTTCTCGATCGGCGTGCAGCTCGCGGGCTTCTCGTCGATCTTCACCGCGCTCAACTTCCTCGTGACGATCATCACGATGCGCGCGCCCGGTATGAGCTTCTTCCGGATGCCCCTGCTCGTGTGGGCGAACTTCTCGACCTCGCTGCTGGTCGTCATCGCCACCCCGTTCATCGCCTCCTCGCAGTTCTTCATCCTGCTCGACGTCTCGCTGCACATGCACTTCTTCGACGCGTTCGTCGGGCCGGGCAAGAACGGCAACGTGCTCATGTACCAGCACGTGTTCTGGTTCTACTCGCACCCCGCGGTCTACATCATGATGCTGCCGGGCTTCGGGATCATCTCCGAGATCCTCGCGGTCAAGGCGCGCAAGCCGATCTTCGGCTACCGGATGATGGCCTTCTCGCTGCTCGCGATCGTCGTCCTCGGCTTCACCGTGTGGGCGCACCACATGTTCGTTTCGGGCATGTCGCCGTGGATCCGGATCCCGATGATGATCACGACCGCGATCATCGCCGTCCCGACCGGGATCAAGGTGTTCTCGTGGCTGGCCACGTTGTGGCGCGGGGTGCTTCACATGGACACGCCGATGCTGTTCGCGCTCGGGTTCCTGACCATGTTCACGTGCGGCGGGATCAGCGGCGTGATGCTGGCCATGATCCCGTTCGACATCCACGTCAGCCAGACGTACTTCATCGTCGCCCACATCCACTACGTGCTGTTCGGCGGCTCGCTGATGACGATCTTCGCCGGCATCTACTACTGGTTCCCGAAGATGACCGGCCGGATGTTCGACGACCGTCTGGGCAAGCTCCACTTCTGGACGACGTTCATCTTCGCCAACCTGACTTTCGGCCCGATGCACATCCTCGGGATGGAGGGTATGCCGCGCCGCGTGGCCGAGTACGCGCAAAAGTTCGCGTCGTTGAACCTGTTCATCTCGATCTGCTCGTTCCTGCTCGGGCTGAGCATGCTGATCTTCCTCTACAACATGGTGGTCAGCTGGCGCGGCGGCCCGCGGGCGGCGGCCAACCCGTGGCGCGCGCTCACGCTCGAGTGGCAGGTGCCCTCGCCGCCGCCGGTGTTCAACTTCGACGCCGTGCCCACGGTCGTCGGCGGCCCGTATGAATACGGCGTCCCCGGCGCCGTGCACGGCATCTTCAAGCCGCCCGCGGAGGCCAAGCCGGTGGCGGCGGGCGCCTTCTCGACTCCGCCCAGCCAGGAGAGCCACACGTGAGCGGCGAGCCGTTCATCGCGCGAAAGACGATCCTGGTCGTCGCCAACGAGACGCTGGGCGGCCGCGAGCTGCTCGACGCGATTCGTGAGCGCGCCGATGCCGACACCCGCTTCGTCCTGTGCGTGCCCCAGAACAGGCCGGGCGCCGGGCTGGTGATCTACGCCGACGCCGTGGCCGACGCGGCCCAGGTGCGGGTCGACCTGGCGCTCGACGTCGTCCGCGATATGGGCATCCGCGCGATCGGCGAGGTCGGCGATCCGGATCCGTTCAGCGCCACGATCGACGCCGTGCACGAGTACCGCCCCGAGGAGATCATCATCTCGACCTATCCGGCGACGCGCTCGGGCTGGCTGCGCCGTGACCTGATCGACCGGGTGCGCGAGGCAACCGGGCTCCCCGTCACCCACGTCGTCAACGACATCGACTCCGAGGGGCTGCCCTTCCACATCACGCTCGCCGTGGCCAACCGCACCGCCTCGGGCGACGAGTTGCTCGAGGCGCTGAAGGCGAAGGCCGACGCGTTCAACCAGGAGGGCCGCCGGCAGCTGTTCATCATCGTGATCCCGGCCGAGGGCGGGCACGGGCAGTCGTTTCAGCGGGCGCGGACCCGGCTCAAGCTCGTGCTCGACCGTCTCCACGTCCGCGGCCTGTACGGCGCCGGCATGGTCGGCGACCCCGACCCGTACACCGCGATCACGAACGCGCTCCAGTACTTCCGGGTGGACGACATCGTGATCTCCACCTTCTCGGAGACCAAGTCGGGATGGCTGCGCTCCGACCTGATCGAACGGGTCAAGCGGAGCACCGGAAAGCCGGTCGAGCACGTGGTCCACGGCGAGCCCTCCGACACGGCGGCAGCGTGATGGAAGCGGCCTCGGTCGCCCACGAGCACCACGGCCCGCCGCCGGCGCACCGCTCGTCGCGGGTCGAGGCGCCGACCCTCGGCATGCTGCTTTTCATCATGTCCGAGATCATGATCTTCGGCGCCTTCTTCACCGCGTACTTCTTCATTCGGATCGCTGCCCACAATCCCTGGCCCGCGCGCGGCACCGACGGTCCCCGAGGCGGTCGCGGGGGTGAACACGCTGATCCTGGTCTCCTCCTCGGTCACGCTCCACTGGGCGCTCGTCTCAGTCAAGCGAGGCAACCGGTTCGGCCTGAAGGCCGGAATGGTGTCGACCTTCTTGCTCGGACTCACGTTCCTGTTCGTGCAGATCAACGAGTACATTCACATCGGGTTCCCGCCCCGCGCCTCCGCGCAGGCCACGGTGTTCTATTCCCTGACCGGCCTGCATGGAGCACATGTGGTCATCGGCCTGTGCGCGCTGCTGATCGTCACGATCCGGTCCTTCCGCGGCCACTACAACGCCGAGCACCATCAGGGCATGGAGGTGCCGGGGATCTACTGGCACTTCGTCGACATCATGTGGATCGTCGTCTACACGACGGTCTACGTTCTCTAGCCCCGCATGCTCAATCCACTGCGATCGGAGGCCGACGCCTTCCGAGCCCTGCTCTACGTGGTCGTGCTGGTCGCCGTGATCGTCGTGGTCGTGCTCGCGGTGCAGGCCCTGGCGTAGCCTTGACGGGCTGATGGTCAGCCCCCTGCTCGCTCGCCACCGTAGGCCCGTTTGGGTCGATCGCGCTGCCGGTGCTCTCGCTCGCCTTCTGGCTGCCCTACCGGGCGCGCGTGCGGACGCTGGAGTCCGCGCGGACGGCCCGTCCCGGGCTGGCGCCAGGCCTGCTTCGCCGGTGGGCTCGTGGTGATGGCGATCGCGCTCAGCCCGCCGGTGGACACGCTGAGCGATCAGCTGCTCGCGGTGCACATGGTCGAGCACCTGCTGATCGGCGACGTCGCCGCCCTGCTGATCGTGCTCGGCTTCACCGGGCCGCTGCTCGCGCCGCTGCTTCGCAACCGGGTGATCGGGCGCCTGCGGGTGCTCACCCACCCGGTCCTCGCGGTCCTGACCTGGGCGGTGAATTTCTACTTCTGGCACGTGCCCGCGCTCTATCAGGCGGCGCTCCGCCACGACGCGCTGCACGCGCTCGAGCACGCGACCTTCCTCGGCTTCGGGATCGCGATGTGGATGGCGCTGCTCGGACCGCTGCCCAAGCCCGTGTGGTTCACCAACGCCTGGCGGCTCGTCTACATCGTCGTCGTGCGGCTGGTCGGGACGGTGCTGGCCAACGTGATGATCTTCTCGGGCACCGTGCTCTACCCCTACTACCACGCCGGCGACGCCCACTGGCACATCAGCTCGATGGCCGACCAGATCGCCGCCGCCGGCGTGATGATGGTCGAGGAGAGCATCCTCACGATCTGCCTGTTCTGCTGGCTGTTCCTCAAGGTCGCGCGTGAGGGCGAGGAGCGCCAGAGCCTGCTCGACTACGCCGCCGCCCAGGGCCTCGAGCTCGACGAGCGGCGGGCCGCCCGCGCGGTGGCGGCGGGGCGGACCGAGGAGCTCTGGGAGCGGCTGCGCTCGCGCACGACCGCCGCGACCTGACGGCTGCGCGTCGATTTGGTCCGCATAGCGGCCCAAATCGACCACGCGCGGCCCGCCGGCTACTTCGCCGCCGTCGAGAGGAAGTTGACCAGCGCGGTGATCTCGGTCGGCGTCAGCGTGTGGCCGAAGGTGTTCGGCATCACGCCGGCCCGGTAGCCGCTGGGGATGTAGGCGTAGGGATTGACGATCGCGGTGCGGATGCACTTCACGTACGAAGTTCCCCTGATGCTCTTGGATTGTGCGGTGGCGCAGTCCATCTTCAGGCGCTGGTCGAGGTTGGGCCCGACCGTGCCCGAGGTCGCCGCCGCGGCCAGCGTGTGGCACGACCCGCACCCGCCGATGCCCGTGAACACCTGCTTGCCGTCCGCGGGCGTCGTCCCGGTGACGCCGCCCGCCAGCGCCAGCGCGCCCGTGTCCTGGCCGGGCACGGAGGCCACGCCGGCCACGTAGGCCGCCACGTCCTGGGCCTTCTGGCCGCTGTAGAGCCCGGCCGGCATCACGCCGGTGGTGTCGGGATAGCGGATCCAGTAGTCGACGAGGCCCTCGATCGAGGTGCTCTTGACGCCGTCGATCCGGTCCTGGCGGAACGCGTCGTCCAGGTTCGGCCCGATCGTCCCCGCCGTGTTGGCATGGGCGAGGGTGTGGCAGGAGCCGCACTTGGACACGAACAGCGTCTTGCCCTGGACCACGTTCGAGACCGGGTGCTTGACTGCGCACCCTCCCAGGGCGAGCGCCGCCAGCGTGACCACGCCGCCGGCGATGAGGCTTCGGAGTGCTGTGACCATACGCTGCGCGGGCACTCTATCCCAGCACGCGGCGTCGATGCCTCGCTGGCGGCGGCGGGGAACGCGGGCGCGGGCAAGGCCCGGACGCGCGGGGGCCGCTGGTAGCATGGCGCCGCATGAGGATGCGCCAGAGGTACCGCATGCGCACGCCGTCCACCGGCCGCGAGGTCGTCATCGAAGCCGAGCCCGGAGAGACGTACCTCGACCGTGAGACCGGCGAGGAGATGGAGGTCGTGGGCCAGCTGCTGCCGCTCGCGCCGACCCCATCCGAGCTCCCGTGGTCGATCGAGAACCTGCGCTTCTGCAACTGGTGTGACCAGCTCGTTCAGAAGGACCTGAACGACTGCCCGCACTGCGGCACGGCGCATGGATCCCCTGCCCTCCTCGTAAGTGCCCCGCCGCCGTTCCTCGCCGGCCATGCTTGGCGCCCTCGCCGCGGGTCTGCTGGCGGCGGGAGCGATCGCCGGCTGCGGGGGCGCCGCGGGCACGCCCTCCGCGACACGACCGGCGCCCCGGCCCTGACGATCCCCGGCGGCTCCGCCGCCGCCACCGCGTCGGTCACGCCCACGACCTCCACCTCGACCACGGCGACCACGACCACCGCCTCGGCCTCCACCGGAGGCGCGGCCTTCACACCCGGCGCCTCGGCCGCCGGCTCGGGCGCCACCTCGTCCGCCGGCACTCAGATCACGCCGGCCTCCGGCGCCACCAGCCAGCCGGCCACGGGTAATTCCGGCGGCTCCGGGCTGGGCGCCCCGGCCACCACCGGCGGGGGCGGCACTGGCGGCGGGACGACCGGCGGCGGTACGACCGGGGGCGGCGGCACGGGACCGGTGGCGGCGCGGCGGCAGTGGCGGCACAGGAGGCACCGGCGGCACGGGCGGGTCCGGCTCGGGCAGCGGCGGCGCCGGGCTCGGCTCGGCGTTCTGCCAGCAGAACCCGGGCGCCTGCTGAGCGGGTCTCAGCGCACGTAGTTCTTGGGCACGGCCGGCGCGGCGATCACATTCGCGCCGTACGCCACGCCCGAGCCGGCGTAGTCGCACAGGTAGCGCGCGCTCTGCCCCACCGCGAGCTGGGCCGCGCTCGGCGACGCAGGGCTGGTGCACTTGCCGCTGCGGCTCTGGCGGTAGGCGAACTGGCTGGCGGTCCCGGGGAACAGGACGGGAGCCCAGGTCGGCGTCGTGAGCGCCACCGTCTCGCCGGGCGTCACAGCCAGGCTCGAGCTCAGCGCGAGCTCGACCGAGTCACCGAGGTAGGAGCTCAGCGAGAAGAGGGGGCTGACCGCGACGACGGCCCAGCGGCGCTGGCTGGCCTTGCCGACCGGCTTCGAGCACGGTGACCGCGGCCTCGGGCGGTGAGCCGAACGCGCGCTCCAGCGCGCGGACGTCGCTCAGGCGCGTCGCCTTGCTCCCGGCCAGCGGCGAAGCTCGCCACCGTGAACGACACCAGATCGCCGGCGCTGCGCACCGTGGTCGGATAGTCGACCCCACCCGCGATCGTCTCCAGGCCGGTGCTCCGCGCGAGCACGATCGGGCAACTGGTCACGGTGGCTGCGGTTCGGGCAGAACGTCGAGGTCACCGGGCTCGACGGGCCAGGGGCGGTGACCTCGGTGGCGGAGTACTCGACCCGGGTCCCCGGATAGTCACACAGATATTGCGGTGCTCTGCCCGACCGACTGCGCGGCGCTGCTCGCCGGCGGCGAGGAGCATCCGCTCGTCCGGCTCTGGCGGTAGGCGAACCGCTTGGTCGAGAGGTCGATCGACAGGACCGGGGCCCAGGTGGGCGTGGTCAGCGCGACCGTCTCGCCGGGTGCGACCGGCAGGCTCCTGGCGAGCGGGAAGCGCACGACCATGCCGAGCCACGGCTGGACGTGGACGGGCGGGCTCTCCGCCACGACCTCCCAGCGGCGCTGGGACTTCGAGCCGACCGGCTTGAGCACGGCGATCGCCACTCGGGTCGTGCCCCCGTAGGTCGTGTCCAGATAGTGGATGTCGGCCCTGGTGGTGGCGGCGCTGCTGCTGAGCCGCGACAGGCCCGACGGTGAACGCGACGATCCGCCCGGCCGTTTTGACGGTCGACGGGTAGGCGACGCCGTCGCGCAGCGTCTCGAGCGCGGTCGCGCGCGTGAGGATGATGGTGCAGTTCGCGGGCGAGGTCCCCTGCGGGCAGCTCGGGGCGACCAGGCGGCTGGTGGTCGACCCCAGCTCCAGATCCTGCGCGCGCAGCCAGCGCAGGGGCCAGCGCGAGCGCCGCCCACGCGGCGAAAAAGGCCAGGAAGAACCGTCGCATCGCCATCATTGAACACCACGACGGCGCCGCAAGTTGCGGGATGCGTTGCATCCCGGCGGGGCCGGGGTGAGCAGCGAGCGGTGGTCCGGGGTCGCCTAGATCTTCGTCACGTTCACTGCTTTGGGCCCCTTCGGACCGGCCTCCTCCTCGTAGGAGACCTTGGAGCCCTCGGGCAGCGAGCGATAGCCATCGCCGTTGATGCCCGTGAAATGGACGAACAGATCGCGCGCCCCATCGTCAGGGGTGATGAAGCCGAATCCCTTGTCGTCACTGAACCACTTGACGGTTCCCGTTGCCATTCACTCACCTTCGATCCCACGTTTCGAACCTCCGGACTCGGCCGTCCCAGAGGCCCCTCTCAAACGCGGGAAACCTAGCAGGGTGAGCGGTCACACGCGCCCTGAGCCGTGGTCCGCTCAGCGGCCTTCGAACGTCGCCCGGCCCGGCCCGCGCTCGAGGAACGACTGGACCGCCCCGCGCAGGTCCTCGGTGTCGAACAGCCCGCCGGCGATCTCGCTGACGCGCTCGTTGGCGCGCTCGAGGCCGCCGTCGAGGTACTCGCGGATCACCTGCTTGGTCGCGGCGTGCGCCAGCGGCGGCCCCGAGGCCAGGTCACGCGCGAGCTCCAGGACCGCGTCCTCGAAGCCCTCGGCAGGCAGGACGCGGTTGACCACGTTCCAGCGCTCGAGCGTCTCGGCGTCGTAGCGCGTGCCCGGTCATCACCAGCTCCCGCGCGCGGCCGCTGCCGGCGCGCTCGGCCAGCCGCTGGGTCCCGCCCATCGCCGGCGTCAGCCCGACCACCCGCTCGACGAGGCCGAAGCTCGCCGACGGCGTGGCCACGATCAGATCGCAGGCCAGCGCCAGCTCGAACGCCCACGTGAGGCACAGCGCATGCGCGGCGAACACCGTCGGGCACGGCAGCGTCCTCCACGTCGCGCGCCAGCGCGACGAGGCGCGCGAACAGCGCGGTGGCAGCGGCCGCGCTCTCCTGCGCGGCGAACACCGACACGTCCACGCCGCCGCTCACCACGCGCCCCTCGGCGCGGAACAGCACCGCCCGCGGCAGCGAGGACTGCAGCTCGCGCACGGCCGCCTCGAGCGCCTCGTGCAGCGCCGTGTCGTACAGGTTGAGCGGCGGCGAGTCGATGACCACCACCGCCACGTCGCCGTCGCGCTCCACGCGGACCGGGCCGCCAGCGCGCTCATCGCAGCTCGTCGGCGACCGCGGCGATCTCGTCCTTGTCGCCCGGCGTGGGGTCCCACGGCAGGCGGAGCGGATCGTCCTCGTAGCGCGGGATCACGTGGACGTGGAAGTGGAACACCGTCTGCCATGCCGCCTGGCCGCACGAGTTCAGCAGGTTGACGCCGTCCGCGTCCAGCCGCTCCTTGACCCGCCGGGCGAGCTTCTGCGCAGCCGCCACCGTCGCGCTCAGATCCTCGGACTCGATCTCGAGCAGGTCGCGGGCGTGGCGGCGCGGGATCACCAGCAGGTGCCCGCGGGTGGCCGGGCTGATGTCCATGAACGCGATCGTGCGCTCGTCCTCGGCCACGATCTGCGCCGGCATCTCGCCCGCAACGATCTTGCAGAAGATGCACTCGTCGTCGCTCACGGCAGCGCAGCCTACCGCTCGGCGCGCCGCGCCAGCTCGCGCGCACGCTCGATCGCCTGCGCCGGCGAGGCGATCTCGCCGGCGAAGGACGCCTCCTCGAGGACGTCGAGAAGCCGACCCACCTCCGGACCCGGCCTGAGGCCGACCGCGCGCGCCAGCTCGTCTCCCCGGACCGGCGGCCGGGGCCGGGCGGCGCGCCAGGCCAGCGCCTCGTCGAGCATCTGCCGCGCCAGCCCCACGTGGAGGCCGATCGCCTCATCCGCCCCGCGCCCGCGCGTGGCCATCCGGTCGGCCACGCTCAGCACGGTGACGTCCACCTGCACGGGCTCGCACGCCCGCAGGTAGTGGTAGATCGTGTGCCGGTCGAGCGGCATCCGGTGCACCAGGAAGCCGAGGCGCAGATGGTGGCGGGTCAGATCGGCGACATACTCGGTCAGCCGCTGGCTCGCCCGCAGCCGCGAGAGCACGCCGGCCGCGACCTCGGCCCCCACCGCGTCGTGGCCGAGGAACGTGATCCGGCCCTCGGCAGTCGTCTTGCGCGTCGCGGGCTTCGCGATGTCGTGAAACAGCGCGCCGAAGCGGAGCGCCTGGCCGCGGGTGAGCTCGTTGGCCAGCGGCTCGGCGAACAGCGCGCTCAGCACCTCGGCCTGAGACGGCGCGAACGCCCGCGCGGGGTCGCGCACGAGCTCGACCGCCTCGGCCAACACCGCGCGCGTGTGACCGGACACGTCGAGGTGGTGAAACGGGCTCTGCTCGACGCCGCGCAGCTCGCTCAGCTCGGGCAGGACCGCGTCGGTGGCGCCGAGCTCGTCCATCAGCGCCAGCCCCTCGAGCACGCGCTCGGCGACGACGATCCGCTTGAGCTCGGCGAACACGCGCTCGGGCGCCACCCGCCCCAGGCCCTCGGCCTCGGACCGGGCCGCGGCGCCCGTCGCCGGCTCGACTGCGAACCCCAGCTCGCAGGCCAGCCGCGCCAGCCGCATCACCCGAAGCGGATCGCGCGCGAACGCGTCGGGCGCGACCATCCGCAGCCGCCCTGCGCGCAGGTCCTCGCGCCCCCCGAATGGATCGACGTAGTCCCCGCCCGACAACGCGAGCGCGATCGCGTTGACCGTCAGGTCTCGCTGCGCGAGATCCTCCTCGATGCCGGCGCCCGCCACCGGCAGCAGGTCGACCTGCCAAGAGCGGTCGCGGGCCACCACGCGCCACGCGCCGAACCCGTCGGAGAGCTTGAACACGTGCGCGTCGCGTGCGCGGGCAAGGCCCCGCGCGGCGCGGCCGGGGTCGCCGGGCACGGCCACGTCGTAGTCGGATGTGGCCCGCCCCAGCAGCCGGTCGCGCACCGCCCCGCCCACCAGCCAGGCCTCACCGGCGACTCCCGCGAGCTCGGCGACCAGATCGCTCACGCCGGCTCCCCGTCGCGGTGATAGACGCGCGGCACCCGGGCCGAGATGCCGCACACGACCTCGTAGTTGATCGTGCCGATCCGCTGCGCGAGCTCCTCGGCCGTGATCCGCTCCGAGCCGCGCGCACCGATCAGCACCGCCTCCTCCCCCACGCTCGCCGCCGGCTCCGGTCCGAGGTCGACCGTGATGTTGTCCATGCTCACGGTGCCCACCAGCGGGTACCGCCGGCCGTCGACGAGCACGTCGCAGTTGTTCGTCAAGACCCGGCGGACACCGTCGCCGTAGCCGATCGGCAGGGTCGCGATCCACGTCTCGCGCTCCGCGATGAACTTGCGGCCGTAGCCGGCGCTGTCGCCGGGATTCGCCCGCTTGACGGCGGCCACGTAGCTCACGAGCTCGAGCGCCGGCTCGAGCTCGCGTGCCGCCGGGTCCTCGTGCATCGGATCGCACCCGTAGATCGCGATCCCGCAGCGGACCAGGTCGAAGTGAGCCGCCGCCTCGCGCAGGGTCCCCGCGCTGTTGGCGGCGTGGACCACGGCCCCCGGCGCAGCGCGGCGGATCTGCTGCGCGAAGGAGCCGAAGCGCTCGAGCTGAATCGCCATGAACGACGGGTCCTCGTCGGCGGTGGCGAAGTGGGTCATGGCTCCCGCCAGCTCGAGCGCCGGTCCCGCCGCGGTCACCTGGTCGGCCACGTCGAGCGCCTCGCCGAGCTCGCGCGTGCCGAGCCGTCCCATCCCGGTGTCGAGCTTGACGTGTACCCGGACCGGACCCGGGCTCTCGGCCCGCGCCAGCGCGCGCACGAACCCGGCATCCCAGGCGACGACGTCGGCACCGGCCGAGAGCGCCACCGGCAGCTCCTCGCCGCTCAGCGCGCCCATCACGAGCAGGCGAGCCTCGATCCCGGCCGCGCGCAGCGCGGCCGCCTCGCCCGCGGTGGCCACGGCCAGCCAGCTCGCGCCACCGGTCAGGGCCGCGCGCGCCGCCGGAGCCGCCCCGTGTCCGTAGCCGTCGGCCTTCACCACCGCGCATAGCTCCGCCCCACCCGAGAGCCCGCCGCGCAGGCGGGCCACGTTCCGCTCAATCGCGGCGAGGTTCACCCGGGCCAGCGCGCGGACGGCCACGGTCTACCGAGCCGGCGGCAGCGCGTGCGGGAGCGCGGCGATCACGTCGCGCGCGATCACGCCCTCGGAGCCGTGCTCGCGGGCGGCGAGCCGGCCGGCGGCGGCGTGGACGAACACCCCCGCGCATGCCGCGTGAAACGGGTCCATGTGCTTGGCCAGGTACGCCGCGATCACTCCCGAGAGCACGTCCCCGGTGCCGGCGGTGGCGAGCGCGGCCGCGCCGCCTCGGTTCACGCCCGACCCGGCCCTCGGGCTCGGCCACGATCGTGTCATCGCCCTTGAGCACGACGATCGCGCCCGACTCGGACGCCGCGCGCCGCGCGCTCTCCAGGCGCCGCGCCCCGACCGCCGAGCTGTCGGACTCGAGCAGGCGGGCCAGCTCGCCCGCGTGCGGGGTGATCACCGTCGGCGCCGGGCGGCCCGCCAGCACGCTCAGCCGCCCGGCGTGGGCGTTCAGCCCATCGGCGTCGAGGAGCAGCGGCAGCTCGACCTGCCGCGCCACCGATCGCGCCAGCTCGAACGTCTCGTCGCCCCGCCCGAGCCCCGGCCCGAGCACGATCGCGTCCGCGCGCTCCGCGCGTTCGAGCACCGTCTCGGCGCCCGCCGCCGCCAGCGCGCCCTCGGAGTCGGGCAGCGGCACGGTCATGACCTCGAGCAGGTGCGCCTCGAACACCAGGTTGAGCGACTGCGGGATCAGGGCCGTGACGTACCCGGCCCCGGCTCGCATCGCCGCCTCGCAGGCCATGCACGGGGCGCCGGTCAGTCCGGTCGAGCCGCCGCACACGAGCACGCTGCCGGCCGCGAACTTGGTCGACTCTCGCCCCCGGCGCGGGACTCCGTCCGCGACCCGGTCGGAGATCAGCCCGATCCCGGGGCTGCCCGGGCCGCCGGCCGGGATGCCGATGTCGATCACCCGCACCTCGCCCGAGTGGTCCTTGCCGGGCGAGATCCACAGCCCGGGCTTCGAGGCGTGAAACGTTGCGGTCGCGCGTGCCCTCACGGCCTCCCCCGCGACCTCGCCGGTTGACCCGTTGACCCCGCTCGGCATGTCGCAGGCGACGACGACCGCATCCGCGACGCGGTTGATGGCCGCGATCGCGCCCGCGGCGGGCTCGCGCGGTTCGCCCGAGAAGCCGGTGCCGAAGATCGCGTCCACGATCCCACGAGCCCCTTCGAGCGCCTCGGCGGAGAATGGCTCGGGCGCGTCACCCGGCAGCCGCCGCGCGTTCTCGAGCGCGTCGCCTCGGAGCTCGTCCACCGGCGCCAGCGTCAGGACCCGCACGTCTCGGCCACGCTCCCGCAGCACACGCGCGGCCACGTAGCCGTCGCCGCCGTTGTTGCCCTTCCCGCACACGACGGCGATCTCGCCCCCCACGACGAGCTCGTCGACCAGGTCGGCCAGCCCGGTGCCGGCCCGCTCCATCAGCTCGAGGCTGGGGATCCCGCGCTCGGAGATCGCCCACTCGTCGAGCGCCCGCTGCTCGCCGGCATCGGGAAGCGGCTCGAGCCAGTCGGGCAGCGCCCGGTGCGTCACTCCACCGTGACCGTCTTGGCCAGGTTGCGCGGCTGATCGACGTTCAGCCCGCGGTGGCGGGCGATGAAGTAAGCCAGCAGCTGAAGCGGGATCACCGCCAGCAGCGGCGCCAGCATCCATTGCGTCCTCGGAACCGTGATCACCGCGTCGGCATGTCGCGCCACCTGCTCAGAGCCCTCGCTGGCCACGGCGATCACGTGGGCGCCGCGCGCCCGGACCTCCTGGATGTTCGAGATCACCTTCTCGAGCACGGGCGAGTCTGTGGCGACCACGACCACCGGCGTCGACTCGTCGAGCAGCGCGATCGGACCGTGCTTCATCTCGCCGGCGGCGTAGGCGTCGGTGGCGATGTAGGAGATCTCCTTGAGCTTCAGCGCCCCCTCGAGCGCCACCGGCAGGCCCACGTGGCGCCCCAGGTAGAGGAAGAACTCGGCGCCGATGGTGCTCCTGGGCGATCCGCCTGGATCGCCGGCGTCGCCGTGCTCGAGCATCTCGGCGATCAGGTGCGGCAGGTGCTTGAGCTCGGCGATCAGCGCGCGCAGCGCATCCGGCGCGAGCGTGCCCCGGAGCTCGGCCAGCCGCAGCGCCAGCAGGTACATGACCACCACCTGGCTCACGAACGTCTTCGTGGCGGCCACGCCGATCTCCAGGCCGGCGCGCGTGAACAGCACGCCGTCGGCGTCGCGCGTGGCCTGCGAGCCCATCACGTTGGTCACCGCGAGCACGGTGGCGCCGCGCCCGCGCGCGGTGCGCATCGCGGCCAGCGTGTCCGCCGTCTCGCCCGACTGGGAGATGCCGATCACCAGGTCGCGCTCGCCCACCACCGGGTTGCGGTAGCGGTACTCGGAGGCGATCTCGACCTCGACCGGCACCCGCGCCCACTCCTCGATCGCGTAGCGGCCGATCAGGCCGGCGTGGTAGGAGGTGCCGCAGGCGACGATCACCACCCGGCGGACGTCGCGCAGCCGAGTCGTCGTCGATCGATCCCGAGATCACCGAGGTCGATGCCGTCCTCGCGCACCGCGCGCTCGCCGATCGTCTCCGCGACGGCGTCCGCCTGCTCGTGGATCTCCTTGAGCATGAACGTCTCGTAGCCCTGCTTCTCGGCCGTGTCCGGATCCCAGTCGATCTCCACCACGTCGCGCTCGAGCGGCTCCCCGGCCTCGGTGAGGAACTGCACGCCCTCGGGCCGGATCACGACGATCTCGTCGTTCTCGATGTACTGGACGTGGCGCGTCTCGCGCAGGAAGGCGGGGATCGCGGAGGCGATGAACTGCTCGCCCTCGCCCCGGCCGATGATCAGCGGGCACTCCTTGCGCGCCCCCACCAGCAGCCCGGGCTCATCGGCGCTCATGGCCACGAACGCGTAGTGCCCGCGCAGCTCGCCGTAGGCGCGGCGGACCGCCTCCACCAGATCCCCCTCGTGATGCTCGGCCACCAGATGCGCGATCACCTCGGCGTCGGTCTCGGAGGTGAACTTGGCGCCGGCGTCGAGCAGGCGCTCCTTGAGCTCGACGTAGTTCTCGACGATCCCGTTGACGACGATGTGGATGCGCTCGGCAGTGTCGAAGTGGGGATGGGCGTTCTCCTCGGTGACGCGCCCGTGCGTGGCCCACCGGGTGTGGCCGATGCCGGTGGCCGGCTGGGGCCGCTCGGCCAGGGCCACGCCACCGCCCTCGGGCGTCCCGGCATCGCTGTCCGAATCGCCGCCCGCTTCGATCGCGCCGCGCAACGCGCTCAGGTTGCCGACGGCGCGGACCGCGTCGATCCGCTCGCCCTCCAGCACCGAGATCCCGGCGCTGTCATAGCCGCGGTACTCGAGCTTCTCGAGCCCCGCGAGGAGCAGGGGACGAGCTTTCCGGGGACCGACATAGCCGACGATTCCGCACATACGCGCTGCTTCTCCTGTCGCGTGGGTCCGGCCGCACCGGCGGCCCGCGTCCTCCGAGCCCGTTGGCCGGAGAACGAGCCGCCCATGTTAGCCCGGGGCAGGGAGTTCCCCTCGATCAACGTTTCGTAGAGTTCTCCGCGTGCGAAGGGATTTCGACGCGGACAGGGGCCTTTCCTAGTGCCGGGCATCCCGCGCCTGCCGCTGATCGGCGACCCGCTGCGGCGGATCGACCTACCCGAGGACCTCGACGCGGTCACCACGATCGGGCCCGAGGCCGACCCGGAGTCACTGGGCTCGAGCCGCGAGCAGGTCGAGAAGATGTGGGCCGCGGCCGTCGGCCTCTACAGGACCGGCATGCACCCGGCGCTCCAGCTGTGCGTACGCCGGCACGGCGGGATCCTGCTCGACCGGGCGATCGGCCACGCCTCCGGGAACGGCCCCGAGGATCCCCCCGACGCCTCCAAGGAGCCGGTCAGCACCGACACCCCGTTCCTCGTCTACTCGGCCTCGAAGGCGATGACGGCGATCGTCGTCCACCTGCTCGCCGAGCGGAAGGCGCTGAACATCGAGGACAAGGTCTCGAAGTACATCCCCGACTACGCCAAGCACGGCAAGGGCGAGACGACGATCGGCCACGTCCTGGCCCACCGCGCCGGGGTCCCCGGGCTGCCCAAGGAGGTGCTCGACGTCGACCGGATCAACGACCGCGAATTCATCATCAACTCGATCTGCGACTCCAAGCCGTTCGTGACCCCGGGCACGATGCTCGCCTACCACGCCGTCTCCGGCGGCTTCATCCTGGGCGAGATCGTCACCCGCGCCACCGGCAAGTCGATCCGCGACGTGCTCGCCGAGGAGATCCTCCGCCCGCTGTCCTTCCGCTGGGGCAACTGGGGTGTGGACGAGGCCGACATCGACAAGGTTGGGCGCGACTACGTGACCGGCGCGCGGCTGTTTCCGCCGCTGACGATTGCGGTCAAGCGGGTGCTGAGCATGCCGGTGGAGGAGGTGGTCGAGCTCTCGCACGACCCGCGGGTGCTCACGGCGGTGATCGAGAGCGCCAACGTCGTGACCACCGCCAACGAGCTTTCGCGCTTCTTCGAGATCTTCCGCGCGGGCGGCGAGATGGACGGCATCCGGATCATGCAGCGCGAGACGATCCACCGCGCGCTCGAGGAGCAGTCGCGCCTCGAGATCGACCTGTCACTCGGCTTCCCCACGCGATTCAGCTACGGCTTGATGCTGGGCTCGAAGCTCCTCAGCCCTTTCGGCCTCGACACCGATCACGCCTTCGGCCATCTGGGGCTGATCAACATCATGGGCTGGGGCGACCCGGAGCGCGCGATCTCCGTGGGCCTGATCACCAGCGGCAAGGCGCTGCTCTACCCCGAGGTCCCGCGCTTCTGGTGGGTGATGCAGACGATCTCCTCGACCATGCGCCAAGGTCCCGGAGTCTCAGCGGCCGATCTAGGGCCGCCGGCTGCGCCGGCGACGTCCGTGGGGACATTGTCGCGCGGCATCCCTGCCGCGCGGCTCTCGCTACCCGAAGCTCCCCTCGACCACCTCGGCCAGCCGGGCGCAGACGTCATCGGTCTCCTCCTGGCTCGGCGCCTCCACCATGACCCGGATCAGCGGCTCGGTCCCCGATGCGCGCACGAGCACCCGGCCACGCCCGTTCAGCGCGGCGTGCTCGCGCTCGATCGCCGCCTGCACCCCCGGGTCGTCCATCGCCGCGCTCAGCGCAGCCCGGTCGGCGGCGCGGATGTTGACCAGCCGCTGGGGCAGCTTCTCCATCGCGTGGCGCTCGGTCAGATCGCGCACCGCCGAGCGCCTCGAGCGTGAGCAGTGCGCTGGCGATCCCGTCGCCGGAGGGCCCGAAGCCGAGCTCGATGATGTGCCCCGACTGCTCGCCCCCGAGGGCCCAGCCGCGCCGGCGGAGCTCGTCGAGCACGTAGCGGTCGCCTACGGCGGTGATCGCCACCTCGATCCCGGCCGCGGCCATTGCCGTGTGGAAGCCGTAGTTGGTCATCACGGTCACAGCGACGCCGTTGCCTGGGAGACGCCCGTGCCGGCGCAGGTGGGTCGCGGCGAGCGCCACGAGCTCGTCCCCGTCGACCACGGCCCCGGCGCGGTCGACCGCGAGCACCCGGTCACCGTCGCCGTCGAACGCGAAGCCGATGTCGTACCCCCCGCGCCGTACCTCCTCGATCAGCCCGTCCAGGTGCGTCGAGCCGCAGCCGGCGTTGATGTTGATGCCGTCGGGCTCGGCCGCAATCACCGTCGCCTCCGCCCCGAGCCGGAGGAAGATCTCGGGGGCGGCCTGATAGGTGGCGCCATGGGCGCAATCGAGCAGCACGCGCCGCCCGCGCAGGTCGAGGCCGCGGAAGCGGCGGTGGAGCTCGCCCAGGTAGTCCTCGAGCGCCCCTTCGAGATGCCTGACCCTGCCGATGTGGGGCGGCGGCGCGGGCGCCTGGGCCAGGTGGGTCTCGATCTCGTGCTCGGTGTCGTCGGAGAGCTTGAACCCGTCGCCCGCGAACAGCTTGATCCCGTTGTCCTCGTAGGGGTTGTGCGAGGCGGAGATGACCGCCGCCAGGTCGAGGCCGTGCCGGCGCACGAGCAGCGGCGCCGCCGGTGTGGGCAGCACTCCGGCCACGAGCGCGTCTCCGCCCGCGGCGGTGACGCCGGCGGCGATCGCCGACTCGAGCATCTCACCCGACTCGCGCGTGTCTCGGACGATCAGAACCTGGGGGCGCTCGATCGCCGAATGTGCCACGGCCGCCCGCGCCACCGACAGCGCGAGGTCGGCCGTCAGGAAGTGACCGGCGCGGCCCCGGATTCCATCCGTGCCGAACAGCTGGCGTGGCAACGCGTCAGCGCTTGGAGAACTGCGGCCGCTTGCGGGCCTTCTTGAGACCGGCCTTCTTGCGCTCCTTGACGCGCGGGTCACGCGTCAGGAAGCCGCGGCGCTTGAGCTCTCCGCGCAGGTTCGGGTCGGCCACGATCAGGGCGCGGGAGATCCCGTGGCGCAGGGCGCCGGCTTGGGCGGCGACGCCGCCGCCGTGCATCCGCGCCACCACGTCCATGCGCGACTCGTAGCCCACCGTCTCGAGCGGCTGGCGGATCATCCGCTGGAGCGTCTCGCGCGGGAAGAACGCCTCGAGCGGCTTGCCGTTGATCGCGTAGGTCCCGGTACCCGGGCGCAGGATGACGCGGGCCACCGCGGTCTTGCGCTTGCCGGTCGCGGTGTAGCGCGCGCCGGCGGCGAGGTCGATCGCCGCGTCGGCGATCGGGAGGGCCTGGTCCTCGGAGTCCTGCTGCTCGCGCGCGGCGGCCGCCTCGGCGTCGGCCTCGGCCGCGGCGCGGGCCTCGGCGTCGAGGAACTGCTCGCCCTCGGGCACGATGTCGGGAGTCAGGTCCGCGCCGGGGATCTCCGGCTTCGCGCGCGGGGTCAGCTCCTCCTCGAGCTCCTCGTCCTCGGCGGACGGAGCCTGGGAGGCGGGCGCGACGCCGGTCTCGGCGGGCGGTGCGGCCGCTGGGCCGGCCTGCGCGGGTGGCTCGCCCTCGGCGCTCGCCGCCGCAGCGGAGGCGGGCGGGACCTGAGCGGCGGTCGGCTCGGGCGTCGGCTCGTCCGCCGGCGCGTCGGGCTCCTCGCTCGTCGGCGCGGGCGGTTCGACCGCAGCCGCCTCGGGCTGCCTCGCTCGTCGGCTCGGACGCTTCGGCCGCGCCTGCGGGCGCTTCGGCGGCGCGCTCGGAGCCGCTTCGGGCGCTCCGGTTCGGGCGCTCGGCTCGGCCGCGGGAGCGTCCGAGGCGTCCTCGGCCGCCGCGGTGTCTTCGTCCTGGCGCTCGTCCTCGGGGGGCTGCTCGATCACTGCTCGATCTCCATCGGTTTTGGCTGCTGCGCGGCGTGCGGATGCTCGGGGCCGGCGTACACCTTGAGCTTGGTCAACTGCTTGCGGGCCAGCCGGTTGCGCGGCAGCATCCCCTTGACGGCGAGGCGGATGACCTCCTCCGGGCGCCGCGCCAGCATCTCGTTCAGGCTGCGCGAGCGCAGGCCGCCGGGATAGCCGGAGTGGCGGTAGTAGCGCTTGTCCGCGAGCTTGTTGCCGGTGACCGAGATCTTCTCGGCGTTGACGACGATCACGAAGTCGCCCGTGTCCACGTGCGGGGTGTAGGTCGGCTTGCGCTTGCCCCGCAGCGCGTCGGCGATCTGGGTCGCCAGCCGCCCGAGCGTCTGCCCGGTGGCGTCGACGACGAGCCAGTTGCGCTCGCGGTCCGCAGGTGTCGCGACGTAGGTCTTCATGGCACGCACAAGCCGCGCGAACGCCGCGCGGCTCGGGTCAATGATAACGAGCGCGTACGCTGGTGCCGTGCGACTGCCGGTTCCAGTCCGACGCGCGGCGTACCGCAGCGCCTATGCGTGCCTGCGCGTGTACTGGTTCGTGCGCCGCCCCGAGGTCCGCGGCGTCAAGTGCGTGCTCACCCGGGGCGACCGGGTCCTGCTCGTGCGCCACACCTACGGCGACCGTCGCTGGGACCTTCCCGGCGGGAGGATGCGGCGAGACGAGCCGGCGCTCAACACCGCCCAGCGCGAGATGCACGAGGAGCTCGGCGTCCTGATCGAGGACTGGACGCCGATCGGCGTGGTCTCGGGGACGGCCGAGTTCCGCCGCGACCGGATGCAGATCTTCCAGGCCGAGCTGCGCGACGGCGAGATCGAGCTCGACCGAGGCGAGCTCGCCACCATGCACTGGTTCCCGCGCGGAGCGGCTTCCCGACGACGTCGCCTCCTACGTCCCCAAGATCCTGGCCTGGCGATGAGCACGTTCACCAAGCTCGTCAACCAGCTCGACTACTCGATGCTCGTGGTCACCGCCGCGGCCCGAGGCGAGCGCGCCGGCTGCCTGATCGGCTTCGCCTCGCAGGTCTCGATCCGCCCACCGCGCTTCCTCGTCTGCCTTTCAGTCAAGAACCGCACGTTCCGGGTCGCCCGGGACGCCGGGGTGCTCGTCGTGCACTTCGTCACCGCCGAGGATGATGAATGGGCCGAGCTGTTCGGTGGCGAGACGGGGGACGAGGTGGACAAGTTCGCCCGCTGCGACTGGCGTCCCGGGCCTGAGGGAGCGCCGATCGTCTCAGCGCTCGAGAACTGGTTCGCCGGCCGGGTGCTCGAGCACCACGACTTCGGCGACCACCACGGGTTCCTGCTCGAGCCGATCGACGGGGAGGCCGGCGGTGGCGACTCGACGCTCACCTTCCACCGGGCGAAGCGGATCGAGCCCGGCCACGAGCCCTAGGATCGGGTCTGTCGAGAAACGGGAATCTGGGCCCGGCCCCACGGACGCCTCCCGCGCGGCGCGCGGCCCCTACTCCCACTCGATCGTGCCCGGCGGCTTGCTCGTGATGTCGAGCACCACGCGACCGACCGCCCGGATCTCGCTGATCATCCGGCTGGCGATCTGCTCGAGCAGGTCGTAGGGCAGCCGCGCCCAGTCGGCGGTCATGGCGTCGTCGCTCGTCACCGCGCGGATCGCCACGACGTTGCCGTACGTGCGAGCGTCCCCCTGGACTCCGACCGTCCGGACGTCGGGCAGGACGCAGAAGGACTGCCACAGCTCGCGATAGAGCCCGGCGCGGCGGATCTCGTCCTGGAGGATGGCGTCGGCCTCGCGCAGGATCTCGAGCTTCTCGAATGTGGCCTCGCCACCGACGATCCGGATCGCCAGGCCCGGCCCCGGGAACGGCTGGCGCCAGACCAGGCGCTCGGGCAACCCCAATTCGGCGCCGACCGCCCGGACCTCGTCCTTGAACAGCGTGCGCAGCGGCTCGACGAGCGAGAACTGGAGGTCCTCGGGCAGGCCGCCGACGTTGTGATGGGACTTGATCGTCGCCGCCCCGGTCCCGCCGCCCGACTCGATCACGTCCGAGTACAGCGTCCCCTGCACGAGGAAGCCGACATCGTCCAGGCGCGCCGCCTCCTCCTCGAACACGCGGATGAACTCGGCGCCGATCCGCTTTCGCTTCTCCTCGGGCTCGGTCACGCCGCGCAGGCGGGTCAGGAAGCGCTCGGAGGCGTCCACCGCGACCAGCGGCACCTTGAAGTGATCGCGGAATGCGGCGATCACCTGCCGGCCCTCGTTCTTGCGCATCAGACCGTGATCGACGAACACGCAGGTCAAGCGATCGCCGATCGCGCGATGAACCAGCAAAGCGGCCACGCTCGAATCGACGCCGCCGGACAGGCCGCAGATCGCCCGCCCCTCCCCCACCTGGGCCCGGATGCGCTCGATCTGCTCGTCGATCACCGAGCGCGGGTTCCAGGTCCGCTCGCAGCCGCACACGTCCTCGAGGAAGTTGGTCAGGACCTGGTTGCCGTACGGCGTGTGCACGACCTCGGGGTGGAACTGAATTCCGTACACCCCCCGCTCGGGCGACTCGAACGCCGCCACCGGCGAGCAGGTCGAGGCGGCGAGCGCGCGGTAGCCGGGCGGTGGCGCGAACACCGTGTCGCGATGGGACATCCAGCACGTCTGCTCGGGCGGGGTGCCGGCGAGGAGCCGGCCGGTGTCCGCCACCGTGAGCTGCGAGCGGCCGAACTCGCCCACCTCGGCGCCCTCGACCCGGCCGCCGAGCTCGCGGGCGAGCAGCTGCATCCCGTAGCAGATGCCGAGCACGGGAACCCCGAGGTCGAGCAGCTCGCGCTCCAGGCGCGGGGCGCCCGGCTCGTAGACGCTGGCCGGGCCGCCGGACAGGATCACGCCGCGCGGGCGCCGGCGCGCCACCTCGGCGGCGCCCACGTGATGGGGCAGGAGCTCGGAGAAGACGCCGCACTCGCGCACGCGGCGGGCAATCAGCTGGGAGTACTGGCCGCCATAGTCGAGGACGACGACTTCGTCGACCGATTGAGCGTCGTCTGGCGGCGTCCTCGGTCGCTCGTGTGCGGAGCACACGTCGCTCCCTGCGTCCTGGCCAGACTCGCTCCTCGGCCGACTCGCGCGGACCGCCGTCCCCGCGGTGGCGGCGTCAGTCGGCGACACCGACCGTCGCCGCGCGCGCACCCATGCCGACGCCCTGCTCGCGCTGGAGGTGCTTGCCCTCGGTCTGGAGGGCGGGCGCGACCATCAGCTCGGCGCGGTTGAACTCGGCGATGTCCCGGTAGCCGGTGGTGGCCATCGAGGTGCGCAGCCCGCCCATCAGGTTGAACGTCCCGTCGTTCTCGCGGGCCGGGCCGCGGATGATCTCCTCGAGCGTCCCGTTCTGAGTGGTCGCCACCCGGGTACCGCGCGGAAGCGTCGGGTGGAAGGTGGCCATGCCCCAGTTGTAGCCCCGGCCGGGAGCCTCATAGGCGCGGGCCAGGGCCGAGCCGAGCATCACCGCGTCGGCGCCGCAGGCGATCGCCTTGGCGATGTCGCCACCGTTTCGCATCCCGCCGTCGGCGATCACCTTGACGTAGTCGCCGGTCTCGAGCATGTGCTGCGAGCGCGCGGCGGCCACGTCGGCGATCGCCGTGGCCTGGGGAACGCCGATGCCGAGTACGCCGCGGGTGGTGCAGATCGCGCCCGGGCCGACGCCGACGAGCACACCGGCCGCGCCGGTGCGCATCAGGTGAAGCCCGGTGTGGTAGGACGCGCAGCCGCCGACGATCACCGGCATCGGGGCCAGGTCGCGAATGAACTCCTTGAGGTTGAGCGGCGGCCGGCTCTCGTCCTTGGAGACGTGCTCGGCCGAGACCACCGTCCCCTGGATCACGAGGATGTCGAGGCCGGCGTCGAGCGCCACGTCGCAGTAGCGGCGGACCTTCTGGGGCGTGAGCGAGGCGGCCACGACCACGCCCTGGTCCTTGATCTCCTTGATCCGGCGCGCGATCAGCTCGGGCTTGATCGGCTCGCGGTAGATGTCCTGCATCTCGCGCGTGGCGATATCCCGGGAGAAGGTGGAGATGCGCTCGAGCTGGGCGTCGGCATCCTCGTAGCGGCAGTAGATGCCCTCGAGGTTGAGGACGGCGAGGCCGCCCAGCTTGCCGATGATCCCGGCCGTCTCGGGTGAGACGACGCCGTCGAGCGCGGCCGCGAGCAGCGGCAGCTCGAACCGGTACGGGCCGAGCGTCCACGTGACGTCGACGTCGTCGGGATCGCGCGTGCGCCGCGACGGAACGATCGCGATCTCGTCGAATCCGTACGCCCGCCGGGCCTTCTTACCCCGTCCGATCTCTACTTCCATTGCGGCAGCGTAGTACGCGCTCCGGACGCGATCGGGAGTGTCGGATGGGCGGCAACCATCGGGCCGACGATGCTAGCAGCGGACCGCCCCCACATCTGGCCCCAAACCCGCCAAACAGGGCTGTTTTCGGCTCGATCGCGGATCCGCGCCGGCCGGCCCCCGTGCGGCCGCGAGATCAGCCGGCTAGTGGATCTCGGCGGGCAGCTCCACCCGCTCGGCCTCGACCTCGGACAGGAGCCGCTCGACCTTGCCCGGGTCGAGCAGGCCGGCGCCGAAGTGCTGGGTCGACTCGGCCCCGCAGGCGACGCCGTAGCGCAGGCATTCGACCGGCGAGTGCTCGGCGTAGCGCCAGGCGACGTATCCGGCCAGGAACGCGTCGCCCGAGCCGATCACCGAGCGGGCCTCCTGCTCCTCCACCCGCACGCGGTAGAGCCCCAGCCCGCCCTCGTCGTGGATCTGGGCGTAGCAGCCGTCGGAGACGGTCATGATCGCCTCGCCGGCGCCCATCTGGATCATCTCGAGCACGGCCTGGGCCCGGTCGTCGTCGTCGTTGAACTCGTGGCCGACGAGCTCCTCGGCCTCCAGCTCGTTGGGGGACACGACGTGGGGATCGGCGCGCACGGCGTGCCGCAGGGGATCGCCGTCGGTGTCCACGATCGTGATCACGCCGAGCTTCTTGACCTCGCGGATCAGGCCGGCGTAGACATCGGGTTCGACGCCGCGCGGCAGGCTGCCCGCGAACACGCACATGCTCGCCCCCTTGGCCAGGTAGAGGAGCTTGTCGCGGAACAGCTCGAGCTCCATCGCCGACACCGACGGGCCGCGCTCGTTGATCTCGGTGTGCAGGCCGGTGGTGGGATCGAGCACGGCGGTGTTGGTCCGCGACTCCTCGCGAATGCGCACGAAGTCGCTGAGGATCGCCTCGTGGCTGAGCGCCTCGACGATGCGCGTGCCGGTGGCGCCGCCGGCCAGCCCGGTGGCGATCACCGGCTGGCCGAGCCGCTTGATCGCCCGCGCGATGTTGACGCCCTTGCCGCCCGGCATCGTCGTCTGATCGACGGTGCGGTGCCGGCGGCCGGGCCTGAAGTTCGGGACTTCGAGCGTCTTGTCGAGGGCCGCGTTGAGCGTGACGGTGATGATCATCTCGGGGCTGCGGCGGCTTGTGCCCGCGTGCGCTGCCGGCGAAACAGCACCACCGCGAGAGCGGCGCCGAGCACCAGGATCAGCGCTAACAGCGTAGATGGTCGGAACAGGTGGTCGGCGGCTACGGTCAACGAACTGACCGCGGGGAGCGCCTGAGCCAGGCGCAGCGGGATGCGCGCGATCGGCCGCCCGCCGGCGAGCACGGTTGCCGTGCCCTCGCGCGTGCCGCGCGCCAGCGGGCCCGTGAGCTGAGTCGGTGCTTGGACGCGCACGCGCACACGCGTCGAACGGGCAAGGACGCGTGTGAACGTGCTCGCCGCGATGAGCTGGGCGCGCACGCCCGAGCGGTACTGGACGGTGGGGCGCGCCAGCACCTCCCCGGCACGTACCGGCGTCACCGAATGGAAATTCGCGAAGCCATAGCTGAGTAGCGACAGCGTGTCGCCGTCGCGGGTCGACTCGCTCGGCGTGTCGAGGACCACGCTGATCAGCGACATCCCGTCGCGCGTGCCCGAGCCCACCAGCACGTAGCCGGCCTCGAGCGTGTGACCGGTCTTGACGCCGTTGATCCAGGGCACCCGGCCGACGAGGTCGTTGCGGTTCGTGACGTGGTGCTCGGGGCCGGTGGCGAGGTTGGCGCTCGGGAGGGCGACCACGCGCGCGAAGAACGGCTCGTGGGCGAGCAGGTAGCCCGTCAGCTTGAGCAGGTCGGCGGCCGTCGAGTAGTTGCCCGGGGTGTCGAGGCCGCTCGGAGTCGAGTAGTGCGTGTGGGCGAGGCCGAGCTGTGCGGCCCGCGCGTTCATCATCGCGATGAACCGGGACAGCGAGCCGTGCCCCACGTTGTAGGCCAGGTCCTCGGCGGCGTCATCGGCGCTCGGCAGCAGCATCGCCACCAGCAGGTCGTGGACGGTCATGCGCTCGCCCGGGACGAGCCCGATCTGCGAGTCCACCGACGCCGGGTAGTAGTCGTTCTGGGCGAACACGGTCCTCAGGGGCGCTCGCTCGAGCGTCACCAGGGCGGTCATCAGCTTGGTCGTGCTGGCGATCGCGAGCTCCCGGTTCTCGCCGTAGCCGTAGAGCTCCTGGCCGCTGCCCGCCACGATCACCTCGGCAGCCCGCGCGCTCAGCCGCGGCGGCGGCGGGACGGGGCCCGCGCTCGCGCGCGGCGCAAGCCCAGCCGGGCCGAGGAGCGCCCCACCCGCCAGGAGCACGGCGAGCCGCGGCCACCGACCCGATGCGGACGAGGCTCGCCGCCGCAGCGCGCGCGGCATCACTTTCGCAAGGTCAGCCGCTGACCCGCCTGCAGCGCGTTGGGGTCGACGCCCGGGTTGAGCGCCTCGAGCGTGGCGAGCGGCACCTTGGTCTTGACCGCGATGGTGGACAGGTTGTCGCCGCCCTGCACGACGTAGACGTTGGGCGGCGGCCCGGCCTTGGAGTGCGACGAGGTGTGGGTGGGGAGCACCACCCGGGTCCGCGTCGTGGTGGTCGAATGCTTCGTGCTCAGCGAGCCGTGCACGACGAGGTAGGTGGCGGAGATCGTCGCGACGAGCGCGATGGGCGCCAGGTAACGCGCACGATTCCTAGCCACCATCGCACCGCGATCTTACAAGCGGCGGGTACGGCTCGGAACGGATCGCCCGGACGTGCAACTCAGCCCACGAGGCTCCAGGCCAGCTCCCGCAGGCGCTGCGCCTCGTCTGCCGCAGCTTCCGCCGGCGAACCCCCCCGCTTCCTGTACGCCTCGACGATCCCGCGCGAGGCCGACACCAGTCCGCCCGCCGGCCCCGGCCAGAACGCCGCCGCCAGGTCCTGCACCCGCCCGCCCTGCGCGCCCACCCCGGGGAGCAGGAACACGGCGTGCGGCATGCGCTCGCGCATCCGCTCGAGCCGATCGGGCGCGGTCGCCCCGACCACGGCGCCAACGTCGGAGAAGCCGCTCGGTCCGGTCCCCGGCACGCCGAGGCGATCCACCAGCTCCGCCAGCCGCTCGCTCACCGTCTCGCCTCCATGCAGCGCCTGCTCCTGGAGCTCGCCCGCGCCCGGGTTGGAGGTGCGCACGAGCACGAACAGCCCGGCTCCGCGGGGTCGGGCGGCGGCGACGAACGGCTCGAGCGAGTCGGTGCCGAGGAGCGGGTTGACGGTGAGCGCGTCCACCCCCAGTCCGGGGACCGGTCCGAACGGCGTCGGGCTCTCACCGAAGAAGGCCTGCGCGTAGGCCGCGGCCGTGACGTCGATGTCTCCCCGCTTGGCGTCGGCGATCACGAGCAGTCCGCGCCGGCGGGCGTGCCCGACCACATCGCCGAGCGCCACCCAGCCCGGCGCCCCCAGCCGCTCGAAGCACGCGACCTGCGGCTTGACCGCCACGCAGTGCTCGGCCACGGCGTCGATCGCGAGCGCACAGTGGGCGCTCACCGCCCGGCCGGCACGCTCCGCCGGCGTGCCCTCGGCCCCGGCGGCCGAGGCGAGCGCGTCGGGCCACAGCCGCTCCGGGTTGGGATCGAGGCCGAGCACGAGCTGCGAGCGGCGCTCGGCAACGGCGCCGGCGATGCGCTCGCCGAACGGCTGCGACGCCGATGCCGGCGCCTCGCCGGGTGGATGCGCCACGGTGGACGCGGAGCTGTCAGGCACGAGACCGGCTTTCGTCCCAGCGGCACGGGCCGCCGGCGCGGACAGCGCCGGCGCGCGCCCGGAGCTCCGGGCGCCGCGGCCCGGCGCTAGTTGACGGCCTTCTTGAGCGCGGCACCGGCCGTGAACTTCGGCACCTTGGAGGCCGCGATCTGGATCTTCTCGCCGGTGGCGGGGTTGCGGCCCTCGCGGGCGCTCCGCGCAGAGACGCTGAACTTGCCGAAGCCCGAGAAGCTGACGTCGCTGCCGCGCTTGAGCGCGTCCTCGACCGTCTCCAGGAATGCCTCGACGGCGTCGCCGGCGTCCTTCTTGGTCAGCCCAGCGCGGTCGGCGACCTGGTCCACGAATTCGGATTTCGTCACTTGCTCCCTCCTTCGAGGTAGTAGGAATGCTCGAAGCTAACAGGGCCCGCGGATGCTCGGAGCCCGGCCACCCGATATGCGCCGCGGGCGGCCGCCCATTCTCTCCACTTCAGGACAATGGACTTCCGGCGGCTAGCCAGGATCCTCCCAATTTGCGAGATTCCTCCTCGATGCTCCACCACGTGACCAGAGAGATTCCCCCCGACACCCTTGACGCGTGCCTGGAGTTCTACGGCCTGATCGGGTTCGAGCAGGTCGATCCCCCGCCCGGGATCGCGGGCCAGGCGGCGTGGGTCCAGCACGCCGGTACGCAGATTCACCTGATGCCGAGGGACGATGCCTCGCCACAGTCCGGCCACGTCGGTATCGTGATCGACCATTACGAGGCGACCCTACGACGACTGCGGGAGCAGGGCCACGAGGTGGATCCGCGGCGCGAGCACTGGGGCTCACCCCGCGCCTACGTCCGCGATCCCGCCGGCAACCTCGTCGAGGTGATGGCCTGGCCGCCGGGAGCGCCACCGGGATGACCGCACGGCACATCACCCTGGCCCAGGAGCGCGAAGGGGCCGTCCCCTCGAGGGAGACGCAGCCGCCGGCGAGCTCCCCCGCCCCGCCCCGGCATCGACCCCGCCACCCCGATCGACCCCGCCGCCCCATCGACCCCGCCCCGCCCGGCATCGACCCCGCCACCCCGATCGACCCCGCCACCGACCCCGACCTCAGGGCCCTGGGCCGCAGCGCGCTCGACCACGCCGATCAGGCCGGCGGGGCGGACGCACCACCCGCGCCACCGGCCCCACCGCCCCACCGCGCCGACCGCGGCCTCCCCGGAAGCCGCCACCGAACCCCGGGAGGACGAGCCGCGTTTCGACCTCGCGCGGGTCGCCTGGCTCGTCACCGTGCTCTCCTGCCTGCTGGCGGTGACGATCCTCGTGCTCGACGGCTATGTCGGCTACGCCGGCGTGACGCTGGCGGTGGCATTGGCCGCCGCGATCAACCTGACCTAGTCATCCCTCCGCGGATCGCGATCCGTCCCGGATCGCCCGCCACACCGTCTCGCCGTTGAGCGGCATCTGGAGGTGGCGCACGCCGTAGGGCGCGAGCGCGTCGATCACCGCGTTGTGGACCGCCGGCGTGGCCCCGATCGTCCCCGACTCCCCGATCCCCTTGGCCCCCAGCGGGTTGACGGGCGTCGGCGTCGACATCTCGACCAGCTCGTAGCGCGGCAGCTCGGTGGCCGCCGGGAAGCAGTAGGTGACGAGGTTGGCGTGCTGAGGGTTGCCCGCCTCGTCGTAGCGCATCTCCTCGAACAGCGCCTGGGCGATCCCGGCCGCCAGCCCGCCGTGCACCTGGCCCTCGGCGATCATCGGGTTGATGATCGTGCCCGCGTCGTCGACCGCGACCATGCGCACGAGCGAGACGGCGCCCGTCTCGGTGTCGACCTCGACCACCGCCAGGTGCGCCCCGAACGGGAACGTCGGCTGGCCCGCCTCGAAGTCCGTCTCGGCCGTCAGCTCCGCCAGCCGCCCGGCGCTCTGGAGCGAGACCGCGAGCTCGGCCCAGCTCAGCCCCGGCTCCGGGGAGCCGGCCACGTGGAAGCGCCCGGCGCCCACGTCGAGCACCATGTCCTCGGGGCTCGCCTCGAGCTCGCCGGCGGCGATCTGCTTGGCCTTCTCCACCAGCAGCTCCGAGGCCTGGCCGGCGGCCGCGCCCCCGATCTGGGTCGACTTGGACGCATAAGTCCCGGTGCCGCGCGCGACCTGGTCGGTATCCCCTTTGACGAGCTTGATCCGCTCGAGCGGCAGGCCGGTGCGCTCGGCCACGATCTGGGCGAACGTCGTCTCGTGGCCCTGGCCCTGCGAGAACGAGCCGGTTTTGACGATCGCGCCACCGTCGGCGGTGATCTCGACGGCTCCGAACTCGGCCTCGGTCAGGCCGTTGGTCACCTCGACGTACACGCTCAGGCCGATCCCGAGCGCTCGCGGCGCACCGCCGCTCCGCCGCGCTTCCTGCTCGCTGCGAAGCGCCCGGTAGTCCGCCGCCTCGAGTACCAGATCCAGCGCCCGCTCGTAGTCCCCGATGTCATACCGGGCGCCCGACGCGGTGGCGTACGGCCACTCGGCCGCGCGCGGGATGAAGTTGCGCCGGCGGACCTCGGCGGGATCCAGCCCGATCTCCGCCGCGAACAGGTCGATCGCCCGCTCCAGCATCTGTGTGGCCTCGGGGCGGCCGGCGCCGCGCACCGGCCCCGTCGGCGTCGTGTTGGTGACGGCGGCGGTGACGTCGATCTCGATCTTCGGGATCGCGTACACGCCGCTGGACATCATCGCCGTGAGGTTGGCCAGGAACGCGCCGATGCCGGGATACGCCCCCGCGTCCTGGAGGATCTTCAGCCGCAGCGCGCGGATGTCGCCGTCGCGGCTTCCCCCGAGCTCGAAGTCGATCCACTGCGCGCGCCCGTGGTGCATCGCCACCATGTGCTCGCTGCGCGTCTCGGTCCAGCGCACGGGACGCTCGCACGCGCGCGCCAGCGCCGCCGTCAGCAGGTCCTCGACGTCGAGGCCCTTGCCGCCGAAGCCGCCGCCGACGTCGGGCGCGACCACGCGGACCTGCTCGGCCTCGAATCCCAGAAGCGCGGCCAGCATCGCCTTGTCTTGGTGCGGGGTCTGGGTCGAGAGGTGGACGGTGAGCCGCCCATCCCGCCCGAGCTCGGCCCGGGTGCAGCGCGGCTCGACCGGGCAGGCCAGCAGTCGCGGGCTCTCGATCGACTCCGACACGACCAGTTCGCAGCCCTCGAAGATCTGCGCGTCCGGCGCCTCCGGCGGGTGGCGCAGGCACACGTTGGTGCCGACCTCCTCGTAGATCAGCACCGAATCGCGTCGCCGCCTCGCGCACGTCGGTGACCACCGGGAGCGGGTCGTAGTCGACGATCACGCGCTCGGCGGCGTCGACCGCGCCGGCGCGGGACTCGGCAACCACCGCGGCCACGATGTCGCCCACGAACCGGACGCGGTCGCGCGCCAGCATGCGGGCGGAACATCCGCTCGTCGATCCCGATGAACGGTGGCGCGGGATAGGCGGGTAGATCGAGATCCGCCGCCGTGAAGACGCGGGCCCCGGGCACCTCCTCCACCGCGCTCGTATCGACGCCGGTGATCCGCGCATGGGCCAGATCGGAGCGCACGAACACGACGTGCAGCTCGCCCGTGGCCGGCAGGTCGTCGACATAGCGACCCTGGCCGCGCAGGAAGCGCGGATCCTCCAGGCGGCGAACCCTCTGTCCGACGATCGTGGCGATGGCGGCATCCTACGTGCGGCCGCACGCGCATGCGCGCGAGGGAGGGAAATGCCGCGCTATTGGTCGAGCCACCGGACCAGCGCCCGGACCGCCCGGCCCCGGTGGCTGATCTCGTCCTTCTCGGCGTCGGTCAGCTCGGCCATCGTCCGGCCGGCGCCGGAGTCGCCGGGGACGAACGCCGGGTCATACCCAAACCCCCCACTCCCCCGCGGCGCGGCCGCCAGCGTCCCCGCGCATTCGCCGAAGAACAGCTCCTCCGTCCCGGCCGCCGGGTCGACGTAGGCGAGCGCGCACACGTAGCGCAGGCGGCTGCCCGCGGGCGCGGCCCCCAGCAGCTTCTCCAGGTTGGCCTCGTCGGTGGCCCCAACGCCGGCGTAGCGGGCGGAGCGCACCCCGGGCGCGCCACCGAGCGCCTCCGCCTCGATCCCCGAGTCATCCGCGATCGCCACCCGGCCCGTGTGCGCCGCGGCCGTGCGCGCCTTGGGCAGCGCGTTCTCGGCGAACGTCTCTCCGTCCTCCGGTGGCAGCGCCACCTCCTCGGGGAGCGGCTCGACCGCGATCCCGTACGGCTCCAGCAGCCGCTCGAACTCCCGCACCTTGTGGGGATTGCGCGTGGAGAGGATCAGCGAGACCCTCACGCCCCGGCCGCGACCGCCCGCTCCTGGGCCGCCCGCAGCTCATCGATCCCCCGGGCGGCCAGAGCGAGCAGATCGTCCAGGTGCGCGCGCGACAGGGGCGTGCGCTCGGCCGTCGCCTGGACCTCGACCAGCCCGCCATCGCCGGTCATCACCACGTTGGCGTCCACCTCGGCCGTCGAGTCCTCGCTGTAGTCGAGGTCGAGCAGCGGCACGCCGTCGACCATGCCGCATGAGACCGCCGCCACCGAGCCGACGAGCGGCGAGCGGTCGAGCAGGCCGTCGCCAATCAGGCGCTCACATGCGAGCTGGAGCGCGACGAGCCCGCCCGTGATCGAGGCGCAGCGGGTGCCGCCGTCGGCCTGGAGCACGTCGCAGTCGATGTAGATCGTGCGCTCACCGAGCGCACGGAAGTCGATCGCCCCGCGCAGCGAGCGGCCGATCAACCGCTGGATCTCGACGCTGCGGCCGTCGAGCCGGCCCTTGGTGACGTCGCGCTGCTTGCGCTCGCCGGTGGAGGCGGGGAGCATCCCGTACTCGGCGGTGACCCAGCCGCGGCCGGAGCCCATCAGCCAGCGAGGAACGCTCTCCTGCGCCGAGGCGGTGCAGATCACGCGCGTCTCGCCCATCGAGATCAGCGCCGAGCCGGTGGCCGTGCGGACGAAGCCGGGCTCGATCGTCGTCGGGCGAAGCTGCTCCGGCGTCCGTCCGTAGCTCCGATTGCTCATGCCGCCGCCCTCGCGGCCTGCGCGAGCTCCACATGGACGACCTCGCCGAGCGGCATCTGGAGAAAGCGCGTGCCGAGCGCGCGAAACGTCTCGACGTCGCCGGTGCAGCGAAAGCGGTAGCTCCCCTCGCCGCCGCGCGGGTTGAGCAGCCCGCGGGCGCTGAGCGCACGCTCCACGCTCCGGGCCACGCCCGCCCCGCTCGTGACGAGCGCGACGCCCCGCCCGAGCATCCGCTGGAGCATCGGCGCCACCAGCGGATAGTGGGTGCAGCCGAGGATCACCGTGTCCACCTCGGCCGCACGCAGCGGCGCGCAGTACTCCCGCACGAGTTCGACCACGTGCTCATCGAACGGGAACCCGCCCTGGATGATCGGCGCCAGGTCCGGACACGCGACGCTCACGAGATGGATGTGGGGATCCGCGATCCGCACCGCCCGCTCGTAGGCCTCGCTCGCGACAGTCGCCGGCGTCGCCAGCAGGCCGATCCGCCCGGTGCGGCTCCCTGCCACCGCGAGCTGGGTGGCCGCGGCCACGACGCCGATCACGTCGATCCCGCGCGTGCAAACGTGCGCCTGGATCGCGTCGAGCGCGGCCGAGCTCATCGCGTTACAGGCCACCACGATCAGCTTCGCGTCCGAGGAGAGGAGGTGCTCGACGATCTCGACCGCGAACTCCCGGAGCTCCTCCTGCCGGCGCTCGCCGTACGGGAAGCGCGCGGTATCGCCGAGGTACAGATAGTCCTCGGCCGGGAGCGAGACGAGCAGGTCGTGGAGCACGGTCAGCCCGCCGACGCCCGAGTCGAACACGGCGACGGGTTGCTCGGCCGGGCGGGGCATCCGCGCAATGGTGTCAGAGTGACCTACGCCAGCGCCGGCCACCACCGGGCCAGGCGCTCCCGGGCCGCCTGCGCCAGCGGAACGACCTGGCGCCGTCCGCGCCCCGGCCGCCGTCCACCGGCGCCACCAGCGCCTCCATCGTCGCCGCCACCGACCGTGCCAGCGCCCCCAGCGCGTAGCCGCCCTCGAGCACGCAGCCCAGCGGGACCTCCAGCTCGGAGCACACCCCCGAGACCGACCGCGCCATCGCCGCGTACCCCGCCTCGCTCACCTGGCAGTCGGCGAGCGGATCCTCGCGGTGCGCGTCGTACCCGGCCGACACGAGAACCAGCTCCGGCGAGAAGGCGCGGGCCAGCGGCCCCACCACGTGCTCGACCAGCGACACGAACACCTCGTCGCCCGATCCCGGCGGCACGGGCAGGTTGACCGTGAACCCCTCCCCCGCGCCCGACCCGGCATCGGAGGCCGCACCCGTCCCCGGGTACAGCGGCGACTGGTGGATCGAGGCGAACAGGACCTGATCGCTCTCGTGGAAGATGTCGTTGGTGCCGTTGCCGTGGTGCACGTCCCAGTCGAGGATCAGCACGCGCGAGAGACCGAGGCGGTCGAGCGCGTACTGCGCGGCCACGGCCACGCTCCCGAACAGGCAGAAGCCCATCGCTCGCGTGCGCAGCGCGTGATGGCCCGGCGGCCGGTGGGCGCTGAACGCGCGCGCCGCCTCGCCCCCGACGAGCAGCTCGACCATCCGCACGGCACCGCCGCAGCCGTGTAGCGCCGCCTCGAACGACCCGCCGCTGACCACCGTGTCGAGATCCAGATGGCCGCCCCCGGACGCGCACGCCCGCTCGATCGAGGCCACGTACGGTTCGGGGTGCACGGCGCTCAGCACCTCGCGCGCCACCGCCGGCGACTCCACCCGCTCGTAGCCCAGCCACCTCCGCCCCTCGAGCTCGCGCTCGAGCGCCGCGATCCGCGCCGGCTGCTCGGGATGCCCGCCCGTGTCGTGCTCGAGCGAAGAGGGGTGAGCCAGGAACACGGGCGCCATCGCGCGGGTACCGTACTGCGCCTTGCCCACCCTCGAGACCCACGTCGCGGTGGTCGGCGCCGGGGCCTCCGGCCTGTACTGCGCCCTGTGCGCCGCCCGCGCCGGCTCCCACGTCCTGCTCGTCTCGGCCACGGCGCTCCCCGGCTCCTCGAGCTACTGGGCCCAGGGCGGTCTGGCCGCCGCCGTCGCCTCCGAGGACTCGCCCGAGAAGCATCTGGCGGACACGATCGCCGCCGGCCGGGGCGCCGTGCGCGCGTCGGCCGCGCGCATCCTCTGCGACGAGGCGCCGGACGCCGTCGAGGACCTCCGGCGGCTGGGAATGACCTTCGACCTCGACGCGCGCGGCGGCCTCGGGCTGGGGCTCGAGGGGGGCCACCGCGCCCGGCGCATCGTCCACGCCGGCGGGGCGGAGACCGGCCGCCGGCTCGTGCGCCACCTGAGCACGCTCGTCGCCGGCCATGAGCGCATCGACGTGCTCGAGGGCCGGCGCGTGAGCGCCCTGATCGCCACGCGCGAGCGCTGCCTCGGCCTCCGCCTCGACGACGGCCGGCTCCTCGCCGCCGGCGCCACCGTGCTCGCCACGGGCGGCGCCGCCGCCCTGTGGGCCCGCACGACCAACCCGCCCGGCGCGGTCGGCGGCGGGCTCCTGCTCGCGCACGAGGCCGGCGCCGGCCTCGCCGACCTGGAGCTGATGCAGTTCCACCCCACCGCCGTGGTCGACCGCAACGGCGCCGACGGCCTGCTCGTGACCGAGGCGATCCGCGGCGAGGGCGCGCTGCTGCTCGACGCGGCCGGCAACCGATTCGTCGATGAGCTCGCGCCCCGCGACGAGGTGGCCCGCGCCATGCAGCAGCACATGATCACCGCCGGGGTCCCGTCGGTCGACCTCGACATGCGCCGGGTCGATCCCGCGATGTTCCCCAACGTCGTCGCCGCGCTCCGCGACGCCGGCATCGACCCGGCCCGCGAGCTCGTGCCGGTGGCGCCGGCTGCCCACTACATGATGGGCGGCATCGCCACCGACCTCGACGGCCGCTCCACCCTGCCCGGCCTGTACGCGGTCGGCGAGTGCTCGTGCACCGGCCTGCACGGCGCCAACCGCCTGGCCTCGAACTCGCTCACCGAATGCTTCGTGTTCGGGGCCCGAGCCGGCCGTGCCGCCGTGGCCGAGACGTTCCCGCCGGCTGACGTGCGCGAGCCGGCGGCCATGGCTCCGCCGGCGCCGGCCGCCGCGAGCCGCGCGGCGCTGTGGCGATGCGCCGGCCTCGAGCGCGACCACGACGGCCTGAGCGCCCTCAGCCACGACCCCCACCCGCTCGTCCGGCTGATCGCGGCCTGCGCGCTGGCGCGGACCGAGAGCCGCGGCGCGCACCAGCGCCGCGACTTCCCCGCCACCGATCCCCAGCTCGACGGCCATCACGTCACCGTCGACGGCGCCGGCAAAACCGCCTTCGCTGCATGGACTTAACGTCAAGTTAATCTTGGCTGCGCTGTGCACTTCACACATGCGGGGAATACTCAGCGCGCTAATCAGGACGCGCCCTGGCAGGGGCCGAAAGGAGTCGATGCATGTACCGCTTCAGCCGAGCCATCTACCGTGAGCTCGCTGACGAGATCGTCGAGGACCCGCACAGCGCCTGTGCCCACGCCAACCACGAGCGGGTACTGCGTGCCTGTGAAGCCGCCGTCGAGCGCCTCGCGACCGACCGCCACTACTTCGCGCACCCCTCGCGCACGCTCTTCAACGACATCCGCGCGTACTTTCCGATGCGCTGCCAGGTCCGGGTGCTGCGCGTGATCGAGCGCTACCTGGAGTTCGCCGACGAGTTCCTGCGCCGCCAGCCCCAGAACGGCTTCGACGTCTACGGCAACCCGCTCCAGTGCCGGGCCTCGACGCGCAAGGGCACACCCTGCCAGCGCATGCCCCTGCCCCACAACGGCTACTGCCCCTCGCACCAGCACCTGGCTGAGACCGAGGAGCTCCCGGAGATCCTGGCCGCCTAGACGCCGGACTGGATGTCCGGCGGCGGTGACTGCCGGCGAAGCGAAGCGGTCTCCCGGACTCTAGGAGCGGAGCGCACGCCGGCCCGGAGCCGGATGCGTTTACGCCGCGTCCGTGCCGGCGCGGGCGCTACGTTGACCGGCCATGCTCCTCGGCGTCGACGTCGGCGGCACCTTCACCGATGCGGTGCTGGCCTTCGACGGCCGCGTGATCACGGCCAAGGCGCCGACCACGCCGCGCGACCAGTCCGAGGGCGTGATGGCGGCGATCGAGGCCGCGCTTGAGAACGCCGGCGCCGACGCGAACGACGTCCGCGAGTTCTCCCATGGCATGACCGTGGCCACCAACGCCCTGCTCGAGGGCAACGGCGCGCGGACGGCGCTGATCGCCACCGAGGGTTTCACCGACCTGGTCGCCCTGGGCCGCCAGAACCGCCCCGAGCTCTACCGGCTGTGCGCGGGACGGCCGGCGCCGCTCGTCCCCGACGAGCTCCGCTTCGGCGCGCCCGAGCGGATGACCCCCGCCGGGACCCTGCGGGAGCTGACACGCGAGGCCGCAAGCGAGCTGGCCAACCGCGTCGCCGAGGTCGGGGCCGAGTCGGTGGCGGTCGTGCTCCTGCACTCCTACCGCCACCCCGAGCACGAGCGGGCGATCGGCGAGGCGCTCGGCGACGACGTCCACGTCAGCCTCTCGCACGAGGTCGTCGGCACCTTCCGCGAGTACGAGCGCGCGGCCACGACCGAGATCGACGCCGCGCTCTCGCCGCTCCTGGCCGCCTACCTGCGCCGGCTGGTCGAGCGCGCCCGCGACGGCGGCATCCCCGAGCCCGCGATCATGCAGTCCAACGGCGGCCTGATCGACCTCGCCGCGGCCGCCGATCACGCGGCGTGGACGGTGCTCTCGGGGCCCGCCGGCGGCGCCGCCGGCGCGGCGTTCGTGGCCCGCGCCGCCGGCGAGGAGGACGCCCTGTGCTTCGACATGGGCGGGACCTCGTGCGACGTCTGCGTCGTGCAGGATGGGTCGGTGCAGGAGCGCTCGGGCGGCGAGATCGCCGGCCGCCCCCTCGCCCTGCCGATGCTCGCCGTCCATACCGTCGGCGCCGGCGGCGGCTCGATCGCCTGGCGCGACGCCGGCGGCGCGCTCCGCGTCGGCCCGCGCTCGGCCGGGGCCGAGCCCGGCCCCGCCTGCTACGGCCGGGGCGGCACCGAGCCGACGGTCACCGACGCCAACCTGCTGCTCGGCTACTTGGCCGCCGACACGCCGCTGGCCGGCGGGGTCGAGCTCGACCGCGACGCCGCGGAGAAGGCGATCGCGGAGCTGGCCGGATCCCTCGGCCTGGATCCGCTCGACTGCGCCGAGGGGATCCTGCGCGTGGCCAACTCGGAGATGGTGCGGGCGCTGCGGGTGGTGACGGTGCAGCGCGGCGTCGATCCCCGAGGATTCGCGCTGCTCGCGTTCGGCGGCGCCGGTGGGCTGCACGCCGCGGCGATCGCCGACGAGCTCGGGATCGACACGATCCTGTGCCCGCGCGCCGGGGGCGTGCTGGCCGCGCTCGGCCTGGTCGTCTCCCCGCGCCGGCGCGACGTCCAGCGCAGCGTCCTGCTGAGCGGCGATGACCTCACGGCGGGGACGGTCGCGGAGACCGTCCGCGAGCTGGGCGAGCAGGCCCGTAAGGCCCTCGAGGACGCCGACGCCGAGCTGGAGGCGATCTACGAGGTCCGCTACCGCGGCCAGGCGTTCGAGCTGGCGATCGCGGCTGGCCTCGAGCCGACCCCGGAGGAGCTCCGCGATGGGTTCGAGTCCGAGCACGAGGAGCGCTACGGCTACCGCGACGCCGACCAGACGCTCGAGCTGGTGACGATCCGGGTCACGGCAAGGGCCGGAGGCGCCGAGGTCGAGCTGGCCCAGGGCGACGCCGAGCGACATCGACGAGGGCGCGCCGCACGGCGACGCTCGCCGGCGAGGAAGTCGAGCTGTCGGTCGTGCGCGGATCGCCCGCCGCCCGGCTACGGGCTTGACGGCCCCGCCGTGGTCGAGCTGCCCGAGTCGACGCTGCTGGTTCCGCCTGGCTGGAAGGGCGAGGTCGACGACACCGGCACGGTCAAGCTGAGGCGCGGATGAGCATCGACCCCGTCGAGCTCCAGGTCCTGACCGGCGCGCTGCATGCCATCTGCGAGGAGATGGGCGCGGTCCTGATCCGCTCCGCGCACTCGGCCAACATCAAGGAGCGCCAGGACGCCTCGACCGCGCTGTTCGACGCCGAGGGCCAGATGGTCATGCAGGCCGAGCACATCCCCGTCCACCTGGGTGCGATGCCCGCCGCGGTGGCCGCCATCCTCGACCGCGACCACGCGGCCGATCGGGCGTGGATCCTCAACGACCCCTACGCCGGCGGGACCCATCTGCCCGACATCACGGTGATCACCCCGGTCTTCGCCGACGACGATCTCATCGCCTTCGCCGCCAGCCGCGCCCACCACGCCGACGTCGGCGGTCCCACCCCCGGCTCGATGCCGGCCGACAGCACGACGCTCGAGGACGAGGGGGTCGTGATCGAGCCGCGTGTCCTCGACGACGACGCGCTGAAGGAGCTGAGCGAGCAGATGCGCCAGCCGGCCCAGCGCCGCGCCGACCTGCGCGCCCAGCTCGCCGCCGGCCGGGTCGGGGCACGCCGCTTGGTCGAGCTCCACGACCGCGTCGGCCTGGACACGCTGCGCGAGGCCTTCAGCGAAGTCCTCGACTACGCCGAGCGGCGCACCCGCTCGTGCATCTCCGAGTTGGACGACGGCGAACGCGAGGCCCGCGACGTCCTGGAGGCCCGTGAGGGCGACCTCGAGATCGCCCTGGCCGCGCGCGTCGAGGGCGATCGGCTCACGCTCGACTTCACCGGCACCGCCGATCAGCACGAGGGCAACCTCAACTGCCCGCTCGCCGTGACCCGCTCGGCCTGCTACTTCGCGATCCGTGTCCTGACCGATCCCGACATCCCGCCGAGCGCCGGCGCCTACCGGCCGGTCGAGGTGATCGCGCCCGAGGGCTGCCTCTTGAATGCCCGCTCGCCGGCCGCCGTGGTGGGCGGAAACGTCGAGACGTCCTCGCGCGTGGCCGACATCGTCCTCCGCGCGTTCGGTCGGGCCCTCGGCCAGGGGACGATGAACAACGTCACGCTGGGCAGTGAGGACGTCGTCTACTACGAGACGATCGGCGGCGGCCAGGGCGCGTGCCCCGACGCCGACGGCCCCAGCGCCGTCCACGTGGCCATGAGCAACACGCTCAACACGCCGATCGAGGCGCTCGAGCTCGAGTTCCCGATGCGGATGGTCGAGTACTCGCTGCGCCGCGGCTCCGGCGGCGACGGCGAGCACCGCGGCGGCGACGGCGTGGTCCGCGAGCTCGAGGCCCTGGCCGACCTCGACTACTCGCTCATCACCGAGCGCCGGCGCCACCGTCCGCCGGGGGCGTGCGGCGGTGAGGATGGCGCGTGCGGGCGCAACCTGCTCGACGGCGAGGAGCTTCCGGCCAAGGCGATCGGCAAGCTGCGCGAGGGCCAGCGGCTGCGGATCGAGACACCGGGCGGCGGCGGGTATGGTGCGCGATCGTGACCCACCCCGACCTGCCGACACTGGGACTTACCCGCGCATGACCCGGGTGGCGTTCCTCGGCCTCGGGATCATGGGCTCGCGGATGGCCGCCGTCCTGCACGCGCGAGGGTTCGAGCTGACCGTCTGGAACCGGACGCGCGGCGCGGGCGGAGGAGTTCGTCGCCGCCAACGAAGGCGCCACCGCGGCGCCGACGCCCGCCGAGGCGGCCGCCGGCGCCGAGATCGTGGTCACGATGGTCGTCGACGGGCCGCAGGTCGAGCGCGTCCTGCTCGGCCCCGATGGAGCGGCGGAAGGCGCCACCGAGGGCACCCTGTTCGTCGACTGCTCCACGATCGGTCCCAGCTACACCCGCTCGATCGCCGATGCCCTCAGCCGCCACCGCCTCTCTCTCCTTGACGCACCGGTAACCGGTTCATCGCCGCGGGCCGAGGATGGCACGCTTACCATCATGGCCGGCGGCTCGGACGAAGACTTCGAGCGCGCCCGCCCCGTGCTGGAGGCGATGGGCAGCGTCGTCGTCCACGCCGGCCCCCTCGGCCACGGCCAGATGGTCAAGCTGATCAACAACGCGGTGGCGGCCTCCAACGCCGCCGTGCTCGGCCAGGCGCTGGTCGTCGGCGCCCGCGCCGGCGTCGACCTCGACGCCCTGACCCAGGTGATGGCGGCCGGCTCCGGCGGTTCGGTCGATGCTCGACCTCAAGGCCCGGCCGATGCGCGAGCACGACTACACCACGCTGTTCAAGCTCGAGCACATGCTCAAAGACGTCCGGCTGTGCCTGGAGGAGGGCCAGGCGCTCGGCGTGCCGTTCCCGTTCGCCGCCCTCACCCGGGAGATCCTCAGCGCCGGCATGGGCCGCGGCCTCGGCGACGCCGACTTCGCCGCCGCTGATCGAGGTGCTCGAATCGGCCGCCGACACCCGCCTGTCCTAGCGCCCCACGCTGCGTTCCTCCATTTTTCAGCCTTCGCCGCCGTCCCTGCCGTCAGCCAGGCCACGGTGGTTGCGGCGAGCGGCATCGCCGCGGCAGGCACCGTCACCCGCTTCTGATCGGGGGGCGTGTCGCGAAACCGATGACATAGACCACTAACGCGACACGCCCCGCGGTGGCGGGCCGATGGCGCCGCCGAGTCCGCCGCCTGGGGGCCGACGCGTCCCCCGGCCCCACACGCCCCCGGTGCCGGGTCCGAGATCGAAGCTACACCGCTGTCGCCAGCAAAAACCCCGGCTTTTGCTGCGACATTTGGGGATTTCGCCAGGTTCACGTAAAATCCTCCTCACCTGTTGCTGCCGTTGCCTCGAACGCAGCAGGCGTCAGTAAATCTCCGTCTCCCCCCCAACTCCTAAATGCCGATTGCTTTCAAAGAATGGGCCGTGACCGTGCGGGCCCTAGCCGAGGGTGAGCAGCTGCTCACCCTGCGCAAGGGCGGCATTCGCGAGCCCGGCAAGCACTTCAAGCTCGATTACGAGCGGTTCTTCCTGTACCCGACGTTCGATCATCAGCGCGCCGACCTGGTGCGCGAGTCCCACCAGCCAGAGCTCGCACGCGCCCTCGAGGAGGGCGTCTGGAGCGATGGCGAGCCCCCGCTCCACGCCCTGCATCGCGAAGGGGCGATCTCCCAGCCCGACCGCGTACGAATTCGCGCCTGGGCCGAGGTGGCCGCCCACTACACGATCGCCGACCGGCGGACCGTCGATGCGTTGTCGCCGTTCTACGTGTGGACGCCCGACTACGCCGAGAAGCGGCTGGCCTGGAAGCGGCGCCACCCGCTCCATGTGATCCTGCTGCGGACCTACCGGATCCCGCGGCCCGTGACGGTCAAGGTGCGCGACGAGTACGGCGGCTGCCGCTCGTGGCTCGAGCTGACGCGCGAGCTCCCGTTCGAGGGCACGCCGGTGCTCTCCGACGAGGAGTTCGAGCGCGCCTCCGAGGAGATCTCGGCGATCGCCTCGGACCGTCAGCCCGTAATGGTCTAGGAGGCCCCGCCCCGGGCGGCCTGAGGACCGCCCGGGGCGCAGCCCACCACCCCCGATGCCGTGGATCGAGTCCGTCTCGCCGTCGTTCCGCGCCCGGCACGAGGAGGCGGAGCGTGGCGAGGAGGCGGTGGCGGAGCTGGCGCGACGGCTGCACCCCCAGGGACCGCGGGCGGCCCTCGCGCGCGCGTTCGGGGCCCGCTCGCTCGCCGAGACAGAGCGCACCTGGCGCGCGCACCTGGCTAGCGGATGACGTCGAACACGAGCCAGACGACGAGCGCGCCGAGGGCCAGGGCACCGATCAGCCCGGCGAGCAGGCGCCCGGGGGTGGTGAGCGGCCGGGGCAGGCGCGTCGGAGATCAGCTCCGCCTGCAGCAGGATCTCGCGCGCGGTCTGCACACCCGTTTCGGGGACGAGCACGTCCCGGGGCCCGGCGGCCAGGAAGTCGGGCACGTCGAAGCCGGCCGTGCGGCGCAGGATGCTGGGGACGCCCTCCTCGAGGAGTAGCCCCTGGATGAACTCGGCCTCGGCCTGGTTGCGGGCGCCGGCCACCCGCACGAGCTCGCCCTCGGCCAGCTGCGGCTTGAGCTTGCGCGCCCGCGCGTGGCGCTCGCTCACCTCCGCGGCGGCGCCCTCGAGCGCGAGCGGGATGTGACAGGCGGGGCAGAAGCGCTCCTCGGGGCCGTAGGTCGCGCCGCAGCTCACGCACACGAGCGCGTCGGACTTCGCCTTCACTGCACGATCAACTGAACCTCTACGGGAACCTCGTCCCTGATGTGCCATGTCCGAACCTCGGGCTGCTCTCCACGCAGGCCGACGATGACCCAAAGTACGCCCGGCCAAGTCCCTTGGCGAATGTGATGTCGGTCTGCGATGGCTCGGGGGCAGTCCGCAGATGTAGAGTGGTAGATGGCACCCACTTCAAATCCGGCGTCCTCAATCGCGTTCGTCAGCTCGAGCTGTTCGCAGGCCCTCGATCGAAAAGCGCTTCGGACTCGCCTCGGCGTTCCGGGCGCGGTGGACCGCCACGGCCTCGCCGTCACGCGTCGCCACGAGCCCGACGCACTCGTTCGGCGCCTCCTCGCGGGCGTGGGCGATGATCTCGTCGTACAGCTCGCGGCCGATCCGCATGGCCGGCCGAGCGTACCAACGGCTCGATCATGTGCCGTATGTAGCTTGATATCTCCACACATCCGCCAAGAACACTGAAGGCGTTGCGGGAAACCGCCGATACCGAGACCGTGGAGAACCGCGTACGGGTGCTGAAGGAGATGGTGGCGAGCTCGCTCTACGCCGTCGACGAGCGCGCCGTGGCCAACGCGATCGTCGCCCGAGCGCTCGTGCACCGGACCGTGGCCGCGGCCGAGTTTCGCGCCGAGCGCCACGAGCCGCCAGTACGCTCGTTCCGGCGCACCCGGGACGCCCGCTCCTTTCGTCTCACGGCTGGCCCGGCGGCTACGCGCCACCACCACTGATCAGGTCTTGCCCTTCACGTAGTTGACCGGGACGATCCGGTCGAAGCGCCCTGGGTGGAGCAGGGCCCCGAGGGCCGCCGCGTGCTGGGCCTCGGCGCCCATGATCTCCACGCTGGTCCGGATCAGCCGCGGGTCGCTCAGCGTCTCGAGGGCCTGGTCGTAGGCGCCGATGTTGATCGACTCGACCGAGTACAGGAAGTCCAGCGCGCCGCGCTCGCTGCGCAGGCCGGTGAGCCGGCCCGAGGAGTGGCGGGCCTTCAGCTCGTCGTCGGCCTCGGCAACCGTGGTCGGGCCGGCGAGCGGCGGCGAGTCGAGCAGCGCCTGGAGAGCAGCTACATGGTCCTCCTCGTGCGCCATGATCTCCGCAGCGACCCGGTTCGCCGCAGGGCCGAGGATCCCGAGCCCCAGCACGTGCCGGTAGCAGTACACGGCCAGCACCTCGACCGCGAGCGCCTTGCCCATCGTGTCCGCGTCGGCCGCGGCCGCCGCCGCCGGCGCGAGCAGGCCCGAAGCGAGCGCGGACCCAGCGGCCGCGCCCGCGAGCAGCTCACGGCGACTCAGCACAAGTTCGCAACCCTACTCGCGGCCGGTCACGAACGGTGCCGGAAGCGGCGCCTGGCCCTGCAGCGAGCGAACGACCGAGATGTGCTGGGCATCGTTGGCGAAGTACTGGGTCGGTGAGCGTGCGCACCTTGGCCGGACCCAGACGCGGAATCGCGGCCACGTAGGCAGCGATCTGAAGCGTCTCAACCGTGTGCAGGAGGCGCAGGACGTCGGTCTCGCTGCGCGGGTTGCCGAGCTCGTAGCTGTCGCGCGGCTTGTTGTCCTTCCCGCCCGCCTCGCGGACGAGCAGCCCGAGACCCTGGGCATGGCCGAGCTCCTGGGCCAGGAACTGCTTGGCCGCCCCGGCCGCCGGCCGGCGCAGCAGCGGCAGCCCGGCCGTGTAGGCGGCCACCGCCAGATACTCGAGGTCGACCAGGTGGTTGAGCAGCGCCACGTCGGTCTCCGCCGCCGGCGCGTCGTGTTGAGCTGGCTCTTGAGCGAATCCCCGCCACCGCATCCGGCCAGCGCCAGCGCGCCGCCCCCGGCCAGGCCGGCGCCCAGGAACCCCCGCCGGGTGCTCACCACCAGACGGTGGAGTCCAGGTTCTCGATCTCCTCCAGCGGCCGCGTGTAGATCCCGGAGGAGAGGTACCTCCAGCCGTCGTCGGCGACGAGGAACACGACGTTGCCCTCGTCGAGCTCGTTCGCGATCCGGACCGCGACCCGGGCGATCGCTCCCGAGGAGACGCCGACGAACAGGCGCTCCTCCTCGAGCAGCTTGCGCGTGAACACGATCGCGTCGGAGTTGGTGACGAAGATCTTGCGGTCGAGCAGCGAGAGGTCGATGATCGGCGGGATGAAGCCGTCGTCGAGCGAGCGCAGGCCCTGCACCGGTTCGCCCTGCATGGGCTCGGCGGCGACGATCTTGATCTGATCGCCCAGCTCCTCCTTGAGCCGGCGGCCGTTGCCCATCAGCGTGCCGCCGGTGCCCAGGCCGGCCACGAACGCGGCGACCTCGTCGAGCTCCTCGAGGATCTCGAGCGCGGTGCCGTTGTAGTGCGCGAGCGGGTTGGCCTGGTTGCCGTACTGGTAGGGCATGTAGTACGAGGCGTCCTTCTCGGCCATGTCGAGCGCCATCTCGACGGCGCCGTTGGACCCCTTGGCCCCCTCCGAGTAGACGATGTCCGCGCCGTACATGCGCAGCAGCTCGGTGCGCTCGCGGGTCACGTTCTCGGGCATCACGACCTTGAGCGGGTAGCCCTTGCGCCCGCAGATCATGGCCAGCGAGATCCCGGTGTTGCCGGAGGTCGGCTCGAGGATCGTGGCTGCTGGGGCTGATCAGCCCCTTCTCCTCGGCGTCCTCGATCAGGCTCCGCGCCACCCGATCCTTGACCGACCCGGTCGGGTTGTGGGACTCGAGCTTGGCCCAGATCCTGACCCCCGGCTTCGGGCTGAGCCGCTTGAGCTCGACCAGCGGAGTGTGGCCGATCGATTGGACGATGTCGCCGTACCGTCCGCCACACGGCTTGTTCTGGAGGCGCTCCACGGCCATGCTTTACGAAGTGTAGCGCTGGCCCGAGGGCGGGGTGAGGGCGTCCCCGGCGCCAGCCCGAGGACCGCGAGCCCACTCTCCGCCGGTGGGCCCACGGTCCTCAGCTGAGGCGTCCTAACCCCAGTTGTAAGGCGTCGTCGAGGTGGTGCTCGTGGCCGTCGAGGTGCTCGTCGGCGTCGGCTGCGGCGAGTTGCCCGACGCCTTCGGCGCGGGGCCGCTCGCCTTGACGATGTGCCAGATCGAGCCGAACGTCTTCAGCTCGTCGCCGGTCGCCTGGCCCTTGTTGTGGGAGGAGATGTCGGGCGTGAAGTAGTAGAGCGGCTGCCCGTTCGAGCGTGAGCTGGAGCACGCCGTGGTTGCGGAATGTGCCGAGCTTGCCCTTGACGCCGGAGGCCTTGCTGACCGACTTGGAGCTCGGGGTCACGGGCGGCCAGAACGCCCAGCAGTTGGTCTTGGCGCTGCTCGTCTTCCGGCAGATGATGTGATGCGTCGTCTCGCCCTGGAAGGTGTAGACGGCGTAGCCGGTGGGGCCGACGGCGATCGCCTCGTGCGTATTCACCGCCTTGACCCGGAAGGCCTTGGTCGGGTTGTTGGTCACGTGCACGTTCTTCGCCACCTTCAGCGTGAACGACTTCGCGAGGGCCAGGCCGGCGGTGGCGCCGGCGGCAAGCAGCGCCACGGCGAGCAGGATCGCGATCGGCGGGCGGCGTGGGTATGAGGGCATCCAGGGGCTCCTTCGGGATGGACGTTCCGGCCGTTACGAGGCGTAAAGACGCCTGAAGCCGCCGAACCTTCCCGAGCGCGGGCGGGCGGCGACGGACCCGCCGCAACGGCCCCACGGACGACCGGCCGAAGGCCGGGCCCGGTAAACGCGTCCAGCTCCTGGCCGGCCTGCGCTCCGCTCCTGGTTTCCGCTAGACCGCTTCGCCCGGCCGGCAGCCACCACCGCCGGCCATCCGGTCCGTCGCGCCTATCCGCCGGCCATCGCCGGCAGGATCACCAGCGTGTCCTGCTCGCCGACCTGCGTCTGGAGCCCGTCGAGCACGCGCACGTCCTCGTCGTTCAGGTACACGTTCACGTAGCGGTTCAGGCCCCCGTCGGGCGCGAACAGCTGCGACTGCGTGTCCGGGTGGCTCTCGACCACCGACTGGAGGACCTCGCCGACCGACGCGCCCTCGGCGCTCAGCTCCTTCTCGCCGCCGACGGCCGGGCGCAGAACGGGTGGGATGCGGATCGTCGCCATGACCTTCAGAACCCTAGTGGGCTCCGGCGCAGAACGCCTCGTAGTCCGGGAACACGCCCATCTCCTCGTCGGAGATCTCTTCCGGATCGCGCGAGCAGATCGGGCACTCGGGGTCGCGGCGGACCTTGACCTCGGTGACCGTCGCCGCCAGCGCGTCGTACATCAACAGGCGGCCGATCAGCGTCTCGCCCTCGTCGAGGATCAGCTTGATCACCTCGGTCGCCTGGAGCAGGCCCATCGTCCCGGGAAGCACGCCGAGCACGCCGTTGGCGCCGCACGAAGGCGCGAGCTCGGCCGGCGGCGGGACCGGGAACAGGCAGCGGTAGCACGGCCCGTCGTAGGGCTTGAACACCGACAGCTGGCCCTCGAAGCCGAGGATCGCCGCCGAGACGACCGGGATCCGCAGGCGCACCGAGGCGTCGTTGAGCAGATAGCGCGTGGGGAAGTTGTCGAGGCCGTCGACCACGATGTCGTAGCCGGGCAGCACGTCCATGATGTTCTCCGGGCCGAGCCGGAGGGCGTGCTTGACCACGTTGACGTCGGGGTTGAGCGCATTGATCGTCTCCTCGGCCGAGTCGACCTTGGGCACGCCGACGCGGTCGGTCGAGTGGATCACCTGGCGCTGGAGGTTCGAGACGTCGACCACGTCGTTGTCGACGATGCCGAGCGTGCCCACGCCGGCCGCGGCCAGGTACAGGGCGGCGGGGGAGCCGAGGCCGCCGGCGCCGAGCAGCAGGACCTTGGCGTCGAGCAGGCGCATCTGGCCCTCGAGGCCGACCTCGGGGAGGAGCAGGTGGCGCGAGTAGCGCTCGCGCTGCTCGGGGGTGAGGGTGCGCGGCATGTCGACCTCGTAGCCGCGGTCCTTCCACAGCGTGAAGCCGCCGGTCATCGACTCGACGTTCTCGTAGCCGAGGTCGTCGAGCAGCGTCCGCGCCGCCCAGGCCGAGCGGTTGCCGGAGGCGCAGTACAGGACCACGTGGGATCCGCGATCGGGCACGGCGCCCTCGATCCGCGACTCCAGGTAGCTCTTGGGCACGTGGATCGCGCCCGGGACGTGCCCGGCCGCCCACTCCTCGGGCTCGCGCACGTCCACGACGACGGCGCCGTTGGACGCCTGCTCGCGCACCTCGGCGGGATCGACCTCGTCGATCCTGCTCTTGATCTGGCGAAGGACTTCGGCTCCGGACGGACTCATCGCTTAGAAAACTCCCAAAAGGCGGTAGCTATTCAATACTTCAGGGAGTATAGCGGCGGGTGGTTGGCCGCGGAAGAGCGGGTTTGAGCCGTTAAGCACGCGCGGGGCGCCACCGTCGCCGGCGACGCCCCGCTGAGACCAGGACCCAATCGCAAATCTTCTGCAAGGCCCCCCGGTCCGGCGTTGAGAGGACAGTCGTGGAGGCCTTGCACGAGGATTATCGGTGAGCGGCGCAGCGGCCGATATCGGGCCAAGACCCCATATGCATTCCCGTTCGCTGCTCGCCCAAGTCGTCGCGGTCAACCTGATGGTGATCGCGGCCACCGCGCTGATCGCCACGCTGCTGGTCGACTCGCGCCTGCACAGCTTCGAGCCGGGCCAGGCGGCCGTGTTCGGAATGGCGATCCTCGCCACCTCGCTCGGCAACTGGGTGCTGCTGCGCCGGCGCTTCGATCCGCTCGACCGCCTGATCTCGGCCATGGAGTCGATCGACCTGGCCGCCCCGCACCAGGCGGCGCCGAGCGTGAGCGGGATCGACAGCGCCGACGTGCAGCGGCTCGAGGCCGCCTTCCATCGCATGATCGCCCGCCTCGAGGCCGAGCGCCGCCAAGCCGGCCGCGCCGCCATCCAGGCCCAGGAGCGCGAGCGCCACCGGATCGCCCAGGATCTCCACGACGAGGTCAACCAGGCCCTGACCGCGGTCTCGCTTCGCCTCCAGGCGACGATCGAGCAGGCGCCGGAGGGTCTGGAGGTCGAGCTCATCGAGACCAAGCGGCTGGCCACGCAGGCCATGCAGGAGCTGCTCACGATCGCCCGCCAGCTCCGCCCGGCGGTGCTCGACGACCACGGCCTCACGGCCGCGCTGCACAGCCAGGTCCAGCAGTTCGCCGAGCAGACCGGGATCGACGCCAGCTTCGACGCCGGCGGCACACCCAAGGAGCTCACCCCCGAGGAGCAGCTCGTCCTCTACAGAGTGACCCAGGAGAGCCTGTCGAACATCGCCCAGCACGCCGAGGCCAACCGCGTAGCCGTGCGGCTGTCTTTCAACGGCGCCACCGTGCTGCGCATCTCCGACGACGGCCGCGGCTTCGCCGGCCCCCGCCCCGGCGGGCTCGGCGTGCCGGGGATGCGCGAGCGGGCGCTGCTCGTGGGCGGCCAGCTCTCGATCGCGCCGGCCGAGCCGGGCGGCACGCAGGTGGAGCTGACGCTGCCATGAGGGTGCTCGTAGCCGATGATCACGGCATCGTCCGCGCCGGGATCAAGCTCCTGCTCGAGCGCCAGGCCGACCTCGACGTCGTGGCCGAGGCCGAGGACGGGGTCGAGGCGGTGGCGCAGGCGCTCTCCGCGCGCCCCGACCTGTGCATCCTCGACGTGGGGATGCCGCGGATGACCGGACTTCAGGCTGCGCGCGAGATCCGCGCGCAGCTGCCCGAGGTACGCGTGCTGATGCTCTCGATGCACGACGACGAGCACTACGTGTTCGAGGCGCTCAAGGCCGGCGCCTCGGGCTACGTGCTCAAGCGCGAGGCCGACCAGGATCTGGTGGGCGCGGTGCGCGCGGTCGGCCGCGGCGAGGCGTTCCTGACCAACGCCGCCGAGCGCTCGATCATCCGCCAGTGGATGGCGGACGGCGCGGAGGGCCCCGTGATCCCGCTCACCCCGCGCGAGGAGGAGGTGGTCAAGCTGATCGCCGAGGCGTTCACCAACGCGCAGATCGCGAGCATCCTCCACCTCTCCGAGAAGACGGTCGAGTCCCACCGCGCCAACGTCCTGCGCAAGCTGGGTATGCGCGACCGGGTCGAGCTCGTCCGCTACGCGATCCGGCGCGGGCTGGTCGAACCCTAAGATCGGCGGGGTGCGGCCCCCGACGAGCGACATCGCCGCGCCTCCCTTCCCCCGCGGGCTGACCTGGATCAACTCGGCGCCGCTGCGCATGGACCGGCTGCTGGGGCGGGCGGTGCTGATCGAGTTCTGGGACTTCTGCCGCCCGAACTCGATTCGCACGCTGCCCTACGTGAAGGCGTGGCACGAGCGCTACCGGGGCGCCGGCCTGCGCGTGATCGGCGTGCACGCTGCGGGGTTCGAGCCCGCGGGCGACCCCGAGGCCGTCCGCGCCGCGGTGGCGCGCCTCGGCGTCCCCTATCCCGTCGTCGTTGACGAGCATCACGAGATCTGGGAGCTCTACGGCAACCTCGGCTGGCCCGCCCGCTACCTGTTCGACAAGCGCGGGATCCTGTTCGACTACCACTACGGCGAGGGCGCCTACGCCGACACCGAGCGGGCCGTCCAGGAGCTGGTCGGCAAAGAGCAGCCGGTGCTCGAGCCGCTCCGCCCCGAGGACGTGCCGGGGGCGCGGCTGGCGCTTCAATCAGACGACGTCGAGGGGGCCTATTCGGGGCCGTACGAGGCCGGCGCGGTGTGGGGCGTGTTCGACGGGGAGGGCTCGGTCACCGCCAACGGGCGAGCGATCGCCGTCACCCACCCCGGCTGCTACCCGCTGATCGAGCACGATCGCCACACGAGCGGCGTGCTCGACCTGCAGCATCGGCGACGGCGTTCGCTGCTACGGGGTGTGCTTCATCCCGGGCCTGCTGGATCCAGCAGGTTGACCAGCCGGGGCGGCCCGTCATCCTCGACGACGGCGGCGAACCCCGGCCGGTAAGGGCTCCGGTGGGGCGTCGAGCCCATGAACCGGGGCTCGTGGAGCCAGCAGCCGGTGTTGAGCATGCGCGTGCCGGCGGGAGTCGCCCACTCGGCGCGGTTCTCGGCCGGCAGCGGCCCGGCGCGATGGGTGTGGCCGAAGATCGCGTAGGGGGCCTCGACGCCGAGCCGGTCCAGGACCTCGGCGAACGCGCGCACGCCGGCGCGGCGCAGCGCCTCGCCGGACAGGTCGGGGCTGAGCGGCCCGAGCCCGAGGCGGTTGAGCGCCGCCACCGCCACCGGGAAGCCCGCCACCATCGCCCGCCGGCGCAGCCCGCCGCGCCGGCCTCCGCCGGTGAGCGCGCCATAGGCGCGGCTCGAGGGGTCGCGCCCGCTCCGGCCCAGGTGCGCTCCGCCCGCCTGCGCCACCGCGTCGATCCACGCGTACATGGGCGAGAGCTCGGCCTCGTAGTCCTCGGCCCGGCGGGGGCCGCCGTCGCGCTCACCCACCACCCGGGCCATCACGCCGGCGGAGATGCGCTCGAGCATCGGGACCGTGGTGTGCCGGTCGCCGTAGTGGCCGTGGGTGGCGTACACGTCCTCGCGCAGCCACACCCCGGGGTAGGCGGCGCGGACGCGCGCCGGGGCCAGGCGCCCGGCGAGCGCCGCGAGCACGTCCGCCGGCTCGATCTCGATCGCCGACTCGAGGCCGAGCGCAGCGGCGCCGTCCTCACGCGCGCGCCGCTCGAGCCACGCGCCGGCGAGCAGGTGGTCGTGGTTGCCGGGGACGATCACGACCTCGCGCTCAGCTCCGAGCGCCGTGCCGATCGCGCGCAGCACGGGGTCGGCGGCGGCCAGCGCGCGGTGCAGCGGCCCATGGCGCAGCTCGAGCACGTCGCCCAGCAGGATCAGTCTGTCGAAGTCCGGGAGGGCCGCGAGCAGCGCGGCCTGGGCCGCCTCGCCACGCAGGACGTCGCTGCCGGCGCGCGTCCCCAGGTGCAGGTCGGAGATGACGAGGCTGCGCAGCGGGTTCTACCCGGCGAGCGCCTGGCGGATCGCCTTGGGCAGCATGAAGCGGACGTCCTCCTGGACGACCTCGAGCTCCTGCACGTCGTCCGTGCCGCGGGCACGGAAGAACTGGACGAGGCGCCGGACGAGCTCCTCCGGCGCGCTTGCTCCCGAGGTGATGCCGACCACGCGCTTGTCGGTCAGCCACTCCTCGCGCACCTGCACCTCGTTGTCGATCAGGTGCGACTCGGAGCCCTCCTCGCGCGCCACCTCGACCAGGCGGTTGGAGTTCGACGAGTTGCGCGATCCGATCACCAGCACGAGATCGCAGGCCCGCGCCAGCTGCTTGACCGCGGCCTGCCGGTTGGTCGTTGCGTAGCAGATGTCGTCGGTGCGGGGACCGACGATCGCGGGGAACTTCTCGCGCAGGCGGTTGATGATCGCGCGCGTCTCATCGACCGACAGGGTGGTCTGGGAGATGTAGGCGATCCGCGTCGGATCCTCGACCTCGAGCGCGTCCACGTCCTCCTCGGACTGGATCAGGAGGATGCGGCCGGGGGCCTCGCCCATCGTGCCCTCGACCTCCTCGTGGCCCTCGTGGCCGATGAGCACGATCGTGTAGCCCTGGGCGGCGAACTTCTTGGCCTCGACGTGGACCTTGGTCACCAGCGGGCAGGTGGCGTCGATCGTCCGTAGCCGGCGGCGCTCGGCGTTCTCGTGCACCCAGGGCGCGACCCCATGGGCGGAGAACACGACGGTGGCGCCCTCGGGCACCTCGGTCTCTGAGTCGACGAAGATCGCCCCACGCTCGCGGAGCTGGTCGACCACGTGCTTGTTGTGGACGATCTCCTTGCGCACGTACACCGGAGGCGCCGTAGAGTTCGAGTGCGCGCTCGACCGTCTGCACGGCTCGATCGACGCCGGCGCAGTAGCCGCGCGGCGATGCGAGCAGCAGCGTGTGGGGCGCTGGGGCCATGCGAAGAGTGTAGGCGGAGAAATCCACGGGCCGGACCGTAAGCCCGTACGCTCTTAGCTCCCCGATCACCCCCGGACTCGCCGCGCAGCCGCCCATGCCCCAGAACCACCTGGATCGCCTCACCTCCATCGACGCCTCGTTCCTGGCCCAGGAGGGCCACGCCTCGCACATGCACATCGGCGGGGTGCTGATCTTCGACGGGCCGCCGCCGGCGTTCGCCGACTTCCTCGACCACGTGCGCGGGCGGCTCCACCTCGTGCCGCGCTACCGGCAGAAGCTCTCGACGCCGCCGATGGAGACGGGGCGGCCGCTGTGGGTCGACGACCCCAGCTTCAACCTCGAGTACCACGTCCGCCACGCCGCGCTGCCCGCGCCCGGCACCGAGTCGCAGCTCTTCCAGCTCGCGGCGCGCGTGCACTCCCAGCAGCTCGACCGCGAGCGGCCGCTGTGGGAGGTGTGGCTGGTCGAGGGCCTCGAGGGCGATCGCTTCGCCCTGATCAACAAGACGCACCACTCGCTCGTCGACGGCGTCTCGGGCGTCGATCTCGCCACCGTGCTGTTCGACGTCCAGGAGGCGCCGGCGCCTGCGCCCACCGACCTCGAGCCGTGGCAGCCCAAGCCCGAGCCGACCGCGGCCGAGCTCGTGCTCGCCGGCGCGCGCGGGATGGTCAACACGATGGCGGACCTGATGACGCGGGCGCTCGGCGCCGCGACGCGGCCCGGAACATCGCTGACCGTGGTCCGCGACGCGCTCGAGGGCCTGGGCGAGATCGTCTGGGCGGGCCTCAACCCCGCGCCCCAGACGCCGCTCAACGTCCCGATCGGGCCGCACCGGCGCTACTCGGTGGTGCGCCAGCAGCTGAGCGACTACAAGGAGGTCAAGAACGCGCTCGGCGGCACGGTCAACGACGTCGTGCTGACCGTCGTCTCGGGCGCGATCGCGCGGTGGCTGCACTCGCGCGGGATCCGCACCGAGGGGCTGGAGATGCGCGCGCTGGTCCCGGTCTCGATCAGGACCGAGGACGACCAGGGCACGCTCGGCAACCGGCTGACGGTGATGCGCGGGCCGCTGCCCGTCTACATCGAGCGACCCGGTGGCGCGCCTGCGCTTCGTCAGGGAGGCGATGGACGGGCTCAAGGAGTCAAAGCAGGCCGTGGGTGCGGCGACGATGGCGGCGGTGACCAACCTCGCGCCGCCGACCGTCCTGGCCCAGGCCTCGCGGCTGAACTTCTCCACGCGCCTGTTCAACCTGATCGTGACCAACATCCCCGGCCCGCAGATGCCGCTGTACGTGCTCGGCCGCCGGCTCGAGGACCTGTTCCCCGTCGCGTTCCTGCCCTCGAACCACGCGCCTGGCGATCGCGATCATGTCCTACAACGGGGGGATCGACTACGGCCTGCTCGCCGACTACGACGCGCTGCCCGACCTCGAGGAGCTCGCCGAGGGAATCGACGCCGCGCTCCAGGAGCTGCTCGACGAGGCTCGGCGGCCGTCGCGCACGCGCCGGACGCGGACGCCAACGGCGGCGCAGGCGAGCCCGAGCCGGCCGGAGCCGCGATCGCCAACGGCAACGGGGTCCCGGCCCCGATCGTCCCGCCGACCACGGCGCGGCCCAAGCACGGCCCGGCCGCGGACATGCGGGCCAAGCGCTCGCGCAGCCGCGCGGCAGCGCAAGCCGGCCGACCGTTAGGCGGGCTCAGGCCGCGTTCGCGGCCACGAAGGTCGCGGCGCGCGCCGCGTGGAGCTGACGGTTGCCGGCGCGATCGACGGCGAACAGGAAGAACCGGTACCGGTGGCCGGGTGCTCCCGTGAACAGGAACCGGTGGCGCCCGGTGCGCGCGATCAGCCGGCGCTTGCCGCCGTCCACGCTGACGTACAGACGAAACGAGGCGATGCCCGACGCAATCAGCTCCGGGCGGCGCTGGTCGTGCGCCGTCCAGCGTGAGCAGGAACGAGCGCCGGTGGCTCACGGCCGGGGCACCGCAGCCGCGAAGTCGGCGGGAGCCGGTCGACCCGGCGGATCGCCTCGAGGGCCGCGTCGGCGTCGAGGATGCCCCAGCCGAGGTTCGGGCCCCAGCCGGCGTGGCGCGGGCGGCTGGCCGTGCGCTTGAGCGTGCGCAGGATGTCGGCCAGCGTGGCGTAGGGGTTGAGCACGCGCATCATCGCCCCCACGGCAGCCACCTGGGGCGCCGCCATCGAGGTACCCGCGATCGTCGCGTAGCGGTCGTCGCCCTCGAACTCGACCCGGCAGGCTGAGGCCGGCGGGCGCTCGAGCTGGGTCGGGTTGGCGGGATAGGCCCCGAAGATCCCGGCCCGGCGTGCCGGTGCAGGGCACCGAGCTGCTCTGGCCGGGCCTGAAGGCGCCGTAGGCGGCGAGCGAGATCTCACTCCCCGAGCCGGCGAACGGCGAGCGGGTGCCGTCGTACTGGGCCGCGGTCACGTCGAGTCCGAGGCCCTTGGCGATGTCGCGCCCCGTGCCCGCGGGCTGGAGCACGTTCGCGGGGTCACCCTGCTCGGTACCGGGCGAGTCCGCGGCGGCGGCCACGAGCACGACTCGGTGCGCGGCGGCGTAGCGGAGCGCGCGCACCTCGGAGGCCGGCGCGGGCGCCGAGGTGGGAACCGACGGGCCGAAGCTCATGTTGATCGCGTCCACGTGGCGGTTGGTGGCGTCGACGATCGAGGCGGCGATGCTCGAGTCGCTGAAGTCGGTCTTCTCGATCACCATCCGGCAGCCGTAGCCGGCGCCGGCCATCCCCAGGTCGTTGTCGGTGTCGGCGCAGGCGAGCGAGGCGACGTTGGTGCCGTGGCCGACCTGGTCGGTCTCGGCCGGCCCGGTGTCATCCGAGGCCGCCTGCTGGTCGAGCGCGCTCGCGATCCGGGGCCGCAGGTCGGGATGCGTGCCGTCGATCCCGGTGTCGATCACGGCCACCAGCGCGCCGGTGCCGTGGGACACGTTCCATGCCCCGTAGAACCCCTCCTTGGCCAGGTACCACTGCCAGGGGATCCCGTTGCTGGGATCGGCGGCGGTCAGCGCCGGGTCGTCAGGGACGCTGCGCGGGACGTACCGGTGCTCGGGCTCGACGGTGGCGACGCCGGGAACGCGGCGCAGGACGGCGGCGAACGTCGCGAGCGATTCGCCGGCGGGAGGACGGACCGTGATCAGGCCGATCTCGGGCACCGATCGGCCGGCGGGGCGCCCGCCGATGCGCGCCACCGCGGCGTCGATCGTGACCTGGGCGCCCGCGGCCCGGGCTCCCTGCTGGTCGAGCAGGACGAGGAGGTTGCCCGTCTCCGGGGGCGCGGCCCGGGCGCCGGCGCCGGACCGCCGCTCGGGGGCGCGGCGCCGCCGGCGGTCGCGAGCCGAGCGCGGCGGCCGCGAGGACGAGCACGGCGAGGAGCGCGGCTCGCGCGCATCGAGCCAGGATAGGAGCGCGGCCCGGCCGGCGCCACCGGGTTTGAGCGGCGCTCGTGGAGCCGGCACTAGAAGCCGAGCGCGAACTTGGCGTCCTCGCTCATCCGCTCGGGCGTCCACGGCGGCGAGAAGGTCATCGTCGGCTGCACGTCCTGCACGCCCTCGAGCTCGCCCACGAACTCCTCAATCTGCTCGGAGACCTGCGGCCCGATCGGGCACCCCGGGCTGGTCAGCGTGTAGGTGACGCGCACCGTTCCATCCTCGATCTCGACGTCGTAGATCAGGCCGAGCTCGACGAAGTCGAGCCCCAGCTCGGGGTCGATCACGTCGCGCAGCGCCTCTGTGACGTCGTCCATCGAAGCCATGAGTGGCCAGTGTAGAGATCCTCCGCTTTCAGCCCTTGCGACACCCGGTGCGGTTTGTGTAGCTTTCCGCCATCGTCGATTTCGATGACACCGCTGCAACGCTGCGCTGCTGCGGGGACGAGGACCGGTCGACACAGGGTATTCGGCGCCCTGCGCTGGCGCGTGCCATTCGCGCCCAGACCGACGTGGTCGTCGACCTCAGCCAGCTCGTGTTCGCCGACTCCTCGGTGATGCTCGATCTGGCCATGCTCGCCCGGCGCCTGCGCGTCCGTGGCGGGGCCATCCGCCTGCGGGGGGCACAGCCGCAGATCCTGAAGCTGATCCACAGGGTCGGGCTGCATCGCCTCCCGGGCGTCAAGCTCGAAGGCCCCTCCCCCGCCCTCGCGTAGACCCGGGCGAGTCCGGGCGAGTCCGGCGACCGCAAGTACGCTTCCCCGCGATGCGTACGCTCGCCTTCGGAGATCTCACGCACCGGTGTGTGGGGCGCGGCGTGGCTGCCCGAGGAGGGTGGGCACGCGTTCGCCTGCGCCGGGGCGCCGGACGCCGCGACGCTGCCCGCCGGCCGGCTCGAGGGGGCGGGCGCGGACGGCGAGTGGCGCCTGGCCGACGGCGAGACCTCGGTGGCCGTCTCGCCACTCGCCCCCGAGATCAGCCTGCTCGACGGCGCCGGATTCGAGCAGCTCTGCCGCGCTCGAGGACGGGTCGTCGTCGATGGAGCCGAGCACGAGGTCGACTGCCTCGCCCGGCGCGCGGAGCGAACGGGCGGGGCCGGCGGCCTCGACTCGGTCCGTGACGTCTGCGCCCTGTTCGAGCCGTCGACCGGCCTGGCCGTGGTCGCGCTGCGTCCTCGCTCGACCCGCGGGCACGACCGCGATTCGGTCTCCGCCGCGGTGCTCGACGCCGAGGAGGCGGCCGCGGTGGCGGACCCGCGGTTCTCCACGACCTACGGTGCGGGGGGCCACCCGCTCCGCTCGAGCTTCGAGCTGTGGATCGGGGAAGCGGAGGATGAGTTCCCGCGGCGGGCCGCCGGCGAGGCCGTCGGTCCGCTCGCATCGAGCACCGCAGGTGCCTTGACCGTGCAGGCCTCGCTCTTCCGGTGGTTCAGCCGGGGCCGCGAGGGAGCGGGCGTGTACATCCTCGCGCGGCCGGCGTGAGCATCGACGCCATCATCAGCGACTTCGGCGGCGTCCTGACCTCGCCGCTGCTCGACTCGTTCCTCGCCTTCGAGGACGACTCGGGGATCTCGCCGGCGGCACTCGGTCACGCGATGGCCGCCGTCGTCCGAGCGCAGTGGCAAGAATCCCCTGGCCGAGCTCGAGACGGCGCGCATGTCCGAGCGAGAGTTCCTCTCGGCGCTCGAGCGGGAGCTGAGCGCGCAGCTCGAGCGCGAGGTCGACCTCGAGGGGTTCGGCGAGCAGTACTTCGCGCAGCTGAAGCCCAACGACGAGCTGATCGACTACATGCGGCGGCTGCGGGAGCGCGGCTACCGGATGGCGATCTGCACCAACAACGTCAAGGAGTGGGAGGCGAGATGGCGCTCGATGCTCCCGGTCGATGAGATCTTCGACGTCGTCGTCGACTCGGCCTTCGTCGGCGCGCGCAAGCCCGAGCCCCGCATCTACGAGATCACGCTCGAGCGCCTCGGCGTGGAGCCGTCGGCGGCGCTCCTGATCGACGACATCGACGTCAACTGCGACGCCGCGCGTGAGCTCGGCATCCGGGCGATCCAGTTCCGGTCAAACGAGCAGGCGATCGGCGAGATCGAAGCGGCGCTCGACGGGCGCTGAGCCCGCCGCGGTTCGGGCCGGTGCGCGCCTCGCCGGGCCAGCGCGCGGCTTCAGTTCTCGACGCCGAGCCGGTCCCAGCAGTAGAGCTCGAGGCATTCGCGCGCGAGCTCGACGCAGCGCGCCTGGGAGAGCCACGGCAGGACCGTGTCGAACGCCTGCTCCTCGCCGACTCCGGCCTCGAAGGCCTCCTCGCCGCGGAAGTTGGCGGCGATCTTCAGGGCCTCGCGGCGGTTCTCGCCCAGCGACGGGAACACGTTGACGAGGAACTCCTTGTTGGGCAGCGGATGGCCCACCTCGAGCGAGGCGTGCCACGCCGCCAGCATCGACAGGTCGTGCTCGTCCAGGTCGCCGACCGCCTTGGCGTAGTGCGACTCGAGCTCGGACTCCGGGATCTCATCCACCCAGGCGCGCACGACCTCGCCGAGGATCTGGCGGCGCGCCTCGCGGCCGACCGAATCGGCAATGACCCGGATCGCGTTCTGCGGTTCGATGAAGCACAGTGGCATGTGAGCTCCGGTGCGGGGAAGCGGACGCCGGAGAAGGTAGGCGGTGGCTCGGACGTTACGTCCGGGCCCGCTCAGTGCACGGAGATCCGGACCGGTGCCGACGCCGACTGGACGTTGCGCGGATCGGCGGCGAGCAGCGCGCGGAGCACGAGCGCACCGCGATGCGCGAACCGGTGGCGCAGCGAGAAGCGCGAGCGGCTCCCGAGGAGCGCCGAGCCGATCGTTCGCCAGCCGCGCGAAGTGCGCTCCTGGAGCACGATCCGCTCGCCCCCGTGCGCCGGCGACACGTGCCCGCTGAACGTCACCGCCTTGCCCGCGGCGGGATGCGCGGAGGAAGCCGCGAGCCGGATCACCGCGTCGACGTGCTCGACGATCGTCTGACTGAGGGCGCCGGTGGCGCTGGCGTACCACGAGGTGTTCATCTGCACGACACCCGCGGCGCGCACGAAGCTGTAGTCGCCGGCCGCGTTGGTGCTCGTTGAGGCCACGCGCTGGAAGCTGGATTGGCCGGGCAGCTCCTGCCACAGCTCGACGGTGGCGCCGGCGGAGCCGCCGGTGAGCCGGCCCGAGACCGTCACGCGCCGGCCGGCCACCGACGGGTCGGGGCTCGTGGCGATCGTGAGTGACGGACTCACGCACGCCGGCTCGGCGCCGCTCCCGCAACAGGCCGTCGTGCAGCAGGTCGTCGACGTGTCACAGCAGCCCCCGGGGCAGCACTTGGGCACGGCGGCCGTGGCGGGCTCGGCCGGGGTAGGTGGTCCGCAGCAGGTCGTGTCGGTGGTGTCGGCGGACCCCTGCGGGCAGGCGATGGCGCCGGCGGAGCCCGGCAGGACGCCTAGGGCCAGGACCGTGAGGACGAAGACCAACGGGACGAGCGCGCGACGCATCACAACCTCCAGGGCGGTTCGTCCATCCTAACGCGCGGGCGGCGCGAAAGTTGCCGAAAACCTAGAGGCCGAGCGCGCTCCGCGCCCCGCCGAGCAGCCGCGCCTGCGCGTCCGGGTCAGGTTCGACGCCGGCCGCCGTCCGCTCGCCGCTCTCCCAGTTGTCCAGGCCGAGGTCGAGCGCCGCCAGCGGCACCCCGACCGCGGCGGCGAGATCGGCGGCCCGGCGCTCGAGCAGCATCGGGTCGCCGATCCCGAGCGCGCGCTTGGCGGCCAGCGTCAGCTTGTTCTCGCCCCCCACCTGGAGCGCGCCGGCGCTCAGCTCGTAGAGCCCGAGCTGCCCGAGGCTGGTGAGCAGCTCGAAGCGCGCATCTCGGTGCAGCCCCGGGAGCGCGAGGCGCTCGAACACGCGCGCGAACCGCCGCTCGGGCGTCCACACCGCCTCGCCGGCGAACGCGGATGACTGCGAGCCGGCCCGCGCCGCCCAGGCACGGTAGGCCTCGAGCGTGCGCGTCCCGCGGGCGGGGTCGTGGGCGCCGCGCCGGCCGGTGGCGACGCCCTCGAGCTCCGGCAGCTCCTGAGCCGCCCACGGCGTCCGCACTCTCGCGATCTCGGCGAACGGATCCCCGTCGTCGAGCGGGCCGATGTAGGCGATCAGGAAGGCCAGCCAGGTCCGCTCCTCGAGATCTCCCGCCGGCGTCGGCGACCTCGGCGTACAGGCCCGGAGGATCCCCCGCCAGGGTCTCGAGGCGGGCCGCCGCGAACGCCAGCTCCTCGGCCAGGCGCTCAGCCTCGACGCTCGACTTCAGCCCCGGAACCAGCGGCGACTGGTAGCCGTCGTCGGCACCGCGGGCGAGCCGGCGAACGCGCAGCCCGCCCGGCGCGGCGCCGCGACCGGACCCCCCGCCGCCCCGCACGCGCGCTGACGGCCCGGAGCCGCCGGCAGCCGGCGCGGGCGGCGCCCGCCGGTCGGGCCTGGGTCGAGCGCGGGGCGCTCGAGGACACCACCGGACGCAGCTCGATCGCCTGCTCGCGCGAGCAGATCGGGCAGTTCTGGATCAGGCGGTTGTGGCGGCAGAAGCTGGGCATCGCACCACCACCATCCTGACACGCGCGAGCCGGGCGCGCCATGCCCGGCGCTTAAAAGACCCGGGGGGCCCAGATCCATCTGGACCCCCCGGAGAGTCAGGGAAGTGGGGGCGCAGTTCCCTGACCGACAGGGGCGAGTTTCCCCGTCCCAAGCCTTTAGCAAACATAAAACTTCTTAGCCGCGCGCCCGCCTGCGCGCACGGTTGCCCGCACGTGAACAAGCCTATCATGCCCGCCGCGCGCGGAGGTCAAACTTTCGCGGCGGCGGGCGGTTTTTCCCACCTCAGCGCCGGCTTAGCGCACGCGCGTCCCCGGACCGCTGAAGAACTCCTCACCGGGCCGCACCGTCCCGGCCGCCTCGGCCTCGTGGCGCAGCGTCCGGTCGGCCTCGCCGCTCCAGGCCCCGATCGCCAGCATCTCGCGATCGGCGTCCATCGGGCTGCCTCCGAGGTCGCGGTTGACGATCCGGGCGCATTTGCGCCCCTCGGCGATCGCGGTGACGATCAGCGACTGGCCGATGCGGGCGTCGCCGCACGCGTACACCCGGCGCTCGGAGGTCCGGTAGGTCATCTGCGTGCGGATGTTGCCGCGGTGGTCGACCTCGACGCCGAGCTGCTTCACGAGCCCCTCGTGCTCGGGATGCTCGAAGCCGATCGCGATCAGGACCAGGTCGGCCTCGAGCACGAACTCGCTCCCGGGGACCGGCGTGAGGTCGCGGGAGGAGGTCCCCGTGACCTGACGGGCGTACACGTGGCTGACGGCGCCGTCCTTTCCCCCGAAGCCGGTCACCTCCGTGCCCCAGCGGCGCTTGCCTCCCTCCTCCAGGGCGTAGGTGGAGAGGGTGCGCTTGGGCGGCAGCGGCCAGGGGTGGCGGGGGTCACGTCCTGTCTCGGGAAGCGCGGCGTAGACGTCGAGCATGATCACGCTGCGGGCGCCCTCGCGGTGGGAGTTCGAGATGCAGTCCATCCCTGTGTCCCCGCCGCCGACCACGATCACCTTCTTGCCGGCGGCGGTGATCTCGCTTCCGGGCTCGATGGCACGGTAGGGCCGGCCTTCCTGCTGGGCGACCCAGCGGTTGCGCTGGTACAGATAGTCCATCGCGAAGTGGATCCCGCGCAGCTCGCGGCCGGGCGCGTCGAGATCGCGCGAGACGCGGGAGCCGATCGCCACGACGACGGCGTCGTACTGGGCCTGGAGCTCCTCGGCGGTGATGTCGCGGCCGACGTCGACGTTGTAGACGAACTCGATCCCCTCCTGCTCGAGGATCTCCACGCGGCGGTCGATGACCCGCTTCTCGAGCTTGGCGTCGGGGACGCCGAAGCGCATCAGGCCGCCCGGTCCCTCGTCGCGCTCGTACACCGTGACCGAGTGGCCGCTCTTGTTGAGCTCGGCCGCAACCGCAAGACCGGCCGGACCGGCGCCCACGACCGCAACCTTCTTCTCGGTGCGGCGCGGTGGAGGATCGGGCGTGACCCACCCCTCCTCGAACGCCCGCTCCGCGATCGCCATCTCGATCTGCTCGATCGTCACCGGATCGTCGTTGATCGCCAGCACGCACGCCGACTCGCACGGCGCCGGGCAGATCCGCCCCGTGAACTCCGGGAAGTTGTTGGTGGCGTGGAGCTGGTCGATCGCCTCCCGCCACTTGCCGCGGTAGACGAGGTCGTTCCAGTCGGGGATCAGGTTGCCGAGCGGGCAGCCTTCGTGGCAGAACGGGATCCCGCAGTCCATGCACCGAGCGCCCTGACGCTCGAGCTCGGGCTCGGGCTGGAGCTCGAAGTACTGCTTGTAGTCGTGCACGCGCCGGCGCGGATCGCGCTTGTCGAAGCCGACCCTGTGGATCTTGAGAAACGCGCCGAGCTCACCCACGGCCGATCACCCCCCCGCGGAGGCGCCGCTCGCCTCGAGCGGCTCGTCGCGCTCCGCCCGCTCGGCCAGCGCGCGCTTGTAGTCGCGCGGCATCACCTTGACGAACCGCTCCCGCGCGCGCTCCCACGAGGCGAGCAGGTTGCGCCCGACGAGCGAGCCGGTGCGCATGATGTGCTCCTTGATCAGCGCCTGCACCTCGCGCGCGTCCGCATCGGTCATGTCCTCGAGGTCGACCAGGTCGAGGTTGCAGCGCCGCTCGAACCCGCGGTCCTTGTCGTACACGTAGGCGATCCCGCCGCTCATGCCTGCGGCGAAGTTGCGCCCCGTCGGCCCGAGCACGATCACGCGCCCACCGGTCATGTACTCGCAGCCGTGATCGCCCAGGCCCTCGACGACCGCGTGGGCGCCGGAGTTGCGCACCGCGAAGCGCTCGCCCGCGAGCCCGCGGAAGAAGGCGCGCCCGGCGGTCGCGCCATAGAGGACGGTGTTGCCGACGATCGTGTTCTCCTCGGCTCGGAACAGCGCGCTCTCCGGCGGGCGGACCGAGAGGATCCCACCCGAGAGGCCCTTGCCCGTGTAGTCGTTGGTCTCGCCCTTGAGCGCGAACGTCACCCCCGGCGCCAGCCAGGCGCCGAAGCTCTGGCCGGCCGAGCCGGAGAAGGAGATCTCGATCGTCCCCTCGCGCAGGCCGTCCGCGCCGTGGCGGCGCGCGATCTCTCCGGACAGGATGCCGCCGACGGTGCGGTTGACGTTGCGGACGGGCATCGGGCCGAGCCGCAGGGACTCGCCGCGCTCGAGCGCCGGCGCGCACTTGTGCACGAGCTCCCAGTCGAGCGCGTCGTCGAGCACCGGCACCTGCGGACGAGTCCGGCGCCGCGGAGTACCGGCGGGGAGCTCGAGCGTCTTCAGCACCATCGAGAGGTCGACGTGGCGCCCCTTCCAGTGGTCGATCGCGTCGTCCATGTCGAGCAGGTCAGAGCGGCCGATCATGTCCTCGAAGCGGCGGATGCCGAGCGAGGCCATCAGCTCGCGGACCTCCTCGGCCAGCAGCATCAGATAGTTGACGACGTGGTCGGGTGTGCCGCGGAAGCGCTTTCGCAGCTCCGGATCCTGGGTCGCGACCCCCACCGGACACGTGTTCAGGTGGCAGACGCGCATCATGATGCAGCCCATCGCGATCAGCGGCGCGGTCGAGAATCCGAACGTGTCAGCGCCGAGCAGCGCGCCGATCACCACGTCGCGCCCGGTCTTCATCTGACCGTCGACCTCGACCGTGATGCGCGAGCGCAGGTCGTTGAGCAGCAGCGTCTGCTGCGTCTCGGCCAGGCCGATCTCCCAGGGGACCCCGGCGGCCTGGATCGAAGACTGGGGTGAGGCGCCGGTGCCGCCGTCGTGGCCGGAGATCGTCACGTAGTCGGCGTTGGCCTTGGCCACGCCGGCGGCGACCGTGCCGACGCCGACCTCGGAGACGAGCTTGACCGACACCGACGCCGACGGGTTGGCGCAGCGCAGGTCGTAGATCAGCTGCTTGAGGTCCTCGATCGAGTAGATGTCGTGGTGCGGGGGTGGCGAGATCAGCCCCACGCCGGGGGTCGAGTAGCGCAGCCAGGCGATGTAGTCGTCGACCTTGTGACCGGGTAGCTGGCCGCCCTCCCCGGGCTTGGCCCCCTGGGCCATCTTGATCTGGAGCTGGTCGGAGTTGACCAGGTAGTGGATCGTCACGCCGAAGCGCCCGGAGGCGACCTGCTTGATCGCCGATCGGCGCAGGTCTCCGTTGGTGTCTGCCTCGTAGCGCGAGGGGTCCTCGCCGCCCTCGCCGGTGTTCGACATCCCGCCCAGGCGGTTCATCGCGATGGCCAGCGTCTCGTGTGCCTCGCGGCCGAGGGCGCCCAAGCTCATCGCGCCGGTCGTGAAGCGCTTGACGATCTCGCTCGCCGGCTCGACCTCGTCGAGCGCCACCGGGTCGGCCCCCGGCTTCAAGCGCATCAGTCCTCGCAGGGCGGCGCGGCGCGTGGACTCCTCGTTGGCCATGCGCGAGAACTCCGCGTAGGTCTGCGCCCGATCGCCGTTCTCCCCCCGCACCGCGTGCTGGAGCTTGGCCACGGTGTCCGGGTTCCAGATGTGACGCTCACCGTCGCGGCGCCACTGGAGCACGCCGCCGACCGGGAGGACGTCGCGGCCGGTGCGGGGATAGGCGCGGAAGTGGCGCTCCATGGCCTCGGTCGAGAGCTGGTCGAGCCCGACGCCGCCGATCCGCGACGGCGTGCCCGTGAAGTGCTCCTCGATCAGTTCCTGGTCGAGGCCCACCGCCTCGAAGATCTGCGCCCCGCAGTAGGACTGGATCGTCGAGATGCCCATCTTCGAGATCGTCTTGAGCAGCCCCTTGCCGATCGCCTTGACGATCCGCTTCTCGGCCTCCTCGCGGTCGAGGTCGACCGGGAGCAGCGAGCGGTCGGCCAGCTCGTCCAGGGACTCGAACATCACGTACGGGTTGATCGCCGCCGCCCCGTAGCCGATCAGCGTCGCCATGTGGTGGATGTCGCGCGGCTCGCCGGACTCGATCACGAGCCCGGTGCGCAGCCGGGTCCCGCGCCGCACCAGGTGGTGGTGGACGGCGGCGACGGCCAGCAGCGAGGGCATCGCGATCCGCTCCGGCCCGAGGTTGCGGTCGGACAGGATCAGGATGTTGGCGCCGTTCTCGACGTACAGCGCGGCCTCGGCGCACAGGTCGAACAGCCGCAGCTCCATCCCGTTCGGCCCCTGCTCGATCGGCCAGGTGATGTCGAGGGTGGCCGCGTCGAATACGTCGTGGGAGACCTGGCGGAGCTTCTCGAGCTCGTGATTGCGCAGGATCGGCTGGTCCATGACCAGCTGATGGGCCTGCTCGGGCACCTCGGAGAGCAGGTTGATCTCGGCGCCGACTCCGGCCTGCAGCGACATCACGACGGACTCGCGCAGCGGGTCGATCGGCGGGTTGGTGACCTGGGCGAACAGCTGCTTGAAGTAGGAGAAGAGCGGCGGCTGGCGGTCCGAGAGGACGGCCAGCGCGGCGTCGTTTCCCATGCTCGCCGTCGGCTCCTCGCCGGTGACCGCCATCGGAGCGATCACCATCCTCAGGTCCTCTTGGGAATAGCCGAAGGCCAGCTGCTTGGAGCGCAGGGGCTCGATCCGCGGCTTACGCGGCTCGCGCTCGGGCAGGTCGGCGATGTGCACGACTGAGCGCTCGTACCACTCGCCGTAGGGCTTGTGGCTGGCCACGCGCCGCTTGACCTCCTCGTCCTCGACGATCCGTCCGTCCTCGAGGTCGAGCAGGAACAGCTTGCCCGGGGCCAGACGCCCCTTGCGCTGGATGTGCTCCGGGGCGACCGTCATCACCCCGGTCTCGCTGGCCAGGACCACGTAGCCGTCGGTGTCCTGAACCCAGCGGCCGGGCCGCAGCCCGTTGCGGTCGAGCACGGCGCCCGCCATGCGGCCGTCGGTGAACACGACCGCGGCCGGCCCGTCCCACGGCTCCATGATGCACGAGTGGAAGTCGTAGAACCCCTTGACGTCCGGGTCGAGGTCCCTGCGGGTCCGGTAGGCCTCCGGGACCATCATCATCACCGCGTGGGGGATGCTGCGCCCACCGAGCACGAGCAGCTCGAGCACGTTGTCGAAGATCGCCGAGTCCGAGCCGCCCTCCCGGACGACCGGGATGACCTTCTCGAGGTCCTCGCCGAACAGCTCCGAGGCGAGCTGAGACTCCCGGGCCCGCATCCAGTTGATGTTCCCCCGCAATGTGTTGACCTCGCCGTTGTGGGCGATCATCCGGTAGGGGTGCGCGAGCTCCCAGCTGGGGAACGTATTGGTGGAGAAGCGCGAGTGGACCAGCGCCAGCCTGGACGCCAGCCGTGGATCGCGCAGATCGGGGAAGTAGCGCGGAAGCTGGGGCGCGGTCAGCATCCCCTTGTAGACCATCGTCCGGCTGCTGAAGCTCGGCAGCGCGAGCTCCCCGCCGGCGTGGCGCTCGATCACACGCCGGATCACATACAGCTTGCGCTCGAACGCGTCCTGATCGCCCGCCAGGTCCCCCGCGGCTTCGATCAGGACCTGGCGGATGACGGGGGCCGCCAGGCGCGCGGTCTCCCCCACGTGGCGCTCGTCCACGGGGACGTCGCGCCAGGTGATCACGCGCTGCCCCTCATCCGCGATCGTTCCCTCGATCAGCTGCTCGAGGGCGGCGCGGCGCTCGTGATCGCTCGGCAGGTAGCAGACGCCGACCCCGTAGCGGCCGGGCGCCGGGAGCTCGATTCCGGCCACGGCCGCACGCAGGAAGCCGTCGGGGATCTGGAGCAGGATGCCGGCGCCGTCGCCGGTGTTGGGATCGGCGCCCTCGGCGCCGCGGTGCTCGAGGTTCTCAAGCGCATCCAGGGCTTTCTCGACCACGGCGTGGCTCGCCTCACCCCATAGCTTGGCCACGAGCGCGATGCCGCAGGCGTCGTGTTCGTTCGCGGGGTGGTAGAGGCCCGTGGGCCCCGGTGGAGCAATGCGCTTATGCATAAGGGAAAAGGGGGCCGGGCCGGTGGTACGAGCGGCGGGGTCGACCGGCGCCGCGGACCGCGAAGAGTATCAGCGCCCGTTAGCGCCGCGTTAGGGCGCGAGGACCGGAGCGGGCTTGGCTAGCGCTTGGCCTTGGCCGGTGCCTTGCCGGCGCCGTCGGTCTTGGTGGCCGCCTTCGCCCGGCTGGGGCGCTTCGCCGCGGCTGCCTTCGTGGCCGCCGGCTTGACCGGGGTCGGCCTGGCCGGCGCGTCGGGATCGGCGCCGGCCTCGGCACGCACGGCGGCCAGGCTCGCCTCGAGCGCGGCCATCAGGTCCGGCGCGGCCGCGGGCTCCTCGGTCTGCGGCTGGATCGCCACCGTCTCGCCCGCCGCCTTGCGCTCGATCAGCTCGAGCACACGCTCGCGGTACTCGTCGTGGTACTTGTCGGGCTCGAACTCCGCCGACAGCGTGCTGATCAGCTGCTCGGCCATCGCCAGCTCGCGCGCCGTGGCCTGGGCCTCGGTCACCGATTCGAGCTCGTCGAGCCGGTCCGGCGCTAGCACCTCGTCGCCGAACAGCATCGTGGTCAGCGTCAGCACCTCGCCCGTCGGCCGCAGCGCGCACAGCTGCTGCTTTGAGCGGAGCACCACCTTCCCGATTCCCACCTTGCCCGACTCGCGCATCGCGTCGAGCAGCAGCCGGTAGGCCTTGGCCCCGCCGGCCGTGGGCGCCAGGTAGTAGTTGTGGTCGTAGTAGATCGGGTCGATCTCGGCCAGGTCGACGAACTCCTCGATGTCGACCGTCTTCGTCGCCTTGGGGTCGAGCGCCTCGAGCTCCTCGGGATCGATGATCACATAGCGGTCGGGCGTGACCTCGTAGCCCTTGACGATCTCCTCGTAGGCGACCTCTTCGCCCGTCGTCGCATCGACCCGCTTCTGGCGGATCCGCGCCCCCGTCTTGCTCGAGAGCTGATGGAAGCGGACGGACTTGGGGGAGGTCGCGCTGTAGAGCTTGACGGGCACGTTGACCAGCCCGAAGCTGATCGCGCCCGACCAGATTGCTCGTGCCATGGGAGCTTTGTATAGCGAACGCCCGGGGTGATCAAGCCATGAGCGGACAATCTCACGCCGTGCCAGGGCCGCGCGTTTCATCGCCAATGAAGCTCCCGCCTTTCCAGCGATTGCTCGACGCACACGGCCGCGACGTGCACCGATTCCTGATCGCCATGGTCGGGCGCGGCGACGCCGACGACTGCTACCAGGAGACGTGGCTGGCCGCACTGCGCGCCTATCCCGCGCTCCGCGACGCCTCGAACCTGCGCAGCTGGATCTTCACAGTCGCCCACCGAAAGGCGATCGACCACGCGCGCCGCCGACAGCGGATGGTCCCGGTCGACGACGTACCCGAGACCCCGGCGGCGCCGATCCTCGACGAAGCACGCGACGACGGCCTGTGGGAGCTGGTCCGCCGGCTGCCGCCCAAGCAGCGAACGGCGATCGCGCTGCGGTTCGTGGTCGATGCCGGCTACGACCAGATTGCCGCCTCCATGGATACCTCCGAGGAGGCGGCGCGCCGGAACGTCCACGAAGGCCTGAAACGACTGCGATTGGAATACCAGCCATGAGTATCGATCCCCTGGAACACGCCCTGACCCACCTCCCTGACGCCGAGCCGCCCGGGCTCGGGGCGGCCGCGGCCGCCGCCGGCCTGCTCGACGTCGCCTACGCGACGCTCGACTCCCCCGTCGGCAAGCTGCTGCTCGCGGCCACGCCGCACGGCCTCGTGCGCCTCGCCTATGTCGACTTCGCCGGGGAGGACGCGGTGCTCGAGGCGCTCGCGGCGCGGATCTCCCCGCGGGTGATCGCCGCACCGCTCGACGGGCCGCGCCGCGAGCTCGACGAGTACCTGGCCGGCCGGCGGCGCGCGTTCGAGATCCCGCTCGACTGGCAGCTCGTCCGCGGCTTCAGCCGCCGCGTGCTCGAGGCCACCGTCCGGGTCCCCTACGGGTCGGTCTCGACCTACAAGCAGGTCGCCGGCGAGGCGGGCAACGAGCGGGCCTCACGTGCCGCGGGCAACGCGCTCGGGGCCAACCCGCTGCCGATCGTCGTCCCCTGCCACCGGATCCTGCATTCCACCGGCGGCCTTGGTGGCTACACCGGCGGCCTCGATCGCAAGCGCGCGCTGCTCGGTCTCGAGAGCGGCCAGGGCGCGCTCCTGTAGAGCAGCGCTGCTCGGTCTCGAGCGCGGCCAGGGCGCGCTCCTGTAGAGCTTATGTGCGAAAACTCACATTGCCGTTCCCCGGGCCGGGCAGACTCACGCACGTGGAGAAGGGTATGACGCGCAGCCAACTGCCCCCGGGGCCGCGGCTGCCGGCCGCGCTCCAGCTGCTCGGCTTCTGGAAGCGGCCGACCGCGTCGCTCGAGCGCCTCCGCCGTCGATACGGCAAGCGCGTCACGGCCCGGTTGCCGTTCCAGCCTCCGTTCGTGCTCCTGTCCGACCCGGAGGAGATCAAGGAGCTGTTCATGGCGGCGCCCGACGCCGTCCACCCGGGCGAGGGCGCGCGCGTCCTCGAGCCGATGGTCGGCTCGAACTCGGTCATCCTGCTCGACGAGGGCGTGCACCTGGAGCAACGCAAGCTGATGCTGCCGGCGTTCCACGGCGAGAAGATGCAGCGACTCACCGGCCTCATGACCGAGCTCGCCGAGCGCGAGCTGGACGGCTGGCCGGTGGGTGCCCCGGTCCCCCTACACCCCCGCCTCCAGCGCCTCACGCTCGAGATCATCCTGCGCGCCGTGTTCGGGCTGGAACAGGGCGCCGCGCTCGACGAGCTACGGGACACCCTCAGCGAGTGGATCGCCTTCAGCGACAGCCCGCTCTCGGTCCTGCCGGCGCTGCACCGGATCATCGGCCCGCTGCACCCGAAGCTTCGACGCTTCCCCGCGCTGATGGAGCGGACTGACCGGATGATCTTCGATCTGATCGAGCGGCGGAGCTCCGAGCCCGCGGGCGAGCGCGACGACATCCTGGCGATGCTGCTGGAGGCGAAGCACGCGCCGGATGAGTCGGGCGCCGCCCCTGAGGCGAGGCCGGAGGCCGAGCGGGCGGCAAGCCCGACGGGATCGCCGATGTCGCCCCAGGAGATCCGCGACGAGCTGCTCACAGCGCTGGTCGCCGGCCACGAGACGACGGCCTCGCAGCTGGCATGGGCGTTCGAGCGCCTCGCTCGCGAGCCCGCCGTGGTGGCGCAGCTGACCGAGGAGCTCGACGCCGGCAAGGGCGACGATTACCTGACCGCGACGATCCACGAGATCCTGCGCCTGCGGCCCGTCCTGCCGAATGCCGAGCCGCGCCTGACCAAGCGGCCGGTGACGATCGGCGGCGTCGAGTACCCGGCCGGCGTGTCGCTGTTGGCGAGCGCGTTCCTGGTTCACCACGATCCGGAGATCTATCCCGAGCCCTACGCCTTCCGCCCCGAGCGCTTCCTCGGCCGCTCGCCCGGGACCTACACCTGGATCCCGTTCGGAGGCGGCCGGCGGCGGTGCCTGGGAGCGAGCTTCGCCCTCCAGGAGATGAAGATCGTGCTCGGCTGCGCGCTGCGGCGGTTCGAGCTCGCGCCGGGAGGGCCGGCACCGGAGACGACCGGCCGGCGCTCCATCACCTTCAGCCCGTCGCGCGGCGCCACCGTCGTGCTGCGCGCGCGCACGGCCGCGGCGCGCCCCCGCGAGAGCGCTCCGGCCAGCCTCGCCCCGGCCTGAACCGGGTAACTAGAGCGGCGTGGACATCCTGCGCCCGATCAAGATCTACGACGCCTTCCAGCAGCGGCACAGGGCGCTGGCGATCCCGATGGCGGTGCTGCGCAAGTTCGGCAACGACCAAGCCGGCAGCCTCGCGGCGCTGATCGCCTACTACGCGTTCTTCTCGCTGTTCCCGCTGCTGCTGGTGATGACCACGATCCTCGGGTTCGTGCTCCAGGGGCATCCGGACGCGCAGCATTCGGTCGAGCACTCCGTCCTCGGTCAGTTTCCGGTGATCGGCAAGGAGATCAAGGTGAACGCCCTGGCCGGCCGCACGAGCGCTCTCGTCATCGGGCTCATCACCTCACTCCTCGGCGGGCTCGGCGTCACCCAGGCGGCCCAGAACGCCTTCGACAAGATCTGGGCGGTCCCGTTCAAGGACCGTCCCGACTTCCTGCGCTCCCGGCTCCGGGGGCTGCTCCTGCTCGCCGTGCTGGGGATCCTGTTCATCCTCTCCACGGCCGCTTCGGGCCTGGTCACCGGGCTGGGCGGGACCGGCGGTCCGCTACGCCACGATCGTCGTCTCGCTGCTGGTCAACTTCGCGCTCTTCCTGGCCGCCTTCCGGTTCCTGACCGCGGCCACGATCGGCACGAGCTGCCTGTGGATCGGGGTGGCGTTCGCGGCCGTCTTCTGGGAGGTCCTCCAGGTCCTGGGCGGGATCTACATCAACCACATCTACCGGCACGCGAGCGACTTCTACTCCCAGTTCGCGCTCGTGATCGCGCTGATCGTGTGGCTGCACCTGGGCGCGCAGATCACGCTGTACGCGGCCGAGATCAACGTCGTGCTCGCACGCCGGCTGTACCCGCGGAGCCTCATGGGTCCGCCGGAGGCCCCGGCCGACCAGCAGACCCTGCGCGCGCTGGCCAAGGTCGAGGAGCGCCACGACGAGGAGGAGGTGGACGTCCACTTCCGCCCCTCGGGGCCGGGTTAGAACAGGCGGTCGGGAGCCTCGCGCAGAGTCATCTCGAGCGGCCAGGAGCACAGACCGCCCTCGGCCGGGCATCCGGCGCACACCGCCCGGTGGGGCGTGTCGGTGACGGCGAACTCCCGGTTGATGAGGCCGTGCGCGCGCCGTTCGAGGTCGGCTTGGAGCCGCGCGACGTCGGCGCTCGTGAAGCTCGCGACCACGGGTTCATCCGGGCGCTCCAGGAACAGGTGCTGGACCTCGACCGCCGGCGCACCCGCCCGCAGCACGGCGAGCGCGTAGATCAGGCGCTGGGTCGCGTAGCGCCCGCTCGCCACCTCGTCCGGCGAGGCGCCCTCGAGCCGGTCGCTCTTGTAGTCGACGACCAGCATCCGCCCGGGCTCCCGCGCGAGCACGTCGAAGGCGCCGGTGACGAGGACCCCGCCCGCCAGCTCGAACGCGAAGCGCTCCTCGCGCCGGATCCCGGTGGCGCGGGCCAGACGCTCGCGCGTTGGGCTGCGCACGAACGCGTCGACGATCGCGGCCACGTCCGCGCTCTCCTCCTCGCTCGGCGCGGCGATCCCCTCGCGCCGGCACACCTCGGCCAGCGCCGCCGGCACCGGCCGGCGGAAGTCGAGGCGCTCGAGCAGCGCGTGGACGAGCACGCCGCGGTCGAGCGCCGAGAGCCCCTGCCCGGTGGCGAGCTCGAGATCCGTCGGCGGTACCTCGCGCGCGGGCAGGCCGAGCACGCGCTCGACGTAGAAGCGGTAGCCGCAGCGGCGATAAGCGGCGAGCGAGGAGTAGCTGATGGTGGCGACGGGTGGCGCGGCCGGCGGCGCGGACGGTGGATCCCCCGCCGGCGGGACCGGTGCGATCGCGTGAGGCGCGGGCGCAGCGCCCCCATCGGGCGCCGGCGGCTCGCGCACGTCGTCCTCCCCGAGGAAGCGGAAGCGCACACCCGGCCTCGCTCACCCCCGCCCGCTCGGCCACCGGCTCGCTCATGTCCCCGAGCAGGGCCGGCCCGATCCAGGCGATCGGCGACCCGGGCGCGGGCCTGCCGCCCGCTCGGCCTCCGGCCTCGCCTGATCGGGCGGCGCCCGCGTCATCCGGTCGCCACGCGTCGAGCCTGGCCGCTCCGCTGAGGACGAGTCGCTCGCGCGCCCGCGTCATCGCGACGTAGAACAGCCGCCGCTCCTCGCGCGCCTCGGCCTGTGCGCGCTCCTCGCCGAGCGCGCGGTAGTCGAGCGCCGACTCGCGCCGGGACGTACCCGGCCGCGCCAGCCGCAGGCCGAGCCGCCCGTCGCGGCCGACCCGGACGATGTCGGCCGGCCAGCGCGGACCTCGGCCGAGGTCTGCCACGCACACGATCTCGAACTCGAGCCCTTTGGCCCGGTGGATCGTCATCAGCCGCACCGCCTCGAGCGCCTCGCCCTCGATCGGAGCCTCGCTCTCTCGCGCCGAGCTGGCGCTCCACTCGCCGGCGCGCCGGCGCACGAGCCCCAGGAACCCGCGCAGGTCGGGCCCCGCCACCGCCTCGTGCTCACGCGCCAGGCGCATCAGCTTGCGTACGTTGGCGAGCCGCCGGCGCCCGCCGGGCAGGGCCAGCACGGCGAGGTCGTACCCGGTGGCGGCAAGCGCGCGGTCGAGCAGCTCCTCGATCGAGGCGCGCGCCGCGACCCGCCGCTCCCCGGCAAACCAGCCGGCAAACCGCGCGAGCACGTCCCGATCCGGGATCTCGTCCGGGAGCCCCCCGGCGAGCAGCGACCAGGCATCGCGCTCCGCGGCGCGCGCGGTGGCCGCCAGCACCACGAGCGCGTCGAGCGAGACGCCCACGAGCGGCGAGGCCAGGACCGTGTAGAGCGCCTCCTCGTCCCGGGGGTTGGCCAGCGCCCGCAGGTAGGCGACGAGGTCGACCACCTGCGGATGCGACCAGTAGCCCCGGCCGCCGATCACATACGTCGGGACTCCGCGGCGCTCGAGCTCGCGCTCGTAGGTGCGCAGATCGCTGGTCGCCCGCGTCAGCAGGACGATCTCCGACGGCCGCGCCCCGTCGTCGACGAGCTCGCGCACGCGGGCGGCGAGCGCGCGCGCCTCGGCCAGCCGCCACGGCGCGGCCAGGACTTCGGAGGCGGCCCATTCCGCGCCCTTGTCGACCACCAGCAGCTCGACCCTCGCCTCGCCGGCCGGCGGATCGTCTCGCCCGGCGAGCGGCGGCTCGAAGCGCTCTCCGAACTCGCCCGCGAAGGCGCTCCCGATCACGTCGAGGATCTCCCGCCGCGCGCGGAAGTTCGTCCGCAGCGTGGCGCGCGCTCCCTCCGCCGCCAAGCGCTCGCCGCGCTGCTCGAACAGCTCCACGTCGGCGTGCCGGAAGGCGTAGATCGACTGGTACGCGTCCCCGACCGTGAACAGGTTGCCTCGCGCGATCAGGTCGACCAGCTCGAGCTGCACGGCATTGGTGTCCTGGAGCTCGTCGACCATGATCCGCTCGAAGCGCGCCCGGTAGCGACCGCGCAGCCGGCGGTCTGAGCGCAGGAGCTCGCGGCAGCGGAGCTCCAGATCCTCGAAGTCGAGCGCCGACAGCGCGCGCTTGCGCTCCCCGTAGCGGCGGCCGAAGGCGCGCAGTAGCCGATCGAGCCGGTCGCGAACGGGGATCGCCCGCCGGTGCTCGCAGGCGGCCCGGAACTCGAGCAGCGCCTCCGCGTACGCGGCGCACACCGGGGTGCTGAGCGCGGCGCCGTTGCCGCCGGGCAGGGCGATGCCGAAGAGATCCCCGGGCCACGGGTCGGCCGCGCCGATCACCTCATCGCAGCGCGCCAGACGGTCGATCGCCTGGAGCACGCGCACCGAGGGCGCGTCGACGGTGCCGAGCTCACGCGCGGCGGCGGCCGCCGCCCGCCGCAGACGTTCGCGAAGCTCGTCGAGCTCGGGCGGCCGGCGGAAGCGGCGGCAGCTCGGGGTCGAGCATGCCGCGCGAGCGCAGCTCGGCGTAGGTCCCGACGATCGCCCCGCGCAGGCCGCCGGCGGTGTAGCTGGCGATCAGCTCGACGCCCCCCGGTCCGCTCGTCGCCAGCTCCTCGAGCGCGTCCTCGAAGGCCGCGTCGGCCACCCGCTCGGCGTCCGGCTCGTCGAGGACCGTGAACGCCGGGTCCAGGCCGGCCGCCAGCGCGTGTGCGCGCAGCACCCGAGCGCAGAAGCCGTGGATGGTCGAGATGAACGCGCCCTCGGTCTCGCGCGCCGCCTCATCGGCGCCGAGCTCGCGCAGCCGCAGGCGGATCCGCTCGCGCATCTCGGCCGCCGCCTTCTCGGTGAACGTGATCGTGAGGATCGCCCCCACGTCGACTCCGTCCTCCAGCACCGAGCGGACGAAGCGCTCAACCAGGACTGACGTCTTGCCGCTGCCGGCGCCCGCGGCGAGCAGCAGATCGCCCTCGCGGCGCTCGATCGCCAGGCGCTGCTCGTCGGTCCATCCGCGCTCCGCCACCGGATCCTCTGGAGGGCAGGCGATCATGTGCTCCGGCAGATCCCCGGGTACTTACAGCCGTCGCGCGAGCACGTCTCGGGGCACGGCGTCAGCTCGCCGGAACCCAGACGCTCGGCCAGCGCGACCGCCCGCTCGGCGGCCGCGGCCAGCTCGGCCTCGAACGCCTCGCGCTCTCGCGCGTCGGTGGCGACGAGGCAGCTTCCGGCGCCCGTTCCGTCGTCCGCCAGGAACAAGCCCCGGGCGCGCAGGTCGCCGCCGCCGAGCGGCTGGTACACCCCCGCCACCGGGTCGAGCCCGAGCAGGTCGCGCACCGCGAGCATGTACAGCGCCACCTGGAGCCGGCGCTCGGCTCCCCACCGCGCGCCCGCGTACTCCGGACGCGTCGAGCCGCTCTTGTAGTCGCGCACGATCGCGCGCCGGCCGTCGGGTGCCACGTCGAGGCGGTCGATCACTCCGCGCACCCGCACTCCGGCGCCGAGCGAGAGGGCCGGCAGCCCCCCCTCCTCGCCCTCGAAGCCGAACCGGAGCTCGACCGCGCGCGGCTCCCAGTCGCACGCGTCGCCCGCCTCGTGCGCGAGGTAGCGCCGCAGGTCGGCTTCGATCGAGTCGCGGACCGCGGCGCGCACCCCGGCGAGCCGACCGGGCGCCAGCTCCGCGGGCTCCTCCTCGAGCACGCGTTCGAGGATTGCCTGGGCCTGCGGGAGCGAGTCGGACGTCACGGGGCCTCCGAGGCGCTCGAGCACCCGCTCGAGGACGCGGTGCATGTAGCTCCCGCGGGTGAGCGCATCGGAGTCGGGATCGAGCGGGACCGGCTGGAGCTCGCGCTCGACGAGCCACTTGACCGGACAGTCGGCGAACGTCTCGAGTGCGCCGCCCGAGAGGATCTCGCGGTGGCGCACGTGCTGGAGGGCGACCTCTGAGAGCGCGTGCTCCGCGGCCGCCGGCTCGCCCGCCACCGGCGCGCGGGCGGCCGCCTCGGCCCGGGCGCGCTCCCGCTCGGTCGGGGCTTCGGCGGCTGGCCAGACGACGTCGGCGAGCAGCCTCGTGCGCCGGTCCTCGCGCCACCCCGGCGCGAGCAGCTCCGCGACGTCGGACACGAACGGTGAGGGCAGGGCCAGGTTCCCCTCCTCGTCGGAGCTCCGGTAGCTCAGCACCACCCGCTCGGTGGCGCGCGCCAGGCACGAGTAGAACAGGTAGCGCTCCCGGGCCAGCCCGTCCTCACCGCTCGCCAGCCGCAGCCCGCTGGCCGCTGCCAGCTCGTAGCGGTCCTCGTCGGACAGGAACGGCTCGGGCGCCTCCCGGCGCGGGAAATCGCCCTCCTGAAGGCCGCACACGAACACGGCGCGAAACCGCCGGGCGCGGATCGCCAGCGGCTCGGACAGGAGGACCACCCCGGGCTCCGCCCGGCGCCCGGCCCGCACCGGAAGCGAGGACACGAGCTCGATCAGCTCCGCGGGGTCCAGCCGCTCGCCGAGCGCGGCCAGCTCCTCGGTGGCGCGGAGCAGGCGCGCCACCGCGCGCGCATCGAGCTCCTCCTCGCCGCCGAGGACGGCGGCCGAGCCGCGGTGGGCGCCGGCGAGGAGCCCGCCCGCCCGGGCTCCGAGCTCGGCCAGCGGATCTTCGGCTTCGCGCAGCTGAGCTATCTCCGGGAGCACGCGGTGCAGCCGCGCCGCGGCCTGACCCGCGCTGCGCAACCCGTGGCGCCGCACCGCCGCCTCGAGCCGGTCGACCTCCTCGGGGGCGGCCACGGCTCCCGGCGCGCGCAGGTAGTCGAGCAGGTCCTCGGCGCCGGCCCGCTCAGGGCCGAGCAGCGCGCAACGGGCCAGCCCGAGCAGGCTCCGGCCGACCGGCGTGCGGCCGAACGGGACCTCCCGCGGCGCCGCGAGCGCGAGCCCGTACTGCGCGAACACGCGCTCGAGCAACGGCGCGGAGGAGGCGGGCGAGCGGTACACGACCGCGATCTCCTCGCCGGGCACCCCGCCGCGCAGCAGCGCCAGCACCTCGCCCGCCACCAGCTCGGCCTCGGCCCGCTCGCCGCCCGCTTCGAGCAGCTCGACGACACCGGCCGGCTCCACGCGCGTCGCCGCCGGCCCGAACAGCCCTCGCTCCAGGTGGTGCAGCACCTCCCGCGCCGCCGGCGCGTAGTGCTCATCGGCGGCCGGGAGCTCGCGCACCTCCCGCGCCAGAGGCCGGAGCTCCTCGACGACCTCGGCCCGCGCCGATAGCGCGGCCCGCCCGGACTCGTAGGTCAGCGACAGCGTGACCTCGGCCCCGGCCACGCCGGCCAGCGTCTCGACAGCGTCCCGCTGGAGGGCGTGGAGGTCGTCGAAGCCGTAGAAGAAGACCGCGTCCCGCCCCCAGCGGCCGGGGTGGGCGCGAAGCGCATCCAGCGCGCGCCGCGTGTATAGCTCGCCGTCGACCGCCCCGAGCCGATCGAGCTCGCGCTGGTAGCCGGAGTAGAGCGCGACGATCTCGTGCGCATGCGCCGGCCGCCCCTCCCACGCATGGATCGCCGACTCCAGGCGCTCCGGCGTGATCAGCGAGCGCTGGAGCTCGGAGATCAGCTCGGCCGCCGCCTGGACGAACCCAGGGCTACCGGCGGCCGGGCCCGCGAGCGCCCGCAGCTCCGCCCCGGCCACGGCACGGCGGACGATCCGTTCGCGCTGGAGCGGGGTCAGCCTCCAGGCGCTGTAGCCGGCGCGCCGCGCCACCTCGCGCGCCAGGCCCGAGAACGTGAGCACGGAGCCGAGCACCGCGCCCTCGCCCGCCAGCTCGCGCGTGTAGTGCGCCGCGTCCTCGGCCGTGGGGACGACGAGCAATGCGCCCCGAGCCACGGCCGCGGCGAACGCGCCCAGGACCTCGCCGGCCTTGGCCGAGTTGGCGGGTCCGAGCACGAGCGTCAGCGGCATCGGCCTATGGTGGCGCTTGCCGAGGACGGTCCAGCTCTGGACCGGCGCTGGACGCCCGCCTCGGCCTAACGTCCAGCCGCGGGCACCAGGTTCACAGGACCCCCCCGAGTTGCTCGATAGATGGCACGTACGGAACAGGCGGGCGCCGGCAACCCTGATCACGGCTGATCTCTACGGGGCGCCCCATAGCATCGACAGAGTAGGAGGGGCCATGATCCGGTCCTGGCAGGCCTTCGCGGCCCTCGCGGCGAGCACCGCCGCGGCGCTGGTTCTCTCGGCCACGGCACTCGGCGCCCTGAACGCCCCTGCCCGCACGACGGGCGGTTGGGGAGTCACGCTCGGCGCGAGCGCCGGGGCCACGCTCAGGCCCGGTGGCGCAGCCGAGTCGCTGTCCTTCACGATCGTCAACCAGGGTTCGCGGAGCCGGGTCCTGAGCTCGGTTGCGGCGTCGATCCCGGCGCTGGCCGACGGCGATGCCGAGACCGCCACCGGCGCGGACATCCCGGGCTGCCGCGCCGACTGGTTCACCGCCCGGGAACGGTCTCGCCCTTCCCGCGGCGGTCGGTGCCGGACGCTCCTACACGGGACGGGTGGAGCTCGCGATGCGCGACAGCCGGACCAACCAGGATGCGTGCGAGGGCTCGGCCCCGGCCGTGCGCGTGACCGCGCGGTAGCGCCGTCAGGCGGCGCTGAAGGATGTGCTGTTGACGCTCAGCGTGCCGTCGCTGGCCTTCAGCGTGTAGTTGGTGCCGCTGCTCCTCGTACTCACCTTGCACCCGGAGAAGGTGGTTACGCCGGCACTGGGGCCCGAGCTCGAGCAGCCGCTGAGCGTGCCTCCCGAGGGACCTGAGACGATCGACAGCCTGATCGTCTTGGCGTACCCCGTCGCCACGTTGCCGTAGGCGTCCTTCGCGGTGATCACGGGCTGGGTTCCGAACGCGACGTTGTGCGTCACGTTCCCCGGCTCGGTGGTGAACAGCAGCTGCCCGGCGCTCGCACCCTGCACCGTGAACGATCCCGAGGTTCCGCTGAGGGTGCCCTGTGCCGCGTGGAGCGTCGTGCTCTGGGCGTCATAGAGCTTCACCGACCCAGTGCCGGCGCCGCTCGTGAAGGTGACCGACGCCGGGTAGCTCGGCGCGGTGCCGCCCGGCGAGGCCGACGGACCCGAGAACATGATCGTCTTTGTCCCCGTGTAGCCGGTGGCGGTGTTGCCGTAGGCGTCCAGAGCGGTCAGCGTCTCATTGAACGCCGTCCCGGCCGTCTGCGTCGCCGGCGTGGGTACGCTGAACGAGCTCGCCGACCCCGGTCCGACCACGACGCTGGCACTCGCCACGCCGCTCAGACCGTCGGTGGCGTCGCTGACTGTGATCGTGGTCGTCTGCACGTCCGTCAGGGTGACCGAGGCCGTCGCGGTGCCGCCGCTGAAGCTCACGGTCGCGGGGTACGTCGGAGCGGTCGAGTTCGGCGAGCTGGACGGGCCGGAGAAGCTCACGCTCCTGGTACCCGACAGGCTCCCCGTGGGGTTGCCCCAGCTGTCCTGCGCGGTCAGCGAGACGTTGAACGCCGTCCCCGCCGTCTTCGGGCTTGTCGCGCTGGCGACGATCTGGTGATCCGCGCCGGCGACGACGGCGAACGAGCCGGACGCGCCGTTGACGCTGCCCTGGGTTGCGGTCAAGGTCGTGCTCTGCACGTCGTAGAGCGTGATCGACGCCGTGCCGGCGCCACTCGTGAAGGTGACGGGCGCGGGATAGCTCGGGGCGGTCCCGCTGGGCGAGCTCGCCGGCCCGGTGAAGGTGATCGTCTTCGCGCCCGTATACCCGGTCGCGGTGTTGCCGTACGTGTCGAGCGCGGTCAAGGTCTCGTTGAACGCCGTCCCGGCGGTCTGCGTGGCGGGCGTCGGTACGGTGAACGTGTTGGCCGCCGCCGGGTCGACGACGACGCTGCCGGTGGCGCCGGCGGCGAGCGCGTCCGTGGTGTCCGTCACCGTGATCGGGGTCGTCTGCGCGTCCTTCAGGGTCACCGACGCGGTCGCGCTGCCGCCGCTGAAGCTCACGGTCGCGGGGTACGTGGGAGCGGTCGAGTTCGGCGAGCTCGACGGTCCGGAGAAGCTCACGCTCTTGGTTCCCGTCAAGTTCCCGGTCGGGTTGCCCCAGCTGTCCTGCGCGGTCAGCGTCACGCTGAACGCTGTTCCCGCGGTCTGCGGGCTGGTCGCGCTCGCGCCCACCTGCGCGTTCGCCCCGGCCCCTACGGTGATCGATCCGGTCGTGCCGCTGACGCCGGCCTGAGTGGCGGTCAGCGTCGTGCTCTCGGCGTCGTAGAGCGTGACCGACGTGGTGCCGGCGCCGCTCGTGAAGCTAACCGACGCCGGGTACAGCGGCGCGTGGCCGTTCGGAGCGTTCCCCGGACCGGAGAAGGTGAGCGTCTGCGATCCGGTGTAGCTCACGACCGTGTTGTTCGACGCGTCCTGGGCGGTGACCGTTACCGAGAACGACCCGCCGGCCGTGGCCGTCGACGGTGCCGTTAGGGCGAAATGCGCGAGCGCTCCGGAGCTGAGGCTCACAGGCGAGCTTGCGCTGGTGGTGGTCCAGGATTGCCATATGGCGGTGACCGTGTACGTGTAGCTCCCCCTGCTCAACCCCGAGTCGGTGCAGCTCGTGGAGGTGGTGGCGGCGCCCGGCGAGCCTGGGCAGTTTCCGCCCACGGTGCCGCCGGCGCGTGTGACGTAGTAGCTGACCGCGGCGCCGGCCGGCGCAGCGACCGAGCTCCAGCTGAGCGCAACCGTGCCCGCGCCGGCGGTGGCGCCGGTGATCGTGGGCGTCGCCAGCGCGCCGACGCTGGCGGACGCATTCGTGAAGCCGGTGGTGGTCAGGTAGCCCACCGCACGCCCACAGATCGTCCCAACCAGGAGCACGCAGACGCAGGCGGTGAGGCGCCGCCTGCGATACCGGGCTCTGGTGGACTGCTTACGTGGGCGCTGGGTGTGCACGCACCGCCTCCAGGCGGGGTGCCCGGGCTCACCGCCCCCGATGGCGGTGAGCCCTGAGCAGTGTGTGGACTAGGAGGCCGTGACCGTGACCGCAGGCGCAGCGCTCTGGCACGCGTTCTGATTCGTGCCGCTGTCCTGCATCGTCAGGTCGACCTTGCCGGTGTACGTGCCCGCGGGAGCGACGTCGGCCGGAAGGGCCGGGTTGCTCGCGTCGACGGTGACCGTGAACCAGCTGGCCAGGCAGCCGGGGATGTCGGCGCCACCGGCTGTCTCGGCATCGCCGTTGCCCTCGGCGGGCAGCGACGCGACGGTGCTCGTTACGGCCTGGTGGCCCTTGCCGTTATTGGTCACCGTGAAGGGGAGGTACTCGGTGTCGGCGGCCGCGCCCGGATAGAGCGCGGTCAGGCTCCCCGACCACGTCGGCGTGCCCTGGCTGACGGCCCACTGCGTGGCCGCGCCGACGGTGCCCGAGCCGGTGGCGGAGTTGCTGCTGCCGGTGTAGTACGCGAATGCGGCCCCGGCGACGGCGAGAGTAGCGACGGTCGCGACGGCCGCGACGCGCTTGTTCAGAAGTCTGCGGAACATAGTGTGGCCTCTTGGATTGAGCCCCTTCCTGGGGCGGTCACACTGGCGGCCGAGCTATCTCAGGTATCCGTCCTGAGACCTCAAGCTTTGCGTCCCCGCCTCGCGCCGGGTTTGCCTTTGTCAGCTTGCTTACAACCGGGTCATCGGCGGACGCTGAGGGACGGCGAGGCGAAACGGACGGATGTTCGAGGGGCCGAGCGCGCGGTCTGCGGGCTATTACTGACATGGACCTGTGGAACGCCCCTCACGTTCCGCCTGACAAGTCGGAGGAACGTCGTGGGTATCGCTGGCGAGGGCGAATGATCTGTCTGGGCAGAGTCTAACCTTATAGTCGAGGTTGATAGTCGCCCGTAATCACCTCACGCCGCGGGCGTTCGTAGCCGACCCATCCGCGACGCGCAGCTTCAGAAGGCCGGTTACCGGATCCTGCGGATCACCGAGAAGCGCCTCACGGGATCCCGTCGGCGTGATCGACGACATCTCGCCCTCTGGATTACGGGGGCGGTGCATGCACCGCCCCCCGGCTGGGCGCATGCGCCCAGCCGCGCCGCGCGCGATGCGCGCCGGCGCCACCTAAGCCGCCGCCGGCTGCTCCTCGGCCCGGTGCCGGCGCCTCCTCAGCCTCGGGCGGCTTGGCCCCCTCGCGCGCCCACGGCTCGTCGAACTCGACGCGCCACTTCCCGTCCTCGGTCTGCTGCAACGCCAGCCGAGCGCGGAAGCTCTTGCCCGAGCGGCCCTTGAACCCGGTCACCGCCTTCACCGTTCGTCCCGTCTTGATCAGCTCGCGCGCCACCGCAATCGGCAGTTGCTTGCCCGCCTTGGACTTCCAGATCACGAACCCGCACCCCGGATCCTCGCGCGACCAGCACGAGTAGCCCTTGCGGTTCTCGACGATGTCGCGCCCACACACCGGGCACGGCCCGAGGTTGGCCCGCGGGATCCGGACGTCCTTCAGCTTCGCGTCGAGCTCGCCCACCGTCTCGACCGCGAACCGGACGATGTCCCCCATGAACGCTTCCCGGGAATCGGAGCCGGTCTCGATCCGCGCCAGCCGGTGCTCCCACTCACCGGTCAGTCCGGGCGAGGTCAGCACGTGCTCACCGAGCAGGCGGATGACGTTCAGGCCCTTCTCGGTCACGACCAGCGCCCGCCCGTCGCGCTCGATGTAGCCGACCTGAATCAGGCGCTCGATGATCGCCGCCCGCGTGGCCGGCGTGCCGATGCCCGACTCCTTCATCGCCTCGCGCAGCTCGTCGTCGTCGACCAGCTTGCCGGCGGTCTCCATGACCCGCACCAGGGTGCCGTCGCTGTAGCGCCGGGGCGGCTTGGTCTCCTTCTCCTCGGAGCCGACCCGCTCCACCCCGACCCGCTCGCCGTGGTTCAGCTTGGGCAGCTGCTGCTCGCGGCCCTCGTCGTCGTCGGCGCCCGAGGTGTCGGCCTCCGGAAGCTCGCCGTACACCCCGCGCCAGCCGGCCACCAGCATCAGCTTGCCCCGAGTGCGGAAGACGTGACCCGACACCGTCGTCTCCACCCGCGTGTTCTCGAACACCGCGTCCGGATGGAAGATGGCCAGGAAGCGCCGCACGACGAGGTCGTAGATGCGGCGGTCGTCGTCGCTCATCTTGTCGACCGGATGGCGCTCTGCGCGGGTGGGGATGATCGCGTGGTGGTCGGTGACCTTCTCGTTGTTGACCACCCGGGCCAGCGGCAGCACGTCGAGGCCGAGCACGTACCGCGCGCCCTCGGCGTACTCGCGCTGCTCGCCGACCAGCTTGGCCGTCGGCTTGATGTCGCCGATCATGTCGCTCGTGATGTAGCGCGAGTTCGTGCGCGGATAGGTGAGCGCCTTGTGCTCCTCGTAGAGCCGCTGCGCCGCCGCCAGCGTGCGCCGAGCGGTGAAGCCGAAGAGGCTGCTGGCGTGGCTCTGGAGCGAGGTGAGGTCGTACAGCAGCGGCGCCCGCTCGCGCCGCTCCGACTTGTCGAGCTTGGTGATCTCGCCGGTGGCGCCCTGGCACGCCTCGACGATCGCGTGCGCCGCCTCGGCGCTCGCCACGCGCGGGTTCGCCCCCGCGTGGTAGCGGCCGAAGTACACGCGCGGCCGATCCTCCACCGGGTCGAACTCCGCGTCGACCACCCAGTAGGGCTCGGGCTTGAAGTCGCGGATCTCCTGCTCGCGCCGGGCCAGGATCGCCAGAGTCGGCGTCTGCACCCGCCCGAGCGAGACCGCGCCGTCGAACGACGAGCGAAGCCGGATCGTGGCCGCGCGTGTCGCGTTCATGCCCACGATCCAGTCCGCCTCCGAGCGCGACCGCGCCGCCGCCTCCAGCGTCGCCAGCTCCGCGGCCGGCCGCAGCGCGCCGAACGCGTCGCGAATCGCCGCCGTCGTCATCGAGTTCAGCCACAGCCGCTGCACCGGCTTGCGCGAGCCGGACTTCTCGTACAGGTAGGCGAAGATCAGCTCGCCCTCGCGGCCCGCGTCACACGCGTTGACCACGACCGAGACATCCTCGCGCCCCAGTTGCCGCTTGACGACGTTCATCTGCTTCTTCGAGCGCTCGTCGCGCACGACCAGCTTGAAGCGCTCGGGGACGATCGGCAGATCGGCCATCCGCCACTTCTTGAAGCGCTCGTCGTACTCGTCGGGGTCGGCGAGCTGGACGAGGTGACCCACCGCCCAGGTGACGATGTGCTCCGGTCCCTCCAGGAAGCCCTCGCCCTTGGTGAACGCACCCGGGAGCACGCGCGTCAGATCGCGCCCGACGGACGGCTTCTCGGCGATGACGAGCGTCTTCGACATGAGTCCGGGGAGGGTAGCGCCCCCCGCCGCCGTCGCTACGCGCCAGTGCGCCGCTCGACCCATGCTCCTAGAGACCGCGCTCGGCGGGCTGGGCCTCGCGCAGCTCCGCCACCCGGCGCTTGATCGCCGGCAGCTCGGAGACGGCCGCTATCCGCGCGGCGGATCGGACGAGCTCCACCGCGCGCTCGCTCGACCCGAGCGCGGCGGCGAAGTCGAGCTGGGTGTGGGCAACCAGGACCGGCGACTGGAGCGCCCGGTTGCGCTCGAGCGCGTGCTCGAAGTGCCGCATCGCGTCATCGCCGCGCCCGAGCAGCGTCGCCAGCTTGCCGAGGAACCGCGCCACCGAGCCCAGGCATGTGACCGCCATCCCGACCACGACGTTCGAGTCCGCGTACGGGAGCAGCTCCTCGTACAGGAGCGCCCCGCGATCCACGTCGCCCAGTTCCACCGCCAGATCGCTCAGCATCGCCATCGCGATCAGCCAGTCTCCGTCGCGCGGGATGTCCTGGTAGTCCTGCTCGGCCAACCCGTCGGCGACCTCGGCGGCCGCCGAGACGTTCCCTGTTTCGCTGAACAGCATCCCCAGCGTCGCCCGCCATGCGGGACGCCCGGGATTGGCCTCGACGAACCGGCGAGCCGCGTCCTCGAGCTCGGCCACGCGGCCCTGCTCGCGCCGCACCGCCAGCAGCTGGATCGCGTAGTACTGCGGCGCGGTCACCGACTCGGCCGAGGCCCCCGCCGACAGGGCATCGGTGGCGAGCCGCTCAGCCAGCTCGAGACGGCCGCCGAGCAGCGCCCGCATCGAGCGCCACACGATCGCGTTCCACGCGTACAGCGGCTGGCGCAGCCGCCCGCGCCCGAGGAGAAGGCCTCGATCTGAGCGTCGACGGCCTCGCGATCGCCGCGCTCGAGCAGGTCGACCACCAGCCAGGCATGTGCCTGCAGCTCGAGCTCCAACGACCCGACGGCGCTGGCCAGTGTGAGCATCCGCGTCGAGCACGACAGGCGCTCGGACAGGTGTGCCGGGTCCCACAGCGCCCGGCGCCGCGCCGCGCACGCGTAGGCCCGGGCCTCGGGATCGCCCAGCTCCTCCGCGATCGCCCACGCCTCCTCGCTGCACTCCTCCATCGCGGAGCGCCGGGAGGAGAAGTAGATCGCCCCGCACAGGCGGGAGAGCAGCTTCACCCGCGTCAGGGTCCGCTCCCCCTCGGTCAGCTCGAGCGCCCGCGAGAGCATCGCGATCAGCTCCTCGTCGATCACGCCCGGCTCCTGCACGTACTCGCGCGAGAGGCTGATCGCCGCCCGCGCCAGCCGCTCCCCGTCGCCGAGCCGCTCGGCCAACGCCCCCGCCTCACGCAGCGCGGCGCGGGCCAGACCCCGCTCGCCGCTGCGCACCCGCGCCTCGCCCACGAGCGCCAGCAGGTCGGATCGGCGCTCCACCGACTCGGACTCGAACCGATCGACCACCTCGAGCGCTCGGGTGTAGTGCTCGGCCGCCTCCTCGTGGGCCAGCATCGCCGTCGCCTGATCGCCGGCGCGGGTGGCGTACGTGATCGCCTTCTCGGCATCCTGAGGGCCGGCGGCGCGGGTGAAGTGGAGGGCCAGCGAAGGCAGGCTCTCGCGCCGGGAGCGCTCCAGGGCCTCCCCCACGCGGCGGTGCGTCGAAGCCCGGCGCGCCGCCGACATACCCTCGTACAGCGTCTCGCGGATCAGCGCGTGGGAGAAGCTGTAGCGCCGCCGCTCCGCGCTGGCCTCGACCACCAGACCCGCAGCCAGCGCCTCGTCCAGGGCGTCGAGGAACGAATCCTCGTCCAGCCCGACCACCTGCTCGAGCAGCGGCGCCTCGAAGTCGCGCCCGACCACCGAGGCCACGCGCAACCACTCGACGGTGCGCGCGTCGAGCTGGGCCAGCCGGCGCGCGATCACCTGCTTGACGCCCTCGGGCAGGCCGACCCGCTGGAGGTCCTCGGCCCCCGCGCCGGCGATCTGGACCCGCGCGTCGGTCAGTCCCCGCACGATCTCCTCGATGAACAGCGGGTTGCCCTCGGTCTCGTCGTGGAGCGCCCGCGCGAGCTCGTCCGACGGCGTCTGCCCGGTGCGCAGCCGCACGAGCTCGGCCGTCTCGGCTTCGCTCAGCCCACCGAGCTCGATCTCGGTCACGAGCCCGTCCCGGCGCAGGTCGGCCAGGGCGCCGGCGAACCCACTCGGCTCGCTCTCGATCTGCCGGTAGGCGACGAAGATCAACAGGCGGTCGGGATCGGGGGCGCGCGCCAGGTGGCGCAGGAGCAGCAGCGTCGGGCGGTCGGCCCATTGCAGGTCGTCCAGCGCGAGCAGGATCGGCGCGCTGTCGGCGATCGCCGTGAGCAGGCCCACCACGGCCTCGAACAGCCGGTAGCGCTCGGTCTCGGACTCGCCGGTGACGGGCGCGGGGAGGTCGGGGGCGCGCCGGCGCAGCTCGGGCACGAGCCGGGCCAGCTCGGACCCGTACTCGCGCGAGGTCCCCCGAAGCAACCGCAGCGGCGCGTTCAGGAAGAAGTGCCGGAGCGCCTCGAGGAACGGCTGGTAGGGGGCCACCGTCTCCTCCGAGGCCCGCCCGGTGAGCACGACCGCGCCCTCGACGTGCGCCCGGCGGGCGAGCTCGGCGACGAGCCGCGTCTTGCCGATCCCCGCGTCCCCGGCCAGCAGCACCACCCGCCGGCGGCGGGCGGCGAGCTCGCTCACGGCGTCGGGCTCCCGGGCAGCGCTCGCGCCCGTCCACAGCTCGCCGAGCTGGGCGAGCTCCGCGCGGCGGCCGACGAGCGGAGCCTCGGCCCGGGCGAGCAGCTCCGCGGGCAGGGCCAGCGTGGGCTCGGGGGCCTCCTCGCGCTGCGCTGCCGCCCGCCGGCTGCGCGGGTTGAGCAGGCGCTCGTGGACGGCCAGTGCCTGCGGCGAGGGCGTCGCGCCGAGCTCGTCGCGCAGCAGCGTGCGCAGGCGCTCGAATGCGCGCAGGCCCTCGGCGGCGTTGCCCTGCGCGGCCAGCGACTCCATCAGCAGCACGTGGCCCGACTCGCGGTAGGGCTCAGACTCGATCAGCGCACGGGCGGCCCGCTCCACCGACCCGAGCTGGGTGCCGCCCAGGGCGAGCCCCGCGCGCCCGATCACCTCGAGCGCCCGGAGGCGGATCTCGTCGAGCTCGCGCCGCGGCGGCTCGAGCCAGGTCGCCTGGGCGCCCGGCAGCAGCCGGCGGCTGGCGATGTTGAGCGGCACCTGGGCGAGCGCCCAGGCGGCGCGCGCATCCTCCTGCTCGAGCGCTCCGACCGCGCGCTCGATCTCGGCGGCCGCGGCCTCGACGTCGATCCAGACCGGCTCGGGCAGCTCCAGGATGAGCCCGTCGCGTCCGGCCAGCGCCGAGGAGCCCACCGCGGAGCGCAGGCGCGAGAGCAGCGTCCGCAGCGCCGCGTCCTCCGACTGCGGCGAGCGGTGGGGCCACAGCGCCCCGATCAGCTCCTCGCGGTCGACCGGTCGCGAGCGGTTCAGGACCAGGTAGGCGAGCAGCAGACGGACCTGCCGACCCCGCAGGAGCTCGGCGATCTCGACTCCCTCCAGCTCCATGGACAGCCGCCCGCAGAGCTGGATTCGGGTGCTCTCAAGTTCGCGTCCGGCCATTCGGCAACGTTGTGGAAACGTATCGACAACGGAAAGGTTGTTTGCTGCCGATGTGGACACCGGGGTTACATCGACCGACGTGCTCGGCGGGGCGCGCGAGGTGAAGCCGGGCCGCAACGACCATGGACCTATGACCACGATCGACGAACGGCATCTGCGGATCGCCTACTGCGAGTGCGGGGCGCAACTCGCAGGTGGCTCGAAGCAGGAGCTGTTCGACGCGGCGCAGCGACACCTCGCCCATCATCACCCCCAGCTCCTCGGGGCGCTGGAGCTGGATGTGCTGATGCAGATGGCCGAGGACGTCGGGGGCATTGACGCCTAGGGGCACCCGGGGGCATGACACCTGTGGGCGGGCGGTGCGCAGACCATCGCCCGTCCGAGGGTGTCGCCGAAGCCACAAGCCCAGACCCACGGACCTCCCCCCGAAGCCGGCCTCTCAGCCGGCGCACCCCTCCGTGCTGACGGCGCCCTTACGCGCCGCCCCGGCCGCCAGCTGAGCCCGCACGAGCGCGTTGGGTACGGCGAAGCCGCCCGAACCGCCCGAACCCCCCGAGCCCGACCCTCCCACGATCGCCGCGAACACGGTCGCCACCACCTGGCCCCCCGCGTCGATCATCGGTCCGCCTGAGTTCCCCGGGCGCACGCGGCCGCGCAGCGAGGTGATCCGCCGCAGCACGGGGCCGTTGCCGTAGGCGTCCTCGGTGCTGATCTCGCTCGTCTGCCCGATGCGCCCCGGCTCGACGTCGAACGGCCCGTCCTCGGGATAGCCCATGATCGCCGCCGCGGTCCCCGACTGCGGGTCGCCCGCCAGCGGCAGCACCCGCAGGCGCAATCCGGGGACCCGCAGGATCGCGATGTCGTCGTGCGGGTCGAAGGCGACCGCATGTGCCGATAACCCCGGCGTATTGCCGCCGGGCTCGACCACCGTGTCGCTCTCACCCGCCACGACGTGCGCGTTGGTGACGACCAGGTCCGGCGCGGCCACCCACCCGCTGCCCTCGATCCCGAGCCCGCACGCCGTGCCGACCACGCGCACGACGCTCGCAGCCGCCCCGCGAACGCCCGGAGCCCCCAGCACTCCGGTCGTCGGCGCCGGGACGTCGGCCGCCGGCCCGTGCACCGAGGGAAGCGGGTCGAAGCGGGCGAGCGCGTGCAGGATCGGACCCGACGGCGGCAGGATCTGGTCGAGGTGGTGGAGGATCGTCGAGCGCTGGATGTCCTGGCGCAGCGCCACCGAGCTCGTCGACTGAAGCGCCACCGCGCCGACGATCCAGGCGATGCCCAGCCCCACGCATCCGGTGAGGAGCGCGCCGAACAGCCCGTCGACGGTGCGCAGCGGCGGGATCCGGAGCACCGACCGCGCGCGCAGCCCGAGGCCCTCGAGGCCGGTGGCCAGGATCCCGCCGACGATCAGCGCCCCGACCAGCCCGAACAGCGGCGCGTACGGCGAGCGCGACCCCGTCGGAGAGCAGCAGCGGCGCCAGCCGGGTTCCCAGGAACGCGCCGATCGCGAATCCCGCGAGTGACAGGACGCCCACGATGAACCCCTGGATGTAGCCGTACAGCGCGAGCAGCGCCGTGAACGCCAGGATCAGCCAGTCGACGCCGGTCACGGGCGTGGAGGTTATGGCGTCGGGAGCGGTTTGGCGGCGCGTCCGCGCACTGACGCCGCGCTCGCGGCATGCCGCCGCGACCGCGAGCTTCTTCTACCTTTCCCAGCGGTGGCGCAGCGACTGGTGATCGAGCCGGGACGGGGTCGTGGTGGCCGCCGGCGTCGGCGGCTGATGACGCGCATGCTGCCGCTCGTCGCCGTGCTCGCGATCGTCGTCGCGGTGGTGCTGATCGTGCTCACCAGCTCGGGGCCCGACCAGCGGCCCGTCGTCTTGAGCTACGTGCGCGACTGGGACCGCGGCGACTACCCGGCGATGTACTCGCTGCTCGACAGCGGATCGCGGGCGGCGATCGGCGAGGCCGCCTTCGCGGCGGCATACCGCCGCGCCGCCGACACGGCGACGGCGAGCTCGTTCGCGCTCGTCCGCGTGGGCTCGATCGCCCACGACGTTGCGGTCGTGCGCATGCGCGTGGCCACGAGACTGTTCGGGACGCTGCGCGAGACCCTCCACGTCCCGCTGGCCGGCGACGCCGGCGTTCCTCGCGTGCGCTTCGACGCCGCGCTCACCTTCCCCGGCCTGCGTCCCGGCGAGCAGCTGCAGCGCCACGTCACCCTCCCGCCGCGGGCGGCGCTGCTCGCCAGCGACGGCACGCCCCTCGCCCAGGGGCCGCAGCGAAGCTCGCCGATCCAGGCCATCGCGTCCGGCATCGCCGGCGTCCTCGGTCCGATCCCCGCCGCCGACCGCGCCGCGTACTCCGCCCAGGGTTACCCGCCCGACGCCAAGGTGGGGATCGACGGGCTCGAGCGGATCTTCCAGACCCAGCTCGCGGGCTCGCCGGGCGGCTCGCTCACGGCGGGCGCGCGGATACTGGCGCAGCGCCCGCCGCTCCCCGGCCACGACGTCAAGACGACGATCGATCCCGCGATCGAGCAGGCGGTGATCACCGCGCTGGGCAGCAGCTATGGCGGCATCGTGGCCATGGATCCCCGTACCGGCGCCGTCCGCGGCGTCGCCGGCGTTGGCTTCTCGGCGCTGCAGCCGCCGGGCTCGACGATGAAGATCATCACCTCCACCGCCGCGCTCCAGGCCGGGATCGTCAAGCTCACCGACACGTTCCCGGTGCAGACGGAGGCCACGATCGAGGGCTATCAGCTCCAGAACGCCAACGGGGAGGCCTGCGGCGGGACCCTGCTGAACGCTTTCGCGGTGTCGTGCAACTCGGTGTTCGCGCCGCTCGGGGTGCGCGTGGGCGCCCAGCGGCTCGTGAGCATGGCCGAGCGCTTCGGCTTCAACCAGACGCCCTCGATCGCGGACGCGGGCGAGAGCCGGATCCCCTCGGCGAGCACGATCGGCGACGACCTCGCCGTCGGCTCCTCGGCCATCGGCCAGGGCCGCGTGCTCGCGAGCGCGCTCGAGATGACCGACGTCGGCGCGACGATCGCGATGGGCGGCCGGCGCCCGATCCCCACCCTGCTTGCCGGCGTTCCGCCTCGGTTCTCGCCGGTGACGAGCCCCCAGGTCGCGGGGCTCGTCCAGCGGATGATGATCGCGGTGGTCGAGGAGGGAACCGGGACGGCGGCGCAGATCCCGGGGGTGGTCGTGGCCGGAAAGACGGGCACGGCCGAGCTGCGCAACACCGCGCTGCCCGGCAACTCGTCAGCCGCCAACACCGACGCCTGGTTCGTCGGCTACGCGCCGGCGGGCGCGCCGGGCGGGCCGCACATCGTCGTCGGCGCGCTCTTCCCCAACCAGGGCGCGGGCGGCGCGGCGGCGGCACCCCCCGTCCACGACGTAATCGCGGCCGCGCTCGGGCACTGACCCCGAGCCTGCGCGCCGACCCGTTAGGGCAGGTATGCCCCGAGCAGGCTGGGCGTCGCGATCCCCTGCGTCCACGCGGCCAGCGCCTGCCCCCCAGGCCCGAACGCCACCGTCACGTCAGACCCCTCGGTGCTCCCCGACAGGGTGTGCGGCGCGCCGAAGCGCCCGCCCGCGCGCGGGCGGTCGGCGACGAGGGCGTGCCCACCCGAGATCCACGCCACGAGCGCCTCGCCGTCCGGCGCCACCGCCGCCGCCGGCGCCTCGCCGGGATCGGCCGATCCGAGCCGCTGCGGGGCGCCGAAGCGGCGGCCCGCGGCGCGGCTGACGGCACGCACGCTGCACGTGCCGAGCTCGTCGCACGTCTTCCAGGCCAGCACCTCGTCGCCCCGGGCGTCGGCGGCGATCGTCAGGCCGGAGGCGAGCTGCCCGGGGACCTGGAAGGTGCGCGCCGCCGTCCCGCCCCCCAGGTCGCCGACCGCCGCCTCCGAGTGGTAGGCGCCTGCGCGGTCATACCAGCCCTCGGTCCAGCCCGCGGTGGGGCCGGCCGAGCCGCCGGCCAGGGCGAGCTCCTCGATGCCGCGTCCGGCGGGGGCGCTGTAGGCCAGCCGCGCGGACGACGGCGCGCGCTGGCCGGAGCCGGTGGCGAGGAAGATCGCGCCGGCCGGCTTATTCGGGTCGGAGCTGGTCGTCGCGGTCCAAGCCACCGCGCTGCGTCCACCGCGCACGGCCGCGACCGCCAGCGCCTGGGGCACGGCCGTGGACGCGGTCAGCCGGCGGTTCGCGCGGAAGCGGCCGGGCGCGGGCGACTGCGCCACCCACACGCCGGTTACCGAGGCGACCGCGGCGAGCATCCGCGTCTTGGCCAGCGCGGCCAGGCCCCCGCTCGCCGCGTTCTCGAGCCCGGTCACGAGCGGCGCCAGGTGCCCGAACCGGCGGTGCGCGAACGCTGCCGTCCACGCGGAGCCGCAGCAGGTGAGCCCGGACGGGCCGGTTCCGGTGAGCAGCTCGAGCGTGCTGCCGTCGTAGGCGAGCGCGAGGAGCTCCTTGGCGTTCGGCACCCGGCGCGGGCCCGACAGCCCGCCCCCGGCCGAGCGGGTCACGAGCACTGCCCGCGAGATCCAGGGGAAGTCCTGGTCGATGACGCCGAAGCCGATGGTGGCCTCGCCGGTCGACGAGAACGCGATCTGGGGCGCCAGCAGGTCGTTGCTGTACGGGCCCGCCAGCCGGAACGGGGGACTCCAGGCGTGCGGCCCGGGCCTGGGCGCCGCCCGGCGGGCAGCCGCGACGGCGGACCCGCCGCCGGGCCCCGCGGCGGACGCGGTCGCGGTCGAGATCGCCAGCAGCCCCGCCAGCCCCAGAAGGGCCCAGGCGAGCCGGGCGGCCAGGCGCACGACCGTCACCTCAGAGGTCGAGCGAGATCGTCGAGGGCTTGGCCACGCCGGGCTGATGGATCTCGAGCGTCAGCGGCCGGTTGGCGTACACCGCCGTGTCGAGCTTGAACAGGAGCATCGCGCCGCCGGTCGGGCCGGCGCCGGCCGTGGTGTCAGCGCCCGGCTCGGTCTCCTGCGGCGCCAGCGACTGCGCCGTCCACGCGAACGGGTTCACCGCGGAGTTGAGCGCCACCGGGTAGTAGCGGTGGCCCTGCGTGTCGACGATGTCGAATTGATTGGTCGTCGGCTGCGGCGAATTGCTGCGGTTCTGCGCCCACAGGAACACGCCGTACCAGAACTGGCTCGCCGTCGGGGCGGCCGTTCCCGCCGGCAGGCCGGTCAGGTACTGGTGGTCTTCCAACTCGTACTGGTTGAGCGCGCGCGAGACCTGAAGCTGGTAGGTCATGCTGCCGACCGTGAGGTAGGCGCCGTTGTTGTTCGCCTCCGCATCGGTGGCGTTGGCGTGGTTGCCGACGCCGCCGCAGCCCGCGAGCAGCAAGGCCACGACCACTGTCAGGACGATGGAGAGCGAGCGCCTCACGAAGGCAGAGTTTAGTTGCGCCCGGCCACGGAGGCCCGCTGCCCGCGGCCCCGATTCTCCTCGAGGATGGTGCGCAGCCGCCGCAGCGCCTTGGCCGCCTTGCGACGCGTCCAGGAGCGTCCGCCGAATGTCTCGAGCAGGCGGTCGGAGAGCATCACGGGCACGGTCTCGAGCGTGTACTCGACCTTGGTCGTGTTGCCGGGCGCGGGCGAGAGCGTGTAGGCGCCGAGCATCCGGATCCGGTTGTACTTGCCGCCCCGGCCCCGCTCGATGATCTTGAACGGCGGCTGCACCTCGGCGAAGTTCATGTCCGCCCACGAGAAGCGGTTCAGCGGGGCCTTGATCCGGAAGCGGGCGCCGGCGCCGGTCCCGACGGGGTCCTCCCGGGTGAGGTGCCAGTCGACCCGGTAGTGGTCGGTGAACTCGGCGTGATTGGCGATGTCCGAGAGGTACTCGAACACCTCCTCACGCGGCCGCGCGATCGTGGTTGAGATCGTGAACGGGTCCACGGCACGGGATTCTAGGTTCGGCCGCCCGCGCGGCGCGGTTACGCCGCGGCGCGCCGGTCGGCGATCTTCATCGTGTGACCGAACTCGGGCCCGTGGACGAGGTGCGAACGCGCCGGCGCCTCGCCGCTGAGGGCGCGGCAGAGCTCGCAGCGGACCGCGCCGTCCTCGTAGGCGTAGAGGCGCTCGCCGATCAGCGGCGTGCGCCGGCAGTCGGCGCAGCGTTCGCGCTCGGCCGCCCGTTCGTCCACTCCGCGCCGCAGCAGCGCCAGCTCCAAATCTGGATTCTCGAGAGGGTTCGTCCGCATCCTGCGGGGTATTTCGACGGCCTCCGGACCGTTCCTCGCCCTTAACCCTAAGCAAACATAACGGTTTCAACGCATACCGTTTGGGGGATCTTCGTCCCTGCCGAGTTGTTTGACGCAGGGGCTATCATTGCCGGACCGAGTTAGCCAGCTCGGCGTGTCTTGCAGCCCGTAACGAGGAGATCGCGCCCCAGAATGAAAGCTTGGATGTCGGGCAATGTTGCGGGGACCGGAACCTTCAGATGCACGGATTGCGACTATCCAGTGTCGCTCGACGCCGTGGACGAGCTGCCGACGTGCCCCAACTGCGGCGGCACCGAGTTCGTCCGGGCGTCGCTGTTCACCACCGCCCAGACGAGCGTGGTCGAGATGCCCCCGGACATGGAGGACCAGGGCTGGCTCGAGGAGCTGCGCGACGGGCTGAGCGAGCCCGGCCAGTACCTCGCGTACCGCACCGACTCGGATGACGTGATGGCGTTCGCGCTCCAGCGCGAGTGGACGCGGATCGGCCGCAGCCTGGCCGCCGACATCCGCTTCGACGACCCGACCGTGTCGCGCCGGCACGCGCTGATCGTGCGCCAGCCGGACGGCCTGCGCGTGCTCGACGACCGCAGCCTCAATGGCGTGTTCGTCAACGGCGAGCGAGTCGAGTGGAGCACGCTGGCCGATGGCGACGAGGTCGTGATCGGCCGCCACCACATGCATTTCGTGGACGTGCCGGCGATCTCGGGCATGCGCTACAGCCATCCGGCCGAGCGCGGCGCGACGACCTGAAAGCTCGCCTATAGTCCGCCGTCCATGGCGGCGACGATCGCGGTTCTCTCCCAGAAGGGCGGCACCGGCAAGACGACGGCCGTGCGGACGCTGACCGACGTCTTCCGGCGCGCCGAGCTGAACGTCCTCGCGGTCGACCTCGACCCACAGGGCAACCTGTCCGACTACCTCGACGTCGACCCCGACGCGTCGCCGACGATCGGCGATGTCCTCTCCGGCCGCGCCAAGGCGCGCGACGCGATCCACGGCGGGATCATCCCGGCCAACCTCGGCCTGGCCGAGGCCGAGCTCGCCCTGGGCGGCAAGATGGGCCGCGAGCTCACCCTCAAGAAGGCCCTGCGCGAGGTCCGCAGCGACTTCGACCTGATCCTGATCGACTGCCCGCCCTCGCTCGGGCTGCTCACCGTCAACGCGCTCGTGGCCGCCGACTACGCGCTCCTGTCCGCCGAGGCGCAGTACTTCGCCCTCCAGGGCGTCGAGCAGGCGCTCGAGGTGATCGACCTGGCCCGCGAGAGCCTCAACCCCGACCTCGAGTGGCTCGGCGTCGTGCTCAACATCGCCGACATGCGCACCCGCCACTCGCGCGAGGCGTTCGAGTCGCTGCGCGAGCACTTCGCCGAGAAGCTGATCGACACCACGATCCGCTCCTCGATCGCCTACGCCGAGTCCGCCGAGCGGGCGCTGTCGATCCTCGACTACCGCCCCGACCTGGCCGTCGACTACCTCAACGTGGCCGACGAGGTCCTGCGCCGGCTGGACATCGAGGCGCCGCGCCGGCGCCTGGCCGAGCTCGCCGGGCAGTTCGCGACGACCTGATTGGGGCCGCGCGGGCTGCGCCCGCGCGTCATCCATGGGGCCGTTCCGCGCGGCATCCATGCCGCGCGGGGCACCCCCTTCCGACTGAAGCCATTTTGGTGCGCATAGCGCCCCCAAATGGCTTCACCCGTCCCACACGCGGAGTGGCTGCGTGCGCGCCCGGAGAACTAGAGGCCGCGGACGTCGGCGCCCTGGGACTCGAACGGCGCCCGGATCACCCTCGCCCACCCCCGCGTCGCGCGCGAGAGCGCATCGATGACCGGCCCCGTGTGCTCGAACTGGCACCACACGAGCACCGTCGGGCCGGCGCCGCTGAACGTCGCCCCCAGGGCCCCGAGCGAGCGCGCCCGCTCCACCAGCTCGGCCGAGCGCGGGTACAGGTGCGCCCGGTAGGGCTGGTGCAGGCGATCGTCGAGGCCCTCGGAGACGAGCTCCCAGTCCCCCGAGCCCAGGCCGAGCATCAGCAGCGCGCCACGCGCGATGTTGAACACGGCGTCGTCGATCGGCACCTGGTCGGGCAGCGCCGCTCGCGCGTGCTCGGTCGCCACGCCCTCGTCCGGGACGACGAGGACGGCCTCGAGCCCCATCGGCGGCTCGAACCGGTGCACATGATCGGCCCCGTCACACACCACGAACCCGCCCTTGAGCGCCGCCGCGACGTTGTCGGCATGGCCTTCGAGCTCCGAGGCCAGCGCGAGCACGTCGGCGTCGAGCTCGAACAGGTGATCGGCGGCCATCAGCCCGGCCACGATCGAGGCCGCGCTCGAGCCCAGACCGCCGCTCAGCGGGATCTCCGAGTGGATCCGGAACTCGAATGCGTCGGCCGGATGCAGGCGCTCGAACGCCCGCACGACCAGGTTCGAGCGGTCCCGCGGAACGTCCAGCTCGGTGCGCACGGCGAACGAGCCCGTCTCCTGCACCTCGAGCTCCAGGTGCAGCGAGAGGGCGGCCGCGAACGCGTCGAACCCGGGCCCCAGGTTGGCCGACGACGCCGGCACGCGGACGAGCCGCCGCCGGGTCAGGGTCATCCGAGCACCACGCGCTCGATCGCGGCCAGCTCGGGATCGCACGGGACGACCGCGCCCGCCTGCTCGAGCGCGGTCTGAGGGTCCTTGAGCCCGTGGCCGGTGAGCACGCACACCACGCGCTCGGCCTCGCGCGCGCCGTAGCTGAGCAGGCCCGCGACGCTGGCCGCCGACGCGGGCTCGCAGAAGATCCCCTCGCCGGCGGCCAGGAACCGGTAGGCGTCGAGGATCTGCTCGTCGCTCACGGCCGCCACCGAGCCCCCCGAGGAGGTCATCGCGTCCATCGCCTGCTCCCAGCGCGCCGGGTTGCCGATGCGGATCGCGCTCGCCACCGTCTCGGGGTGCTCGACCGGCGCTCCGTGGACGAGCGGCGCTGCGCCCGCGGCCTGGAAGCCGAACATCCGGGGCGCCCGCTCCACCTCGACGAACCCGCGCCACAGCGAGGTGATGTTGCCGGCGTTGCCGACCGGCATGAACACGGCGTCCACCTCGCCCGCCGAGCGCCTCGTCGATCTCGAACGCCGCCGTCTTCTGCCCCTCGATCCGGAACTCGTTGACCGAGTTCACGAGCGAGATCGGGTGGCGCGCGGTCAGCTCGCGCACCAGCTTCAGCGCCTCGTCGAAGTTGCCGCGCAGGGCCACCACGCGGGCTCCGTGCATCAGCGCCTGGGCCAGCTTGCCGGTGGCGATCTTGCCCTCGGGGACGATCACCGCGCAGCGCAGGCCGGCGCGCGCGGCGTACGCCGCCGCGGACGCGGCCGTGTTCCCGGTCGAGGCGCAGATCACGGCCTCCGAGCCCTCGCGGACGGCCGCCGACACGGCCGCGGTCATCCCCCGGTCCTTGAACGAGCCGGTCGGGTTGGCCCCCTCGAGCTTGCACCACACCTCGGCGCCGGCGCGCTCGGACAGCCGCGGCGCGAGCACGAGCGGCGTCGAGCCCTCCTCGAGACTGACCACCGGGTCCTCGGCGGCGAACGGCAGGCGGTCGCGGTAGCGCTCGATGATGCCCGGCATCCGCGGCAGCATGCCAGAGCCGCCGCAGCGCCGTGGAGCCCCGCGGAGCTTCCCGCCAGCGGGAAGGATTGGCGCCTGTGCGGCAACCTTCCTCGGATGCGGCGAGAACGTCTCAGCCCGTGGGTCGCCTCGATCGCCACGATCCAGCTCGCCGTGCTCCTGGCCACGAGCACGCGCTACGGATATCACCGCGACGAGCTGTACTTCATCGTCGCCGGCGGGCATCCCGCGTTCGGCTATCCCGACCAGCCGCCGCTCGTGCCGCTGCTGTGCTGGGCCATGAACGCGCTCGCTCCCCGCTCGCTGCTCCTGCTCCGGGCCCCCTCGGCCCTGGCCGCGACGGCCACGACCGTGCTGGCCGCGCTCACCGCGCGGGAGGTCGGCGGCGACGTGCGCTCACAGATCGTCGCCGCGGCTTGTACCGCGGTATCCGCGTTCGCGCTCGCGGTCGCCCACCTGGTCAGCACCACGACCTTCGACATGCTGAGCACGACGCTGCTCGGCTGGCTGGCGATCCGGGCGGTCAGGCGGGACAGTGGGCCCGCGCTCCTTGCCGCCGGCGTGGTCGTGGGGATCGGGATCGAAGCCAAGCCGCAGGTCGGCCTCGTCGCGGTGGTGATGGCCGCGAGCCTGCTCGTCGCCGGGCCGCGCCGGCTCCTGCGCTCGCCCTGGAGCGCCGCCGGCGCGCTCGCGGCGGTCGCGCTCGCCGCCCCCTATGTGATCTGGCAGCAGCAGCACGGCTGGCCCCAGCTGACCGTCGCCGGCAACATCGCCGGCAGCCAGGAGGGCGGCCGCGGCGGCTTCATCCCCTTCCAGCTCGTGATGGTGAGCCCGGTGCTCGTGCCCGTGTGGGTCGCGGGCCTGCGCGCCCCGTTCCGGCGCCCCGGCTGGCGCCCGCTTCGCTTCCTGCCCATCACCTACGCGGCGATGGCCCTCCTCTACCTCGCGGGCAACGGCCACGCCTACTACCTCGCCAGCCTCTATCCGGTGCTGCTTGGCCTGGGCGCCGTCCCCACCGGCGAATGGCTGCGCCGCGCCCGCTGGCGGCCGGGAGCGCTGGCCGCGGCGGTCCTCCTCAGCGCCGCGATCGGCGCCGTGGTCGCGCTGCCGGTGCTTCCCGAGCGCCAGCTTCAGGGGAGCATCACCGTCGCCCTCAACTCGGCCCAGGCCGAGACCGTCGGCTGGCCGCGCTTCCTTCAGACGGTCTCGCGCGCGTGGGAGCAGATCCCGCCGTCGCGAGCGCGCCCACACCGCCCTCTTCACGAGCAACTACGGCGAGGCCGGCGCGATCGACCTGTTCGGGCCGGCGGCCGGGCTTCCGCGCGCCTACAGCGCCCACAACGGCTTCAGCGAATGGGGGATCCCGCCCGCGGCCGACGCGCACACGCTGCTCGTCGGCTACGACGACGCCGCCGACGCCGCGCCCTACTTCGGCGACTGTCGCACGCTGGCCACCGTCGATGACGGCGTCGGGCTGAACAACCAGGAGCAGGGCCTGCCGGTGATGCTGTGCCGTCCCGAGCGCGGCTGGCGGGCGCTCTGGCCCCGCCTGCTCCACTACGACTGAGCCGCCACCTCAAGCACGACCTTGCCGGTGGCGCCGCGCTCGTCGATCAGCTTGAGCGCGTCCGAGGCCTGCTCGAGCCCGAACCGCGCCCCGACGATCGGCCGCACGAAGCCGCCTTCGATCAGCCCGTCGAGGGCGCGGCCGATCTCGCGCGTCACCTCGGGCTTGGGGAGCACGAACGCACCCCACCCGGCGCCGATCACCTCGAGGTTCTTGAGCAGCAGCCGGTTGACCCGTACCTCCGGGATCGAGCCCTCGGTGAAGCCGATCACGACCGCCCGGCCGCCCTCGCGCAGCGAGCGCAGGCTGTCGGTGAAGCGCTCCCCGCCCACCGGGTCGAACACGACGTCGACGCCGCCGCCCGAGGCCTCTTTCGCCTCGTCCTTCCAGGGTCCGTCGGAGCGAACCACCTCGTCGGCGCCGGCCTCCCGCGCCACCCGCTCCTTCTCGTCGGTCGAGACGACGGCGATCGTCCGCGCGCCCAGGCCGCGGGCGACCTGAAGGGCCGCCGTCCCCACCCCGCCGGCGGCGCCGTGCACCAGCACCGTCTCCCCGTCGCTCAGCCGCCCGCGCAGCTTCAGGCCGAAGTAGGCGGTGTGGTAGTTCAGCACCAGGCCGGCGCCCTGCTCGAAGGACAGCGCCTCGGGGAGCGCGAACACGAAATGCGCCGGCGCCACCGCCACCTCGGCGAACCCGCCGAGCATGCAGAACGCGGCCACCCGGTCGCCCTCCCGAACCGCCGCACCGTCGGGTGCCGAGCGGACCACGCCGCCGACCTCGCTGCCCGGCACGAACGGCAGCGGCGGCTTGACCTGGTACTCGCCCCGGCTCTGGAGGACCTCGGGGAAGGACACACCGGCGGCCTTGACCTCGACCACCACGGGCATCTCCTTCGAGGGCGAGGGCTCGTCGACGTCGCGCGGCTCGAGCGCGGCCGGCCCGTCGAGGTTGACTATCTGGACCGCGCGCATCGCGGCCGCACACTAACCGAACTCCTCCTCCAGCACCCGGATCGCCCGGGGCGGCGCCCGCAGCACGTCGAGCGCGCCGAGCCCCTGCATCGCCGCCTCGAAGCGCGACTCGAGCACCGCGTGGACGACCATCACGAGCCGCGCCTGCTCGCCCAGCCCCTTCTGCACCACCGACTTCACGGACACGCCGTGGCGCGCGAGCACCTCGGCCACCGCGGCCAGCACCCCGGGCTCGTCCGCCACCTCGAGATGCAGGTAGAACGCCGACACGACGTCGGCGACGATCGGCAGCACCGTGCTCGTCGGCGGCGTGGAGGCCGGCGGGATCATCGCGCTGATCACGTCGCCGAGGACGGCGCTCGCGGTCTGCGAGCCGCCCGCCCCCGGACCGGACATCGTGATCTCGGTGATCGCCTCGGACTCGACCGTGACCGCGTTGAACGGGCCGCTGACCGTGGCCAGCGGATGGCCCGGGTACAGGAAGGCGGGGTGCACGCGCACCGAAAGGCCGCCGTCGATCCGCTCCGCGGTCCCGATCAGCTTCAGCTCCAGGCCCAGCTCGCGCGCGTACTCGAGGTCGTCGGGGTGGATGTGCTCGATCCCGTCGTAGCGGACCTGGTCGAGGTGCACCGGGGTGTCGAAGGCCAGCCGGGCGAGGATCGCCATCTTGGCCGCCGCGTCGCGCCCGGTCACGTCGTCGGTGGGGTCGGCCTCGGCGTAGCCGAGCCGCTGGGCCTCGGCCAGCGCCTCGTCGAAGGTCATCCCGGTCCGGGCCATCTCGGTGAGGATGAAGTTCGTGGTCCCGTTGACGATCCCGTGCACGCGGTCGATCGTCGCCGCCGCGAGCGACTCCTGGAGCACGCGGATCACGGGCACGACGCCCGCCACCGCCCCCTCGAAGCGGAGCTGCACGCCGTGCTCGCGCGCCGTGTCCCACAGCTCCTCGCCGTGCTGGGAGAGGAGCTGCTTGTTGGCGGTGACCACGTGGCGGCCCGCGCGCATCGCCCGCAGCAGCCATTCCCGCGCGGGATCGATCCCGCCGATCAGCTCGACGATCAGATCCGAGCGCTCGAGCAGCTCCTCGAAGGACCCGCCCCCGCGCCGCGTGAGGACGCCCGAGAGCTCCGGCCGCAGCCCGGTCAGCCGCGCCACCCGCTCGGCGTGCGCCGGCAGCAGCGCCGCGAATGCGCCGCCCACCGTCCCGTGGCCGAGCAGCCCGACCCGGAAGACGCCGTCAGTCGAGGTCACGCGCGGCGAGATCCTCGTAGGTCTCGCGCCGGACGACCACGCGGGCGTTGCCGTCGCGGCAGAAGATCACCGGCGGTCGCGGCACGCCGTTGTAGTTGTTGGCCAGCGAGTAGCCGTAGGCGCCCGTCACCGGGGTGACGATGACGTCGCCGGGGGCGGGGTCGGCCAGCGCCACCCCGCGGATGACCACGTCGCCTGACTCGCAGTGCTTGCCCGCCAGGTGGCAGAGCTCGCCGCCGGGGGCCAGCGCCCGGTTCGCCACCGCCGCCTCGTAGCGCGATCCGTACAGCATCGGGCGCAGGTTGTCCGACATCCCGCCGTCGACGGCAACCCAGGTCGAGACATTGCGCTTGATCGTCTGCACCGTGTAGAGGGTCAATGTGGAATTCGCCACCAGCGCCCGCCCCGGCTCGAGCAGCAGGCGCTTGTCCTCCCCCAGCTCCTCGTGGACCGTCCGCACGACGGCATCGACGTACTCCTCGACGCCCGGGGGGCGCTGGTCGGCCGTGTAGGCGACCCCCAGGCCGCCGCCCACGTTGTAGACGGGGAACTCGCCGAGCCCGGCGATCGCCCGGATCGCGGCCCGGAACGGGTCGAGCTCGAGGATCTGGGAGCCGATGTGGCAGTGCAGGCCGACCAGCCGCAGATGCGCCACGCCGGCCAGGCGCTCGATCGCGACGCGCGCCTCCTCCACCGAGAAGCCGAACTTGGAGTCGGCCTGGCCGGTCGAGATCGCGTGGTGGGTGTCGCCCGCGACGCCGGGGGTGACCCGGATCAGGACCTCCTGGTCGCGCTCGCGCTCGGCCGCGAGCCGTTCGAGGCGGTCGAAGTCGTCGAAGGAGTCGAGCACCACGTGGCCGACGCCGGCGTCGAGCGCGTAGGCGAGCTCGCCGTCTGACTTGGCGTTGCCGTGGAAGTAGATCCGCGCCGCGTCGAAGCCGCCGCGCAGGGCGAGGAACAGCTCGCCCGCCGAGGCCACGTCGCAGGCCAGTCCCTCCTCGGCCAGCACCCGGTAGACGGCGGTGCACGGGAACGCCTTGGAGGCGAACAGGACGTCGTAGTCGCGGTGGCGGCCCGCGAGCGCGTCCGAGGAACGAGCGGGCTCGCGCCCGCAGGTCGTCCTCGGCGACCACATAGGCGGGCGTCCCGAACTCCCGCGCCAGCTCGACCACGTCGCAGCCGCCGACCTCCAGATGGCCGCGGTCGTTGACGCGCGAGCCGATCGGATACACGTGCGAGAGCGCGGCCGTGGCGGTCATCCGCCGCGATCATGCCATGATCGGGCGGTGCCCCGCCGACGTGTCGTGACCGCCGCCCGGCCCGTGGAGATCGACCGGCTGGACGGCCTCGCCTACTCGCTGTGGCTGCCCGAGGACCCGGCCCGCGCCCGCGGCGGCGTGGTGATCCTGCCCGGCGCCGGGTCCTGCAAGGAGAACCACCACGACTTCGCCCGCGCGGCCCGGGCGGCCGGGTTCGGCGCGATCGCCGTCGATCTGCGCGGCCACGGCGAGAGCCAGGGCGCGCTCGACGGCCGCGTCCTCGAGGACATCACCGCGATGGTCGCCTACCTGCGCGGGAAGCCTCGAGGACCCTGAACTGCCGATCGCCCTGCGCGGCTCGAGCATGGGCGGCTACCTGGCCCTGCTCGCCGCGGCACCGGCGCGCGCCGCGGGAGTGGTGGCGATCTGCCCCGCGAGCGCCGAGGGGCTGCGCCGCGGCCTGGCCGAGGGACGCTTCACGTTCGAGGCCGACGCCGAGGCGCTCGACGCCTTCCTCGCCACCCACGACCTCGCCGCCGCCGTCTCCGAGCTGACGGTGCCGGTGCTGCTGCTCCACGCCGAGGGCGACGAGCAGGTTCCCGTCCAGCACTCGCGCGAGCTCGCCACCCGGCTGCGCTCGCCCCGGAGCCGGCTGATCGCGATCCCGGGCGGCCATCACCGCTCGATCCAGCACGATCCGGAGCTGCAGGCGGTCAGCCTGCGCTTCCTGGCGCGCTCAGTGGCCGCCGAGCGCGTGCCCGAGGAACTGCCCGGCGCCTGACACCGCGCCGCCGGCAGCGTTGCCGGCACCTGCGACCGCGTTCGCCCCGCCGGCGCTGACGCCGCGCACGGCATTCGCCGCGGCGCTCGTGACGCCGGTGACGGTCGAGCCGAGCGTCGAGCCGGCTCCCGAGACGGCGCCCCCGAGCGACTGCGAGGTCTGAGTCGCCACGCTCGCCACCGGACCCGTTGTGGGCGTGGCGCCGGAGCTCGATGAGCTCCCCGAGGCGCCCGGGGCCTTGGAGCGACCGGTCGCGGCGCTCCCACGAACACCCGCCTCGGCCCGCGACCTGCGCCTGGCGCGCCACCGGCGCCGCGCGCGACGCTGGCGCGTGGCGGGCCGCTGGGCGCCGAGCCCGAGGACCGAAGCGCGGAGTGCGGGACTCGTCGTGAGCGCGGACAGACGGCGGCCGGCGCGGCTCACCGCGGCACCCGGCGCCGGCGCCGGCGCCGACGGCGGCGGGACGGCCACGGACACCGGCTTGGGCGGGGCGCCGATCTTGGGCCAGCCGTTGAAGGCGACGAACGCGCTCGCGAGCACGAACAGCAGGGCGATGCCGGCGACGAGACATCCCGCCGTGCCCAGCCCAGCCAGATATGCACGCATCGCACGCACCCGACTTACCTTTCGGCTCCTGCCTCCGAAACGTTTAGCGCTTGCCGGAGAGACGCCCCCACGGCGGGCGCCCCCACTCGCGTCCGCCCCGCACGGACGCAGGCATTCATCATAAATCCTTCAGGTTCGACTTACCAGGTCTGCCAACATTCTTCGCACCATGGCCGGACCATCCAAATCGTTCGGGCGCGACCCGGGTCTCCAAACCCGGATGCTGCTCACCATGTTCCTGCTCGGGCTCGTCTACGCGGTGCTCGTCGGCGTGCTGTTCGCGGCCGGCGTCGGGGCGGTGACGATCGCGGTGGTGGCGGGCGCCCTGTTCCTGATCCAGTTCTTCACCTCCGACAAGATCGCCCTGCTCTCGATGGGCGCGCGCGAGGTCTCGCCCGCTCAGGCCCCGCAGGTACACGCGATCATCGAGCGCCTCTGCATCCAGGCCAACCTCCCCAAGCCGCACGTGGCGGTGGCGAACACGCCGATGCCCAACGCCTTCGCCGTAGGCCGCTCGCCCAAGAACGCCACCGTGTGCGTGACCACGGGGCTGCTCGACCTGCTCACCCCGGCCGAGCTCGAGGGCGTGCTCGGACACGAGCTGACCCACGTCCAGAACCGCGACGTGATGGTGATGACGATCGCCAGCTTCTTCGCCTCGATCGCCGCCTTCATCACCCAGATGGGCTTCTGGTTCGGCGGCGCCTTCGACACCCGCGACAACAACAACGGTCCCGCCTTCGCCGTGGTGATCCTCGTCTCCGCCGCCGTCTACATGATCTCCTTCCTCCTGCTCCAGACGCTCTCGCGCTACCGCGAGTTCGCGGCCGACCGCGGCTCGGCGATCATCACCGGCCGCCCGAGCGCTCTGATCACCGCCCTGAGGAAGATCAGCGGGACGATGCAGCAGATCCCCCAGCGCGACCTGCGCGCCGCCTCAGGCGAGCTCGCTGCGTTCTACATCTTCCCGCCCAAGGCCAAGCAGTCGGTCGCCAACCTGTTCTCGACCCACCCGACGCTCGAGGCCCGGATCACCGCGCTCGAGCGCCTCGAGGCCCAGCTCCAGGGCACCGCCTAGGTGGGCTTCCTCGACGTCCTCACCGGCAGGCGCAAGCTGGCGGAGCCGGCGCCCGATCGCCTGTTCGCGATGAGCACCGCGTACGTCACGCTCGAGACCTCGCTCGAGATCAGCACCCGGGGAACGGCGGCGATCGTCTTCCAGCCGCTCGCCACCGCCGACTTCCAGACGATCGTGCGCGACATGGAGGACGTCGTCCGCGCCACCGCCTCCGACAGCGGCACCACGGTCGCCACCGACGATGACACCTACGGGTTCCGCTGGCTGATCCTGCGCGGCGGTGACTTCGACGAGCTCGTGGTCGGAATCAACGCGGTCAGCGGCGCGCTCGAGTCCGGCGGCTACGGCGAGCGCGTCCTGTGCGCCGTGTTCGCCTTCGTCGACCGCCAGAAGAGCCCCCTGTACTTCATCTACAACTACAAGCGGGGATCGTTCTATCCGTTCGTCCCCGCCGGCGGCGACCAGCAGCGCGACAGCGAGCGCGAGCTCGTCCTGAAGGCCCAGATGAGGAACGAGCTGCCCCTCGAGGCCGAGCTCGAGCGCTGGTTCCCCCTCTGGGGTATCCCGATCTAGCCCGGGATCAGGCCCTCGCCGGTGAACTCCTTCGCCGCCTCATCGAGCGAGACGTCGGGCGGCGGGAGGATCACGTCGGAGGGCTCGAGCCGGTCCTCAGGGACGGGCTGGCCGTTGGTGCGCACGAACTCGAGCAGGCTGGCGTACGCGTCGTGGAACTGCTGCTCGTCACCGGCCTCGCAGGCCGCCACCGCCTCGTTGTCGAGCGTGTTCAGGACCTCTTCGTCGTTCTCGAGCAGCTCGTACTGACCCTCGGTGGCGATCCGGACGATCACGGAGCCTGTCCCTCGGCCGGCTGAGGGCTCGCGGCTCCTCCCGCCGCGGCCCCGCCGCCGGCACCGAGCTCGCCCGCCGGCGCCGAGCCCTGGCCGAGCTCGGCCTTCATCTTGGCCAGCTCCGAGTCGACCTCGCTCGTGCTCGAGAGCTGGCGCAGCTGGCGGTCGATGTCGTCCTCGCCCGGAGCCGAGGCTCGTCAGGTCCTCGAACGTCCCGGCCGCCTCGAGCTCCTGCACCGCGTCGGCGCGCGCCCGCATGTTCTCGGTCTTGTCGAGCGCGCGCTGCATGGCCAGGCCGACGTCGGCCATCTCCTCGCCCACGCCGGTGGCGGCCTCGGAGATCCGGACCTGGGCCTCGGCGGCCGAGTACTGGGCCTTGATGACCTCCTTCTTGGAGCGGAACTGCTCGATCTTCGTGCGCAGCTTCTGCTCGGAGGCGGTCATCTGCTCCTGCTGCTGCTCGAGCTGGGCGACCTGGGAGTCGAGCGACTGGAGCTCGGTCTGGGCCACGTTCTTGCGCTCGAGCGCCACCCGGGCCAGCTCCTCGTTGCCGGCGGCCAGCGCCTGGCGCGCCTGCGTGTCGAGCTTGACCACCTGCTGGCGGAGCGTCTCCTCCTGGAGCTGAAGGCGCTTCTTGGAGGTGACGACGTCGGCGATGCCCTTCTTGACGTTCTGGAGCAGCTCGATCTGCTTCTGGTAGCTGTACTCGAGCGTCTCCGCGGGGTCCTCGGCACGGTCGAGGAGCTTTGAGATCTTCGCTTTGACGACTGTCGACATGCGCCCGGATAGGCCCGGCATCGCATCCTCCTTGGCGGGTTGCTGGACGAGCCCTTCAAGCGTAGCGGGGCGGCGCGCCCACATGCGCGCGCACGCGCGAGCCCCGGCCGGACGTGACGCCCGCCGTCTGCCCGCTCGCTAACGTCCTGGCGAGCTATGCGACGGATGGCGCTGCATTGCGATCCTCTCCATGGCCGTGGCCGCGTGCGGCGGGGGGACCGCCCAGATCATCCGCACGCCGGTCGTCGGCGTGGTGTCCGGGACGCCGCAGGCGGGCCAGAAGCTCGGCTTCCCCGCCGTGGCGACCAAGAACACGACCCGTGTGGCCGGCGCGGACCCGGTTGCCGACGCGGCCGGGGTGGCGCTTGCCGTGTACCCCTCGAGCGCCCCGGGCACCCACCCGGGTGCGGTGGCTATCGCGCCCACCGACGACTGGCAGGCCGCGCTCGCCGCCTCGGTTCTGATGGCCGCCCCGATCCGGGCGCCGATCCTCCTGTCGGGCAGCTCGGCGCTGCCCACGGCGACCAGGGACGCCCTGGCCCAGCTCGCCCCGACCGGCGCCGGCAGCGGCGGCGGCGCCGAGGTCATCCGCATCGGCGACGTCCCCGCGCCGGGCAAGCTGCGCTCGGTGGCGATCTCGGGGAGCGGGCCGTTCGCGCTCGCGGCGGCGATCGACCGCTTCGCCAGCGCCGCCTCGGGCACGGCCAGCCCCGACGTGGTCGTCACCTCGGCCGACGACGCCGCCTACGCGATGCCGGCCGCCGGCTGGGCCGCCGAGAGCGGCAACCCGATCCTGTTCGTCAACAGCTCCGGAGTGCCGCCGGCCACGCAGCAGGCGCTGCTCTCCCACCAGCATCCGCACATCTACGTGCTCGGGCCGCCGAGCGTGATTCCCGACAGCGTGCTGCGGCAGCTCGGCCACTACGGGACGGTGATGCGGGTCGGCGCCGGCGATCCCGCGGCCAACTCGGTCGCCTTCGCCTCCTTCCGCGACCCGGCGTGCTCGAACGGTCAGCCGTGCGTCCACGTCCCCGGCAGCTTCGGGTGGGCGCTGCGCAGCCCCGGCCACGGCTACACGCTCGTCAACGCGAACCGGCCGCTCGACGCGGCGGCGGCGGCGCCGCTGTCGGCGAGCGGGAGCTTCGGTCCCGAGCTCGTCATCGACAGCGCCTCGACGATGCCGGCCTCGATCCTCAACTACTTCCTCGACTACGCCACTCCCGGCTACACGCAGGAGGGGCCGACCGCCGCGGTCTACAACCACGGCTGGGTGATCGGCGACCAGACCGCCGTCGCGGTTCCGGTCCAGGCGGAGATGGATAGCCTTCTGGAAGCGATTCCGCAGCAGACGACGCAAGGACCGTCCCCGAACGCGCCACCGCAGCAGACGACCCCGAAATGAGCCAATCCGAGCATCCAGACCGCCTGAAGGCCGACCACGAGGTCACGATCGAGGACGTGCGTCAGCTGATGGGCGCCTCCACCCCCCACTTCGCGCTCCAGCTCCGGGAGCGGATCCGCGCCCTGATCCGCGGCCTCCCGTCCGAGCACCCCGCGCGCCTCGAGGGCGAGCGCGAGATCGCGCGCCTGGACCGGATCGCCTTCGACGGCGAGATCCGGGGCCACCCCGCCGAGCCGGGGCTCGACCCGTTGCCGAGCGTGACCGGCCTCGGGCGCGACTGAGCCCAGGCCGTGAGCGCCTCCCGCCACGTCTCCGTGATCGGCCTCGGCCGGGTCGGTCTGCCGCTGGCCCTCAGCTTCGCCGACCGCGGCTACCGGGTGCTGGGCGTCGACCACGACGCCGCGGTGCTCGACTCGCTGCGCGCGGGACGGATGCCGTTCGCCGAGGCGGGCACGCAGGAGCTGCTCGACCGCGTCCTCGCCTCCGGCCGGCTCGAGCTGGCCGACCGCGCCGCCGACGCCGCCCGGGCGCAGGACATCGTGATCACGATCGGCACGCCGTCGTTCTCGCACGTCGAGAGCGACCTGCGCCAGGTCCGCGCCGCCGTCGACGACCTGCTCCCGCTGCTGCGCCCCGGCCACGGCCTGATCCTGCGCTCGACGATCGCTCCGGGGACGACGGAGTTCGTCGCCGGCTACGTCGAGAAGCGCCGGGGCCTGCGCGTCGGCGAGGACGTGTTCGTGGCGCATGCCCCCGAGCGGATCGCCGCCGGCCGCTTCCTCGATGAGATCTCGACGCTGCCCTGCATCGTCGGCGGCGTCGGCGCCGCGTCGACCGACCGCGCGGCCGAGCTGTTCTCGGTGTTCGGCGCCCCGATCGTCAAGACCACGCCGGTCCAGGCCGAGCTGGCCAAGATCTGGACCAACATCCTGCGCTACGCGACGTTCGCGCTCCCCAACCTGCTGATGATGGACTGCGATCGGTACGGCGCCAACGTGTTCGAGGTGATCGAGCTGATCAACCGCGACTATCCGCGCGGCGGGATCGCGATGCCGGGGATGACCGGGGGGACGTGCCTGCGCAAGGACTTCGCCTTCTCCGAGGAGCGCTCGAACGCCCCCGGGATGCTGCTCGCCGTCTCCCGCGTCAACGAGTCGGTGCCGCTGTTCCTGGTCGAGGGCGTCAAGCGCCGGCTGGGGGAACCCTGTCCTCGCGCAAGGTGGCCGTCCTCGGGCTCACCTTCAAGCGCGGCACCGACGACGAGCGCGACTCGCTCTCGCCCAAGCTGATCCGCCTGCTCGAGCGCGAGCTCGCCGACGTGGCCGTGTGCGATCCCCACGCCCGCACCCCGACGCAGTCGCTGACCGAGGCCGTCCAGGACGCCGACGTGGTCATCGTCGCCACCAACCACCCGGAGTTCGAGGGGGCCGAGGCGCTGCGCGAGATCGTCTCGGGCGCCACGCCGGACTGCCTGCTCGTCGACGCGTGGAACGCGCTCGGCACCGGCCAGGTGTTCGTGTACGCGGCCGAGGTCGCGCCGCTGCTGAGCACGCCGTCGCGTACATGAACCGCGTCCTGGTCACCGGGGGCGCGGGCATGATCGGCTCCGCGGTCGTGCGCCGGCTCCTCGCCGACCCGCGCTGGGAGATCCGCGTGGCCGACCACCGGCCGGCGCCGATGTGGATGCGCGAGGGAGCCGAGATCCACACCGCGGACCTGCGCGAGCCCCAGAACGCCCGCGCGGCGCTCGAGGGCTGCACCCACGTGATCCACCTGGCGGCGATCGTGGGCGGGATCGCCAACTTCCACAAGCTGCCGTACACGCTGACCGAGGTCAACAACGCGCTCACGGGCGCGATCGTCCACGCCTCCGTCGATGAGGCCGTGGAGCGCTTCGTGTACGTGTCCTCGTCGATGGTGTTCGAGCGCGCCACCGAGTTCCCGACCACCGAGGAGCACGTGCTGAGCTGCCCGAGCCCCCGCTCCGCCTACGGCTTCTCGAAGCTCGCCGGCGAGGTCTATGCCCGCGCCGCCCACGACGAGCACGGCCTGCGCTACACGATCTGCCGCCCGTTCAACGCCTACGGCCCGGGCGAGCTCCCCGACCTCGGCGAGCCCGGGATCGCCCACGCCGTGCCCGACCTGATCGCCAAATCGCTGGCCCGCCAGCACCCGCTGGAGATCTTCGGCTCGGGCCGGCAGACGCGGACGCTCACCCACGTGAGCGACATCGCCGACGGGGTCGTCACCGCCATGGCGTCGATGGCCGGCGAGAACGAGGACTTCAACATCTCCGCCTCCGAGGAGCTGACGGTGGCGGAGATCGCGGCCCTGATCTGGGAGGCCTGCGGCAACGACCCGGCCGATCTCGAGCTCCACCACGTGGAGAGCTTCGAGGTCGACGTGCAGCGGCGGTGGCCGTCGGTGGAGAAGGCGAAGCGCCTGCTCGGATGGGAGGCGCAGGTGCGCGCTGAGCGACGGCCTCGCCGAGACCGCGGCCTGGCTGGGCGAGCGCCTGGCCGGTGGTCGGGCCTAGCCGGCGCGACGCCCCGCCGCACCCTCTACGGGCGGCGGTGGGCTGAGGCGGGTGAGGTCGGGGCGTGGGTCTGGGTGGAGGGGGGTCGCTAACGGGACCATATTTCCCGTTTTCGACCCCGCCCCCGGGTGAGCGGCGTCTAGCGCGTCACAGAGAACGTGCAGCCCCGAGCCCGGAGCTCGGCGAACATCTCCTCGGGGTCGATGCAGCGCTCGGGCGGGTGCACGCCGGCACCCGCGCGCCCGAGCGACCCGCGCGCCAGCAGCCGCGACCGCGGCCGCCGCCGGCGCCGCCGTGGACACGATCGAGCCTCCGAGGCCGAACCGCGGCCCGGTGACCGCGCGCACGGTGACGCTCGCTCCGTCCTCGCCGCGTCACCCTGACCAGGTGCACCGAGATCGTCTCGTTCGAGGCCGGCGCGGCCTCGCGCGCGGCCGCCGCCACCTCCTCGGCCGAGGCCCCGGCGAGCTCCCGCAGCCGCCGCCTCCACCGCCGGCGAGAGCGACAGGCGGAAGCTCGCCTCACGGCAGCCGAAGCTCTCCCCGAACGTGGCGAGCTCGGAGTGCAGCGTGTAGATCGTCTCGGCCACCCCGATCGGCTCGCCGAAGTCGAGCTCGCCGCCCGGCGTCGAGCGGCTCGATCTCCTCCGGCGCGCCCTCGCGCAGGACGACCGGCTTCAGCGTCAGCTCGTCGAGCAGCGTCTGCACCGCGTAGGGAGGGCGGAAGCGCCCGTCGTCGTGCGCCACCGGGTCGCGTCCGGCGGCGGCGACCTCGATCGCGACCGCCGGCGAGCCCACCTCCCGCGCACCGACCGCCGCCATCAGGTTGGTCTTGCCCGGGCTCGAGCCGATCCCGAGCACCGCGAGCAGCCCGGCGCGCTCGAACTCGCCCCAGCTCGAGCTGGCGCGCGGTCATCCAGTACAGGCCACCCAGGTCCAGGTAGCTGCAGCCGGCGCTCAGGCAGGCCCGCATCGCCTCGAGGTTGACGCGGTAGGAAGCGGTGTTGACGAGCACGTCGACGCCGTCGAGCGCGCGCCGCCAGCGCGGCCACATCGCGGGCGTCGGCGCCCTGCGCGGACGCCCGCCCGTCCCCGTGGCGCTCGGCCACCGCGCTCGCCCGCTCGGCGTCGAGGTCGAGCAGCACCATGCGCTCCACCTCCGGCGACTGCGCCAGGTCGTGGACGATCGCCGGCGCGATCGTGCCCGCGGCCCCCAGCACCGCGACGTTGACCGCTCGATCCACGGGCAGACCGTACCGGCGCCCGGCTTAGCCAGGCGGTATAAACGTCGCCCGGCGCTTCGCGCCACCCATCACTTGCGTGCGTACGCCGGGCGGCCGAGAATCCCGCCGCAACCCGAGTGAGGAGAGAGCGCCAGTGGAGAGCGCGACCATCACACAGCCCGCCCGCGCGGGCGTTCAGGTCGAGGACAAGGGCCTGAAGAAGAACGCGATCACGTTCGTCTCGAACATCGTGATCGGAGTGGCCTCGACCGCGCCGGCCTACAGCCTGGCGGCGACGCTCGGGTTCATCGCCGCGGTCGCGGGTCTGGGCGTGCACTCGCCCGCGGTGATGCTGGTGGCGTTCTTCCCGATGGCCTGCATCGCCGCCGCCTACTACTACATGAACCGGGCCGACCCGGACTGCGGCACGACGTTCGCCTGGATGACGCGCTCGATGGGCCCGTGGCTCGGCTGGCAGGGCGGCTGGGCGATCGTCGTCGCCGACGTGCTCGTGATGCCCAGCCTGTCCTCGGTGGCGGGCAACTACACCTTCCAGCTGTTCGGCACGACCACACCCCAGCAACCTCGACGTCACGCTCGTCGGGATCGCCTGGATCATCGTGATGACCGCGATCTGCTACATCGGCATCGAGCTCTCCGCCCGCACCCAGCAGTTCCTGCTCGGGATGGAGTTCGTGACCCTGGTCATCTTCGCGGTGGTCGCCCTGGTCAAGGTCTACGCCAACCACCCGCCCCACTCGATCGAGCCGCAGGCGGGCTGGTTCAACCCGTTCTCGGTCTCCAGCCTGAACGCGCTTCGACGGCGGCATCCTGCTCGCGGTGTTCGTTTACTGGGGGTGGGACTCGGGGGTGAGCGTCAACGAGGAAACTGAGGACTCGAGCACCGCGCCGGGCCGCGCGGCGATCGTCTCCACGTTCGTCCTCGTCGGGATCTACCTGCTGGTCACGACGGCGGCGCAGGCGTTCGGCGGCCTGGCCAACCTGGTCAACAACCAGAACGACGTGCTCGCGCCGCTGGGCAAGGGCGTGCTCGGCTCGCCGCTCGACAAGCTGCTGATCATCGCCGTGCTGACGCTCGGCCTCGGCCTCCACGCAGACCACGATCCTCCCCACCGCCCGCACGACGCTGTCGATGGCGCGCTGGAAGGCGATCCCGCGGCAGTTCGGCGAAGTCCACCCGCGCTTCCTCAGCCCCGGCTTCTCGACGATCTGGATGGGCGCCGTCTCGACGCTCGTCTACATCCTGCTGTCGGCGACGAGCACGAACCTGATCGGCGACGCCTTCACCTCGCTGGCGCTGACGATCGCCTTCTACTACGGGTTCACCGGGTTCGCGTGCGTCGTCTACTACCGGCGCCAGCTGTTCGCCAGCGCTGAAGAACTTCGTCTACATCGGGCTGCTCCCGTTCGTCGGCGGCGCGGTGCTGACGTTCGTGCTCATCAAGGCGGTCGTCGACTACTCCAAGCCCCACGCCGGCTACGCCAAGCCGTTCCTGGGCATCGGCTCGCCGATCGTGATCGCGCTGCTGATGATCATCCTCGGACTGGTCTGGATGGTGATCCAGCGGATCACGATGCCCGAGTTCTTCAAGGTCAACAAGCCCGAGGTGGTCGATCCGGCCGTCGTCGCGCACGCGCCGGCCGGAGGCGCAGACATGAGCAGCGGCGTCGTCGTCGGCTACGACGGCTCGGACTGCGCCAAGGCCGCGCTCGGCGCCGCCGTCGAAGTGGCGCGGGCCTACGGCGACAAGCTGACCGTGGCCTTCGGCTACGAGCTCTCGCCGGTGGGCGGCGAGCTCCACGACTACCACGCGGCGCTCAACGACCTGGGCCGCGCACGTGTCGACGGAGGCGCTCGAGCTGGCCGGCGCTCGCGCCGACGCCGACGCCGACGATCGAGGCGGTCGTGGTCGCGCTCGCCCCGGCCGAAGCGCTCGTCCACGTCGCCGATGAGCGCGACGCCCGCGTGATCGTGGTCGGCACGCGCGGCGAGAGCCCGCTCCGGGGCGCGCTGCTCGGCTCGACGCCGCACAAGCTGCTCCAGCTCTCGCCGACCGGCCGGTGCTGGTGGTCCCGGCCGGCGAGTAGCGGTCCTGTCCGCCTGCCCGTGCGCTAGCCTCGGCCGGGCCGTGCATGCCGCCCCCGCCACCGCCGTTCACGAGAGCACCCTGCCCGGCCCGTTCGAGGTCGGCGCCTACGCGGCCGGCCTCCAGCGCCGGCTGCGCGAGCTCGCCCGGGTCCAGCTCGTCGGGCGAGGTGTGGGGCTTTCGCCCGAGCCGGGCGCGGGTCTACTTCGAGCTGCGCGACGCGCGCGGCGCGCTCCCCTGCTCGATGTGGCGCACCGACTTCGAGGCGCCCGGCGTGAAGCTCTCCGACGGCCTGCGGATCGTCGTCGGCGGGGGCTGCGACTACTACCCCGGCAGCGCCACCTCCTCGCCCTCGTTCACGTTCGCCGTCAGCGAGCTGCGGATCGCCGGCGAGGGCGACCTGCTCGTCCAGCTCGAGCGCCTGCGCCGGCGCCTGGCCGCCGACGGCCTGCTCGAGCCGCAGAAGCGTCTCCCCCGGCCGCTTCTGCCGCGCACGATCGGCGTGGTCACGGGCGAGCGCGGCAAGGCGCGCGACGACGTCCTCGCGGGGCTCGAGCGCCGCGGCTGGCGCGGCCGGCTCGTGTGGGCGTTCGTCCCTGTGCAGGACCGCCACGCCGCGCCCCGGATCGCCGCCGCCCTGCGTGAGCTGGCCGCTCTGCCCGAGGTCGACGTCGTGATCGTGGCCCGCGGCGGCGGATCGCTGGCCGACCTGTTCGCGTTCTGCGATGAGACCCTGTGCCGGACCGTGGCCATGCTCCGCGTCCCCGTCATCTCCTCGGTCGGCCACCACACCGACCGGCCGCTGATCGACGACGTGGCCGCGGTCGCCTGCTCGACTCCCACCCACGCCGCCGAGACCGCCGTGCCCGTCGACTGCCGGGCTGCCCGCTCGCAGCTCTCGGCGTGCGCCGGCCGGCTCCACGGCCACGGACGGCGCGCCGTGCTCGAGCGGGCACGTTCGCTGGGCGTGCTCTCGCGTGCGCCCGCCCAGCACGTCGCCCGCCACCGCCGCCACCTCCACCAGCTCCTGCGCGAGCTGCGCGCCAGCGCCCGCCGCGCCGGCGAGGAGGGTCGCTCGCTGGCGGGCGTCCACCTGCTCGTGCTGTGCCGAAGCGCCGAGCGCGCGCGCGGCTCCCAGGCGGCCGACCGCCGCAGGACGCTCGAGCGCCTGGCCCTGGCGCTCGCCGCCCACGACCCCGCCCGGACGCTGGCCCGGGGCTACGCCCTCGTCGAGGAGCCGGCCTCGGGCGAGCCGTTGACCTCGGCGGACGCCGCCCGGCGTGCCGGCGACGTGCGCCTGCGCTTCCACGACGGCGCGGTCCCGGCGCGGGTCTCCGAGCCATGAGCGCGCCCGAGCGCTCCTACGAGACCGCGGTGGCGCGGGTGGAGGAGATCATCCGCCGCCTCGACTCAGGCGAGGCCGGCCTGCGCGAGACGCTCGACCTGGTAAAGGAGGGGCGCGAGCTCGTCGAGTACTGCGCCGGCGAGCTCGAGGCGGTCAGCCAGGGCCTCGAGGAGCTCCGCCTCGAGGAGCTGGTGGCGCGCCTGGAGGCGGGCCGGTGAGTACCTTCGACCTCCTCGCCGGCCTCCCGCTGGAGGTCGAGGGATACCGGCTGGAGGGACTGCGGGCACATGTCTCGAGCGGGTTCGAGCGCCTGAGCACCGTCGTCCACCTGTACGGCGGCGGCGCGGAGGGCGTGGGCGAGGACGTCGTCTACGACGCCGAGGACCACGTGGCGCTCCAGGAAGCGGGCGCCGTGCACGACCTCGCGGGCCGCTACGCGCTCGGCGAGTTCTGCGAGCTGATCGACTCGCTCGATCTGTTCCCAGTCGAGCCGCAGCGCGAGGTCTCGCGCCTGTACCGCCGCTGGACCTTCCACAGCGCCGCGCTCGATCTGGCACTGGCCCAGGCGGGCCGGCCCCTGCACGACGTCCTCGGCCGCCCGCCGAACCCGCTCACGTTCGTCGTCTCGCTGCGGCTGGGAGAGCCAGCGACCCTCGGTCGCCGCTCGAGCGTCGCCTGGCCCGGTACCCGACGCTCCGCTTCAAGCTCGATCCCACCAGCTCGTGGACGCCGGAGCTGATCGCCGAGCTCGTCGCCACCGGAGCGGTCGACTCGGTCGACTTCAAGAGCCTCTATCGCGGGACGATCGTCGACCAGCCCCCCGACCCGGTGCTCTACCGGCGCGTCGTCGAGGCGTTCCCGAACGCGTGGATCGAGGACCCGGACGTCCTCACCCCGGGTACGGCCGCGGTCCTCGCCGAGCATCACGACCGGATCACCTGGGACGCGCCGATCCACTCGATCGCCGACATCGAAGCGCTCCCGTTCCCGCCTCGCATGGTGAACATCAAGCCCTCGCGCGTGGGCGGCCTGGCCAAGCTGTGCGCCACCTACGACTACTGCGCCGAGCACGGCATCGGCGCCTACGGCGGCGGTCAGTTCGAGCTGGGCCCGGGTCGGGGACAGGCGCAGTACCTGGCCTCGCTGTTTCATCCCGACACGCCCAACGACCTGGCACCCAGCGGCTACAACCAGGACGATCCCCCCGAAGGCCTCCCGTCCAGCCCCCTCGCCCCCGCGCCGGCACCCACCGGGTTCCGGTGGGGCCCGTGAGCGCGCTCGACGGTACCGTCGCGGGCGTGATGCTGCTCGGCCCCGGTGCTCGGGGCACCGCTCGAGGAGTGGCAGCGCATGCTCGACGTCAGCCTGTCCGGTTTCCTCTACGACACGTCCAGACCGATCAGCGTTGGCCGCGCCCGGCCGGGGTACGACCGGCACTAGATGATCCTCGCCATCGACCAGGGGACCACCGGAACGACCTGCCTCGTGTTCGACGAGGAGGGCCAGCCCAAGGGGCGGGGCTACTCCGAATTCGAGCAGCACTTCCCGCGCCCCGGCTGGGTCGAGCACGACGCAGCCGAGATCTGGGAGGTGACGGTCCGCGTGGCCAAGGAGGCGCTTGAGGACGCGGGCGTCAAGGGCTCCGATCTGAAGGGCATCGGGATCACCAACCAGCGCGAGACCGCGGTGGCGTGGGACGAGCGCTCGGGCGAGCCGCTCCACAACGCGATCGTGTGGCAGGACCGGCGCACCGCGGGCCGCTGCGACGAGCTGCGAGAGGCCGGCCAGGAGCCGGTCTTTCGCGAGCGCACCGGGCTCGTGCTCGACTCCTACTTCGCCGGCACGAAGTACGAGTGGCTCCTGACCAAGGGCGAGGTCGACAAGCGCGCGCGGCTGGGAACGATCGACTCCTGGCTCGTCTACAAGCTGACGGGCAACCACATCACCGATTACTCGAACGCGTCCCGCACGCTGCTCTTCAACATCCGCGAGCGTCGCTGGGACGAAGAGCTGTGCGAGATCCTCGGCGTTCCCATCGGCTCGCTCCCTGACGCCCGGACCAACGCCGAGGTGTACGGCGAGACGAGCGAGTTCGGCGGCTCGGTGCCGGTGTGCGGGATGGCCGGAGATCAGCAGGCGGCGCTGTTCGGCCAGGCCTGCCAGGAGCCGGGGCTGGGCAAGAACACCTACGGGACGGGCAACTTCCTGCTTCAGAACGCCGGCGCCGGCTCCCCGCTGCTCGAACGGGGGCTGATCACGACGATCGCCTGGGGCCTCGGCGACCGCGTCGATTACGCCCTGGAGTCGAGCATGTTCGTCACCGGGGCGGGCGTGCAGTGGCTGCGAGACGGTCTCGGCGTGATCGAGAAGGCGGCCGATACCGAGAAGCTGGCGGGCTCGCTCGAGTCAAACGACGGCGTCTACTTCGTGCCCGCGCTGACCGGCCTCGGCTCACCGCACTGGGACCCCTACGCGCGCGGGATGATCATCGGGCTCACGCGCGGGTCGAAGGTGGCGCACCTGGCCCGGGCCACCCTGGAGGCGATCGCCTACCAGACTGTCGATGCCGTCCGCGCGCAGAACACCGCGCTCGGAGTCCCCCTGGAGGAGCTCCGCTGCGACGGCGGCGCCACGCAGAACGAGTGGCTCATGCAGTTCCAGGCCGACATGCTCGGCGTGCCCGTGGTCGTGCCCACGATCACCGAGACGACGGCCCTCGGGGCCGCCTACCTGGCGGGCATCACGGCCGAGGTCTGGACCGAGGAGGACGTGCGCGGGATGTGGACCGAGGATCGCCGCTACGAGCCGAACATGTCCGAGGAGGAGCGCCACGCGCTCCTGGCCGAGTGGCGCCGCGCGCTCCAGCGCGCCGGGCACTGGGTCCTCGAGAGCTAGGCTCATGGCCGAGCGCGACGTAAGGCGCGAGCTCCCCCGCACCCCGGTCGACCTGCTCGTCATCGGCGCCGGAATCAACGGCTGCGGCATCGCCCGCGACGCCGCGCTGCGCGGCCTGCGCGTGGCGATCGTCGAGCAGTCCGACGTCGGCGCCGGGACCACGTCGCGCTCCACCCGGCTGATCCACGGCGGCCTGCGCTACCTCGAGCACTTCGAGGTGGGGCTCGTGCGCGAGTCGCTACACGAGCGCGAGCGGCTGCTGAAGATCGCCCCTCACCTCGTCCACCCCATGTCGTTCTTCATCCCGATCTACGACCGTGACCGCCGCGGCCCCTGGATGGTCCGCGCGGGCATGCTCGCCTACGACGCGCTGTCGTTCAGAAAGAGCGAAGAGCACCACCACATGCTGAGCGCCGAGGACGCGCTCGAGCGCGAGCCCGGGATCGCCCGCGACGGGCTCAACGGCGCCGCCGTGTACTTCGACGGCCAGGTCGAGTACGCCGAACGCCTCGCGCTCGAGAACGCCCTCGACGCCTACGACCACGGCGCGGCGATCCTGCTCCACCGCCGCGTGGACGCGCTCATCGTCGAGGACGGCCGGTGCCGGGGCGCGCGCCTGGACGGCGGCGAGGAGATACGCGCCGACATCGTCGTCAACGTTGCCGGCCCGTGGGTCGACGCCGTGCTGGGCGAGGCCGCCGAGCGCCCCCTGATCGGCGGCACCAAGGGCTCTCACCTCGTGGTCGACCGCTTCCCCGGCGCCCCCTCAGAGGCGCTCTACGTCGAGGCCGAGGATGGGCGGCCGTACTTCATCGTTCCCTGGAACGACCTCTACCTGATCGGCACCACCGACACCCGCTACACGGGCGACCTCGACCACGTGGTCGCCACCGACGAGGAGATCGAGTACCTGATCTCGGCCACCAACGAGGTGATCCCCGGCGCCCGCCTGAGCCGCGAGGACGTTCTTTACACCTACGCCGGCGTCCGCCCGCTGCCCTCCACCGAGGGCAACGAGGGGTCGATCACCCGCCGCCACATCGTCCACGACCACGCTCCGGGCGTCGAGGCGCTGCTCTCGATCGTCGGCGGCAAGCTCACCACCTACCGCCGTCTGGCCGAAGAGACCGTCGACACGGTGTTCGAGAAGCTCGGCCGGGACTCACCCGCGTGCGGGACGGGTGGGCTGCCGCTCCCGGGCGGCAACGTGGCCGACTTCCAGGCGTTCCGCGAGCGCTTCCTCGGCGCGGCCGGCGTGCCCCGCCCGGTGGCCGAGCGACTGCTGCGCATCTACGGCGTCCGGGCCGAGGACGTCCTGGCCGTCGAGGACCCCGCGCTGCTCGAGGTGATCGACGACTCCACGGGCGCCGTGGCCGCCGAGGTGATCCACGCCTTCCGGGCCGAGCTGGCCAGCACCCTGACCGACGTGCTCGCCCGGCGGACGATGGTCACGCTCGGCCCCAGCGCCGGCATCGGTCCAGATGAGGTGGCGGCGCGGGTGGCGCAGCGTTGGCTGGGGTGGTCCTCGGAGCGCGCCCGCGACGAGGTCGCGGCCTACCGCGACGCGCTCGCTGACCTGCGCCCGCGCGGGCTCGAGCAGCCCGGACGCGCCGCGGCCTGAGTAGGGCGATCAGCCGCCGTGCTCGGCCGAGGACTTCTCCTCGGCGCCGCGCCCCGACTCGACGATGTCGGGGTCGGGCTCGGCGCCCCGCGCCACCAGCTCGGTGCGGATGAAGAAGTCGTAGATGCCGGCCCCGAGCGCGCCACCGATCAGCGGGCCCACGATCGGGATCCAGACGTAGGCGCCGATCCCGGGGAACGAGCCGGGCATCGCCACCTTGCCCCAGCCGGCGATCCACGCGAACAGCCGCGGCCCGAGGTCGCGCGCCGGGTTGATCGCGTAGCCGGCGTTGGCGCCGAACGAGATCCCGATCGCCACCACGACCAAGCCGACGAACAGCCCCGCCATGTTCGCCTTGATCGGGACGTTGTACTCGTCGACCAGCGCGAACAGCAGCCCGACCAGGAACGCCGTCCCGATCACCTGGTCGACGAGCGGCCCGACCCAGCTCGTGAAGTACTTGGCCGGGAAGGTGGCGAAGATCGAGAAGCTCTTCACCGAGGTGGCCTGCCCGCGGACGATGTGCTGGGAATGCTCGAACGCGGCGATGGCGCCCTTGTAGTTGGCGTAGATGAGGGCCGCCGCGACGAACCCGCCGAAGACCTGGACGGCGATGAACGCCGGCACCTTGGCCCAGGGGAAGCCGCGCCGAAGCGCCATGGCCAGCGTGACCGCCGGGTTGATGTGGGCCTTGCTGATCCCGCCGGCGATGTAGTAGCCGAACACCACGGCCAAGCCCCAGCCCCAGGCGATCAGCATCCAGTCGCCGGCGGCCACGAACGCGCTCGTGGTCCGCGCCGACTCAGGGAGCGCCGCCACCGCGGTCGCCACCGCCCCGTCGCCGAAGGCGACCAGCACGAACGTCCCCAGGAACTCGGAGATCAGCTCGCCGAGCAGCGTCGAGCGCCACGCCGCCTCGCGCCCCAGTGCGCGGGTGACGGGCGAGGCGACGGTCGCCATACCGGCCGGCCTACCCAGCGCGCGGCCGCCTCAGCCGCGGGTGTGATCGATATTGGCCGCATAGCGACCCATATCGATCAATCGCCGCGCCCTAGAGCCGCTGGATCAGCGTTCCGGTGCCCAGCCCGCCACCGCAGCACATGGTCACGAGTCCGATCTCCTTGTCGGAGCGCTCGAGCTCGTGCAGCAGCGTCGTGATCAGGCGGGCGCCGGTCGAGCCGAGCGGGTGGCCGATGGCCATCGCGCCACCGTTGACGTTGACTCGGTCCATGTCGGGCTCGAGCTCGCGCCGCCACGCCGCCACCACCGGCGCGAACGCCTCGTTGATCTCGACCAGGTCGATGTCGTCCATCGTCATCCCGTTGCGCTCGAGCAACTTCTGAGTCGCGGGAATCGGCCCCGTGAGCATGATCACCGGGTCGACGCCGACCGTGGTCTGGTCCATGATCCGCGCCCGCGGCTTGAGTCCCAGCGCCTCGGCCTTCTCGCGCGCCATCAGCAGCACCGCCGCGGCGCCGTCTGAGATCTGCGAGCTGTTGCCGGCGGTGATCTTGCCGTCGGGCTTGAACGCCGGCTTGAGCTCCGAGAGGGCCTCGAGCGACGCTCCCGGGCGGATCCCCTGGTCGGTCACGTAGGTCGAGCCGTTGACCTTCATCGGCACCATCTCGCGCTCGAACCGGCCCTCCTCGGTGGCCCGGTGCGCGAGCTGGTGCGAGCGCAGCGCGAGCTCGTCGAGCTCCGATCGGGGGATCTCCCACTTCTCGGCGATCATCTCGGCTGACAGGCCCTGCGGGATCAGGTCGTAGCGGTCCATCAGCTCCTTGGGGAAGGGATGGCCCACCTGCTCGGTCCAGCTCATCCCGATCCCGAGCGGAATGTGGCCCATGTGCTCGACGCCCGAGCCGATCGCGGCGTCGTGCACGCCGGCCGCGATCAGCGCCGCCGCGAAGTTCACCGCCTGCTGGGCGGAGCCGCACTGTCGATCGACGGTGGTGGCGGGCGTCTCGACCGGCAGCCCCGCCTGCAGCCAGGCGTTGCGCCCGACGTTCACCGATTGCTCACCGAACTGCTGCACGCAGCCGGTGATCACGTCCTCCACCTCGCTCGCCTCGACCCCGGCGCGCTCGATCACCTCGCTGTAGCAGCGGCCGAGCAGCTCGTTCGGGTGGATGTCCTTGTAGTAGCCCTTTTCCTTGTGGCCCCGCCCGACGGGAGTCCGCACCGCCTCGACGATGACCACCTCACGACCGTTAGTCGCCATTCACGCGCTCCTTTTCACGGGGGCGCGCCGGGCGCGCTTCGCGCCGCTCGCCCCCGCTCGATAACCGTCCCGTACTGTACCCGAGGCATTTGGCGGCCCCCGGGCCGCCGCTGACACCCACATGGAAGGCAGGAGGTGCCTTGGAGGAACGACTCGGAATTGCCGGCGCGGGGACGATTGCCTGTGGCCTCGCGGTGGCGGCCGCTCGGCGCGGCGGGGAGGTCCGGCTCTGGGCCCGCTCAAAGCCCTCGGCCGACCGCGCCCGCTCGACGGTGGAGATGACCTGCTCCCGGCTCAAGGAGGAGGCGGTCGACCCGGAGAAGGTTCACATCGTCACGAGCATCGACGAGCTCGAGGAGTCGAGCTTCCTCGTCGAGGCGATCGTCGAGCACCACGGCATGAAGGCCGAAGTGCTCTCCGACCTCTCCGACCTGAAGGGTCACGCCGGCTCCGAGGCGCTGATCGCCACCACCACCTCGTCGCTCTCGATCGCCGAGCTCGCGCGCGTGACCGGGAGCCCGGAGCGCTTTGTCGGCTTCCACGTGTTCAACCCGGTGACGCGAATGCAGCTGATCGAGCTCGCGTTTCCCGAGGAGGCGACCGAGGACACCCGCAGGCGGGCCCATGCGTTGTGCGAGGCGCTCGGCAAGACGCCGGTCGAGGTGCCCGACATCCCGGGCTTCGTGGTCAACCGGCTGCTCTTCCCCTACCTGTTCGACGCCGTGCGCCTGCAGTCAGAGACCGGCATGGAAGCCGGTGACATCGACGAGTGCATGAAGCTCGGCGCCGGCCTGCCGATGGGTCCGCTCGCGCTGCTCGATCTCGTCGGCCTTGACGTGGCCAAGTCGATCGGCGAGGCGATCGACACCGAGATCCCCCGCGATCTCGTGGAGATGGTCGACAGCGGAATGCTCGGGCGCAAGACGCGCCAGGGCTTCTACAGCTACGACTGACTCTTCTCCTACGAAGCATTTAGCGCTCGTTCAGGTGCCGAGCGCAGACTACGCAGCGCGACGTACCTCATAGCAGCACCTCCTCCCCAGAAGCACGAGCCGGCCCGTCCCCAGCGGGCCGGCTCTCTTAAGGGCCGGCAGGATGTCCGGCCCGTGGTAATCGCCGCGCAAGCGAAGCGGTCTCCCGGACTCCTGAAGCGGAGCGCAGCGCGGCCAAGAGCAGGATGCGGTTACACGACCCGCCGCTCGCGGGCCGCGCCACAACCCGACCCGCCGGTCGCGCCCCGCGCCACAACCCGACCCGCCGGCCGCGCCCCGCGCCACACCCCGACCCGCCGGCCGCGCCCCGCGCCACAACCCGACCCGCCGGCCGCGCGCCCTCGGTGAATCGCCCCGCGATTGCCCGCCCCGGTTAACGAAGCCGGCCCAATCCAGGGCCGGCTTCATCTCTCCTCTCAACCACCGGGACTCGAAGCTCGAGCAACTCCGGGGCCGTTGCCTGGTGGAAATGTAACGAATGGATCGAGGACGTGCGTCACTCGCCCGAGGGCTGCGCGACATCGGGCCCGCGGCTTCGCCGCTGCCTGATCCGCACCGCCTCGATCCGGTTCTGGCGCACCGACTCGACCCGGATCGAGAAGCCGTCAGCGGAGATCGTGTCGCCTCGCTTCGGCAGCCGACCGAGCTCGGCGAACACGAACCCGCCGACCGAGTTGTAGGCGTCGGTGTCGACCGGCAGCTCGAGGCCATAGTCCTCGAGGTCGGTGACCGCGACGTGGCCTCGGACGAACCAGTCGCCATTGGCCAGCCGCCGGACGGCGCCGCCGGCGGGGTCGGTCTCGTCGGCGATCTCCCCCACCACCTCCTCGATGATGTCCTCGATCGTGACGATCCCCGCCGTGCGGCCATACTCGTCGATCACGATCGCCAGCTCGGTCCGCTCGCGCTGGAGGTCGGCCAGGAGGTCGTCGAGGGGCTTCGTCTCGGGCACGAGCGGCGCCTGGCGAACCTGCAACGCGAAGTCGGAGGCCGGGCCGTCCGCCATCATCCGCTTGACGAGCTGGTTGACGTGGACGATCCCCTTGACGCGGTCCTGGTTATCGTCCTCGGTCACGACCAGGCGCGAATGGCCGGTGTCCACGCAGCGCTTGAGCGCCGCCTCGATTGTCTCGCTGACGTCGACTGTGACCACCGCGGGGATCGGCGTCATCACCTGCCGGGCCTCCTGCTCGTGCAGGTGGAAGACGCCGGTGAGCATCGCCGCTTCGCCCACGTCGAGCTGCCCGCCGGTCTGCGAGTCGGCGATGATCCGCTTGAGCTCGTCCGGCGTCCCGCCCTCGGGCTCCCGGTCGGGGTCGACGCCGAGCATCCGCAGGAGCCGGTAGGACATCGAGTTGATGACGAAGATGAACGGCTTGAACAGCGTGCGTGACAAGTGCAGCGGCCGGGCGATCCGACGTGCGAGACCCTCGGCGTTCTGGATCGTGTAGAGCTTGGGCACGATCTCGCCCACCACGCTCTGCGCCGTGATGATGATCAGGTAGGCGATGAGCACGGCGATCACCACCGAGGCGGTGTGCCCGAGAGCCGAACCCAGCGGCTGCTTGAGCGCCTTCTCGATCGCCGGCTGCCCGAGCGCACCGATCCCGATCGAGGCCATCGTGATCCCGACCTGGCAGGCCGAGATGTAGTCGCCGATCTCCTCGAGCTCCCGCAGCGCCAGGCGGGCGCCTCTCAGCCCTTCGTCGGCCATCGACTCCAGGCGCGGGCGGCGGGAGCGCACGAGCGCGTACTCCGCCACCACGAAGAACGTGTTCACCAGGACGAGGATCCCGGTGAGGATGATGAACAGCGCCGTCACTCGGTCAGCGCGGAGATGCCCTCGCTCCGCGCGCTGCTACTTCGCGATGGATCGTCGTCGGTCATGCAGCGACGCGGCGAACGGTAGCAGCCGCGGCCGCCGCTCATAGACCATCGAACTCGTCCGCCATCTCGAAGTCGGCCGCGGTCAGCCCGCCGGCGGAGTGGTTGGTCAGCGCCAGCCTGACTTTGTTCCAGCCGTGGAGCAGTATGTCGGGGTGGTGGTTGGCCGCCTCGGCCGCCTCGGCCACGCGGTTGACGAACGCCATCGCCTCGCCGAAGTCCTTGAACTTCCACTCCCGGACGATCTCCTGGCCTTCGCGCCGCCAGTCGCTACCTTGGAGCTTGGACGCGATCTCCTCGTCGCTCAGCAGATCTGCCATATCGTTCTCCTCCGACTCCGATGCGAATCGTCAGCCTCGTCCCATCCGCCACCGAGATGCTCTTCGCTCTCGGGCTGGGCGCCGACCTTATCGCGGTCACCCACGAATGCGACTACCCCGAGGCCGCGCTCGAGCTGCCCAGGGTGACGCGCGACCTGCTCCCCGCGGGCCTGAGCGCGGCGCAGATCGACGCCGCAGTCAAGGAGCGCACGCTGGCCGGGCAGTCGATCTACGAGCTCGACGCCGACATGCTCCACGATCTGCGCCCCGACCTGATCGTCACCCAGGCCCTGTGCTCGGTGTGCGCGGTCTCCTACGACGACGTCCGCGCGATCGCCGAGGAGATCGACTCGCACCCGCGCGTTATCTCGCTCGATCCCCACACCCTCGGCGAGGTGCTGGGCGACGCCCGCACGCTGGCCCAGGCCACGGACCGCAAGGACGCCGCGGTCGAGCTCGTCCGCACCGCCTCGGCCCGGATCGATCGAGTGCGCCTCGCCGTCCGCGGCTCCCGGCGCCGCCCCCGGGTCGCCGCCCTGGAATGGCTCGACCCTCCGTTCGCGGCCGGTCACTGGACGCCGCAGCTGATCGAGTTCGCCGGCGGCAAGGACGTACTCGGCTTCCCCGGCGAGCCCTCCGAGGAGCGCGCCTGGCGCGAGGTCGAGGCCGCCCAGCCCGACATCGTGATCGTGATGCCGTGCGGCTACGACGCCGAGATTGCCTACCGCGAGGCCGAGATGCACCGCGACCAGCTCGCCGCCGTCGGCGCCGGCGAGGTGGTGGCGGTCGATGCCGCGTCCTACTTCTCCCGGCCGGGGCCGCGCATCGTCGACGGGCTCGAGCTGATGGCCCACATCCTCCACCCCGAGCTGGTGCCAGAGGCACCCGGCGCGGCCCTCACCGTCGAGCTGTGATCGAGCCCGGCCTCGAGTCCTCGCGCGAGTTCGTCGCCGAGGGCCAGCTGCTCACCGACGTGGGCGGATCGCTGCCCGCGAAGGTCCTCTCGACGCCGGCGATGATCGGCATGATGGAGCGCACCTCGTCTCGCCTGCTGATCCCGCACCTCCCCGAGGGCAAGGCAACCGTCGGCTTCGAGGTCTGCGTCAAACACGTGGGCTCGGCCCGCGAGGGCACCCGTTGCACCGTCCACGCACGCCTCGAGGAGGTGGTGGACGGGCGCAAGCTTCGCTTCCACGTCGAGGTCCTGACCGACGACGGCCGCACGATCGGCGTCGGGCGTCACGAGCGGCGGATGATCGACGCTCGGTGAGCGTCCGGACGGGCCCGCCCGGCCCCATGGATGCCGGGCGAAGCCCGGCCCCAATCAAGACGTCGGGCGCGACATGCGGAAGATCCGCTCGACCACGGCGTAGTCGGCCGGGCCGCCGCAGCGGGCGATTGGCTTGAGTGCGGCGGTATCCACTCCCTCGCCTTTGATCGCGCGCTCGTCGAGGTGGACGCCCACCACCTGGCCGATCACCAGGTACTGGTTCGCGGGCTCGCCGTCCACGTCGCGGAGCTCGACGTGGTGAACCACCCGGCATTCCATCGAGCACGGGCTCTCCGCCACGCGTGGAGGCGCCACCAGGCGGGAGGGCGCCATCGTCAGCCCGGCGCGGTCGAACTCGCTGCGGCCACGCGGGAGCGGCGCCGAGGTCTCGTTCATTGCCTCGCGCAGGTCCCAGGTGGCCAGGTTCCACACGAACTCGCGCAGCTCGCCGGCGAAGGTCGACGAATCCTTCGCCCCGAAGCTCGAGAACGCGAGCATCGGCGGCTGCTCGCCGATCGCGTTGAAGAAGCTGTACGGCGCCAGGTTCACGGCTCCGTCCGTGCTCGTGGTCGAGACCCAGCCGATCGGTCGCGGCGCGACCAGCGCCTTGAACGGGTCGTGCGGCAGCACCGAGCGGTCGCGCCGGTGAGGCTCGTAGAAGATCACGTGAGGCCGAGGCCCGTCGGCGTGAGCCCGTGCAGCCCGGCCACCGCGATCGCCCCGACGACGCTGAGCGCGCCCACGGCGACGCAGCCGGCGATGGCGAGCGGCTGAAGGCCCCGGCGCTCGGCCAGCTCGACGATCAGCGTGCCGGTGATCAGCCCCGCCACCAGACCGCCGAGGTGCCCGCCGATCGAGATCCCGGTGTAAGCGACCGAGAACACCAGGTTGATGAGCAGGATCGGGCCGAGGCCGCTCTGCCACAGCGGGATTCCGCGGGCTCGCGCGAGCACGATCAGCGCCCCGAAGATGCCGAAGATCGCGGTGGACGCGCCGACGGTCGGAGCCGCCGGCTCGAACAGCAACGAGCCGAACGACCCCGCCAGCAGAGACGCGAAGTAGATCGCGATGAAGTTGACGCGCCCGATCGCCGGCTCGAGTGAGCGGCCCACGAACCACAGCGAGAGCATGTTGACCGCGATGTGCAGCAGGCCATCGTGAAGGAAGCCGGCGGTCAACAGCCGGTAGTACTGGTGGCTCTGCGCGATGAGCGGCCCGGACAGGTAGCCGTGGTTGAAGACGCTGCCGCCGCCGCCCCCGCCGAGCGGCGCGCCCGCTCCGGTCTCGATCAGGAACGCCACCGCGTTGATCACGATCAGCGCCTGGGTCACGACCGGCGTACTCGGGAGCGTGCGGATCGTCTTGACCTTGGTGCGCTCGCGCGCGCACTCCGGACAGCGCATCCCGACCGAGGTCGGAGTCATGCAGTCGGGACAGATCGGCCGTCCGCACGACGAGCACGAGACGCCCGTCTCGCGCTTGGGATGTCGATAGCAGACTGCCATTCCAGCGGACGCTACCAGTGCGGTTTGGTGAGCTATCGGTGGGGCAGGATCCGCCGCGCCTCTTCGCCGAAGTCGTGGAGCGTGTGCTCCGCGAGCTGGAGGAGGTTCTTGGATTCCTGCTTGCGGGCCCGATGGCGCGAGCGGACGCGAAGGACGACGAGCGCGGTACCCGCGCTGGCGCCGATCATCGCGGCCGCGACCGGGCGCGCCCAGTTGCGCGGGTTGCGCATCGTCGACATCTCCCACGCCTCGAGCTCGTCGTGGGCGAGCTCGGTCAGGTTGACGAGCGCCAGCTCGAGGCGGTTGGCAAGGTCGGCTGAGGGCTCGACCGGCGCGAGCGCCTCGCGCAGCAACGCCTCGAAGTCGGCCGCGCCGCTGCTCATGAGGTCTCGACCTTCCCGTCGCTGACGATGCCCTCGAGCTGGCGCACCGCGCGGTGCAGGAGCACCTTGGTGGCGCCGTCGGAGCGGCCGAGGGCGCGCGCTATCTCGCGGTTGTCCATGCCCAGTGCGAAGCGCATGATCAGCGCCTCCCGGCGGTCGTCGGGCAGCTGCTGGACGCCGGCGAGGATCGACTTGAGCTCCTCGCGCCCCTCGACGAGCGACTCGGTCGTGTGCAGAGTCGAGATCATGCCGGCGTCGTCGATCACGGACTCGGGCTTACGCGAGCGGTCGCGGTAGAAGTTCGCGGCCAGGTTGTGGGCGATGCGGATGAGCCAGGGGCGCAGCGGCCGGCCGTCCGACTCCCTGAGCGCCCGCTCGAAGTGGCGGTAGGCCTGGAGGAACGTCTGCTCGGTGAGGTCCTCCGCGTCGTGGTGGTTGCCCACGCGGTAGTAGCTGTAGGAGTAGACGTCCCGTAGGTGGGCGCGGTAGAGCTCGGTGAAGCGCCGGTCGAGCTCGGCCTTGGATTGCGGAAGCTGGTCGTCGGGCACGCCATGGGGAGCCTACCTTCGGGCGCTCAGGCCGCGCGAGCGGAGCGGCGCTGCTTCGGGCGCGACGGCTCGGTCACCGTCTCGGTCCAGCGCTCGGGCTCGATCCGTCCTTCGACGAGCGCGGCCAGGCCGTCGAGCGCCGGCGCCTCGACCTGCTCCTGCCGGGCTACGGTCGCGAGCAGCGGCACCGAGTCGACCGCCTCCGCGGTCTGTCCGAGCGCGCGCCCGATCTCGGCCGCCGGCACCCCCTGCGCCAGCATCTCGCCGGCGCGGCGGTTGCGCGAGCTGCCGGCGACCACCGTCGCCACCAGGTCACCGGCGCCCGCGAGCCCGGCGAAGGTCTCGGGCCGGCCGCCGCGGCGCCGCGCGAGCGCGTCGACCTCGGCGAACACCTTGCCGGCGGCGGCGCCGGCGACGTTCGGGCCGGCCAGCGAGGCCGCGGCGGCGGCCAGGGCGGCCGCGTTCTTGGCACAGCCGGCGAGCTCGACGCCGGTCACGTCGGTGGTCAGCGAGACGTCGAGGCCGGCGGACTGGAGCGCGTCGCGGAGCTGGCGGTTGAAGGCGCCGTCGAGGGAGGCGAGCACAACCGAGGCGCCGTGCTCGAGCACCTCGGCGGCGTGTGCGGGCCCACCCACCACGGCGACGGCGCGGGCCTTGCAGCGCTCGGACACGAACGCGGAGGGCAGCGAGCCGAGCGGCGGCACCAGGCCCTTGCAGATCACGAGCACGCCGGCGCGGCGCGTGATCTTCTCGCCCTGGGCCGCGAGGACGCTCGGCAGGGCTCGGGCCGGGACGGCCAGGCAGACGAGGTCGTGGCCTCCGAGGCTGAGCTCGGAGGCGCGGCGGACATGGATCGAGTCGGGCAGCTCGACGCCGGGGAGGTAGCGATCGTTGCACCGCTCGCGCTCGAGGATCTCGGCCTGCTCGCGCGTGCGGGCCCCCAGGTCGACCTCGAACCCGGCCTTCGAGAGCGCGACGGCCAGGCTCGTCCCCCACGAGCCGGCGCCGATGATCGCCGCACGCCGGATCGGCGGCAGCCCGCCCAGCCACTCCCATTGGAGCATCACGCACGGCCAGATCCGTTCGGTGACGGCGCTGGCCAGGCTCGGGGAGGGGTTTTCGACCAGCGGGAAGCTGAGCGCTCGACCGGCGCGGAGGCGAACCTTGTGCGGCCGGATCCGCCAGCCCTTGCGGATCGCCTCGGTGCCGATCACGGATACGGGGACCACGGGCGCGCCGGTCTCGAGCGCCAGGCGGCCGACGCCCCGCTTGGGCTTGCCCAGCGCGCCGGGGCGGGTCCGCGTCCCCTCGGGGAAGATCAGGACGATGTCGCCGCGGGCGAGGATCTGCCTCGCGGTCTCCATCATTTCCTCATCGGAGGCGCCGCGATCGACGGGGAAGGCCCCGAGGGCGTTGAGGATCCAGGCCTGCCAGCGGCGCTGGAAGAGCTCCTTCTTGGCCACGTAGTACATCGGCCTGGGAGCCATCGTGCCGATCACGAAAGGGTCGAGGAAGCTGCGATGGTTCGCGGCGATGATCACCGGTCCGTGCCTGGGGATGTGGGGGCGCCCGATCCGCTGCATCCGGAAATAGATCCGGAAGAACGGGATCAGCACGGCCCGCACCGGCCAGTAGACGAACGGGTTTACTCCGCGCTCGCGCGCCCGTCGATGCAGGACCTCGTGACCCATCGCACATTGGCGTACCCGTTCTGGCCCCGCCCGTTACAGTTCGGCGTCTCTTGAGTTCCAGCCTCGACCCCACCCGGACGCTGCGCGGAGCCGTCTGCGGGTCGCTCGCCGCGGCCGTCTGGGCGCTACAGCAGCCGCTCGACAAGGCCGTGTTCGCGAGCTCCTACGACGACGTCGAGTTGCTCGGCAAGGCGTTCACGCGCGAGCAGGGCTGGTACGCCGCGGGCTTCTTCCTCCACGTCCAGAACGGGGCGCTGTTCGGCGCCGTGTACGCGAACGTGGCCCGGGCGGTGCCCCTCCCCGCGTTCCTGCGGGGGCCGGCGGCGGCGATGTTCGAGCACCTGGCGCTGTGGCCGCTTTGCGCGGTCAGCGATCGGCTGCACCCCGCCCGGCGGGAGCTGCCCCCACTGCGGGGCAACCGGCGGGCGTTCGCCCAGGCCACCTGGCGGCACCTGCTGTTCGGCCTGATCCTGGGCGAGCTCGAGCGGCGGCTGAACGCCGAGCCCGAGCCGGCGCCGCCAGACGCTGAGGCCGCGTACTCGAGCAACGGCCACGGCTCGCTCGAGACCGCGCTCTCCGTCGGGTCGTAGTTCTTGCGGGTCCTGGTTACCGGCGCATCCGGCTTTGCCGGCGGGTACCTGGCCGGGGCGTGCGCGCAGGCCGGCGAGGAGCTCGTCGGTCTGTCGCGGACCGGAGCCCTGCCCGATGGCGTCACGGGGCGCGGGGTCGCCGTCGACCTGCTCGACGCCGGCGCGGTGCGGGAGGCGGTGGCCGAGGCCCGGCCCGAGGTCGTCTACCACCTGGCCGCGCTGACCTCCGTGGGTCGCTCCTGGGAGGACCCGGCGCAGACGGTCTCGAGCAACGTTGCGAGCGCCGTGAACATGCTCGAGGCATTGCGTCTCGAGGCTCCGCAGGCGCGCGTGCTGTGGGCGAGCACGTGCGAGGTCTACGGGCCGCCCGCTCGCCTGCCCGTGAGCGAGGAGGCGCCGGTCGCTCCCGCCAACCCGTACGCGGTCTCCAAAGCGACCGGGGACCTGCTGGCCGCGGTGTATGCCGACGCGCACGGGCTCGCGCTGATCCGCGCCCGGCCGTTCAACCACGCCGGGCCGGGGCAGCGCCCGATCTTCATCATGTCCTCGCTGGCGCGCCAGGCCGCGTCCGCGCGCCACGCCGGCGACGCCTCCCTGCGGATCGTCACGGGCAACCCGGACACGCGCCGCGACTTCACCGACGTGCGCGACGTCGTCCGCGCCTACCGCCTGCTGGTCGAGCGGGCGGCGCCCGGCGTCTACAACGTCTGCTCAGGGCGCTCGATCTCCGCCGGCGAGCAGGTCCGGCTGATCGCCGAGCTGATCGCGCCGATCGAGGTCGAGCACGTCGTCGACCCCGCGCGCGTACGCGCGCACGAGGTGATGGAGCTCCGCGGCTCCCACGATCGCGTCACCGCCGCCACCGGCTGGGAGCCCGAGGTCCCCGTCCGCCAGACGATGGTCGACACGATCGACTGGTGGGAGCGCGAGCTCGCTGGCGCCACCAGCGTCCCCGGCAGCTGAGCCAGGTATCCCCCGGGCGGCCGAGGCCCGCGAGCCCGCGTGCGACACTGACTCGCCCGTCGCCCGCCTAGCTCAACTGGTAGAGCACTTCACTTGTAATGAAGGGGTTGGGGGTTCGAGTCCCCCGGCGGGCTCTGCAAAATCGCTGGAAAATTGGGCGATTCTGTTCGTGGCGGTGGCGTTCCGCAAACGCGTTGCTCGTGACCGGCGAGAAAGGCGCGGGATGGGTTCCCGAGACTCATCTGGATCGACAAGGCTCGAGCGCCGTCGTGACCGAGGAGTACGACACCGCCGAGTTGCCAACCGAGGAAGGCGAGGAGCTCGAGGTCCTCCACGAGGATTTGACCAGCGGCTGGCTCTGGTGCCGCGCGAAGGATGGCCGCGAGGGCTGGGTGCCGGAGCGCACCCTCTCACGCCTCGATTGATCAGCTGCGGTTGGGTGGGTCGGCCGCCCGGCTGCGTGCGTAATGGCGTCGTGCTCGATCCCGGTTGCCGCAGTCGCTGGAGCTGCACCATCGGCGACTGTGGTTGCGGGTGGTGTCGAGGAACAGCCAGCCGCAACCCTCGTCGTCGCAGCGGCGCAAGCGCCCACGAGGCATTGTTTGCAGGAGGTCCAAGGCATGGAGCGCAAGCACGCGCGCGAGATCGAGTGGGGTGCGCGCATCGAGCGTCCATCGTGCAGGGGTGCCAGCGAGGGCGCTGGCGTTGATCGCGTCGGCAAACGTCCGGTGCAGCTGGGAGCCTGGCGCGACGACCCGCTCCGTCCCGCGGTGTGCAATGCAATCGGCGAGGTGGTCATAGAGCTGCTCACGCAGTTCGTGCACTTCGTGCAAGGCGCGCTCGGCCGCCGCAGGATCCTGAGCGGCGGCGAAACGCATCGCTGTGAGGTCGCGCTCCTCGACGACGGTGGCGCGGTGAGCCCACGTCAAGAGATCGACCGGGACGGCAAGGTTCTCGCGCCACCGGTCGGTGTCCTGGCGCCACGACACGGTGTTGACGAGATCAAGCGCGATGTGGCCGCCGATCAGCGCGATCGACTCCGGTCGCGACGGAATCGCAGTCGGCATCCCGCTAGTCTACCTAACGGGCTAACCTAGCTTTAGTTGTTAGGCTGAGGGAGTGGACATGCCTGACGCCATGCGGACCGGGCTGCGGCGCAGCGCGGGCCTCGCCGGGAGCACCTTCGTACTCGGCGTGACGTTCGGCGCATTGGCTCGTGCGCGGGGCTGGGGGCTGGCGGCACCAGTCGTCGCATCACTCGCGATCTTCTCGGGCTCAGCGCAGTTCGCAGTACTCGCAGTGCTCGCGGGTGGCGGGGCCGCCTGGACCGCCATCGCCTCGGCGGCGCTTATCAACCTGCGCTTCTTCCCGATGGCGCTCTCCGTCGCGCCCGCCTTGCACGGCGGGCGCGTCCGTCGCGCGGTCGAGGCCCAAGCGGTGGTGGACGGCTCGTGGGTTCTGGCCCACCAAGGCCAGGGCCGCTTCGACCGCGGCGTGCTGTTCGGCTCTGCGCTCGCCCAGTGGCCGGCCTGGGTCACGGGCACCATCCTGGGCGTGGTCGCCGCCCCGTCCACGCAGCTGATCCACGTCACCGGCCTCGATGTCGTCTTCCCCGCCTTCTTCGCGCTGCTGCTGCTCGACGAGATGCGACACGCCCGTTCGGCGCGAACGGCGGCGGCTGGCGGCGCCGTCATCACCGCCCTGCTGCTCCTCGCCGTGCCCGCCGGCCCGGCACTCCTCGGCGGTGGCGCCGCCGCACTCATCGGCCTTCGACGCCCGGAGACCCAGCGCCCGTGATGACGATCTGGATCTGTGTGGCTCTAGCCGCCCTCGTGAGCTTCGCGATCAAGGCCACCGGCCCCGCGATGCTCGGCAATCGACGCCTCCCATCCCGCGCCAGCGGGGTCATCGCGCACCTTGCCCCCGCGCTTCTCGCGGGCCTCGTCATCTCCGACGTCCTCGGTCCCCATTGGTCCTCCGCCGACGGGCCGCTGGCCCTCGGCGTCGTGACCGCCACGGTCATCCGCATGATCGGTGCGCCAGCCCCAGCCTGCGTCATCGCCGCCATCATCGTCACCGCCCTCGCCCGCGCCGTCCTCTAACGATCCCGCGCGCGCCTTCCATCATCATTAGCCATCGGACATTCGAAGGTGAGACGATGAGGCGATGTGCGCTACTCATAGCGGGGCCCGTGGCGATAGCTCCTGCCCGCTGGCGCCGAGGCCGTTGCCCCGGGTTCATTCCAGGCGCACGTCCCGAGCGCAGCTCAGGTGCTGACGATCTCCTGGAAGAGCTCCCCAGGAAATCGATCGTGGTCACGAACGTCGAGCAGGTCCGGAAGGTCGCCCGGCTCATCGATGCCTATCGCGTGCAACGCCCTTGGGTGATCTGCTCGGAGCCGTATTACCCGCCGGAGATCTTTTTTTCGTTCCGCCACTCGGTCCACGGAGGCGCGCTAGTGACAGTGGCTGGCGTGTGGATGCCGGGCCGGCGCGCGGTCCTGGCGCTGCCTGCGAGCCGACCGAGTATCTGGCGCACGGACGGTTCAAGGGCTGGTTCCGTGAGGACAACGGCTTCTGCGCAGGGCCGGCGAGATCCTCCACCGGGACCTGAACTAAACGCCTCCACCAACGGTCGTCGAGCTTCTTCCCGGGCGATGCGAGCAACCTGACGCCACCTCGCCGTTCGGCTTCTCGACCGCCCACACGAGCACGGCGGGCAGACCGAGGTAGGCCTCGGCTGTAGCGGCGGGGAGGTGGCGGAAGGCTCGCCGCTTGGCGGCCAAGTGTCGCTCTGACAGCGGCGGCTCCAGGCATGTCCGGACCTTCAGCCCGGCGTTTGCGAATGCCGCGAGGTAGTCGGTGTGCAGATGCGGATGCTCGCGGACGAAGCCGCGTCTTCCGTCCTTGTCGGTGAACGGCGCGTGCCACCCCAGCAGCGCCTGGAACGGGTGCAGGACCGACACGATCAGACACCCACCCTGGCGCCAACACTCGAGCCAGCTCGCCTACCGGCGCGTCAAGCTCGGGAAGGTGCGCAAGCGCCAGCCCGCACACGATCAGCTCGAAGCTGGCGTCCTCTAAGGGCAGCTCGCGCAGATCCGCGGTCTGGAACTCCGCCTCAGCGACGCGATCTCTGGCCCGGGCCAGCATGTCAGGCGTGACGTCCACCCCGAGCACCTGGTGGCCCAGCCTGGCCAGGTGCTCTGCGTGACGACCGGTCCCGCAAGCCGCGTCCAGCGCGCGACCCGGCGTGACGGGGCGAATCAGGTCGCGCACCACCGCTTCCTCGAGCGCGATGATCGGATTGCCCGGCTCGTCGTAGCTGTCCGACCACAGGGTATAACCCTCCTTCGGATCGAACTCCAAGGTCGACTCGGCCTGCTCGAACACCGGGTCATCAAGCACGTCCCGGAGCTCCTTGAGACGTCTGGCCGCGTCCCCGTCGGTCCCGTCGTACAGGTTCCGCAGGACCGCGAGCCCTTCGACGCCGACGAGCAATTCCCGCGGTGACACCTGCGAGCCATCTGCCGGCAGCGTATCGCCGGCTTCCCGGCCGCCGTGGCGGCAGCGACCACGCGCTGTGACAATCCCAGCCTGTGAGCGATCGGCGGCGGGCGCCAGCCGTATCCGAACCTCATCGGGCCCGCGAGGTTGCTGAGTCCTTTGGTTCGGACCCAGACCGTTATGACCGAACGCGACCACGCTCACCCGGATGCGCTCGTGGGGCAGATCATCGTCGCCATCCCAGGGCTTAAGTTCCCGATGTCAGCTGCGGCACAGGCATCGCGGCGCCGCAGTTCCGAGCGGCTGGCTGCCAGTGGTCGGCGTGGAGGCCGATGAAGCGCATGGCCGAATTCGCGCCTCACACCGGACTCGAGCTCGCGATGTCCCGGTTCGAGGACTGGGACGCGGCCGGGAGGGTCTTCGACGCTGTCGTCTCAGGCACGACATGGCACTGGATCGATCCGGCCGCGGGGGCGGCCAAGGCAGCCGAGGTCCTGCGTCCAGATGGTCGGCTTTCCGTGTTCTGGAACGTGCACGAGCCGCCGCCCGAGCTGGCCGAACCGTTCACCGAGGTCTATCGGCGAGTGCTCCCCGACACTCCGTTCGCCCTAGGTGCGGCTTCCGGCGTGCGGGGCTATGCGCGGATCCTGGCCAAGACAGCCGAGGGCATCCAGCAGACTGGCGCGTTTAGCGAGCCCGAGCACTGGCGCTATGACTGGGAGCAGCCGTACACGCGCGACGAGTGGCTCGATCTGGTGCCGACAGCAGGAGGCCACAGTCGCTTCCCGCCGGCCACGCTGGAACACCTGCTAGCCGGTCTAGGCGCCGCTATCGACGCCGTCGGCGGAAGCTTCACGATGCCGTACGCCACGGTGGCAATTACCGCGTCGCGGAGGCGCCGACTCGTCCTTCGATCGGCGTCTGGCTGAACAAACCAGCCGCGGATCAGCGCCGCCAAGGACGCTTAGAAGCTCTGCCTATCTCGCTCTTGCCGGCTCGGCCGCGATCAGCGTTGGCTAGGCTGCCGCATCGCGGAGCGTGCCCGTGCCCGCGATCCGCGGCGATGGGCAGCCCGGGCGAGATAGCTCTGCCCGGCGTGCAGGATGATCGTCTTGTGGCGCGCGAAGTCAGCGACCGCCACCGAGTCTGTGATGTCGCGGATAAGAGTGCCGTCGCAGCGGTCCGCGATCGTCCAGATGGTCCCACGCACCGTCGCCGCACCGTAGCGTCCGACGTCCGAATCTACCGTGGGCGCTGGAGTGGAGGACCTGAAGTGATCGGCTAAAGAACGCGGCCGCGGACGCATCAGGCGTCTTGTGCGACTTGCAGGTCGCATACGAGGGCGCACCCTTGAATGCGTTGCTGACGAGCGTCAGCGTCGTCAGGCCCCTGCTTGCTCCGCTGGTTGCCTGAGTTACCTTGAAGACTGCGCCGCCGAACCGTCCCGCCTGTTTCTTCTTACGGGTTCACGGTCGCAGTCGTGAGCGAAACCGTCCCGCGAAGCGCATCGACCTCGGTGCCCGACCGGATCTGCCTTGCTCCCGTCAGCGGCACGAACCGACCCTGCGCGAGAATGAACACCTTGCCTTTTACCGGCGTAGCGTTCACTGTCCTTCCGAGCACCGGCTGTGGCGGCCCCGGGGCCCGCTTGGTAGTGAACGTTTGGTCGACCCCGTAGCTGACTCCGTCGGTGTTCGTGGCCACCAACCGCACGTGGTACAGAGCGTTTGGACACCAGACCGCAAACGTTCACGTTGAGCTGGTGGTGGGCGAAGTCCGACCCCACCGTCTGGCTCGAGGTTTCCTCGTCATACAACGGTCCTGCGGCGTGTCGTAGGGCGGGATCGAGGCCATACTCGTAATGCGCCGTCGTCGACAGACCGTCCGGATCGACCAGCCCCGAGAGTCTCGCCGTCGTCGGACCGCCGACAAGTGGCGCGGAGGGCGTCAGCGCAGGTGGCGCCGATACGTTCGTGGGTGCGCTTGTCTGCGAGGCCGAGCCAGCGGCGTTGATCGCGGTCACTACGCACCGGTACGCGCCCGGCGAGTTCGCCACCACCGAGCTTGTCGTAGCGCCCGCGATGGGTGCACCACCCACGTCCATTGATACGAGAGGCTCTTCGGCGCTCGATCGAGGAACCCGCTCAGCAAGTCCGCTGCCCAGCTCCCCGGGCCGCACGACAGCGACTTCCCAACCCCGCCACCGCCCGCAACCTGTCGGAGCGCCGGTGCCGAGCGGCGCGCGTAGCAGCGCTACGAACCACGGGTTGCTCTCACCCGTGTCGAGACTCTGCGCCGGCGCTGCGCCATCCAGCCTGCCGACGCGAACCGTGCCGGAGCTGAAGTCGCCCCAGTAGATCTTCCCAGCCCCAGGATCGATCGCGAGACCTCCAAGATCGCCCTCGCCGGTGTACAGGTCCGTCGCGCCGGTACCGTCAAGCATTTCCGACCCTCACCGTCCCCGCGAACTCGTTGGTCCAATAGAGCTTCCCCGCGGCGGGATCTCTTGCCAAACCAGTTGGATAGTTCTCACCGGTAAACAGGTCGGTGGCACCGGTACCGTCGAGGTTCCCTACGCGAATCTTGAACGTGTCGTAGCTGCTCCCAATAGATCTTTCCCGCCGCCGGGTCTATTGCCACGCCCACCGGATAGGACTCCCCGGCGAACAGGTCCGTGGCGGGCGCGCTTCCATCGAGGCTTCCGACGCGGATCGCTCCACTTCCGCTCACCGCGTTCGCCCAGTAGATCAAGCCGGTGGCCGGGTCGATGGCCACGCCGGACGGTGAGCTTTCGCCGGTGTACAAGTCCTGTGCACCCGTGCCATCCAGATTGGCGACGCGGATCGCCCCGGACGTCGTGTCAGCCCAGTAGATCTTCCCGGCCGCGGAGTCGATCGCCACACCCTGCGGGCTGCTCTCCCCCGCGACCAGATTCTGCGCCCCCCCGCCCCCCAGGTCGCCCACCCGCACCGCGCCAGGATTCGCGTAGCTCGTCCAATAGATCGAGTCGGACGCAGACGCGCCGGACGCAGCCCACGCCGCCATGCACGTCAAGAGCGTCAGCGCGCAGCCAAATATCGCCCCCCGATGGAAGATCCGCCTCAATTGTCCCGTCCCGGTCGCCCCACGGCGGGTGCCGCAATGGCACCCACAGTGCGACCCTAGCCTCCGCGGCCGCGAAGTGCAACTCGCCGCGACGATAGGTAGCTGCGCACGGTCGCCGAGGACAGGTAGAGGCGCTGTGCGATCTCCTCGGTGGAGCCGGAGCCCTCACGAAGGACTCGAGGCACACTGAGCTCATCGTCGCCGAAGCGCGGGCGCGTTCCAGGCCGCAGCGAAAAAGGAGCCAGAGCCATGCCGATCGTTCATACCAGTCAAGCCCGAACCGAGCGCATCGAGGGCGCCGATCACGGCGCGACGATTTCGCTGATCCTCGACCAGAGCGACCCGGGCTCCGGCCCGCGGCTGCATCGCCACGCCTACGACGAAACGTTGGTGGTCGTTACCGGAAACGTCGATTTCCAAGCGGGCGACGAGCGCCACACGGCGGGAGCGGGTGACGTGGTGATCGTGCCCGCAGGCGTGCCGCACAAGTTCACCAGCCAAGGTCCTGGGCGCTCGCGGCTCGTGTGCATCCACGCGAGCCCCACCGTGGTCGGGGAATGGCTGGATTAGCGCTCATGATCGCGTTATGGCCCGCAGCGCGACCACGTGCTCCGGGTTGACGCCGACCTCGGCCTGCGTCTCGGCTTCGACGAACCACGCAAGCTCCATGATCGAGCCCCTCGCCGCGGCCAGGATGGTCTGTTCGACGGCCCTGGGGTCTCCCGTGACCCGGTAGCGATCGCCGGTGACGACGGCTATCTCCGTCATTCCGCCCCCCGGCTGTATCCCGCTTTCGCTAGCGCTCATCGCGCATAGGGTAGTGACGGGAGAGCGCTGACCCTGCGCAGCTTGGGAGAATTTTGGCGCGCTGCGGGTGCGGGTAACCTTGTCCATGAGGTTCTCCTCGCCCCTGCGGCGAATCTCCTCGCGTCTCTCGTGAACCCGCGCCGGCGAAAGGAATCGATGTCTACGCGTCAACGCCGCAAATCCAAGCGACCGGGACCGCGCGCTCCCCGTTCAGGCGGATGGCGATGAAGAGTTCCCGCGAGCGAGCGGAGGAGAAGCGGGAGGCGAAGCTCGAGCAGGTGCGCGAGCAGGTCGAGAGCGGCTCGCTGGTGATCCGCCAGATGACCGACGAGGAACGGCGGCGTTATCCGCCGCGCCCGCCCGAGCCGAAGCGGCCGCGCCGGTGGTGAGCCGGACGTGAGCGCTCGCACGCGCAGCCTCTAGTCCCGCGCGCCGGTGGCTTACGGAGAGGCGACACGCCGGCGTTCAGGATGGCCGGTGTGAAGGACGAACCGAGCGCCACAAGCGGGTTGCGCAAGCCGCGCAGCACCGCCGTTCGCGTACTCGCCACCGGGATCCTCGGTGCGCTCTCGGTGGGCGCGCTGCTGTGGGTGGCGCCGCCGGCGCAGGTGATCGGCTCGATCGCCGCCATGAGCCCCGCGTGGCTGCTCGCGGCGGTCGCCCTGGAGCTGGGATCGTGTCTCAGCTACGTGGTCGTCTTCCGGCGCTTCTTTCCGGAGCCGCCACGACCGGTCAGCCGCCGGGTGGCGTGGATCGCGATGGGCGCGGGCGCGGTCCTTCCCGGCGGGAACTTCTCATCCGCGGCGACTGCCGGCTGGCTGCTGCGCGATCACGGCATCGGGGTACGCGGCCTGCTCGAGCGCTGCGGTGCGCTGCTGTGCTTCCTCACGCTGTTCGGGTTCTTCTGCAATGGCGTCGCCGGGGCGTTGCTGTTGGCCGGGATCGGTCACGGCCCGCACGATCTCGAACATTCAGGCATCCCCATCCTCGTCTCGCTGTTCGTCATCGGCTCCGCCCTGGCCGCGATGATCCTCGGACGGCGCCACCGCGAGCGCGCGCCGAAGGCGGCTCGCTCGGTTGCCGCGTCGCTCGAGGCCGCATGGGCGTCGCTGTCGCGTCCGCATTGGCGGATGCTCGGAGCAGCGGGGTTCCTCTGGCTGGACATGGCCGCGCTGTGGGCCGCCTGCCGCGCAACCGGCCACCCCGTCGGTGTGCTTGCCCTCTCGGTTGCGTACTTCATCGGCTACCTGGCAACGATGATCCCGATGCCGGCCGGGCTGGGCGTGCTCGATTCAGGGCTCGCCGGCGCGCTCGTCCTGTACGGGTTCTCACCGGCCGCGTCGGTCGGGGCGGTCCTCGTCTATCACGCGATCTCGGTGTGGGTTCCCGGGCTTGGCGGCCTCCTCGCCTGGCTCCCGGCCCGGGCCCGGCGGCGGGCGGCGGTAGCCGCCGGCAGCGGCGTGGCGCCGGTCGAGGCCGCGCTCGCGGTCAGCCACTGAAGCGCTCGCGCCCCCCTACGAGTCCAACTGGAACCGGCCCGAGGCGTAGATCGTACGGCGGCTTCCGTCGTGCATCACGGCCGTGACCTCGCGGTCGGTCGTCGAGACGATGTCGGTGTGAACGACCGAGTCGTTGAAGCCGAGCCGTTCCCAATCCTCGGTCGTGAGCTTCTCCGGGTCACCGTCGTAGCAGTGCGGTAGGGCCTTTCCGACTGCGATGTGCGTGTTGCCGAACGGGCCGCCGACGTTCTCGTCGAACAGCGTGTCGGCCATGAAGCGCGTGATCCGCGAGAGGCGGGCGTCGGTGAGCGAGAACTCGCCGACGCGATTGGCGTTCTCGGTATTCAGCATCTCGAGGAGGAGATCTTCGTTCTCGGCCGCAGCGGCGCGCGAGACCGAGCCCTGCTGGAACTCGAGCTCGATGCCGGTGATGAGGGAGCCGAACTCGTAGAGCGGCTCGCTGAAGCGGATCCATCCCTCGGTTCCGCGCCAGTCCGGGCTTGTGAAGATCTCAAAGCTCGGGATGTTGCGCCCGCCGCCGCCGATCCAGCGACGCTTCTCGCCTAGCGTGAGCTGGAGATCGACGTCGCTTCCGCGGACTTGCAGGCGCTCGATCGGGAGCGCGTCCAGCGCTTGGATGAAGGTGGCCATCTGCGTCTCGACGCGGCGCCAGCTCGCCTTCGGATCAGGCTCGTCGAGGAAGCACGCCTTGATGATCTCCTCCCAGTACTCATCGATCCGAAGGCCGTGCCTCGCGGGCCATCGCCTCGGTGCCGTAGAGGCCGATGGTCCAGGTGAAGCGGCCGGCGTTCTCCTTGTTGGTCTGCCACTCCACGAGCGGCGCGTAGGAGCGCTGGTGCGCCAGCAGCGCCGCCGGATCGACGGTGCTCAGTGCACGGGGATCGGTCGTGCACCGGACGTAGACGAGGTGGTCAATCTGATCGATCTGGCCGCGGTAGTAGCTCTCGGGAAAGAACGCGTGCTGCTCAGGACCGGCGAGCTCGTAGAAGTCGCGCGTCAGGCTGACCTCGGGACCGTCGTCGGGTCGAAAGTCAGCAATCACATGGCCCCCGGCACGCCACACGGCGCGACATAGCTCGGCGTAGAGCGGCTTCGCAGCCTCGGGAGCGATCACCTGCACGACGTCCCCCGGTGCGATGCCGGTTCCTCCGCCGAGCGCGAAGTTCACCAGCAGGTCGGCGTACCGCTCGATGTACGCCTGAGGCACCTCGTAGCTCACGTCAAGATCTCCCTCGCTCTGATCCGCTCTCCTGGGCATCCGATCCTAGAGATCCACGGCATAATCGTGCCGTGCCCAAGCCGCCGCGAGTGGTCAATCTGCGCGACATCGAGGCCCTTCCGGGTCCGGGCACGTTGACCTGGCTGCCCGTGCGCCACACGCTCGGCATCCGGGCCTTCGGGTGCAACGCATACGTGGCCGAAGAGCCGGGCCACGACGTCGTCGAGCCTCACACCGAGGATCCGAAGCTAGCTCATGAGGAGCTGTACTTCGTCGCGCGCGGCCGCGCGACGTTCACGATCGACGGACAAAGCCACGACGCGCCGTCCGGCACCTACGTGTTCATCCCCGACCCGGCGTCGCGCCGTCACGCCGTGGCAGAAGAGCCGGGAACGACGGTCCTGAGCTTCGGTGGCCCGCCCACGTTCGAGCCTTCGGCCTGGGAGTGGGCGTTCCGCGCCGCGGCCGATACGTCCGATCGTGCCGCCGCCCGACAGATCCTCGAGGACGGTCTGCGCTCGCACCCGCAGAGCGCGAGCCTCTTCTACGGGCTGGCTTGCGTCGAGGCGCTCGAGGGTCGCCGCGATCCTGCGCTCGCAGCGCTGCGCACGGCGGTCGAGCTCGAGCCCGAATGCCGGGAGTGGGCGCAGCGAGGATTCGGACTTCGCCTCGCTCCAGGACGACCCGTCGTTTCGCGAGCTGACAACCGGATGACTCGACCGGCGCAGCGCCGCTAGCCTGCCCTCCGATGTCCGCCGTGCTCTACTGGATGGCGATCTCGCATCCGTCGCAGGCTGCGCGCAAGATGCTCGATCTCAAGGGCTTCGACTATGAGGTCGTCGACATCGCGCCCCTCAACCAGCGGGTCCATCTGCGGCTCGCGGGCTTTCGCGGCGGTACCGTGCCGGCGCTCAAGCTCGACGGCCGCAGGCTGCAGGGAACGAGGACGATTTCCCGCGAGCTCGATGCCCGCCGGCCCGACCCGCCGTTGTTCCCCCGCGATCCGCAGCTCCGCACTCGGGTCGAGGAGGCCGAGCGCTGGGGGGATGAGGAGCTTCAGCCGATCCCGCGCCGTCTGTTCCGCTTCGGCGTCGCTTGCCTGAGCGATGTGCGGCGCTGGGTCGTCCGCGCCCAGGGGCTGCCGGCGCCGAACCTCCTGGCGACAGCGGTGCGACCGATCGTCGCCTATTACGCCAGGACCGTTGAAGCCGACGGGCGCCGCGCGACGGCCGCCGGCGTGCGGGCGGATCTCGCCGCCCTACCCGCCATGCTGGATCGCGTCGATCGTCTGCTCGGCGACGGGACCCTGTCGCTCGAGCCGCCCAACGCCGCCACGCTCCAGATCCTCGCCACCGTACGGGTACTCAGCGCGTTCGAGGACCTGCGCGAGCCCATGCAAGATCATGCCTGCACGGCGCCCGCACTGGAGCTGTTCCCGAAGTACCCGGCGAAGCTGCCGCGCTTTCTCGACCCATCGTGGCTCGAGCCGCTGCGCGCGGGCGCGCTCACCCCCCGCGCTTGACTGCGCGCAACGTGAAGCTGTGCGCCAACCGCCACGGGCGATCGGCGAGTCGCCACTCTTTGCCCTCGACTCGTTCCATCCGCCCGGGCATCGCCTCCCACGGAACGGTGTCGTGCTCGACGAGCATCGTCAGCTCGAGACCGCGGCTGAGCAATGCCGTGACCAGCTCGCCGAGGCCATGGTTCCAGTTGTGCGTGACGTTGTGCTCGAACGTCCGGTCGGTCTCCACGTACGTACCGCCCTCCTCCCACACGAGCGGCTGCTCGACCTCGAAGTACGGGAACTCGACCGCGAGGGCGTCCTCGCGCCGCTCGTCGATCGCCCACAGCATCGGATGGCCTTCACGGATGAACAGGAACCCTCCCGGGGCGAGCAATGTGGCGATCACGTCCGCCCACCGCGCAATGTTCGGCAGCCAGCAGATCGCGCCGATGCCCGTGAACACGAAGTCGAAGCCGCCGGGGGCCAGGACGGCGGCCGCGTCGTACACGTCCGCCTCGACGAACTCCACTGAGGCACCCGTCGCCGCGGCCAGACGGCGTGCCTCGGCGATCGAGGCGGCAGAGAAGTCGAGCCCGGTCATGTGGGCCCCGAGCCGCGCGAGGGACACGGTGTCCGTGCCTATGTGGCACTGGAGGTGCACGCCGCGCAGCCCCGCGATCTCGCCCAGGCGCGGAAGGTCGAAGCGGACGACGTCGCTGATGAACGCCGGGTCCTCCAGGAAGCGATCGATCGCATATCCCGGCGAGGCGGCGTGAGCCGGCGCGCGCTCGTCCCAGCTAGCGCGGTTCAGCTCGCGGCTTGGATCCACGCGCCCAGCCTATAGCCCGCCCCCGGTTGTGCGGTCCCGCGCGCTGGCCCATACTGTGGGGGTGGGCCAGCAGGTCGCTGCGCGAACGTTCACCCGGGAGGACCGCCAGCGCTACAGGCGAAAGGTCAGGGCGTGCCTGGAGGTCCTGGCGAGGATGCTCGCGGAGGCGCGGTTCCACCCCGAGCGCCGTTCCTTCGGGATGGAGATCGAGCTCAACCTGACGGACGAGGCAGGCGATCCGGCCCTGGTCAACGCCGCTGCGCTCGAGGCGATCGCCGACCCTGCGTTTCAGACCGAGCTGGCGCAGTTCAACCTCGAGATCAACGTCGCGCCGCGGCTACTCGAGGGGCGCGTCTTCTCGGCGCTCGAGCAGGAGACCCGCGCCAGCCTCAACAGCGCCGAGGAGCGCGCCCGTTCGGCGGGGGCGCGGATGATGATGATCGGCATCCTGCCGACGGTCAGCGCCCACCATCTCAGCGCCGACAGCTTCAGCGCGAATCCGCGCTACCAGCTGCTCAACCAGCAGATCTTCGCGGCACGAGGCGAGGATTTGGAGATCACGATTGCGGGTGTCGAGCGGCTGTCGACGCTCGCCGACACGATCGCGCCAGAGGCCGCCTGCACGAGCGTTCAGCTGCATCAGCAGGTCGCCCCGGAGGACTTTGCCCGCTACTGGAACGCCGCTCAGGCGATCGCCGGAGTCCAGGTCGCCGTGGCCGCCAACTCTCCGTTCTTCTGCGGTAAGGAGCTGTGGCGGGAGACGAGGATCGCCCTCTTCGAGCAGGCCACCGACACGCGTCCGGAGGAGCTCAAGAGCCAGGGGGTACGCCCTCGCGTGTGGTTTGGCGAGCGCTGGATCACGTCAATCTTCGACCTGTTCGAGGAGAACGTCCGGTACTTCCCCGCGCTCTTGCCGATCTGCGAGGCGGAGGACCCGCTCGAGACGCTGGAGCGCGGCGACGTCCCGCGCTTGCCCGAGCTTCGCCTGCACAACGGCACGATCTACCGCTGGAACCGCCCGATCTACGACGTCGTCCGGGACCAGCCGCACGTGCGGGTGGAGAACAGGATCCTCCCGGCGGGTCCGACGATGCTCGACATCCTGGCCAACGCCGCGTTCTACTACGGCCTCGTCCGGATGATCGCCGAGGAGGAGCGGCCGCTGTGGTCGCGCATGTCGTTCTCCGCCGCCGAGGAGAACTTCCACGCCGGCTCGCGCGATGGGATCGAGGCCCGGGTCTATTGGCCGGGGGTGGGCGAGGTGCCGGTCGCGGAGCTCGTGCTGAGGCGGCTGCTGCCGCTCGCGCACGAGGGGCTCGCGCGCTGGGGCGTAGAACGGGCTGAGGCCGAGCGGCTGCTGGGCGTGATCGAGCGCCGATGCGTGCTGCTGCGCAACGGGGCGTCCTGGCAGGTCGAGGTGTTCCACAGGCTCTACGACGACAACCGGCTCGACCGGGGCGACGCGCTTCGTGAGATGACCCGGCGCTATCGAGACCACATGCACAGTAACGAGCCCGTGCACGAGTGGCCGCTCGATTGAGCCGAGCCGGCTCCGCGGGTAACCCGTAGCTCGACATGACGACCCGGACCGCGATCGCGCTCGGCCTCGCCGCTGCCTCGACGACGCTGACCAACCTCGCCTACCTGCGCGAGCACGATGCGGCCGCTGAGCTCCCCTGCCTGTCTATGCGCCGGCCGCTTCACTCGCTGCGGCTGCTTCTCACGAGCCGCGGATGGCTGCTCGGCTTCGCCATGGAGTCGAGCGGCTTCGGACTGTTCGCCGCGGCGCTGGCGCTCGCCTCGCTCGCGGTCGTCCAGAGCATCGGCGCCGGCGGGATCGGCGTCCTCGGCTTCGTCTCCGCCCGCATGAGCGGGCGGCGGCTGGATCGCCGCCAGCTGATCGGCGTCAGCGCATCCGTCGTCGGGCTGGTCGCCCTCGGGGTGTCGCTCGCCCGGAGCAGCGGCGAGGGCAGCGGCGGCTCGACGCTCGGCGCGGCGGTGTGGATCGGCGCCACCGCAGCGCTGGCGCTGACGGTGCTCGCCGTGGGACGGCGGACCGGTGCCCGGGCGATCGCGGACGGTATGGCAGGAGGCCTGCTCTTCTCGATCGGTGACATCTCGACCAAGCTCGCCACCGAGGGCGGCGTCCGCTTCGCCTTCGTGGTCACGCTCGTCATCGGCTACACGATGGGGACGTCGCTGCTCCAGCTCGGCTACCAGCGCGGCGGCGCGCTGACCGTCGCCGGTCTCGCCACGCTGCTCACCAACGCCCTCCCGATCGCGGCGGCGACAACTGTGCTGCACGAGCCGGTCCCCTCGGGAGCGCTGGGAATCCTGCGCATCTTTGCGTTCGCGGCGGTGACGGTGAGCGCGATCCTGCTCGCCGCCCCGGAGCCGCAGTCCGAGCGCGGCTCGCCGGCGCGCACCCGGGCGGCGGCGTAGCGGCGCGGCCAGCTCGATGCCGGGAGGACGCACCTGCAAAACTGGTTGGTGGGTGGCGTTGATCCGATCGAGCGGTGGGGGATCGTGGCGTGCGCGGGCGGCGCTCGTGCTCGTCCTCGTGCTCGTTCCGGTGCTCACCGGCACGGCGATCGGCGCTGTCACCCGCTCCCGCGTGTCGTACCGCGCCCCGGTGCCGAGGCTGAGCCGCCCGGAGCGGCGGGCGATCGAGCTCAGCTCGCTCACCGCCGTCGAGCTCGGAGCTCGCGGCCTGATCGTGACCGGGGCGTTCCAGGGCGAGATCGAGCGCTACCTCGGCCAGGGCGGGCTGCGCCACGGCCTGCTCGCGCTCGTGCTCGTCCCGAAGACCGCGGGCGCGCCGACGGCCGGCGTCCTGGACGAGGGCGGAGGCTTCAAGGTCGAGCGGCTACCCATCCTGTCGCGGCACGGCGGCCGGATCAGCGTCGCGCTGCGGACGATCGACGCCTACGCGCCCGAGCGCGTGGTCGGTGTGCACGACCCGGGATCGGCGACCGTCGTCCGTGCCGGCAACCGGGTGATCTTCGCGCTCCCCGCGGCCGCACTGAGTGGGCTCTCCGCGATCAGGCTCGAGGCGTTCGCGACGAGCCCCGCCGCGAACGGCCGGCCACCGACTCCCGCCGCGTGGCGCGGGCTCCTGAGCGCGCGTCCTTCCGCAGCTCGCCACGCTGGCCCCCGGCCAGGTCAAGAGCGGCTGCACGCCGCTCTCGGCGCAGCGCTCCGCGCTGACCGGCCTCCTCGCCACGCGCATGCAGCCGGAGCTGCGCGGCCAACGACGGCTGCAGGCAGCGCTCGCCGCAACGATGCACCGCGGGCATCGCCAAGGCCGCCACTCGCTTCGGCTCTCGGCAGCGTGCGGCTGCGGATCGCCCGCCTGCGGGCCCAGATAACCGCGCTCCAGACGCTCGCCCAGGGTCTCGCGGCTGCGGTCAAGGTGGCCTGCGCCCCGCCCCCGCCCCCGCCGCCCGGTCACGACCACGACCACGACCGCCACGACGACCAGCACCACGCCAGCCACCGCCACCACCGTGTGCTCCCGCGTCGTCCCTGCCCGGAACCACGTCGCCACCCGCGGCACCCTCCCCGCCCTCGGTCGAGGTCGTTCAAACCGACCCCTCCCAGCAGCAGAACATGGCGCCCCAGCCCGACCTCACGCTGTCGAGCACGCAGCCTCAGAACGTGCAGGACACCATCGCCGTCAACGAGAACACCCGCTACCAGCAGTTCACCGGGCTCGGAGCGGCGATGACCGACAGCTCGGCATGGCTGATCTGCAACAAGATGTCCGCGCCGCAGCGGGGTGCGCTGATGCAGGAGTTGTTCGGCCAGTCAGGTCCGAGCACCGGCCTGGCGGCGCCACCGATTCACCTCAACTTCCTGCGCGTCGGCGTGGCGGCCACGGGCGCCATGACCGACACGACGGCATACAGCTACGACGACAACCCGCCTGGCGGATCTGATCCGAACCTCACCTCGTTCAGCATCAGCCACGACCAGGCGTACATCATCCCGGCGCTCCAGCAGGCACTCCAGATCGACTCGGGCCTCGAGATCCTGGCCAGCCCGTGGAGCCCGCCGGGCTGGATGAAGGGCAACGGCACGCTCGACAACAAGAACAACACGGGCACGCTGCTCACCCAGTACTACGGCACCTACGCGCAGTACCTGGTCAAGTTCATCCAGGCCTACGCGAACGCCGGAATACCCATTGCCGCCCTCACCCCCGCCAACGAGCCGACGACGGCCACCCAGTACCCGGGCCTGCAACTCTCGGAGTCACAGGAGGCGCAGTTCATCTCACAGGACCTCCAGCCGGCGCTGAGCCACAGCCGGCCTGAGCACGAAGATCTACGGCAACGACCTGAGCTGGGACCAGTACTCGGGATACGCGAGCCCGCTCGCTTCGAACCCCGGGCCGCCCGATCTGAGCGGCATCGCCTGGCACTGCTACTTCGGCTCGCCGACGGTCATGACCCAGCTCCACCTGCAGGCGCCGAGCCTCGATCAGATCGTCGACGAGTGCTCGCCCGAGATCAGGTCGTTCGGAACCCCGGAGTACCTGATCTCGACGCTGCGCAACTGGGCCAGCGTCGCCGCCATCTGGAGCGTCGCGCTCGACCCCAGCGGAAACCCGATCCAGACGCCCAACTTCTGCGGTGGCTGCCGCGGCGCGGTCTCGATCGACCAGTCGACCGGCAACGTGACGTTCCTCCCCGAGTACTACCAGCTCGGCCAGGTCAGCGCGTTCGTCCAGCCCGGCGCCACCCGCATCGACTCGAACAACTTCGTCACCTACGGAGTCGAACAGCTCCAACACTCGAGTCGATCACCTCCGGACTCGACGACGTCGCCTTCCAGAACCCGGACGGCTCCAAGGTGCTCGTCGCCAACAACAACTCGAGCAGCCCGATCTCGTTCGCGGTCGAGACCGACGGTAACTACTTCTCGTACACGATCCCCGCCGGGGCGATGACCACATTCGAGTGGCAGTGACCACGCGTCACTCGAGTTCGAGCAGATCCTCGTAGAACGCCAGCGACGCCCTTCCGATCCGCTCCACGATCGTGTCCTCGCCCGGCCCAACGCGGACGACCGGCAACCACACCGCCCCAGTGCGGCTGACGTTGACGTCGAGCTCGCGTTCCAGCAGGTCCGCGAGATCGCGCCACGGCAGCACCACTCCGGCGCGCTCTAACGCGCCCCCGTCGTCGGTGACAGTGGTGCGGTTCGGGCGGTGGATGACGTGCACCCGCACCGGATCCCCGGGCCGGTAACGCAGGCCCGTATCCACGGCCGCGTCGACCCGCCGCTCACGCCCGGCGGCGCCGAGCTCGCCCAGCACCGCGGCCGCCCGGACGAGCGCCCGGTCCTCGCCTGCGGCGACGCCGCGCCGCAGCACCTTTGCGTCTTTTCGACAGTGTTCGAGGTTCATCGACGACCTTCCTGTGCCTGAGTCCGGCGCCCGCTTCCCGGCGGCAACGATCTGAAGCTTACGGCTCGCGCCGTCGCCCGCCAAGATGTTGCGGATGCTCGAACCCGATCGCCCGCCGGGCTGGCTTCCCAAGGAGGAGTACGACCAGATCTACGGCCGCGTCCCGCGGCTGTGCGTCGAGGTCGTGCTCGTCGAGGCCGATCGCGGTGTCCTCCTGAGTCTGCGCGACATCCCGCCCAACGTCGGCGCCTGGCACATCCCCGGCGGGACCGTGCTGTTCGGCGAGCGGCTCGTGGACGCGGTGGCGCGCGTGGCGCGCGACGAGCTCGGGCTCGAGGTTGCCGCACGCGAGCTCCTCGGCTACATCGAGTACCCGAGCCACTATGAGGCCGGCCTCGACTCGCCCGTCGGGCTGGCGTTCCGCACCGAGCCCCGCGGCGAGCCGCAAGACCTCGACGCGCTGCCGGAGAACTGCGCGTGGTTCACGCGCCTGCCCGAAGGCCTCTACCAGGAGCAACGCGAGTTCCTGAGCCGCCGGCTCGGCATCCCCGGGTAGGGTCGAACCCCATGCGGAAGCTTCAGAGCCAGGGCATTCACCACATCACGCTCGTCGGCGCCGATCGCCAGACCTCGATCGACTTCTGGGAGGGGCTGCTCGGAATGCCGTTCGTGTTCGAGCAGCCTAACCTCGACCGCCCGTCCGAGAGCCATCTGTACTTCGACCCGGGCGACGGCCGGCTGATCACGGTGTTCACGAACGAGGAACGCCGGCCCGATCCCGAGCGCACTCCGACGGATCCCGGATGCGTGCACCACGTTGCGATCTCGGTCTCGCAAGCCACCTTCCACCAAGCGGTGCAGCGACTCGGCGAGCGCGGCATCTCCCACAGCGGCGTCAAGGATCGCGGCTTCATGGACTCGATCTACTTCGAGGATCCGCTCGGGTTGCTGATCGAGCTCGCCTCCTACCGCTTCGAGCCGCCGGCCGGCTTCAGCCATGCCGAGGTCCTGCTCGCGGCCCACGAGCTCCGCGTCGAGCGCGGGGACTACAACATCGAACCGGTCCACCTGGCCGACGCGATCGAGGCGCTCACCAAACGCTCTCGCCAGTCGCTATCGGAGGACCGCTCGCCGCGAGATCCCTACCGCCGGTCCCCCACTTCACACTGACTTCGCATCACGCGCGCTTCGGTGGTGAGCTTTGAGGAGCAATGGTGAGGTTTTGCCCCGGTCATTCCAATTGGCCGAATAGTCGATTGTTAGAAAGGTGAAACCGGGTAGCATCAAACTGCTCATCGGGATTGGTTCCATTGACCCCTCCGCACCGAGTTCGTGCGTTGTCGTGGTAGGACCGGAAGAGGCGTGAGCAGTTAGTTTCATCAGAGCTCAGTCTTTCCGCTTGAGTGACGTCGAGGGGTGGTTCGTTGGTTCGTGCACGAAGTGACGGTCGTTTTCGTCTCGGCACGTACTTTGCCGGGCTGAGCGCTCTGTTCGTGGTGGCCGCGCTCGCCGGCGCTCTGTACGTGCACGTCCAGAGCGATCGCGACGCGCGCGCGGCCGGGTTTCACAACGCCGACGTGGCCGCGAGGCGCGCCGCCAGCCTGATCGGAAGCGGCGTGAGCACCCTCGAGGCCGCGCTCGGGCGCGTCTCCACGAGCCCGGCCGAGGTGGCCGGTCTCCTGGCCCACCCGTCCACATGCGCGCTCAGCTTCGCCCACGTCGGCGCCTTCCCAACGGGCCACATCGACATCGTCCTCTCGCGAGGACCGCTCGTCTGCTCCTCGCTCGCCGCCGCTAAGGCGTCGCGCTACGCCCGGGCGCCGTGGGCGCGCGCCGCCCTCACGGGGCCCGCCGCGCTCGCGCCCGTGCACGATCCCCTGACCGGACAGCCCGTGGCCGTCTTCACGGCGCCGTTCCGCGGCGGGTTCGCGGTCGCCGCCGTCAACCTGGCCGCCGTCGGCCCCGACCTGTCCGGACAGCTCGTCGGCTCCGAGGGCATCGAATACGCCGTCACCACGCCCGGCGGTGCGACGGTGCTGTCTGACTCCGAGCTCGCAGCGCGCTGGACCGGCGTCCGGCTCCGTTCCCCCGTCCAGTTCGCCCGCGCAAACCAGGTCGAGCGCCGCGGTCTGGACGGCCGCGATCGGCTGTTCGCGCTCGCCATCGTGCCCGGCCTGGGGTGGCGGGTCTACGCCGGAATCGATCGATCGGTGGCGATGGCCTCGGCCGGCCAGCTCTTCCACCGCGAGCTGCTCGTGATCCTCGTCGCGCTGCTGATCGTGCTGGCGGCGACGATCGTCGTCCATCGCCGGATCGCACAGCCGATTGCCCGGCTGGCCGAGGCGATGAACCGTGGACGCGCCCCGAGCCCGGACTTGCTACGCGGCACCGCCGAGGTCGCCGAGCTCGCCGCCAGCTTCCACAGCCTCCTCGGAAGGCTCGAGTCGGAGCTGGGTGAACGCCGCCGAGCCGAGGATGCCGCACGGCAGTCGGCCGAGAGCTACCGCGTCCTGTTCGAGAGCAACCCGATGCCGATGTGGATCTTCGACATCGAGACGCTGAAGATCCTCCAGGTCAACGACGCCGCGATCGAGCGCTACGGGTACTCGCGCGAAGAGTTCACGGCGATGACGATCAAGGACCTACGGCCCGCGGAGGACGTGCCGGCGATGATGGCCACCTTGGAGGCGACCGCGGGACGGCTCGAGGGCTCGGGGCCATGGCGCCACCTGCGGCGCGACGGGACCGCGATCGAGGTCGAGATCAGCTCCCACGCCGTCGAGTTCCACGGCCGGGCCACCCGGCTGGTGATGGCCACCGACGTGACCCAGCGGGAACGCCTGGCGCGCCAGCTCGCCCAGACACAACGACTCGAGAGCCTCGGCCAGCTCGCCGGCGGCGTCGCCCACGACTTCAACAACCTGCTGTCGATCATCCTCAACTACGCCCGGTTCGTGAATGACGAGATTGCCGCCGGCACGGCCGAGGACGCGGCCCACTTCTCGCAAGCGCGGGAGGACCTCGAGGAGATCGAGCGCGCGGCGCGACGGGCGGCCGGCCTGACCCATCAGCTGCTGGCCTTCGCCCGCCGGGAGGTGGTGCACCCGGAGGTGATGATCCTGGACGACGTGGTCGAGGAGACTGAGCAGCTGCTGCGCCGCACGCTGGGCGAGCACATCGAGCTGGCCCGCGTGGCGGGCACGGAGTCGTGGCCGATCCTCGCCGACCCGGGGCAGATGGGGCAGGTGCTCGTCAACCTGGCCGTGAACGCACGGGACGCGATGCCCTCGGGCGGGACGCTCGTGATCGAGACCGCCAACATCGACGTCGACGAGAGCTACTGCGGCGGCCGGCCCGGGCTCGTGCCCGGCCGCTACGTCAGGCTGCGCGTGAGCGACACCGGCGCCGGGATGGACAAGGTCACGCTCGAGCATGCGTTCGAGCCGTTCTTCACGACCAAGCCCAAGGGGCAGGGCACCGGCCTCGGGCTGGCCACGGTGTACGGCATCGTCGCTCAATCGGGTGGCCACGCGCAGCTCTACTCCGAGGCCGGCGTCGGCACCACGTGCAGCATCATGCTGCCCGCCACCTTGCTCCCGGCGAGCGCCGCGCCGGCTCCGTGGCCGAGCAGCGAGGAGGGAGCGGGGAGGTCGTGCTCCTGGTCGAGGACGAGTACGGCATCCGCGAGGTGGCGCGCCGGATCCTGGAGGGCCATGGCTACCGCGTCCTGAGCGCGGCAGACGGGTACGAGGCGATCGCGCTCGCGCGCGACCACGACGGGCCGATCGACCTGCTCATCACCGACGTGATCATGCCCCACATGCTGGGCAAGGAGGTCGCCCAACGCGTCCTCGCGATACGGCCACAGACGCGTGTGATGTACATGTCCGGCTATGCCGAGCCGATCCTCGGACGCCGGCGAGGCGATCCCCGCGGGGATGGTCCTGCTCGAGAAGCCGTTCACCGAGCAGCTCCTCCTGACCAAGACGCGCGAGGCGCTCGATGTCGTTCGCAGCCTCGTCGATAGCGACTCCTCGCTCAGCATCCTGCTCGTCGATGACGAGCCCCTGCTGCGCCGGGTGCTGCGGCGCATGCTCGACCGCGCCGGCTACCGGGTCGTCGAGGCCGGCGACGTCGTCGAGGCCCGGCGCGTCCTCGACGCCGAGCCGATCGCTCTCGTCTTCTGCGATGTGAACATGCCGGGCGAGTCGGGCCTCGAGCTGGTGCGGAGCATCACCGCCGCCGACCTCGACATCGTGGTGATCATGCTCACGGGCGTGGACGACCCGGCGGTGGCCGCGGAGGCGCTCGCGATCGGCGCGCACGGCTACCTCGTCAAGCCGATCGAGCCCAACGAGGCGCTGATCAACGTCGCCTCGGGGCTTCGGCGCAGGGCGCTCGAGCTCGAGCGCAAGGCATACGTCCGCGAGCTCGAAGCCAAGGTCGTGACCCGGACCTCCGCCCTCCACGACGCCCTGCAGCGACTCGAGCAGACGCGAGGCCAGCGCGCGCCACGCCGAACGGCACACCGTAGACCGGCTCATCACCGCGCTCAGCCTGCGCAGCGAGGAGACGGGGCACCACATCCGCGCGTCGGGTCCTACGCCGCAGATGCTCGCCCGGCGCGCCACCGTCAATTCGCTCATCCGGCGAGCAGGTCCGGCTCGCCTCGATGCTCACGACGTGGGGAAGATCGGGATTCCGGACGCGATCCTGCTCAAGCCGGGGCCGCTCACCGACGAGGAGTACGCGATCATCAAGCGCCACCCCGCGCTCGGCCGCTCGCTGCTCGCCTAAGGGCGAGTCCCCGGTGCTCAGGCTCGGGCCAACATCGCGCTCACCCACCACGAGCGCTGGGACGGCGCCGGCTACCCCTGTGGGCTGGCCGGCGAGGGGATCCCTGTGTTCGGCCGCATCGCGGCCGTCGTCGACGCCTTCGACGCGATGACGAGCGATCGCGTGTACCGCCGCGCGATGCCGTTCGACGCTGCGGTGGCGCAGATCCGGGCAGGAGCGGGGGGCAGTTCGATCCCGAACTGGTCGACGTGTTCGCATCCTCGGTGGATGAGCTCGCGCCGATCCGCGCGGAGCATCCGGACGTGGGGCCGGCCCAGTAACCGGACTCGGTGCCGGCCAGTGTCCCCGGCTCGCCGACCGGCGTGACCGGACCCGCCGGGCTCACCGGGCTCGCCGGGCTCCAGGCCTACCGGCTGACTCGGCGCCCGTAACCCGGGCGGCGGCTTGCGCCGCGCCGGCCCGGCGGCACGCGGGGAGCGCGCGTTGCGACAGGCGTCCGGCGGCGCACCGGGTTGATCCGCGGCCGAGCGCCCCCGCGCCGGACGTGTGCGCGCCGGGCCCGGTCCAAAACGACCCCGACCGCCACCAGGCTCATGATCATGGCCAGGCCGCCGGCGGCGCGCGAGACCATCACGGCCGCTCCGACGAAGGCGAGTCCGATGAGCCCGATCGAGCGGGCCGCTGCGAGCGCGGCCTTGGCGCGAAGCGGACGCGACTGCGAGCCCTCGAAGCTGGAGCGAGCCACGGCGCCCACAACGAGCGAGCCCTCCATGACGACGGTGAGCAGCACGATTCCGAGAAACGCCACGGCATCGGCGCTCGCGCTCCGGGGAAGCGTCAGCCGGTACGTGCCCACGGCGACCGCGATCGCCACCGGGACGAGCGACAGCCACCAGCGCGGGCGCGCGAACCCGGCGAGCAGCAATCCGGCCAACAGCCCTGCCACGGCGGCGTTCATATTCGTTGTATCGGCTCGAACGCGCGCTCACACAAGGGGCGCGAACGCCCGGTCAACCGCGCTCGTCCTCGGCAACCATCCGGGGGCTGTCGACGATGATGCGCCGCCGGCGCAGCCCCGTGAGCAGCGGCTCCTCGTCGGCGAAGGCGACCACCGTGGCCGCGTCAGCGCGCATCCGGACGCACAGGTTGTCGCCCGGTGCGTCGCTGATCTGGCCGTCCAGCTCGAGCCGCCAGCCGCCGAAGCCGCCGTGGCACCGCAGCTCGAGCTCGGAGTCGGCGCCGACCACGAGCGGCGGGATGAACCCACCGTGGGTCGGGAGCATGGTGAGCGCGAACGCCCGCAGGTCCGGCGTGAGCAGCGGCCCACCCGCGGACAGCGAATAGGCGCCCGAGCCGACCGGCGTGCTGACGATGCAGCCGTCGCCGGCGGAGCGCGCGTACGTGACCCCATTCACCTGCGCGATCACGCGCACCTGGCCCTCACCGGCGCGAATGATCGCGATGTCGTTGAGCGCGAACGCCTCGCCACCCCCCTCGCCGCGAAGCTCGAGCGCCGGCAGATGGTGCGCCACCCAATCGCCGCGGGTGAAGCGCTCGACGGCGTCCGCCACGCCGGCCGGGTCCACGCTCGTGAGCACGCCGAGGCTTCCGTAGGCCACCCCGAGCACCGGCCGCCCCGCGACCGCCCCCGCTCTGAGGGCGGCCAGCGCCGTGCCGTCACCTCCGATCGAGACGATCAGGTCGCATTGAGCGGCGTCGCCACGCTCGGCCACCTCCTGCTGGCGGCACGGAGCCGCCACCTGAACGATCTCGACGCCGTGGGCGTCGGTCCACGCCCGCAGCGCGCGGAGCGGCGGGTCGATCGGCCGGCTGGGATGGACGACCACCCCGAGGCGCTGGTGCACCGAGCGGGCGTCGACGCGGGCATCCTCGGAGACGGCCACGAGCCCATTGTGGTTCATCCGCGCCCTATTCGCTTGACAGACTGCTACGACAGCCCCCGATGCCCTCCCACTCGAATCAGAGCTCGGTGAACCCGTGAGCGTCGGGCGCTATGCGCTCGGTGTTGCCGCGCTCGTGTGCGTGGCCGGCTCACTCGGGGCGGGCGCCACCGCGCTGCGCGCCGCCCTGGTCCCGCAGTGGCGTGGGACGCCGGCGCGGCTGGGCGACGTGGTGGCCGGCCTGTTCCTGCTCGTGCTCACGGCGCAGCTCCTCGGAACGGTCGGGCTGCTACGCCTGGCGCCGCTCGTGCTCGCGTCGGTCGCGGTTGGGATCGGGCTCCGGCTGTGGCTGGGTCCTGCCCGGGCCGAGCCGGGGCGAGACGCGGGCGGCCCCCGCTCGCTCAGTCGCATGCTGATCCTGGTGGCGCCCGTGCTCGCCGCCGGCGTGGTGCTGACCGAGTGGGCGGGCCCCACGCTCCAGTCCTACGGGCAGGGCATCCTGGGCGCCGACTCGGTCTCCTACCACCTGCCCTGGGCGGCGTCGTTCGCGCAGACCGGCCAGATCACCTCGATCCGCTACACCGATATCCAGTACCTGACCGGCTTCTATCCCGCCACCTCGGAGCTCCTCCACGGCATCGGGATCGTGCTCATGGGCAGCGACGTCCTGTCTCCCGCGCTGAACTTCATCTGGCTCGCGCTTGTGCTGCTCGCCGCATGGTGCGTTGGCGATGCGCGTGGCGTCGGATCGGCCAGCCTGCTCGCCGGGGCGCTGGTGATGGGAACGCCGATGTTGTTCTTCTCCACCGCGGGCAGCGCCGACAACGACGCGGCGGCGGTGTTCTTCCTGCTCGCGGCCGTGGCGCTCTGGCTGCGGGCGAGCGACGGCGCCAAGGGTCCGCTGTTCCTGAGCGCGCTGGCCGCCGGACTGGCGGTCTCGGTCAAGCTGAACCTGCTGGCGCCGGTGGCGCTCATGACCGCCGCGGTGGTGTGGGCCGCTCCGCGCGGGCGCCGGCGGGCCGGCGGGGGGGCGTGGATTGCCGGTGTGCTCTTGGCCGGGGGCTTCTGGTACGTGCGCAACCTGATCGCCGTCGGCAATCCCCTCCCCTACTTCAGCTTCGGCGTCCTCCCCACGCCCCAGCCGGCCCCGCTCCAGCAGAGCACCAACTACGCGATCGCCAGCTACCTGGGCCACGGCCGGATCCTCCGGGACGTATTCGGGCCGGCGCTGGCGAGCGGACTCGGGCCGTGGTGGGTGGCGATCCTCGCGTGCGCGGTGCTCGGCGCGGGACTGTGCGCCGCCTTCGGCCCAGATCGGCTGGTGCGAATCGCCGGGCTGCTGGCGCTGCTCGCGCTGGGCGCCTACCTCGTCACTCCCGGCTCCGCGTCCGGGCCCTGGGGCAATCCCAAGGGCTTCTACTTCAACCTCCGATACGGCGCGCCCGCGCTGCTCGTGGCGCTCGCGGTCGCTCCGCTCGCCGCACCGCTCGCGCGGCGCTTCGTGCGCTGGTTCGTCGTCTGCGGGCTGGCGGCGATGTTCGTGGCCACGGTGGCGCAGGCGCGCCTGTGGTCACCCGGCTACACGATCCGCGGCGATGTCGCCACCACGCTCCTCGCGCTCGCCCTCGGCGCTGCGGCGATGCTGGTCCCGTGGTCGCGGACCCGGGCCGCTTCGGCGCTCGTTCGTGTCGGCGCGTCCACGGCGATCCTCACGCTGCTGCTGGCCGGCGCGGCCGCCGGCTACGGCGCGAACAGGCATTACCTCCAGGTCCGCTACACCAAGGAGCCTGGGCTGAAGCCGGTGGCCAGGCTGTGGCGCTGGGCGCGCACCGTCCGCGGCCGGCGGATCGCCTTCGGCGGCACGTTCGGGTGGTACTTCGGCTACCCCGTATTACGGGACCGAGGACTCCAACCACGTCGCCTACCTCGGCCGTCGGGGCGCGCACGGGTCGTTCACCGCGATCGCGAGCTGCCGGGCGTGGCGCCAGGCGATCAACGCCGGCCACTACAGCTACGTCGTGACCTCCGCCTCGCGCGCGATGTGGACGGGCGCGGTCACGCCCTCACCGGAGACAGCCTGGACCCGCGGCGACCCGGCGGCGGTGCGGATCAGCCCGCAGCACACCGGGAACTGGGCGCTCGAGATCTACGCCGTCACGGGCCGGCTCAACCCCGCCGGCTGCCCGTAGCGCTCCTGCGCGCGGGCGCGCGCCTTCGCGCCTTCGATCTCGCGGTCTTTCGGTGGCGCGGTCGTCTCGAGCTCACGGAGCAGCTGGGCCGAGATCTCGGCGACGCCGGCGACGGCGCGCTCGAAGGCCTCCTGGTTGGCGCGCGAGGGCTTGTTGAAGCCGCTGATCTTGCGCACGTACTGGAGCGCGGCGGCCTGGACCTCCTCGTCGGTTGCAGCCGGCTCGAAGTTGTAGAGAGTCCTGATGTTTCGGCACATGCGTTGAGCGTATACGAGGGCGCCCGGCGCCCGCGTGAACAGAAACTTGCACGGTGGTCTATGATCCGGTGCAAGGCGTCGCCGCAATGCCGCCTGTTCGATCGACCACGATCTCGGCGACGACGATGGTCTGCGCGCTGATGCGCGGCGACTAGAACATTCGTCCAGTTCTGTGCGCCGCGACCACCCCCGGGTAGCACTCGGTCAGACCTGCTCTGCGCCCGAACGGTTCGAGCAGGTGAGGCGAAAAAGGAGGGTGATATGTCCGCCGCCAGCGAGCGCGGAAGGTCGAACCGTGGGAATAGTCGCGGTCGCTCGACTTCCGCGTCGAGGTCTGCTTCTCAGTCGAGCGGCAGTGGGTCGAGCAACGGCCGCAGCCAGTCATCGGGTAGTACGCGCCAGAGCGCGGCGAGCGCGCGCGGAAGCGGCACGAGTAGCCGCAGCAGCGGGACGACCCGCAAGACGAGCTCCCGCCAGAGCGGCGGCACGAGCTCCCGCCAGAGCGGCGGCACGAGCTCCCGCCAGAGCGGCGGCACGAGCTCCCGCCAGAGCGGCGGCACGAGCTCCCGCCAGAGCGCTTCGCGGCGTCGAGCTCCCGCCAGAGCGGCGCGAGCGCCCGCCAGAGCGGCGCCAGCAGCCGCGCGAGCAGCGGCAGCAGCCGCCCACGCAAGTCAAGCGCGCGCTCCAGCTCAGCATCGAGCCGGGGCAATGGAGCAAGTCAGCGCCGCAGCGCAGCCACCACAGCGAGCAGCAACGGCCAGAGCGCCGCGAGCTCGGGTGAGGGCAACGGCCGCACTGTCGCCAGCATCGCCACCGCAGCGCTCGGCGCCACGGTCGGCGTCGCGGGCGGCATCCTGCTGGGTCGCAACCGCACCCGTGGCCGCAAGGTGCTCGGCATCGAGATCCCGAACAAGATCGACTTCGCAGGCGTCAGCCAGCAGATCGGTGAGGCCGGCCGCCAGTTGGGCAAGCTGGCCGGCGAGGTGAAGGCCGTGCGCGAGAAGGCGGAGCAGGTCGGCCGGATCCTGAACTAGGCGTCATGGCTCGTACCGCCACCCAGCGCCGCAGCGCTCCGGCCAAGCGCCAGAGAGGCGCCTCCGCGGCCAAGAACGGCGCCGGGCGCGCAACCAAGAAGGCGGCTGAGGCCGTGAAGCCATCCGCACCGACGAAGAAGCTGGCCGGAGCCGCGGCCAAGAAGGCGCTCAAGGCGATCGTGCGCCGTGTGGCGCAGTCGGGCTCGGGGGTGGTGCAGGCCGCCACTCAGCGCGGCACCGGCGTCGGCCGGGAGGCGCTCGAGAGCGCGCTCAGCAAGCGGCTTCCGATCCAGGTCGGGGTCGATGTCGCAGTGCCCCTCTCGTTTGCCTGGGAGGAGTGGATGACCTACGAGTGGATGACCGAGGGCGTCCACCACATCACCGACGTCGAGCGCGACGGCGAGGAGCTGTTTGGTCAGCTCGCGGGCCCGCGCTCGGCCGAGTGGGTGGCCGAGATCGTCGATGAGCGCCAGGAGCAGAGCTTCGCCTGGCGGTCGGTCGAAGGATCCGACTGCGCCGGGCTCGTGACGTTCCATCGCCTGAGCGACCGGCTCACGCGGATCGAGCTCGACCTCGACGTGCTCCCCACCAACCCGGCGCAGGCGGCCTCCCTGGCCCTCCGCGTCGGGCGCCGCCGGGCCGAGTCCGAGCTCCGGCGGTTCAAGGCCCACGTCGAATTCATCAATCCAGATGTGTACGAGTCCCAGGATGGCGGGGAGCCTGAGGATGAGGACCAATAGCAACGGGAGGGATTGGAGATGTCAACCATGGCAATGACGCGCGGAGGCGGCGGCGGCGGCTACGTTCAGAGATCGGGCTCGAGTGGCCTGTACGAGATCCTCGACCTGATCCTCGACAAGGGGCTCGTGATCGATGTCTTCCTGCGCGTGTCGCTGGTCGGCATCGAGTTGCTGACCGTCGACGCGCGGATCGTGATCGCGAGCGTCGACACCTACCTGCGCTTCGCCGAGGCCGTCAACCGGCTCGATCTGAGCGAGTCGGGCGGCGAGGGACTCCCGGAGATCATGGAGAACATGACCCAGGACGGGGCCGAGAACAAGACCAAGGGCGTGCTCCAGGGAGCCAAGGAGTCGCTGTTCGGGTCCGGCGATGACGACGAGGACGAGAGCAAGAGCAGCTCGCGCTCGAGCGGCGGTTCCCGCTCGAGCGGCGGTTCCCGGTCGAGCGGCGGTTCGCGCTCGCGCCAGGGCAGCAGCTCCTCGCGGGGGCGCTCGAGCCGGTAGGCAGCGGCCGTGGCCGAGTATGTATACGGAGTCGTGGGCGCGGACGCCGAGCCGCCGGACGGGACCGGGATCGCTGACGCTCCGCTGCGGCTGGTCGCCTCGGAGGCCGCCGCGGCCCTCGTCAGCGAGCTGCCCGGGGATGAGGTTCGCCTCGGACGCGAGGAGGCGATGACCCACGCCCGCGTGCTCGAGGCCGCGCTCTCGCGCGGTACGGTGCTGCCGATGCGCTTCGGCGTGGTCGTGGCCGACCCCGACGAGGTCCGGGCCCGGATTCTCGACGGCCACGCCGAGGAGCTCGTCGCCCAGCTCGAGCAGCTCGAGGGCAAGGTCGAGCTGGCGGTGCGCGCGGTGTACGAGGAGGAGCCGCTGATGCGCGAGATCGTCGCGGCCCAGCCCGAGATCGCGCGCCGGCGCGAGGCGCTCCGCGGCCAGCCCGAGGACGCCACCTACTACGAGCGGATCGGGCTCGGCGAGATGGTCGCGCAGGCGATCGAGCGAACGCGCGAGCAGGACGCGAACACGATGCTCGAGATCCTCTCGCCGCTCGCGCTGGCGGTCGAGATCGGCCAGTCCTCGCACGAGCGGGTGGCATTGAGCGCGTCCTTCCTGGTCGAGCGCGAGCAGCTGGCGCGCTTCGACGAGGCGCTCGAGGAGCTGGCTCGCTCTCACGCGGGGCGGATGCGCTTCAAGCTCACCGGGCCGCTGCCCCCGCACTCCTTCGTCGAGCTCGCCGGAGCCGCCTGAGATGGGGATGTTCACCGGCCTGCTGACGCTGCCGCTCGCGCCCGTGCGCGGCGTCGTCTGGGTGACCGAGCAGGTGGCGCAGGAGATCGACCGCCAGCTCTACGACGAGGCCAACATCCGGCGCGAGCTACTGTCGCTCGAGCTCGACTACGACGACGGAAAGATCGACGAGCAGGAACGCGAGGCGCAGGAGGAGGCGCTGTTCGAGCGGCTGGCCATCAGCCAGGCCCGCGCCACCGCGTTCCGCGAACAGGAGGACCAGGATGGCGCGGACCAATAACGGACGCAGCCGCAACGGCTCGGACAACCTGTCCGGCCGGGACGTGATCGCGCGCGTCCGCCGCGACCTCCCGTCGCTGCTGGGACGGCCGATCGAGTCGGTGCTCGGCCTCGAGCGCGACGACGACGCCGACGGCTGGAGCGTGATGGTGCAGGTGGTCGAGCTCTCGCGGATCCCGCACTCGACCGACGTCCTGGGCGCCTACGCGGTCAAGGTCGACGGTGACGGCGAGCTCGTGGGCTGGCGGCGCAGCCGCCGCTACCACCGCAACCAGGCCGACGAGGACTAAGCGATGTCGACCGATCCCGGGCTACCGGCCGCCTTCCCCCAGAGCTCCGTCCGCTCGGACCTGCGTCCCTCCGGAGGCGGCCCGGCCAATCTGGCCGACATCCTCGAGCGCGTGCTCGACAAGGGCATCGTGATCGCGGGCGACATCCAGGTCAACCTGCTCGACATCGAGCTGCTCACGATCAAGATCCGCCTGCTCGTGTGCTCGGTCGACCGCGCCCAGGAGATGGGCATCAACTGGTGGGAGTCCGATCCGCAGCTCTCGGGCAAGGCCAAGGAGCTCGAGAGCGAGAACCGCGACCTGCGCGACGCGCCTGGAGCGAGTCGAGCGCATGCTCGAGAACGGCGCCGATGGCAAGTGAGGATCACCGCGTAGAACGCCTGCGGGCCGTCCTGGACGAGCTGACGGCGGAGGAGGCGGCGGAACTGCTCGCGCAGGCGCGCTCCCAGGCGCGCGAGCGCGTCCGCACGATCCTCGCGGATGCGTACGTGGACGCGATGCTCGACGGCGTGAGCCGCCGGCTCACCCCGGCGCCGACCGAGCCGCCGCCAACCGAGCTGCCACCAACCGAGCCGCCACCAACCGAGCCGCCACGTGAGGGCTTCGGCTTCTACGTCTATGGCGTGATCGGCGGCGACGCCGCGCCGACCTGGACCCTGCCGGCGATCGACCGCGCGCACCCCGTGAGCACCGTGCGCGAGGGCGAGGTGGCCGCCGTGGTCAGCCGGATCGCGCTCGAGGACTTCGGTGAGGCGCGGCTGCGCGAGCACCTGGCCGACATGGGGTGGGTCGAGGGCACCGCCCGCGCGCACGAGGGCGTGCTCGAGCAGACGCGCGCGCAGGTGACCGTCATCCCGATGCGGATGTGCACCGTGTACCGCGACGAGGACGGCGTGCGCGACATGCTCCGGCGCGAGGCCGCGGCGCTCACCGACGCGCTGTCGCACCTCGACGGCAAGACCGAGATGGGCGTCAAGGTGTTCGTCGATCCGGTTGCCGCCTCGGCGCCGGTCGCGCCGGAGCCCGAGATCGAGGGGCCCGGTGCGGGCGCGGCCTACATGGAGCTCCGGCGCCGCGAGCGCGACCGCGCCGAGGAGACGGCCGGGCGGCTCGAGCGGACCGCTCAGGAGATCCACGACCGGCTCTGCGCGCTCGCCGACGACGCGGCCACGACGCCCGTCCAGCGCCCCGAGGCCAGCGGCCATCCAGGCGAGATGATCTTGAACGGCGTGTACCTCGTCGAAGACGGCGCGCTCGATGGCTTCCGGCGCGAGGTGGCCGAGCTCGCCGACTCCCACGCCCCCATGGGCCTCGAGCTGGCGCTGACCGGGCCCTGGCCGGCCTACAACTTCGTCCCGGGCGGGATCGGAGCCGCCTGGTGAGCGGAGAGACCCTGTACAGCTCGGCTGGCGTGCGCGTGCCGGCGGCGCGCCAGGTGACCCTGCTCGACCTGCTCGACCGGCTGCTCGCCGGCGGCGTCGTCGTCCACGGCCACATCACGCTGGCCGCGGCCGACATCGACCTGGTCGATCTCGACCTGGCGATCCTCGTCGCCTCCACCGACAAGGCGGCCGGGCGATGACCCTCCTCGTATACGCGTTCACCGAGGCAGCGCCGGCGGCGCTCGAGGAGTGCGGGCTCGACGGCCGGCCGCTGCGGATCGTCGCGGACGGCGCGCTGGGCGCGATCGTGGGCGAACTCGACGGAGCGGAGCCCGAGCTGAGCGCCGCGAATCTGTGGGACTACGAGCAGGCGATGGAGCGGCTGATGGCCGCGCGGGCGATCCTGCCAGCGCGCTTCGCCACCGTGCTCGGCGATGACGAGCAGGTGCGGGCGCTGCTGCGTGAGCGGCGGGACGAGCTCGCCGCGGGGCTCGAGCGGGTGCGCGGGGCGGTCGAGCTCGGCGCGCGGGCGCGGTGGCGCGCCCGGCCTGCGCCGACCACGTTGACCGCGCCGGCGTCGGAGGCCGCGGAGGGCGGACCCGGGACGGCGTACCTGATCGGACGGGTCGCGGCTTCATCGCCGCGCCCACGACCTCGCGCGCCGGCTCGATCCGCTCGCCGGCCTGGCGCGGGAGGTGACGCGGCGGCTGGACGCCGACGGTGAGTTCCCGGTGCGCGAGGCCTACCTGGTCGACCGCGACCGGCTGGAGAGCTTCGCCCGCGCGATCCGCGCTCTCGACGAGCGGGAGCCGGAGATCGAGATGGTGTGCACGGGGCCGTGGCCGCCGTACAGCTTCGCCCGGGCAATTGACCTGACGAGCGGACAGTCGGGATGAGCGCGCAGGACCGGCTGCTCGCGCACGACCTGCTCGACGCCGAGCTCGAGCGAATCGAGCCGGGGCTCTCGCGACGGGTGAACAGCGACCCCGAGAACCTGGAGAAGGGGCTGGCCCAGCTCGTGCTCACGATCATCGAACTGCTCCGGCAGCTGATGGAGCGCCAGGCGATCCGGCGGGTCGAGGGGGGCACGCTCAGCGAGGAGGAGGTCGAGCGGCTCGGCCGGACGTTCCTCGGCCTGGCGGAACGGATGGAGGAGCTCAAGAGTGCGTTCGGCCTGAGTGACGAGGATCTGAATTTGAACCTGGGCCCGTTGGGGAACCTGATGTAGAGAGAGGAAAGGGAACGACATGCCACCACTGCAACAGAGCTATATCGACATCCTGATGGAACGATGCCGGACCGACCGGTATCCCAGCCATCAGCTGCTGGACCGGATCGAGGCGTCGATCTTCACGAATCAGCAGATCGCCGACTACGTCGAGATGCTGATCGAGAAGTGCGACGAGACCTGGTATCCGAGCCACCAGATGCTGGCTCGGATCGAGCGGATGCTCCAGCTCGTCGCGACCAACGCATGAAAACCGCCGCGATCAAGACGACCGGCAAGGCCGTGGCCGAGCGCGTGGCCGGGCTTCAGCCGGGACGGTGGAGCGCCTTCGTGGCCGCCGCCGCGACCGGCACCGCGACCGCCGTATTGACTTACCGCGCGCTGCGAAGCGCCGAGGACTCGTAAACCCGAAGGAGGAGGAAGGTTCATGTCAACTGCACTCATCATCGTCATCATCGTGGTGGTGGTGATACTCATCGCGCTGCTGGTGTTCGTCTTACCCCGAGCCCGGCGGCGGGCGGCTGAGCGCGCCGAGGAGCGCCGCCTCAACGAGCGGCGCGAGGCCGCCGTCAGCGAGCACCGCGAGCACGCCGAGGTCGTAACGCAGCAGGCCGACGCGGCCGAGGCGCGGGCCAGGATCGCCGAGCAGGAGGCGGCACGGGCGCGGGCCGACGCGCAGCTGCACGAGGAGCGGGCGGCGCTGCACGAGCGCGGCCTGGCCGACCACGAGCTGCAAGGCGAGGGCACCGGCGGCGCTGTCGATCGCAACGGCGCGGCGGCCGGCGAGCGCGGCGATGAGGGAATCGGCGCGCGGCGCGTCGTCCCCGAGGAGCAGGAGGAGCGCTGAGCCATGGGCGATCGGATGCAGCGCGCCAAGGGCAAGCTCGAGGAGACCAAGGGCAAGGTCCGCAAGAACGCGGGCCGGGAGACCGGACGGCCGGGCACGGAGGCCCGTGGCGCCGGCGAGGAGTTCAAAGGCAAGGCGCGGAACGCCGTCGGCAAGGCCCGCAGCGCGATCAAGCGCGACACCCGCTAGCAGCGCGATGTCGAGAAACACGTCTATATGGCGTGTTTCTCGACAGCCCCCGCGGAGGCGCAGGTGACGAGCGCGGCCGGCAGGTCCGCGGCGATCGATCCCGCGCAGGTCCGGGTGGTCGAGGTCGATGACGACTCGGCCGGCGTCGCGCACCCCCAGGCTGCGGCACCCGGCGCGCACCAGCTCCCCCCACAGGTCGCCGGCCGCGGCCAGCAACCCGGCGCGCAGCTGACGCTCGCGCCGGGACAGCGTCTCGAGCTCTCGCGCCTCCTCGAACGGGTCGATCCGCACCTGCGAGTCGCTGCCGATCGCAACCGGCACGCCGGCGTCACGGTAGCGCAGAGCCGGGAAGTAGCCGTCGCCCAGGTTGCCCTCGGTCGTCGGGCACGACACGACGACCGAGCCGCTCGCCGCCAGCCGCCCGACGTCCCCCGCGGACACGTGGATGCCGTGGATCACGCTCGTGCGCGAGCCGAGGAATCCCGTGCGCTCGAGCAGCTCGATCGGCGAGCACCCGTGCTCGGCCTGGCACTGCTCGAGCTCCCGACGCTGCTCGTGGGCGTGGACGTGGCGAACGAGTCCGTGCTGGTCGGCGTAGGCCGCGATCGCGGAGAGCCAGTCGCCCGGCACCGCCCGGACGCTATGGGCCGCCACGCCCACCTCGACGCCCGGCACCCCGGCCGCCCAGCTCCGGAGCGCGTCCACGCGGGCCAGGAACGTCTCGACGTCGGGGTCGCAGAAGCGGCGCTGGCCCGGCTGCGGCGGCACGTCGCCGTCCTCCCAACCATTCCGGTGGTACGCCGCCGGCAGGAGCACGATCGGCAGCCCGGCGGCGCGCGCCGCCTCCGCGACGGCGATCGCCATCTCGTTGGCGTCGGCGTAGGGGGTTCCGTCGGGCTGGTGGTGGACGTAGTGGAACTCACCGACCGTCGCCGTAGCCGGCGCCGGCCATCTCGCGGAACGCCTCCTCGGCCGCCGCGCACATGCTGTCGGGATCGAGCGCGCCCGCCACCTCGAACATCACCGTGCGCCACGTCCAGAAGTCGTCGCTCCCCGCCGGCCCCGGGCGCTCCGCGCGCCCGCGCAGCAATCGCTGGAAGGCGTGCGAATGCGCGTTGGGCATGGCCGGGATCTCGAACGTCCTCATTGCAGCGCTCGCGCCACGAGCTCCGCCGCGAGCGCGGCGTCGGCCAGGTCGATGTTTTCCTCGGGGGCATGGCTGATCCCGGTCGCGTTGCGCACGAACACCATCGCCGCCGGGATGCGCTCGGCCAGCACGCCGGCGTCGTGGCCCGCGAAGCACAGCACCTCGGCCGGCTCGCTCCCGGTGAGCGACCGCCCCGCCGCCGCGAGCCGCCCCCGGAGGCCCGCGTCGAATTCGACGCCGGCGGACTGCGAGGCCACCGATCACGTCGATCCCGACCCCCGCTCCCTCCGCCAGCTCCCGAGCCCGGTCGCGGAGCGCCCGCTGCCAAGCCTCGATGTCCTGGCGCCGCGGCGAGCGGGCGTCGATCCACAGCCGCACGCGGGCGGCGATCGTCGTCGGCGCGTTCGGCGAGGCGAGGATCCGGGCCGTCGTGACGGTGAGCTCCCGAAAGCTCTCCGCCAGCTCCTCGGCGGCGACGATCAACCGTGCGGCCGCGGCGAGCGCATCGCGGCGCTCCGCGCGCGGGGTCGTGCCGGCGTGATCGGCGCGGCCGCGCAGCTCGACCTCGAGCCGCAGCCGGTCGACGAGCCCGCCCACGAGCGCCACCGGCGCGCCGGCGCGAGCCAGCTCGGTCGTCTGGTCGATGTGGATCTCGACGAACGCGCTCAGCCGCCCCAGCCACCCCGGCGCGTCCTCGATCCCCGCCGGGTCCACGCCGGCGCGGCGCATCGCCTCGCCCAGCGCGATCCCGGCGTCGTCGCGGCGTTCGAGCACCCTGTCGGGGTCGAGCCGCCCCGTCAGCGCCTTGCTCCCGAAGGTCGGCGTGCCCCAGCGCGCCCCTTCCTCGTCGGCGAAGCTGATCACCGCCACCGGCCGCGCGGCGCCGGTGGCGGCCGCGATCTCGAACCCGCAGGCCACGCCCAGGGGCCCGTCGAAGCGCCCGCCGGAGCGGACGCTGTCCAGATGCGACCCCACCCCCCACCACGGCGGCTCGGCCTCCGGGCACGCCCACAGGTTCCCGGCCGGATCGCGCACCGCCCGCAGCCCAACCGACTGCGCCTGCGCCGCGAACCACTCCCGGCAGGCCGCGTCCTCCTCGCTCCAGGCCAGGCGGTTGACCGCGCCGTCCGCCCCGACGCCGATCGCCTCGAGCCCGCGCAAGCGCTCCTCCAGTCGCTCGGCAGCGATCACCGGGCGACCCTCCAGGCGCAGTCGGGGCGCACGTGCACGAGCTCGCCGGCCACGATCACGAACGCCACCGGGTTGTGGCCGAAGCGGTACGGGATGCGCTCGATCGGCCCGTCCAGCACGACGATGTCGGCCCGCTTGCCGACCTCGAGCGAGCCGAGCTCGTGCTCGAGCCGGAGCACCCACGCCGCGTTGAGCGTGCACGCGAGCAGCGCCTCGGGCGCCGACCAGCGATAGCGGCGGACGGCGAGTCCGATGATGACCGGCAGCGACGCCACGGGCGAGGTCCCGGGGTTCAGATCGCTGCCGAGCACGCAGATCGCGCCCGCGTCGGCGAGCGCCCGCCCCGGCGCCAAGCGCTCGTCGCCGAGGAACTCCGCTCCCGGGAGCAGCACCGCAGCGGTCTCGGCCCGGGCCAGCAACTCGACGTCGGACGGCTCTATGCAGGCCAGGTGATCGACCGAGCGAGCGCCCGCCTGGACTGCCACCGGGACCGACCCGTTGGCGTTGAACTGCTCGACGTGCGCACGCAGATCGAGCCCGTGCCGGCCGGCGAGCTCCCCCATCGCCTGCAGGTCCTCGTTGCTGAAGGCGATCGTCTCCACGTAGATGTCGAGCGCGCTCGCGCTCACCGACGGCATCATCGCCGCCACCTGCTCCATCCACGTTGCGCGCTCGAAGCCGTCGGGCACGGAGTGCGCAAGCAGCGCGGTCACGGTCGTGTTCTGCGCCACCGTGAGCTCGTGCGCCAGACGGAGTGCGCGCAGCTCGCCCTCCACCGAGAGCCCGTAGCCGCTCTTGCACTCGAACGCGGTCGTCCCGTGCGCCAGCATCTCGGCGGCGAGCGCTCGCGCCTGCGAGAGCACCTCCGCATCGCCGGCCTCGGCCAGCGCGCGCGCCGAGGCGCGGATCCCGCCGCCCGCGCGGGCGATGCTCTCGTACGACTCGCCCGCGATCTTCATCGCGTACTCGCGCTCGCGCCACCCGGCGAACGGCAGATGCGTGTGGCAGTCGACCAGCCCGGGCACCACCGCGCACCCGCGCGCGTCGATCTGCACCTCCGCTGCCGCCACCGCCTCGAAGGCGGCGATCCGCCCGCCCACGGCGTGCAGCGATCCCGGCTCGGCGACCAGCTCGCCGGCGCGGTCGTGGCGCAGGTAGGGCAGCCCGTCCTCGGGCGGGCGCAGCACCTGGGCCGCGTGGTTGATGCTGATCACGCCGGCTCGGGATCGAGCATCGGCATCCTCAACCCGCTGTCCTGCGCGAACGCCACGGCCTGCTCGTAGCCGGCGTCGGCATGGCGCACCACGCCGAGCCCGGGATCGGCGGTGAGCACGCGCCGCACCCGTTCGGCGCCGGCGTCGGTGCCGTCGGCGACCACGACCTGGCCGGCATGGATCGACTTGCCCATGCCGACGCCGCCGCCGTGGTGCACCGACACCCAGCTCGCGCCGCAGGCGGTGTTCACCAGGGCGTTGAGGATCGGCCAGTCGGCGACGGCGTCCGAGCCGTCGCGCATCGCCTCCGTCTCGCGCTCGGGAGAGGCCACCGAGCCGGCGTCGAGGTGGTCGCGCCCGATCACGATCGGGCCCTTCAGCTCCCCACTCGCGACCATCTCGTTGAAGCGCAGGCCGGCCAGGTGGCGCTCCCCGTAGCCGAGCCAGCAGATCCGGGCCGGGAGTCCCTGGAAGTGAACCTTCTCGGAGGCCAGGCGGATCCAGCGGGCCACGTGTTCCTGCTCGCCGAACAGCTCGAGGATCGCCTCGTCGGTCCGCCGGATGTCCTCAGGATCGCCCGACAGCGCCACCCACCGGAACGGCCCTTTGCCCTCGCAGAACAGGGGGCGGATGTAGGCCGGCACGAACCCCGGGTACTCGAACGCATGCTCATCTCCGTGCTCGGCCGCGAGCCCCCGCAGCGCGTTGCCGTAGTCGAACGCCTCGGCGCCGGCACGGGCCAGCTCGCGGATCGCTCCGACGTGCGCGAGCGCGCTCTCCCCCACGCGCCGCAGGTACTCGTCCGGATCGCCGCGCCGCAGGGCCTCGGCCTGCTCGAGCGTCATCCCGGCCGGTATGTAGCCGTTGAGCGGGTCGTGGGCCGAGGTCTGATCGGTGACCACGTCCACGCCGACGCCGCGGCGCGCCAGCTCGGGCAGGATCTCCGCGGCGTTGCCGAGCAGGCCGATCGATAGCGGCCGCCGCTCGCCGGCCGCCCGTTCCAGGCGGCGCAGCGCGTCGTCGAGGTCGGCCGCGCGCTCGTCGAGATACCCGGTTTGAAGGCGCCGCTCGATCCGGGCCAGGTCGACCTCGATGCACAGCGCCGTCCCGCCGCACATGGTCACGGCCAGCGGCTGGGCGCCGCCCATCCCCCCGAGGCCGGCGGTGACCACCAGGCGCCCCTCGAGCGTGCCGCCGAAGCGCTTGCGCGCCGCCGCCGCGAACGTCTCGTAGGTGCCCTGGAGGATCCCCTGGCTGCCGATGTAGATCCACGAGCCGGCTGTCATCTGGCCGTACATGATCAGCCCCGCCGCGTCGAGCTCCCGGAAGTGCTCCCACGTCGCCCACGCGGGCACGAGGTTGGTGTTGGCGATCAGCACCCGCGGCGCGCGCTCGTGCGTCTCGAACACCGCCACCGGCTTGCCCGACTGCACGAGCAGCGTCTCCTCATCGCCCAGCCGTGTCAGCTCGCGCCGGATCGTCTCGTAGCACGAGCGGTCCCGCGCCGCCTTGCCGATGCCGCCATACACGATCAGCTCGGCCGGCTTCTCGGCCACGTCGGGATGGAGGTTGTTCTCGAGCATCCGCAGCGCTGCCTCCTGCTGCCAGCCGCGGCAGCGCAGCCCTCCCTCGCCCATCGCTCACCTCCTGCTCGGCGTGTCAGTGGCGCCTATGTCTAACCGGCGCGCCGCGGAAGCGCAAGCCGCGCCCGGGTCGCCAGCGCGGTCAGGACGCACAAGCCCGCAAGCAGCGCGTACGGCACCCGGTCGGCGAGGCGACCCGCCACCGGACTGCGGCCCGTCGGCGCCACCGTTTCGCCACCGATGGCGTGGGTAGGCCCTACGCAACGCTGTTAGCGCTCACACGCGCAGAAGGAGCCCAGCCCGGTCGGGCGAGGGAGGAGGACGAGGATGAGTGAGTCACAGGCAATGGCCGACTCGAGCGAGTCGGAGGGCGGCTTCCGCGATTCGTTTCGCTGGGACGTGATCCGCTCGACGCCCCGCTACGCCTACCTGGTCGCCGCGGTGGCCGCACTCGGCGGGATGCTGTTCGGCTATGACATCGGCGTCATCTCCGGCGCCGAGAAGCTGCTGACGGCCAAGTTCAAGCTGAGCGCCGGCGTCGAGGAGTTCGCGGTGGCCTCGGTGCTGATCGGCTCGATCATCGGCGGCCTGTTCGGAGGCAAGCTGTCCGATCGCATCAGTCGCCGCTACACGCTGGTCGCGATGGCGGTGATCTACACGGTCGGCGCGGTCGCCACCGCGCTCGCCCCGACCATCGCGCTGTTCATCGTCTTTCGCATCATCGTCGGCATCGCCGTGGGCGCATCCTCGATGGTCGTCCCCACCTACATCGCCGAGCTCTCGCCGCGCCAGATCCGCGGGGGCCTCGTGATCCTCCAGCAGCTCGCGATCTCAGCCGGGATCTTCCTCTCCTACGTGTGGGACTACATCGCCTTCAAGGCCGGCTGGGGCTGGCGGCCGATGTTCGCGGCCGCGGCCGTGCCCGGGATCGCGCTCGGCGTCGGCATGCTCTACATGTCGCACACGCCCCGGTGGCTCGGGATGCAGGGCCGCTGGGACGAGGCCGATGAGGTCATGGGCCGCGTCAACCCGAGCTGCAAGGACGAGGAGCTCGGGCGCGTGCGCGAGGAGCTCGAGGAGCACGAGCGCGGCTCGCTGCGCGAGCTCCTTCGTCCGGGGATCCGCGGCGCGCTGATCGCCGGCATCGGGCTGGCCATCCTCCAGCAGTTCGTCGGCCCCAACACGGTGCTGTTCTACGGGCCGACGATCTTCGGCTACGCCGGCATCTCCGCCGGCTCGGGCGGCCTGCTGGCCGAGATCTGCGTCGGCGCCGTGCTGTTCGTGTTCGTGCTCCCGACGATCGCGCTGGTCGACGTGATCGGCCGCAAGGCGCTGTTCTACTTCGGGCTGGCCGGCATGGGCAGCATGCTCGTGCTGCTCGGCTTCGCCTTCCACTTCGGCGCCGCCAGCTGGGGCGTCGGCGTGCTCGTGATCCTGCTCGTGTACATCGGCTGCTACTCGCTCAGCATCTCGCCCCTGTTCTGGCTGATGACGGCCGAGCTCTTCCCCAACCGGGTGCGGGCGACGGGGGCGAGCGCGGCCACCGTCGCCAACTGGTCGGCCAACCTGCTGATCACGGTGACGTTCCTGACCGCGGTCGATGCGCTCGGCAAGGACGTCGTGTTCTGGATCTACGGCGGCTTCGCGCTCGTCGGGATCCTGTTCGTGCGCGCGGTCGTGCCCGAGACCAAGGGCCGCTCGCTGGAGGAGATCGAGGTCTACTGGGCCAACGGGCGCAGCTGGCCGGCGAGCCGGGAGGCGGCGACGCGCGAGGCCTCGACGCCCAGCGGCGCCCAAGCCTGATCGGTACCCTGGCGCGCTTGGCCGCCGCCCCGACCTTCGACCTCCAGAGCCACTCCCGCCACTCCGACGGCGCGCTCGCGCCGGACGAGGTCGTGCGCAGCGGCCGCCGAGGCCGGCGTCGAGCTCCTGGCCCTGAGCGACCACGACAGCGTCGGTGGCGTCCGCGAGGCGCGCGACGCCGCAGAGCGCGCCGGCATCAGGGTCGTGCCCGCAGTCGAGATCTCGAGCATCGACGTTCGCGGGGCCGACCTGCACATCCTCGGCTACCTGGTCGACGAGAACGACTCGCGCCTGCTCGAGCGCCTGGAGCACTACCGGGGGCAGCGCGAGGGACGCGCGGCAAAGATCGTCGAGGCGATCAAGGGCCTCGGGTTCGAGGTCGATCAGGACGCGCTCGACGCCCGGGCAGCCCGAGGCGAGTCGATCGGCCGGCCCCACCTCGCCGAGGCCGTGGTCAGCCATCCCGCCAACGCCGAGCGGCTCGAGGCCGATGGGCACACCGAGCCGTCCGCGTTCCTCGTGGCCTACCTGATCGAGGGCAAGCCGGCCTTCGTCCCCCGCGAGGGGCCGTCGGTCCCCGACGCGATCGCCACCATCCACGTGGCCGGCGGCGTCGCCGTGTGGGCCCACCCCTTCTGGGACGTCGAGGAGCCCGAGGCGGTGCACGAGACCGTCGAGCGCTTCCGCTCCTACGGGCTCGACGGGGTCGAGTGCTTCTATCCCACCCACGGCGAGGATCAGGCCGCGCTGCTCGCCGATCAGTGCGCCGAGCTCGGGCTCCTGAGCACCGGGTCCTCCGACTTCCACGGTCCCGATCACCGCCAGTTCAACCGCTTCCGGACGTTTAGTACGTACGGTCGCGAGCCGGTCCTGGGCCCGATCGCCGGCTGAGGCACCGGCGATCGGGCCGACCGGCGCTCAGACCGTCTCTCAGGCGTGGCGCGGGGTGCGCGCCACCACGCGGGTGCGCCCGAGCCCCTGCACGATCCGTACGCGCTGTCCCGCCTTGACGTCCGCGAGGGCCGACTTCTTGCCGTCGACCCGGACGATGGCGGTTCCCGGCACGGTCACGGTGACCGTCTTGTGCGTCCCCGTCGCCGGCCCCTCGACCAGCGTCAGCTGCTGAGCGTTGACCGACTGCACCACGCCGCGGTCGAAGGTGACGTTGACGAACCCCTTCTTGGTGGCGATCACGAGATCGCCGTGCACCGCCCGGGCGAGCACGGCCTTGGCCGCGCGGTGGTGATGCGCGGCATGAGCCGCGCTCGAGCCGGCAGCGGGAGTCGCGGCGCCCGCGGTCGCGATGGCGCTCGCCCCCGCCCCGATCGCGACGCAGCTGACCGCTACCGCGACGAGCTTGAAGTGACTGCGTAGAAATGACATGTCGTCCTGAGACCTCCTGGCTGGATTGGCGAGATCGATGGTGGCGTGTCCCTGCAAAGCCGCAGTCAGGCGAATGTCAGCTGCGTGTAAAACCGTCGCGGAGCGCTTACTGCGGCGACCTACGATCTCCTCATGAGCGCAACGGTGATGGTGGTCGAGGACGAGCCGAACATCGGCGCGCTCGTGCGCACCTACCTCGAGCGCGAGGGCTACCGCGTCCGCTGGGTCCGCTCCGGCGAGGACGCGCTGGCCGAGCTCCGCCGCCGGTCCGTCAGCCTCGTCGTGCTCGATATCGGCCTGCCTGGAATCGACGGCTTCGAGGTCTGCCGCCGGATCGCCGGCGAGGTGCCGGTGATCATCCTCACCGCGCGCGACGAGGAGCCCGACCGGGTCGCCGGCCTCGAGCTCGGCGCCGACGACTACGTGGCCAAGCCGTTCTCCCCGCGCGAGCTCTCCGCGCGCGTCAAGGCGGTCCTGCGGCGAACGAGCGCCTCGGCCGCCACCGGCTCTGAGATCGTCGAGCTCGGCGCGGTCAGGCTTTCGCGCTCCGCGCGGGAGGTCCACGTCGACGGATGCGAGGTCGAGCTCACTCAGCGCGAATTCGACCTGCTCGAGTTCCTTCTGCGCCACGCCGGTCAGGTGGTGACGCGCGATCAGCTGCTCGAGTCGGTGTGGGGCTTCGTCTACCCGGGGGAGACCCGCACGGTCGAGGTGCACGTCGCTCAGCTGCGCAAGAAGCTCGGCCGGCCCGAGCTGATTCGCACGGTGCGCGGGCTCGGCTACAAGGTTCCGGCATGACCCTGCGGGGCCGCATGCTGGCTTACCTGGCGCTGGCCGCAGTGGCCTCCTGCGCGCTCACCGTCGCCGTGGCGGCCGTGCTCGTCCGCGACCAGATCGCCCAGCAGCGGACCGCTGCACTCGTGAGCCAGGCGGACGAGCTCGCGGCGCTGGTGACTGCGCCGGGCGATCAGGTGTATGGCGTGGCCACCGGCCACGCCCGCCGGCTCGGGCCGGTGCGCGCGCAGGCGGTGCTGGCGGCGATCCCCACCGCCACCGATGCTCAGGGCACGGTGGACATCCGCGCCCGCTCCTTCCTCTACGTCGTCCGCCCCACGCCCGAAGGCGGGCGTGTCGTGCTCGTGCGCACGGCCGCCATCGCGTTCGCCGAGTGGCGCCCGTTCCTGGGCAGCTTGGGGCTGGCCGGGCTGGGCGGCGCCGTGCTCGCGGCGCTGCTCTCATACCTGCTGGCCCGTCGCCTGATCCGGCCGATCGGGGCGCTCTCGGAGGCCACGCGCCGGGTGGCGCGGGGGGAGCCGGAGGTGGCGGTGGCCGTCCGCGGCGACGACGAGCTGGCGGAGCTGGGTCAGGCGTTCAACCACATGTCGAGCGAGCTCGGCCGCGCGCGCGACGCCCAGCGCCAGTTCCTGGAATCGGTCACCCACGAGCTGAGGACTCCGCTGACCTCGATCCGCGGCTACGCCGAGGCGCTCGGTGAGAGCGCCGTGGGCCCCGACGACGCGGCCCGCGTGATCGGGGCGGAAGCGGTCCGGCTGGAGCGCCTGGTCAGCGACCTGCTCGACCTGGCGCGCCTCGAGCGGGCGGGCTTCGCGGTCGCCCGCGAGCCGGTCGACCTCGCGGGGGTGGCGCGCCACGCGGTCGAGCGCCATCTGCCCCGGGCTCAGGAGCTCGCGGTCGAGCTCCATGCCGCCGGCTCGGCACCGGGGAACGCGTGGGCCCTCGGCGATGAGGACCGCATCCTCCAGGCGGTCTCGAACCTGATCGAGAACGCCCTGCGGATCACCCCCGCGGGTGGCTCGATCACCGTCGCCGCCGCGGCTGGACGGATCGGCGTGCGCGACACCGGGCCGGGCCTCGCGCCCGAGGACATCCCGCACGCGTTCGAGCGCTTCTACCTGTACCGGCGCTACCGCAGCGACCGGGCGGTGGGCACGGGGCTGGGGCTGGCCATCGTCAAGGAGCTGGCGGCAGCCATGGGCGGTGAGGTCGAGGTGAGGAGTCGGCCCGGCTCCGGGACCGAGTTCACGATCCAGCTGGCCGTGGGACGGCCGCCCGTGGAGCGCCCCGATCCCGCTACGCCGGCACGCTCCGCTCAGCCAGGTGCTGCCCGACCTTCCGCTTGACGCGCTGGAGCGCGTTGTCGACGGTCTTGCAGTCGCAGCCGATGCGCTGCCCCATCTCCTCGTAGGAATGGCCGTCGAGGTACAGGGCAAGCACGCGGGACTCGAGCTCGGACAGGGCTGTCGAGATGCAGGCCACGAGCGCCCGCACCTCCTCTGAGGAGATCACCTGGTTGACCGGGTCGTGGACCGGTGAGCCGGCCAGGATCTCGTCGAGCGTCGGCTCGATCTCGCTTGCGCCGCCGGTCGGGCTGCTCGAGAACGAGACGTACTGGTTCAGCGGCGTGTGCTTGTTGCGCGTCGCCGTCTTGACCGCGGTGATGATCTGGCGGGTGATGCAGAGCTCGGCGAAGTTCCGGAAGCTCGACTCGCGGTCGCTGCGGTAGTCGCGAACCGCCTTGTAGAGCCCGACGAGTCCCTCCTGGATCAGGTCGTCGGCGTCCCCGCCGGCGAGGAAGTACGAGGAGGCCTTGAGCCGCACGAATCCGTAGTACCGGCGCACGATCCGGTCGTATGCATCCGCGCTGCCCTGCTTGGCCAGCGCGATCAGATAGCCATCCTCAACCTGAGGCTGAGAGTTAGCCGAAGCAGAAAGTCGAGCCACGAGACGTCCCTTCTCCACCCGGTCGACACCGGCTGGTCGGATTCCGTGGCGCGCACCTCCCCTGGCGCCGCACTTATGATACTCCGCACCCTCGAGGCTAAAGCTCGAGTTAACGGTTATCTGCCGGCGGAGGTTTACACCAGGACCCGGACCGTTGTCAAGCGCTGAAGGCTGTCAGCCGCGCCGGACGGTGGCGGCGTACAGGAGCACGGCCGCCGCCGCGCTCACGCTCAGGGACTCGATCCGGCCCCGCAGCGGGATCGCCACCAGCGCGTCGCAGCTGGCCGCGACCCGCGGCCTGACCCCGCGCCCCTCCGCGCCGAGCACGAGCGCCGCCCCGCCGCGCCAGTCCACGGCGTCGTAGGCCAGCCGGGCGCCGGCGTCGGCTCCGTAGCACCAGATGCCGTGCTGCTTGGCCTCGAGGATCCAGTCGGCGACGTTGCGCACCCGCGCGATCGGGATGTGCTCGACCGCGCCCGCCGAGGCCTTGCACACGGCGGCGGTCACCTCGGCCGCGCGGCGCTCGGGGATGACGATCCCGCTCGCCCCCGCACACTCGGCCGTCCGCGCGATCGCGCCCAGGTTCTGCGGATCCTGGATCTGGTCGAGCACCACGATCAGGGGCTCCGCAGCGCTCACGAGGCCCTCGCCGGCGGCGTAGCGAAAGGGCTCGACCTCTGCGCACACACCCTGGTGGGCGCCGGCGCCCGCGCGGCGCTCCACCTCCTCGGCCGACGCGATCGTCACCGACACCCCCGCCCCCAGCCACGGCTCGCGCGCGGCGTTCTTCGTGGCCCAGACCCTCGTGACCTCGCGCGGCCCGCGGAGCGCCTCGCGCACCGGGTTGCGCCCGTAGACGATCACGCCGCCGGCAGCAGCTCCGGCCCGTCGGGACCGTCGCGGACCTCCCAGCCCTGCGCGCGAATCTCCTCGCGCAGCCGGTCGGCCTCGGCGTAGTCCCTCGCGCCGCGCGCGCGCTCGCGCGCGTCGCTCAGCTCGGCCACCTCGGCCGGCGCCTCCCCGCTGCCTGCCTCGAGCAGGCGCGCGAGCCCCAGCACGTCGAGCATCTCGCGCAGATCCGCGTCGCCCACCGGCGCCTTCCGAGCGGTTGGCCTCGGTCACCCAGGCCGCCACCTCGGCCAGCGCGCGCGGGGTGTTGAAGTCGTAGGCCAGGGCGTCGAAGAAGCGCTCGCGCAGCGGTCCCGACCACTCCGGCGAGATCCCCGGGACGAGCCGCCGCCCGGCCTCGCGGATCCGGCGCACGCGCGCGGCCGCCTCGCTCAGGCGCTCGTCGTCGAACTCCACCGGCTGGCGGTAGTGGCCCCCGCAGAAGTACATGACGATGGCGTCCCGCCCGTACGCGGCGAGCGCCTCGTGCAGGATCAGGATGTTGCCCACCGACTTGGACATCTTGGCCCGCTCGAGCCGGATCATCCCGTTGTGCACCCACAGCCGGGCCAGCGGCGCTCCGCGCGCGGCGCGCGTCTGCGCCGCCTCGTTCTCGTGGTGGGGGAAGATCAGGTCAGAGCCGCCGCCGTGGATCTCGAAGTCCACCCCCAGTAGCTCCTCCGCCATCGCCGAGCACTCGATGTGCCAGCCCGGACGTCCCCGTCCCCAGGGCGAGTCCCACGCCGTGTCCTCGCCCGGCTTCTGCGCCTTCCACAGGGCGAAGTCGAGCGGATCCTGCTTGAGCTCGGCGCCCTCCACCCCCTCGCCCTGGTCCATCTCTTCGATGTTGCGGTGGGATAGCTCACCGTAACTTGGGTAATTGCGGACTCGGAAGTACACGTCCCCCTCGACCGCATAGGCATGCCCGCTCTCCATCAAGCGCTCGATCAGTCCGATGATCTCCCCGATCATCTGGCTGGCCAGGGGCTCGTGGTCGGGCCGCCCCAGGCCCAGCCCGTCGGTGTCGGCCAGGTAGGCCTCGGTCATCTCCCGGGCCAGCTCCGCGCTGCCCCGGCCGGCTTCTCCGGCTGCCGCATAAATCTTGTCGTTGACGTCCGTTATGTTTGCGACAAACGTAACTTGGTAGCCCTCATGCATGAAAAACCGCTTGAGCAGCGAGAAGACGACGAACGGACGCGCGTTGCCCACGTGGATGCGGCCGTACACGGTGGGCCCGCATGCGTAGATACCGACCCGTCCGGGCTCCCGCGGCTCGAGCGCGCGGATCTCTCCGGTGAGCGTGTCGTGCAGGGAGATCGTCCGCACAATCCGGCAACCCTAGCGCTGATGGGCGCATCCGCCCGGGGCGGGCTGTAGGCTGCCGCGCGTGCCAGGGCAGGCTCGTAGCGATCTCCGCTTGGCGGACGTCGAGGCGGCTTTCCGCTCGCTCCCGGAGCGCTTCCTCGGTGCCGATCCGGGCTTCGACGCCACCTACCACATCAAGCTGTGCGATCTCGGCCACCTGTGGGAGGTGCGCTGCACGCCCCACGGCGCACGCGTGCGCAAGGGCGGCACGCGCCGGGTCCCCGACGTCTGCCTCTCGACCGACGCCGAGACCTGGATGCGCCTGCGCAGCGGCGAGTTCTCCGGGATCGAGGCCTTCCAGAGCCGCAAGCTCGAGGTGAGCGGCAACCTCGACTACGCGATCGGCTTCGAGGGCATGTTCCGCCTCCAGGGTGGCCGTCCGCCCCTGCTCCAGATCCACGACATCCCCGTCGGCCGCCACCGGATCTCGACCCTGACGATGGGCCAGGGACCGGACGTGCTGCTGATCCACGGCCTCGGCGGCACGCGCGCCTCGTTCCTCGAGACCGCCTCCGCCCTCAGCCGCCGCTACCGCGTCCACGCGCCCGATCTGCCCGGCTTCGGATCTTCCGGCAAGCCGGCGCTCGGCGCCTACAACGCGCGCTGGTACGCCGAGATCATGATGGGGCTCCTCAACGAGCTCGACATCCCGGCCTGCCACGTCGTCGGCAACTCGATGGGCGGCCGGATCGCCATCGAGATGGGGCTGACCGAGCCCGATCGCGTCTGGGGGCTCGGCCTGCTGTGTCCCGCCGTCGCCTGGATCCGCCGCGGCTTCCACCCCATCGTCCGCCTCCTGCGCCCCGAGTTCGGCCTGCTCCCGCACAGCTTCCGCCGCTCGATGGTGGCCTCGCAGTTCTGGAGCATCTTCTACGACCGCAGCCGGATCGACCCCGCGGTCGGCGATCTGATGGTCGACGAGTTCCGGCGGATCTACCACTCCGCCGGAGCGCGCTACGCGTTCCTCTCGAGCGCGCGCAACATCTACCTGGAGGCGCCGTTCGGCCGCCACGGCTTCTATCCGCGCCTGAGCGAGCTGCGACCGCCGGCGCTGTTCGTCTGGGGCAGCCACGACCCGATCATCCCCGCGGGGTTCAGCCGCCACGTCCAGAAGTGGCTCCCGAGCGCGGAGCAGGTGACGCTCGAGAACTGCGGCCACGTGCCCCAGGTCGAGCGCCCGGAGGAGACGAACCGGCTGCTCATGGACTTCTTCGCGCGGACCGAGCCCGCCGGCCTGCGCTCCGGCTCGCGCTTGCCCCGCGGCGCCCGGGCGGCCTAGGATTCCTGCCCATGGCGCAGGCGGACGTAGCCGATCGATCGAGTCGCAACGGCCATGTGAGGGAATCGCCCGAGGAGCGGACCGAGTCGCAGGGGCGCGGCTCGCTGCCCGCCCGCGTGCTCCGCGAGCTGACCGCCCAGGCCCAGCGCCGCATCCCCAAGGCCGACCTCGACGAGCGCGACCCCGACTACATCCGTGAGAACCTCCCCTGGCTTTGGCTGCTGGCCAGCCTGTGGTTCCGCGGCGAGGTCCGCGGCCTCGGCAACATCCCGGACTCCGGGCCGGTGCTGCTCGTCGGGAATCACTCGGGCGGCAACATGACGCCGGACACGGTCGTCTTCACGCTCGCGTTCAGCACATATTTCGGCGTCGAGCGCCACTTCTACCAGCTGGCCCACAACCTCGTGCTGTCGCTGCCCACGCTCGGCTTCCTGCGCAAGTTCGGGACCGTCGCCGCCTCGCCCGAGAACGCCCGCAAGGCGCTCCAGGACGGCTCGGCGCTGCTCGTGTATCCGGGCGGCGACGTCGAGGTGCATCGCCCCAGCTGGCAGCGCCACAGGGTCGACTTCGACGGCCGCCAGGGCTTCATCCGCCTGGCCATCGAGGAGAAGGTGCCGATCGTCCCCGTCGTCTCGATCGGCGGCCAGGAGACGGCGCTGTTCCTCAGCCGGGGCGAGCGCCTGGCGCGGGTGCTTGCGCTCGACCGGGTGTTTCGCCTCAAGGTGCTCCCGATCTCGCTGGCCATCCCCTGGGGGCTCAACGTCGGCGACATGCTCGGGCACATCCCGCTGCCGGCCAAGATCACGATCGAGGCGCTGCCGCCGATCGACCTGCGGGCCGAGTTCGGGCCGGAGCCCGATCCGAGCGAGGTCTACGACCACCTCATCCGCGTGATGCAGGACACCCTCGACGCGCTCGCCTCCGAGCGCCGCCTGCCGGTGATCGGGTGAGGGTCTCGGCCAGCCGCACCCTGGCCGCGCCGATGGACCAGATCTGGTCGATCGTCACCGAGCCCGAGGCGACGCTGATGTTCATGTCGGGCGTCACCCGGTGGGAGGTCGTGAGCGATGAGCCGACCGGGCTGGGCGCCCGCTACCGGATGCTGTTCCGGGTCGGCTCGGCCGAGGTGGGCGGCCTGATCGAGATCGTCGAGTGGCTGCCGCCCACCGAGATGGCCTGGACCTCGATCACCGGCCTCGACCAGCGCGGCCGGTGGCGGCTGCGCGAGGCGCCCGGCGGCCGCACGCGCGTCGAGCTCCGCCTCGCCTACGGCGTCGCCGGCTCGGGCCTGTTCGGCTGGCTCGCCGAGCGCGTCGCCGCTCCCACCGTCGGCAACCACCTCAGGCAGAGCCTCGTGCAGCTCGAGCGGATGGTCGAGCACGAGCGCCTGCGCGAGCGGGCGGCCGGCCGCGCGCGTCTCGCACGCCGGTTGAGGGGCCTCGCTCCGCTCGGCATCCGTGGGGCCAGCAGGACGACTCGCGGCCGGCCCGGCCTTGGCGAGGCCGGATGCCGAGCGGGCCGTGCCGCGAGGGGCCCGTTCGGACCGCTCAGGCGAGCCTCCGTGCTCGGAAGCGAAACGAGTTGTTGGCGCGGGCGACCTGGGGTCGGCTAGGCCGGCCGCGCTCAGCCGCGCCGGCAGGCCGTCCGGGTCGATCGGCAGGAGCGTGTCCCCGATGTGGATCAGCTTGAACACCCAGCCCGTGCCGATGCTGTCGGTGCCGGCAAACACGCCGCCCGGTCGCAGCACGCGCGCGACCTCGCCGAACACCCGGTCCTGCGCACTCGCCACCGGGATGTGGTGGAGCATGGTGAAGCACACGACGGCCGAGAAGCGGCCGTCCGCGTAGGGCAGCGCGGTGGCGTCGCCCTGATCGACCGCCACCGTGGCGCCGAGCTCGGCCCGCAGCCGCTCGCAGTAGCGCGGCTCGAGCTCGACGGCCGTGAGCCGCGGGACGCGCGCCGCGAGCAGGCGGGTGGTGGCACCGAAGCCGGGGCCGATCTCGAGCACGTCGTCGCCGAGCTCGACCCCGTCGATCCCGAACGGGATCAGCTTGTCCCGCACACGGTCGGCCCACCAGCTCGACGAGCAGAGTCGGTTGTGGATCGCGTTCATCGCTCGATTGTGGCAACGGCGAGCGCCGCCGCCCCCTCCTCGCGGCCGACGAACCCCATCCCCTCGCCGCGGGTCGCCTTGACGCTCACGTGCTCGATGCTCAAGCCCATCGCTTCAGCGAGGCGAGAGCGGATCTGCTCGCGGACGGGCGCGAGCTTGGGTCGCTCGATCACGACCGTGGCGTCCACGTGGGCGATCGCGAACCCGGCTCGGCGAAGGAGCTCGACGGTGGCGCGCAGCAGTCCCGAGCGAGTCGGCGTCCCGGTAGCGCTCATCGGTGTCGGGGAAGTGCTGGCCGATGTCGCCGAGCGCGGCCGCGCCGAGCAGGGCGTCGATGACCGCGTGGGTGAGGACGTCGGCGTCGGAATGGCCGGCCAGGCCGTGCTCGTGCTCGAGCTCGACCCCGCCCAGCACGAGGCGCCGCCCGGTGGCGAACCGGTGGCAGTCGTAGCCGATCCCGGTCTGCGTGCTCATCGCGCGCCCAGGAGCAGCTCGGCGAGGAGCAGGTCGTCGGCCGTCGTCACCTTGAAGTTCGGCTCGCCGGAGGCGATCACGCGCACCTCGCCTCCTCGTTGCTCGATCAGCCACGCGTCGTCGGTGGCGCGCGCCAGCAGCTCATCGTCGGCCAGCGCCGCCTCGAGCGCGGCCCGCCGGAACACCTGCGGCGTCTGAATGACCCACAACGATGAGCGGTCGACCGTCCGGGTGACGACCGGGCCCTGCGTCTCCTTGATCGTGTCCGCGACCGGGGTGGCCGCGATCACCGCCTCGGCACCCGTCCGTACGAGCTCGGCCAGCGCGCGCTCGAACAGCGTGCGCGAAGCCAGCGGCCGGGCCGCGTCGTGCACGAGCACCGGATCGGCGGCCGGCGCCGCGGCCGCGAGCGCCCGGCGCACCGACTCCGAGCGCACCGCGCCACCGGCCACGGCGCGGGTGCCGGGCGGCGCCGCGTCGAGCTCGCCCGGCGGGAGCGCGACGACGATCTCGTCCACCGCGGCCACGGCGCGCAGCGCGGCGACGCTCCACTCCAGCATCGGCCTGCCCGCCAGCGTGACGAGCGCCTTGGGCCTCCTCGACCCAAGGCGCTCGCCCCGACCTGCGGCCACGATCAACGCGACCGCCATCTTCTTCTGTGAGGGCCTACTTCGCGGCGACGGCCACCTTGCCGTTGCCGGTCGCGGTCAACGGCTCGTTCAGCAGGCTGTAGATGTGCTGCTCGACCTCCTCCTCGTTCATCTCGAGCGCGTACATCAGCTCGGAGGCGAGGATCTTCTTGGCGCGCGTGAACATCTGCTTCTCGCCGGTCGACAAGCCCTTCTCGGCCTCGCGGATGGCGAGGTTGCGCACCACCTCGGCGAGCTCGTAGATGTCGCCGGTCTTGATCTTGTCGCGGTTGTGCTTGAACCGGCGGTTCCAGTTCTTCGGCATCTCCGAGCACTCGTCCTGAAGCACGGCGAGCACCTTCTTCACGGTCTCCTCGTCGATCACGCGCCGCAGCCCGGCGAGGGCGGCGTTCTCGGTCGGGACCATGACGGTCATGTCGTTGTGCAGGATCTTGATCGTCAGGTACTCGCGGCGCTCGCCGAGGACCTCCTTCTGCTCCTTGCGCATCACCTTGCCGGCGCCATGGTGCGGGTAGACCACACTGTCGCCAATCTCGAACTCGATGTGCACAACCGGCTCAGGGCCGTCCAGGTCCGTCAGCTGCTCTTCCATTAGCTCTGTGATGGTGTCCTCCTCTGTCCGGCCGCGCGGGAAGGGCCCCGCAGGCGGTTTTGCACTACGTGAACTACGTCTGCAGGTACCGATCGACCAGGTTGATCTCCTGCTGGCGACGAAGGCCCTCTCGAATGTCCTTCGCCCGGATCTCGCCGACTCCGTCGACGGTCTCCAGCTCGCCATCGGTGGCGGCGAGCAACTCCTCGAGTCCTCCGAACGCGTCGACGATCCGCTGCACGACGAGCTTGGGCAACCGTGGTATGCGCCCCAGAATCCGGAAGCCGCGCGGAGATACGGGGTAATCGAGGGTGTTCAGCTTGCGGTCGTGGCCGAGCAGCTCAGCCAGGCGACCGAAGTCCAGTAAGTCTTGATGGGGCAGACGCACGAGACCATCGAACGCCGTGGCGAAGCTCGTGTCGTCGTCGTCGACCAGGTAGTCGTGCACGAGCGCCGCCTTGTCGGCCGAGACGCCGACCATCGTCTCGTCGAGCTGCATCTCGATCAAGCGTCCCTCGGTCCCGAGCTCGACGATGTAGCGCTCGATCTCGACCGCCATCCGGGTCACGAGCTCGGCCCGCTGCAGCACCGTGAGCACGTCGTGCAGCGTGGCCCCGCCCTCGAATTCGAGGGCGGTCAGGCGCGTCGAGACCTGATCCAGCCGGCTGCGGTACTTGTCGAGCGTGGCCAGGCCCTGGTTGGCCTTGGCCAGCACGACCGGAACGTACTCGAGGATGTACTTGATGCCGTCTACGTAGAGCGAGACGACCTCGCGCCGCTCCGAGATCGCGACCACGAGCGCGTCCGTCTGCTTGGACACCCGCTCGGCGGTGCGGTGGCGGGTGCCGGTCTCGAGCGTCAGGATCGTCGGATCGGGCGTCAGCTGCACGTTGGCGTGCACGATCTTGGTCGCGTTCACCGTCAGCGCGATCGCCCCGTCCATCTTGGCCAGCTCGTACAGCAGCGCCGGCGAGTACTCGAGCTCGAGCTTGATCCCACCGCTGAACAGGAACGCCAGCTCGTCGAGATCACCGATCACGATCAGCCCGCCCGTATGGGCGTGCAGGATGTTGTCGATCCCCTCCCGCAGCGAGGTGCCGGGGGCCACCATCTCGAGCGCCCTAACCAACCGGGAGTCTTGTCGAGACTCGAGCTCTTCTTTGAGCTCTTCCCCGGAACGCGGCGGCATCAAGCCAGATTTTACCCGGTCTTGAGGGATCAGGGCCCGCCGCCGAGGACGGGATTCGGCTGCATCGGACCACGAGGAGCGGCCTCGCGGACACGGCTCGGGCGGCGCGCCGTCAGGCGGCGATCGCGCCGGCCGTCGCGTCCGAGCCGGTCGCTCGGGCGGCGCGCCGTCAGGCGGCGATCGCGCGGGCGCCACCGCGTCCCTCCAGCGCCGCCCCGAGCGCCGCCTTCAGCGTCCCGTGCGTCTCGGGCTCCACCACCGGCGCCAGCCCGAACTTCTCCGCCTCGGCCAGCCGCCGGTCGCCGTGCGCCACCGTCCGCAGCTCACCCGTGAGCCCAAGCTCGCCGAAGCAGGCCAGCGGCCTCCCTCCGCCACCGACGGTCAACGCCACCCGCCTGGTCGCGCTCGCCACCGCCATCGCCACCGCCAGATCGGCCGCCGGATCCTCGATCCGCACGCCACCGACCACGTTGACGAACACGTCGGCGGCCCCGAGCCCGATCCCCCCGTGGCGGCCGAGCACGGCGAGCACGAGCGCCACCCGGTTGCGGTCGAGCCCCGAGACCACGCGGCGCGGCGGCACCAGCTCCGAGGTGCTGACCAGCGCCTGGACCTCGACGAGCAGCGGCCGCGAGCCCTCCATCGCGCACAGCACGACGCTCCCGGGCGCCCGCGTGGCCTGGCCCACGAAGCGTGCCGAGGCGTCCAGCACCTCCACCAGGCCGTCGTCGCGCATCTCGAACACGCCGGCCTCGCTGGTCGACCCGAACCGGTTCTTGATCGCCCGCACCGTCCTGTACGTTCGCTCCCGCTCGCCCTCGAACTGGAGCACGCAGTCGACCAGGTGCTCGAGCACGCGTGGGCCCGCGAGCGCTCCGTCCTTGGTCACGTGGCCGACGAGCAGCACCGCGATTCCGCAGCGACTTCGCCACGCGCATGACCTCGCCGGCGACCTCGCGCACCTGCGCCACCGATCCGGCCGCGCTCGAGAGCTCGCCCGAGTGGAGCGTCTGCACCGAGTCGATCACGCATACCTCCGGCCGTTCGTGCTCGAGCGTGGCGATCACCGTGTGCAGGTCGGTCTCCGCGATCACCGGGATCGCGAGTGCCGCGGGCTGCGACAGCCGCTCGGCTCGCAGGCGGATCTGCGCCGCCGACTCCTCGGCCGAGACGTACAGCGTCCGCCGGCCGCCGGCGTGGAGGTTGGCCAGCGCCATCGTCGTGAGCGTCGACTTCCCGATCCCGGGCGCGCCACCGAGGAGCACGAGCGAGCCGGGCACGAGCCCGCCCCCGAGGACGCTGTCGAGCTCGCCTATGCCGGTGCTCAGGCGATCGTGCTCGGCGGCCGCCACGTCGCGAAGCGCCACCGGACGGGCGGCGTGCGCCCGCCGGCGCGCGCCACCGCTCGCCGCCGGCGCCGGCTTGACCTGTTCGATCAGCGTGTTCCACTCGCCGCACCCCGGGCACTGCCCGGACCACCGCGGGCTCTCATGCCCGCACGAGGAGCAGACGTGAATGGTGGTCGGCCGGGGCATCGTCGGACCAGGCTACGCGGCGAGCCCGACGTCAAAGGCCTCCCCGGCCGCGGCCGTAACAGTGTTGTTTCGATGCGCGCCTGATTCGTGACACGTCTACCTCGACGGCAACTCGCTCGGGTGCCTGCCGCGCGCCACCGCCGATCGCTTGCGCGAGTGAGCTGTGCCGTGCGCTGCTTCGTCGACGTGTGGGACGGGATCGAGGCGCTCCGGCGCCTGCTCGCAGCCGCGATCAGACGCGGTAGCGTTCGGCGATCCCGGCGAGCGTCCCGGACAGCTCGTCGAGGTTCTCGGCCGCCTCCTGGGACTGGCGGGCGCCGTCGACGAAGTGCCCTGTACCGGCGCTGATCTCCTGCATCGCCCCGGCTATCTGGGTCATGCTGGCGCTCTGGTGCTCCACGGAGGAGGCAATGTCCTCGGCCGCATCGGAGGCCTCGCGGATCGTGTCGGCCAGGCTACGGATCCCCTCGTCGGCCCGCTCGACCAGCTGCAGACCACGAGCCACGACCTGAGTGCCCTGCTCGCTGGCTTGCACGGCAGCGGCCGTGGCGGTTCGGATGTTGGCCAGGATCGTCTCGACCTGTCCGGTCGCGGCCTTCGATTGCTCGGCCAGGTGGCGGACCTGATCGGCCACGACTGCAAAGCCCCGGCCGTGCTCTCCGGCGCGGGCCGCCTCGATGCTGGCGTTGAGCGCCAGCAGGTTCGAGCGGTCGGCCATTTCCGTGACGGTGTCGGTGATCTCCCCGATCTGCAGCGTGCGATCGGAGAGCGCCTGGATGTTCTGCGCCATCTCGTCCACGCGCTGGCGGATGTCGTGCATCGCCTCGGCGATCTCGGCCACCGCGCTCTGGCCCTCATCGGAGACCTCGAGCGACGAACGGGCGCGCTTGGCCACCTCGCCCGCCTTGGCCATGATCACGTCGGCCGCGGTGTGCAGCTCTTCGACGGTGGCCGTCGTCTGCTCGATCGCCGCCGACTGCTGGTCGGCGCTCTCGGTGTGGTGGCGGACCGCCGCGAGGATGTCGGCGGTCGAGGAGCCCATCGCGCCGACACCCGACTGGATCTCGCGCGAGATCTCGGCCAGCCCCGAGACCATCCGGTTCAGGCTCTGAGCGAGCTCCGCGAGCTCCTCGCTCCCGTCTGCCTCCAGGTGCGCGGTGAGATCGCCGTCAGCCACGCGTGCGGCGAAGCGCGTGTATTCGCGCACCGTAGCCTGAAGTGCCTCGCGGGAGGCTTGCTCGTCCATTGCCGCGTCGGCGAGTTGCTGATGGCGCTCCTCGGTCAGCGTGCGCAGCCGTCGCAGCGCGAGGCCGAACCGGATGCCGGCCGCCAGCAGCGTCGCCGAGGCCAGCACGGTCGCGCCCTGGCGCGCATGAGCAAGCGACCCGACGAACAGCACGACCAACGCCAGGACGCCCGCGCTCGCGGGGATCACGAAGCCGTTGCCGCTTTCCTGGTCGGCCGCCTCGGTCCGGTTCTGAGCCAGGAACACGCCGGCCGCGATCAGGAACAGCGAAAGCGGCCAGGCCAGCGAGTTGAGGAAGTACCCCGCATGCGTGCCCACCACGCCCGGGAACAGCGCAGCGATGTCCCCGGAGGCGTTCGACACGCACGCGGCCGCGATCAGGTACCAGCGACCCCGCTTGCCTCTGGGCAACAGGCGGATCGGGATCGCGCACAGACCGAGCAGGAGGAGGTCGCCCAGCGGATAGATGACATTCACCGCGGTGCTCTCATTGCCCGCCCCGCTGGCCTTGGCGATCGCCCCGAACGCGAACACGGTGAACAGCGCCCCGGTGACCAGGCACGCGATCACCCCGTCGAGGTAGTTGGCCACCGTGAACCTGCGCACGTCGCGGCGCATGAGCACCATCACGCCGACGTAGGCGAGCGGATAGAAGCCGTACCACAGCACGTTGGCCGCCGACAGGGTCGCCGGGGTGGCGCCGTGCAGGGTCTCGATCGTCATCGCGTAGTCGCCCGCTGCCCATGAGACCATGCCGAACCCCAGCAGCAGCCCGAACGCGCGATCGCGCGGGACGAGGAGGCCGCGCAGCAGCACGAGCAGGCCGGCCAGCATCTCGAATGAGGCGACGCCCCAACCGTCGATCAGCGGCGTCGAGTCGCCGGCGTGGCGGGTGAGGAGGAGGATCGCGTAGCCGGAGACGACCAGGCCCATCAGCCAAAACAGCGTCTTCACGCCGGCGCTCGGTCCGCCCGCGTCTTGGCCCCGAGCCGGGATCATTCGGTGCCAGCTGATCGCGCGCGCGGAGGCTGGTCGGGGTGGGACGGTCTGCCACTGCCATGTCGGTGTCCTGTCGTTCGGCGCCACGCGATAGTCGGCCCGCGCGCGGAGTTGGGCCAGATATCGACAGAACGTCCAAAATCTGAAGCGCCGCTCCGACGCGACGCACCAGTCTTCGATCGGCCGGCCGCCTCGGCGGCAGGTGCGCCCAGGCCTCGGCGCGACGAAGCAGCGCGGCCGTCTCGGCGGCAGATGCGCCTAGGCCTCGCGCGACGGCGCAGCGTGGCCGGCGCGGCGCAGGATGCGGCCTGCCTCGCGCGACGAAGCAGCGCCTCCGCCTCGAGCCCGTACGTCAACCCGAAGATCAGCTCGCCACCGTCGCACCAGCACCCCCGCCCCCGCTCGTTCAGGACCTGATCGCGCAGGAACCCGAGCGGCGGCTCCGCGCCGGCCCGCCCAAGCGACGCGGCCAGCATCCGGCGCGCCAGCGCCACCCAGCGACCCGGCGCGCACACGCCCGCCAGCGTCCGGCAGGCCGCCGCCAGGTGCATCAGGCCCGCGGCGGTGATCACGCCGGCGGACACGTCGACAGGCGACCCCGCCGGCGCGTCGTAGTCCCACAACGGGATCCCGCCCGCGGGCAGCCGCCGCGCCACGTACCCCGCCGTCCGCAACGCCACCCGCAGCAGCGCCGCCGAGTGCAGATCCACGGCGGCGGCAGCGAACCCGTACACCGCCCACCCCTGGCCCCGCGACCACGTGCTCGAGTTCGACAGCCCCTGATGCGTCGAGACGTACAGCACCCGGCCGGTGGCGCGGTCGAAGTTGACCGACTGGGCGGTCGACCCGTCCGGGCGCACGAGCAGCGCGGCGACCCGCAAGGCGTGCCGCAGCGCCACCCCGGCATAGGAGCCGTCCCCGGTCACCCGCGACGCCCACGGCAACACAGCGATGTTCATCATGCTGTCGATGATCGTGTCCCCGCTGACCGGGTTCGTGGGGATCGTCCCCGCGCGCGCATTCGAGCGCTCTAGCGCCACCAGCTCCCCGGCCGCGGTCAGGACGCTCTCTCTCAACCGCGCGCACAGCGCCGCCCGCGACCCGGGCACACGCGCCGAGGCGCACAGCGCCCGCCACGCCGCCAGCGAGGACTCCCCGTACATGAACCCGAGGTCGTGCGTCGGCGTGCGCTCCTGCCCGAAGTGATCCACGGTCGCGGCCAGGGCCCACGAGGTGAACATCGCCCGCCCGGCGCCCCCGCCGACGAGCCCCGCCGCCTGCCACAGCGCGCCGGCGTAGAACCCGCTCGTCCAGTACCGGTCCCCGTAGACGATCGCGTCACCCAGCGTCGCCCCCAGCGGGAACCGCCTCGCCGGCACCCGCGCGTGCAACTCCGCCAGCCGGTGGAGCAGCAGCGCACCGGGATCGGACGCCGCGGAGATGATCAGCGCCCTCACCTCAGCCGAGCCTCGGCTGACCCCGAACACGAGCGGCCCCCCCGCAGCGGGAGAGCGCGGCAGCGCCCGCCCGTCCACGCTCAACGCGGTCGGGGTCGCCTCCACGTGCACCCAGCCCGCGCGCAGCCACCCCGGCCGCTCCCCCGAGAATCACGCCGCGCATCGACCACAAGCGGCCCGCCGGAAGGGCGCCCCACGAGGCCGACCAGCGCGCTCCCGCTCCCGGCCTCCACGGCCACCCGCGCCCCGGGCGCCACCTGCACGTCGAAGGACACCTCCCACGTTCCGGCCGGCAGCGCGCGCACGGCCGGCGCACCTCCCGGGACCAGCGAGATCGACGGGATCACCTGGAGCGCGGGCGCAGGCCCGGTGGCAAACGTCGCTCGCGGAGCGGCCCCGACCGCGGCCGCGGCCGGCCCACGCGACCCGCCACCGCAGCCGAAAAGCACGGCGGCGACCGCCAACGCGGCCGCCGCCGTCCTCAATCTTCTACTCAGCTTCGCGCGGTGCGTCCGAGCCGTCCGAGCCCTGGTCCTCGGGCTCGCCGCCCTCGCCACCGCCGACGCCGACCGGCGTGGGCTGCGGCTCCTTGGGCTCGATCACGGTGAGCTTGACGTCGCCGTCGCCACCCGCAGACGGCACCGTCGCCGCACCGTCCGCTGCCGTCGGGAGCGTCGACCTTGACCGTCGAACCCGACGGAACCTGCGAGCGCAGGACGAAGTCGGCGAGCGGATCCTCGATGTAGCGCTGGATCGCCCGGCGCAGTGGCCGGGCCCCCATCGCCGGATCCCAGCCCTTGTCGACGAGCAGGTCCTTGGCCGGCTCGGAGAGCTCGAGCTGGAGCTCGCGCTCGGCCATCGACTCGCGGATCCGCCGCAGGAGCAGCTCGACGATTTCCTTGATCTCGTCCTTGGCCAGCTTGTGGAAGACGATCACGTCGTCGATCCGGTTCAGGAACTCGGGCCGGAAGACCTTCTTCAGCTCGCCCATGATCCGGTTCTTCATGTCCTCGTAGGTGATCCCGGTCTCGTCGTCGGACACCGCAAAGCCCAGCGGCGTATTCCGCGCGATCTCGGAAGCCCCGATGTTCGAGGTCATGATCACGATGCAGTGGCGGAAGTCCACCGTCCGCCCCTGGGCATCGGTCAAACGACCGTCCTCGAGGATCTGCAACAGGATGTTGAACACGTCCGGGTGGGCCTTCTCGATCTCGTCGAGCAGGAGCACGCTGTAGGGCTTGCGCCGCACGGCCTCGGTGAGCTGGCCGCCCTCGTCGTAGCCGATGTAGCCCGGAGGCGAGCCGACCAGCCGCGAGACCGCGTGCTTCTCCATGTACTCGGACATGTCGATCCGGATCATCGTGTCCTCGTCCCCGAACAGGAACTCGGCCAGCGTCCGCGCCAGCTCGGTCTTCCCCACGCCCGACGGGCCGAGGAAGATGAACGAGCCGGTCGGGCGCTTCGGGTCCTTGAGACCCGCACGCGAGCGCCGGATCGCCTTGGAGACGACCTCGATCGCCGGGTGCTGCCCGATGACGCGCTTGTGGAGCTCCTCCTCCATCCGCATCAGCTTCTGCGTCTCGGCCTCGGTGAGCTTGAACACCGGGATGCCGGTCCACATCGACACGATGTCGGCGATCTCCTCCTCGCCGATGGCGGGGCGCTCGGTCGACTCGCCGGCGTCCCACTGCTCGGTGAGCTCGCGCTTGCGTTGGGTCAGGCGGCGCTCCTTGTCCCGCAGGTTCGCGGCCTTCTCGAACTCCTGGGACTCGATCGCCTCCTCCTTGGCCCGGCGGGTCTCGTCGATCTCGTCCTCGAGCTCGCGGTACACGGGCGGGGAGGTCATCGACTTGATCCGCATCCGCGATGCGGCCTCGTCGATCAGGTCGATCGCCTTATCAGGCAGGAACCGGTCGGAGATGTAGCGGTCAGCCAGGTCGGCGGCCGCCGCGAGCGCCTCGTCGGTGATGTTGACCTTGTGGTGCTGCTCGTAGCGATCGCGCAGGCCCTTCAGGATCTGCACGGTCTCCTCGGTCGTCGGCTGATCGACCGTGATCTTCTGGAAGCGCCGCTCCAGGGCCGAGTCCCGCTCCAGATACTTGCGGTACTCCTCCAGTGTCGTGGCGCCAATCGTCTGTAGCTCGCCGCGCGCCAGCGCCGGCTTGAGGATCGAGGCCGCGTCGATCGCGCCCTCGGCCGCTCCCGCGCCGACCAGGTTGTGGAGCTCGTCGATGAACAGAATGATGTCCCCGCGCTGGGTGATCTCCTTCATCACCTTCTTGAGGCGCTCCTCGAACTCGCCGCGGTACTTCGAGCCGGCGACCAGGGCGGCCAGATCCAGCGTGTAGATCTGCTTGCCCTTGAGCAGCTCGGGCACGTCGGCGTTCGTGATGCGCTGGGCGAGGCCTTCGACCACGGCGGTCTTGCCCACGCCGGGCTCGCCCACGAGCACGGGGTTGTTCTTGGTGCGGCGCGAGAGGATCTGCATGATCCGCTCGATCTCGGTCTCGCGACCGACGACCGGATCGAGCTTGCCCTCGGCGGCCAGCTTGGTCAGGTTGCGCCCGAACTGGTCGAGCAGCTTGGAGGACTTCTTGCCCTCGCCCGGCGGCCGCCGCGCCGGAGCTGCCGGCGCCGCCGGAGCCGCGCTGGCGGCTACCCGGGCCCCGAGAGCATGCGGATGACCTCGTTGCGGATCTTCTCCGAGTCGGCGTCGAAGTCGAGCAGGATGCGCGCCGCAACCCCCTCGTTCTCGCGCACCAGTCCCAGCAGGATGTGCTCGGTGCCGATGTAGTTGTGGCCCAGCGACAGCGCCTCGCGTAGGGCTAGCTCCAGGACCTTCTTGGCGCGCGGCGTGAACGGGATCTGTCCGGAGGTGACCTCCTCGCCGGAGCCGACGATGCGGACCACCTGAGCGCGCACGCGCTCGACGGTGATGTCAAGTGACTCCAGGACGCGCGCCGCCAGGCCCTCTTCTTCACGCAGCAGGCCGAGCAGGATGTGCTCGGTGCCGATGTAGTTGTGCTTGAGCGTTCGCGCCTCTTCCTGCGCCAGGACCACGACCTGACGGGCTCGCTCTGTAAATCGCTCGAACATGAAGTCTTCTCTCTGATGCGGCGGATACTCGGGCTGTGGTCGATCGAGGTGTTTTCCTGTGGTCCTACCCTGCCAGGGTCGTCAAGGCCTGAAGGGGACGCCGAGCGACCGTTCAACCCATTTTATTTCGGCCCCGGGCCGCAAAAAGATGAGCGAAACGGTTCTCTCTCGGGCCAGGTCCCAGTCTACCAGTCGGTCTGATGCCAAATCTGGGCTACCCAGATCGCGCTGTGCGCAACTGCACACGCCCCGGCCCAGGCAGGTTGAGTAGAGATTTCGCTGCTCGTAGGGCGCGTATTTCTCAGTCCCGCATGGCCGGGAACAGCACGACCTCGCGGATCGAGCGCCGGTCGCTCAGGACCATCACCAGGCGGTCGATCCCGATCCCGATCCCGCCGGTGGGCGGCATCCCCTGCTCGAGCGCCCGCAAGAACGCCTCGTCGTAGGGCTGCGCCTCGGCGTCGCCGGCGCCCGCCAGCTCCCGCTGGGCCTCGAAGCGGCGCCGCTGCTCGTCGGGGTCGTTCAGCTCGGTGAACGCGTTGGCGATCTCCATCCCGCCCACGTACGCCTCGAAGCGCTCGACCACGCCCGGGTCGCTCCGATGGTCCTTGGCGAACGGCGACATCTCGACCGGGTAGTCGAGGATGAACGTCGGCTCGGTCAGGGTCGGCTCGACCTGCTTGGAGAGGAGCTCATCGACGAGCTGCGGCCAGGTGTCGTCCTCGGGCGCCACCAGCCCCCGCTCCCGCATCGCGCCGGCGAGATCCTCGCGAGCGGGCAGCGCGAGCACGTCGATCCCGGTCCGCGTGCGCACCGCATCGGCCAGCGTCTCGCGCCGCCAGGGCGGCGAGAGGTCGAGCGGCCCCTCGTAGCCGACCTCGCGCGCGACGTAGGCCACGAGCTGCTCGCAGCGCGCCGCCATGTCGCTGTAGTCGGCGTACGCCTCATAGAACTCGAGCATCGTGAACTCGGGGTTGTGGGTCGTGTCCACGCCCTCGTTGCGGAAGTCCTTGCCGAGCTCGTAGACGCGCTCGAGCCCGCCCACGATCAGCCGCTTCAAATACAGCTCGGTGGCGATCCGCAGGTAGAACTCGCGGTCGAGCGCGTTGTGGTGGGTGGTGAACGGGCGGGCCGCCGCGCCCCCGTACAGGGGCTGGAGCACCGGCGTCTCCACCTCGACGAAGCCCTGCTCGTCGAGGAAGCGCCGCACCGCCGAGATCACCCGCGCGCGCAGGATGAACAGCTCGCGCGCCTCCGCGCTCGCCATCAGGTCGAGCTCGCGGTGGCGAAAGCGCGTCTCGACGTCCTTCAGCCCGTGGTGCTTCTCGGGCGGCGGGCGCAGCGACTTGGCCAGCAGCGCGAACTCGTCGACCCGAGCGTGAGCTCCCCGCGCCGGGAGCGAAAGGCGACGCCGTCGACCCCGATCAGGTCGCCCAGGTCCAGCGACAGCAGCCGCTCCATGCGAGCCTCGCCCAGCACGTCCGACGCGGGCCTGCAGCTGGATCTGCCCCGAGCGATCGACCAGGTCGAGGAAGGCCATCTTGCCCTGACCGCGGCGGGCGGCGAGCCGGCCCGCCACCCGGTGCGAGACCGACGGTCTCCTCGCCGTCGGCCAGCCGCTCGTGCAGGGCCCGCACCGACGCCACCGGCTCCACCCCGGGGAACGCATGCGGGAACGGGTCGACCCCGGCCGCGCGCAGCGACTCGAGCTTGCGCCGGCGCGCCGCCAGCAGCTCCGATTCGGGCCCCTCGGCCACCCCGGCGCCGCTACTGGACGTCGATCTTGGTGATCTTGAGCTTGCGCTCGCCCTTGGGCGTGGCGAACACGACCTCCTCGCCCTTCTGGCGCCCGAGCAGCGCCTTGCCCACCGGCGACTCGTTGGAGAGCTTCATCTCCGCCGGCTTGGCCTCGGCCGACCCGACGATCGTGTACTTGGTCGCCTTGCCCGCCTCGTCCTTGACGTGGACGACCGAGCCGACGCGGACCACGTCGGTGCCGAGGTCGGAGGGGTCCATGACGGTGGCCGAGCGGAGCTTGTCCTCGAGCTGGGCGATCCGCGCCTCGAGCATCGCCTGCTCGTTCTTGGCGTCGTCGTACTCGGCGTTCTCGGAGATGTCGCCGAACTCGCGCGCCTCCTTGATCCGGGCCGCGATCTCGCGCCGGCGGGTCGTCGAGAGCTCGTCGAGCTCGGCCTTGAGGTTGGCGAGGCCTTCGGGGGTGAGGATGACGTCCTTGGGCATCGAAAAACCTGTAATTCGGAGTAGAAAAAAGCCCGCCTGAGCGGCGCGGGGCGGATGAGTATAGACAGCGCGTTTCGGGGGCTTTGGGGCCCGGCCTGCGGCCGGTCATCCGTGGGGCCGATTGCGCGCCGCATCCCTGCGGCGCGCGACCACGCCGACCCCTATCCGCCGATCACCGCGGGCCACGGCCCTGCTCGGCGGCCAAGGGTCGAAACCCGACCCCTACGTGCCGAGCGCACCGGCGCCAGACGGACGTCGGCGGCACAGGGTCGCTCCGGAGGCGCTACCCGCCCCGTGGCCCAGGATCGAGTCGGCCTGCTGGAAGGTCGGCCGGTTGACCCACTCGATCAGCGGCTGGGTGATCGCGCCGATGGCCCGGAACTGGATCGAGTCCGAGCACATCTGGTCGCCGGCCTTGCACACGCCGTCGGCCGGATAGACGCTCGTCGCCGGCGTCGCCACCGCCGCCGCCAGCGAGCTCTCGAGCGCGGTGCGGCACTTGGCCAGCGACCCGCCGCCGCAGTAGGCGCGGTTGAGCGGGCCGGCGACCTTGTCCTTGAGCACCGAGCGCAGGTCCTTCTGCACGATCCCGTAGAAGCCGACGTCGAAGGCGGAGCCGAGGTGGTTGCCGGACGCGCCGTGCCCGGGCTCGTCGTTGATCGGGAAGTCGCCCTCGACCTCGCCGAGCAGGCTCGGGCCGAGCGTAGGCCCGAACTCGGCCCTGACGAGCAGCGGCCACCAGGCGTCCATGATCCGGATCGCGTCGCTCTGGTCATAGTCGCCCGAGGCGCCGGGATGCTCGCGGTTGATCCGGTGCGAGCCGCTGTCCATCCAGGTGCGGAGCTCGTTCACCGCCGCGCCGAGCTGGCCGCCCGGGTGCCCGATGACTCGAGCGCGTAGGGCAGGACCTCGACGCCGCGCAGGTCCTGCGTCCCGGCGTTGCCCATCGCGTTGATCAGGTCGGCCAGTGACATCTTGCCGTGGCCGGCCGCCAGGTAGTGGTTGATGTTGTTGTCGAGCAGCTGCGAGCGGTAGATCGAGGCGTACTCCTGGCCGGTGGCGGTGTCGTTGTAGCCGGGCGCCTGCTTGTTGTTCCAGCTCGTGAAGTAGGACTGGTCGACGGCGTGCGGGTGCGCGCTCTGCGGCGTGTCGCGCTCGGTCAGGCTGGCCGGGGTGGTCTGGGCCGCGCCGTGCAGGCCCACCCAGGCGTCGCTCGCCCAGCTCGGGAACAGCGGGTCGGTGTGCGGCGCGCGCACCGGGTTCTGGCCCGAGTTGAAGTACGCGATGTGCTTGTTGTCGGTGTAGAACCAGTTGAACGTGTAGCCGATCTTGGAGGCCGCGTTGAAGAAGTCCTGCGGGCTGCGCATCGCCGACGGGTTGTTGTAGAGCAGGAAGCCCTGGGCCGAGTCGAGCTCGTGCATGTAGGTCGAGCGCAGGTTCGTGTAGGCGACGGGCTTGCCGTGCACGCGTGCCCGGGCGATCACCAGCCCGAACGCGGTGCGATCGGTCTCGAAGGTGACCGAGCCCGCCGGGGTCGAGTCGGCCAGGTTGGGGTGCCAGGACTCTGAGCGGATCAGCCGTCTCCATCGGCCACGCACTGGCCGCGGAGCAGGTAGTAGTCCGAGGAGGTCGAGACCGTCCCGCCGCTCGGGTTGCACAGCGGCACCGCGAACGTGTCGACGATGTTCTGGCCCGCCGAGGTCGCCGACCAGGCGTAGTCCTGGCCGTGCCCGAGCTGGACGTACAGGTTGGTCCCGGGGAACGCCGCCCCGTCGGCGTCGATGCCCGGCCCGTGAATGTCCTCCTCCATGAGGATCTCAGGCGTGAAGTAGCTCACCTGAGGACCCATTACGGCCAGCGGGTGGCCCGTGGCGCTGTCCTTGGCGCTGACCAGCAGCGCATTCGAGTCGGTCTTGGGCAGCGACAGCAGACCCGGGCCGGCGTTGGCGCTCGGCCCGAGTGCCGTCCCGATGCTGCGCGGGGAGCGCTTCTCGGCCACGCCCAGGCCCAGCGGCAGTCCGGGCGGGGCCGAGCCTGCGCTCACGTGGTTGACGAACTGCACCGAGCCCGGATCGGGCAGCGCGATCGTCTTCAGCTCCGCCTTGCTCGGCAGCTGGAGCGTCTGGTAGGGGAACGAGTGGCCGCGCACCGTGGTCGGCGCCTCGGGGTCGGAGGGATCGACCAGGCTGAAGAAGGTGGCGAAGCCCGAATGGTCCACGCGCGCCGGCTTCTTCTTCTTGGTCACATCGCGCGAGCCCGTGAAGGTCGGCGCGGGGCTCGTCCGCCGGTGCGGTGCGGGGCGGGTGGCGCGCTTGCGTGGCGCGGCCACGAGCTCGGGCGAGCCGAGCACGTTGTAGTGCTCGCGCCCGAACTTCGCCTTCAGCCCCTCGTACAGGATCGCGTTCGAGAGCTGGTCGCCGCCGCCCTTGCCGAAGATCCCGCCCACGAGCGTGGCGACCGAGACCACGTCCTCGACCGTGAACGGCGTCGGGCCCTGGGGCTGGCCGATCGCGTAGTACTCGCCGGGCATCATCAGCGGGTTGGCCTGCGCCTTGGCGATGTAGGCGTTGATGCCGTCGACGTAGCTCTCGGCGTCGGCGAAGATCTGGGGCCCGTAGGGCTGCTGGGCCCGGCCCCAGTTGACCTGGTTGACGAGGTCCTGCTGGGTGTAGGGCTCATCCGCCCACACGCTCTCGTCCATCGCCACGTTGGCGCCGCCGGCGAACTGGGCCAGGTCACCCTGCCCGGCGTGGCGGAGCACGTCGATGAAGAACAGCCGGTCCTCGGCCGTCGCGTAGCCGATCCCGAACATCAGCTCCGGGCGCGTGTTGCCGTAGATGTGGGGCACGCCGAAGCCCTTGTCGCGCACGATCGTCACGCCCGCCTCGGGGCTCTCGGTGCTCTCCACGTCGCCGGCCGGGACGCCGAAGGTGGCGTCCTTGTAGAACTGGGGGATCGTCGCCGTGGTGATGTTCGGGCGCGGCCGTGGTCAGGTTCGAGTACATCGCCAGCTGGTCGTTGGCGTGCGGCGGGTAGGTCTTGTTGGCCTCGAACGCCAGCAGCTGCGGCAGGTTGTCGAACCCGTTCGTGCCCGGGGGCAGGACGTTGCGAAAGCCGCCGTAGTCGTTCGTGCCGTACGGCGGCACGGTGGCGCCGGGAGGCGAGCTGCCCGGCAGCGGCAGCGGCAGCGGCGGCACCACCTGCGCGGCGGCGGGCACCGCCGCGAGCATCAGGACGACGAACGACAGCACACTCACGCGACGAAGCAGCATCTGGTCCTCCCGGGGCCGAAACGGGCGCGAGGACCCTACTACTACGCCAGCGCGGGTTGCGCCGTTTCCCGGAGCAGCGCCCGCGCGTGCTCGAGCGTGGGCGCGATCTGGAGCGCGGCCTGGAGCGCCTTGCCGCCGCCCAGGCGCTCGACGTACCACGGATAGAACTTGCGCAGGTAGCGCGTGGCGCGCTCCACCCCGAGGTGCTCGACCGCGCGCTCGATCACCCAGTCGAGCTCGGCCAGGATCTCCTCGGGCCCGGGCTCGTCCTCCCGGCGGCCGAGCACCTGCTCGAACAGCCACGGGTTCCCGAGCGACCCGCGCGCCAGGAGCACGCCGTCCGCCCCGGTCCGCTCGAACGCGCTCCGCACCGCCTCCGGCGTGTGCAGGCCGCCCGAGACGAGCACCGGCACCGGCAGCTCGTCGACGAGCGAGCGCACCAGGTCGTAGTCCGGGGAGCCCTTGTGGCGCTGGGTCGCGGCGCGGGGATGGATGCACAGCCCGGCCACCGCCACCGTCATGCGCGAGCGCGCGCGCCACCTCGACCCCGCCCAGGTCCCCCGGCCGCTGGCCCGAGCGGAGCTTGACCGTCACCGGTAGCCCGCTCCCGCGCGCGGCCGCCCGCGCCACCGCCACCGCCTGCGCCGGATCGCTCAGCAGCGCCGCGCCGGCGCCCGTCTTGCACACCTTGGGCACCGGGCAGCCCATGTTGATGTCGATCAGGTCCGCGCCGGCCGCCGCCACCGTCTCCGCCGCCGAGGCCATCACGTCCGGGTCGTGCCCGAACAGCTGCACCGACACGGGATGCTCATCGGGGTGGATGCGCAGGAGCTCGGAGCAGGTGCGCTCGTTGCGGTAGTGCACCGCGAAGCTCGAAACCATCTCCGACACGACCAGTCCGGCCCCGTGGCGCCGCGCCTGGAGGCGCACGAACCAGTTGCCGATTCCGGCCAGCGGCGCCAGCACGACCCGATTGGGGATTGCTACGCCGCCCAGCGTCCAGGGGTCGGTGAGGGTTCGCGGCACCCGTTCATGGTACGAATCAGGCAATGGACTTCCGCGCCGAGCTGCAACCCTGGACCGACGTCGTGCTCGAGCAGGTGCCCGAACTGGCCCTGTTCGACGCCCACACGCACCTGGGCGAGAACGATCCCGACGGCATGCGCCAGGACGCCGGCGAGTTGCTGGAGACGCTCGAGCTCGCCCGCGCCCGGGGCGCCTTCGTGTTCCCGTTCCACGAGCCCGACGGCTACCCCGCCGCCAACGACGCCGTGATCGAGGCCGCGCGCGCGTCCGAGGGGCGCCTCGTCCCCTTCTGCCGGGTGAACCCGCACGACACCCCCGTGCCCGAGGCCGAGCGGGCACTCGGCGCGGGCGCCCGCGGGATCAAGCTCCACCCCCGCGCCGAGCAGTTCACGCTCGATCACCCGCGCGTCGCCGACGTGGTGGCGCTGGCCCACGAGCGCTCGCTGCCCGTGCTCATCCACGCCGGCCGCGGCATCCCCGCTCTGGGGCTGCACGCCGTGCAGCTGGCCGGGCGCTACCCGGACGCTCGGCTGATCCTGGCCCACGCCGGGATCTGCGACCTCTCCTGGATCTGGCGGGTGGCGGGCGATCACCCCAACCTGCTGTTCGACACGGCATGGTGGATGCCCGCCGACCTGCAGGCGCTGTTCTCGCTCGTCCCGCCCGGCCAGATCGTGTTCGCCTCCGACGCCCCCTACGGCTCGACCGCGTTCTCGGCCGCATTCCAGCTCCGCACCGCGCTCCAGGTGGGCCTCTCGGCCGAGCAGATCCGCCTGATCGGCGCGGGCCAGTCGCTGCACCTGGCCGAGGCCGAGCCGCTCGAGCCCGCCGGCCCGCCCGTCGGCGAGCGCGAGCGAGCGCCGCACATCCTGCTCGACCGCGTCGCCGAGTTCATCCTCCTGGCCGCGATCGCCAGCTTCCGGGGCGGCGACGCCACCGAGATGCTGGCGCTGGCCCGCCTGGCCTGCGACGTCCCCGAGGAGATCGACGACGCGCCCGTGTTCGCGGCCGTGCGCAAGCTGCTCGACGCCTACGACGCGGCCGAGCAGGAGCATCCCGGCGAGCGGCGCAGCCGCACCTTCCTGATCCTGGCCGCCACCGTGGCCCGCACGCCCGAAGTTCCCCTGCCGCCGGTCTGAGCGCCGGACGGTGCACTAATCCCGGTTGCGCTCCCAGATCAGGCGAAGCCCGGTGAGCGTCAGCAGGTCGTCGACATCGTCGATCGTCTCGCGGATGAAGGGGACGAGCACGCCGGCCAGGCCGCCGGTGGCGATCACCGTCGTGTCCTGGCCCAGCTCGGCGCGCAGCCGCCGCACGATCCCGTCCACCTGCCCGGCGAATCCGTGCACGATCCCGCTGCGGATCGCGTCCACCGTCGTCTTGCCGATCAGCGCTCGCGGCTCGCGCAGCTCGACCTTGGGCAGCTTGGCGGCGCGCTCGTACAGCGCGTCGATCGAGATCTCGGCCCCCGGCGTGATGATCCCGCCCAGGTACTCCCCGGCCGCCGACACCACGTCGTAGGTGATCGCGGTGCCGAAGTCGACGACCACGCAGGCGTCGCCGATCCGCTCATACGCCGCCACCGCGTTGGCCAGCCGGTCTGCCCCGACCTCGTGCGGGTTGTCGTAGCGGATCGGCATGCCGGTCTTGAGCGCAGGGCCGACGACGAGCATCGGGTGGCCCAGGTACCGGTCGGCCATCAGCGCCCATTGCTCGGAGAGCTGGGGCACGGTCGAGGACACGATCGACGCGTCGATGTCGGCGAAGGAGCGCCCGCGCAGCGCCAGCAGGTTGACCAGCGCAGCCCCCAGCTCGTCCCCGGTCGACTCGCGCACGGTGGCGAAGCGCCAGTGCTCGGCGATCGTCCCGTCCTCGGGCCGGATCAGCCCGAAATGGGTCTGGGTGTTGCCGACGTCGACGACGAGGAGCATGGACCTAGATTAGGGGCGGCCCGACCCGCCGTACGTCCTGCCCGTCCGCGCCGAGCGCGGCGAGCGCCTCGGCCAGTTCGCGGTCCTCGGGGTCGAGCTCGAGCAGCGGCACGAGCACGAAGCGCCGGGAGCGCACCTCCGGGTGCGGCAGGGTCAGACGATCGGACGCGTAGCGCACCTGGTCGAGCGCCAGGACGTCGACGTCGATCGGCCGCGGGCCGTGGCGCGGCCCGCCGACGGCGCGTCCCAGCTCCCGCTCGAGCGCCTTGCACGCGTCGAGCAGCGTCTCGGGCTCGAGCGCGGTCTCGATCCGCAGGCAGGCGTTGTAGAAGTCGCGCTGGTCGAGGACGAGGCCGACCGGCTCGGTCTCGTAGACGCTCGAGGAAGCCAGAACGTCGACCCCGTGCGAGGGCAGCGTGCGCACCGCCGCCTCCAGATGCCCCCGCCGGTCGCCCACGTTCGATCCCAGCCCGAGGAATCCCCGGTTCATTCGGCCTCGCGCCACACCTCGACCGATACCTCGCTCACGGGCAGCGGGATCGGCGGCTCGGGCTTGGCCGCCTTGACCCACACGGCGTTCGCCTTGTACTGGTCGATCAGGCGCTCGGCGATGGCCGCGCACAACCGCTCGAGCGTCCGGTAGGAGCGCTGCTGGGCCACCAGGTTGGCCGAGTCGCACACCTGGGCGTAGTCGATCGTGTCCTCGATCCGGTCGGTGACGGTGGCGTCGCAGTCGCCCACGTCGATCCGCAGGTCGAGGAGCAGGCGCTGCCCGACCTCGCGCTCGGCCGCCGTGACGCCGACGTGCGTGAACAGGGACAGCCCGCTGATCTCGATCGTGACCTCGGGCTCGGGGTGTCCCTCCTCGTCCTCCTCGCCTACGTCGTCGAACTCCTCGCCGTCGTCGTCGTCCATGGCGCCGTGACCGTAGCAGCAGCCACGAGCAGGGCGTCTCGCGTCGCCCCCACGTCGTGGACGCGAAACACGCGCGCGCCGCGCGCATAGGCGAGCACGTTCGAGGCGATCGAAGCGGCCAGCCGGTCGTCGACCTCGCGGCCGGTGATCGCGCCCAGAAACGACTTGCGCGAGGTCCCGATCGCCACCGGCCGCCCGATCGCCACGAGCTCGTCCAGGCGGCGCAGCAGCTCGAGGTTGTGCTCGCGCGTCTTGCCGAAGCCGATGCCCGGGTCGAGCATCACCCGCTCCTCGTCGATCCCCCGCGAGATCGCGAACGCGAGCCGCTCCTCCAGGAACGCCTTGACCTCCGACACGACGTCGTCGTAGCGCGGGTCCTCCTGCATCGTGCGCGGGCTGCCCAGCATGTGCATCAGACAGCAGTCGGCCCCGGACTCCGCCACCGCCGCCGCCATCTCCGGGTCGCCCCGGAACGCGGTCACGTCGTTGACGAGCGCGGCGCCGGCGGCCAGCGCGTCGCGCGCCACCGCGGCCTTCGAGGTGTCGATCGAGATCTGCGCGCCGGCGCCCGCCTCGCGCAGGCCGGCGATCACCGGGAGGACGCGGCGGCGCTCCTCCGCCGCCGAGACCGCCTCCGACCACGGGCGCGTGGACTCGCCGCCGATGTCGAGCAGATCCGCCCCCTCGCGCTCGAGCTCGAGTCCGTGCGCGATCGCCGCCCCGGCGTCCAGGTAGCGCCCTCCGTCCGAGAACGAGTCGGGCGTCACGTTGATGACGCCCATGATGCGGAAGTCCGGCGCCGGCGCGCCGAGGAACCCGCCGCCGGCTGCATCGCCGTCCGGGCTCACCGTTCGTCGGGCCAGTACCCCGTGCGGGCGAAGTGCTCGCGCGCCTCGTCCTCGCGATCGCGCTCGCGGTTGCTGTCGACGCTCATCCGGAACATCCAGTTGATCATCCAGACGATGATGGCCACGAGCACCAGGCCGACGCCGGCGGCAGCCGCACCGGTGCGGCCATGGCCGATCACGATCGCGACCACTCCGGCCACGGCGATCGCGACCGGGAGCCAGACGCGGGTGAGGGAGAGGAGCACGCGTCCCACAGGGCGGACGGTAGCGCCCGGGGGGCGGACGGTAGCGCCCCGGGGGGCGGACGGTAGCGCCCGCGGGGCGGACGTTGGCGCCCGCGGGCTACTCGGCGGTGCCGGGGCCCCTCGTCGGGACCATCCAGGCTCTGGGTGCTCCGAGCACCTCCGGCCGATCGTCCTCGCTGGTCCTCGGGGGATCGAGTCGCGAGCGAGGGACGGACAGGAGCCGGGTCAGCTCCGCGCCGAGCCTGTCTGGGTCGGCACCGAGATCGGCCAGCACACGCCTCGCCGGGCCGGGGTCGCGCGTCAACGCGAGCAGCATGTGCTCGGTTCCGATCTCATCTTGTCCAAAGCTGCGAGCGATCCTCTGCGCGAGCTCGAGCGCGCGCGTCACGCTCGCGCTCCGCGGTAGCGGTCCGCTGATCGACGGTTCGCCAGCGCGGGCGAGTCGACTTACCTGTGCGCCGAGAGCCTCCGCGGTGACATCAGAGCTCTGGAGCATCAAGGAGGCGATGTCCTCCTCCTGGCGCAGGAGCGCGAGCAGTATGTGCGCGGCCTCGACACGGTCCTGGCCGGACCCCCGCGCCACCTCGCAGGCCTGGGAGATGACCGTTTGCGCCAGGCCCGTGAGTCGCATGAGCTCAGGATCTCACAGGGCGCGGCCCTGCCGCGAGGGCTTCCCCCGCGGCAGGTGAAACGCGCGTCACCGCTCCGGGCCTACGAGTGCACCTCGATGCATGAATATCCCGGCACGTAGTAAGCGGCGTTGCACGCCGACCCCGGTGACGTTACCCGCGCGATTGATCGATTTGGTCCGCAGAGCGACCCAAATCGATCAATAGCCCGCGAAACGCTACTCGGCTGTGCCGCCGGCGTAGCCGGGCCGCGGCAGCGGCCGCGGGCCCTCGGGACGGCGCTCGCCGGCCGGCGCCGGCGGAATCGGCACCTCGGGCGGAGGCGGCGCCTCGGCGCCGAACACCTGCTCCTCGGTCTGCCCGTCGAGCAGCGACTCGAACTGCTCCTTCTCGATCGTCTCGCGCTTGATCAGGATCTCGGAGAGCTTCTCGAGCGACGCGCGGTGCGTGCTCAGGATGTCTTTGGCCTGCATGTGCGCGGCCTCGACGATCCGGCGGATCTCGTCGTCGATCTCACGGGCGATCTCGTCGCTGTAGTCCGGCTCGGCGCTGAATTCGCGCCCGAGGAACGGCTGGCCGTGATCGTGACCGAACACCCGCGGGCCGAGCTTCTCGGACATGCCGAAGCGCATCACCATCTGCTTGGCCGTCGCCGTGACCTTCTCCAGATCGTTGGAGGCCCCGGTCGTGACCTCGCCGAAGACGATCTCCTCGGCCGCGCGGCCGCCGAGCGTCATCGACATCGTGTCCTGGAGCTCGGCGCGGGTGGTCAGGAACTTGTCCTCGCCCGGCAGCGAGATCGTGTACCCGAGGGCCTGGCCGCGGCTGATCACGCTGATCTTGTGGATCGGGTCGGAGTTCGGCAGGTAGTGGCCGACGATCGCGTGGCCCATCTCGTGATAGGCGGTGATCTTCCGCTCCTTGCCCGACATCACGCGGGTCTTCTTCTCGGGACCGGCGATCACGCGCATGATCCCTTCCTCGAGCTCGACCTGGGTGATCTCGCGCTTGCCGTTGCGGGCGGCCAGCAGCGCCGCCTCGTTCACGAGGTTCGAGAGGTCGGCGCCCGTGAACCCGGGCGTCTGCCCGGCCAGCGCGTCGATGTCGATCTCGCGGGCCAGCGGCTTGCCGCGGGTGTGGACCTCGAGGATCTTCCTGCGGCCGAGCCGGTCGGGCCGGTCGACGACGATCTGGCGGTCGAAGCGGCCGGGACGCAGCAGCGCCGGATCCAGGATGTCGGGGCGGTTGGTGGCGGCGATCAAGATGATGTTGTCCTTCATCTCGAAGCCGTCCATCTCGACGAGCAGCTGGTTGAGCGTCTGCTCGCGCTCGTCGTGGCCGCCGCCCAGGCCGGCGCCGCGGTGGCGTCCGACGGCGTCGATCTCGTCCATGAAGATGATGCAGGGCGAGTTCTGCTTGGCCTGCTCGAACAGGTCGCGCACACGGCTCGCGCCCACGCCGACGAACATCTCGACGAAGTCCGAGCCGGAGATCGAGAAGAAGGGGACGCCGGCCTCGCCGGCCACCGCGCGGGCGAGCAGCGTCTTGCCGGTGCCCGGCGGGCCGTACAGGAGCACGCCCTTGGGGATTCGCGCCCCCAGGGCCTGGAACTTCTTGGGGTTCTCTAAGAACTCCTTGATCTCGTGCAGCTCCTCGACCGCCTCGTCGACCCCGGCGACGTCGCGGAAGGTGATCTTGGGTGAGTCGACCGACATCCGCTTGGCCCGCGACTTGCCGAACGACATCACCTTCGAGCCCCCGCCCTGGACCTGGTTCATCAGGAAGATCCAGAACCCGATGAAGATCACGAACGGGAGGATGTAGGTGAGCAGCGACAGCCACCCGCTCGACGCCTTGCCCTGGATATCGAAGTCCTGGGGCTCCAGGTGCGCCCGGGCGGCGCCGATCAGCTGCGAGACGTAGCCATCCGGATAGCCGACCGTGGCCTTGGCGTTGTTGGTCAGCGTGTAGTTGGCCGTGTTGTCCTTCTCGTGCAGCGAGAGGCTCTGGACCTGGCCCGTGTTCAGCTCCTGGATCAGCTCGCCGAACGTCTGCTTCTGCGTGTGGCTCGAGTTGCCGATCAGCTTCTGAGCGAAGAACGCCAGCACCACGACGATCAGAATCGGGAAGGCGGCGCTCTTGAAAAACCTGCTCATGAGGGGGTTCTGCGCACTCTGGTCAGGGTCCCGGGCGCAGACGGCCAAGCGTAGCAGTTAGGTTTACCCATCTTGGCCAGGCCTCTCACTGCCTGAGCGCCGCCACGTAGGGAAGGTTGCGGTAGCGCTCCCCGTGGTCGAGGCCGTAGCCGATCGCGAATCGGTTGGGGATCTCGAAGCCGACATACCTGGCCTTCAGATCGACCTTCTGGCGCTCGGGCTTGATCAGCAGCGCGCACACCTCGAGCGAGCGCGGCTGGCGCCCGGCCAGGTTGCGCAGCAGGTACTGGAGGGTCAGCCCGGAGTCGACGATGTCCTCCACGATCAGCACGTCGCGCCCCTCGATCACCGCGTCGAGGTCCTTGAGGATCCGCACCACGCCCGAGGACTTGGTCGCCGAGCCGTAGGACGCCACCGCCATGAAGTCGACCTCGCACGGGATCTCCAGCGCCCGCATCAGGTCAGACAGGAAGAAGACCGCGCCCTTGAGCACGCCGACGAGCACGAGATCCTTCCCGGCGTAGTCGCTCGAGACCTCCGCGGCCAGCTCGCGAACCCGGCGCGCGAGATCCTCGGCGGGCACGAGGACCTCCCCGATCGCGTCGTCGCCGTCCACGTGGATCTAGTTTAAGGCGCCTCGACGCTGAGGTGCACCGCCTCGCGCGTGGCGTCGGTGACCTTGAAGCGCTCCGACATGGCCACGCCGGCCACCCACGCGATCTCGCCGCTCGCCGCCTCCACCACCGCCACCGCGCCCCGCCGGCGCCGCGGCACCCGGCGCGCGGTGAACAGGTCCTGGAGGCTCTTGGAGCCGCCGAGCCCGAGCGGGCGCATCCGGTCCCCCGGACGCCACGAGCGCACCAGCACCTCGGAGCCAAGCGCCGCGCGGTCGAGCACCCCGGGCGCGCGCACCGGCGCCACCACCTCGCAGCGGATCTCCTGCTCGCCGAACGCCGCCCGCCCCGGCACCGCCAGTCGCACCGGCTCCGGAGACTCCCGCGCGCGGCGATCGCCCCGGGCCTCGAAGCGGAGCACGCCGTACTCGGCCACCGCGCGCACGCCGGCGCCGACGTCGAGCTCGGCCGTCCCCCGCTCGCTCAGCGCCGCCACCTCGCCCGCGCGCCGGCCGGCGCCCGGCGCGAGCGCCGCTCCCGGCGCGGCGGCGTCGGCGAGCCGCTGCACGACGAGCGCCTGCAGCGCGCCCGGCAGCGCCCGGAGCGCGGCCACCCCCACCTCCCGGCGCCGCCCAGCACCTCGTCCACGAGCGCGTCGAGCACCGCCGCCTCGCCGCGCAGGATCTCGGCCAGCGCCAGCACGTTCGCCTCGGCGCCCGGATGCACCTCCCGGAGCGACGGCACCAGCTCGTGGCGGATCCTCCCGCGCGCGTACGCGTCTGACTGGTTGGTCTCGTCCTCTCGCCAGGCCAAGCCGCGCTCGCGGCAGTACGCCGCGGTCTCCTCGCGCGTGAAGCCGAGCAGGGGCCGGACGAGCAGCCCCTCGCGCGCCGGCATCCCGAGCAGCGCCCGCCGGCTGGGCGAGGAGGCCAGGCGGTACAGGATCGTCTCCACCTGGTCGGTGGCGGTGTGGCCGGCGGCCACGTCCGCCTCCCGCGCCAGCGCGAGCTGCGCGGCGGCGCCGTAGCGCGCGTCGCGCGCCCAGGCCTGGAGGTTGCCCGACTCCGGTCGCCGCGGCCGGCGCACCGCCAGCTCCACCCCGAGCGCCTCGCACACCACTGCGCAGTGGCGCTCGTCGCCGTCGGCCGAGTCGCGCAGGCCGTAGTTGACGTGCAGGGCGCTCACCGCCTCGGCGCCGGCGATCCGGACGGCCAGGTCGAGCAGGCAGGTCGAGTCGCGCCCGCCCGAGTAGAGCACCACCACTGGCCGCCCCGGCGCCAGCAGCCCCTCCCGCTTCACGCGCGCGAGCAACCGCTCACTCCTCCTCGCGCTGGCGCGCCAGGAAGATCTCGGTCGACTCGCTGAAGCCCTTGAGCCGGACCTCGCCGATCCGCTCGAACTCGAGATACGGGCTCCCCTGCTCGACCACCGCCCGCGTGACCAGCACCTCCCCGCCGGCCGAGCGCGCGGCCACCCGAGCGGCGATGTTGACGTCGCGCCCGAAGTAGTCGCCGTCGCGATACAGAGCCACGCCGCAGTGCAGCCCGATGCGCGGGAGCGGCCGCTCGTCGTGCAGGCGCTGAAAGCCGACGGCCCAGTCGGTCAGCGCGGTCGGATCCGAGCCGACGATCATGACCTCGTCGCCGATCGTCTTGATCACGCGCGCGTCCTCGGGAAGCGTCAGCTCGACCTCCTCGACGAAGCGCTCGACGGCGTCCACCGCCTCGAGCTCGCCCGCCTCCTCGGTCAGGCGCGTGTAGCCGGCGAGGTCGGCGAACGCGATCGCCACCCGCAGGCGCCCCAGGTCGAGCGAGTCGCCGTCGAGGTCTGACTCCATGTGCCCGATCACGTCCTGCTCGATGAAGTGCTGGAGGTAGCGCTGGTGCACCTGGTCCATCACCGGCGAGGCGATCGGGAGCAGCGCTCGGGTCAGGGTCACCATCTCCTCCGCGGTCTCCAGGCCGCTGGCGCCCGAGCGCATCAGCGGCTCGTGCACGTACATGTGAAACAGCCGCACCTCGGCGTCGGCCACGCGCGCGAGCGCCGTTCCGTACACGCGCGTGAGCTGGAGCATGGCCACCAGCGGCAAGCCGGCGTCGAGCACCGCGGCCACGTAGCGCAGCAGCTGGAGGTCATCCTCGGTCAGCGCCTGGACGTGGACGGGGCTGATCCCGAGCGTGCCCATGACCCGCTCGATCAGCGCCGCCTCCAGCCCCGTCTCCTGCGCCGCCTCGGCGAAGGTGTAGCGCCTCTCGTCCTCGTCGCCGAACAGCTCCTCGACGTAGCCGAAGGCGAGCCGCCCCTCCTCGGTGGCGCGGCGGATCTCGGCCAGCGAATGGCCGCGGTCGCGCAGGCGCGAGACGATCCGCGCGTGCGTGATGGCCCGCGTGCTCCACTCGCCGTCGTAGCCGGGGATCACCCCCTGGCGTGCCCAGCGGCGCAGCGTGGCCGCGGGCACGCCGGCCCGGGCGGCCGCTTCCTCGGTCGACAGTCCGCCGCCGTTTACGTGCTCGTTCGACATGCCCCTACGTCGATCCGCCGAACCTGTGATAGTCGGCGACGGGGCCCCGATGGAGGCGAGGCCCCGCCGCCCGCGGGCGAGACGGCCCGCTGCGAAGGCCGTTGGCGCTCGTCACGTTTCCGGCGGCGCCTCGCGCGCGCGCTCCCGACATGCTGCCGGGAGCACACCCACGCTCCGGCCTGGTGCCTATGTCGATACATGAGGTCTACTCGCGATCGCGCCCGGTGTCAACGGAAAAGGCGCAAAAGCGGCGGTTCCCCGCCGGTCAAACTTCCAAATGGCGGTATTCGGACTCGATCATCGTCCGGTAGTGCGCGAACAGCGGCTTGGTGATCGGGATGATCGCGAGCGCCGCCTTCACGTCCCCCCCGGCCTTGATCCGGCGGCGCGCGATTGCGATCGCCAGGTTCTCCTTGCCCTGGAAGTACCGGTTCGCCGTCTCCGAGCTCATCGTCATCTTGACCTTCGCCTCCCAGGCGACGTCATCCGACCACTCCCACACGAGGTTCGGCTCCTCGGGTGCCCCGGAGCGGATGTTGACGACCATCTCGAAGTCGGGGAAGTCGTAGCGCTGCGGGGTGTCGGCGTCGCGGAGCTTGGGCCCGATGTCCGGGTCGTCGCTCATCAGGCGGAAGGTCCGGTCCATCACCTCTCGGAACTCCTCGGGCGACTTGAACGCGGTGGCGCTGTCAGATCCATGACGCGGCATGGCCCGCGAGTGTAGTTGTCCGTAGCCTGCCGGCCGTGGCCCCGATCCACCTGCACCCCACGGCGGAGCTGGCCGAACGGGTGCTGCTCCCGGGCGATCCGGGGCGCGCGCTGCTGCTCGCCCAGGCCCTCACCGCCGAACCGAGGATGTTCAACCACAACCGCGGGCTGTGGGGTTACACGGGCGTCGCCCAGGACGGCGAGCCGCTCACGGTCCAGAGCACGGGCATGGGCGGCCCGAGCGCGGCGATCGTGGTCGCCGAGCTCGCCGAGCTCGGCGCCCGGCGGCTGCTGCGGGTGGGGACGTGCGGTGCGCTGGAGGGCTCGCTGGAGCTCGGCGAGCTGGTGATCGCCGTCGAGGCGCTGAGCGCCGACGGCACCAGCCGCGCGCTCGCCGGCCAGGACGTGATCCCGGCCGACCCGGAGCTGGTGGCCGCCCTGGCCGCGGCCGCCCCCGAGGCCGCGAGCGCCCGGATCGTCTCCACCGACCTGTTCTACGACACCCCGCCGGGCCAGGAGCAGGCCTGGCTGGCCGCCGGCGCGCGAGCGGTCGAGATGGAGGCGGCGACCCTGTTCGCGCTCGCGGCGCAGCGCGGCTTTCAGGCCGGCGCGCTCCTGATCGTCTCCGACCAGGTCCTCCCGACCCGCCGGCGGATCGAGCTCGAGGCGCTGCGCGAGGCCGAGCGCCGCGCCGGAGCCGTCGCGCTCAGAGCGCTGGCGGCTCAGCCGGCCCCGGCGTCTTAGCCGTGCGCCCGCGCGCCCGTGGCTGCGGCCGCGCTGCGGCTGCGGCTGCGGCTGTGCCACCGCGGCCTCGATCCGCTCGAGCGCCTGCTCGATCGCGCTCAGCCGCTGGTCGAGCGCGCTCGTGCCGCCCAGGGCCCCGACCCGCTCCTCGACCCGGTCGAGCCCGTCCTCGATCCCCTCGAGCCGCTGGGAGACCGACCGCAGCCGGCGCGTGAGGCGCTCGAGGTCGCTGGCCGACGGCAGGTTGAGCGCCCCCATCGCCACCTCCTGGGCCCGGGTCGCCCGCTCGCGCGTCTCGAACGCCGCCGCCAGCGCCCGGCCCACCATCGGATTCTCGAGCAGGTCCTGGGCCAGCTTGCCGATCGTCTCCTCGCCCTGGCGCGTCACTCGCTCTCTGAAGCCCTTGTCGTCGCTCATCTGTCCTCTTTCTCGCAGGTGTCCCGCGGACTACCCCTAGCAGGTGTCCTGGGTATCGCAGTGAACCCAGGCCGCGTAACGAGCTAACCCTCTAGTTGAGGGTTAATGCGGTCTGCAGGGCGCGGCTGAGGTTTAGAACAACGGCCTCAGGTCTACAGTGCCAGTCGAGGCTCGCCGATTGGTTGAAGAGACAGCCCCTGCTCGGGCTCCTCGGTACGTTCCGGCTTCCAAGATTCCACAACTCTGCAACCACCCGACGGTTCCCCGTTGAAAACCTCTTTGGCCCTTAGTAGCTTGATCCGCAGGACCACCGCTCGCTCGGAGTGGGGTCCGTTGCCGCCTATGGCACCGCGGGAGGAAACAGCGCCACTGTGTTGACACGTCGGAAGCTCAAGGTTGCCCTGGCGTCAGCGGGCACGGCCCTGGCCGTGTCGGCCGTTGCCGCGCTCCCGACCGCCTCCGCAGCCGACTGCACCGTCACGGTCACGCTGCTCACGGGCCAGGTCCTCACCTTTCAGCTCCCCCCGGGAGCACCGGTCTCGTCGCTGAATCTGCCCGGACCGGTTCAGAACGTCAAGGAGTCCTGCCCGTCGCAGAGCAGCGGCTCGACGACCACGACGCCGACGACGACCTCTACGCCCGGGCGCACGACCCCCACGACCACGACGACGACCCCGAAGACGTCTACGAACCCCGGCAAGGGGACCTCGCCATCAAAGCCGAAGGGCAACAAGCCGACCAAGCCGGCGACCAAGAAGCCCGCGCCCAAGCCCGCCGCCCAAGCCCGCCGCCAAGCCCAAGCCCGCCGCCAAGCCGAAGCCCAAGAGCGCCGGCGGCGCACCCACCCCGGCCAACCCGACCTTCTCCTACGCGATCCCGGGCCCGGCCGCGATCGGCGTTCCCAACTTCTTCATCGAGTCCTTCCAGATCCCGCCCTTCCTGCTGCCGATCTACCAGGCGGCGGGGATCCAGTACGACGTCCCGTGGCAGGTCCTGGCCGCGATCAACGAGATCGAGACCGACTACGGCCGCAACCTCTCGGTGTCGACCGCGGGCGCCGTCGGTTGGATGCAGTTCCTGCCCTCGACCTGGAAGACCTGGGCCGTCGACGCCAACGGAGACGGCCGCGCCGATCCGTACAACCCGGTCGACGCGATCTTCACCGCCGCCCGCTACCTGCACGCCGCCGGCGCCTCCAAGAGCCTGTGGAACGCGATCTACGCCTACAACCACGCCGGCTGGTATGTCCAGTCGGTGCTGCTGCGCGCGAAGCTGATCGGCGGCATGCCCAACGACCTGATCGGCGCGCTCACCGGCCTCGTGCAGGGCCACTTCCCGGTCGCCGCCAAGGCGAAGTACGCCGACGACGCGATCCTCAAGCAGGCCGGCAAGAAGGTCACGGGCTCCAACGCCGCCATCCCCGTCGGCTCGGATCCGAACGCCACCAAGACCTCGATCTACGCCGACCAGAACTCTCCGGTGATCGCGGTCAACGACGGCAAGATCGTCGGCCTCGGCCATAACGACCCCAAGCTCGGTAACTACATCGAGCTCCAGGACGCCACCGGCAACGTCTACACGTTCGCGCACCTCGGGTCGATCCCGAGCCTGTATCCGGTGCCCAAGCCGGTGAAGATGAGCGCCGGCGAGATCGCCAAGGAGCTCTCGACCCTGCCGCCGACCAAGACCCCGAAGGTGAGCGCCCCGGCCACCGCGGGCACGCAGCAGGCCCCGCCGACCCCGTCGACGGCCAAGGCCACCAAGGAGGCCACGACCGCGGCCAAGGCGTCGGCGCCGATCAGCCTGCCCGTCGCGCCCCAGCCGGCCGCGCAGACCACGATCTCCTCGCCGCTGGCCAAGGAGCGCCTGTTCGCCTATCCGACGCGGCCCGCCTCGTTCGCCGCCGGCGGCAAGCAGCAGATGGCGCCGGTCGCGCCCCAGATCGGCAACTTCCAGGATTACTTCTCCGACATCCTGCACCTGGGCAAGAACCAGTACACGCTCGAGCCGCTCAAGAAGGGCGCCTACGTGGTGGCCGGCACGATCCTCGGCCGGGTTGCCGCGGGCACGACGAGCCAGGCTGCGCACATGGACTTCATGATCCGCCCGGCGGGCAAGGGCGCCCCGTACATCGACCCGAAGCCGATCCTCGATGGCTGGAAGCTGCTCGAGGCGACCGCCGTGTACCGGGCGGCCGGCGTCGATCCGTTCTACGGCCCGGGCGCCAAGAACCCGACCACGGGCCAGATCCTGCTCATGTCCAAGGAGCAGCTGACCAACCGGATCCTCAACGACCCGCGCGTCTCGATCTACGCTTGCGGCCGGCGCGACATCACCGCCGGGCTGATCGACCGCCGCGTGCTGGCCGTCGTCGAGTTCCTCTCCGCGTCCGGCCTGGACCCGACCGTCACCGGGCTCGCCTGCGGCCACACCAAGAACGGCTCGAGCGGCGTCGACGCCGCCGGCGCCACCGGAGAGTCGGTCGACATCTCCGCGATCAACAACATCCTGGTGGCCGGCCACCAGGGCGCAGGCTCGGTCACCGACGTGACGATCCGCCGGCTGCTCACCCTCCAGGGCGCGATGAAGCCGACCGCGATCGCCTCGCTGATGAGCTACAAGGGTCAGGACAACGCTCTCGCCCTCCCCGATCACGCGAACCGCATCCAGGTCAGCTACACGCCGCTCTACGGGCAGAACCAGCAGCTCTCGAATGACATCAAGAGCATCCTCCAGCCCGGCCAATGGATCCAGCTGATCAACCGCATCAGCCAGATTCCGGAGCCGGTGGTGCCGATCGCGCCGAGCCAGTACGCGATCAAGGTCCCGGGCGGCGGATAGCCCCCGCCCGCCTGTTCGCCTTCAGCCAGCTGGAGTTTCCCTGGGCCCTCGGCCCGCCCGACGGACGCTATGTCCTGCGCGAGCCCGAGGGCGAGGCGACCCACGTGCTCGTGCTTGCCACGCTGGGCGCCGCCGAGCGCCGGCGCCTGCGCGGCCGCCGCCGCCGGCCCCGGAGGGCGGAGCCCGAGCCCGACCCCACCCCCGTCGCCACCGCCCGCGCGACGATCATCGACACGGCAGCGCCGTTCGCCGACGCCGCGGCAGCCGGGGAGTGGCTGGGCCGCGCCGGCGAGGACGAGGTCGAGCGCGACCTCGTCGTGCTCAACCGGATCCTGCACACCTACCGCGTCGTCGCCGTCGACCCCCAGGTGCGACCCGTGGCCCGCCCTCAGGCGCTGGTGGCGCGCGTCGGGTTCGGCGAGGGCGAGGAGGTGGCCTACGGTCGCTGGAGCGAGGCGCGCGAGCTGCTCGCCGGCGGCCGGCGCCGGCGCCGCGCGGCCGCGCTCGCCCCGCACGCGCGGCTGGCCGCGGTCCTGGGAGGCCGCGAACGGCCGCTCGTCGCCGAGGAGCTGACGCTCCGGGCGCGCCTCGACCTCGACCACGGCCGCGACCGGGAGGCGGCGCTCCAGCTCCGGCTCGCGCTCGACGCCGCCCTCGCCGAGCTCGCCGGCGAGGGCGCACTGGCGGCGCGCCTCGAGGAGCTCCGCGGCCGCCGCGAGGCGATCGCCGGCGCCGCCGAGACGGCGCTCGACCGGCCCCCTGTCCGAGGAGGAGCGCGAGGCGGTGGCATTCACGCTCGGGCGGATCGAGGCGGTCTTCAGGGCGCGAGCGGCGGCGTCGGCGCGCTGAGCTCCAGGGCCGCCAGCACCGCCTCGAGCTCCTCGACCACGTCGCCGTGCATGACCACCGCTGCCTGGCGGTCGTACGGCGTGCTGCTCCGGGTGATGATCGCGATCCGCCCGCCGGCGGCGAGCGTCGTCCCGGGCAGCCCGGCCACCGGATAGACCTCGAGCGAGGAGCCGATGCACAGCATCAGCTCCGCCCCTGTCGCGAGCGCCTCCGCGCGCGCGAACGCCTCCACCGGGAGGTACTCGCCGAACAGCACCACATCCGGCTTGAGCGGCGCGCCGCAGTCGCACCGCGGCACCCCCGCGGGGTCCCCCGCATGCCGGGCGCGCACGTCTTCCAACGCGTACCGTAAACCGCAGACAAGACACGACGACGACGCGATCGAGCCGTGGACCTCGACCAGCTCCCGCGTCCCCGCGCTCGCGTGCAGCCGGTCGATGTTCTGGGTGATGACCGCGTCGAGCAGCCCCGCCCGCTCGAGCTCAGCCAGCGCCAGGTGGGCGCGGTTGGGCCGCTTCTCGGCGAGCGATTGAAAGCGCGTGGCGTAGTAACCCCAGAAGCGCTCCGGGTCCCGGCGCCACACGTCGATGTGCGCCACCTCCATCGGGTTGACCTGCGTCCAGAGCCCCGTGCCGGGCGAGCGGAAGTCGGGGATCCCCGAGGGCACCGAGATCCCGGCGCCGGTCAGCGCCACGACCGACCGTGCCCCGCGGATCAGCTCCGCGAGGCGGACTGCCGCCGCGCTCACCGGCCCTTGAACCGCGGGGTGCGCTTCTCGAGGAAGGCGCTGATCCCCTCGCGCGCGTCCTCGGAGGCGAAGATCGCCCCGAAGCGTTCCTTCTCGGCCTCGATCCCGGCGTCGAGGTCGCCCACCGGCGAGACCTCCTTGATCGAGCGCACCGCCACCGGCGCCTGGCCCGCGAGCTTGCGCGCCCACGCCAGCGCGGTGTCGAGCAGCTCGTGGTCCGGGACCACGCGCGTGGCCAGCCCGTACTCGTAGGCCTCCGCCGCCGAGATCGGCTCTCCGGTCAGGTTCATCTCGAGCGCCTTGGCCTCGCCCACGAGGCGCGGCAGCCGCTGGGTCCCGCCGAAGCCGGGGATGATGCCCAGGTTGATCTCCGGCTGGCCGAAGACGGCCGACTCCGCCGCGATCCGGAAGTCACAGCCCATCGCCAGCTCGCACCCACCGCCGAGCGCCACCGCGTTGACGGCGGCGATCGTGGCGATGCCCGACGTCTCCATCTCGCGCAGGAGCCCGTGCATGCCGTCGGTGACCTGCCGACCGACCGTCTCGTCCATCTTCGTGAACGCCTTGATGTCGGCGCCGGCGCAGAACACCATCGGGTTGGCCGAGGCGAACACGAGCGCCCGCACGCCACCGTCGCCCTTGGCCGCGTCCCAGACCTTGCGCAGCGCCTCCACCACCTCGGGCGCGATCGAGTTCATCGGCGGGCGGTCGAGCCACGCGATCGCGATCCCCTCCTCGCGCGTCTCGAGCTTGACCGGCGAGTCATCCCAGCCGGCGTCCGGCCGCGCATAGGGGAAGAAGCCCTGCCCGGTCTTGGCCCCGAGCCGGCCCTGGGCCACCAGCCGCCGGAGGATCGTCGGCGGCTCGAACGAGTCGCCCCACTGCACCCGCGCCCGCTCGAGCCGCGCGAGCACCTCGTCGAGCCCGATCTGATCGGCCCGCGCGAACGGCGGAGGGATGATGCCGGCGCCGGCCATCATCCCGAGGTCGATCTCACGCAGCGAGGAGATCCCCTCCTCGAGCACCAGGCAGCACTCGACCAGCGCCTTGAGCGTGAAGCGATCGACCAGCGCCCCCGCGTCGATGTCAGCCTGCGTGCTCATAGAAGCCCTTTCCGCTCTTGGCGCCCAGGTTCCCGGCCTCGACCAGCTCGCGCATCTGCTGGTGGACGTAGAAGCGCTCGCCGTAGCACTCCCGCAGGTACTCGGCGACGTGGAGCACGGTGTCGAGGCCGAGCAGGTCGGCGAGGAAGAACGGGCCCATCGGGGCCGCCTTTGACTCGCCCACGGCCTTGTCGATCTCCTTGACGTCGATCCCCGACTCCTCCTGAAAGCGCCAGAGCTCGGACGCGCTCGAGTTGAGGATCCGGTTGACCACGAACCCGGGCGCCTCGCCGCAGCGGATCGGCATCTTGCGGATCGCCTGCGCGAACGTGAACGCGGCTTGAGCGGTTTCGGGCGCGGTGTCATCGCCCTCGATCACCTCGATCAACCGCATCACCGACGCGGGATAGAAGAAGTGAAAGCCGACGACCTTGTCCGGCCGGCTCGTCGCCTCCCCCATCTCGGTGATCGACAGCGAGGAGGTGTTGGAGGACAGGATCGCGTGGCCGGGCGTGACCTCGTCGAGCTCGGAGAACACGGCCCGCTTGATCTCCATCCGCTCGGGCACGGCCTCGATCACGAAGTCGACGTCGGAGAACGCGTCGTAGTCGGTGGTGCCGGTGATCAGGCTGAGCTTGCGCTCGAGCTCCTCGCCGGACATCTTGCCGGCGTCGACGCGGCCCTGCCACAGCGAGCGCGCCTTCTCGAGGCCCTGATCGACGAACTTCTGATCGACGTCCTTGAGCGCCACCGGGATCTCGGCGTTCGCGATCGTCTGCGCGATCTCCCCGCCCATCGTCCCGGCGCCGACGACCCCGGCTTTGAAGACGAACATGCGGCGGCAGTGTACCCGCGCACCCATTAGGCTCCCCGTGGCGATGTCCGACCCCCTCCCCGAGAGCGTCGAGCCCTACCCGGGGATCTCTCCCAAGGCCTACGAGCATCCGGCCGACCGCGCCGCCACCGCCGCGCTGAAGGCGATCCCGATGCTCGACACGGTGGTCCGCAAGCTGATCGAGTGGCAGTACGAGCGTGCGCTGCGCCAGATGTACCTGAGCAACTCGGTCCGGGTCGGGGAGCGCCAGCTGCCCGACCTGTTCTCGCACCACCTGGCCGTCTGCCGGATCCTCGACATGCCGCGAACGTATGACCTGTACGTGACCGACACGGTCGTGGCCAACGCGATGGCGATCGGCTCCCAGAACCCGATCGTCGTGATCGGGACTCCCCTGCTCGGGCGCCTCGGTCCCGGCGAGCAGCGGGCACTGCTCGCGCACGAGATCGCCCACATCCTCTCCGACCACATGCTGTACACGACGGCGCTTCAGATCCTGCTCCGCGTGGGCGGCAACGCGCCGTTCCCGCTCGGCATCCCGGCGATGGCCGTGCGCGCGGTGCTGCTCGAGTGGGCGCGCGCGGCGGAGCTCAGCTGCGACCGGGCCGAGGCGCTCGTGGTACGCGATCCGCAAATCGTCTGCCGCGGGCTCATGGTCCTGGCCGGCGGGATGAAGGCCGACCAGCTGAACCTCGACGCGTTCCTGGCCCAGGCGCGCGAGTACGAGGACTGGGACGACCCGAGCGACCGCGTCCGGCGCTTCTTCTACGAGATCAACTCGACCCATCCCTACCCGGTCCGGCGCGTCTCGGAGATCATGAAGTGGGTCCAGAGCGGTGAGTACGACCGGATCCAGCGCGGCGAGTACATCAAGCGCGGCGAGGAGCCCCCGGTACGCGAGGAGGCCGGCGACGCCATGGACTTCTACGCCGAGCGCTTCCGCACGATCTTCCGCGACATCGGCGAGAACATCACCACGCTCGGGTCCCAGGCCGCCGGCATGGCCGAGCAGGTCGCGGAGTGGATCCGCGGCCGCGGCGGACCGCGCGAGTAGGTAGGGGCCGCGCGGGCTGCGCCCGCGCGTCGTCCGTGGGGCCGGTTCCGCCGGACCTCCTGTCCGGCGGCCGAGGGGCGTGGCCGCCGGCGGCTCGACCTGCGGCGGGCTGCGAGCGCCGGGAACGGATGCCCGGCGCAACGGCCCCACGGACGACGGCGCCGCAGGCGCCGGCCCCTCTTGACAACCGACACTCAACGATATATCTTTATACATCAACGTACGAACTTCCACATCAAGGAGTACCAGGTGTCACATGCAGAAGCCCACGGGTGGGGCTGGCAACGAGTGAGCAAGCGCGAGGGGCCGCGCGAGAACTTCGACCGGGCGATGAACCGCCGGCGCGAGAAGTTCGAGCGGGCGATGGCGATCCGCGAGCTGCGCGATATGCCGTACGGCGGCGGGCCGGAGTTCGGCGGGCCCCCGTTCGGCCGCGGCCGGGGGCGCAAGCGCCGCGGCGACGTCCGCGCCGCGCTGCTGATCGCGATCGCCGAGGAGCCGCGCAACGGCTACCAGCTGATGCAGCTGATCGAAGAGCGCAGCGGCGGCCGGTGGCGCCCGAGCCCCGGATCGGTCTACCCGGCGCTGGCCCAGCTCGAGGACGAGGGCCTGATCCGCTCGGTCCAGCGCGACGATGCGAAGCTGTTCGAGATCACCGACCAGGGACGCGAGCACCTCGAGCAGCACGGCCGCCCCGCCCCGCCGTGGGAGACCGACGACGAGCCGGAGTCCGCGCCCTTCGAGGAGCTGATGGCGCTCACGCGGCAGATCCGCCTGGCCGCCCTCCAGGTGGCCCAGGCGGGCGACGAGCAGCAGGTGGCGCGCGCCGGCGAGACGCTCACCGAGGCCCGCCGCGCGCTCTACCGCATCCTCGCCGAGGACCAGGGCTCGGGCACCGAAGCGTGAGTAACTAACCTAGGAGCGAGATGGCGCAGAGCTCGAACGGACGCACCGCCCCACCCGCGATCGCAGTGCACGGCCTGGCCAAGACCTTCGGGGAGGTCGAGGCCGTGCGCGGCGTCGACTTCGAGGTGGCCACCGGCGAAGTGTTCGGCTTCCTCGGCCCCAACGGCGCCGGGAAGACGACCACGATCAACATGCTGTGCACCCTGATGAAGCCAAGTGCCGGGCACGCCACCGTGGCGGGCCACGACGTCGTCTCCGAGCGCGACGACGTCCGGCGCAACATCGGCCTCGTCTTCCAGGACCCGACGCTCGACAACTACTTGACCGCCGTGCAGAACCTGCGCCTGCACGCCGAGCTCTACGGCCTCCAGAGGGACGTGGTGGCGCCGCGCATGCAGCAGGTGCTCGAGATGGTCGGCCTGTGGGAGCGCAGGGCCTCGCCCGTGGGGACGTACTCGGGCGGGATGCGCCGGCGCCTCGAGATCGCGCGCGGGATGATGCACTCGCCCCGCGTGCTGTTCCTGGACGAGCCCACGATCGGGCTCGACCCGCAGACGCGCCGGTCGATCTGGACCTACATCGCCGAGCTCAAGGAGCGCGAGGAGATCACGATCTTCATGACCACGCACTACATGGACGAGGCCGAGTGGTGCGACCGGATCGCGATCATGGACCACGGCGAGATCGTCGCGCTCGACCCGCCCGACAGGCTCAAGCAGGGCGTGGGCAAGGACCGGGTCACGATCCAGACCAACGACGACCAGGCGGCGATCGCCGCGCTCAAGGAGCGCTTCGAGATCGATGCGGTGATGGCCGAGGGCCGCGTCACGTTCGGCGTTCCCGGCGGCGAGGAGTTCGTGCCACGGCTGTTCGCCGAGCTGGGCGTCCCGATCGAGGGCGTCAGCGTCTCGCGCCCGACGCTTGACGACGTGTTCATGTCGTTCACGGGCACGACGATCCGCGACGCCGAGGAGGACGCGGGCAAGAACCGTAACCGGATGATGATGCAGATGATGCATGGAGGTCGCCGATGAGCACGACCACGACGCAGCCCGCCGAGCGGGCGCCGCGTGCCGACGCGCCGGTCATCCAGGTGCGCGTCCCTCCGCACAGCATCGCCTCGGAGCTCCGCGCGATCCGGATCGTGTGGCGCCGGGACCTGATCCGGTTCGCCAACGACCGCATCCGCATCGCCGCACAGCTGATCCAGCCGCTGCTGTTCTTGTTCGTCATGGGCTCGGGCCTTCAGCAGCTCTCGCGTGCGGGCACGCACGGGGTCAGCCTGAAGACGTTCATCTACCCGGGCATCCTGTGCATCGCGGTGATGTTCACCGCGATGTTCTCGGCCGCCTCGATCGTGTGGGACCGCGAGTTCGGCTTCCTGCGCGAGATGATGGTCGCGCCCGTCCGCCGCAGCTCGATCGTGATCGGCAAGTGCCTCGGCGGCGCCACCGTCGCCTGCTCGCAGGGGATCATCATGATCCTGCTCGCCCCGCTGGTGCACGTGCACTACAACGTCCTGTTGATCCTCGGGATCTTCGGCCTCCAGCTGCTGCTGGCCTTCGCGATCACCGCCTTCGGCGTGATGATCGCGGTGCGCATCAAGCAGATGCAGGCGTTCTTCGGCGTGATGCAGATGATCGTGATGCCGATGTTCTTCATCTCGGGGGCGCTGTTCCCGGCGTCGGGCCTGCCCGGCTGGCTGGCCGTGCTCAACCGGATCGATCCCCTGACCTACGCGGTCGACCCGATGCGCAAGCTCGTGTTCAGCCACCTGACGATCTCCCCCGCGGCGCGCAAGGCGCTCGACCCGGGCGTGACCTGGTGGAGCTGGCACGTGCCCGCCGGGCTCGAGGCGGGCGTGATCCTCGCGCTCGGCCTGCTCATGCTGAGCATCGCCATCTGGGAATTCAGCACGACCGAGTAGCCGTGGTCAACCCGGGGACCTACCGCTGAGATCGGGAGCTCGACCGGGCTGAACGGGAGGCACTAGAGTAGGCCCCCACCAGAACGTCGGGGGTGAAGTTGGCAGGTGGGGGCGCAGGCGCGGTTCGTCGCGCCGTGATTTCTTGAAGGGTGCCGGCGCCGGGTTCGTCGTCGCCGCCGCCGGCCTGGGTGAGCCGTCAGGCGCCGCCGCGGCCGTCACGCCGCCTCGCTCGTCTCGCCCCGTAATGGCGCCCACGCCGGCGAGGCCGCGTCGACGAGCGGCGATTTCGGCCGCCTCTTCCCCGATCTCCCCCCGTTCGCCGAGGCCACCGACGCGGTCCGGGCGGCCCTGCTCGAGGTGGGGCAGCGGGGCGGGAGCATGGACGCCCAGGATGACCTGGCCGTCGGTCCTGAGGCCCTGATTCTCAACCCGGCGCTCAACGGCAATCCCACGCCGCGGGTGCCGGACGGAGCTAATCCCGACAACCCGACGATGACCGCGGGCTCGACGTAGTGGGCCAGTTCATCGACCACGACATCACGCTCGATCAGACCTCGCGGCTCGGCATTCCGCAGGACCCGCTGATCTCCCCCAACGCCCGCACGCCCGCGCTCGACCTCGACTCGGTGTTCGGCGGCGGCCCCGGTCGCCGGCCGGAGCTGTACGTCCGCAGTCGCGACGGCTCGGCCGGACCGAAGCTCAAGATCGGCCACGGGGGCAGGCACGAGGACGTCCCCCGAGTGCACCACCCGGACGGCACCTACTCCGCGCTGCTCGGGGATCCCCGCAACGACGAGAACGTGATCGTGGCCGGCCTGCACTGCGCGCATGTGCTGTTCTACAACCGCGTCCTGGACGAGCTGCCAAGCCTCGACTTGACTCACTTTCCGGCCGCGCGCGGCGCGGACAGGAGCAACCGCTACGTGCAGTTCCGGATCGCGCGCGAAGTGACCCTGTGGCACTACCAGTGGCTCACGATCAACCAGCACCTGCCGCAGATCGTCGGTCAGGACATGGTCGACGACGTGCTGCGCCGCGGCAACCGCTTCTACACCCCTCGCCCGGGTGGCGCGTTCATCCCGGTCGAGTTCGGCGCCGCCGCCTACCGCTTCGGCCACAGCATGATCCGCCCCTCCTACCGCGCCAACTTCACGAGCGGCACGGGGGACACGACGGCCCGGTCGGGCACGCAGCCTTTCTTCGCGCAGATATTCGACCCCGCGGCGCGCGACTTCTCCAAGCCTCCGCGCTACGACCGCGATGACCTGCTGGGCGGCTTCCGGGCGCGGCGCCGGTACGTCGGCTGGCAATCGTTCTTCGACTTCGGCGACGGCGAGACCCATCACAACAAGAAGATCGACACCACGATCTCGAGCGCCCTGTTCACGTTGCCGCTGCCGGCGATCCCGGCCCACACTCAAACCGCGCCGACGGTCCTGCCCCAGCGCGACCTGCTGCGCCAGTTGACCTGGGGGCTTCCGTCCGGCCAGTCGATCGCGCAGGCCATGGGAGTGCCGGCGCTCAGCCCCGCCGAGCTCGGCGACCTCGCGGGCGTGTACCCCCCGCTCGCACTGAGCACCCCGCTCTGTTACTACATCCTCGCCGAGGCGCGTGAGTTCGCGAGTGGACTGCACCTCGGGCCGGTCGGGGGCCGGATCGTCGCCGAGACGCTCATCGGCCTGCTCCGCGCCGACCCCACCAGTTACCTGAGCGCGCGGCCCGGCTTCACCCCGTTCCTCGGACGCGACCTGCGGCTCGGACCGAGGCGGGATCGGAGCATCACCGGCAACCGCCGCTACACGCACGCGCACTTCCTGTACTACGCGGGCGTGGTGAAGCCCGGGATCTACCGCTGAGCGCGCGGCCCGGGCGGATCCCGAAACGACCGTGTCGTGGCCGCGATCGCCGTCAAGGCGATCGCCCAGCCCGTGAGCGTGAGCACGGTCGCCGTGGTACCCGCGCCCTGCACGAGCAGGCCGACGAGCAGCGGGCCGGCCCACGTCCCCGAAAACGAGATCAGCATCGACGCGGCGGCGATCCTGCCTTGGAGCCGGTCGGGCGCCAGGGCGGTCCGGTAGGAGACCACGATCGAGTTCGTCACGGGCGTGATCAGGACCCCGAGCGCGAGGACGAGCCCGAGGAGCAGCGCGTTGTGGGCCACGAGAAGGAGGGGGATCGCCCCCGCGAGCATCACGTTCTCGCCGATCAGCACGAACCGCGCGCTGAGGCGCCGCTGGAGCCGAGGCGCGAGCAGCGCACCCACCAGCCCGCCGATTGCGGCGACGCCGAGCATCGCGCCGACCGCGGCGGAGCTCGCGCCGTGCTGCTTGGCGAGCAGCACGCCGAGCAGGAGGACACCCGTGAACACCGGATTGCTGGCCGCGAACAGGAGCGACACCATGCGAAAGAATGGCCGCTCCCACAGCCAGCGGATCCCCTCGCGCGGATCGCTGCGCTCACCCTCCGCCCGCGTCTCCTGGAAATCGCGTGAGATCAGGAGCTTGGTCCCCGACGAGAACGCGTACGACACGGCGTCGCAGATGAACGGGACCGCTCGGGCCACGGCGAACAGGGCGCCGCCCAGCGGCGGGCCAGCGACCATCGCGCCGAACACGCGCGATTCGTTGCGCGCCACCGCGTCCGGCAGTTGCTCGGCGCTCACGAGCTGTGGCACCACTCCCCGCTCGGCGATCACGGTGATGATGTTGCCGCCGCCGTCGATCGCGGCGGCGGCGACGATCACCGCGTAGGGCAGGTGCCCGGCCAGCAGCGTGATCGGGATCGCCCCCAGGCACACCGCGCGCACGGCGTCAGTCGCGATCAGGAGGTGCTTGCGGTTCAGGCGATCCGCCAGCACGCCCGCCGGCAGCGCGAGCAGGGCCATCGGCAGGTTCCTGGCGAACCCCGCGATCCCCGCCTTGGCCGCCGACCCCGTGAGCGCCAGCACGAGCAGCGGGAATGCCGCCTGGGAGATCTGCGAGCCCAGCGAGGAGAGCGCCTGCCCGCTCCACAAGAGCACGAAGTCGCGGTTGCGACTGAGGGCTACCGACGCCACGCCGCGACGAGCATAGGCGGCGGTGAGCGGACGGCGCCGAAGCGAGCCGGCGCCGTCCGCAGGTGCTTCTGTCAGGCCGCCGCGGGGGCGCGCTCCTCGACGCGGCGCGGCAGCAGCGTCTCGCGCGCGATCACCAGCCGCTGGATCTGGGCCGTGCCCTCGTAGAGCTGGAGGATCTTGGCGTCGCGCATCAGCTTCTCGACCGGGTACTCCTTGATGAAGCCGTAGCCGCCGTAGACCTGGACCGCGTCGGTGGTCACCTCCATCGCCGTGTCGGCGGCGAAGCGCTTGGCGTGCGAGGACTCGAGCGTGTTGCGCCTGCCCTGGTCGAGCAGGACGGCCGAGTGGTAGGTGGCCAGCCGCGCGAGATGGACCTTGGTCGCCATGTCGGCGATGATGAACTGGATCGCCTGGTGCATCGCGATCGGCACGCCGAACTGCACGCGCTCCTTCGAGTAGTCGATCGCGAACTCCATCGCCGCACGGGCGACGCCGGTGGCCATCGCCGCCACGCCGGGGCGCGTGCGGTCGAGCGTCATCATCGCGATCTTGAAGCCCTTGTTCTCCTCGCCCACCAGATGGTCGAGCGGGATCTCGACCTCGGGGAAGGTGATCGTCGCGGTGTTGGACGCCCGCTGACCCATCTTGTCCTCGTGCTTGTCGACGACCACGCCGGCGTCGCGCGGGACGATGAAGCAGGAGATCCCGCGGTGGCCGGCCTCCTTGTCGGTCTTGGCGTAGACCGTGTACCAGTTGGCGTACTCGCCGTTGGTGATGAAGCACTTCGAGCCGTTGATGACCCACTTGTCGCCCTTGCGCGTCGCCGTGGTCTTCATCCCCGACACGTCGGAGCCGGCGTCGGGCTCGGTCAGGCAGAAGGAAGCGAACAGCGGCGCCTCGCTCAGGCGGCCCAGGTACTCCTTCTTGAGCTCCTCGGAGGCGGCCAGGATGATCGGCGCGGTGGCCAGCCCGTTGCAGGACAGCGAGGTCCCGATGCCCGAGCAGCCCCAGGCGATCTCCTCCTCGATGATCGCGCCGTCGAGGAAGCCGAGTCCGGGCCCGCCGTAGTCGGGGGACAGATGGTTGTTCATGAGGCCCAGCTCCCAGGCCTTCTCGAGGATCGCCCCGGGCCAGGTGCCGTCCCTGTCGTACTCCCAGGCGACGGGCCGGATCTCCTTCTCGGCGAACTCATGCGCCATCTCGCGCATGCTCTTCTGCTCGTCGGTGAGCGTGAAATCAACCACGATCGGTGTCTCCTTCGAAGCGGACCGCCCGGTCCGCTCAATAGATTGACTGGTCAGTCAACGGCTAAGGGTACCCGATCCTTGCGGGTTGCCAACGGGGCCGTCGGCGGCGGTGGCGGTCCCGGCAGCGCCTCGCAACGCGTTGGCGCTCCCGGTCAGCGCCCCCGGTCCCGGTCAGCGCCCCCTCACCGGGGAGGGGTCTTAAAGCGCCCTATGTTTCCGCTTTTCGACCCCGCCCCCCGGCCACGGTCATCACCGGCAGCGCGCGCGAGCTATCTCCGCGGGCGGCCCTGGGGTGCGTCAGAATCACACCATGCAGCACGCGTTCGCCACCGTGATCGTGGTCGTGATCGCGGTGAGCGCCATCGGCGCCCTGGTCGCCCTCCTGCTGACGGGCCGGACCTGGAAGGAGATGGGCAAGAACAGCCTGGTGCTCGACCGCGACGCGCCCCGCGGACCCGCCGGCCCCGCCGGCACGGCGCAGGAGCGCGACGCCGAGATCCGGGAGATGCTCCAGGCCCGCAACGCACGGCGCCTGCGCCGGGGCGACCCGCCGCTCGACATCGACCGCGAGCTGGCCCGGCTGACCGCCCCGATGGTCGACCCCGAGCTGCGCCAGGAGATCCGCCAGCTCGTCGTGGCGCGCAACCACCGGCGCGTCCGGGCGGGCAAGCCGGCGCTCGACGTGGAGGCCGAGATCGAGCGCGAAATCGGTCGGCTCAGCGAGATCTGAGGTAGGCTGCGCGCCGATGGCAGACCCGCGTAAGTTCGAGCTCGAGGAGCTGGTCAACCGGCCGGGGACCTACTTCAATCCCCAGACCGAGGTTCTGGTCACGGTCGACGACTCGCCCGAGCTCGACGCCGAGATCTTCAACATGGAGGAGTACGAGGGCGCCGACTGGGTGCTGATCTCCGACGAGCTGGCCATCGACGAGCACCGCCGCGACGAGCTGCTCGAGACCTTCCAGGCCGGCGCGCACCCCGCCGTCATCCGCGACGATGGCGACGAGGACGAGCTCGACGACCGCGACGAAGACGAGCTCGAGTACGAGCGCGAGTAGCCGGCGCTACTGCGATCCCAGCAGCGCGCCGCACTGCTGCATCTTCGCGATATCGCCGCCGGCCGACTGGATGCACTGGCTGTAGGCGGCCTGGCCGCTGCCCGCCGACGATGAGCTCGGGGTCGTGGTCGTGGTCGCGCTGCTCGAGGCCGATCCCGTGCCGCTGCCCGACGCGGACGCCGAGCCGACGGCGCCGCCCGACAGCGCCTGAAGGACCGACTGGAGCCTGGATTGGAACTCGCTGTAGGGCTGAACGTTCCTCGGCGCCGCGATCGTCTCGGGCTGGTTGAGGTTCGAGTACTGGACGCGCAGCCCGAAGGTCGCCGACGAGAGACCGCCGAAGGCGGTGGAGACCTTCCCGCTCACCGGGATCGTCAGCCCGAGCTGGAGACGGCGCATGGTCTTGTCCTCACGGCCCGTCCACACGTCGAAGCTCGGGTTTTGGATCTCCGACGCGATATGGCTCCGGGTCGACGCGGACAGCCCGGCGGGGAACTTCGCCGTCCCGCTGACGCCGAGCCCCGATGCCTTCTGGAGAAACCGGCTGAACCCGTTGACGAGCGCGGTGACGTTGACGCCGGCGCGGATGTGCGTCGTGCTGGCGCCGCCGACGTTCTCGGTACCGACGATCGTGGGAGTGGTCAGCCAGCTGAGGGGCTGGATCCCGAACTTGCCGAGCGTGCCGCTCGAGGAGCCGCTGCTCGATGGCGAGGCCACCTGCGAGAAGCTCGACTCGAGCCGCTGGAAGGTCGCCTGCGGGAGCTGATAGCTCGCCCCGTCGAGCACGACGTATCCGGCGGTGCCGGTCGAGAGGATGCCGAGCGATGTGCTCCTGCCCTGAGCGGTGACGTTGATGGCGAAGTTCGACTGCGGCAGCTTGCCGGTGCCGCGGCTCTGGAACGGCCCGCCGAACTCGACCGTGATCGGGGTGTGGAGCGTGCTCGAGCCTGTCGGCGTGATCGTCAGCTTGAAGTCCAGATCCCCGCTGTTGATCTGGTGCGGCCCGCTGAAGGTCTGCTTCAGCAACGTGTTCGGATCGCGCGAGGAGCTACTCGACCCGCACGCGGCGAGGAGCAGCGAGACGAGCGCGCACAGCGCGGCGAGCGTCCCATAGCGCCACCCCCACCTACGTTCCGGCATTACTTTCCTCCTCGGGGCGGCCACTAAATCGCGCTCGAATGTAGCATCGGGATGCGTGGGCAGGCGCAGCTTGATCCTGCTGGCGGCGTTGTTCGCCGCGCTGCCGGCGACCGCCACCGCGGCGCCTCCCCGCACCGCCCGCGCCCCCCGCGCCGACCGTCCCGACGGGAACTTCAACCGGATCACCGGGAACCTGCGCATCGCCTGAGCCTTCCGCCTCTAGACTCGACCCGGCATGAGGCCGAGGACGATTCTGTACACGGGCAAGGGCGGCGTCGGCAAGACCTCGGTGGCGGCTTCTACGGCCCGGCGCTGCGCCGCCTCCGGGCAGCGGACGCTCGTCATCTCGACCGATCCGGCCCACAGCCTGTCGGACTCGCTCGGCGCCAGCACCCCGTTCGCCTCCGAGCCCGAGCCGATCGCCGAGAACCTGTGGGGCCAGGAGGTCAAGGCCCAACAGGAGATGGAGCGCCACTGGGCGGGGGTTCAGGACTGGCTCGGAGAGCTGCTGATCGAGCGCGGCGTCGACCGGATCTCGGCCGAGGAGCTGACCGTCCCGCCGGGGATGGACGAGCTGTTCGCGCTCCTGCGCCTACAGGCCGCGCAGGACTCCGGCGAGTGGGACACGGTGATCGTCGACTGCGCGCCCACCGGCGAGACGCTTCGCTTGCTGTCGTTTCCCGATGTGGCGCGCTGGTGGATCCAGAAGGTGTTCCCGGTCGAGCGCCAGCTGCTCGCCGCCGCCCGGCCGATCGCCCGCTCGCTGCTTGACATCTCGCTCCCGGGTCAGGCCGTGTTTGCCGACCTCCAGCGCCTGTCGGAGAACCTGATCGCGATGAACGAGACGCTGCGTGACCGGAGCCGGGCGACGATCCGCCTGGTCATGAACCCGGACAAGATGGTGATCGGCGAGGCGATGCGCACCTTCACCTACCTGAACCTGTACGGGTACCTGACGGACGCTGTGATCGTCAACCGCGTGTTTCCCGAGCGACGTGGGCGAGTACTTCGCCGGCTGGCGCCGGGTGCAGGAGGACCATCTCGCGCTCGTGCGCTCCGCGTTCGCGCCCGTCCCCGTGCTGTGCGCGCCGTACTTCTCGGAGGAGGTGATCGGGCCCGAGATGCTCGACCGCCTGTCCGAGGCGCTGTTCGACTCCGCCGGGCTCGATCCCGCGGCCGTGCTCCACGGCGAGCTGACACAGGAGCTCGAGGTCTCAGAGCGCGGGGCGCGCCTGAAGGTGGCGCTCCCGTTCGCGCAGAAGGGACAGATCTCGCTCAAGAAGATCGGGTCCGAGCTCGTGGTCGGCGTCGACGGCCACAAGCGCACGATCATGCTGCCGGCCGCGATGGCCGCGTACGAGCCCCGCGCCGCCACCTTCGAGGAGGGGGCGCTCGAGGTCACCTTCGATGGCGCCCGGCGAAACTGACGACCCCCTCAAGCGACTCGGCGAGCGGCTTGAGTCCGCCTCCGAGGCGGCCGAGCGGCTGATCGGCGAGGCAGCGGCCCGGGTCGGCGATCGCGTCAAGCCGCCACCGAGCGGGTGGCAGAACGCCGAGGAGGGCCCCGCACCCGCCGGCGCGGGCGCCGATGTGGCGCTGCTGTTGCAGGCGCTGCGCGAGTTCGTCCCCGATGATCTCCAGCGCCGGCTGAGTGAGGCGATCCACGAGCTGCTGCTCGCCGTGCGAGCGCTGATCGACTGGTATCTCGAGCGGATCGAGCAGCGCCGGGCCAAGCCCGTCGAAGTTCAGGACATTCCGGTTCTCTAGCCCGAAGGCCTCCGACCGGCGCATACAATCGGCCGGTGGCTCGGACCTGGATCCTCACCGGCTCGCCGGGGAGCTCCGCCGCCGGCGCGGCGGCCCGCCGATGAGCTCGGATGCGACCAGCTCGTTTGACCGCTTCGTCCTGCACGCGATCACCGTGGGCCAGCGGCTCGCGCGTGCGTGGAAGGGGCTCTCGCCCAAGCGGCGCGTGGCCGCCTACGCCGCCTTCGGGCTGTTCGTCGGTCTTTTCCTGCCCTGGTACTCGCAGACCGTGCTCGCCGGCCGGCCGGTCGCGCCCCGGAGCGTCTCGCTCAGCGGGTGGGATGCCTTCTCGCTCGTGCCCACCGTGGTGCTGCTCGTCTCAGTCGGCGTGCTGGCGATCCTCTACCGGCACGGCAGCGGCCGCGGCTTCAGGCTCCCCGGCGGCGACGGCGGCGCGATCATGGCGGCCGGCGGCGTCACCTGCGTTCTGGTCCTGATCGGCATGTTCGACCGGCCGGGGGCGAGCGGGCCGGGCCAGGTAACGACCGCGACCGGCGTCGAGTGGGGGATCTTCATCGTGCTCGCGCTGGCCGCGCTTCTCGCCTACGCCGGCTCCCAGATCCGGCTCGCCCCCTTCCGGGAGCGGTATACGCCCCCGGAGCGGCCGCCGGCCGACGAGCGGTATACTATCCCCGGAGCGGCCGCCGGCCGACGAGCGCACGCGCGTCTCCAAGCGCCCGCGCTACGACCAGCCGACGCCGGCGTCCAACCGCCGCGCGCCGGTCGACACGCCGACCAAGGTCTCCACCCGTCGCCGAGGCGACGAGGACACGGGCGAGCCGGCGACCCGGAAGATCGGACCGCCGGTCGTGCCCGAGGAGCCGCCCACGATGAAGATCCGGCGAGCCAAGCCGCCTAAGCCGGTGCGCGCCGAGGACCTTCAGCCGCCGGATGGCTGGAGCACGAACGAGAAGTAGACGCATACGAGCGCGATCATCAGCAGGCCCGTGATCACGAGGCTGCGGACGTGGAACAGATGGCCCGAAGCCGCCACCAGCACGCCGAAGGCGAGCGCGGCCACGAACGCGCCCATGTGCGGCGCCTGACTCGCTGATAGCAGCACGAGCATCAGTGAACCCTATATTTGGCGCATGGCCGTAGAGAGCCCGAGCTCGGTTCAGGACGTCGCCGCAGGGCTGCGGAGCGTCGGCTACCTGCCCGGCGAGTCCACCGCGCTCGTCTCGTTCCTGGCCACCAAGCTCGGAAAGCCGGTGCTCGTGGAGGGGCCCGCCGGCGTCGGTAAGACCGAGCTGGCCAAGGCGCTCGCTCGCTATCTGGAGCGCCGTCTCGTGCGCCTTCAGTGCTACGAGGGCCTCGACGAGGCCAAGGCGCTGTACGAGTGGAACTACCGCAAGCAGCTCCTGCGGATCCAGACGGGCTCCGCCGCTGAGGCCGGCAGCCCCGAGGCCGCCGGCTGGCAGGACGTCCAGGACGACATCTTCGGTCCCGAGTTCCTGCTCCAGCGGCCCCTGATGACCGCGATCGCCTCCACCGAGCCCGTCGTCCTGCTGATCGACGAGATCGACAAGACCGACCAGGAGTTCGAGGCGATGCTGCTCGAGCTGCTCTCGGACTTCCAGATCAGCATCCCGGAGCTCGGACGGATCGAGGCCACGACGATGCCCGTCGTGCTGCTCACCTCCAACAACACGCGCGAGCTGACCGAGGCCCTCAAGCGCCGGTGCCTGTATCTGTGGCTCGACTATCCCGAGCTCGAGCACGAACTTCAGATCGTCCGTCTGCACTCCCCCGAGCTCGACGAGACGGTCGCTCGCAAGCTGGTCGAGATCGTCCACCAGGTCCGCGAGCTCGACTTGAAGAAGCCGCCCAGCATCGCCGAGTCGATCGACTGGGCCCGGGCCCTGATCCTGCTCGGCGCCGGCGACATCGACCAGACGACGTTCGCGGAGACGATGAGCGTGATCGTCAAGCACCGCACCGACCTGGACACGGTGGCGGCCCGGGTCGGCGTCAAGCTCGAGCGCAGCCCGAGCGCGGACGCGGCGTGAGCGCCTCACCGCCTGGGCGAGCCGGCTACACCGCGGTTCCTGACGACCGGCCCCACAACTTTGACGGCCAGCTCCTCGCCTTCGCTGAGGATCTCCGCACCGAAGGCGTTGCCATCGGCACCTCGGAGATCCTCGATGCCTTCGAGGCCCTGACCCACATCGCTTGGACGGGACGGGAGGACTTCAAGGAGGCGCTGGCGGCGACACTGGCCAAGTCGCCTGAGGATCGCCGCGTGTTCGAGCTCGTGTTCGACCGCTTCTTCTTCCGGGCGGCCGAGAGCGAGGCGGCCCGCCGGCAGATCAGCGAGGCCCCCGGCGGCGAGGGCGGCGAGGCCGGGGAGATCAACCTGGACACACTGCGCCAGCAGATCGCCGCCGCGCTCAGGGACGGGTCCGACGCTGCCCTGCGCGACCTGGCCCGCCTGGCGATCGCCGCCTTCGGACGCGGCGAGGGCTCGGGTGTGCTCGGCGTGGACGTGCAGCGGATCCGCAGGGCGCTTGGGCTCAGAGCGGAGCCCCAGCCCGAGCTGCCCGACGACGATCCGCGCCGCAGGGGCCTCCCCCGCGATCAGCTGCGTCGCTTCGAGGCGCACCTGCGGCGCGAGCTCGAGCGCGACCTGATCGAGCGCACGGCCAGCCTCCCGCCCAAGCGCCCGCTCAATGAGCTCGATCGGGCCCTGCCCACCGGTCCGATCCAGGACCTGGCCGCCGTGCACCGAGTCGTGGCCCAGCTCAAGCGCCGGCTGGCCACGCAGGGCCACGAGCTGCGCGGGCGCAAGCGCCACGCCCACGTCGACGTGCGCCGGACGATGCGCGCGTCGCTCGAGACCGGCGGGGTCCCGATCACCCTGAAGTACCGGCCGCGGCGCCCGCGCCGGCCCGAGATCTTCGTCCTGTGCGACGTGTCGACCAGCGTGACGAGCGCCTCGACCTTCTTCCTGTCGGTGCTCCACGCGCTCCACGACGCCTTCCGCAAGCTGCGCTCGTTCGTGTTCATCGAGCGGATCTCCGAAGTGACCGACGTGTTCGAGCGCGAGCGCGATTTCCGCGCCGCGTCGGAGGCCGTCTCCAAGGACGCCGGCGTGGCCGACATCTCGGGCTACACCGACTACGGGCGGGTGTGGGAGGAGTTCCTGGCCCTGGTCGAGGACGAGCTCCATCCCCGCGCCACCGTGATCGTCCTCGGCGACGCCCGCACCAACGGCCGCCCCCCGAGAGACGACATATTCGCCGCCATCACCGCCCGGGCCGGGCGCACCTTCTGGCTCAACCCCGAACCGCGGCTCTACTGGAACTACGGCGACAGCGTGATCGCCGCCTACGAGCGGCACTGCACGGCGTTCGAGTGCTGGCGCACCGACCAGCTGGAGGACTTCGTCAAGGCGTTGACGCAGCCGATCGTGGCCTGAGCGGGGGCCGACCGCGACCGTGAGCACCACGCCCCGCCCGGCGCGACAGCGGCTATCCGGTCGCTTGGCAGTCAACGAGCCGCGGCGCCGCGAGAAGCTACACCGCTCCGTGGACGAGCTGAGCGAGGACGAAGCCGAAGCCGCTCTACGGCGACTGCGCATCGAACGCGAGGCCGTCCAGCAGATGGGCGCAGGGCGGGGAAACCGGCACGGGGATCGTCGGTACTGGCAACGCGCGCTGATTCGCTCCCGCCACGACCCTCCGCAGCCACCCAGGCTTCCGTCGGCAGGAACTGCTCGCGCGTCAGGCCTACCGCCAGACCGCCGCCACAGGAGCAGTCCGCCGGAGCTGGCGCTGATGGTATTCTAATACCATGCGCGCTACCATCGATACGGCAGGACGGCTGGTGGTGCCGAAGCGTCTACGCGAGCAGCTCGGCTTCGCCGCAGGCACCGAACTGGAGCTCAGAGCGGTGGATGAGCATCTCGAAGTCACCATCCCTTCCCGCGTCAGGGTCGAGGACGGTCCTCGCGGCGCCCGCTTCGTCGCCGACACCGACCGGCGACTCGGCGCCGGTCAGATCCGAGAGCTGATGGAACGAGGACGGCGCTGACCGCCGATACCAGCGCGGTCATCGCCGCGCTCTCGGCATGGCATGAGCAGCACGACGTCGCGGCCGCTGCGCTGCAATCGGTCGATGTTCTTCCGTCGCATGTGCTCATCGAGGCTTATTCGGTCCTGACACGCCTACCGTCAGGCCTCGCTGTTCAGCCACGGCTCGCCGCCGAGGTGCTGACCCGCCGCTTCGGGCAACCGCCGCTGCGCCTGGACGATGCTCAGCAGCGCGATGTCCTCAGAGCCCTCGAAGCCGCCGGCGTCTTCGGCGGGGCCAGCTACGACGGCATCGTCGCTCTGGAAGCGAAGGCGCATGCCCGCACCTTGCTCACGCTCGATGAGCGAGCGCAGTCCACCTACCGGCGCGTGAGTGCCGAGTTCAAGGTGATCGCAGGGTGACGAGCGTCCAAGTGCGGGGATCCGGCTCCAACTGACGGAGGCTTCAGCTCTTCAATCGCCGCGCGGACCAAGCCGGCGGCCGTCCCGTCGCCAGCCCTCTCAGCCGCGCGCCCAGAGACGATCGCCGGCGCGACCGAGGGCGCGGGCTCGGTCGCAGGCTCGGTCTCCGGCTGCCGCTGGCGCAGGAACAGCAGCACACCGGCGAAGACGCCAACCATCGTGAACACCCCCCACCCAATGCCCTGGCCCACCTGCGTGGCGATTGGGCCAGGGCACGCGTCAGCGACGCCCCAGCCCAGCCCGAACACGAGCGCGCCCATCACGTGGCGGCGCGCGGGGCGCTCGGTCGCCCATCCGACTCGGGCATCGACGAGTAGCGCGCGGAGACGCAGCCGGCGTAGCAGCCACAGGCCGCCGGCGGCGACGACGACGGCCGAGCCGAAGAACAGGAACAGGTAGGCGCGCTGGAAGAGGAGCGCTTGGCGAATGACGACGGGACTTGTCATGCCGCTCCACGCCAGCACGACGCCGAACACGAGCCCGACGGCGAGGCCGGCGAGCCGCGGCCTCACGAGACGACCGCCTGGATGAGGAAGCTGACGGCGATCGCGGTGGCGAAGAAGGTAGCGGTGGCGGCGAGGCCGGCGGGTGAGAGCATCGCACTGCCGCTCAGCCCGTTCCCCGACGTGCACCCCCCGGCGGTCTTCGCTCCGAAGCCGATGAGCACGCCGGCGGCGAGCAGGATCGGTGGAATCGCCCACCGCGCCGTCCCGTGGAGCGCCGCTGTGAGCCAGCCGTAGCCATGGAAGTCCGGACCCCCGGCCACGAGCGCGAACCCGGCTCCGCCAAGGACCACCCCGATGACGAACCAACCGCGCCAGTCGAAGGTGAGCCGGCGCGCGCGCACGCGCGCAGCAATTTCCGAGTAACCACCGGTGACGCCCAGGCGACCGTTGAACAACAGGCGACAGGCGATGACGCAGAGGCCGAGCGCGGGCCCCGCGATGTACCAGGCTAGCTGCGAGTGGAGCATCCCCTCCTCCTCTTCCGACGTGACTTTCACTCCCGATTCTAGTGGGGACTCACCCGTGCGGGCCCTTCCAAATCGCCGATGAGTCGCTCGAGCCGTACCTTGGCCGGCACCGTTGTGATCCGACAACGCTCCGACACCTGATGGCAGACACGGTGCGCGATGTGGGCGACGGGTATCCATCGCGTCACGGTCGCGGCGCCTGCTCCGGGGACGCGACCGTATCCGTGGTGCAGTGGTACTCGCCGGATCCGTCTGAGCGGTCTGATGTTCCTGATCTTCGCCCCTCACCGGGTTCAGTAGACGTCGGCCTCGCGGCCGTAGAGCTTGATCTTGAAAAGCGGCTCTGGTCAGATTGACCCGTGGACGCGCCACGGCTGAAGTCGCCTCAACGGCGGAGCAGAGATCTCGCCCACCTCCGACGAGCCAGTCGACGGTACCCGTCCCCTCACCATGAGTGAGCCCGTGCTTCGGCCTCGTCGCGTTCATGGCCCTGGCGGGAAAAAGCAATCCGGGGATGCGCATCTCCGGTCCCCACCGCCCGGGTCGGGCTGACCTTCTCGCTGAGCCCCCACGCGGATGTCGTGCACCGCCGCGTGGCGGGCCACCGGCACGCGCCGGCGAGCTCCGCTCTGGGGATCTGCGACACCGGCCAGGTCCGCGGGCCGCTCGACGACCTGCGGGGCCGGCACGACTTCCGTCGGCAGGAACTGCTCGCGCGTCAGGTCCACCTCCAACCCGCCCGCCAGCCGCCGTAATGGCAGCCCAGTCGGCGCCCGCGCCGCATTGCCAGCACAGCCGCCATGGCTCGCGCAACGCGGGTCCTGGCGGCACGTAGCCGGGCGTACACGCATCGTGCACGCGAACGAGCTGCCTGATGCGACCGACGCGCGAGGCGCCGCGCGCAGGCCGAGCGCGAGCAACTGCGCGCGCGGACGATCGGCCGTATCTGCCTACGCGCCAGCCACCCGAGTCGTTGCTCGATATTGTGCCGCATACCGGCCGATATCGAGCAATAGCCTCTCGAGCGGGGCCTTTTCGCCCAGCGGCCGCCAAACGCCTACGTCAGCTCGACCGGCTGCGCGACGGCCTCCATGTAGAGGTTGGCGAGACCGCCGGCCTCGCCCTGGCGCGCCTCGGCCAGCGTCATGCCCTGGCCGCCCCAGAGCCCGTCCGCCTCCCAGCGGTCGGGGTCTAGGCTGACCGCGTACGGGTTGATCTTCTCGTCCTCGCTGGGAGCGGACTCACCGAGGTTCTGCGCGGCACGATGGAAGGCCATGACGGCGAAGCCCTCCATCAGCTCCGCGGTTGAGCGCAGCCGCTCGCGCAGGCCATCCTCATCGAAGTCGCCGGCCATGTCGAGGTGGCGCTGATACATCCCCGGGAAGTTCGCGGTGGGGACGATCGCTCGCCGCCACTCGCGGTTCTCGAGCGCGTTCCACTCCCGGTACATCTTCTCCAGCTGTCGCGTGATTGCCCAGATCCGCTCCAGGTCCGGTCGCACCGAGTCCATGAACTCGAGGTCGGTGTACTTGTCGTGGAAGAACAGCAGGCACTCGGTGCCCCAGTAGAGGATGTTGTTGGCGCAGATCTTGACCGTCATCACCATCGGGTTGCCCCAGAACTCGTACTGTCCCTCGTACTGGGTCAGGTTCACCCGGTAGGTATTGAGATACAGCTCGTCGTGGGCGCGCGCCCGCTCAGACACGTCCTCGCCGTCGAGATCGCGCGTGATCAGGTCGGCCGAGAGCGTGTTGCCGATCGCGATGAAGTCGGACCCCGGCGAGTAGAACGGGTCGAGGAACGCGCCCGCCTCGCCGACCAGGGTCCAGCGGCCCTCGCCCGAGTAGCACTGCTTGCAGCCGTAGGAGAAGTCCTCGACCTTGAGGAAGTCCTCCACCTGGTCGCGCCGCGAGTCCAGAGACTCGCCGAGCTGCGGCTCGTGCCGGCGGATCCAGTCGATCGACTTCTCGAGCGTGTCCATCTCGTCCATCGGGTGAAAGCGCGCGTCGGCCACGATCCCGATCGAGATCGGACCCGATGAGAGCGGGATCATCCACACCCAGTAGCCCTTGCCGCACAGGTGGTTGGTGCTGTACTTGCGCAGCCCGCGCTCGGACATCCGGCCGAAGAACTCCTCGTCGTCGGGATCCGCCCACTCCTCGATGTCGAGGCCGCCGGAGAGGCGGAACCAGGAGGAGTTGACGACATGGCCGTTGTCCTCGAGCAGCCCCAGCCGCTTCTTGAGCAACCACGACCGGCCGCTCGCGTCGACCACCCACCGCGCCTTGACCTTGTGCTCGGTGCCGCCGACGCCGCCCCGCACGATCGTCACCACGTGCGGATCAGACCCAACGTCGACGTCGGTGATGAACGAGCCGCCGAACAGATCCACCCCCAGCGACAGCGCAAGCTCGCCGAGATAGTTCTCGAACCGCCCCCGATCGAGCTGGTAGCTCGGATGCTCCAGAGGCCGGTTGATCCCGCGCTCGATCCGCTCGGCGATCTGGCCGTTGTCGCCGGCGGGGAACCACCAGCGCAGCCCGAACTTGTGCAGCTCGTCGGTGTCCATGTGCTCGCGCGCGCCCACGACGTCGGCGAAGTAGTGCGCCGAGACCTCGACCGTCGACTCGCCGACCTTGAACGCGGCCTCGGGCGCGGGCCCGGACCGCTTCTCGGCGATGAACACGCTCGTCTCGGGGCGCCGGCGCTTGAGCTGAATCCCGAGGGTCAGCCCGGCGAGTCCGCCCCCGAGGATCGCGACGTCGTAGCTGTCAGCCGGCTGTCGATCGTCTGGCACCTTGCTCTCCTTTGTCCACCTGTTCCTCTGCTGGTCTAGTTCACGAGTTGCTGCTGCAAGGGCAACAGGACGAACGCCGGTCGTCGCGCGCCGGGATCGCGACGAGCCGGTGTGATCGCTCGCTGCGCCCGACGTACGGTGAGACTGCTGGGCCCCTTACAACCCCCTGGTCAGATCTACCCGGGGGCATCATGACGCACCGCGGCCACGCTGTGCAAGAAAATCGACGCGCCGCGGGCGCGCGCATCGCTCACGCGGCTAGAGGACCCGCTCGCTCAGAACAGCTGGTTCTCGCCGCCGAACACCGCGCTCACCGACCCGTCGGTGAAGATCTGGCGGATCGTGTCGGCGAGCAGCGGCGCGCAGGAGAGCACGACGATGTTCTCGGGGGCGCCGTCGCGCAGCGGGATCGTGTCGGTCACCACCACCTGCTCGAACGGCGCGGCGGCCAGGCGCTCGTATGCCGGACCGGAGAAGACCGGGTGGGTGCAGGCGGCGTAGACCCGCGCGGCACCCTCGTCGAGCACGGTCTGTCCGGCCGCGGTCAGCGTGCCCGCCGTGTCGATGATGTCGTCCAGGATCACCGCTGTCTTACCGCGCACGTCGCCGATCACGTAGCCCACCTCGGCAACCTGCTGGGCGGGCCGATCCTTCGTCATGATCGCCAGATCGGCGCCGATCATCTCGGCGAACTTGTGGTTGAGCTTGACCCGGCCCACATCCGGCGAGACCACGACGAGGTCGTCGAGCTCGAGGCCGGAGAAGTACTCCGCCAGCAGCAGCAGCGCGGTCATGTGGTCGACCGGCTTGCGGAAGAAGCCCTGGACCTGGCCCGCGTGAAGATCGACCGTGAGTACCCGGTCCACGCCGGCGGTCTCGAGCAGATGCGCGACGAGCCGGGCGCTGATCGGCTCGCGCAGCGCCGAGCGCTTGTCCTGGCGTGAGTAGCCGTACCACGGCATGACCGCGACGACGCGGTGCGCCGAGGCGCCGACGGCGGCGTCGATCATCACGAGCAGTTCCATCATCGCCTCGCTGGCGCTGAGCCCGGTCGCCGGGTTCGCGCAAGTGGGCTGGATCAGGAACACGTCGGCGCCCCGCACGGATTCCTCGAACCGGCAGTAGACCTCGCCGGCCGAGAACGTCTTGAGCGTGATGTGGCCGAGCTCGATCTTGAGCCTGCCCGCGATCCCCGCAGCGAGATCCGGATTGGCACGCCCCGAGAACAGCATCAACTTCTTGCCGGTGACGATTGGCAGGCTGCCGGACGCAGCCCGCGCCTCGCTGGTGTCCATTGCGGGTGAGTCTATACACGCGCATGCGACCGCTGACAACGATTTTCGGCTGGCTTGACGGGGCCGCCGCGGCCCCCTTACGCTGCGCCCGATGACGCACAACGTCACGCTCGGGGGTAGCCGGCTGTTCGAAGGGCTGACCGACGGCGAGCTCGATCTCGTTGCCGCGCGCATGCGTCCGCGACAGTTCGCGTCGGGAGAGCAGCTGTGCGCCGCCGGCGATCCGAGCGACCGGATCTGGCTTATCACGGGCGGGCTGGTGAACTGGACCGCGGGTACCACCGCCGGCGGCGGCGAGATCGAGTTTCGGATGCGCAAGGGCGACGTGATCGGAGCCCAGGACGCGGTCACCGGTGCCGAACGCACCGCCACCGTGTCCGCAAGCACGATCACGCAGACGCTCGAGCTCGACGCGTCCGACCTGCTCGAGCTGGCCGAGCGAATTCCGCGAATCCTCGTCAACGTCATCCACACCCAGCGGGAGCGTCTGTTCCGCGCCAGCGCTCAGAGTGCGGCGCTGTTCAGCGCCACGGCGCGGAGCAGCTCGAACCGCGGCGAGGAGATCGGCATCGTCGCGGGCCCGTCGTTGGGGGGCGTGGTCAGCCAACTGGTGGCCGCGGCGCGGCTGGCCAGCCCCCGCCCGGTGACCGTCGCAGACCGCTCCCTGTCATTCGCGGGAGCCCTCACGGCGTCCGACGAGCTGGCCAGCCAGAGTGACACGGTCCTGATCCCGAGCGAGCTCGACCCCGACACGCTCGGTGTGCTGCTCGACGAGGTCGACCGCGTCGTGGCGCTCGTCGGGAACGCCGAGGAGGCCGCTGGACTGGGGCGGGTCGCCGCGGCCGCCGAGGGCCGGCAACTGGAGATCGTGCTCGTCTCAGACGAGGCGCGCGAGGCGAGTCAGCTGTGGCACCCGGGGACGCTCGGGCTGGTCGTGCGCGATTGCCCGCGCCAGCAGGGCTTCCCGCTCGCCGACGCGGACCTGGCCTGGATCGCGCGTCACGTGACGCGGACGAAGCTGGGCATCGCGCTCGGCGCCGGCGGCGCCAAGGGCTATGCCCACGTCGGCTTTCTCCAGGTGCTCGAGGAAGCCGGATACACCGTCGACTATGCCGGAGGAAGCAGCATCGGCGGGTTCGTCGCCACGCAGGTCGCGCTCGGTTACAGCGCCGGCGAGATCGACGCCCGATTCCGGGAGGCGTTCAACGCCGAGAACGTCGGCAAGCTGTTCTCCTCGCCGCTGGTCGGCTCGGCGGGCCTCGAAACGCTCACGGCGATGCTCAAGCAGGCAACCGAGGGGCGGAGCTTCATGCAGACAGTGCTCCCGCTCGTCATCTTGGCTGTCGACCTGACCGCGCGCGCGCCCGTGCCGCAGCGCCGGGGCCTGCTCTGGGAGGCGCTGCTCGCCGCGCTGTCGGTGGCGGGCGTGTTCCCGACGCAGGAGCGCGACGGCCACCGGCTGATCGATGCGATCGCGCTCGTGCCGGTGCCCACCGCTGCAGTGATCGAGGACGGGGCCGACGTCGTCGTATCGGTGAACCTGCTGGGCACCGAGACGCTCGAGCGCTGGCCGGGCGTGCCGGAGGAGCCAGAGCCGGAGGAGCCGGTGAAGAAACGGCGGCGCGGTCCGCTCGACACCATCCTGGAGGCGATGGACCTCAGCCAACTCGACACGAGCGCCCGCCACGCGGCGCTCGCCGACGTCGTGGTTACCCCACGCTTCGGACCCGCCGAGTGGCGCGACTTCCACCAGGCCGACCTGTTCCTGGCCGCCGGGCGCGAAGCCGCCACGGCCCAGCTGCCCGCGCTTCGCGCCCTTTCGCGCCCGCTCAACCTCGACACCGCGCGCCGCGAAGCCAGCATCGTCTGACTGCACGGCATCGCGCTTGCACAAGCGGAAAAAACCGCGCGCTGGCATTGAAATGCAGTAGGGTGCCCGCCGTAACGGGCGCAGGCCGGGCGCATTCAACATAACGGAGGGCAATATGGGAAGAGATGCCGTGAGGATCTTGCGGCTCCTGGGGCTTGTGGTGGCCATCGCCGCCCTGCTCATACCGTCGGTCGCCGACGCGGCGAAGAAGCCGGCGTAAGAAGAAGAAGACGACGCCGGCGGGCAAGAAGCACAAAGTCACAGGGAGCGCGCATTTCGTCTTCAGTCAGTCGAACAATCCGAGCGCGAACTCGGTCTACGTCTTCAAGCGCAACGCGAGCACCGGCAAGCTCACTCTCTTCGAGACGATCAAGACCGGCGGCAAGGGCACGGCCAGCCAGCAGCCGTTCGGGCTGCCCGTGGTCGACAGCGCTGATTCGGTCGTTCTGAGCCCTGACCACAAGCTGCTGTTCGTCGTCAACGACGGCGACAACACCGTGACCTCGTTCCGGGTGACTCCCGGCGGTATCACGCGCGCCGACATCGCGACCTCCGGTGGCGCTCTGCCGATCAGCCTGGCAGCGAAGAAGAACGTGCTGTACGTGCTCAACGGGGTCACCGGCAGCGTCATGGGCTACCACTACAACGCCGCCGGCAAGCTCACGCCGATCACGAAGTCGGCACAGGCCCTGTCGATCCCCGGCCCCAACGGCGTCGCCGCCGACATCGGGTTCAGCCCGAACGGCAAGTGGCTGGTCGCGACGTTGCGTGACCTGCCGCTGACGACCGGCACGAACGGAAACGACGGAAAGATCGACCTGTTCCCGGTCCACGCGGACGGCTCGATCGGGCCGGCGATCGACAACACCGCCGCGACGCCGACCCCGTTCGGCTTCCGCTTCACGTCCAGGGGCGTCCTGGTCGACACCAGCGCAGGCACTGTGAAGACCGTGAACAACGCGCCTCCGCCGCTCACCGACGGAGCACAGGCCAACGGCTCGCTGCAGACCTACAGCGTCGGCAGCAACGGGAAACTGACCCCGATTAGCAACGCCCCCAGCGGCGGCCGCGCCGCTTGCTGGGTCGTCCTGACCAAGAACAACAAGTACGCGTTCGTGACGAACACGCTGTCGGCCACGGCCACGAATCCGGCTCCGGGCAACCCGATCGGCACCGGCAAGTCGGGGCTGGCCCGTTACTCGGTCGCGCCGAACGGCGCCCTGACGTTCCTCGGGAATGTCAACACCGGCCCGGGTACGCCCTCCGACATCGGGCTGAGTCCGGACAGCAAGTACCTCTACATGGCCGACCCGACGCAGGGACTCCTGCCGTTCAAGAGCCACCTCGAGGTCTACAAGGTCGTCGGGCGGCAACCTGACGTTGGTCCAGGCGACCCCGAAGACATTGACCATCGGCGTCTCCGGTATCGCCGTCTCGTAAGGCAATCAACACGGAACGGAACCGACCGCGCCCCCGGCAACGGGGGCGCGGTTGTTTAAGCGACGCCGACCGCCGGATAGCCGTAGTCGGAGCTCCACCGCGCGAGCACCCGCTCCTGGATCTCCTGCGGCCAGTCCCCGTCGAATGTCGAGCGCAACGGTTTCGACTCCGAGTCCCCGTCCTCCCGCATCAGCGCGTTGTAGATCACCTTGGTGGTCTTGAAGCGCCGGCGATCGGCATCCGGCAGGAACACCGGGAGGGGAACCATGTTCCGGTCCTCGTAGAACCTCACTCCGTCCGAGGGTGAGTTCTTGGCCGCGAAGGCCCAAACGACCTCACGCGTGTTCGAGGGGTCGATGTCGTCCTCGGTCACCATCACCTTGGCGATCGCGTAGGCAGTGTGGGCGTGCGGCTCCCACAGAACCTCGGCGATCCTGTCCATCAGCGCGGCGGGGCTCGGCTGTGCGAACGCCTCGCGCCAGTCGGAGGGCACCGTGATCACGAGGAACTGACAGCCCGACTCGAGCGGCATGAACGCGCTGGTGACCGGCACCCCGGCGCGCCGCAGCTGAAAGACGACCTCGGCGCAGTTGGGGATGCCCCACGCGGTGTGGTTCTCCTCGACGGGATGACCCGCGACCACGACCGGGAGAATCGGATCCCGACGGTGCGTCAACGCGGAGACGTGGTAGATCGGCTGGCGCGTGCTCTCCCCTGGATAGGTGAAGCCGGCGAACTCGCCCATCGGCCCTTCGGGCGCGGCTCTCGGTCATCGAGACAGTTCCCTCGATGACGATCTCGGCCGTGGCGGGCACCTCGAGGTCGACCGTCTCACAGCGCACGACGTCGACCGGCTCCCCGAGATACGCGCCGATGAAGTCGGCCTCGCTGACGCCGTCGGGCAGCGGCATGCCCCCGACGAACGGGATCACGGGCTCAACCCCGATCGCCACCGCGACCGGCATGTCCTCGCCCCGCTCCCGCCACATGGCGCGAATCACACCGAGGTGCTGCGTGGGGATGACCAGACTGCTCATCCGCCGCGCGTCCATCTGCTGCGTCCGGGAGATCGACCAGTTGGTCCAGCTCCCGTCCGGGGTGCGGGCGACGACGATGCCGTAGGTGTTGATGAACCTTCCGCCGTCGTGTCCGTGCAGCAGCGGCGCGGGCAGGCGTAGGAGATCGACCTCGTCGCCGAGCGCGATCACCTCCTTGCACGGGCCGTCGGAGACGACACGCGGTGGGATCGGCGGCGCGCCGCGAGCGGCGACCAGCGCAGCGACGATCTCCGCGCCGGACGCCTGAGGCGGAAGGCCCAGGGACAGAGCGACCCGACTGAGGTACAGCCCCGGCTGCGCGCTGACGCCGGCGGGCGCCCCGAGCACGCGGAATCCAGGCTCGACGCCCGCCAGGTTCGTGAACAGCGGCGCCGGCGCCATCAGGTCGTACGAGCGGCGGACGATCGCCCCCAGCTCGTAGTCGAGGCTGACCTCGGCGTCGATGTGTTGCAACTCGCCGAGCTCGTCAAGCGCGTCGAGGTAGGCGCGCAGGTCCCTGAGGCGTCGCATGCACAGGTACCGTATTGCAAATGCCGAGCGACGAGGAGGGCGCGGTCGAGGCGCGGAAGGCGGAGCACCTGGAGCTGGCCGCGAGGCCCGACGTCGACGCGGCGCCCGCCAGTGCGTGGCACGACATCTACTTCGAGCACGAGGCGCTCCCCGAGTGCAATCTCGAGGACGTCGACCTCTCGGTGACGTTCCTCGGTCACCGCCTCGAGGCGCCGATGATGATCGCAGGCATGACCGGCGGCCACCGGGCGGCGGAGCAGATCAACGCGGCGCTCGCCGCCGCCGCCGGGCGCAGCGGCCTGGCGCTCGGAGTGGGCAGCCAGCGAGCGGCCCTGGTCAATCCCGAGCTGTCCTCGACCTACTCGATAGTGCGCGACGTGGCGCCGTCGGCGTTCATCATCGGCAACGTCGGCATCGCACAGCTCCTGCCGCAGGCCTCCGGTCCCGCGTTGTCGCTCGAGCAGCTGCAGGCCGCGGTCGAGATGGTGCGCGCCGACGCGCTCGCGGTCCACCTCAACTTCCTCGAGGAGAGCGTGCAGCCCGAGGGCGACCGCCACGCTGCCGGGGGCCTGGCCGCAATCGAGCAGGTAGCGAGGAGGCTGCCGATCCCGGTCCTCGTCAAGGAGACGGGTGGCGGCATCTCGCAGTCCACGGCGTTGCGGCTAGCGGGTGCGGGGGCCGCTGCGCTCGACGTGGGCGGGAGCGGCGGGACGAGCTTCGCCGCGATCGAGGGGTTGCGCGCACAGGGCCGCCAGGACGAGCGGGGGCACCGGCTCGGTAACGCCCTGCGGGGGTGGGGCATCCCCACGCCGGTGTCGATCGTCGCCGCGCGCGCCGCCGGGCTGCCGGTCATCGCGACCGGCGGCATCCGCTCGGGGCTGGACGGCGCCAAGGCGATCGCCCTCGGGGCGACGCTGGTCGGCGTGGCGCGCCCGTTGCTCGTGGCGGCGCGTGAGGGAGAGCGGGCCGTCCACGCCTGGATCGATTCCTTCCTGCACGAGCTGCGGACGGTTATGTTCCTGCTCGGGGCGCGCACGCCCGAAGAGCTGCGGCGCAAGCGCTTGGTGGTGACGGGCACCACGCGCGCCTGGCTGGAGCAGCTCGGGCTTGAATACGGCGCTCCGGCGCGGGAGGCTTGACGGCACTGTGTCCAACCCCGACCGGATCATCGTCGCCCTCTCGGGGTCGAGTGCGCCCCACTACGGCGTCCGGCTGCTCGAGGTGCTGAGCGACATCGAAGCCGTCGAGACCCATGCGATCGTCAGCGCCGGCGCGCGCAAGACGATCGCCTACGAGATGGAGCGCGACCCGTCGGCGGTCGAGCAGCTCGCCGACGTCGTCCACGACGAGCGAGACCTGGGCGCGTCGATCGCGAGCGGGACCTTCATCACCAGCGGGATGGTGATCGTCCCGTGCTCGATCAAGACGCTGTCCGCGGTAGCCAACAGCTTGGGCGACAACCTGATCGCCCGCGCGGCCGACGTCTGCTTGAAGGAGCGGCGTCGGCTCGTGCTCGTCGTCCGCGAGACGCCGCTGCACGCCGGGCACCTGCGCCTGATGCTGCAGGCCACCGAGACCGGCGCGGTGATGCTGCCGCCGGTTCCAGCCTTCTACCACCGGCCAGCCACGCTCGAGGACGTCATCGACCATACCGTGACGAAGATCCTCGATCAGTTCGGGATCGACGCAGGGCTGATCAGCCGCTGGCAGGGGCTCGACGCTCTGCGATGACGCCCAGCGCGCACGCGTGAGCCGCGAGCTCGAGCCCGCCGTCCCTGAAGCGCTCAGGCGGTGCCTGCAAGACGAGCCAGAGCGTCAGGTGGGGCTGACCATCCTCGTTCTATCTGAGCTCGAGGCGGGGTGGACGCACGTGGCGATGGTGAGCGTGGGCGAACTGGTCGCCGCGGCGGACGGGCGGCTCGCGCTTGCGCTGTGGCCGACGAGTACGTGCGCCGCCAACCTCGCCCGCACCGGCCGTGCCACCCTGTCCGTGGTCGCTCGACGGCCTCGCCTTCTCGCTGCGCTGCCACGTCGATGACGAGCTCTCGATCAGCGCCGGCGAGGATCCGGCGATGCGGGGATTCGTGCTGAGCGTCACGGCGGCCATCGAGGATGCCGCGCCGTACGCCGAGCTCCTCAGCGGGGTCACGTATCGCCTGCATGACGCCCAGGCGACGCTGGTTCGCTGGCGCCGCACCCGGGCCGCCCTCGCAGCGGTTCTTCAGCCCGCGTCGGCCTCGGGCGTAAAGCCAGAGCACCTTGACAGCGGGTCATGCAGCGGAGATGCTAGGCGCGACTCGACCAACGAACCAAACCGGGGGCTATGAGCGACGATCGCAGCGTTTCCAACCTTGAGATCCGTCCACTTCACGTCGCCCGCGAGCGCTACGACGTGGTGATCATGGGCGGGGGCCTCGCCGGGCTCACTCTCGCCATCCAGCTGAAGCAGCGACGTCCCGACACCGCTATAGCGGTGCTCGAGAAGCGAGAGGGTCCAGCTCCGCTGGCGGCCTTCAAGGTCGGCGAGTCCACCGTCCCCTCAGGAGCTCACTACTTCGAGAAGGTCGTGGGGATGGAGGATCACCTGAAGAAGGACCAGCTCATAAAGATCGGGCTGCGGTTCTTCCTCACCGCCGGCGGCAACGAGGACATCACGAAGCGCATCGAGCAGGGCGCAGCCGGCTACCCGCCCCACGATAACTGGCAGGTCGACCGGGGGCTGTTCGAGAACGCGTTGGAGCGCTCGAGCGCGCGGCCTGGGCGCGGAAGTCCTGCACGGGTGCCGGGTCCGGGACGTCGAGTTCGGTGACGACTTGCACGTTGTGTCCTTCACCCAGATGGAGACGGACGTCACCACCAAGGGGCGGTGGGTCGTCGACGCTACCGGCCGAGCCAGTCTGCTCAAGCGCAAGCTCGGCCTGTCCAAGGACGTGGCTCACACGATCAACGCGGCATGGATCCGACTGGCTGGCGGCCTTGACATCGAGGACTGGGGCCGTGACAACGAAGCGTGGATGGGCAAGATGTCAGAGCCGGGCCTCCGAGCCTTGAGCACCAACCACCTGATGGGCGAGGGCTACTGGATTTGGATGATCCCCCTATCCACGGGCCCGATCAGCATCGGGGTGTGCGCGGACCCTCGTGTACACCCGTTCGAGGAGATCAGCGATTTGGATCGGCTGGTGGCTTGGCTGAAGCGGCACGAGCCCCAGCTCGCTGCCTCGGTGGAGCCTCGTCTGGACCAGGTCGTGGACTTCCTGCGGGTCCAGGACTTCGCCTTCGGGGTGAAGCAGGTCTACTCGCCTGAGCGGTGGACTCTCGTCGGCGAGGCCGCCGCGTTCGCCGATCCGTTCTACTCTCCTGGCTCGGACTTCATCGGCGTCGGGAACACGTTCACCACGGACCTGATCTGCCACGACCTCGATGGCGAGGACATCTCGGAGCGTGTCGACTACTACAGCGACTGGTACTTCCGCACCTTCGAGAAAGTCATCTCGCGCTACACGGACCAGTACCTGCTGTTCGGCAACGCCTGGGTTGCCCAGCACAAGCTGATCTGGGACACGTACCTCAATCACACGGGCAACGTGACCCTCTTCGTCAAGAACAAGTACGGGGACTACGAGTTCATGAAGAGCGTGCATGAGGACGTGGAGCGCCTCTACCGCTTGGACATGAACATGCAGGAGCTCTTCAAGCAGTGGCACGAGCTGGAGCGCCGGGACGAGGAGATACCGGAGGAGGCTCCATTCGCGAAGCAGATACGGCCCATGATGTTCGGCGCGTTTGCCGATCTCGTCCGGCCTGTGGACGATGACGAGCTGCGCGAAGAGATCAGCCAGCAAGTGCCGCGCTCGGAGGCGTTGGCCGTGGTCATCTTCGGCCAAGCCGCCGAGGCGCTCGACGAGCGCCCCGATTTCGAGCGCCCGATCAACCCCTACGCTGTCAGCCTGCGTCCGGAGCGCTGGGATGCGGATGGTCTCTACGCCGAGCCTGGTGTGAGCCTTAGGGAAGCCACCGACCTGGTCGAGTCCTTCGCCGACGCGATCGCGGCCGGAGCCGCAGGTCCAGCGAGCGAGCCGTTCTTCCTCGCCTAGCGGCCCGCGGCCCGCGACCCGCGCCCCGCGCCCCGCGCCGAAGGGCGGTGCCGGGACCGGACCTCCTTCACGCTGGCTGGGCGATCGCCTCCATGAACAGGTTCTCCATCCCGGCCGCCGGCGATTGCCGCGCCTCGGTGACGGTGAGGCCCTGGCCGCCCAACAGGCCATCCGACTCCCAACGGTCGGGATCGAGGCTGACCGCGTAGGGGTTGATCTTCTCGTCCTCGCCCGGCGCCGCGTCGCCCAGGTTCTGGGCCGCCCGGTTGAACGCGAGCACGGCGAACGCCTCGAGCAGATCCGCGTTTTCCTTCATCCTCCGCTTGATGCCGTCGTCGTCGAACCCGGCGATCATGTCGCGGTGGCGATCGAACATGGCCGGGAACGCGCCGGAGGGGACCATGGCGCGACGCCATTCACGCTGCTCGAGTTCGTTCCACTCGCGGTACATGTCCTCCAGCCGCGTGATGATCTCCCACATCCGCTCCACGTCCGGACGGACGGCCTCCATCAGCGCGAGATCACCGATCTTGCGGTGGAAGAACAGCAGGCCGAGGCAGCCCCAGTAGTAGATGTTGTTGCCGCTGATCTTCACGTTCATGACCGTCGGGTTGTCCCAGAACACGTACTGGCCCTCGTACTGGCTGAGGTGGACCCGGTAGGCATTGAGGAAGAAGTCGTTGTGGGCCTCGGCCCGCTTGACCACGTCATCACCGTCGAGCTCGTGCGTGATCAGATCGGTGGTGAACGTGTTCGAGTAGGCGATGAAGTCCGAGCCGGGCGAGTAGAACGGGTCGAGGAACGGACCCGCCTCCCCGACCAGGCACCAGCGCTCGCTGCCTGAGAACGACTGCTTGCAGCCGTAGGAGAAGTCCTCGATCTTCAGGAAGTCCTCGACCTTGTCGCGGCGGGCGTCGATCGACTCGCCGAGCTGGGGCTCGTGCTCACGGATCCAGTCGATCGACTTCTCGAGCGTGTCCATCTCATCCATCGAGTGAAACCGCGAGTCGGCCACGATCCCGATCGAGATCGGCCCGGAGGAGAGCTGGATCATCCACACCCAGTAGCCCTTGCCGCACAGATGGTTGGTGCTGTACCGGCGCAGCCCGCGCTCGGACATGCGATTGAAGAACTCCTCGTCATCGGGATCGGCCCAATCCTCGATATCGAGGCCCCCGGCCAGCCGGAACCAGGAGGAATTGACCATGTGCCCGTTGTCCTCCAGCAGGCCGAGCTTCTTCTTGAGCATGAACGAGCGGCCGCTGGCGTCGACGAGCCAACGCGCCGAGACGGTCGACTCCTCGCCCGCCGGGTCCGCCGCGCACGATCGTCACCCGATGCGGGTCCCCGACCTCGACCTGAGTGATGAAGCTCCCACCGAAGAGGTCGATCCCCTCCTCGAGGTTCCGATCCCCCAGGTAGTTCTCGAACCGGCCGCGATCGAACTGCCAGCTCGGCACCGGAGCGTGGGCGGTGGGTCCGCGCTCGATGCGCTCTGCGATCTGGCTGTTGTCGCCGGCCGGGAACCAGAAGCGCAACCCGCACTTGCGGACCTGGTCGCGCTGCATGTGCTCCATCGCACCGACGACCTCGCCGAAGTAGTTGCACGCGATCTCCTGGGTCGACTCGCCGACCTTGAACGCGGCCTCGGGAGCGGCGCCGGGGCGCTTCTCGGCGATGAAGATGCTCGTGTCCGGCCGTGCCCGCTTCAGCTGCAGTCCGAGCGTCAGGCCGGCGAGGCCCCCGCCGAGGATCGCGACGTCGTAGGCGTCGGCCGGATTCCTGTCGTAAGTCACGTTGCCCTCCTGTCGCGAATTGCCCCAGCTGGCGGAGCGGCGAGCCGCCCGGTCGAGCGGATCTTATCCGCGCGCAAGCGCCTCGGGGAACTTTGAATTTTCCCTTCGGCGACCGGCCAGCCATTACAGTCGCGCCGTTGCACCCGAGCCCATTTGTCGGATAGAGTCGCCTGCGAGTGGGCGTCAATACGGGGGATGACTTTGATGAGCATGCTGGGGCCGCCTCATAGCCCAGAGCCGACTGTCCCGTCATGAACTTGGTGAATATGCCGGGAACGGGCGCCCAGTCGAGAGAAGCCAACACGCCGATCGGGGCATCGGTTGACGGCGCCCATGGAACATGGGTGAAGGTATGCGGGATCGTCGAGCCGGAGGAGATCGCCACGCTGGCGGCCCACCAGGTCGACCTCGTGGGCCTGTGGCTGGCCGTCCCCGGCGGACCGCACGACCTCCCAGCCGAGCAATGGCGCTCGCTCGCCGAGCACGCAGCACACACCGACGGGGGCCCGGCTCCCGTGCTCGTCACCTTCACCAAGGACGCCGAGCTGCTGCGCGAGGCGTTCGCCGACGCACCGGTCGAATGGGTCCAGCTCCACGGCTATCCCACGCCCGGCTTCGTGCGCAAGGTCAAGGCGATCGGCCCCGACGTGAAGGTGATCAAGGTCCTGCACGTGCGCGGCGGAGAGTGCGTCGAGGCTTCGCTCATCGGCTCGTATGAGAAGGCCGGCGTGGACGTGTTCCTGTTCGACACGGTGAGCGAGGACGGCCGCGTCGGAAGCACCGGGCTGTCGCTCGACGCAGACGTCGTGGCGAGCCTCGTCGACCGCCTCAGCAAGCCGTTCCTGCTCGCGGGGGGCATCTCGGCCGAGAACCGCGAGAGCTACGAGCGGCTGACCATGCACCCGCTCTTCCTCGGCATCGATGTCGACACGAACGCGCGCGGCGCCGACGGCCGGATCGACGCGGGCAACGTCGAGGGCATCGCGCGGGCTTGGAGAACTTCGCAAGGAGAAGCGAATGCCTAGCGCCTTCACCGATGCGCTGCTCGCCGGCCGGTTGCCGATCATCATGGAGGTCAAGCGCCAGGACGCCGACGGCAAGCAGCTGATGGGCGAGCGAACGATCCCGGAGATCGTCTCCGAGTACCTCGCGGTCGGCGCGCCGTGCATCTCGGTGGTGACCGGGAAGTGGTTCGGCGGAGACGACGACATGCTGCGCGAGGTCGCCTCGCTCACCGATCTGCCGCTGCTCAAGAAGGACTTCATCACGCGCGAGAAGCAGCTCGTGGCCGCCAAGGAGATGGGCGCCTCGGCGATCCTGCTGACCGCGCGGATCATGCCCAGGAAGCCCTTCCAGCATCTGATCGAGCTCGCGCTCAGCCACGGCCTGACTCCGTTCGTCGAGATCGCCGACCACGCCGAGCTCGAGACGGTCGTCCACGCCGAGGAGTGCATCGTCGCGGTCAACAACAAGGACATCCGCACCCAGGAGCGCGAGCCGGGCGACATCGACTCGAGCCGCTCGCTGCTCGAGTCGATCGTCGCCACCGGGACGCCCTGCCCGGTCAGCGCCAGCGCCATCACCGACCCGCGTGTGGGCGCCGAGCTCGTGGCGCAGGGGTTCAAGGGGCTGCTGATCGGAACCGGCCTGCTGCTCGCCGACAGCGTGCGCGGCTGGGTCGACGAGTTCGAGCGCCACCGCGCCGCGCTGGCCGCCGAGGTGAGCTCGCGATGAGCACGACCACCAAGTCGCTGGCCGACCACTTCGCCGAGCAGGCCGACCGCCAGCCCGACGCGCCGGCGCTGATCTGGGACGGCGAGGCGATCAGCTACGGCGAGCTGCGTGCCATGGCCGAGAGCGCCGAGGGCGAGCTCGAGGGGCTCCCGGACGACCGTCCGGTGGGCCTGCGCGCCAAGAAGTCGCCCGAGGCGATCGCCCTGATCCTGGCCTGCCTTCGCACGCGCCGGCCGTTCCTGCTCCCCTCGGTCGAGCTCGCCGCCGACACGCTGGCCAAGCTGTTCGCGCAGGCGGGCGTGAGCCAGGTCGTCTCCCCGCACGGGCCGCGCAGCGCAAGCGCGGCCAGCCTGCGCGCGCTCGTCGACGAGACCCGCACCGACGACTCTGAGGCCGCCGAGTGGCCGCCCCAGGCCGGATCCGACGACGTGACCTTCATGCTCACCACGTCCGGGTCGACGGGACTGCCGAAGATCGTGCCGCTGCGCGGCGCCGGCGTCGACGCGTTCACCGACTGGGCCGCGGAGGCGTTCGAGATCCGGCCCGGCACCGTCGTGGCCAACTACGCGCCGCTCAACTTCGACCTCACCCTGCTCGACATCTGGGCGACGCTCAAGCACGGCGGGTGCGTGGCGCTGATCGACCAGGACCGCGCCACCCAGGGCGCCTACCTGGCCGAGCTCGTGACCGACAACGAGGTGAACGTCCTCCAGGCGGTGCCGATGCTCTACCGCCTGCTGATCGACGTGCACCGCGAGGACGGGCGCACGTTCCCGAGCGTGCGCCACGTGATCTCGACCGGGGACAAGATCCCTGCCAGCTCGCTCGCCGAGCTGCCCACCCTGTTCCCGAACGCGCGCTTCTACAACGTCTACGGCTGCACCGAGACCAACGACAGCCTGATGCACGAGTTCACCGGCCTGGCCGAGGGCAACGTCCCCACCAACGTCCCGGTCGGCCAGCCGCTCCCCGGTGTGATCGCGCGCGTGCAGACCGAGGACGGGTCCGCCCTCGACGGCGCCGGTACCGGGGAGCTGATGGTGTGGACGCCGTTCCAGACCCGCGGCTATCTACGCGCTTCGCTCAACGACGGCAAGTTCGTCCAGATCGCGGACGGCGAGGCGGATCGCGAGCGGAGCTACATGCGCACAGGCGACATCGTCCGCCGCCACGACGACGGGACGCTCACGCTCGAGGGCCGTGCCGACTTCTACGTGAAGGTGCGCGGCGTGCGCGTCTCGACGCAGGTGGTGGAGCAGGCGATCCAGGAGCACCCGGCCGTCGTCGAGGTCGCGGTGATCGCCGTCCCGGACGAGATGGCGGGCGCGCGCCTGCACGCGGTGGTGCGGCGCGAGGCCGACCAGAAGCTCAACAGCCTGATCCTGCGCCAGCACTGCGCGACCCGGCTGGCGCGCACCGAGATGCCTTCGACGATCGAGATCGTCACCGACCCGCTGCCCAAGACTTCAACCGGAAAAGTCGACCGCAAGAGCATCACTGCTCAACTCGAGAGGAGCCGCGCCAATGGATGAGACCACCCAGAAGATCAAGGAGTTCATCGTCGAGGAGTTCATGCCCGACGTCCCAGCCGAGGAGCTCGAGGACGACTTCGACCTGCTGACCGGCGGCGTGGTCGACAGCCTCGGGCTGCTCAAGGTCGTGGCCTGGCTCGAGGACGAGTTCGACATCGCCGTCGACGACTCCGAGCTCGGTCCCGACAGCTTCCGCACCGTCGCCGCGATCAAGGCCTACGTCGACCAGGCGCGCGAAACGTCGCATGCCGAGTAAGCCTCCACCTTCGGAGGTATTGGCGGCGCTGGTCACCCAGCGCTACCCGGTCCCGACCGAGGCCTGGGGGGACTTCTGGGACCGGCTGGCCGCCAAGGAGCTGCACCCCGGCGAGGCGCTGGCTGTGCTCAGCTCGCTGACCACCCGCATGCCAGACGGCGTCTCTGTCAGCACGCCCTCGCGTCGCTGCGCGAGCGCAACCCCCGCCCGGAGCCGCCGGCGCGCACGACGGTGAACATCGTGGGCACCGGCGGCGGCCCGAGCACGTTCAACCTCTCGACCGCCTCGGCGTTCGTCGCCGCTGCGATGGGCGCGCGCGTGATCAAGACCGGATCGCGCGCGTACGCGAGCCGCACCGGGTCGGTCGACCTGCTCGACCGCCTCGGCATCAAGCAGACTTCGACCTACGAGCAGACCGAGGAGATGCTCGACTCGTTCGGGATCGCCTGCGCGGGACCGTTCATCTATCCGCGCGAGCTCCGTCTGCTCGCCCGTCAGATCCTGCCCTTCGACATGAAGACCGTGGGCCGGTTCTTCAACCTGATCGGCCCGTTTCTGGCTGCAGTACCCGTGACCTTGCAGATCACCGGAGTCTCTGACCACAGCGTGCTGCCGACCTTCCGCCAGCTCGTCTCCGAGGACGAGACCAAGCGCTACTGGGTGACCTGGAACGACCTCGGCGTCGACGAGCTGCTGAGCGTCGTCCGACAGCCACGTCTACGACAGCGAGTCGGGCCAGGAGTCGGTGCTGCGCCCGCCTGAGCTGGGCCTCGGCGCCGGCTCGTTCGACGACCTGCTTCCGGTGAGCGATCTGGAGGCGACCGTGCCGCACTTCCTGCGTCTGATCGGCGGAGAGGGCCCGCCGGCGGCGCTCGAGAGCATCCGCCTGAACGCGGCCGCCCTGGCGATCAACGGCGAGGTTGTGAGCGACTGGGACGAGGCGCTCCAGCTCGCGGCTCAGACGATGAGCGCCGGCGAGCCGGTGGCGCTGATCGAGCGCATCCGCAGCGCGCAGAAGCCCACGCCGGCGCCCGCATGAGCGCCGGCGCGTTCTTCGCCGACCGCGCGCCCGGCCACCCCGGGCTGGCGCTGTTCCTCAACGCCGGCGACCCGCCGCTCGACACCTTCCGCGAGCTCGTGCTGCTGCTCGACGCCGCGCGCGTCGACTGCCTCGAGCTCGCGGTGCCGTTCCCCAACTCGGCCAGCGACGGCCCGGTGATCCGCGAGTCGGCATCGCGGGCGCTCGCCGACGGGATCGACACCGATGCCGTGCTGCGGTTCGTCGAGCAGGTCCGCCCCGAGCTCTCGCACCTGAAGATTGCGCTACTCGCGGACTGGAGCTACTCGATCAAGCGCACGCCGATGCCCGAGTTCCTTCAGCGGGTGCGCGCCAGCGGAGCGGACGGGCTGCTCGTGCACGGGCTCCCGCCGCGCCTGCGACAGGGCTACTACGAGGCGGCGCAGGACGCCGGAATGCCGATCGTCACCACGTGCTACTCGAGCTCGGAGGAGCCGGTGCTCGACGAGGCGGCCGAGCACGGCTCGGCCTACATCTACCTGGTGGCCGCGTACGGCCGCAGCGGGACGGTCGGCCCGCCCGACCACAGCGTGCTCGTGCCCGTGCTCCAGCGGCTGCAATCGCGCGCGCGTGTACCCGTGGCCGTCGGCTTCGGGGTCAAGAACCGCAGCCACATCGAGGGCCTCGGCGCAGTGGGCGCGGACGCCGCGATCGTCGGCAGCACGTGCGTGGCGCGCGTCGCGGCAGCGCGAGAGGCGGGGCGCGACGTGGTCGAGGACTTCCGCGGGCTGCTCGTCGAGCTCGGGCAGGTGCCCGAGTCGGTGTCCGCGCAGAAGCAGTGAACACAAACGACAGAAGGGGCCATACATGATCGTTCGGAATCTCGATGAAGTGAAGACGGTGGAGTGGGGCAACGGGCTGAGCCGCCGCTTCCTGCTCGAGGCCGATGGGCTCGGCTACACCGTCACCGACACGATCGTCTGGAAGGGGACGACGTCGCGCCTGGAGTACAAGCACCATCTCGAGTCCTGCTACTGCATCGAGGGCAAGGGCAAGGTCATCGAGATGGACGGGACCGAGCACGACATCGTCCCCGGCACGATCTACTCGCTCAACGAGCACGACTGCCACGACCTGCTCGCCTCGGCCGACACCGACCTGCGCCTCGTCTGCATGTTCACGCCGGCGCTTCAGGGCGACGAGGCGCACCGGCTGACCGAGTCCGGCGTGCACTCCTCGGTCTACTAGGAGCGGACATGGCGCTGGCGGTCGCACCGGGAACCTGGACAGACGAGCAGAAGGGTCTGCGCAAGTCGCTGAACCAGCACTTCGGCGCCCTCAACGAGGGCGTGCGGGAGGACGACAAGGCGGAGCGGTTCAATCGCGAGAAGTGGGAGATCCTCCGCTCCTCGGACGTCCTGCGCATCCCCTTCGATCCCGAGTATGGCGGCCTCGGACACGACGTGATGACGCTCGTCTACGTCCTCGAGCACCTCGGTTACGGCTGTCGCGACAACGGGCTGTTGTTTGCGGCCGCCACCCAGGTCGTCAGCGCCGCCGTGCCGCTCCAGAAGTTCGGCTCCGATGAGCTCAAGGACCGCTACCTCTCGAAGCTGATCGACGGCGAGATCATCAGCGCCCACGCCATCTCCGAGCCGAACGCCGGCTCGGACGCGATGGCGATGATCACCACCGCCACCGAGGACGGCGAGGACTACATCATCGACGGCAAGAAGATCTGGATCACCAACGGCCCGATCGCCGACGTGGTCACGGTCTACGCCAAGATGGCCACCGGCGGCAACGGCGCGGGCGCCACCGGGATCACCGCGTTCCTGGTCCCCGCCGACACCCCCGGCTTCCACAAGGGCGAGCCGATCGAGAAGCTCGGCCTCAACACCTGCGGCTTCTGCGAGCTCGAGTTCCGCGAGATGCGCGTCCCCAAGGCGAACATCGTGGGCAAGCCGGGCGCGGGCTTCTTCATCCTCGAGCACGTGATGAACTACGAGATCCTCTGCATCTTCATGATGATGGCCGGAGAGATGCAGGAGCGCCTGGAGCGCTGCATCAAGTGGGCCAAGTCCCGCCGCGCCTTCGACCGCCCGATCGGCGCCAACCAGTACGTCGCGGGCAAGATCGTCGACATGAAGATCGGCCTGGAGAACTCGCGCAAGCATCTGTACGACACGGCGGCCCGCTTCGCCAAGGGACGCAGCGTGACCACCGAGATCTCGATGGCCAAGCTGGTGACGAGTGAGGCCAACGTGGCCTCGGCCCTGTCCGCGATCCAGATCTTCGGCGCGCGCGGGTACACGCGCGAGTATGGGCTCGAGAAGGGCCTGCGCGACGCGATCGGCGCCCCGATCTACTCGGGCACGAACGAGACGCAGCGGGTCCGGATCGCCTCGATGCTCGGGCTGTAGATGGCTCTAAAGAACCGTCCACCACCTCTAAAGAGGGATCTAAAGGGCCGCCCCAAGTCTGATCGTTTGCCCAATAGGCAGGAGCCGTCGGAGTCGCCATGATCCGGCACGTCGATGGACAAACGACCGAAGGGGCATGGGGTTATGTTTACAAAGCTGTTGCGGATGTTGGTGGGCGTTCTGGTCGTGGGGGCGATGGCGCCAGCGAGCGCGCTGGCGGCGTACGGCAGTTTCTCCGGAACCGTGACGAGCGCCACCACGGGCGCTGACTTGGGGGGCATCACGGCGAACCTCTACAGCGACCCCAACAGCCCTCCGATCTCGACCCAGCACACGGCTCCGAACGGCTCTTACGGCAGCGGCGAGCTGTCGGATGGCACCTATTACATCCAGTTCGACGGCACCAGCCAGGGCTACAACCAGACCGGTCTCACGAAGGTGGTCGTGAGCGGGGGCACGGCGACGCCGGCGACGGTCAACGGGGCCCTCACGCCAGACTCGGTGACCGGAACGGTCGTCAACCAACGTGACCAGCCCGGGATCTCGGGAGTGACGGTGGCGCTCGTCAACACCTCCTCACAGCAGGTCGCGACGACGACAAGCGGCCAGGGCGGCGCCTTCAGCTTCTCGGCCGTCCCCCAGGGGCGGATACACCGCGCAGGTGAGCCAGCCGGCCAACACGCCCTACAGCGGCGGCACCTCCTCCGCAGTTCACGGCGCTGGGCGGTCAGGCGGTCCAGAACATCACGGTGCCGCTCACCCCCGACTCAGTTTCCGGAACCGCCGACGATTTGAATGACAACGGAATCCCGGGCCTCCAGGTCGAGCTCGTGACCGGCTCGGGCTTGCCCGCGGAGACCGACCACGGACTCCTCCGGCAACTACAGCTTCTCGGCGATCTCCCCGGGGTCCAATTACACGGTGCGGTTCAACCCGGGCGGGGCGAACAGCGGCTACAGCACCTCCACCTCATCGCCGTTCACGGTGACGGCGGGCCAGGCGACCCAGGGGATCAACGGAACCTGTTCCGCGCCGGCGCGTGTCCGGCCAGGTCCGCAACCCCTCCGGCCAGGCGGTCGGGGGCGTCGCCGTCTACCTGTACAACACCGCCACCGGCAACTCCTACACGGCCACGACCGGTTCTGACGGAGACTACGCGCTCGACGGCCTGCCCACCGGCAGCTACACGATCGAGTTTCTCCCGCCCGGCGGACAGCACTACCTCGACCAGTGGTACCCGGGCAAGTCCGACGAGCAGGAGGCCGCGGACGTGTCGGTCACGAGCGGCCAGTTCACCATCGGGATCGAGCGCACGCTGGCCACCGGCGGGACGATCTCCGGCACCGTCAGCGGGCACGGCAGCCCCTTGAGCGGCATCTCGTCGCGCTCTACAACGCAACCGGCAACTCGGTCGCCAACGACACCGACCCCACGCAGGTCACGACCGCACCGACGGCAACGTACAGCTTCACGGGGGTGCCCGACGGGAGCTACGAGGTCGAGTTCAACGCGCCCAGCCAGCACGGGCTACGTCAGCCAGTACTACAACGGCATCGTGTGGACTGGCACCGCAGGCGCTCCGACCCCGATCGCAGTCCGGGGCGGCGCGGCGGTCGCCGGCATCAACGCAACGCTGGCGACGGGCGGAAAGGTGTCACGGCATGGTCACCGACTCCTCCGGGCGGCCCGTGTCCGGCGTCGACGTGAAGGTCTACGACAGCGCAGGCGACTTCTACGACGACGCCGACACGGTGCGAACGGCGACCTATACGGTGATCGGACTCCCGTACTCCGCCTCCTACCGCGTCTACTTCCAGGCGCCGTCCGGGTCGCCATTGGCAAACGAGTACTACACGCAAGGTGCCTCGCTGGCGCTCGGCGACGCCGGTGCCGGTCACGCTCGGCCAGACGACCGCGAACATCGACGCCGCGCTCCCCCAGGGCGGATCGATTTCAGGCACCGTGCACGATTCCAACGGCGATCCCGTCGGTGGCGTCGAGCTCAGCCTGAGCGACGCCAACGGGAACCCGGTCCAGGTCTTCGGGTCCACCCAGCAGGATGGCAGCTACGAGATCACGGGCCTCCCGCCCGGGACCTACAAGCTCGAATTCGAGCCCCTCGCGGCATGGGCCTTCGACTTCTACAACGGCGCGAACACGATCGCCTCGGCCACGCCGATCACGGTCAGCGCTGGAAGACGACTCCGAACATCAACGGCGTCCTGCCGCTGGGCGGGGAGGTGACGGGCACGGTCACGAATGCGTCGACGGGCGCCGTGCTGGCCGACCAGGAGGTCGATCTGGTCGACTCCAGCGGCAACTTCCTCGCCGAGGCGTTCAGCGATGCCAACGGCCAGTACACGCTGACGGGCATCCCCACCGGCTCGTACTACGTGAGGTTCGCGCGGCGCCCTCGTTCTTCGCGGCCCCCAGCTCCGTCGCCTACGGCATGCAGTACTACCCGGGCAAGACGACGCTCCGGCCGAGCAACTCCCGTATCGGTCACCGGCGGGTCGACCACCACGAGCATCAACGCGGCGCTGGTCCCGGACTCGGCCACGGGCCCGGCGCCTCAGGGCCAGGGCGCCACCGGCGCAGCAGCCAGACCCCGGCGGCAACACTCAGAACCCCGGCGGGGCAACGAAGACGACGCAGCAGACCACTCAGAACACGAGCCCGCCGGCGATCTCCGGCGGCTCGATCGCCGGACTCGCCAAGCGGCAGCCCACCGTCAACTTCAAGCTGGCGGCGGGCGGGAAGGGCGCGCCCAAGCTGACCTCGTTCACGATCAAGCTGCCGACCGGGCTCAGCTTCGTGGCCGGCAAGCTGAAGGGCGTGTCGGTCAAGGGTGGCGGCAAGGTGACCGAGAGGCTCAACGGCGGCAAGCTGGTCGTGCACCTGGGCTCGCCGGCGTCGAGCGTTTCGGTGTCGATCCCTTCCTCGGCGCTGAAGATCAGCCCGTCGCTGGCGCACAAGGCGAAGAACTCATCGGATCGCGTCGCTCACCCTCGTCGTCTCGGTGACGCGCAGCGGCGCCGGAGCGCCCGTGACGCTGTCGTTCTCGGTCAAGAAGCCGCACTGATGGCGTAGCCGGATATCAGGCTGTACCGATCTCGGCCGCGCCGGCAATGGCGCGGCCGAGTCGCGTTAACCGGCCAACCGCCCCGGAGGCCCACAGAAGCGGTTGGGATAAAAGTATGAATAGTTCAGAGTTTTATCCCAAGCGCCTCGCCGGCCGGGCACCGCCGGGCGTCCCGCGCGACCGATTCTGCGCCACCACCCGGAGGAATGTTGCGGTCCTTTACGGAGGCATCTGGATGGCGGCTGCCGGATGCCGGCGCGTCACGCTTGATTTAGGTTTCTCCGCCAGGGCATTCGAGCGCCGGGACCGGGCTGTGGGGCCAGCGCTCTCAAGCGAACAAGCAGCGAGCCACGAAGGGGGCTTCAGCATGCCGTCTGAGATGTCGGCCGGGTCATTCGCCCGGCGGCTGGTCGCGTTCTACGGAATCGTCGTGGTGATCGGCATCGCCGTAGTCGTGCTCGTCGTCAACAAGGGGCACAACGAGAAGGCGCTCGCGTCGATCGCGGGCGGGTATAGCGCGAGCGCACCCAACTCGTGCCTGGGTCCTGCGCCGGCCAAGCCGGGCGGGATCGCGCTGCCCTCGACTGCGCCGGCACAGGCCGCCAACGCCGGGCCCGTTGTTCAACGTGCTCCAGTCGGGCGAGTTCGTCAACCTGACGAACAACCAGCAGACGCTGGGCGGCCAGCTACGGCTGGCCTACGCGAAGCTCCCGGGCGGCCGTACACCGGCTCACCGGCGAGGTGTACTGCGTCGGCGGCAAGACCGAGAAGCTGAACGCGGTCGTCGTCGCCGGCCTGAAGGGCTCGATCAAGGGCACCCTCGGCGGAGCGCCGATCAGCGCCGCCTTCAAGACCGCACCGCCCGCGCCCGGCGCGGCCGCGCCGCGAACCCCTACTGGCATCGCGGGCACCTACGCGCTGTCGCCCACCTCGACCTGCTTCGGCAGCTCGATCGTGCTCAGCGGCAGCGGTCCGATCTACCAGCTCGCGGCCGGCTCCAACAAGCTCGGAAGCCTGACCTACTCCAAGAAGACCGGCGGCGTGTTCGGCGACATCGCCTGCGTGCGCGGCGGCCACGCCCGCCTGACGGCGACCGGCAACGATCTCCAGCTTCAGAACGTGCAGGTCATCCCGCTGGACCTCGCCACCCCGGCGAAGGCCGCGGGGGCGAGCACTTCCACCGCCGTCACGGCCAAGCCCGTCCTGAGCACCCCCTCCGGCCTCGCGCCGGCGGGTGAGAGGTTCACCGCCACCAAGCAGCGCTCGGACTTCAACAAGCTCGTCGCCGCGGTCTTCCTGGCCATCGCGATCGTGCTCATCGTCGCCCGCCTGTTCGGGATCGTCGCGGTCAAGATCGGCCAGCCGCGGGTGATGGGCGAGGTCATCGCCGGCCTGGTCCTCGGACCGTCGCTGTTGGGGGCGATCTCGGCCAACCTCCAGGCCACGCTGTTCCCGAGCGACACGCTGAGCGCGCTCGGCGTGGTGGCCAACCTGGGACTGATCTTCTTCATGTTCCTGGTCGGCCTCGAGGTCGACCGCGGCCAGCTCAAGGGCCGGGCGGTGCAGGCGGCGGCGATCTCGAACGCCAGCGTGGCGGTGCCGATGCTCCTCGGGATCGCCGTTGCGCTCCCGCTCTACAAGCTGGTCGGTCCGAACAAGAAGTTCGTCGCGTTCGCGATCTTCATGGGCGTCTCCATGTCGATCACGGCGTTCCCGGTGCTGGCCCGGATCCTCGCCGAGCGGCGGATGATCAAGCGACCGGTCGGTGCGCTGACCATCGCCTGCGCGGCGATCGACGACGTGACCGCGTGGTTCCTGATCGCGCTGGCCACCACGATCGCCGTATCCGGCACGTTCGGCGACGTGGCCAAGACGATCGGCGAAGCCGTCGGCTTCACGCTGATCATGGCGCTCGTGGTCCGGCGGGTGCTTGCGCGCATGGCCACGGCCTTCGACGAGGTGGGACGGATGCCGAGCGGCTGGTTCGCCGCGATCATCATCATGGTCCTGGTCTCGGCCTACATCACCGAGGAGATCAACATCGCGTTCATCTTCGGTGGCTTCATCATGGGCATGATCATGCCGCGCCACGCGCGGCTGAACGAGGAGGTGACCCGCCGGGTCGACGACTTCGTGGTCACGCTCCTGCTCCCGGTGTTCTTCGTGTACACCGGCTTGCGCACCAACGTCGGCCTGCTCGATCGCCCCGAGCTGTGGCTGATCACGCTGGCCCTGATCGGGATCGCGATCCTGGGCAAGCTGGCGGGAGCCGCCGCGGCAGCCAGGGTCTCGGGCTACGACTGGCGGGCCTCGGCCGTGATCGGGACGCTGATGAACACGCGCGGCCTGACCGAGCTGATCGTGCTCAACCTGGCCCTCGACGCCGGCGCGATCTCCAACACGCTGTTCGCGATGCTGGTGATCATGGCCGTCGTCACCACGCTGATGGCCGGGCCGCTGCTGAAGCTGCTCGACCCGAAGAACGAGTACGGCCGCGCCATCGAGGACGAGTTCGCCGATGCCGCGCTCGCGGCGGCCCGGGCCCATCCCGAGCTGCCGGTCCCGGAGCGCTCGATCCTGGTCGCTCCGCAGACCGACGGCGCGATCGGCCAGCTGGTCGGCTGGCCGAGCCGCTGGCCCGGACCGCGCCACCGCGCGAGCTCATCATCTCGCGCCTGGTGCGGCCCTCCCGCGGCGCCGGCGCCGGCGTGCGCAGCGGGCTCTCGTCCGAGAACCTGCAACTCGAGCGCGCCTCGAAGGCGATCAACGAGGTCCGCGCGCGGCTCAGCTCCGAGGGCGTGGTGGCCCGCGGCGTCGCGCTCACGAGCAGCAACCCGGGCTCGGATCTCGTGCACATCGTCGAGCGCGAGCCGGTCGATCTCGTCCTCACCGACGGACGCCGGCCCCTGCTCGGCGAGGGCGTGCCGATGGGCGAGGTGGGCGAGCTGCTCGAGCACGCCCCGTGTGACATGGCCGTGCTCGTGGCGCGCGAGGCCGACGCGATCAACATCGGCCCGACCGGCCCCGTGCTCGTCCCGTTCGGCGGCGCCGAGCACGACTGGGCCGCGCTCGAGCTCGGCTCGTGGATCGCGGCGGCGCACGGCGCGCCGCTCAAGCTGCTCGGCGCGGCAGGCCAGACGGACGAGGGCAAGTCGGTCACCCGGATGCTCGCGGACGCCGGCCTGCTCGTGCAGCAGGCGACGGGCATCGCGACCGAGCCGCTGGTCGTGGCGGGCGGCCGGGAGGGCATCGTGGACGCAGCGGGCAACGCGGGCCTGCTCGTGCTCGGCCTCTCGGACCGGTGGCGCAAGGAGGGCCTCGGGCCGACACGGTCGGCGATCGCGAAGGCCGCTCCCGCCCCGGTGCTGTTCGTCCGGCGCGGTCAGCGCCCGGGACTGTTCGCGCCCAAGGAGAACGTCACCCAGTTCAAGTGGTCGATGGCGGGGCAGCCGTCGGGCCTGATGCTGGGAGGGCTGCGGGCCGTCCTCCGCTCGACGGAGGAGGACGTCCCGCCGCTGCAGATCTCCTAGCCGGGGGCTCTGACCCGAGGTCAGGCCGACACCGGAAGGACGGCGGTCACCGACGTGGGGCCGCCGTCCTTCGAGCGCCACGGCCAGCCGGCCGCCGGCGAGGACCGCGCGCTCGCGCATCCCGGGCAGGCCGAAGCCCTCGCGCCGCGCCTCGGGATCGAACCCGTGACCGTCGTCGCTGACCTCGACCTCGACCGCGTCGCCGCGCTCGGCCACGCGCAGCCGCACGCGCCGCGCACCGGCGTGCTTGACCGCGTTCGACAGCGCCTCCTGGACGATCCGGTAGATCGCCGTCTCGGTGTCGCGCGGCAGCCGCTCGCGAGCGTCGAGCGACAACGCGACCTCGGACGTGAAGCCCCCGAGCGCCGCCTGGCGCTTGGCCAGCGACTCGATCGCCGGGCCCAGCCCAAGGTCGTCGAGGGCGGCCGGCCGCAGCTCGGCGATCAGGTCGCGGAGCTTGCGCGTCTCCTCCCCCAGGTGCGCGTCCACTGTGTCGGCCGCGCCGCGCAGCGCGTCGGGGTCCTCGCGTGCTCGCGCCGCGGACAGCACCATGCGCGCGCCGGTCAGCCCCTGCAGCGTCTCGTCGTGCAACTCGCGCGCCCACCGCGCCCGCGCCTGGTCGGCCGCCTCCACGCTCAAGCGCAGCCGCGCCGCCGCCACCGAGCGCGCCGTGGCCACGGCGGTGGCGGCGCTGGCCGCCACCGAGGTGAGCAGCTGCTCGTCCTCCTCCCCCAGCGCGCGCCCGTCGGTGTCGTTGATGCCCGCGAGCACGCCGAGCGTCTCGCCCCGGAACACGAGCGGGACCAGGATCGATGAGCTCGAGTCCCGGCGCGGCCGGCCCGTGCGCAGGACCTCGCCCGGGGGCGACCCGTCGATCGGCAGGCGCACCCGCTCCTCGCGCGAGCCCGCGAACGCCGCCAGCTCCTCACCCTCGGGCAGGTACAGCACGAGCCGCCGCGCTCCGACGAGTTCACGGCCGTGCTCGAGGATCAGCGTGAGCACTCGCTCCAGGTCGGTCTCGCCCCCGACCGCACGCGCGATCTCGGCGAACGCCTCGAGTTGCTCGACCGTCCGCGCCAGGTTCTGGTTGGCGCGCTCGAGCTCCACCGCGTACAGCGAGAGCTCGCGCTGCGCGTGCTGGCGCTCGGCGATGTCGACGCGCAGTCGCTCCGAGAAGCGTCCCACGACCACGCCGGCGATCAGCACCACGGCGCCGCGAGACACGTAGCCGAGCGGCGCCACGTGGACGGTGTCGATCGCGCCCCACGCGAACACGAGCCCGACCGAGATCGCCGTGGCCACGAGCCCCGCGCGCACGCCGAACTCGGTGGCGAGCACGACCGCGGGCACGACGTAGAAGTTGGCCAGCAGCGCATCGGGATCGGGGACCACGACGCGCGCGACGAACGTGGCCGCGAACAGCAGCCCGGCGACGACGAGCACGGCCACGCGGCGCGTCTGCGAGGTCCCCGCCGCGGGGCGCTTGAGTTGCTCGCTGACCCGCCGCTCCGCCGCCTCGAGCTCGAAGCGCCTCGCTCGAGCGGTGGTGCTCATCGGTGGATCACCCCGTGCTCGAGCGCGTAGCGCACCAGCTCCGGGCGGCCGCTGACGCGCAGCTTCGCCTGGAGGTTCGCGCGGTGCGTCTCGACCGTGCGCGGGCTGATGTACATGCGCTTGGCGATCTCGCTGTTCGTATATCCGAGCGCGACCAGGCGCAGCACCTCGAGCTCGCGCTCTGAGAGCACCTCGTCCTCCGCGCTCGAGAGCGCCCACCCCCCGATGGCCGGATCGAGGTAGCGCCCTCCGCGCCCGACGGTTCGGATCGCGCGCACGAGCTCGGCGCGCGAGGCCTCCTTGAGCACGTAGCCGGCCGCGCCCGCGGCCCACGCCGGCTGCACGAACGCGGGATCGTCGTCCATCGTCAGGATCACGACCGCCGTCTCGGGCGATCCGGCGCGCAACTCGGACAGCGTGGACAGGCTGAGGTCGGGCCCCATGTGGAGGTCGAGCACGAGCACGTCCGGCGTGGTGTCGCGCAGCAGCGTGTGCGCCTCGCGCACGTCGCTGGCCTCGCCGAGCACGGCCAGGTCCTCCTCGGCCTCGAGCAGCAGGCGCAGCCCCTGGCGCACCACCGCGTGGTCGTCGGCGATCACGATCGTGATCGGCTCGCTCATTGGCCCCGTGATCTCGACATGCCCCGGGGCGCACGGTAGTGCGGCGAGCATCCGCACGTCAACTTTTCCCTTGCCGCGCCGGCGGTTTGCCCATAGAGTGTCTCGCGGGGCCTGGACGCGCACGCGTTCCGGCGGGCGACGCGCATGAGGGGTGACATGACATGAAGGGCTTGGGGCGGTTCAAGATCGCGAGCAATCGCCGTCTGCGCACGCTGCTGTTGCTGATCGTGGCGGTGTTCGCGACCGCCCTCGGGATCGTCGCCTACGGCACTCACCTGCTGCGCAGCCTGGAGCTGAGCACGGTCAACACGCGCTTCTCGATCCGCGGCAAGGAGAAGGCGCCGAAGAACATCGTGATCGTCGCGATCGACAGCACCTCGTTCAGCACGGTCAACAAGCAGTGGCCGTTCCCGCGCGCGGTCGAGGGCAAGGTGCTCTCCCAGATCGCCGCCGGCAACCCCGCGGCGATCGCGTTCGACGTCGTGTTCAGCCAGCCGAGCGACCTCGGCCCCAAGGACGACAACGCGCTGCTGAGCGCGATCGCCCCGGGCAAGACCGTGTTCTCGATCCAGGAGACCGACTCGACCGGCGACTTCGAGTTCGTCGGCCAGGACGGGCTGTCGACCTTGCCGCCGCGCGGCGGCCTCCCCGCCTCGACGCTGTTCGACATCGACCCCGGGGGAACCTACCGCCGCTTCCCCTACTTCGCGAACAACCTCCACACGTTCCCGGTCGTCACCGCCCAGGTGGCCACCGGCAAGCAGGTGAGCGTCTCGAGCTTCAACCACGGCAGCGCCTGGATCGATTACGTCGGTCCCGCGCACAGCTTCCCCCAGGTCTCCTACGGCGACGTCTACCAGGGTCGGATCCCGCCGAGCTTCTTCGCCGGCAAGATCGTCCTGATCGGCGCCACCGCGCCTTCGCTGCTCGACCTGCACTCCACCTCCACCGACGGCGCGATGCCCGGCGTCGAGGTGCAGGCCAACGCGATCAACACGATCCTCAAGGGCTTCCCGCTCTCCGCGGCGCCCGGCTGGCTCAACGTCGTGCTGATCCTCCTCCTCGGTCTGGCCGTTCCCCTGGCCAGCCTGCGCATCCGCCCGATCAGGTCCGTCGCCCTCGCCGTCGGGCTCGGGGTGCTCTACGCGCTCGTCGTGCAGCTCGCGTTCGACGGCGGGCTGATCCTCGCGTTCGTGTATCCGCTCGCCGCGCTGCTCCTGGCCGGGATCGGCTCGCTCGCCGTGCAGCTCGTGACCGAGGCGTTCGAGCGCATCCGCACGCGCGATCTGTTCTCGCGCTTCGTCCCCGAGGAGGTCGTCGACGAGGTCCTGGCCAGCTCCGACGGCCTGCGCCTCGGCGGCGTCCAGCGCTCGGGCACGGTGATGTTCACCGACCTGCGCGGCTTCACCTCGTTCGCCGAGTCGCTCCAGCCCTCGCAGGTGATCGACGTGCTCAACCACTACCTGAGCGAGATGAGCGACGCGATCCTCAACCACGGCGGCACGCTCGTCGCCTACATGGGCGACGGCATCTTCGCCGTGTTCGGCGCGCCGCTCCAGATGGACAACCACGCCGACCGCGCGCTCGCCACCGCGCGCGAGATGCTCGAGGTTCGCCTGCCCGCGCTTCAACCAGTGGATCCGCGACCAGGGCCTTGGCGACGGCTTCCGGATGGGGATCGGGCTCAACAGCGGCAACGTCATGTCGGGCCACGTCGGCTCCGAGCGCCGCGTCGAGTACGCGGCGGTGGGCGACACGACCAACACCGCCTCGCGCCTGGAGTCGATGACCAAGGGCACGCCACATCAGCTGTTCCTGTCGGACTCGGTGCGCGAGGCGCTCACCCAGGAGCCACGACGACCTCGTGTTCGTGGACGAGGTCGACATCCGCGGCCGAGTCGCGCGGATGAAGATCTGGTCAGTGCCGGAACCGGCGCCGGTCGAAAGCGCCGGAGGTGGCGGCGACCGCGTCTTAGGGGCCGCCGGCTTCGCCGGCGTCATCCGTGGGGCCGTTCCGCCCGGCCTCCGTGCCGGGCGGGGCCACGGTGGGCAGGCGCACGCGGCTGAAGGAGCGGCTGAAGGCCCGGCTGAAGTCGCGCGACCCAACGCTTGCGCCGGGCGTCGACCACGCGAACCGGGTGGCGTCGGTGGCGGGCGCCAGCGCACCCGGCCGCACGCCGCGGCGCACGAACACGATCGGCGCCGGCGCCGATCGCGCGATCGCCCGCCGCGTCTCGCCCAGCCCCTCCTTGGCCCAGCGCTCGGACAGGCCGACGACCAGCAGCTGCGCCCGGCCGGCGGCCTCGACGATTCCCGACCGCCCGGGCTCGGCCACCGTGCCCTTGGCCGACACGCCGGCGAACTGCTGCACGAGCAGCGCGGCGTTCGCGAGCATGTGGCCGGCGTCCTTGCCCTCGGCAGTCTGGCCGCCCGGGCCGAGCAGCTCGAGCGAGGCGCCGGTTGCGGCGCACAGCCACGCGGCGAGCTCGAGCGCGGCCCAGTCGTGCTCGGCGCCGCCGAACGGCACCATCACCGTGCTTCCCGGGCTCGGGCGCGACCTGAGCGCTCTCGCGCGCCACCAGCACCGCGACGTCGCACGGCGCGTCGCCCAGCACCGCGCCCACATCGCCGCGCGGGACGCCGTCGCCGAGCAGCGGGCGGCGGCCGTCGAGCAGCACCAGGTCGATCTCGGGCTGCTGCGCCAACCGGGTCAGGTCGCGACCCGGCTGCGCCGAGGTGATGGCCACGGCGCGCGAGGTGACGCCGCGGTCGAGCAGGTCGAGGCGCGTGCGCTCGAGCAGGTCGGAGGACTCCCGTACCTCGTACTCCTCGGTCTGCAAACCGCCCCGGATCGCCGTGCCGCGCGGCGGGGGCACGAGGCGCAGCAGGATCAGCTCGCGCGGCGGCTCGGAGTAGGCGAGCGGCAGCGCGAGCGAGAGCAGCGGCTCGAGCGCGGCGTCGGTCTGCGGCGCGACCAGGATCGACTTCGTCGGCGCCGGCGCCTCCTCGACCGTCAGGCGCGTCGCCGCGGCCAGCTCCTCCTCGGGCGCTTCGCCGAAGCGGTTGCGCGGATCGATCAGCCTCATCAGAGGCCCGGTCATGAGCGTGGTCACGAGCGCCATCACCACCAATGCGGTGAACAGGGCGGGCGAGATCACGCCGGCGTCGAGCGCGAGGTTGAGCACGATCAGCTCGGTCAGCCCGCGTGTGTTCATCATCGCGCCGAGCGCCGCCGAATGACGCCACGGCAGGTTCATCGTCCGCGCCGCGACGAGCGTCCCCCCGAACTTGCCCGCGATCGCCATCGCGATCAGCCCCAGCGTGATCAGGATCAGCTCGGGCCGGCCGAGCAGCCCCACGTTGGTGCGCAGGCCGGTGTAGGCGAAGAACAGCGGCAGCAGCAGCGTCAGCACGAAGTCCTCGACGCGCTGGGTCACCTCGTGGGTCAGCCCGGCGTGACGCGGCATGACAACGCCCATCGTGAAGCCGCCGATGATCACCGCCACGCCGATCTTGTCGGTGACCACGGCCGAGAGCAGCACGCCGGCGAAGATGATCGTGATCCACGTCCCCGGCACGCGCCCCGCCTCGTCGTAGGCCACCGCGGCACGACCGAGCAGCCGGCGCACGAGCACCACCATGACGACGCCGTAGAGCAGCGCCTCGCCGATCGTCCGCAGCACGTCGAGGCCGGTACCGGCGCCGGCCACCGCCGTGGCGAGCGCGATCAAGAACCAGGCCGAGACGTCGTTGAGCGCGGCCGCGGACAGGGCCAGCGTGCCGAGCGGGCGGCGCGTCATCCGCCGCTCGGAGATGATCCGCGCCAGCACCGGGAATGCCGTCACCGACATCGAGACCGCGATGAACAGCGCGAACGCGATGAAGCGCGTGTTCGGCCCGAGCACCGTGAACAGCGGCAGCGCGGCGGCGAGGCCCAGCATCAGCGGGAACAGCAGGCTCGTGTTTGAAATCGCGAGCGTCATCCCCACGCGACCGCGCAGCTGCGTGAAGTCGACCTCGAGCCCGATCAGGAACATGTAGAAGATCAGCCCCAGGTTCGAGGCCACGCCGATGTAGGGGACGATGTCCGAGGCGAACAGCTGGCCCTGGATGGTCGGAAGCACGGCTCCGAACACGGTCGGGCCGAGGATGATCCCGGCCAGCACTTCGCCCATCACGCGGGGCTGGCGGATCTTCGGCATGACCGCGCCGCACAGCCGCGCGAACAGCATCACCACGAGCATGGCGATGAAGAACGCGACGACGGTCTGGTCGGAGGTCCGCGTCTTGGTCGCCTGCACGTGCTCGCTCGCCGCGGCCGTCGGCGCGATCAGCATCGTGTCGATCGTCCGGTTTATGGCCGTGCCGCTGAGCTGGCGCGTGCCGCCGTGGTTGCAGGCGATCGTGCCGCTCAGCGCGCCGGTGGCGCTTCGTAGGTGAGCGTCCCCCGCTTCTTGTTGGCGCTCGTGAGCGTGTAGTGCGACCCCGAACCAGCGAGTGTGAAGCTCGAGCCCAGGCACGTGGAGCTCGGCGCCAGCGAGTACACGCCCGCCACCGAGCCGGGAACCTGCGGCGTCGGTGCGCCCGCCGCCGGCGCGTCGCGCTTTTGCTCCGCCGATAGTGTCTGGCCTCCGATCCCGCCCGTCAGCAGCCCGGCGGAGAAGCGGGCCGCGATCAGCGCCGAGGCGTGGTTGACGCAGTGCACGGTCCCACTCAGCACGCCGCGCTTGAGCGTGAGGTCGCCGCTCAGCGTTCCCTTGGTGTTGGAGATCGAGACGAACTCGCCCGACTGCGTCAGGTCGGCCTTCGCTCCGAGGCAAGCCGCGCCGGCGGACACGTCGTAGCCGCCGGCCACCGAGGTCTGGCCGTGCTTGCCCCGGCCGGCGAGGATCACGATCACGACCACCGCGGCCGTGAGCAGGATCAGCCCCGCGTAGTAGACCGCGACGCGCGAGCGCGGCGGCGGATCCGGCTGGTCGACGTCCGGTGAGACCCCTGCGTCGCTCACGGCTAGGTCCGATCGAGGCCCGCCCGCGGTGCGACGTTACCGGCTTTCATGCGGGAGGCTTGCCGCCGCCGATCGGCGCGTTCCGGAGCTCGTCGGGAATCCGGTGCACGCCGGATGGGCTGGGAGCGCGCCGGAGCTCCTCGGGAATCTCGATCACCGCCGCCGAGAACTGCCGCGCCAGCGCCGGCGGCCCTGACCCCTGCTGCGCCGGCGTGAACGCGGTCACGGGCAAGCGGCACGTACTCGGGCGGGATCGACCAGCCGGTCGAGCGGAACTCGCCGGCGTCCTCGACCCAGCTCAGCGAGATCAGGGGGAGGATCACGACCTTGGTCCAGATCGCGAGCACCCAGGCGACCCAGAACTCGATGATCGGCAGCCAGAAGTAGGCGAAATGGATCCCGACCTTGTGAGCCGTTCCACGGTGCGGTGGAGCACGAGCGCGGCGATGTACGTGAGCACGAACTCGCCGCACGGCGAGCGTGAACGTCAGCCACGGCGGCTGCCAGCGGATGACGAATGGATAGAACCCGATGTCGAGCGCGACGCCGATCATGAAATACACACCGATCAGCACGATCCAGCTCGGGTTGTGCGTGATCAGCGAGATGATCGTCGCGATGATCGCTGGGATGATCAGGATCGCCCAGCGAGTCTGCACGCGGCCATAGATCGTCGGACACATACTGGCCTCCCTAGGCGAGCTGCTGAGTCGGAGCCACGTTGCGCAGCGCGTGGGCAACGTCACGGCCCATCGAGTACTGGAGCGCAAGGCGCGACGGGAACGAGCGCTTCCTCAGACGCTCCGCGCGTGCGACGTCGGCCACGAAGCGGCGTGCGATGAACTTCGTTCCGGCGATCGTGTCGCCGTGCGGGATCACGTTGTTGGCGATCAGCCCGTTGCAGCACAGGCGTGACTCGGGACGGTCGAGCCCGGGGACGCCGCAGTTGGACTGGAGCCGCATCTTCCCGTTGACGACCGGGATCTTGTAGAAGTCGACCAGCCGGCGCAGCAGCGGAATCGTGAGCACGGACTTGTTGAAGCCGGTGCCCGCGACGACGCCCGTGACGTCGAGCCAGCCCGGGTCCTCGCCGTGCGCGCTGACCACATGCACCCGCAGGCCGGCGCGCCCCGGCTCGACCTTCTCGATCTCGCCGATCGCCGCGTCGAACCGCCCCTCCTTCTGGCCGGTCTGGATTCGAGCGAGCCACTCGCGACGCTCGGGCCGGGTGCCCTTGAGCACCTCTCCCAGGAACTCGATCCGCTCGTCGAACGGCAGCGCACCGTAGGCGTCGATGCCGATCGACTCGAACAGGCACCGCGGGACGTTCAGGTCCTGGGTCTCGGGCTGCGGGTTGCGCGTCAATGCCAGCGCCGACGCGCCGGCGTCGACGATGTTCGCCCACTCGTTGACCGACGCGATGCCCGCCCCGAGGACGATGTAGCGTCCACCCTTGGCGTACGTCTTGGGCTCGTAGGCCTGCACGATCCGGTCGCCGATCGCGGGATCTTTGCGCGCCCGCGCAAGCACGGGCGGAAACGACAGCGGTCCGTGCCCGGGCGCGAGCATCACGTGCTTGGCGCGACCGAGGAAGTTGGCCTGCTCGTCGTACATCACGAAGTGCGGGACTGGGTGCATCTCACGCTGCAGCCAGCCCACCTTCAGCGGGATCCTCGACTGATCCCACCCCGTGCGCTTCGCCACCACCTCGAGCTCGGTCAGGATCTCGGGCACGCCGGGGTTGTACTTGCGCGTTGTCGAACGCCACAGTGGCCCCAGCGAGCGGTGCGACCACGCGTCGAGCTGAGCGAACGTCGGCCAGTCCGGTGCGAGGAAATGCGACTCGGACTCTGAGCGCAACACCGTTTGCCCGAGGTTGAAGGCGTATTGCTGGTAGGCGCCGGCCGGGGAGTCGGTGGGACCGTAGATCGTGATCTCGTTTCTGTCGAACCCGAGATACAGGGCGATACAGTGGACGAGCAGCGAACTGAAGCCGCTGCCGACGACTGCCATCGTCGAGTCGCGTGGAGGCGTCGTAGGCATGGCGCGAGCCTAACCCGGCGGGCGCCGCCGTTGCAACCAGTCGCGGCCGAATCTTCGACGGAACTGGGCTTGACAGGACACCCTCGCCCCACGATATGCTCGCCGCCGTGGCGGGCGAGCTGAATCTCGAGATCGTCGAAGGGCCGGGTGCGGGCAAGCAGCTGACGCTGGGCGGCCCGGCTGTGATCGGACGCGCTGAGGACTCCGATCTGGTGCTGGAAGACGGTGAGGCGTCGCGTCATCACGCACGCATCACCCCCCAACCGGACGGCTCCGCGTTGGTCGAGGACCTCGACTCGGCCAACGGCACGTTCATCAACCAAAACGAGCTCATGGGGCCGGCGCGTGTCGATGCCGGCGATGAGCTGCTGATGGGCGTGACGCTGATCCAGGTGCGCAGCCTTCAAGACTTCAGCCGCCAGGGCTCCGGCGTGATCCAGATTCCGCCCGCGCTCGCGACCGCGGAGCGCACGCCCACCTACGTGAACCCCGAGGTCGTGCGCGTCGACGCCATCGAGGCGCAGCCCTCCGTCGCCCCAGCCGGACATCCGACGGTCGACAGGTACCTCGACGTACGCGTTCGCCGGCGCGCGCAGCTCGCGCCGCTCGCCTTCCTGCTGCTCATCGCGATCGTCCTGATCGTGTACTTCGCGCTGCACGGCTAGCGATCGGCTTCGTCAGCGCCGTTCGGCGCTCGACTCGCCGCCGGAAGAAGGCGAACCAACCGTCTCTCGGGATTCCGGCATGGATGCCGGAATCCACGTCAACCTTCTTAGCCTGATGTGGCGAAGAAGATGATCAGCGCGATCGCGACCGCGATCGCGGTGCCGAACGACAGCGCGACCGCCACCCACGAGCGCGTGGCGATGCCGCCGCGGTGGGCGCGCTGCGGCGGGCGGAACTCGCCCACCGGCGCCGACGGCGCCTGTGCGCTCGAGGGGGAGCTCGAGGCGCGGGCGCTGGCGAAGCCGGCGCGCTTCTGCGGCGAAGCCGGCACGCTCGCCTGCGGCGCCTGCGCGTCTGGCGGTGGCGGTGGCGCCCGCGGGAGCCGCCTGCGACTGGCGCGGAGGTGGCGGCGGGACCGTCTGGATCCGCGTGTCCTGGCGCGCGAGACCCGGAGCGATCGTGTCGACGCCGGCCCGCTCGACGGCCTCGGTCGACTGCACCGGGAGCACGCCCTCGACCACGAGCACCGTCGCTCCCAGCCTGATCTCGGCGCCGCCGCCCAGCAGTGTGGGCTCGTCGATGCGCGCGCCGTCCACGAACGTTCCGTTCGAGGAGCCGAGGTCCTCGACCTGGAGGCGGTTGGCGTGGCGGCGGACCACCGCGTGGCGCCGCGAGAGCTCCAGATCATCGATCGTCACGTCGCTGCCCTGACGCCCGATCACCACCTCGTCCTCCACATCGATCGTCTGGCCGGCAAGCGGCCCGCTGATCGCCCTCAACTTGGCCATCGCGCCCCCTTCGGTATTGCCATCGCGCGCGCAGCCTACAGATGGCGCATTGCCGCTGCAACGGGTGCGCGACAAACCCCGTCCCCCTCGCGGCCGGGCGCCGGGCACGCGATACAGTCCCGTCGTGTCCCGGCCCATGGCTCGCCTCGAAGTGGTCGCCGGCAGGGCGATCGGCATGTCGATCCTCGTGGACGACGAGCTGCTGATCGGCCGCCATGCCGACGGCGCCGGGCGCCTCGCCGAGGACGAGGAGATCTCACGCTCACACGCGCGCCTGTCGCTCGATCGCAGCGGCTTCTGCGCGATCGAGGACCTCGGCTCGACCAATGGCACGTATGTCAACGGGCTCCGGATCAAGGGTCCGCAGACGCTCTCGGCGGGCGACACCGTGGAGGTGGGTGCGACGACGCTCGTCGTCCGCGAAGTGCCCGCGCCGAGGGGCGGCAGCTCGGTCACCCCGCGGCCCGGCACCCGCACGACCGGGCACGTCGCCACCGCCGAGTCGCAGCTCACGCCGACAACCGTGGGGCAGCGCTCGGGCGCGTCGTCTGACGAGGACGATGACGGTGCGTCGTCGACGGTCTCGCTTCAACTCGACGTCGACTTCGACGCGCGCGAGGCGCACGTCTCCTTCGGCGACGGACCCGACCCGCTGCGCTTCGTGTACCGCGACGGGAGCTGGCGTCCCGTCTAAGCCGCCGGCACCGGCGGCGCCTGGATCTGGCGGTAGCCGCCGCCGTGGAAGACGAGCGGCGGGCCGGCGTCGGCTCGCACCTCGAGCTCCAGCACCTCGCCGATGAAGATCAGGTGGTCGCCCGCCTCGTGGCTGGCGTGCAGCCGGCAGTCGAGGTATGCGGCCACGCCCTCGATGATCGGCGCGCCGCTCGAACCGATCCGGTGCGGCACTTCGCGGAACGCGTCGTGCCCCCGCGGACGGTCGCGCGAGGCGAAGTAGCGCGAGAGCGGCTCCTGCGCCTCGCTCAGGATGTTCACCGCGAACACGCCATTGGCGCCGATGTGCGTGGCGCCCTCCGACGGGCTGATCACGCACACGAGGATGAGCGGGGGGTCCAGTGACACCGACGAGAACGCGTTGGCGGTCATCCCGTACGCATGCTGCTCGCCCCGCGTGGTGACGACGGTCACCCCGGTGGCGAAGGCTCCGACCGCGAAGCGGAAGTCCCGGGCGCTGAAGTCTTGCAAGCGACCCTCCCCGCCCTAGACCGTGCCTCGGAGGTTCTCCAGGCGCTGGCGGAGCACCTGGTCGAACCCTGAGCTGGTGCCGAGTGACTGCGCGAGCAGATCGCGGAACGCCTCCGCGTCGAGCGTGAGCAGCGTCGTGGGCTTGAGCGCGCGCACACTGGCCGCGCGCGGCTTGTCGACGAGCACCGACATCTCGCCGAAGAGCTCCCCAGGCCCGATGGTGGTGACGGTCTCGGGCGCGCCCTCGGCCTCGCGGCGGACCTCCACCTCGCCGTCGACGACGATGAAGAACTTGTTCGCCGGCCCGCCCGCGCGGGCGATCACCTCGTCCGGGCCGACGTTCTGGCGCTGCAGCGTCGCCGAGATCGTCTCGCTCGCCTGGGGCGGCAGGACGCCGAACATGCTGTACGAGTTCTCCCGGTGGAAGTCGGCGCCGAACTGGCCCACCTGCGAGGCCCCGCGCTGGCTGGTGTTGTCGATGAACTGGAGCTCGGTCGGGGTGATCCGGAAGAACGCGATGCTCATCGTCGCGCCGGGGGACAGCGACGGGAACTTCTGCCCGAACAGGTCGGCCACGCGCGCGATCTGCTCGCCGCTGAGCAGCGGACGGCATTCGCCCGAGCCCTGGATCCCACGCGTCTGGCTGAGGTCCTCCGTGTACTCGTCGACCGTGAACGACACGAACGGGTTCTGCTCGATGTTGCGCCCAATCGACCGTCGAGGTGCGCGTCCAGAAATACAGCGACGGCCCGTCGTTCACGTACAGGAACGTGGCCGCCCGGGGTATCCCGGCCGAGGACGCGGTCGCCAGCGTGAACGTGTCTTGGCTTCGCAGAAACTCGGCAACGGGACCCGGCAATTGATCCTGCGGGCCGGTGGTGCTCATTTCACGCGTCTCCTTGTCCAGGTCGTTGGGCGCGATCATGGGTCGCTGGGGCCCGCGCCCCTCGCGGCATGACCTGGAGTCAGAGGTGCCCCCAATAGTCTCCACGCCGGAGTGCCGACGCCCAGCCGAATCTATACGAACGCCGTCGGCGCAGTCAATGGTGCGACGCAAGCAGTGCGGTGAGGAACAGGGCGATCAGGTGAAAGCTCTGGTCGAGCGCCGCGCTCAGCGACAGGTTCCGGGTGATGTCCGCCTTCTTGACGGCCAGCGAGTAGCGGGCGAGCAGCCGGCCATCGTCCTGGATCAGGTGGGGCACCGCGATCAGCGCGGCGATCCCGAACACCCAGCCGTGCAGGCTGCCCCACAGCCAGATCAGCGATGGGACGTAGGCCAGCGTGTAGGTCGCGATGTGCGAGAACAGCGCGCGGCGCTGGACCGAGGTGCCGGTCAGGCCACCGCGCTTGTTGATCGCCTGCCACTCGGTCTGCAAGAGGTAGTCACCGAACAGGTGGGAGACGATGAACACCTCGAAGATCTCCGCCCAGGGCATCGGCTCAACCTATTGCAAACGGCGACCGGCCGTCCGCGGCGCCGGGTGTCATAGCGCACTGCCGAGGCGCACGCTGTCGTGGTCGCGTGCGAGCTGGTGCAGCTCGAGCTGCTGCTCGGCGCGGATCACGTGGACGACCGCGTTGATCTGGGCCAGGTGGGTGAATGCCTGGGGGAAGTTCCCCAGATGCCGGCCCGTGTCCGCATCGATCTCCTCGGCGTACAGGTTGAGCGGGCTCGCGAACGAGAGCAGCTTCTGGCACAGGTCGCGCGCCCGCGCGACCTCGCCGATCTCCGCCAGCGCGGACACGAGCCAGAAGGAGCAGATCGTGAACGTCCCCTCCTCGCTGGCGAAGCCGTCGTCGGTCTGCTCGACGCGATAGCGCAGCACGAGGCCGTTCTCGGTCAGCTCGTCGGCGATCGCCAGGACGGTGGCGCGGATGCGCGGATCGTCGAGCGGGAGGAAGCGGACCAGCGGCATCATCAACAGCGACGCGTCGAGCGCCTCGGTCTCGTAGTGCTGGACGAACACGCCGCGCGCGTCGACGCCGTGCTCGCAGATGTCGGCGTGGATCTCCTCGGCCGCCGCCTGCCAGCGGTCCGCCGTGGCCTCGTCGTCGCGGAGTCGCGCGAGCCGCGCGCCGCGGTCGGCGGCGACCCAGCACATCATCTTCGAGGACGTGAAGTGCTTGGGATCGCCGCGCACCTCCCAGATGCCGCGGTCGGGATCACGCCAGCGCTTCAGCGCGGTGTCCACCTGGCGCTTGATGATCGGCCACAGCCGGTCCGGAAGCTGGTCGCGCGAGCGGGTGTGGAGGTAGATCGAATCGAGCACCGCGCCCCACACGTCGTGCTGGTCCTGGTTGTAGGCGCCGTTGCCGATGCGCACGGGCCGGGAGTGGTCGTAGCCCGTCAGGTGCTCGAGCTCCTGCTCGTCGAGCCGGCTCTCGCCCCCGATCCCGTACATGATCTGGAGCTGTCCCTCCTCGGCTTCGGCCATGTCGGCGACGAAGTAGAAGAAGTCGTTGGCCTCCTCGTCGAAGCCGAGCGTGTACAGCGCCCACAGCATGAACGTCGAGTCGCGGATCCAGGTGTAGCGGTAGTCCCAGTTGCGATCGCCGCCGAGCGCCTCGGGCAGCGACGTGGTGGCGGCCGCGGCCATCGCCCCCGAGGGCGTGTAGGTGAGCCCCTTGAGCGTGAGCGCGCTGCGCTGCAGGTAGGTCCGCCACGGGTGGTCGGGGAAGGTGCCGTGCTTGAGCCACTCCTGCCAGAAGCGCGCCGTGCGCGCCACCCACCGCTCGGCCTCCTCGTAGCTCTGGGGCACGGGATGGGTCGACCAGCCGAGCGCGACGAACGCCTTGTCGCCCTCGCGCAGGGTCGTCCGCGCGCGCGCCCGCGGACCCTCGAAGCCGAGGCGCAGGTCGGTGACCAGGCGGAGCTTCAGGTTCATCCCCTCCGAGGCGGCGATCGCCTCGTTGTAGCCCGAGCCGGTGTACTCCCAGTCCGCCGCCAAGCCGCCGTAGTCGAACGCGGGCTCGCACTCGAGCTTGATCTCCGCCGAGCCTTGCACGCACTCGATCAGCCTGATCATCACGTGATCGGCATCGTGGTCGGTGGGCGAGCGGCGGTGCGAGTGCGAGCGCTCGGTGTCGTGATGCCACGGGCCGATGCTGAGGACGTCGCGCACGATGACCCAGCCCATCCGGGTCTCCCAGCTCGTCTCGAGCACCATCGTCCCCGGGATGTAGCGCCGCCCCGCGGGGACGTTCACATCGGCGGGCGCGAGGCGAAAGCCGCCGGCGTCGCGGTCGAGGATCGCGCCGAACACGCTCGGCGAATCCATCCGCGGCAGGCACAGCCACTCCACGTTCCCGTTGGGCGCCACGAGCGCGGTTGTCTCGCAGTCGGAGAGAAACCCGTAATCGCCGATGGGGGGAAACGCGCTGACGCGTATCCCATGATCGGATGCCCCCTTCATGGTGGCGTGCGATTCTGCTCGGACGCGGGAGACCTGTCAAGGTATCCGCCGCTCGTGGAACGCCGGCTCCAGCTCACCTCGATCGACGTCATCGCCTCGGCGCTCGAGCCGATGGTGCCGGAGCTCGGCAGTCGCCTCAGCTCGCCCGACGGCGCGGTGACGCTGATGCTGAGCGACATCGCCGACGCGGCGAGCGCGGCCGAGCAGCTCGGCCCCGAGCGCTGGGAGGCGCTGCTACGCGACCACCACGCGCTGGTCGAGCGGCTGCTCGCGCACCACGACGGCCAGCTCGCCCGGCGCGAGTCAGACGGCTTCTTCGCGTCGTTCAACAGCGCCCACGCCGCGCTTCACGCCGCCGTCGAGCTCCAGCGCACGTTCACCGGCACGGTGGTGGGCGGCGAGCAGCCGCTGGCGCTGCGCGTCGGTCTGCACTCCGGCTTCGTGATGGGAGGGACCGAGCAGATGCTGGGGCGCAACGTCGTGCTCGCGGCGCGGATCGCGGGCCGGGCCGGCCCCGGGGAGATCCTCGTCTCCTCCAACGTCAAGCAGTACACGGAAACCGATCCGAGCTTCCGCTTCGAGGAGCGGGGCGAGTTTCACTTCAAGGGCATGCTCGGCGAGCACACCGTGTACGCCGTCGCCTGGCGCAGTTGCGAGCGGGCCGAGGCGGTCGCCGGAGCGCGCGGGGCGGCTTCTCAGAGGGCGGGGTCGAAAACGGGCCCATATTTCCCGTTTCTGACCCACCCCTCCTCCGAGGCGCCGCGATCGGCGTCAGCCGGCCGCCGCGTCGGCCAGCATGCGCGCGTACTCACCCGCGGTCGCCGGCCGCTGCGTGCGGTCCTTGGCCATCGCCACCATCAGCGCCCGCGCGAACGCCGGCGGCAGGTCGCTGCGGATCGTCGTCGGATCCGGCGGCTCGTCCTGGAGGTGGGCCCAGAGGATCCGCATGCCCTGGACGTCGGCGAACGGCGGGCGCCCGCACATGCACTCGTACATCACGCATCCGAGCGCGTAGATGTCGCTGGCGGCGTTCACCTCTTCGCCGCGGATCTGCTCGGGCGCCATGTAGTCCATCGAGCCGAGGGCCTGCCCGGGGAGGGTGAGCAGGCTCCCCTGGGTGTCCTTGGCGAGGCCGAAGTCGGTGATGTAGGCCTGGCCGCCCTCGTCGAGCAGGATGTTCGCGGGCTTGACGTCGCGATGGACCATGCCCGACGCCCACAGGGCCTCGAGCCCCGCCGCCACGTCGGTGCAGATCTGGACCGCGGTGGGGACGTCGAGCGGGCCATCGCGCTTGAGCTTCTCGTCGAGCGACTCGCCCTTGATGAACCGCTGCGCCATGTACGGCAAACCGCCGTGCTCGCCGGTGTCGAGCACGGGGACGACGTTCGGGTGCTTGACCATCTGCGCGATCCGCGCCTCGCGATAGAAGCGCCGGCGGAAGGTCTCGTCGCGCGCGTAGTCCTCCTTGACGAGCTTCAGCGCCACCGAGGTGCCGTCGGGCGCGGTCGCGCGGTAGACCTTGCCCATCCCGCCCATGCCGAGCAGCCCGTCGACCGAGTAGTCGCCGAAGTTGGTTCCGACCAGAGGATCGTCGCTCATCGCTCGCTCGCCTTCATGGGTGGACGGTCATGATGAAGCTTTACAAAGTCCCCCGCGCCCGGTCCGGTCGCACGCAAGCGGCTGAAGTATGCTCGAAACCCGATCCGCGGAGGATAGGAGATTTGAGCCCGCACACAAAGCGCGCCGGCCAGGCTCTCGCCGCGGCCCGCGCACCCGGAGCCGGCGCGAGATGACGGTCACGCTCCCCTCGCCCAGCCGGATGGCGCTGGCGCTCATCCTGATTGCCGCCCTGTTCGTCGCCGCGCTCGCCTATGGACGGTCGCACCGCCCGGTCGCGCACACGACCGTGCCGCCCGGCCCTGTGGCGGTCACGCCAAGCACGGCCAACGGGCCCCCGCCGACGGTGACGACGCCCGTCGGCGCCCCGCTGCTCCCGACGCTGAAGTTGTTCGCGCCGGGGCTCACGGGAACCCGCGTGGCCCGCGCGCGGAGTGGGATCTAGCCTGCACGAGCCGCCCGAACGCGGCAGTAGAATCGCCCCACTTTGCTGGAGAGGGGCACGATCGTCGCCGGTTATCGCATCGACGGCGTGCTCGGGGACGGGGGCATGGGCGTGGTCTACCGAGCGACGCAGCTCTCGCTGGACCGCGAGGTCGCGCTCAAGCTTCTCTCCAATGACCTAGGCGACGACTCCGGCTTCCGGATCCGCTTCCAGCGCGAGGGTCAGCTCCAGGCGGCCCTCGACCACGACCACATCGTGCCCGTGTTCGAGGCCGGGCAGTCCGAGCACGGGCTGTTCCTGGCCATGCGCATGATCGACGGGCCGACGCTCAAGGACCTGATCCTCGCCGGCGAGCTCGATCCCCGGCGCAGCCTGAGGCTGCTGGCGCAGGCCGCGACCGCGCTCGACACCGCGCACGCTGCCGGCCTGATCCATCGCGACATCAAGCCGCAGAACATCCTCGTCGACCGGGGAGATCACGCCTACCTCGCGGACTTCGGCCTGATCAAGGCCCCGGACGAGGCAGCGCGGCTGACCGGCACCGGTCAGTTCATCGGCACGATCGACTACGTCGCGCCCGAGCAGATCCAGGGCGATCCTGCCAGCGCGGCCAGCGACATCTACGCGCTCACCGGCGTCCTCTACGAGACCCTCACCGGGGAGGTCCCGTTCCCCCGTCCCAACGAGGCGGCGACGCTGCACTCCCACGTGATCGCGCCACCGCCCCGCGTGACCGAGCGGCGCCCCGACCTGCCCGCGACGATCGACGAGCGTGGTCGCCCGCGGGATGGCCAAGGACCCCGAGGCCCGCCCACCGTCCGCCACCGAGCTGATCATGGCCGCCTCGCGCGCGCTGTCCTCTTCGGCCGTGTTCGGAGCTGCTCCCGGCGTGGACGCGGCAGGGGCATCCGGCGCGCAGGCCACGGTCGTGCGCGAGCGGCCGGCGGCGCTGTCCCCGGCCGCGTCGACACCCGCGCTCGAGCGCGCGCAGGATGGGGCGGTGAGCGAGGTGGCCGAGCCGGTTGCCGCGGTGGCGCCGCCACCCGTGGCGCCGCTGGCGCCGGTGGCGCCGGAGACCATGGCGCCGGTGGCGGCGGAGGCCGTCGCGCCGCCCGCGCCGGACCATGCCCGTGCGCCGGAGCCGGACGCCGGTGGCGGCGGAGGCCGTCGCGCCCGTGCCGGAGCCGGAGCCGGAGCCTGTCGGAGCCGGAGCTGGAGCCGCCGGTGGTCGAGCCCGACGAGGTTGCCGCCGCGGCGCCGGCGGAGGTCATGCCGGAAGAGCCCGAGGACTTCGAGGAGGCCGAGGAGTTCGAGGAGCCCGATGAATTCGAAGAGCCCGAGCCCGTGCCGGTACCGGTGGTGCCCGAAGCGGCGGCTCCGGAGCCTGCGCCGGAGCCCGCGCCGGCTCCCGCGCGTGTCCGCCGGCCGCTGGCCGCGCTCGTCCTCGTGGCGCTCGCCGGCGCCGCCGGCGTGGGCGGCTATCTGCTCGGCCACACCCATCCGCGGAGCACCACGGTCGCCTACACCAACTCGGCTGCCGTCAACCACATCCAGCTTCGGTATCCGGCCGCGTGGGAGCTAAGCGGCGCTTCGGCCGTTGTTCCGGGGATGAGCTTTGATGCCCCCGTTGTCCTGAGCCGCCCCGGACGCCCCGGTCAGCTGATCGCCGGGACGGACGCCGGCGCCGGCGGATCGAGCCTGCTCAGCCCGGCTTTCCGGGCGCGAGTGCAGGGTCCTCTGCCGCGCCCCGACACAGTCCGCCTCGGTACCGCAGAGGCATACCGCTATAGCGGCCTCCAAGTCCGCGGCTTGCCTGGCCCCGTCGACGTTTACGCGGTGCCGACGAGCGCGGGCGTTGCGACGATCGCCTGCGCCGCCCCCGCAGCCCCCGACCGCAGCTTCGCATCCGATTGCTCTCGGATTGCGGCGACGCTCCGGCTGATCGGCGTGGGCACCTACCCCCTCGGCCCGAGTCCGGCCTTCGCGGCCGTGCTGTCGGGAACGTTCGGCCGGTTGACCTCGGACGCCCGCGGTCCGATCGCGGCGCTCGGAGCGGCGAAGACCGCATCCGTCCAGGCCGCCACGGAGAAGCAGCTGTCTGCCGCCTACGGCGCGGCGGCGGATCGCCTCGGCGGCGCCGCCGTCCCGCCCAACTCCCGCGACGTCCGCGATGCGATCGTGGCCGCGCTCCGCCGCTGCGCGAGCGCATACGGCGCGGCCGCTTCAGCGGTGGCGGCCGGCGCCGCCGTGCCCGACATCAACGCGACCTCCTACAACGTCATCCGGGCACGCGCGGCGGCGGCATATCGCGGCGCTCAGGGGGCCGTCGCGGCCGCCGCGGCGGGCTTGTCCCAATCGTTGCGAGCCCTGAGCCCCCTCGGGTACACTTTGGCGGGGCAGCGATGACGGGGCACGGCCGCCATAGTCCGATCGCAACGCTCGACCCTTCGAGCGAACCGCGGACGGCATCACAGGTGCTCGGACGGACCCTCAAGGGTCGCTACCGCGTGATCGAGCCGATCTCGGCCGGCGCGATGGGCGCCGTCTATCGCGCCGAGGACCTCGAGGCGGGCGTGGAGGTTGCGCTCAAGCAATGCACCAACCCGCACCACGATCAGCGGTTCGAGGCTGAGGCACGCCTCCTGTCGGCGTTGAGTCATCCGCGAGTCGTGGCGATCATCGACCACTTCAGCACGCTCAGCGGCCAGTACCTGGTCATGGATCTCGTCCGCGGGATCGACCTAGGCGTGCTGATCAAGCAGCGCGGGAACCCCGGCCTCCCCGTCGAGCAGGCGATCGAGTACGTGCGCCAGGCGTGCGAGGGGCTCCAGTACGTGCACGACCAGCAGATCGTCCATCGCGACGTCAAGCCGCAGAACATGATCCTGGGCGAGAAGGGCGTCGTCCTCGTCGACTTCGGCATCGCCCGGCTCCTCGACGACGAGAAGGAGTCGCAGGCCACCGTCGGGATCGGGACGCCGCGGTTCATGGCCCCCGAGGTGTTCGCGGGTGGCCGGGTCTCACCCCGCACCGACGTGTTCAGCATCGCCGCCACGCTGTGGACGCTGATCGCCGGTCGCCCGCCGGTGTACGCCGACCCGAACAAGCTCTCGACCCTCAATCCCGACGTGACGCCGGAGCTCGAGCGCACGCTGAGCGCCGGCCTCGAGATGATCCCCGAGCGGCGGGTCGCCTCCGTGGCTGCGTTCGCCAAGGCGCTGGGTGCGCCGCTGCGCACCGAGACGGGCGTGTCGCTCGCGGTCTCGATCGACGACCCGAACGCCTCACGCAGCCTGATCGAGGCCGTCGTACACACGGCCGCCGGCGTGTTCGGCGCCGCCGCCGCCTCGATCGCCCTGATCGACGAGACGACGAGCGAGCTCGTCTACCAGTCCGCCTGGGGCGCAGGCGCGCGCGAGATCGTCGGTGTCCGCCTGCCTCCGGGCACCGGCATCGCCGGCACGGTGGTCACCTCCGGCGTCGGCGAGGCCGTCCCCGACTGCCGCACGGATCCCCGCTTCGCGGCCCGGATCGCGTCCGGCACCGGCTACGTGCCCTACACGATGCTCCTCGTCCCCCTCAAGCGCCGCGACCGCACGATCGGCGCGCTCTCGATCCTCGACCGCCGCGACGGCAAGCCCTACCAGCAGGCCGACCTCGAGCCGGCCGCCCTGTTCGCCGACCTCGCGGTCAAGGCGCTCGACATCACGCCGAACTCGTTCACGAGCCTCGGCATGACGAGCCTCGGCCACTGATTCACAGCTTTTTCCACAGCCGGTTGATGGCCGGTTATAGTCGCCTTTCGTAGGTTTTTCGGGGTCATCGGCGGCCGGCCGTGACGGGATGTCTGGGCAACGGGGGTATCACGTGCAATCCGTTAGAGGGTCCGTTCGGCACATTTGTGCCGCGGTCGGCACCATCGTGGCTTTGCTGCTCTGCCTGGCGCCGAGCGCGCTGGCCTCGCCGGTCGACATCCATTCCTCAGGCCCTCTGAGCGATATCTGGATCGGCGACGACTTGAGCTGCGAGGCGGTTCTTTCAGGGCAGACGAGCGGCGACTTCTTCGCCGGCCAGACCACGGGCCCCGCGTCGTGCGGGTCGGTCCTCTCGCTCACCGGGGGCAACAGCCAGGCAGACGGCACGTATGGACTCTACGGGGCCTCGGGCGATTTCACGTCCGTCTCCGCACCGGCGCTGAGCGGTTCGGGAACCTCTCAGGACCCGTATGTGGTCACCACCGAGGTCAGCGCCGGCAGCACGGGCGTCGACGTGACCGAGACCGACAGCTATGTCGTGGGCGACTCGTTCTACACGACCCAGATCACGGTCACGAACAACTCAGACTTCACCTGGTCTGGTGGGGTGTACCACGCCGGCGACTGCTACTTGAACGGCAATGACGGAGGGTACGGCTTCCAGGACACCGCTGACCACGGGATTGCCTGCTCCCAGAACCCGAACAACAGTCCCGTCGGCGGACTCATGGAGTTCGAGGACCTGACCGGCGGCGCCCACCTCTTCGAGGGGTCCTACGAGACTGCCACGACCACGGTGCCGCAATCTCAGATGGACTACGACGGAACGTGTGAGTGCACGACGAGCGACGACAACGGCGAGGGAATCAACTGGGACTTCACCAGCCTGCAGCCGGGTCAGCACGTGGCGTTCTCGCTGCGGTCCGTGTTCACGGGCCCCTCCTCACCGCCCCCCACCTCGGCGCCAACCCCGGTTTCCACCGGAGCACCGACGGTCACGAGCGGTTCTTCCGCCGTGGTCAGCGGCTCAGCGACTCCGAATGGCCTGTCCACCACAGGGCGCTGGATCTATGGCCTCGACGCGAGCTATCGCGGTCCAGGCTTCAGCGGCAACGTCTATGACCAGAGCACCTCGTCGCAGAACGTCGGCTCGGACTACACGAGCCACACGGTTTCCTTCCCGCTCACGGGCCTCATGCCGAACTCCGTCTACCACGTCAAGTTCGTGGCCACCAACAGCGACGGCACCACCGTCGGTCCGGATCAGACATTCACGACGCCGGCCGCCTCCCTGCCGGCGGTGCCGCCGGCGGGCAAGGAGAACTTCATTCCGCACGGCAAGCTGTTCGTGCTGGTCAACGGGCAGTTCGTAAAGCTCACCGGCGCCGTTACGCTCCCCTCCGGGACCGTCGTCGACGCCCAGAACGGGTCGCTGACCTTGGTCTCCTCGAGCTTGGGGGGCGGCCAGGCCACCGACGCGAAGGCCAAGAAGGGCAAGAAGCCGAAGGTCAAGAAGACCAAGACCTACACCGGAACGTTCACCGGCGGCGTGTTCAAGGTCACCCAGACCGAGTCTGGACCGAGCAAGGGCCTGACCACGCTAACGATCATGGACAAGACGCCGGCGTTCAAGGGCGCGGCTTCCTACGCCACCACCTGCAAGGCCCACGCCGCCGGCGACCCGAGCGCCACCGCCGCGCACATCTACCGGATCTACTCGGTCAGCGGCCGAGCCAGGGGGCGCTACAGCACCCGGGGGCGCTACGGCGCCGGAACCGTCCGCGGCACCGCCTGGACGGTGAGCGATCGCTGCGACGGGACCCTCATCTCCGTCCAGCTCCACTCCGTGCTCGTCACCGACTTCGCCAAGCACAAGACCGTCGTGGTCACGGCCGGACACCATTACCTGGCCAAGGCGCCGGCCAAGAAGAAGAAGTAAACGGCGGTGGGACCCGGCGAGGCCGCGCGCAGCCCGTCCGCAAAGCAACAGCGATTGAGCAGGTGAGGTTCAAATGGGGGCTTCTGAGGCGAGAACGCTGGACACAAATGGCGCTACGCCCGTGATCGGACGGCGCACGCGCATCGGGCTCGCGATTCTCATCGTCTTCTTCGCTTGCACCGGCTTTGCGGCCCAGGCGCAAGCCGCGACCTACACCGTCGGGACGACCAGCGACACGACCGGCACCTGCACCAACCCCGCGGGTGCCCAGTGCTCGCTGAGGCAGCTCATCGACTACGAGAACGCGCTTCCGGCGGCGCCCAATCCTCCGGACACGATCATCGTGCCAGCCGGCAGCTACGCCCTTGGCTCCGGTGTGCTGACGATCTCCCGCGGCATGTCGATCGTGGGCGCGGGCGCGGGCAGGACTAGCGTCGACCAATACTCCCAGACCCCGGACCGCGTCTTCGACGTCCAAGCCACCGCTTCGCCCGTGACGATCAGCGGACTGGCGATCGAGTTCGGAACGGCCAACTCGAACAACGGCGACTTCGGAGGAAATGTCCGTAACCAGGGCATCCTCACCCTGAGCGAGGACTCGATCACCGGCGGGCTGACGCAGGGCGGATCGGGAGCCGGCGTATCCAACGACGCGGGCACCCTCACCGTCGCGCGGTCGCTGATCTCGGGCAACGGCGACAGCAACACCAACGACTCGGGCGGCATCCAGAACTTCGGTAGCAGCTCCCAGCCCGGAAACCTGACCGTGATCGACTCGACGATCAGCGGGAACACCTCGGCCCAGGGTGGCGGCATCTTCAGCTGGTGCTTCAGCACCCCTTGTACCAACACGACGACCGTCGTCAACTCGACCATCGTCCACAACGACGGCGGTAATCGCAATGCCGGCGGAGGCGGCATCCTGGAAGGCGCGGCTCAAGGGACGATGACCGTGCAGAACTCGATCGTCGCCTTCAATACCGTCGACACCCCCAACTCCGGCACACCGTCGAACTGCGGCGGGTCCGGGACCATCTCGTCAGGCGGTTACAACATCGAGAACGGAAGCGACTGCGGCTTCACCTCAACCGGGGACCGCCAGAACACCGATCCCGGCTTCACCTCCTCGTCCCTCGAAGACTGGGGAGGTAACACCGAGACGTTCGGATTTGACGCGCGCAGCCCGGCCGTAGACGCGATCCCGCCCGGCGCGCCGAACTGCGGCGGTACCGACCAGCGCGACATCGACCGGCCACAGGGGCAGGGCTGCGACATCGGCGCGTTCGAGCTGTTCCAGCCCATCGAGGGCCGTCAGGCGAGCATCCAGGTGTCGGCGGACGGCTGCGGCGTGATCGGGCCGGCGACGATCAACTGGGGCGACGGGACGAGCTCGCAAAGTCAGCCGGACACGCTCGTCGGGACGCACACCTATGCGCACGCCAGGACGTACGACGGGACGGTGACGTATCAGAACGACTGCGCCACGCACACCAACGTGCCGTTCGACCTGAAGGTCCAGAACGCCGTTGCCGCGGCTGGAGCGCCGATCACGGCGACAGCGGGATCGCCGTTCACCGGGAAGGTTGCGTCATTCACCGACGCGACCCCGGGACGCGGCCCGGCTGACTTCGCCGCCGCGATCAACTGGGGCGATGGCTCAACCTCGGCCGGCACGATCACCGGGAGCGCCGGCTCGTTTGCGGTCAGCGGGGCCCACACGTACTCGACCCCCGGGACGTATGCGACGACGATCAACATCTCGGACGTCGGCGGCGCTACCGCGACCGCGACCGGAACCGCCTCCGTGAGCATCCGTCCGGTAGCGGTCACGGGCAAGCCCTCGGTCAGCAGCGACGGCGCGGTGTTCTCCGCATCGGTGAACCCGGAGGGGAGCCCGACCACGGTGCAGTGGCAGTACGGCGTCGACGCGGCCGATCGGGGTCCCGGCTTCACCGGTACCGCGCTCGACCAGGCGACAACCTCGCAGTCGATCGGATCCGGCTTCGCCGGCCGCCCGGTCTCGGCCACGGCCTCCCATCTGCTGCCGGACACGCTCTATGACGTACGGATCGTGGCTAGGAACAGTGCCGGCACGACGTTTGGCAGCACCCAGGCGTTTACGACGCCGAAGGCTCTCGTCTCGGCGGTGCCACCGCCTGGGACAGAAAACTTCACGCCCATTGGCAAGCTGTACGTGCTCGTCAATGGGCAGTTCGTGAAGCTAACCGGCACAGTCCAACTACCCTCGGGCACGGTGGTGGACGCGTTGCAGGGTTCGCTGACGCTGGTCTCCTCGAGCCTGGGGGGCGGCCAGGCCACCGACGCGAAGGCCAAGAAGGGCAAGAAGCCGAAGAAGCCCAAGACCTATACCGGAACCTTCACGGGTGGCGTGTTCAAGGTCACCCAGACCACGGCCGGCCCCCACAAGGGCCTGACCACGCTCACCCTGATGGACCGCACCCGCGCGATCAAGGGGTCGCCGTCCTACGCCACCACCTGCAAGGCCCACTCCGCCGGCGATCCGAGCGCCACCACCGCGCACGTCTACCGGCTCTACTCAGTCAGCGGCCGAGCAAGGGGCCGCTACAGCACTCGAGGCCGCTACGGAGCAGGAACCGTCCGCGGCACCGCCTGGACCGTGACCGACCGCTGCGACGGCACGCTGATCTCGGTGCAGGTCCACGCCGTCGAGGTCACCGACTTCGTCAAGCACAGGACGATCCTCATCACCGCCGGACACCACTATCTCGCCAAGGCACCCACACCGGGAAAGAAGAAGTAGGAGGCCCGGACGCCGGGCGAGCACTCGCAGGACCGCACGACTGATCAAGGAGTAGATGACGTCCATGGGAGATCCTCACGCCGGTACGCCAGCCATCGCCGCAGTCGCGGCTATGACGAGGCGTCGTAAACGGGGGTTCGTGCGGCGCGCCACGTGTACCCTCTGCGCGCCTGCGCGGAGGATCGGTGTTCCTGCTCTCGGTGCCGTCGACTGCACCACAGCGCGCAGCGATCACGCACCCCGGCTACAACCTGGTCACGCGACAGCCTGCGTGCACCTGTCGCGCGCTGACCGGCGTCGTCTGCCCCACGCGAACTATTGCGCACCTCTGGCTCCGCCGGCGCGAACGAGCTGTTCCTAGCCTCAACAACGGCACTTGGCCCTCGCTGACGCGCCTCGCCGAGCGGGCAGCCCGGCGGCCAGCTGCTCTCGACGAGCTGCTCAGCGCCAGCACTGCTCGCCGTGGTACTACACCGTCATGTATTCGCTTCATAGTATAGAGCCTGACCAGCCTACGCAGCGTAGCATCTCTCTTCCCTACCACACAACACTTCTCCGTGACCTGCACGGCCGGCAGGGACGGCGGCACCAACGAGTGCACGGCCGTGGGCAACTGGAAGAGCACGAGCGGCAACATCACCGGCAACCAGAACTTCATCGCCCAGGGGACGCAGAACAGCGGGACCTGGAGCTTCCAGACCGTCACGAGCCCGGACCCAGGCATGACCAACAACAACCTCGACTCGGTTAGCTGCCCAACGTCGACCAGTTGCGTCGCGGTTGGGCATGCGGAGACCTACTACCAGCAGACTGGGAATTTCAGCGGCGCGCTGGCGGTGCAAGGCACGGAGACCAATGGCACGTGGTCCTGGTCAACGCTCTCGACCGACAACACGGCGGCACCCTCCTTGGCTCAGTACCGGCGCAACGGCATGCATTGCGGTCGGGGGTCAGGGCTTGCACAGCCTGATCGAGACGTGGAATGGCACCGGCGGGTTTGTAGCCACAGCCAGCCCCAACCCCGGCGCCTACTCCACGGGCCTCTCTGATCTCTCGTGCGTCAACGCCTCGAATTACACGACCGTTGGCTCCACTAGCGCCAGCGACAATGCCAACAGCGTGCCGCTCGTCATGCAGTGGGACGGATCAAACTGGTGGCAGGTTACGGCGCCGAGCTCCGGAATGGCTCGGCGGGCTTGAGCGCTGTGGCATGCCACGTGCCGAGCAACGCGTGCACGGGGGTCGGGCAGGACAGCGGCAACGCGCTGGTCGACCAGGGCGCTCGGTACACCCCGGGGCTACGCGCTGGACGTCGCGTCGTCGGGCACAGGCGCCGGAGCCGTTTCGGACGGCGCGGGGGCGATCTCCTGCCCGTCGTCGTGCTCACATGCCTATCCCGCCGGCTCGCACGTCACGCTCACGGCGAAGCCCTCCGCCGACTCGACGTTCGCCGGCTGCAGTGGCCGAGGCTGCTCGGGCAGCTGTATGTGCCAGCTCACGATCAACAGCGACACGGCCGTAACCGCGGCCTTCAACGCTCGTCCAGTGGCCATGACACGCAAGCCTTCGGTGAGCGGCAACCGCGCGGCCTTCTCGGCAACAGTGAATCCGGAAGGAAGCTCGACGACAGAGCCTTTTGGCAGTACGGTGTGGACGCGAGCGAGCGCGGTCCCGGCTTCTCGGGCAACGCGCTCGACCAGTCGACCTCTCGACGCAGTCTGTCGCATCCGGCCTGTCTCCGTCAGCCCGATCTCAGGAAACGGCGTCCAACCTGCTACCCAGCACCCTGCTACGACGTACGGCTCCTGGCGACCAACGCGCGCTGGGACGGCGCTTGGGACCGCTGCAGAAATTCACCACACCGTTGGCTCTCGGTGCTCGGCGGTGCCACCGGTAGGCAAGGAGAACTTCAACCCGCACGGGAAAGCTGTTCGTGCTCTTCAACGGGAAGTTCGTCGACTCTGACCCAGACCACCACGCCGCCCTCGGGGACGGTGGTCGATGCCCTTGACGGGTTCGATCACGCTGGTCTCCTCGAGCTTCGGTGTCTAGTCCGGCCACTGATGCCAAAGTCCAGAAAAGCTAGAAGGGCAAGCATGGCCCAAGACGCCTAGGATCTACACCGGCACATTCACGCGGCGGCGTGCTCAGGTCACCCAGACCACCGCCGGACCCCGTAAGGTCCTCGACCACGCTCGACGTTGATGGAGAAGCACCCCGGCGTTCAAGGGCGTCGCCGTCCTACCACCACCACCTGCAAGGGCCGCAGCGCTGCTGACAGCGGACCGGTCGCCACCGCTGCGCGCATCTACCGCCTCTACTCGGTCAGCGGCCACGCCAGGGGGCGCTACAGCACCCGGGGACGCTGGGGCCAGGGACCGTAAGAGGAACCGCCTGGACGGTCACCGACCAATGCAACGGCACCCTGATCTCCGTCCAGCAGCACAGCGTCCTGGTCACCGACTTCGTCAAACACAAGACCCTGATCGTCAAAGCCGGACGCCACTACCTGGCGAAGGCACCCGGCACGGGAAAGACGAAGAAAAGGAAATAGGTAGCGAGCGTGACGGCGAACCCGTCAGATCCTGCCGTCCCGCAGCTACGAACGATGAGTAGGTGAGGTGCTCGTGCTGATAGCTGCATGAGCCGGATCCGCCTGCCCACCGGCTTTGTCGATATCATTCCGGCCCGCTAACCGACATCTTGCCGCCACGGACGATCGCTACGCGCCGGAAGCTCGCCCGCCTCGCCGGCGTTTGTTCCCGACGGAATCGCCGGGTCCGTGACCGAATGCGGCGCCGTGAGGCCACGGGCCGTGTAACATCGCGAACGGGGCCTCGGAGCGAGAAGATCTATTGCAGGGGGCAAGTGTTGAGGGCAGTTGCACGAACGCCGCACGAGTGTTGGCGCGCCCGCGCCACTCCTAACCGGCGGCAAGCCAAGCCACGGGACGCCGGATGCGCTTGATCGCAGGCGCTCACATCAGGTGGCGCATGGTCGCGCTCTCGTCCGGCGTGCTGGGACTGCTCTTGCTCGCCGTGTTCGTCACGCGCGCGCTCGGCCAGCCGCCAGCCTGCACCGACACGTACGCCAGCAACGACGGGTCGACGGACTGGTCTGACACCGGCAACTGGACCAACGCCCAGAACCAGCACGTCCTGCCGGGCGCGAGCGATGTGGCGTGCTGGTCGAATCTGACCCTAACGGTGTCAAGCGGGAGCGCCACCGCCGCCACGGTCGAGGGCGATGGTCTTCAGATTTCGGGCGGGAGCCTCAGCATCAGCGGCCCGGATTCGACGGTCGGCGATTTTGCGATGTCGGGCGGGAGCTTGGCTGGTCAGGGGCTGGGTGTGGGCGGCGGGTTCTCCTGGACGGGCGGGGTGATCGGCAATGGCAGCGCCAGCGCGATGCCGATCAATCAGACGGGCGGGGGGAACTTCTCGATCACCGGGACCGGCCAGCCCTATCTGTATGGCGCGGCGCTCTCGACCACCAGCCCGGTCTCGATCAGCAACACCAACTTCATCAGCGCCTATTCCTCCACCCTGAGCACCAGCGACACCGTGACCTTCGCGCCCTCGAGCAGCTATGCCGCCAACGGCGTGGCGATCACCGCGACTGGGCTGGCGATCAGCGGCGCGACCACGCTGCCGGGGTATCAGCTGACGCTGAACGGGAGCGCCACGCTGGGCGGCTCGCTGTCTTTGACCGAGCTCAATCTTGGTTCCGAGGCGACGCTCACTGTCCCCTCGGGTGCGGGCTTGAGCGTCCAGAACGGCACCATCTCGGGCACGATCACCGGCCAAGGCAGCTATACCCAGGCCGGTTCGACGAGCACACTCAACGGTGCGCTGAGCACCAGCGCGATCACCATCAACGGCGCTCTCAGCGTCGCGTCCGGCGCGAGCTTCGCCGGCCCGGGCACCAGCCTGACGATCACCAGCGGCACGCTCAACCTCGGCGCCGCCTCGACGGTCGGCGATTTTGCGATGTCGGGCGGGAGCTTGGCTGGTCAGGGGCTGGGTGTGGGCGGCGGGTTCTCCTGGACGGGCGGGGTGATCGGCAATGGCAGCGCCAGCGCGATGCCGATCAATCAGACGGGCGGGGGGAACTTCTCGATCACCGGGACCGGCCAGCCCTATCTGTATGGCGCGGCGCTCTCGACCACCAGCCCGGTCTCGATCAGCAACACCAACTTCATCAGCGCCTATTCCTCCACCCTGAGCACCAGCGACACCGTGACCTTCGCGCCCTCGAGCAGCTATGCCGCCAACGGCGTGGCGATCACCGCGACTGGGCTGGCGATCAGCGGCGCGACCACGCTGCCGGGGTATCAGCTGACGCTGAACGGGAGCGCCACGCTGGGCGGCTCGCTGTCTTTGACCGAGCTCAATCTTGGTTCCGAGGCGACGCTCACTGTCCCCTCGGGTGCGGGCTTGAGCGTCCAGAACGGCACCATCTCGGGCACGATCACCGGCCAGGGCAGCTATACCCAGGCCGGTTCGACGAGCACACTCAACGGCGCGCTGAGCACCAGCGCGATCACCATCAACGGCGCTCTCAGCGTCGCGTCCGGCGCGAGCTTCGCCGGCCCGGGCACCAGCCTGACGATCACCAGCGGCACGCTCAACCTCGGCGCCGCCTCGACGGTCGGCGATTTTGCGATGTCGGGCGGGAGCTTGGCTGGTCAGGGGCTGGGTGTGGGCGGCGGGTTCTCCTGGACGGGCGGGGTGATCGGCAATGGCAGCGCCAGCGCGATGCCGATCAATCAGACGGGCGGGGGGAACTTCTCGATCACCGGGACCGGCCAGCCCTATCTGTATGGCGCGGCGCTCTCGACCACCAGCCCGGTCTCGATCAGCAACACCAACTTCATCAGCGCCTATTCCTCCACCCTGAGCACCACCGACACCGTGACCTTCGCGCCCTCGAGCAGCTATGCCGCCAACGGCGTGGCGATCACCGCGACTGGGCTGGCGATCAGCGGCGCGACCACGCTGCCGGGGTATCAGCTGACGCTGAACGGGAGCGCCACGCTGGGCGGCTCGCTGTCTTTGACCGAGCTCAATCTTGGTTCCGAGGCGACGCTCACGGTCCCCTCGGGTGCGGGCTTGAGCGTCCAGAACGGCACCATCTCGGGCACGATCACCGGCCAGGGCAGCTATACCCAGGCCGGTTCGACGAGCACACTCAACGGCGCTCTGAGCACCAGCGCGATCACCATCAACGGCGCTCTCAGCGTCGCGTCCGGCGCGAGCTTCGCCGGCCCGAGCACCAGCCTGACGATCACCAGCGGCACGCTCAACCTCGGCGCCGCCTCGACGGTCGGCGATTTTGCGATGTCGGGCGGGAGCTTGGCTGGTCAGGGGCTGAGTGTGGGCGGCGGGTTCTCCTGGACGGGCGGGGTGATCGGCAATGGCAGCGCCAGCGCGATGCCGATCAATCAGACGGGCGGGGGGAACTTCTCGATCACCGGGACCGGCCAGCCCTATCTGTATGGCGCGGCGCTCTCGACCACCAGCCCGGTCTCGATCAGCAACACCAACTTCATCAGCGCCTATTCCTCCACCCTGAGCACCACCGACACCGTGACCTTCGCGCCCTCGAGCAGCTATGCCGCCAACGGCGTGGCGATCACCGCGACTGGGCTGGCGATCAGCGGCGCGACCACGCTGCCGGGGTATCAGCTGACGCTGAACGGGAGCGCCACGCTGGGCGGCTCGCTGTCTTTGACCGAGCTCAATCTTGGTTCCGAGGCGACGCTCACGGTCCCCTCGGGTGCGGGCTTGAGCGTCCAGAACGGCACCATCTCGGGCACGATCACCGGCCAGGGCAGCTATACCCAGGCCGGGTCGACGAGCACACTCAACGGCGCTCTGAGCACCAGCGCGATCACCATCAACGGCGCTCTCACTGTCGCGTCCGGCGCGAGCTTCGCCGGCCCGAGCACCAGCCTGACGATCACCAGCGGCACGCTCAACCTCGGCGCCGCCTCGACGGTCGGCGATTTTGCGATGTCGGGCGGGAGCTTGGCTGGTCAGGGGCTGAGTGTGGGCGGCGGGTTCTCCTGGACGGGCGGGGTGATCGGCAATGGCAGCGCCAGCGCGATGCCGATCAATCAGACGGGCGGGGGGAACTTCTCGATCACCGGGACCGGCCAGCCCTATCTGTATGGCGCGGCGCTCTCGACCACCAGCCCGGTCTCGATCAGCAACACCAACTTCATCAGCGCCTATTCCTCCACCCTGAGCACCACCGACACCGTGACCTTCGCGCCCGGTACCTATAACAGCGGCGCCCCGACTATCGATGCGGCCGGGTTCAACATCTCCGGGAACACGACTTTCGGCGGTCTTCTGCTTCAAACGGGCGGAACCACCAGTCTCCCCGGTGGCACGACCCTTGCCGTGACCGGGTTTACCCTCGACGGCGGCACGCTCAGCGGTACGGGCACGCTCGTCGGCACGCTCACGAACTTCGGGGGCACCGTGGCGCCGGGCAATCCGGTCGGGACGCTGACGGTCACCGGCGACTATGCGCAGGACACCGGAGGCCAGCTCGCCATATCGGTGAATGGCACTGGCAGCGGCGAATCCTCGCTCCTGGCGATCAGCGGGAACGCATCGCTGGACGGAACGCTCGCGCTCCTCCCAAGCCAGACGTACGCAGCTGCCGCGAGTCACGGCGACTCAATCGGATTTCTTTCCTACGCGGGATCGCGGAGCGGGCAGTTCGCAACGACGACGGTCCACCCAACGCTGCACGCGGATGATTCATTCGCTCCCGACTACTCGAGGCCCAACCTCGTAAGAGCCGTGGTGACCGGGCCGGGCGGCCCGACCGCGACGATCAGCTCGCCTGCCGACAATCAGACCTACGACCTCAACCAGCACGTCGCGACCAGCTTCGCGTGCACCGACGCGACGGGCGGTCCGGGCATTCAGAGCTGCGCCGATTCCAATGGCGCGACGGGCGGGAGCGGCGTCCTCGACACGAGCACCGCCGGGACGCAGACCTATACGGTCACCGCGACCAGCCAGGACGGACAGACCAGCGCCGCCAGCATCCACTACACGGTCCTTGGAGCGCCGACCGCGACGATCAGCTCGCCTGCCGACAATCAGACCTACCGCCTCAACCAGCACGTCGCGACCAGCTTCGCGTGCACCGACGCGACCGGCGGTCCGGGCATTCAGAGCTGCGCCGATGCCAATGGCGCGACGGGCGGGAGCGGCACCCTCGACACGAGCACCGCCGGCACGCAGACCTATACGGTCACCGCGACCAGCCAGGACGGACAGACCAGCGCCGCCACCATCCACTACACGGTCCTTGGAGCGCCGACCGCGACGATCAGCTCGCCTGCCGACAATCAGACCTACCGCCTCAACCAGCACGTCGCGACCAGCTTCGCGTGCACCGACGCGACCGGCGGCCCGGGCATTCAGAGCTGCGCCGACGCCAATGGCGCGACGGGCGGCAGCGGCACCCTCGACACGAGCACCGCCGGCACGCAGACCTACACAGTCACCGCCACCAGCCAGGACGGACAGACCAGCACCGCCACCATCCACTACACCGTGACCGCGCCACCCGTGGTCACGGGCGTGAGTCCGAACTCGGGCAGCTCCGGCGGCGGTACTCAGGTCACAATCTCGGGATCGGGCTTCACGGGGGGCAGCGTGACCTTCGGCGGCCAGATCGCCACGCCCATCTCGGCCACGGACGGCTCCCAACTCGTCGTGCTCGCCCCTCCGGGTTCGGGAACCGTCGACGTGACCGTCACGACGCCGTTCGGGACGAGCGCTCCGGCTCACTTCACATACATCCCGGTCACGCCTCCAAATCAGACCACGCGCGCCCAAGGTCGATACCTTCTCGCCGCTTCCGGATGGCAAGCGCGGCGCCGGACTGACCGGCGAGGTCAACCCGGAAGGGCTGCCGACGACCGCGTACTACGTATACGGCCTCGACGCGCGCTACCAGCAGTTCGGGATCACGGTCTACAACCTCTCAACGCCCAAGACGCTGATCGGCTCGGACTTCAGCAGCCACCCGCTGACCGCGACGCTGAGCGGCTTGCAGCCCAACGCGCTCTACCACGTGCGCCTGGTCGCGGTCAACAGCGACGGCGAGACGATCGGTCCCGATCAGACCTACGCGACCCCGCGCGAGGGCCAGCCGCCGCCGCCGACGCTCGGGCACGAGGATCTGAAGCCCTCAGGCGTCGTGTTCGTGCTCAAGCACGGCCAGATGGTTCCGCTGACCGAGAACACGCAGCTGCCCAACGGCACGGTGATCGACGCGCTCGACGGCTCGATCAGCCTGGTAGCGGCCAGCGGTATCAACGGCAAGCTCTACACCGGGACGTTCAAGGGCGGCGTATTCAGCGTGACCCAGACCACCTCGGGGCCGAACAAGGGGCTGACCACGATCGCGCTGGTCGACCGCACGCCGGCGTTCCCGGGAGCGCTCTCCTACGCCACCACGTGCAAGGCCCACGGCCTCGCCGCCGACGGCGGGCCGATCGCCACCGGCGCGCGGATCTACCGGCTCTACTCGGTCAGCTCCCGGGTCAGCGGGCGCTTCAGCACCCGCGGCCGCTACGGCGCGGGAACCGTTCGCGGCACGCAATGGACGACCACCGACCAGTGCAACGGGACGCTGATCGCCGTCCAGGTCCACGCCGTCGAGGTCACGGACTTCGTCAAGCACATCACGATCCTCGTGCACGCGGGCCACCACTACCTGGCCCTCGCCCACCCGACCACCACGCACAAGAAGAAGCACAAGTAGCCGAAGATCCCGGCGCGCTAGGATCGAGGCGGCAAACGTGACAACCCAGGGGGGCTGGCGGGAAAGCCGGCTGAGATAGCGCCCCTGCGCCCCACGGCGACCCGGCGCTGACCCTTCGAACCTGTGGGGTAATGCCCGCGAAGGGAGCGATGCAAGACATGGTCCAGGCTCCCGTGAAGGAGCCTCGCGATCTTCACGAACCGGCCGGAGTGCGGCTCGAGAACGTCGTTCGCAGCTTTGCCGGCAAGGGCGGGCAGCTCACCGCGCTGGCCGGCATGTCGCTGCACGCCGAGACCGGCGAGATCGTCGCGGTGGTCGGACCGAGCGGGTGCGGCAAGACGACGCTGCTCGAGCTGATCTGCGGCCTCCAGCGCCCGGACAGTGGCGTGGTGCACTGTGCGCCGGCCGCGCTCATGCCCCAGCGCGACCTGCTGCTCCCCTGGCTGAGCGCGATCGACAACGCCGGCCTGGCCCTGCGCGCCCGCGGCGCCTCGCGCGAGCAGGCACGCACCGCTGCGGCGCCGTGGCTCGAGCGCTTCGGTCTCGCCGGCTTCGAGGGGACCCGGCCCGCCGGGCTCTCGGGCGGCATGCGCCAGCGCGTCTCGTTCCTGCGCTCGCTGCTCGCCGGCAAGCCGGTACTCGCGCTCGACGAACCCTTCGCCGCCCTCGACGCGATCACCCGCTACGAGATGCAGGGCTGGCTGGCGCACATGCTCCAGGAGGAGCCGCGCACGGTCGTGCTCGTGACCCACGATGTCGAGGAGGCAGTCGTCCTGGGCGACCGCGTCGTCGTGATGTCGCCACGGCCGGGGCACGCGGTGGCCGAGATCGAGAACACGCTTCCCCGACCGCGCCACCGCACCGATCCCGCTCTGGTCGAGCTGCGCGAGCAGGCGCTCCGGGCGCTGGGGGTGAGCGCATGATCCGTTTGCCGTGGCCGACCAAGGCGGTGCGCCTCGTCGATGCGGTGCCCGCGCTGCTGATGCTGCTCGCGCTGCTGGGCGCCTGGGAGCTGTATGTCGACCTCGGCGGCGTCGACCCGTCGATCCTGCCCGCCCCGCACGCGGTGGCGAAGGCCCTCTACGAGGACCGTTCGCTGCTGTGGAGCAACTTCCTGGTGACCGGCCGCGAGGTGCTCCTCGGCGGTCTGGCCGCGGTGCTCGTCGGCCTCGTGCTCGCCATCGGCATCCACTTCTCGCGCACGCTTCGCCTGGCGCTGTATCCGCTGATCGTGGCCTCGCAGGCAGTACCGGTGGTCATTCTGGCGCCCGTGCTCACGCTGTGGCTCGGGTTCGGGATCGCGCCCAAGCTGGTGGTGGTGGCGCTCGTGTCGTTCTTCTCGATCGTGGTGACGACGCTCGACGGGCTGGCGAGCGTCGACCCCGACCTGATCAAGCTGATGCGCACGTTCGACGCATCACGCGCGCGAACGTTCCGCCATGTCGAGCTGCCCGCGGTCCTGCCCGGCGTCTTCACCGGCGCCAAGATCGCGGTGGCGGTGTCGGTCATCGGGGCCGTGTTCGCCGAGTGGAACGGCTCCAACTCCGGGCTCGGGTACACGCTCATCCAGTCGATCCCGCAGCTCCTCGCCGCCCGCGCGATGGCGGCGGTCGTGATCCTGGCGCTGTTCGCCATCGCCCTGTTCGGATTGCTCACGCTCGCCGAGCGAATCGCCGTTCCGTGGGCTCATCGACCCCGTTTAGAGAGGACGCCATGAAACGACTCGTTCCGATCCTGATGCTGCTCGCGCTCGGCCTCGCAGGCTGCGGCGAGAAGAACGAGAGCGTGGCCCAGTCGGGCTCTCATCTTCAGAACGTGTCGCTGATGCTCGACTGGTTCCCGAACGCCGACCACGTCGGCATCTACCAGGCGCAGGCCGAGGGCGACTTCCGCCGCGTGGGTCTGAACCTTCAGATCCAGACCCCGTCCGATCCCGCCCTCCCGCTCAAGCTGGTGGCGGCGGGCAAGGTCGACGCGGCGATCTCGTATGAGCCCGAGCTGCTGCTGGCGCGTAACCAGGGGCTGCCACTGGTCGCGGTGGCGGCGCTCGTGCAGGAGCCGCTCACCTCGATCGTCTCCGTCGGCTCCAAGCACATCACCAACCCGGCGCAGCTGCGCGGCAAGACCGTTGGCGACGCGGGCATCCCGTATCAGCACGCTTACCTGACGACGATCCTGGCCCGCTCCGGGGTGCCGGTCAGCTCGGTCAAGGAGATCAACGTGGGCGCGAACCTGGTGCCGGCGATGCTCTCGGGCCGGGTCGACGCCACGCTCGGCGCCTACTGGAACGTCGAGGCGATCCAGCTCGCCCAGATGCACAAGCACCCGCACGTGATCCGCATGAACCAGGTCGGAGTGCCGAGCTACGACGAGCTCGTGCTCGTGGTGCGCGCCAGCGAGATCAACGAGCGCATCGACTTCGTCCGCCGGCTCGTACAGGCGATGGCACGGGGATATCAGGCCGTGCGCCGCGATCCCCAGGCCGCGGTCCGGAACCTGGTCAGCGCCAACCCGTCACTGGATCCCAAGTTCCAGCTCGCCAGCGTTCGCGCGACGCTGCCGGCGTTCTTCCCCGCCAACGCGAGCAACCCCTGGGGCTGGATGGACCCGACGCAGTGGAACAGCTACGGGCAGTGGATGCTGAACCAGCACCTGATCACGAGCGTCAACGCCGTGACCGACGCATCGACCAACGAGCTGCTCCCCGGGCAGGGGGTGTACGCGCGGCTGATGCCATTTTCGGTCGCTCAGCGGACGAAAATGGCTTCACCCGGCAGCGGCGGCCCCGTCAGCCCTACCCCGCCAGCCGCGCGCCCAGCGGCGTCGGCGCCACCCGGAGCGCGTGGAGCCCCGCCAGCCCCGCCCACGGCCCAAAGCGTGAGAAGAACTCGCCGACCTCCTCCTCGGTGGCGCGAGCGTAGGGGTGGCCGGTCTTCAGCCGCCCGACCAGGCGCAAGAACGCCACGTCGCCCGCCGGCAGCTGATCCAGCCGGCCCTGGCCGGTGAGCCCCAGCATCTGAATCGTCCAGCTGCCGATTCCCCTGATCGCCCGCAAGCGCTGCCACCCGCGTTCGTGATCGCCGTCGTGCAGGTCCACCCGCCCCCGCGCGACCTCGGCGGCGACGCGGACGAGCGCCACGGCGCGGCCATCGGTCAGGCCCCACGAGGCCAGCCTCGCCGGCGCCTGAGCGGCCACCACCTCGGCCGCAGGCGAGTCGCGCAGGAAGGTGAAGCCACAGCGCCGGCCCAGGCGCGCCACGATCCGCCGCTGGATCGCCGCGGCCCGCTCGAACTCGATCAGCTGCTCGCAGATCGACCAGGCCAGCGCCTCGAACGGCTCCGGGCGCCCCGGGGGGCGCAGCCCGGGATCGCGGCGGACCGAGCGTCCGATCAGCGGGTCGAAGCGAAAGCGCTCATAGAACGCACTCAAGTCGCAATCCACCCCGAGCGCCAGGCGCATCCGCTCGATCGCCCACCGCGCACTGGAAGCGTCCCCACCCTGGGCCACGAACACCACGCGCTCGCGCGCGGGCTGCCCGACCCGGACCAGCACCGGCTGCTCCCCGGCGTGCACCAACCGGTGCAGTACGCCGCCGCGCACGCGGGTCAGCCCGTCCAGGCCGCTCCGGGCCGGCAGCGTAAACGGCGAGCGCGGCCGAACCTCGACCCGCGCGACCGGCACGTCCGCGGGGCTCACTCCTGCGGCTTGGCGATCAGGTGAACGTCGACCAGGAACGTCCGGGTGCCGACGATCGGCAGCAGATCGACCGCGCGCCGCGGACTGTTGCGGGTGGCGCGGGCGAGCTTGCGCGCGGTGTGGCGCTTGACCAGGGCGATCGTGGCCGCGCCGGCCACGAAGCCGGTGGCGGCCACGGCGACGGCCTGCACCGCGGGCAGAGCAGCCGGGGCGCTCGCCTCGATCGGACGCGCCTGCGCCAGAACCGGGATGGCGTCCACAGTCTCCTCCGGCAGCTCAGGCGAGGGATCGCCATCGAGGACCTCCGCGTCGAGGCCAGGCTCCGGAATTGTCGTGGGCGCGTCGTCAGACATCGAGTGGGACATGGTGACAGCGCGGACGGTCGGATGGAAGAAGACCAACTGAAACGACACCGGCCGCCGGGCCGGCGATTCCCCAAGGCGCCGATACGATACCGCCATGCCCACCCGGATCGACGTGTTCGCCAAGGCGCGTGAGCACGAGCGCCTCGAGCAGCTCAAGGTGGCCCGCGAGCTCGATGCCCTCCCCTTCTTCCGGATCCTCGAGGGACCGACGATGCCGGTGGTGGAGATGGAGGGCCGGCAGCGGATCATGCTCGGCTCCAACAACTACCTGGGACTGACGGGCGAAGAGCGCGTCAAGCAAGGCGCGCTCGAGGCCCTGGACCGTTACGGCACCGGCCTCACCGGCTCGCGCTTCCTGAACGGGACGACCCACCTGCACCTCGCGCTCGAGCAGGAGCTGGCGGACTGGTTCGCCACCGAGGCGGCGCTCGTGTTCACGACCGGCCATCAGGCGAACATCGGCGCGCTCGGGACGATCCTCGCGCCCGGCGACACCGTAATCGCGGACTCGGGCGACCACGCCTCGATCCTGGACGGTTGCATCCTCTCCCGGGCCAAGCTGAGGGCGTTCCGGCACAACCGGCTCGACCGCCTCGAGCACAGCCTGGAACGGGCCGAGGCCGACGGCGGCGGGATCCTGGTCGTCGTGGACGGCGTCTTCTCGATGGAGGGCGACGTCGCACCGCTACCCGAGATCGCCGAGCTGTGCCAGCGCTTCGGCGCCCGGCTGATGGTCGACGAGGCGCACGCACTGGGCGTCCTCGGTGCCCGCGGTGCCGGGACAAGCGAGCTGCTCGGAGTCGAGGACCGCGTCGACCTGCGCATGGCGACGTTCTCGAAGTCGCTGGCATCCTGCGGAGGCGTGATCGCGGGGCCGGCGGACGTGATCGAGTTCCTGCGGATCCAATCGCGGCCATTCATGTTCACCGCCTCGGCGGTGCCCGCAGCGCTCGGAGCGGCCCTCGCCGCCGTGCGCATCTGCCGCTCCGAAGAGGGCCCAGCACTGTTCGCCCGCGTGCTCGACAACGCCCGCTACCTGCACCGTGGCCTGAGTGAGCTCGGCTTCCAGGTGGTGTCGCCGACCCGGCTGGCCGACGGGACCGAGGTGGTGACGCCGGTCGTCCCGGTCGTCGTCGGCGACGACTGGAAGGCCGTGTTCCTGTGGAAGGCGCTCTACGACGCGGGCGTGTACGTGAACGTGGCCATCCACCCCGCCGTGCCGCCGGCCGGAGCGCTCCTGCGCACGAGCGTCATGGCCACGCACGACGCCGCCACGCTCGACGCGGCGCTCGACGCTTTCGCCGACGCCAAACGGGCCTTCGAGGCCGAGCACGGGCCGCTTCCAGGCCGGCTCTAGGGCCCGGCCCGAGCACCCGGACTTGTCCATTACCGCACAAGAATTCGGGGCGAGAAAAAGTCCGCTCTAAGCGCACCCTCCACGGGTTGTGTCATTGCTGTTACCAGGCGGTTGCCGTAGCTTTGCCCTGCGGTTGATGGCCGAAGACGAGGACCCAGCGGGATCCGCAAAGCGGCAGGGGACTCGAGCAGCAGGCCGCAGTTTGGGAGAGAGAGCAAGACCAGCGGGACCGGCTGCGGGACGGCACGCCGGTCCCTGGGCAACGTGAAAAGCGTCCGCTGCGGCGGACAAGACGCAGGGAGTTGAGATCAGTTGATGACGCATACCGCCACGATGACGCCAGCGCCCCAGCGGCTGCGCGCGCTGGAGCGGGCCAATGAGGTGCGGCTTGCACGTGCGGAGCTCAAGCGACGAATCGCCGACGGCGATACGTCCGTCGTCGAAGTGCTCAAGGATCCGCCCACCGAGGCATTGACGTGGGACATCGGCGAACTGCTGATGAGCCAGCGGCGATGGGGCACCACGAGGTGCCGCAAGTTCCTGGCCCGCCACCAGATCACCGAGACCAAGGCGGTCGGCGCGTTGACCGAGCGCCAGCGGCGGATCCTCGCCGACCAGCTCGACGCGTGCGTCGCGCGCGTGCTCGAGTTCGTCTGAGCCCCCTGACCGGCGCTGTACCCCCGCCCCGGTCGCCCCGTAACCCCTCCCGCGCCGCCGGCCTGCCCCGCCCGGCGGCGCGGGAGCGCCCCCGCCCCGGCCCCGGCCGCCGGCCGCCGGCCCCGGCCGCCGACCTCGACGTCCGCTACTCGATCGCCATCACGACCACGGTGGCGTCGTCCTGGAGCGGCTCGCGCCAGCACTCCGTCACCGCGTTCTGGATCGCCATGGCCGTTGCCGCCGCGGTGGTGCTCTCGGCGCGCTCGAGCGCGTCCCTGATGCCGTCGACGCCGAAGGTCCCTCCGCCTTCCATCTCCCGGTCGATGACCCCGTCCGTGACCATGATCAGCCGCTCGCCGGAGCGGAGCCGGCGTTCGCTGAGCTGGAACTTCGCCGGCTTGCGGCCGACGCCGAGCGGCGGGTGCTCGGGAGCCTCGAGCCCCGTGAGATTGCCCTCCACGTCGACCAGGTACGGAGGCGGATGCCCGCAGTTCGCCCAGGTCAGCTTCGCGGTGGCGGCGCGCCAGCGCGCGAAGATCGCGGTCACGTAGAAGTCGTCGTTGTCGAGGCGGCGGACGGTCTCGTGCACGGCTCCGAGCGCATGCTCGAGGTCCTGGCCGCTCCGGCGCGCTGCGCGTAGGGCGCCCAAGGCCGCGGCTCCCAATCCGGCCGCGGTGGGGCCGGTGCCGGCGGCGTCGGCGATGGCGAGCCAGGCTCCGTCGCGGTTCTCGACGAAGTCGAACCAATCCCCGCCCACCTCGTAGCTCGGGAGCAGCGCACCGGCCAAGCTGCGCGCCGGCGATCCGCGCGATCCGCGGCGGGAACAGGTGCTGCTGAACCTCGGCGGCCGGCGTCGTCGGCTTGCGGCGCCGTGCCGCCTCGATGAAGTCCGTGTAGTCGTTGGCCAGCTCCAGCGCGGCGGCGCCCTGCTTGGCAATGTCGGCGAGGCCGGACAGCGGCTCCCCCAGGCAGAGCAGCAGGCCGAGCACGCGGCCCCGGAGCCAGAGCGGCTCGGTCACGCATCCCGGAAGCTGGCGCTGCAGGCGCTCGTGAAAGTCGGGGAGACCCTCGGGGACGATCTCGGGCCCGAGGGCCGGCGGCGCGTCCAGATGCGCCGGGAACTCCTCCGTGCCGGCCAGTCGCAGCAGCCGCGAGCCGTCGATGTCGACCACGTAGAGCGCCACGGCGACGCCACCCGCCCGTCGAGCCTCGGCCACGAGCTGATCCGGCACGAGATGCGGCGGCACCTCGTCGAGGACGCGCGTCACCTCGAGCGCGAGCGGCGACTCGCGACCCAGCTGCCCCGGGGCACGAAACGGCATCGTCGCCACGCGGCTACCCGCGCGCACCTCCGGCGGGGCATCGACCTCCTCGAGCTCCGCCAGCGCGCGTTCGAGCGCCTGGCGCGTGGGGAAGTGGCGGTAGAGCGTCGAGCGCCCGACGTTGGCCGCGGCGGCCAGCCCCGCCATCGTCACGTGCCGGCTTCCGGCGAGCATGCTGGCCGCCCGGAGGATGCGCTGGCGGCTGGCCAGCGCATCGGCGCGCATCGGGCCCGCGCCTGCGTCTACGGGTTCGTCCGCAGGTGCGCGTGCCGGATCGGCCATGCCTCACTTGTAGCAGTTCGGCCCCCGGTGTCCGGGCAATCCGGAAACAGGCGTCTCAATTTGCCTCGGCTTGTCCGGATTCTGGAGCCAGGGGGGACGATTAGGCGGCTATCCACCGGGTACCCCGAACAATGTGTCCCAGCTGTCGCTGGGCATGCGCAACCTCGAGAGGAGGGAGATCGGATGGCCAGCACAGCGCCGGACCGGGCCAGCGCCTCGGAAGCGTCATTGGCCGAGTTGGTGAAGCAGCTCTCAGAGCAGACGAGCCGCCTGGCCCGCCAGGAGGTCGAGCTGGCCAAGACGGAGCTCGCCGAGAAGGGTAAGCGAGCGGGTCTGGGCGCGGGCATGTTCGGTGGCGCGGCGATGTTCGCGTTCTACGCCGTCGGCGCACTGACCGCGACCGCGATCCTCGGTCTCTCCAAGGCGGTCGCCGCGTGGCTCGCCGCGCTGATCGTCACCGCGGTGCTCGGAGCGATCGCCGGGGTGCTGGCGCTGACGGGCAAGAGCAAGGTCCAGCAGGCGACGCCGCCGGTACCGGAACAGGCGACGGAAAGCGTGAAGGAGGACGTGGAATGGGCCAAGACCCGAGCACAGGCGGCGCGGCAGTGACCGGTTCCGCCGAGCAGGACCAGGCAGCCGTGGAGCCGCGCGAGCAGGACCAGGCGGCTACGGGCTCGCGCGATCCCGAGCAGATCCAGCGCGAGATCGAGGAGACGCGCGAGCAGCTCGGCGATACGGTCGAGGCGCTCGCCGAGAAGACCGACGTCAAGGCGCAGGCGAAGCGCAAGCTCGAGGATACGAAGGCGCAGGTGGCCGAGAAGAAGGAGGCACTGCTCGGCAAGGCGCGGGAGGCGTCGCCCGACGGTGCGGCGTCGGCCGCCACCCAGGCTTCCCAGAAGGCACGGGAGAACCCGCTCCCGCTGGCGGTCGCCGGAGCGTTGGCCGTCGGGTTCCTGGCCGGCCGTTTGAGGCGGCGCTAGACAGATGGCGAGCGACGCCCCTAGCTCGGCAAGCTCACGCGCCCCGTCGAAGCCGACCAACCTGGGCAAGCGGTCGTGGTTCGGCGTGCTCCGGCGTACCGTGCGCGAGTTCAAGGCCGACAATGTCACCGACTGGGCCGCGGCGCTCACCTACTACGGCGTGCTCGCGATCTTCCCCGCGATTCTCGCCCTGGTCTCGATCCTGGGCCTGATCGGCCACTCTGCCACGCAGCCGCTGCTCACCAACCTGGGCAAGATCGCCCCGGGATCGGCGCATCAGATCATCGCCAGCGCGGTCAAGGGCCTCCAGCACAGCCGCGGCGCCGCCGGCACCCTGTTCATCGTCGGCATCGCCGGCGCGATCTGGTCCGCGTCCGGGTACATCGCCGCCTTCATGCGCGCCTCCAACGCGATCTACGACATCGAGGAGGGGCGCCCATTCTGGGTGTCCTTGCCGGTGCGGCTGGCGGTGACGGTGGTGATGCTGGCGCTGCTGGCGATCAGCGCCCTGGCGGTCGTCTTGACGGGCGCCCTCGCCGGTCAGGTCGGCAAGATCCTCGGCATCGGCTCCTCGGCGGTCACGGTCTGGGACATCGCCAAGTGGCCGGTGCTGCTGCTGATCGTGAGCTTCATGTTCTCGATCCTCTACTGGGCGGCGCCCAACGTGAAGCACGCCGGCTTCCGGTGGCTGAGTCCGGGCGGGATCTTCGCGGTCGTGGTGTGGGTGGTCGCCTCCGCGCTGTTCGCGTTCTACGTCGCGAGCTTCTCCTCCTACAACAAGACCTACGGCGCGCTCGCCGGCGTGATCATCTTCCTTGTCTGGCTTTGGATCTCCAACATCGCGGTGCTGCTCGGAGCCGAGTGGAACGCCGAGCTGGAGCGCGCCAGGGTGATCGAATCCGGCCACCCCGCCGAGAAGGAGCCGTTCGTGAAGCCCCGCATGGACAAGGCCTGGAAGCGATAGGAGGCACGCCCACATGACCAAGATCCTGTTCCTGCCCTTCAGCGTGATCGGCGGCTTTCTCGCCGGCAAGGTGGCCACGACCGTGTTCGAGCGGGTGTGGAGCGTGGTCGAGGACCGGGAATCGCCTGAGCCGGACCAGCGCTGGGTGCAGTGGCCGAAGCTGCTCCTCGCGCTCTCGCTCGAGGGGGCCATCTTCCGCGTCGTGCGTGGCGGCTTCGACCGCGGTTCCAGGGAGATCTTCACCCGGCTGACCGGGAGCTGGCCGGGGGAAGACACTCCCGAGTAGGGCCGGCGGCCGGTCGGCGGCGACCGGGACCCCCGAGCCCCGCCTCAGAGCTGCATTCCGAGCGGAACCGGATCCGCGCCGGCGAATACGAAGAACCACACCGCGAACACGATCACGGTGATCCCGGCGCTCACGACCAGTACCCCTTCGAGCACGACGTGCCCGGGATCGTCGAGCCCGCGCGCCTGCCGGTTGGCGCGGTAGGTGTTGCTGAGCTTCGCGAGGATCGCCGCGAGCAGCGTCACCGTGCTCACCACGCCGATCGCCATCGCGCCGAGCGCGGCGCTGAGCGAGTTCGTGGCACCCTCGATCTGCGAGCCGATCCACAGCCACATCAGCGGCGCCCCCACCCACATGCCGAGGCTGCCGATGAACATGATCGCGAGGACCAGCCCCGTGGCCGCGCCGGTACGCAGGGTGCTACGCACGCTCAGCATCCTCCGCCGAGATCAGGGCCGCGGCGCCGAGCCGCGACCCCCGGCTAACGGACAGCCGGAGGAGAGCTTGACCTGCCACCAGCCCATCAGCATTCCGATCAAGCCGAGGCGCGGCCTGACCTCCCACGCTCCGCACCCGGGCCCACCGAGGGCCTCGCGAGAGACCCGGATGAAGCGATACCGGGCGGGATCGAGCAGCATGCGCTCGAGGAGCAGGCGGCTGGCTTCCTGCGCGTCGGCGCGCTCGGCGATCGTCACGCGGGCGGCGCGCAGGCGCTCGGCCAGCTCGTCGCGCACTCGCTCGAGCTCGCCGAGGTCGAGCACGCGAGGCTGGTTGGCGGCGCCGCCGATGGGCTGGTCGAGCCCGCCCATCCGGTACGCGGTGACGAAGGCGTCGGAGAGCTCCCGTTCGAGCTGCGCGATCTGGAGCCGCAGGCTGCGCCGAGCAGCGCGCTCGGCGTCCTCGACGACCGGCTGCGCGACCACCAAGGGCGCGTGTTGCGCGTGGGTTTTCTGATCCAGGAGCTCCATCACCGCCTCCTCACGAGTAAGCGAGCTTAGCACCGGGTTACCCGCCTCCACGCCGTCTAAATGAGCCGGGGTCAGCCACCTGACCCGGCCTCGAGCAGCTCGGCCGCGGTCCACAGCGCCTCCTCGACGTGGACCCGGGGCACGCCGCCGACGCCCACGGCGAACAGCACGAGCCGCGTTGTGGCAGGGCTCGGCGACGTGCCCGCGGGCGAGCTCCCCGAACAGGACCGCCTGCACGCAGCGCGAGTCGGCAACGACGAGCCGGCCGGCAGCGAGCGGCGGCCCGCCCTCACCCGACCCCAGCCGCTCGCCCGCGGCGCTCGAGCGAATGCCGAGGCCGCCGGCAGCGACGGCGTCCGCGTCGAGCGCCCACACCGGCACTCCGGTTTCGACCACGGCGATGAGGAGCGCGTCCGCGATCACGTCTCGCGGGACGAGCCGTCCATGCAGCAGACGCGAGACGGCCACCTGCTCGCTGGGAACCCGAGTCACGTCCGGGTCCAGGCCGATCTGGCGGAAGAACACCCGGTAGGCCCGCGGGATCGAATGCGTGCGCATCGCCACGACGCTCTCGCCGCGGAAGCGGTTGGACAGCGCCCGAAGCCGTCCCTTGAGCTCGCGGGTGCTCGGGCCGACGCGCGCACCGACCGTGAGCCAGCGCAGCGTGAGGCCGGGGAACTCGGCGCTCAGCTCGGGATCCAGGAATCCCTCGGCCGCGCCCAGTTCGGCCTCGCCGCTCACACCGAGCAGCCTTACCCCGGGAGCAGCGCTCGTACGCGACGGCTCAGCGCCGAGCTCGACAGCCAGTGATTGCCGATCAGGACCGCGGCAACCACGCCGCCCCTGCGGATCAGCTCGACCATCGGGCACACCTGGACGTCGTAGGCGGCGCCGACCGCGCCGTCGGCGTCGTAGGCGACGGGGATCGTCCAGTGGCGGGCGCGCGCGGCCTTCCGCGTGTCGGCGTGGCTCGAACCGACCGCCACGGCGGCGAACGGAACCGCGCCGGGTGCCAGCCCGCCGGCGACCTGCTGAAGCGTCCCAACCTCGCGCTCGCACGTCTTCGATCCGGTGGCGAAGAAGCCCAGCACGAGCGCTCGCCGCCGCACGATCAGGCACACGTTGAGCGCCCGGGGATCGTGACGGGCGAGCGTGCACGGCGGGTTCAGGTTGGCATCGCCCTGAAGCGTCGAGGTGGCGAGCGGCGCCGCGAAGTAGGGCAGCTGGTGGCCGACCGCGGCCGCCGGGCTGCGCGCGTGGTGCGAGGTGAACGCGTAGACCGAGAAGGCCACGAGCAACACCACCGCGAACAGGCCGATCGCCATCCGGTAGGGGCGCGTGTTGATGACCGGCGGGGGCGGGCGAGCGCCGGGGTCGCGCTCCTCGGGCTCGCCGCCGAGCGGCGGCTCGCTCACGCCACGCGGGCCCGCCTGCGCCGCGGCAGGCCGCCACCGACGCGGCGGACGAGCTCCTGCGCGCCGCGGACGAGATCGCCCCGCTCGGCCATTGCCAGCACGGACGGGAGGACGAGCAGCACGCCGCCGAGCGACACCGTCAGGTCGACCAACGTGACCACCCCGAAGTCGCGGAGCATCGTGATGTTGGACACGACCAGCACGCCGAAGCCCGCGATCGCGGTGATCCCGGACGCGAGCACCGCCGCGCCCGTCGAGCGATACGTGCGCCGCAGGGCGACGGTCAGCTCGTGCCCCGCGGCCCGTTCCTGGCGGAAGCGCTCGGACAGCAGCACACTGAACTCGGTTGAGATCGCGATCACGAGCGCGCCGAGCGTGGCCGACATCGGGTTCAGCGGGATGCGGATCGCGAACACGATCAGTGCTGACCAGCCGGTCGCGAGCGCGATCGGGATCAAAGGAACCAGCGCCCGCTCGGCGCGACGGAACACGCCGAACAGCACGGCTCCCACGAGCAGCAGCCCAACGATCAGGGTGAGCAGCCGCCGGCCCGACGAGGACAGCGCGCTGTCCGCTTCGGAGGCGAGCACTGGGAGTCCCGCGAGCTGGGCCTGCACCCCTGCCGGCGGATGCAGCTGCGAGCGCATGTAGTCGATCACCCGCTGCTGGCGGGCCAGCGGCATCAGCCGGATCCCGAAGGCGAGCGCGGCCTCGCGGTGATCGGAGCTGATCACCGCCTGGGAGAAGTAGGGCGGCACCGTCTTGAGGAAGCTCGCAATCGAAGCCTGAGCTCTGGCTCCCCCGTTGGAGAACAGGTCGGGGAGCGAGAGGGCCGGACACAGGGTGGCGCCCGCGCAACCGCGAGCCTCGACGTAGCCGTAGTGGGCGAGCAACTGCTGCTCGTAGCCGGTCATCCAGGCGATCGTCTGCGGGTTGGCCACGTTACGCGCGCGCACCGTCACGTCGATCTCGCCCGAGACGCCGGTGATGCCCTCGAGCGTGCGCAGGTTGCGCAGCGCCGGCATGCCCGACGGCACGAGCTTGGTTATGTCGGACTGCACCGCGGTCTGAGTGTCGGCCACCCAACCGAGCAGCGCGAGCAACAGCCCGACGAGGAGGACCCGCCGCGGCGCCGCCACCGCGCGCGAGAGCACGTAGTCGAGCGCGCTCCCCGGCCCACCGCCGCGGCGCCCCGGCCCTCGCGCCCAAGCGGCGCGCTCCGAGCCTTCGCGACGTACCCGGCCGCAGTCGCCCAGGATCTCGGCCGCTCCGCGCAGCGACGCGTCCAGGAACGTCGGTCGCCACCGGCGCCGCTCGCCGAGCACGATCGCCGCCGATCCGGCGCTCAGCGCGCAGGCCAGCGCCACCGCGATCCCGACCACCAGCAGCAGGCCGAACCCGCGCACCATCGGCACGGGCGAGAGCTGGAGCACGACGAAGCCGGCGGCGGTGGCCAGCGCCGCGGTGGCGATCGTCGGAGCGCCGGCCGCGGCCGCCCGTGCCACTGCCCCGGCTCTCGCCGCTCCGGCGCGCCTCGTCGGCCCGGGACTGGAACTGGACGGCGTAGTCGACGGCGAGCCCGATGAGGATCGGCAGCACCGCGATCGAGGCCATCGTCAGGCTCGCGCCGGCCACCGTGGTCAGCCCGAACGTGATCCCCGCCGCGAGCAGCGCGATGGCCAGCGGCAGCAGGCGCAGCCGGCTTCGGAACACGATCAGAAGCGAAGCCGCCATGACGAGCACGGCGGCGATCAGCAGCCTCACGATCGAACCGGCGAGCGAGGAGGCGAGGTCGTTGACCACGACCGGTTCCCCGGTAACCGTGTACGAGCCCCCGTAGGCCAGCGCGAACGTCGGCATCCGGATCGCCTGGCGGATCAGCGAGATCGCGGCCGCCTGCTGGCTCGAGCTGAGCGACGACTTCAGGCGGACCTGGATGATCGCCGAGTTGGCGGTCGGGAACAGGTAGGCGAAGCGCGCCTTGGGTTGGTCGACCCCGCGGGTCTGGTCGAACACGATCTGGGAGATGAACTGCTTGTCGTCGATCCCGAGCGTCGTGCCGCTGATGCCGGAGTTGAGGTACATCCGGGCCAGGTTCTCGCCCTGCTGCTGCTGCTCGATCTGGCCCGCGGACTTGGCCGCGGACGTGGCCTGCGCGACCGTCATGTGCTGGGCCAGCGCCAGCTCGTAGGCGTCCTGTTCCGCAGTCGTGATCGCCTGCTGCGCGCCCGTCTCGATCGTATGGACCTCCTCCTGGACCGCGGCGACGGCCTGGTTGAGGAACGTTCCCGGCCCGTACACGACCTGCGCCGGCTTTGACTGCATGAGCTTTCCGCACGGGCTCCCCTGCCCGCCGTACGGCGGCTGGCTTCCTGGCGGGGCAGGCGTGAACGACAGGAGCGTGGGGTTGGCCACGACCACCTGACCGGCGAGGCAGGCCTCGAGCTGCGTGATCCGGGCCAGGTCGGCGGTCTCGACCAGGTAGGTCAGCGGCTCGCGGATCAGGATCACGACCGCGTCTGAGCCGAAGTGGCGCTGGTCCTCTGCCGTGGCCTGATAGGTCGCCGACGAGCTGCTCACGAACGTGCCCGTCGAGGTGTCCGGCTCGAGCCCGAGCGCGATCGCCGCGCCGCCGATCGCGAGCGCGACCACGATCGCCAGCGTCAGCGCCGGCCGCGCGGCGCTCGCGCTCACGAACCGCTGCAACCGGTCCCTCGCCTTCATGGTCGGCCCAGGCTAGCGCCACCACCTGTCGCGGCGCGCCAGGCGTCGCGCGTGACCGCGTCCAGCTTCGGGCCGGCGCACGCTCCGCTCCCGAAATCCAGAAGACCGCTCCGCGCGCGCCGGCGGCTACCACCGCCGGACATCCGGTCCGGCATTAGTCCATGGCCAGCGGGCCCTGCGACTCCCCGGCCAGGAACTGGCGGATGAAGGGGTTCTCGGAGTTGAGCATGTCCTCGGCCGGGCCCGGCCTCGACGATCCGCCCGCGCCACAGGACGTTGATGTAGTCGGCCACGCGCCGGGCGCTCATGATGTCGTGGGTGATGACGGCGAAGGTCGGGAGGTGCTCCTTCTCCTTCTCCTTGGCGTCGTCCATCATGTCGCGGTGGATCTCGAGGATCAGCTCGCCGAGGAGCGCGGTCCGCACGGGGTCGAGGCCCGAGTCGGGCTCGTCGAACAGCACGATGTCCGGCTCGAGCACGAGCGCGCGGGCGAACCCGGCGCGCTTGCGCATCCCGCCCGAGAGCTCGTTGGGCATCTTCTCGCGCGCCTCGGAGAGCCCGACCTCGTCGAGGCGGCGCATGACGACGTCCTCGACCTCGTCCTCGCCCTTCTCGGTGTGCTGGCGCAGGGGGAAGGCGACGTTGTCGTACAGGTTCATCGAGCCGAACAGCGCGCCGTCCTGGAACAGCAGGCCGAACTTCTTGCGCATCTCGAACAGCTCGTCGTCGGCCATGTTCGGGACCGACTCGCCGTGCACGAGGCAGTCGCCCTCGTCGGGATAGAGCAGGCCGACCATGTGCTTGATGCACACCGACTTTCCCGTGCCGGAGGGCCCGAGGATCATCGACACCATCCCCTCCGGCAGGCCCATGTTGAGCCCGCGGAGGATCTTGGCGCGGCCGAAGCCCTTGTAGAGGTCGATGAACTCGACCGCGTCGGGCCGGCCCGAGGGATAGACCTTGTAGGTGTGGTACTGGTACTCGTCCTCGTCGGCTCCGGGCGGGGGCGCGGGGCGCGGGGGCTGCTCGTCGACCACCGACACGCGCGAACCGGACTTCTCGCCCTCTGAGTCGGGGCCGCCCTCGCTCGTGTGAATCTCCGGATCGACGCGGGCCGGCTGCGCGGCGCTCTCCGGGTTCCAGGCCGGGACGGTCTCCTGGCGCCGCGCGCTCGGCGCCGTCGCGCCGCCGTTGCCATCGCCGTCACCGTAGCCCGCGTCGTAGCCCGAGCCGGAGTCGGGCGCCTCCTCGCCCGTGCGCTCGTCCTCCTCGTCCCAGCCAGGGTCGCGCATGATCTCAGCCTCCGATTGGTGCCCGCGGGTTGGCGCCCCAGAAGATCTGGGTGCAGATCATCCCGATCAGGTGGATGGCCACGATGTTGAGCACCATCGACTTCGCCGTCGCGGTACCCACCCCGACCGGACCTCCGCCGGCGTTGTAGCCGTAGTAGCAGCCGACGAGGACGATGACCGTGGCCATCGACATCGCCTTTATCAAGCTGAATAAGAGGTCAGGTGGGTTCTGGAATTGCCAGAAGATCAAGAAGAACCCGCCCGAGGAGACGTATCCGAGCTGCTGGACGACGGCGAGGTAGCTGGCGAAGAAGCCGGCGCCGATCGCGGTACAGGTACACGAACGGCAGCACCAGCCACGCCGCCAGCAGCCGGGTCGCGCACAGGAAGGTGACGCCGCTGATCCCCATCACCTCGAGCGCGTCGATCTCGTCGGAGATCCGCATCGAGCCGAGCTCGGCCACCAGACCGGTGCCGACCTTGGCGGCCATCATGTAGCCGAACGCGTAGGGCACGAGCTCGCGCAGGTCGCACCATGCCGCGAACACGCCCGAGTACGCGGGCACGCCGTTGGCCTGGTTGAAGTAGGCGCCCTCGATCCCGCACTCGAGGCCGGTGATGAACACCAGGCTCCAGATCACGAGCGTCGAGGCGACGATCAGGATCCCGGCCTGGCGCAGCGTCTCCCCGAAGTACTTGAACACGCGCAGGCGGAAGACCTCGCCCACGATCTTCGAGGTGAACTTGGTGATCTCCCCGAAGGACTCGAGCCATCCGCGGGGTGCAGCGATTAGTCCTTCCATCGGCTCATTTCACGATCGAGGTGATCTCGGGATGGGTGGCCAGCAGCGTCTGGGTGAAGGCGTAGTTGAACGCGAAGATCCCCAGGAACGCGATCACCACGGCCTCGTTGACCGCGCGGCCCACGCCCTCGGCGCCGCCGGAGGCGGTCATGCCCTTGTAGCAGCAGACGATCGCGATGATCGCGCCGTAGCAGGTGGTCTTGACCACCGAGCCCCACAGGTCGGTGGTCTCGGCGTTGTTGAAGAAGGTGACGAAGAACGGCCCGATCGGGGCGTGGTTGACGACGCTCGCCAGGATGCCGCCGAAGATGCCGAAGATCAGCGCGTAGATGTCGAACAGGCCGGTCACGATCATCAGGGCCAGGAAGCGCGGCACGACCAGGTTCTTGACCGGGTCGACGCCGAGCACCTGAAGGGCGTCGAGCTCCTCGCGGATCTTGCGCGCGCCGAGGTCGGCGGTGATCGCGGTACCCGGCCACGCCGGCCAGGATGATCGCGTCCACGAACGGGGCGAACTCGCGGATCGAGGAGAGCACGAAGAACCCGCCGAGCCGGTCGAGCGCGCCGAACAGCGTCAGGAAGTCGGCCGCCTGGAGGCCCGGGACGGCGTAGCCGAACACGACCGTGCGACACGCAGCAGCGGGAACCAGCAGAGCTTGAGGGCGAACAGGAACTGCGCGGCGAACTCGGAGCCGTACGGGTACGGCGGACGGATCGCCGAGACGACGCGTCTTGCCGGTCAGGATCATCATGTTCCCGACCTCTTCGAGGAAGCCTTTGACCGGCAGGAAGGCCTTATCACCGGCTGCTCGGATCAACGTGGTCTGCATTCCTCCCGTGTGTTTCCGGCCGGCGGGGCGGCCGGCGCGCATAAGCCTACGCCAGCGGTCGGGAAAAGACCAAGTGAGAACCGTCGTGCGCCGGAATTGCAGGTGGTATTTTCCGCCCGCGGTGAGCGGGTGGAGGACTATCGAGCGACCGGCGCGATGCGCGCTCCTGGTGATCCTGGGCGCCTTCGCGCTCGCGGCCTGCGGCGGCGCAGCGCCTCGACGTCAACGAGCCGCGGGCGAGCTTCACGGTCGACGTCCCCGAGCAGGTGTTCCCGGCCTCGCAGACCCTCTCCGAGCACACCCACCTCGTGCTCGCGGTACGCAACGACTCGAGCCAGACGATCCCCAACGTCGCGGTCACGATCTGCAACGTCACCTGCACGTTCCCGGCGCCGCGCGGGCGAGGGCACGAGCGCCTCGGCGTTCGCGAACGCGATCACCGAGTCCTCGGTGGCGCAACCCGTCACGCCAGATCTGGATCATCGACCAGCCGCCGGGCCCGTGCACGGGCCGCAGCGGCTACAGCTGCGCCGGCGGCAGCTACGGTGGCGCCACCGACCTACGACGCCAACACCTGGGCGCTCGGTCCGCTAAGCCGGGCCACACCGCGACCTTCGACTGGGCGGTGACCGCGGTCGTCCCCGGCCGCCACGTGGTCGCCTGGGAGGTCTCGGCCGGGCTCAGCGGCAAGGCCAAGGCGGTCCTGTCCGACGGGTCGCTCCCGCACGGGACCTTCCCGGTGATGGTCAGCCCGACGGCCGGGCAGTCCTACGTCAACAACAACGGCCAGATCGTCAGCTCGCCGAACGGCCGTTGAGCGCTTAGGTCGCGCTCGACGGCTCCCACAGGTTGAGCCCGCCGTCGACGGCGTAGCCGGTCGATCTGCTCGAGCTCGCCGGCGTCGAACTCGAGGCGCTCGAGCGCGGCCACGTTCTGCTCGAGCTGCTCGACGCTCGAGGCGCCCAGCAGCGCCGAGCGTGACACGCGGGTCGCGGAGCACCCAGGCGATCGCCATCTGGGCCAGCGACTGCCCGCGCTCGCGCGCGATCTCGTTCAGCGCGCGCGCCCGCTCGATGTTCTCCTCGGTGAGCAGCTCCTCGGAGAAGTAGTTGCCGCGGCGCACGCGCGAGTCCTCGGGGACGCCGTCCAGGTACTTGTCGGTGAGCAGGCCCTGGGCCAGCGGCGAGAACACGATTGCCCCGAGGCCCTCGCGCTCCAGCACGTCGAGCAGCTCCGCCTCGATCCAGCGGTTGAACATCGAGTAGGAGGGCTGGTGGATGAGCAGCGGGCGTGCCGAGCGTCGCGCAGGATCCGCACCGCCTCCTCGGTCCGCCGCGGCCCGTAGGAGGAGATCCCGACGTAGCGGGCCTTGCCGGCGCGCACCGCGGCGTCCAGGGCGCCCATCGTCTCCTCGAGCGGCGTCTCGGGGTCGAAGCGGTGCGAATAGAAGATGTCGACGTAGTCCAGGCGCATCCGCGCGAGGCTCTGGTCGAGGCTCCCGAGCAGGTACTTGCGCGAGCCCCACTCGCCGTACGGCCCCGGCCACATGTCGTAGCCGGCCTTGGTCGAGATCATCAGCTCGTCGCGGTAGGGCCGGAAGTCCTCGGCGAAGATCCGCCCGAAGTTGATCTCCGCGCTGCCGTACGGCGGGCCGTAGTTGTTGGCCAGATCGAAGTGGGTGATCCCCAGGTCGAAGGCGCGGCGCAGCATCGCCCGGCTGTTGGCGATCGGGAAGTCGTCGCCGAAGTTCTGCCACAGGCCGAGCGTGATCGCCGGCAGGCGGATCCCGCTGCGCCCGCAGCGCCGGTAGGGCATCCGCTCGTAGCGCTCGGTCGCGGGGATGTAGCGGCGTGGGCGCGAGCTCGGGGTTGAACGGCACCGCCGGAGCGTACCCCTTGCGGTTTGTCGGGATTTCCTGACAAACCTCCCGCGCATCGTGCGGCCAGTTTGGCCACGTGGATAATGTCGCGCGCGCGAAGGCGCGCTACTCTCGCCGCCAGCGTCTCGTGACGGGGGTCAACAGGTGCCTGGGGCAAAGGCACGCCGACCCATTCCGCAGCCACAGGAAGGAACGACACCCGCATGCCTCGAATCCGCCAGCAGAACGTGCTCGCCGCCCGGTGGGCGCCGAACGGCTCCGCCCTCGGCGCCTCGGACCTGACCGCTCCCGACAACCAGCTGTTCGGGCTCAACGTCTTCAGCCCCGCCGTCCAGCGCCAGCGGCTGCCCAAGGAGATCTACCGCCGCCTGCAGCAGACCCTGGCGCGCGGCGAGGCCCTCGACACCACGCTCGCGGACTCGGTGGCGCAGGCGATGAAGGACTGGGCGCTCGAGCGCGGCGCCACCCATTACACCCACTGGTTCCAGCCGCTCACCGGCATGACGGCCGAGAAGCACGACAGCTTCTACGGACCCACGGGCGACGGGACTGCGCTGGCCGAGTTCTCGGGCAAGGAGCTGATCCAGGGCGAGCCCGACGCCTCGAGCTTCCCCACCGGCGGGATCCGCGCCACGTTCGAGGCGCGCGGCTACACCGCCTGGGATCCGACCTCGCCGGCGTTCCTGCTCGAGAACCCCAACGGCGCGCTCCTCTGCATTCCGACCGCGTTCGCCTCGTGGACGGGTGAGGCGCTCGACCACAAGATCCCGCTGCTGCGCTCGATGGACGCCCTCTCGAAGTCGGCGATCGCGGCGCTCCGGCTGTTCGGCGACCAGAGCGCCCAGCGCGTGTTCACGACCGTCGGGGCCGAGCAGGAGTACTTCCTGATCGACGAGCAGTTCTACTTCGAGCGGCCCGATCTCCTGACCACCGGGCGGACGCTGTTCGGGGCCAAGCCCCCCAAGGGCCACGAGCTCGACGACCACTACTTCGGCTCGATCCCCGAGCGCATCCTCGCCTACATGCTCGACACCGAGCGCGAGCTGGCCAAGCTCGGCGTGCCGGTCAAGACGCGCCACAACGAGGTCGCGCCCAATCAGTACGAGATCGCCCCCGTGTTCGAGAACTCGAACGTCGGCGCCGATCACCAGCAGCTGACGATGCAGATCATGCAGAACGTCGCCCGCCGTTACGGGCTCGTCTGCCTCCTGCACGAGAAGCCGTTCGCCGGGCGTCAACGGCTCGGGCAAGCACAACAACTGGTCGATGGGCACCGACACGGGCATGAACCTGCTCGAGCCGGGCAAGACCCCGCACTCGAACCTGGTCTTCCTGTTCTTCTGCGCCGCCGTAATCCAGGCGGTCAACAAGCACCAGGGACTGCTGCGGGCATCGATCGCCTCGCCCGGCCAGGACCACCGGCTGGGAGCCAACGAGGCCCCGCCGGCGATCATCTCGATCTTCCTCGGGGCCGAGCTCGAGCGCGTGTTCGGGGCGATCGAGCGGGGCGAGGCCGGCCAGTCACGCGAGCAGTCGTTCCTCGGCCTGGGCACGCCGGTGCTGCCGCCGCTGCCCAAGCACGGTGGCGACCGCAACCGCACGAGCCCGTTCGCCTTCACCGGCAACAAGTTCGAGTTCCGGGCGCTGGGGTCGAGCCAGTCGCTGTCGTTGCCCAACACCGTGCTCAACACGATCGTCGCCGAGGCGGTCGACGACCTGGCCGCCAAGCTCGAGTCGAAGCTCGGCGAGGGCGTCGGGATCGAGGAGGCGCTGCCGCCGATCCTCCAGGAGAGCTACGCCGAGAACAAGCGGATCATCTTCGGCGGGGACAACTACGACGAGGCCTGGCACGCCGAGGCCGAGCAGCGCGGGCTGCTCAACCTGCGCACCACGCCCGACGCCCTCCCCTATCTCATCTCCGAGGAGACGGTGGCGTTGTTCGAGAGCCACCACGTGCTCTCCCGGCGCGAGCTCGAGTCCCGCCACGAGGTGTTCCTCGAGCAGTACGTCACCAAGCTCAACATCGAGGCCGAGACCGCGGTGTCGATTGCGCGGACGATGTTGCTGCCGGCCGCGGCGAGGCACCTGGCGATGCTGCTGGAGGCTCAGCTCAGCGACCTGGCGACCGAGACCTCGGATCTGACCGCCGAGTTCACGGCCGCGATCCACGCGCTCGAGGACGCGAACCTGGCCGAGAACCAGCCGGAGGACCCGGAGGAGCACGCGAGGTACATGCGCGACACCGTGATCCCGGCGATGGACGCGATGCGCGAGGTCGCCGACCGGCTCGAGCGGATCGTCGCCGACGACCTCTGGCCGCTGCCGCGGTACTCCGAGATCCTGTTCATCAAGTAGCCGCGGGGCGCTCGGGCAGCGCGCTCCCGAGCGGCGCAGCGACGCTCCCGAGCGCCGCCGCGCACGCCCTGTTGCAGGTGCCAAGGGCCCCTGTCGCCGTGCCGAGACATTTCGGAGCGGATGCGACGACAGGGGTTCCCCATTTCCTGCTGCTGCAACGAAACTTGCAGGGTTGCAGCGGGTTCCTACGCTACGGTGACCCACCGTATGCAGGCCCGCTCGGTCAGGGGCCGGCGGGCAGGGGGGCTTCGTCGGCTTGCGATTTTCTGCTTCGTGGCGCTCGCGCTCGCTCTCGTGGCGGCGCCGGCGCCGGCGCTCGCGTCCTCGGGCGGCGCCTCGCCAAGCGGCTGGAGCGTCCTCGCCTGGCCCCAGCCGAAGCCCAAGGCCAAGACCAAGCCGAGGCCCAAGCCCAAGCCGAGGCCCCACACCTCGCACCACAGCACCGTGGCGCCGGCGCCCGTCGATCCGTTGGGCGGGCGCGGCATGTGGATCTGGTACGTGTCTCAGTCCAGCGGGGGCAGCCTCAGCTCGATCATCGCCACCGCGCACGCCTACGGGATCAGCACGCTCATGATCAAGGCCGGCGACGGTTCGGCGGCCTGGTCGCAGTTCAACCGCTCGCTCGTATCGACGCTCCACGCCGCGGGGATCCGCGTGTGCGCCTGGCAGTACGTGTACGGCAACTATCCGGTGGCCGAGGCGCAGATCGGCGCCGCCGCCGTGCATGCAGGCGCCGATTGCCTGGTCATCGACGCCGAGGCCGAGTACGAGGGCAAGTACATCTCGGCCCAGACCTACATGACCACGCTGCGATCGCTGATCGGCGCCAGCTTCCCGGTGGCGCTCGCCGGCTTCCCGTACGTCGACTATCACCCTGCGTTCCCGTACTCCGTGTTCCTCGGCGCCGGTGGCGCCCAGTACAACACGCCGCAGATGTACTGGAAGGACATCGGCACGAGCGTCGACAGCGTCTACGCCCACACCTACACCTACAACCGCGTGTACGGGCGGCCGATCGCGCCGCTCGGGCAGATCTACGACAACCCGGCGCCCAGCCAGATCGTCCGCTTCCGGATGATCTCGCGCTCCTACGGCGCCCCGGGGGTCAGCTGGTGGGATTGGCAGGAGGCCTCGCGCACCGGCTGGCGGGCGCTGGCCCAGCCGGCGGGCTGGATCGCCGGCTATACCGCGACCACGGCCACGCCGGTGCTCAAGAAGGGCACCCAGGGCGACCTGGTCGTCTGGGCGCAGGAGCATCTCGTGAGCGCCGGCTACGCGATTCCCGTCGACGGCGGCTTCGGCGCCCAGACGCTGAGCGCCGTGCAGGAGTTCCAGACCGCCAACGGTCTGACCGACGACGGCATCATCGGCCCCGCGACGTGGACGGCGCTGCTTCGCTACGCGCCCGTCACCGTCCTGTGGACCAAGAGCGGCGCGCAGCTCACGCCGGCGATCCGCCTGCGGGCGCGCGCCGCCGGCGCGCGCCTGGTGGCGCCGGTGCCGAAGAACGCGCGGCTGCGCGCCAAGGGCTACGAGATCCCGGCGCACCTCGGCGCGGGTTAGCCGGCCCGGACGCGCGGATGACACGCGGGCGCAGCCCGCGCGGCCCCAACTACAAGAGGTTGTGGTCCCGGGCGTAGGCCACGAGATCTGCGCGCGAGGTACGCCGCGTCTTCTGCTGGATGTGCGCGCGGTGGGACTCGACCGTGCGGACGCTCAGGAACAGCCTCGAGGCGATCTCGCTGTTGGTGTGACCGAGGGCGATCAGCCGCAGCACCTCGAGCTCGCGCGCCGAGAGGTCGTCGGGCGGTCCTTCGGGCGTGGCCGGCTCGGCCGCCAGCCGTGCGCCGAGCTCGGGATTGAGGTAGGTGCGCCCGTCGGAGGCCATCCGCACCGCCTGGACGAGCTCCGAGTCGGCCGCCTCCTTGAGCACGTAGCCGATAGCGCCGGCGCGCAGCGCCTCCCGCGCGAACGCTGGGTCGTTCTGCATCGTCAGCACGACGATGTTGGTCTCCGGCGAGCTGTCGCGCAGCCGCGGGATCGCCGTCAGGCTCGGCTCGCCCGGCATGTTCAGGTCGAGGATCAGGACCCGCGGGTGGTAGGCGGCCACCCGCCGCTCGGCCGTCGGGACGTCGCCGGCCTCGGCGACGACCTGGAACCCGCCCTCGGATTCGAGCAGCAACCGGAGCCCGGCGCGCACGACCTGGTGGTCGTCGGCGAGCACGATCGTTATGGCGTCCGGGGCCGCCATGGCGGGCACGATAACGTCAGCGTCGGCGCCCGGCGGGTTCTCCGCAGGGGAGCACGGCCAGGATCGTGGTCCCGGCCGGTGAGCTCTTGATCTCCAGGCGCCCGCCGGCGAGCGAGATCCGCTCGCGCATACCGGTCAGGCCGAAGCCCTTGGCGGGCTGCTCGACGTCGAACCCGCGCCCGTCGTCGCCGACCGCGATCCGGATCGAGTCCCCGTGCCGCAGCACCTCGACCGCGACGTAGTCCGCGTCGGCGTGGCGGCTGGCGTTCGTGAGCGACTCCTGGACGATGCGGTAGACGGCGGTCTCGGTCTCGGCATCGAGGCGCGGCCCATCGTCCTCCGCGCCGAGCTCGACCGTGCTGTCGATGACCAGCCCATGGCTCACGCGAGCGCGCTCGAACAGAGCGTCGAGCGCCGGCCCGAGGCCGAGCTCGTCGAGCGCGGCCGGCCGAAGCTCGGTGATCAGCGCACGCAGGTTGGCGATCTCCTGGGTCAGCTGCTCGACGGCGCCGTCGAGCGTGCCGTGGAGCGCGTCCACGTCGTCCGTGCGGCGGGCTCCCGACAGCATCACGCGCAGCATTCCGAGGCCCTGGAGGGTGTCGTCGTGGAGCTCGCGCGCCCACCGGGAGCGCTCGGCCTCGGCGGCCTTCAGGCTACGGCGCAGGCGGTCGCGCTCGACCGAGCGCGCGGTGGCGACGGCTGCGGCGGCACTGGTGCCGACGGCAACCAGCATGCGCTCGTCCTCGAGGCGGAACTGGGGACCGTCGAGGCGGTCGAAGGCCTCGATCACGCCGACCTGGACGCCATGGAAGAACAGCGGCACGTACAGGGCGGCGGTCGGGTGGACGCCGAGCTCGGCCAGGAAGAACCGGGGCGCGCTGCTCAGATCGGCGACGCGCTCGGGTCGGCCGGTCGCCAGCACCCGGCCGGCGGCGGACCGGCCGGCGGGCACGCGCACCCCGATCAGGTCCGAAGGCACCGCGCCGGCGGTGGCGGCGATCTCGAACTCATCCCCGTCGGCGAGCAGGATGACGACGCTCGCGGCGTCGATCAGCGCCTGCGATTGGCGCGCGATCATCTCGAGCACGCGCCACAGCCGCGTCTCCCCGCCCACCGCCTGAGCGATCTCCGAAGTCACCTGGAGCGCCCGGAGCGAGCGCTCGAGCTCGAGGCGGCGCTGGTCGGTCTCGCGATGGACGCGCGCGTTCTCGATCGCCACCCCGGCCCAGGCGGCGAGCCCCACGAGTGCCTCCTCGTCGGCCTCGTCGAAGCCCGCGCCCTCGACGCGCAGATGCCCCCAGACCTCGCCCCGAGCAGGATCGGCACATGCAGCGATCCGCTCGCCGCGGAGATCCGCGGATGGTCCACCATTTGGTCGACCATCTGGTCTGCCATTTGGTGCACCACGGCCGCGCGCGCGCCCGTGAGCTCGCGTGCCAGGATGGTCAGCCGCTCACGGATCCGATCCAGGTCGCGCTCGGCCACCAGCGCGCGCCCGGCATCGATCAGCCGTCGTAGCCGATCCTCTGCGAGCTGCGAAGTGCGCTGCGTGGAGCCGATCACTGCCTCCCGTATCGGCACAACAGAGGTCCGGGTTAACTACTCGAGAACGGTCTCGTCGTCGATGCGGTCGGGCTCGTCGCGCTCGAGCTCGACCGCACCGCGGACCACGACGCCGGCGCCGAACGTGACGTCGCCGTGAACGATCAGGCGCTCGGCCTCGCGCAGCGACGGCGGACCGCCGGGAAAGCGCTCCTCGAACCCGTCGAGGAGCTTGTAGTAGCGCGAGTCGAGCTCGACGTAGGGCAGGTCCTCCGCGCGCTCCGCCACCGGGCTCACGACCATGTCGGACTCGGACATCTCGTAGACGTCGGAGCGCATCACGAGCAGGTCATCGGTCGTCTTCACGGGGACGAAGCGCGTGCGCGGCACGAGCAGCAGCTGAGCGCCCTCGAAGCTGCCGATCGCCGCGCCCATGGCGCTCTCGAGCTGAAGCACCGGGGTCGAGTCCGAGTCACGGGGATCGACGGTCTTGCGGTTGATGATCAGCGGCAGCTCGAGCACACCGTCCGAGCGCTCGAGCATCTCGCCCAGCACGCGCAGGTCGACCCACAGGTTGTTCGTGTTGTAGTAGCGCCAGCGGCGGTAGTCGCGGAACGAATCCGCGTCCTCGTCCGGAGTCTGGGCCACCTCGCGCAGGACCAGCTGTCCGTCGGACTTGCGGCGCGCGATGTGGCCGCCCTTGCGATCCGCCTCGGTCCCCTCCACCACCTCCATCAAGAACGGCACCTCCTCGGAGGCCACAAACGCGGCGATGCGCGGGTCGAGCGTGGCGCCGAGGTTGTCGGAGTTGGAGATCATCGCGTATCGGAAGCCGCGGTCGAGCAGCTGCTCGAGCATCCCCGAGCGACGCAGCGCCCCGTACACGTCCCCGTGGCCGGGCGGCGCCCACTCCAGCGACGGGGCATCGGGCCAGCTCGCCGGCTCGAGCTCCTCGGCCTCGAGCTTCGGGACCATGCTCTGCATGAAGTCCACCGGTAGCTCGTCGTTCAGGCCGGGGTGCGCCTCGAGGGCCTGCGCCGTCTCCTCGCGCGTGGCCTCGCTGTTCATCAGCAGCAGCGGCAGCGCCACCTCGTAACGCCGGCGGAGCGCGAGCGTCTGGCCGATGATGATGTCCAGGAACGTCTTGCCGTCACGCGCCTCGACGAGCGACTTGGGCCGGCGCAGCCCCATCGTCGTGGCCAAGCCGCCGTTCAGCTTGATCATGACTACATGCTCGAGCGCCTCGGCGACATCGGTCTCGGGCAGGGAGTCGAGCTCGGGAACGTCGCCGGCGGGCTCGAGCTCGGCGCTCGGGAGCAGCGCCGACTCGCCGCCCTCGAGGCGCTCGTATGCCCTCAGGAAGTTGCGGATCGCCTCGTCGGGCTGACCCGCCTCGCGCATCTTGGACTCCGCCGCCCGCAACCCCTGCTCGCTCATCGCCCTGCGCATTCTGCCTGGCCGGCGGCCCCGGCGTCTCGCCCCAAGACCGGATTGCCGCAAGAAACGGCGCCCGCGTTCGTTTCCGGTCGTGGTAGGCGTCATCGCCGCCTTACGTCCAAGGCTCCTCCGTCCAGAGTCCGGGCGCCGCTCCCCCTTCGGCGCCCGGACTCGTGAGGAGGTTTGGTGCGCTATCGACCCGAAAAGCCACCTATTCGCAGCACGGTAATTGTGAGCATCGCCGACGATCGGGCACAACAACCCTATGTGCGTGGAAACGGTGCATCGGCCGGGGCGGCCGGTGCTGACGAAACCATGACGGCAATCGCGCCGCGGAGCCGGCGCAGCCTGGTGGCGCTCGTCCTGGGTCTGATCGCCGCGGTGACGGTGCTCGTCGCCGCGGCCTTCGCGGTCCTGATCGCCTCGGTGGCGACGCTGCGCTCCGAGAACACCCGCGTCCAGCGCTCGCAGGAGGTGCTCGCCACGTCGCTGTCAGTGGAGCGCTCGGTGGTGGATCTCGAGACCGGCGTCCGCGGCTACCTCATCACCGGCCAGACGAGCTTCCTGACGCCCTACGCGGTGGCGCGGCGACAGCTCCCGGTCCAGCTCGCCAACCTGCGCCGGCTGACCCGCGGATCGGCCTCGCAGCGCTCTCAGGCCGCCGCGCTCACGCGCGCCGTCGATGCCTACCAGACCGGCTACCTCGTGCCGTTCGTAGCCTCCGTGCCGCATCTCGACCATGCCCAGGCCGTCCAGCAGACGGCGAGCGGCAAGCGCGTGCTCGACGGGCTCCGCGCCCGCTTCTCGACCTTCGACCGCGGCGTCCGAGCCGCGGCCGCGAGCAGCCGGGGATCCGCGGCGGGACGCACGACCCTGACGATCGTCCTCTCCGCCGTCGGCCTGGCCGTGTCGGTGCTGCTCCTCAGCGGCCTCGGGCTCTACCTGCTGCGGCGCGTGCTGCACCCGGTGCGGCTGGTGGCGCGGACGGCGAGCAGGCTCGCGGGGGGCGACCCGGCCGCCCGCGTTCCCGCCTGCGGGCGCGGCGAGGTGGCGCAGCTCGGGGACGCGTTCAACGCCATGGCTGAGACGCTCGAGAGCCGCGAACACGACCTGTCCTGCGCCGCCGAGCGGCTGCGCTCCGCGGTGCAGGAGGCCGAGCAGGCGTCGAGCCACAAGTCGAGCTTCCTGGCGAACATGAGCCACGAGATCCGCACCCCGCTCAACGGGGTGATCGGCATGCTCACGCTCCTGAACGACACGACGCTGACCGGTGAGCAGCGCGAGTACCTCGAGACCGCGCGCGCGTCGGGCGAGGCACTGATGTCGGTGATCAACGACATCCTCGACTTCTCGAAGATCGAGGCCGGTCGGCTCGACATCGAGCAGCACGACTTCGACCTCCACGAGGCGGTGGAGAACACCTGCCAGATGGTGTCCACCGTCGCGGTGGAGAAGGGCGTCTCGCTCCACACCTTCATCGGCCACGACGTGCCGCGGTTCGTGCGCGCCGACCGGCTGCGGCTCACTCAGGTCCTCGGCAACCTCCTGTCCAACGCGGTCAAGTTCACACACGACGGGACCGTCGAGGTCGAGGTATCGGCGCTGCCCGGCCAGGGGCCGGGCGAGGGCGGCCTGTGCCTGTGCTTCGAGGTCCGCGACAGCGGCATCGGGATCGCCACCGAGCACCTCGAGCGCCTGTTCGAGTCCTTCACGCAGGCGGATGCGAGCACCACCCGCCGGTTCGGCGGCACCGGGCTCGGGCTGACCATCTGCCGCGAGCTGGTGCGGCTGATGGGCGGCGAGATCGGCGTCGATAGCGTCGAGGGCGCCGGCAGCCGCTTCCACTTCTCGGTCCCGGTGGTGGTCTGCAGCGAGCCGACGGAGTACGCGCAGCTGACCGTCGATCTCGACGGTACGCGCGTGCTGATCATCGACGACGACCCGACCAACCGGCGGATCCTCCAGGCGTACACGACCGCGTGGGGCATGCGCCCGACCTGCGTCGGCGACGCGTTCGAGGCGCTCGAGACCCTGCTGGGCTGCGCCCACTCCGGGGAGCCGTTCCACGTGGCCCTCGTCGACCACAACCTCGGCGAGTCGAGCGGCCTGGAGCTCGTCGCGCAGATCAAGGCCACGCCGGCGCTGCGCGCCACCCGGCTCGTCATGCTCGCCTCCTCGGGGATCGCCCACGCCGAGGCTCGGGCCGCGGGCGTGGCCGAGTGCCTGACCAAGCCCGTTCGCCGCTCGCGGCTGCTCGAGGCGATCACCTCGGTCATGCGCCGGGCGCCGGAGGAGGCGCGGGGCGCCGCGCCACCGGCCAAGCCATCGGTCGAGGTGGGAACGGCGACGGTGGCCGTGAGCGACGCGCGGGTCCTCGTGGCCGAGGACCAGCCGATCAACCAGCTCGTGATCGAGCGCCTGCTGGCGCGGCGCGGCATCGTCGCCGAGTGCGTGGGCGACGGGCGCGAGGTGCTGGCGCGCCTCCAGCAGCGCGACTACGACCTGATCTTCATGGACTGCCAGATGCCCCATCTGGACGGCTACCAGACGACGCGCGTGATCCGCCGCCGGGAGGCCGAGGGCAAGCGGGTCCCGATCGTGGCGCTCACCGGCCACGCCCTCGAGGGCGACCGCCAGCAGTGCCTGGCCGCCGGCATGGATGACTACCTGTCAAAGCCGCTGCGCGAGGCGGAGCTCCATGCCGTGCTCGATCGCTGGCTGGCGCTCGAGCCCGCCTCGGAGGTCCTCGATCACGGCCGCTTCGCCGAGCTGCGAGGGTCGTTCACCAAGCGCGAGATGACCGACCTGCTCCGCACGTTCACGGTCAACATGCCGATCCTGCTCGACGAGGTGCTGGCCGCCGCCGCCAGTCACGATCCCGCCTCGGTCCGCTCCGCGGCGCACCGGATCAAGGGCAACGCGAGGGCGATCGGCGCCGCCGCGCTCGCCTCGATCGCATCCGAGCTCGAGCAGCGGGCGCGTGAGGAGGGCGCCGAGATCGACTCGCAGCTCGTGGGGCGGCTCGGCGCCCGCTGGCGGACCACCCACGGCGCGATCGAGCGCGAGCTCAGTCAGCTCGCCTGATCCGGCCGAGAGCCAGCCGGCGCGGGCAGCGTCCCCGGCGACGACGTCGGCCACGATCACCGAGATGTTGTCGCGCCCGCCGGCCTCGAGCGCGATCTCGACCAACCGGCGCGCCGTGTCGCGATTGGAGGGGATCCGCAGGGCCTCGGCGATGGCCTCGTCCTCGACCGCGTCCGAGAGCCCGTCCGAGCACAGCAGCAGGCGATCGCCGGCCTGGGCTGGGACCGTGCGGACGTCGGGCTCGGGGCGAGGGGTGCCGTCGAGCGCGGCGAGGACGATCGAGCGGGCGGGATGGCCACGCGCCTGGGCCACGGTAATCGCTCCGTCCTCGAGCAGCGCCTGGACGAGGCTGTCGTCGCGCGTGAGCTGGCACAAGGCGTCGTCGCGGAACAGGTAAGTGCGCGAATCGCCCACGTTGACCACCACGTACTCCCCCTCGTTGCTCAGCGCCACCGCGGTCAGGGTCGTGCTCATCGTGGCGAGCTCGGGCCGGCACTCGGCCAGGAACCGCAGCGTCTCGTTGCCGTGGCGGACGGTGTCCCGCAGGGCGTCCGCGAGCGGCTGCTCGAGGCGGGACTTGTCGAGGTTGACGAACGCGTCGACGACGATCCGGCTGGCCACTTCGCCGGCCTCTGCACCGCCCACGCCGTCGGCGATCACCGCCAGGCGCGGGGTGGCGAAGGCGGCGTCCTCGTTGTTCGGGCGTCGGCCGACGTCGCTCTCGACGGCGCAGTCGAAGGCCAGGGCGGTCACGATTCGCTAACGCTATCCGAGCCGAGGCGCTCAGTGAAGGCGGCCGATGCGCGCCTGAACCGCGTCGAGCAGCGGCCCGCGCGCGATCAGCTCCTCGGCCGCCGCCAGCTCCGGTGCGACGTGGCGGTCGGGCCCGGGTCCCGGCACCCGCTCGCGCACGGCGGCGCGCGCCGCCGCCGTCCCCGGGCCGGGCGTGAGCGGCGCCCGCAGGTCGAGCGCGCGCGCCGCGCACACGAGCTCGACGGCGAGGATCCGCCGGAGGTTGGCTACGGCGAGCCGGAGCTTGCGCGCCGCCCCCCACCCCATCGACACGTGGTCCTCCTGCATCGCGCTCGTGGGAAGCGAGTCGACGCTGGCCGGTGCGGCCAGCCGCCGGTTCTCGGCCACCATCGCCGCCTGAGCGTAGTGCGCCAGCATCATCCCCGAGTTCACCCCCGGGTCCCGGGCCAGGAACGCGGGCAGCCCGTGCGAGCGAGCCGGGTCGAGCAGGCGGTCGGTGCGGCGCTCGGCGATCGCCCCGACGTCGGCAGCGGCGATCGCGAGGAAGTCGCACGCCGCCGCGAGCGGCGCGCCGTGGAAATTGCCGCAGGACTCGACGCGCCCGTCGGGCATCACCATCGGGTTGTCGATCGCTGCGAGCAGCTCGCGCTCGGCGACCTGCTCGGCGTGCGCGAGGGTGTCCCGGGCCGCGCCCGTCACCTGGGGAGCGCAGCGCAGCGAATAGGCGTCCTGCACGCGCGGGTCGTTCTCGCGATGACTGGCGACGATCTCCGAGCCGGCGAGCAGCGCCCGCAGGTTGGCCGCGCTCGCCGTCTGCCCGGGCTGCGGGCGCAGCGCGATCAGATCGGCCGCGAACGCGCGGTCGGTCCCGAGCAGGGCCTCGACCGACATGGCCGCGGTGATGTCGGCCGTGCGCAGCAGCCGCCCCAGGTCGGCGCACGCGAGCACGAGCATTCCGAGCATCCCGTCGGTGCCGTTGACCAGCGCCAGTCCCTCCTTGGCGCTCAGGGTGATCGGCGCGATCCCGGCCTCGGCGAGCGCTTCTGCGGCCGGGCGCGTGGCCCCCGCCGCCCCTGGCCCCGCGACCTCGCCCTCGCCGATCAGGGCCAGGGCGCAGTGGGCGAGCGGCGCCAGGTCACCGCTGGCGCCGAGCGAGCCGTGCTCGGGAACCACCGGGGTGAGGCCGGCGTTCAGCAGCGCGACGATCGCCTCGGCCACGAGCGGCCGCGCCCCCGAGAACCCCATCGCCAGCGTCCGCGCCCGGAGGACCATCATCGCGCGCACCACCTCGCGCTCGACCGGCGGGCCCATGCCGGCGGCGTGGGAGCGGACGAGCGCCTGCTGGAGGAGCTCGCGGCTGTCGGCCGGGATCCGCACCAGCGCGAGCGACCCGAAACCGGTCGACACGCCGTAGGCGGGAGTTTCCGAGTCCTCCAGCCGCGCCACCACGTCGGCGCTTCGCGCCATCGCCGCGTATGCGTCGGGGGCGAGACTGACCTGAGCGCCCGCTCGCGCCACCGCGAGCACGTCCGCGGCGGAGGCGCCGGCGCAGCCCAGCTCGACCACGCCGCTCAACCGGCTCGCACCTGCGCCCCGGGCCCGGGCGTCACCTCGACCGCCCCGTCCGGCAGGCGCGCGTCCGGCGGATACAGCGCCAGCACGTTGCCGCCGAAGCCGCCGCCCATGATCCGGGCCCCGATCGCACCCGCCTCCTTGCAGCCGCTGACGGCACGCTCGACGGCGTCGGTGGAGATCTCGTAGTCGTCGCGCAGGCTGGCGTGCGACTCGTCGAGCAGCTGCCCGACACGGCGCACGTCGCCGCCCGCCGAGGCTTCGACGGTCGCCTCCACCCGCGCGTTCTCGGTCACGATGTGGCGCACTCGCCGGTCGAGCGGCGCGGGCAGCTCCCGCGCCGCCTCCTCGGTGGCGTCGCGCAGGCTGGCCACCCCGAGCGCCTCGACAGCCTGCCGGCACTCCGAGCGGCGCTCGTTGTAGCCGCCGGCGGCGTTCGAGTGCTGCTCACCCGAGTCGAGCGTGGCCAGCCTGAACCCGTCCAGCCGCAGCGGAACCGGCTCGACGTCGAGCGTGCGGAAGTCGATCCGCAGCGCCCTGTCTGGCTCGCCGCAGAGCGAGGCGAGCTGGTCCAGCAGGCCCGTCTGCGCGCCGACCCAGTCGTTCTCGACCCGCGAGCAGAGCTTGGCGAGCTCGATCCGGTCGGGCGCCTCGGCGTCGGCCACGGCCACCAGCGCCAACACCAGCGCCACCTCGAGCGCGGCCGAGGAGGACAGGCCGGCGCCCCGCGCCACCGAGCCCTCGATCTCGAGCCGAGCCCCGGCGAGCGACACTCCGGCCGCCTGGAGCTCGCCGATCGCGCCGCGCAGGAACGAGCGCCAGCCGCGCGAGCGTCCCGGCCGGCGGCCCAGCTCGACGCGGTCGGCGGACTCGCCGAGGTCGCGCGCCCGCGCCTCGATCCACCGCGACTCGAGCGCCCGCGCGGTCACGGTCACGCCCTCGCTGATCGCGAACGGCAGCGCGAGGCCGTCGTTGTAGTCGGTGTGCTCGCCGATCAGGTTGACCCGTCCGGGCCCGAAGGCGATGACTGGGGTGGGCACGCCCACTAGTGTCCCGGTCATGTCCAGCCCCGAGCCCGTCCACGGATACGCCGAGCTCACTGACGTGCGCCTGCACTATGTGGAGGCCGGCCCCGCGGACGGCCCGCTGGTCCTTCTCCTGCACGGCTTCCCCGACTTCTGGTTCGGGTGGCGGCGACAGATCCCGGCGCTTGCGTCGGCCGGCTTCCGCGTCGTGGCGCCCGACATGCGCGGCTACAACCTGTCCTCGCGCCCTTCCGGCCTCGCCGCCTACGACCTCGACGTGCTCGCCGCCGACGTGGCCGGGCTGATCGCCGAGCGGGGGGCTGAGCGGGCGCTGCTGGCGGGCCACGACTGGGGCGCGGCGGTGGCGTGGTGGACGGCGATCCGCCGCCCGGAGGTGGTCGAGCGGCTGGCGATCCTCAACGTCCCGCATCCGCGTCGCTTCGCTCAGGGCGTGCGCAGTCCCCGCCAGCTGGCGCGCTCCTGGTACATCGGCTTCTTCCAGCTCCCGTGGCTGCCCGAACGGTTGCTCGCCGCCGCGGACTACCGGGCCCTGCGCGCGGTGTTCGCCGACGCGCGGCCGGGCGCCTTCGCGCCCGGAGAGATGGCGCGCTACGTCGAGGCGTGGTCGCAGCCGGGCGCCGTGGCCGCGAGCCTCAACTACTACCGCGCGCTCACGCGCCGCTCGCCGGTGCGCACGATGCGTGCAACGCAACCCGTGCAGGCGCCGACGCTCGTGATCTGGGGCGTGCACGACCGCGCCCTCGGTGCCGAGCTCGCCGAGCCCGACCGCGCCGACGTCCCGCAGCTGGAGGACGTCGTCCGGCTCGACGCCTCGCACTGGGTCCAGCTCGACGAGCCCGAGCGCGTGAGCCGGCTGCTGATCGAGTTCTTCTCGTAGTGCATCGGTGCTCTACTTCCGGCACCCGGCGTCGCTCGAGCACGACCCGTCCGCCGCGTCCCCCGGCCACCCGGACACCCCGGCGCGGATCGAGGCGATCGAGGCCGCCCTGGGCGCGCGCGACTGGCTCGGCTGGGAGCGCCGCGAGGCGCCCGAGGCCACCGAGCACGAGCTCAGGCTCATCCACACGCTGGAGCACATCCGCTTCGTGCGCGGGCTCGCCGGCTCCGGCGGCGGCGCGATCGACCATGACACGTTCGTCGGGCCCGGCTCCTACCGCGCTGCGCTCCACGCCGCGGGCGGCGCCTGCGCGATGGTCCGCGCGCTGCTCGGCGGCGATTCCGGCCCGGCGTTTTGCGGCCTGCGGCCGGCGGGGCACCACGCCGAGGCCGAGCGGGCGATGGGCTTCTGCCTGTTCAACAACGTGGCCGTGGCGGCCGAGCTGGCGGTGCGCGAGCTGGGCGCCGAGCGCGTGCTGATCGTCGACTGGGACGTCCACCACGGCAACGGCACCGCGGACGTCTTTCGCCGCCGGTCCGACGTGCTCTACGCGAGCATCCACCAGTCCGGCCTGTATCCGGGCACGGGCGCGGTCGCCGACGTGGGCGCCGGTGCGGGCCTCGGCTACACGATCAACGCCCCGGTGCCGAAGGGCTCCGACGAGGAGGTGTGGCTGTCGCTGCTCGAGTACGTGATCGTGCCCGCGGGGGCCGAGTTCCGACCCGACCTCGTGCTCGTCTCCGCCGGCTTCGACGCCCACCGCGACGATCCCCTCGGCGGCTGCCTCCTGGAGGCGGAGTCGTTCGCCCGGATGGCGCGGTTGGTGCGCGAGCTGGGGGCGGACGCCGGCGCGCCGGTGGGGGCGGTGCTCGAGGGCGGCTACGACCCGCCGGCGCTCGCGGATTGCGTGATCGCGACCCTGGCCGCGCTCGCGGGCGAGGGCGAGGCCGACTCGATCGCCCCGGACCCGCTCGTGACCTCGCGGGTGGCATCCCACGTGGGCCACTACTGGTCTTTGTAGGCTGGGTCTGAGCCCGCCTGTTGGGCCTCGCGCGTTGGGGGTAAGCTCGAACGAGCGGCTCGCCGCGCGACCCGGCGGGGCGCCAGTCAGTGCGAACGACTGGTCGCACGAGGAGAGGGAGGGTTTCAATGAGCAGCGAGACGACTGCGCCTCCGGCCAACCCGACCGAGATCGAGACCGAGGCATGGCCCGGGCTGCACCGCCCGCGGATGAAGGACCACGTGGTGTTCGTGACCGGCGGCACCCGCGGCATCGGCGCGGCGATCAGCCGCAGCTTCGCCGAGCAGGGCGCGAAGGTGGCGGCCGGGTACAGCCGGGACGAGGAGCAGGCCAAGGGGCTCCTGAACGAGCTCCAGAACCGCGGCGCGGAGGCGAGCATCCACCAGGGCAACGTGGGCTCGGCCGACGACTGCCGGCGGACGATCGGCGAGGTCATCGAGCAGCACGGAAAGCTCGACGTGCTCGTCAACAACGCCGGCATCACGATCGACAAGACCGTGCTGAAGATGGACGACGAGGACTGGTACAAGGTGCTCGCGGTCAACCTGTCGGGCGCCTTCTTCATGAGCCAGGCGGCGCTGCCGCACATGGTCGAGCGCGGGATCCGGGCGGATCATCAACATCTCCTCGATCATCGGGAGCACCGGCAACATCGGGCAGACCAACTACGCGGCGTCGAAGTCCGGCCTGTTCGGGCTCACCAAGTCGCTGGCCCGCGAGGCCTGCTACCAGCTCGGCAAGGCGGACAAGCTCGGCGACGACGCGCCCGGGGTGACCGTGAACGCCGTGGCGCCGGGGTTCATCGCCACCGAGATGCTCGACGCGATGCCCGACAAGGCCAAGGAGCGCGTCAAGGCCCAGATCCCGGTCGGCCGGTTCGGCCGTCCCGACGACATCGCCCGCGTCGTGCACTTCCTGGCCTCCGACTACAGCTCGTTCATCACGGGCGCCGTATGGGACGTCAACGGCGGGCAGGATATGTAGCCTCAGGCCATGCCCAATCGGTCCGCCGCAACGCTCGGCGAGATCATCCGCCAGCAGCGGGAGCTCGCCGAGATGTCGATGCGGCAGTTCGCGCAGCTCGCGGGGATCTCGAACCCCTACCTGTCGCAGATCGAACGCGGGCTGCGCGCGCCCTCGCAGCAGGTCCTCGACGGCATCGCCAGCGCGCTCAAGATGTCCTCGGATGCGCTGTACGAGCAGGCCGGCATGACCGCCCCCGGCGAGGACGACGGTCAGGCGAGCGGCGTGCTTGAGGCGATCGCCGCCGATCCGGTGCTCAGCTCCCGCCAGAAGACCGCGCTGCGCGAGATCTACGAGTCGTTCCTCGCGGCTGCGCCGCGGACGCGCCGGAGCGCCTCCCGATGAGCGACGAGCACCTCACCGGCAAGGCGGCGCTGGTCACCGGCGCCGCCAGCGGGATCGGCCGCGCCGTGGCCGAGCGGCTCGAGGACGCCGGCATGGACGTGCTGGCCGTCGATGTGCGCCCGGACGAGTCCGGCCCCGGCGTGCCCTACGAGGCCGACCTCACGAGCCCGGAGGGAAACTCGGGCGCGGTCGACGCCGCGCTCGAGCGCTTCGGGCGGCTCGACGTGGTCGTGGCCAACGCCGGCGTCCAGCACGTGGCGCCGGTGCAGGAGTTCCCCGTCGAGCGCTGGGAGACGATCGTCTCACTGCTGCTCACGAGTCCGTTCCTGCTCGCGCGCGCGGCCTGGGGTGCATTGCGCGACTCCGGCTCCGGGCGCTTCATCGTGATCGCCTCCGTCCACGGGCTCGTGGCCTCGCCCTACAAGGCGGCGTACGTGTCGGCCAAGCACGGCGTGCTCGGCCTGGTCAAGACGCTGGCGCTCGAGGGCGCCGAGGACGGGATCACGGCGGTCGCGGTGTGCCCGGGGTACGTCCGCACTCCCCTCGTCGAGGGGCAGATCGCCGACCAGGCCCGCGCCCACAAGCTCTCCGAGGAGGAGGTCCTCGAGCAGGTGATCCTCGCCCCCCACGCGGTCAAGGAGCTGATCGAGCCCGCGGAGGTGGGCGAGGTGGTGGCGTTCCTGGCCAGCCCCGCCGGCCGTGCGTTCACCGGCGTCCCGGTGACGATGGACCAGGGCTGGAGCGCCCGTTAGGAGGGGCTTCGCTTCGCTCAGCGTCCGTGGGGCCGGTTCCGCGCGGCGTCCGTGCCGCGCGGGCCTCGCCACCGGGCCGCGCGATAGGATCCCGCGCCAACCGTCCGACCCAAGGGGTGAGCGTTGAGCCAGGAAGAAGCCGACCAGGTCGGCGCAGGCAGGTTGCGACGGAAAGTCCGGGCACCGCTCAAGGTGGTGCTGCCGACGGCCGCGGCGCTCGGGGCGGGTGCGGCGGTAGCCGTCGGGTCGATACCCGGACCGGACGGGACGATCACCGCGTGCTATCAGAACGTGCCGCAGGGTGTCAACGGCGCCGACTTTCCCTACGGCACCCTGCGCGTCATCGACCCGAGCCAGACGACCGCCACCGATCCGGAGGTGTATTCGTGCGGCTCGACCGAGCAAACGATCACCTGGAACCAGCGGGGCCCGACGGGGCCGCAGGGCCAGACCGGTCAGACGGGTCAGCCCGGTCAGCCCGGTCAGCCGTCAGCCCGGTCAGCCCGCGCAGATCGTGGGCGAGTCGACGTTCAGCGTCAAGTCCAACAAGCTCGACAAGGTCTACCTCGAGCTTGCCGGCGTTCCCGGCGACATCAACAACGGCCTGATCCCGCTCGAGAGCTTCGACCTCGGCGCCGGCGGCGTGCTCACGGGCAACACGAAGGTGACCATCTCGACGTTCGACGTGACCAAGAAGATCGACGACGCCTCCAACTCTGCCCTTGTCCATCACTACGTCACGCGGACCCGGATCCAGTCGGGCAAGATCATCGTCATGGACAAGAAAGGGGCCGTCGTCACGTATGACGTGAGCGGCGTGGAGGTCACCGGCATCTCGGAGGGCTCCAGCGGCAAGCAGCCCACCGAGTCGGTGAGCTTCAGCTTCGCGAAGATCATGACCGTGTTCGGCTCGGGTAACTCGAAGGTGAGCACGGGCTGGAACTCGGCCAAGCCGGTCGGCGGCTTCAACATCACCCAGGTCAACAAGTAGAAGCTTCAGCCGGGAGCAGCGCTCGGTGAGCGAGCGACGTCGTTCGCCCTACGAGGAGGTCGACTACCCCGGCTACGCTTACCCGCTCACCCATCCCGCGCATCTGGAGGTCCTGGGCCGCCTGTTCGGGCTGGATCCCGCCCCCGCGCCCACGTGCCGGGTGCTCGAGCTGGGCTGTGGAGAAGGGGTGAACTCGCTCGCCATCGCCCACACCCTGCCACGAGCGCGGGTAATCGCCGTCGACGCCGCAATCTCCGGGCTCGACCGGGGCCGGGCGCTAGCCACCGCGGCGGGGATCGACAACGCTGAGCTGCTGCACGCCGATCTGGCCGACGTGGACCGGATCGTAGCCCTGGGCCCGTTCGACTACGTCGTCGCCCACGGCGTTTACTCCTGGATCCCACCCCTCCTTCGAGGTGCCCTGCTCGAATGCTGCCGGCGCGCGCTGAGCCCCCATGGCATCGCCTACGTCAGCTACAACGCCTATCCAGGTAGCTACCTGCGGGACATGGCCCGCGACGTGCTCGTCTACCACCTCCAAGGAGTCTCGGAGCCGACCGAGCGACTCGCCCGCGCTCACGTGCTGATGGAGACGATCGTGGCCAGTGACAGCCCGACCCCGTACGCCGCCGTGCTGCGGGAGCATCTGCAGCGAATGCTGGCGAGCGGCGAAGCGCTCCTCTACCACGACGATCTCGCGCCGGTCAGCACCCCGTTCTACTTCCACGAGTTCATTGAGCACGCCGCGGCCCACGAGCTGCAGTTTCTCTCCGAGGCCAATCTCGCCGACAGCCAGCTGCGCGACGTACCCGAGGGCGTCGGCGAGTTGATGGCCAACCTCCCCCGCGACGTGATCGTGCGCGAGCAGCACTTGGACTTCTTTCTCAACCGCATGTTCCGCCAAACCCTGCTCGTGCACGAAGGCGCGCCGGTGCAGCGCGCAATCGATGATCGCCACCTCGAGGAGCTGGCCGTCTGCTCACCGGCGCAATCGGACGGCAGCCGGTTCGAAACCCCGGAAGGCGCGACGTTGAGCACACCGGATCCGCTGCTCATCGCGGCGATGCAGGCGCTGTGCGAGGCATGGCCCCAGTCCGTGCTCTTCCACGAGCTCGTCGAGCGCACGGCAAGGCGCCTGGGTGCCAGTGCGCTCCCGGAAAGTGACCGCGACCGGCTTCGCGCGGCCGTGCTCGAGGTCTATCTCGGCCGGATCCTCCTGCTGCACTCGTGCCAGTTTCCGGTGAGCTCCCGGCCCGGCGAGCGGCCGGGGGCCAGTCCGCTGGCCCGGGCCCAACACGCGGCCGGTCGTCGAGTGCTCACGACCTTGCTGGGCGAGAACCGCGTCATCGAGGACCCGCGCGACCGGGCGCTGCTGGCCCGGCTCGACGGCACGCGCGACCGCGCCGCGCTGGCCGACGAGCTCGAGGTCGAGCCCGAGCAAGTCGAGCAGGCGCTCGTGCGCCTCGCCCGGCACGGGCTGATCAGCGCCTGAGCGACCGACGGCTCAGGCCCGCGCCCCGCCCGCCGGGCTATCGCTTCGACTGCCGGTAGACCTCCTCGAGGATCGGCGGCCAGTGCTCGCGCAGCGCCTCGCGGCCCATGAACAGCCCCAGATGTCCGCCGCTGCTCAGGCGCCGGCGCACGTCCTTAGGCGGAGTCGAGGCGTAGTCGGCGATCGCGTAACACCTGGTCGGGGGGCGTGATGTGGTCGGTGGCGCCGGCGAACAGGTAGAGCGGCATGTCGATCCTCGAGAGATCGGCCCGCTCGCCCCGCACGACGAGCGACCCGTCGATCAGCGCGTTGTCGCGGAACAGGTGCCGGACGATCCACAGGTAGAACTGGCCCGGGATGTCCTGGGTGTGCTTGAACCAGTCCTCGAACTCGCGGAAGCGGGCGACGTGGGCGGGGTCGTCGAGGTTCAGCAGCAGGTCGAACTGCTTGGCGATCTCCGCGCCTGGCTGGATCATCACGAACCCGGCGAGCATGTGCTCGCCCTTGAGCACGCCGCCGTCGAGCGCGACCAGCGTCTCGTAGAAGCGAAGATCGCCGCCCGGGCGCCAGCCGCCGCACGACCTCGCCGATCACCGGCTCGCCGCAGTGGAAGTCGATCGGCGCGCCGGCGAGCGTGAGCGTGTTCACCCGCTCGGGATACAGCGCGGTGTAGATCGCCGCGAGCCACCCGCCCTGGCAGTCGCCGATCAGGTTGACCCGGCCGCCGCAGTGCTCGATTGCGCGGTCGATCGCCGTCAGGTAGTCGTCGATCGTGGCGTCCCTGGTCTCGGCGGTGGCGCCGATCCAGTCCAGCGAGAAGGCGCGCGTCAGACCGGCGCCGAGGATCGCCTTCATCTGGCTCTGCTCGGCCGAGTAGTCGACGATGCACGAGTCGTGCCCGGCCTGCGGCGGCAGCACGAGCGTCGGGACGACGCGGGCGCGAGGCGAGGTGGAGAAGTCGCGCAGGCGGGCCACCGGCGCCTCGAACACGACCTCGTGCGGAGTGGTCCAGCTCGGGCGCCGGCGACTCAGGCTCAGCTCCAGAAACCGGGGAAGGTCGAGCGCGGCGGGACCGCCGGCGAGAAGCGCCGAGTAGCAGTCGGCGAAGCCCTTGACAGCGAGCTCGAATCCGTCGACCCAGCTGTCGAACAGGCCGGTCGGCTTTGCCGCCGGCGGCGGGGGGTCGTACTGCACCGTACTCATAGGACCAACCTCCTTGCTGATTGAAAAAGCACCGGAGCGCATGGCTCCGGTGCCCCTTCATTGTCCCTGGTTTGGCAGACGGACGGCTACTTCAGGACCGCGCGAGCGGCCGCCGTGTACGAGCCGGTGAGCTCGCGGGCCACGTCGGCCTGAGCCTCGATCACGCCCTTCAGCCACTCCTGCTGGGTCATATCGGCCAGGCTGAGCTCGAGGTTGATCGTCCGGTCGACCGCCTTCTCGTAGGAGTCGAGGTAGAGGTTGCCGGCCCGGCGGGCGGCGGCGAGGAACTGATCGCTCGCGTCCTGGACCTGCTTGAAGGCGGCGTCGAACGAGCGGGTTCGGTGTGTGTGGTTGCTGGCCATTGGGCTTCTCCTGGTTCTCGGGTGCAAACTCCGCTTGCATGCTAGCAGCAATCTGGCTAGCAGCAAGCACCTGATACGCCGGCGCCCGCGACCGGCCTGGCTCTTAAGTCCGAAAACTTGTGCAAAGACAGTCGGGCCGCGGCCGTTGCTCGGATGGAGGGACTCTCAAGCAATGAGGCAAACCAGATCGACCAACGGCGCTGCTCCCGCACTCGTGGACCTCGTGTACGAGCTGCTCGACGCGCACGACGACACCGCTCGGCTCGTGCGGGCGGATGTCTGCGAGGACGCGTGGGACGCGCACCTCGACTACCTGCGGACGCTTCAGCGGGTGGGGCGCGAGGTGCTGGCGCAGGGCGCCTACGACAACTGAGCTGTGAGGACTTCGCGGAGGGCGCCGGCGAACGCGTCGACGTCCTCCTCGGTGGTGTCCCATGCGCACATCCACCGCACCTCGCCGGTGGCCTCGTCCCATACGTAGAACGGGAAGCGCTCCTGGAGCGACGCGGTGGCGCGGGCGGGCAGGATCGCGAACACGGCGTTCGCCTGGACCGGGCGGGTGATCGTGACACCGGGAACGTCGCGCACCGCGCTCGCCAGCCGTGCCGCCATCGCGTTGGCGTGGCGGGCGCATGTCAGCCACAGCTGATCCTGCATCAGAGCCTCGAACTGCGCCGCCAGGAAGCGCATCTTCGACGCGAGCTGCATCGACTGCTTGCGGAGATACAGGAACGACTCGGCGAGCTCGGGACGCAGGAGCACGACGGCCTCGGCCGCGAGCACCCCATTCTTCGTGGCGCCGAACGAAATGACGTCGGCGCCGGCGGCTGCCGCGTTCAGGTCGACGTCGAGCGCCGCGGCGGCGTTGGCGAGACGCGCGCCATCGACGTGAAGGATCAGCCCGTGCTCACGCGTCAGCTCGGCGAGCGCGCCGATCTCCTGCGCCGAGTACACGGTCCCGAACTCCGTGCACTGCGAGATCGAGACCACCCGCGGCTGGACGGCGTGCTCGTCGCCGAGCCGGCCGATCCGCGTCCGCACGAGTTCCGGCGTCACCTTTCCGTCCTCGGCTGGCACCGTCAGCAGCTTCACGCCGGCGATGTGCTCGGGCGCAGCGCACTCGTCGACGTTCAGGTGGGCCGTCTCGGCGCAGATCACGGCCTCGAACGGCCGGCACGCCGCGCGCAGCGAGAGCACGTTCGCGCCGGTGCCGTTGAAGACGAAGAAGGCGCGCGCTGACGGGCCGAACTGAGCCGCCACGAGCCGCTCCACGCCGGGCGTGTACTCGTCGTGCCCGTAGCCGAACGCGTGCCCCGACGTTGACCCGGGCGATCGCCGCCAGCACGTCCGGATGGATCGTGGCCGAGTTGTCGGAGGCGAAGCCCCGCCGCGCGTTCACGCGGCGAGCTTAGCCTTCAGCGAGCTGTAGAAGATCGACAGCGGGAACTCGTCGTCGAGCACGTGGTCCACGTACGGCGCGGGGATCCTCGACGTCGGCGAACGAGCGCACGGCGGCGGCCCAGCGCGAGCCGTTCGCCGGCGCGACGTTGGCGGCCACGAGATCGTGGGCCGCCAGCCAGTGCCCGAGCTTCGAGCGGTCGATCCCGGCCCGGTAGAGCTCGGACACCTCCGCGTGCAGCCCGGCCACTCCTTCGCCGACAGTCCGCCAGTCGATCGTGAGCTGGTTGTCGGTCCAGTGCAGGTGGCCGTGGCGGTGCAGGTAGGCGAACAGGAGCTGGCCGCCCAGTCCGTCGTAGTTGCGCACGCGCGCGCCGGTGATCGGGAAGCGCAGCAGCCGGTCGAGCAGGATCGCGTACTGGACGTAGCGAGCGAAGCCGACGCCCTCGCGCTTCCAGCGCCGCGGCCTGGGAGTAGGCGGTCAGATCGCAGCGCAGCTCCTCGAGCGAGTACATCCAGTAGGGCGCGCGCTGGCGGATCATGAACGGGTCGAACGGCAGATCGCCGTGGCTGTGCGCGCGGTCGTGGATCAGGTCCCACAGGATGAAGGCCTGCTGGGAGACGTCCGGGCTCGAGAGCATGAAGGCGGCGTCGGGCGGGAGGTTGAGGCGCAGGAGCTCGGCCGCGGCGCCACCGATCCGGCGCAGGCGCTCGGCCTCGCGGTCGCAGAAGATCGCGCCGAAGTTGTTCGCCGGACCCCCCGCCACCGACACCGTCTCGGGGAACAGCACGGCGCACTCGCTGTCGTAGCCGCGCGTGCCGAGTCGACGAGCTCGACGGGCACGAACTTCGGGTTCTGAAAGCGGCGTGCGCTCGAGCTCGGCGATCCAGTCCGGCCACGGCACCCGGACGATCAGCGCCTCGCAGCAGGTGTCGCGGGAGGCGTTCTGCTTGTACATCGGGAAGAACGCCAGGTGCTCGGCGCCGTCGCGGCGGTGGCGCTCGGGGCGGAAGGCCTCGAGCGCGCGCGTGAAGTCGGGCTTGCCGAAGCCAGCGTCGGCCCACGCGCGCAGGTCGCCGTCCACGGCCGTCAGGTACTCGCGCTGGTGGGGGAAGCGGGGGGCGAGCTCACCGATCGCCTCGCGGATCGCGTCCACGTGGACCGCGGCGCCCTCTCGGCTCCGCGGCCACCGAGCCGTCGGAAGCCTGGAGCAGCGCGAGCGCGTTCGTCTCCTCGCGCAGACCGCAGCCACGCCCGGTCCGGCTCCGCGCCGCGCCGCCGGCGCCGCACTCGGCCGCCGCGCCGCCCAGTAGCACAGGTTCAGCCACAGGGCGCGGTGATCGAGCTCGTCGAGACAGTCGTCGCCGAACAGGTCCGAGTCCGCGAGCACGACGACGCGGCCGGCGCCGTGGTCGGTGGCGGCGATCACCGGCGCGTCGGGGGTCGACGCGGTCCGGTGGGTGCGGGCGAGGACGCGGGCGCCGTTCTCCGAGGCGATCGTGGTGGCGCGGTACAGGCACACGGAATCGACCCGCGCCAGCACGTCGCCGCGGCTCCCCCGCTCGCCGGCGCCCAGCGCGGCCAGGATCCAGGTGGGCGCGCGCAGGTGGTGCTCGTAGTCCTGCACGGTGTCGTTGGCCAGGTGCAGGTGGAAGCGCGCGAGCAGCTCGTTGAGGTTGTTGCCGTACTTGTCCTGCTCGGTCTCGCCGAGCACGATCAGCCCGCCGCCGTCGCGGACGAACGCCTCGACCGCGGCGAGCTCCTCCTCGTCGAGGCGCGGGCGAGCCGGCGCCCGTCGTCCGCTCCCACGCCGGGTCGGAGGGATGCGCGATCACGAGCAGGTCGACAGCGCTGAGCGCCTCTCCCGTCAACCTCCCCGCGCTGAGGACCCCCACCGCGAAATCACGCGCCGCCAGCGCGGCCGCCGCGCCGGCGTAGGAGGCGTCGCCCGGATGGGCCGGCTGCATCTGGCGCGCCAGCTCGGGGCGGATCGTCCACGCCTCGCTGTGGGCCTCGTCGAACAGGACGTGCATTCCCGTCAGCCTAATCCCCGCTGCCGGCGGTTGTCGATGCCGAAATCGATGTATTCTGCGCAAGATTCTGAACTATGGATGCGGCAGACCGTCAGATAATTGCGCTACTGCTCGAGGACGGCCGGCGCACCTACGACGACATCGCCCGCCGCGTGTCGCTGTCGGCGCCGGCGGTCAAGCGGCGGGTGGACAGGCTCCGCGCGCGCGGCGCCCTCCAGGGCTTCACCGCCGTCGTCGACCACGCCGCGCTCGGCAGCCACACCGAGGCCCTGATCGAGCTGTTCTACGCCCCCGGGACCCCGCTCGACGACGTGGCGGCGATGCTGAGGCGCTACCCCGAGGTCGTCGAGGCCTGGAGCGTGACCGGCGACGCCGACGCGATCGCCCGCGTGCGCACCGAGGACAACGCCGACCTCGAGCGCCTGATCATGGACCTCCAGCGCGACGGCCCGGTCGAGCGCACGCACTCGCAGATCGTGCTCTCGCGCCTCGTCCGCCGCTAGCGGGGCCGCCCGCGTGTGGGCTGGGCTACCCCGCGGCGCGCAGCGCCACAACCCGTTGGCCCGTGATCGCCGCGATCAGCTCGAAGCCACGGTCGCAGCGCGGTCCTCGGTGCGCGGCGTGAGGTGCTCGACTGGCATTGCGTCGAGCAGCGCCCGGTCCTCGCCTGACCGAAGCTGGGCGGCAGAGCGAGCCGAGTACCCGACCTCAACCTTGCCACAAGTTTGTCAAGGTTGGGCCCGTTCGTTGCTAGCATGCCGCCGATGCCCCGAGATTTCCTGGCCGCCACCCGCGACCGCGTCCTCGTCTACGACGGCGGCATGGGAGCGACGCTCGAGCAGTTCGAGCTCAGCCTCGAGGACGACTACCGGCTCCCCGGCCGCTGCCACGAGGCGCTCGTGCTCAACCGCCCCGACGTGATCGAGGGCGTCCACACCTCGATGCTCGAGGCCGGCGCCGAAGTGCTCGAGACCGACACCTTCCAGGCCTCGCGCCTGAAGCTCTCCGAGTGGGGCCTCGAACAGCACACCGAGGAGATCAACCTCAAGGCGGCCCAGATCGCGCGCAAGGCCGCGGGCGAGAACCGCTTCGTCGCCGGGTCGATCGGGCCGACGGGCTTCCTCCCCGCGTCAAACGACCCCACCCTCGGCCAGATCCGCTTCCCCGAGCTCGTGACCGTCTTCCACGAGCAGGCCCGCGGCCTCATCAACGGTGGCGCCGACCTGATCATCATCGAGACCGCGCAGGACATCCTCGAGGTCAAGGCCGCGGTGTTCGGCGCCCGCGAGGCGTTCAAGGAGACCGGCCGCGCCGTGCCGATCCAGTGCTCCGTCTCGCTCCTTCCCAACGGCGGCAAGATGCTGCTCGGCACGGACATCAGCGCCGTCCTCGCCACCCTCGAGGCGCTCGACGTCGACGTGCATCGGCCTCAACTGCTCGACCGGCCCCGAGGACATGCGCGACGCGATCCGCTTCCTGGCCGAGACCGCGAGCACGCCCGTCCACTGCATCCCCAACGCCGGCCTTCCCCTCCAGGGCCCGAACGGCGAGACGATCTTCCCCGAGCAGCCCGAGCCGCTGGCCAACGTCCTCGGCGAGTTCGTCGAGCGTTACGGAATCTCGATCGTCGGCGGCTGCTGCGGGACGACGCCCGCGCACATCCAGGCCATCGCGGAGCGAGTCCGAACCCGCCCCGCCCGCCCCCGGCCCACCAGAAGGCCTGCCTACGTCTCGAGCATGATCGCGGCGACGCCGCTCGTCCAGGACCCGCGCCCCACCCTGGTCGGCGAGCGCGTCAACTCGCAGGGCTGACGCAAGGCCAAGGAGATGCTCCTGGCCGACGACTACGACGGGCTCATCACGGTGGCCGAGGACCAGGTCACCGGCGGCGCCCACGTACTCGACATCTGCGTGGCGCTGACCGAGCGCCAGGACGAGGCCGACCAGATGCGCGAGGTGGTCAAGCGCATCAGCCTCTCCCAGCCCGCGCCGATCCAGATCGACTCGACCGAGCCCGACGTCATCAAGACAGCCCTCGAGCAGATCCCCGGCCGCGCGATCGTCAACTCGATCAACCTCGAGGCCGGCCGCGGCCAAGCTCGACACCGTCGTCCCGATCGCCAAGGCCCACGGCGCCGCCCTCATCGCCCTGACCATCGACGAAGTCGGGATGGCGAAGACCGCGGACCGGAAGCTCGAGATCGCCCAGCGCCTCACCGAGCTCTGCTGCGAGGAGCACGGCCTCGACCGCGAAGCGCTCATCTTCGACTGCCTCACGTTCACGCTCACCACCGGCGACGATGAATGGAAGCCAAGCGCGATCGAGACGATCGAGGGCATCCGCCTGGTCAAGCAGAACATCCCGGGCGTCAAGACCTCCCTGGGCGTCTCCAACGTCTCCTTCGGCGTCGGCGTTCCCGCCCGCAGCGCGCTCAACAGCGTGTTCCTGCACCACTGCGTCGAGGCCGGGCTCGACCTGGCGATGGTCAACCCGAACCACATCACGCCCTACGGCGAGATCCCGCAAGACGAGCGCGAGCTGGCCGACGACCTGGTGTTCAACCGTCGCGAGGACGCCCTCGAGCGCTTCATCGCCCACTTCGAGTCCAAGGGCCCCGCCGAAGCGCAAGAGCAGGCCGACCCGACGGCGGACATGGAGCCCGAGGAGGCGCTGCACTTCCACATCCTGCGCCGCAAGAAGGACGGCGTCGAGGACTGGATCGACCGCAGCGTCGAGAAGATCGGCGCCGTCCCGACGCTCAACGACGTGCTCCTGCCGGCGATGAAGGAGGTCGGCGACAAGTTCGGCGCCGGCGAGCTGATCCTCCCGTTCGTGCTCCAGTCAGCCGAGGTGATGAAGCGCGCGGTGGCTCAGCTCGAGCATTACCTCGACAAGATCGAGGGCTACACCAAGGGCACCGTGGTGATCGCCACCGTGTTCGGCGACGTGCACGACATCGGCAAGTCGCTCGTCAACACGATCCTCACCAACAACGGGTACACCGTGGTCGACCTGGGCAAGCAGGTGCCGATCTCGACGATCATCGACGCCGCGGTCGAGCACAAGGCCACGGCGATCGGCCTCTCCGCGCTGCTCGTATCGACCTCGAAGCAGATGCCGGCCTGCGTGCAGGAGCTCCACTCACACGGTCACGATTTCCCCGTGCTGATCGGCGGCGCCGCGATCAACCGCAACTTCGGCCTGCGCATCCTGTATCCGAACGGAACCGAGTCCGACGAGGTCTACGAGGCCGGCGTCTTCTACTGCAAGGACGCGTTCGAGGGCCTCGGCCAAGATGGACCAGCTGATCGACGCGGAGGCGCGCGAGGCGCTCGTGGCCAAGACCCGCGACGCAGCCCGAAAGCTCCGCGAGCAGCCCGACGCCCCCGCAGAGGACCTGCCGCCCGTGACCGACGCCAGCGTCCGGAGCGCAACCAAGACGGACCTGCCGATCCCGGAGCCCCCGTACTACGGCGTCCGTGAGATCGAGGTCGACCTCGACGAGGTCTTCCACCACCTCGACACCCACGTGCTGTTCAAGCTCCACTGGGGCGGGCGCGGGGTCAAGGGCGAGGACTGGCGCAAGCTGCTGCGCGACGACTTCCAGCCCCGCCTCGAGCGCATGTGGCGCGAGCAGGACTACCTGCACCCCCGAGCGCTGCTCGGCTACTTCCCCTGCAACTCCGACGGCAACGAGCTGATCATCTGGGACCCCGAGGCGCCCGGACGGACCGAGCTCGAGCGACTCGTCTTCCCCCGCCAGCCAAAGCACGACCGGATCTGCCTGGCCGACTTCTACCGCCCGCTCGACTCGGGCGAGACCGACGTCGTCGCCCTCCAGGCCGTCACCGCCGGCGACGAGGTCACCGAGCTCATGGCCCGGCTCGAGGCCGACGGCGAGTTCGCCGAGCAGCTGTTCGTCCACGGCCTGGGCGTCCAGACCGCCGAGGGCATGGCCGAATGGCTCCACGCCCGCGCGCGCGCCGACCTTCAAATCCCCCCTGCCCAGGGCCGCCGCTACTCCTGGGGCTATCCCGCCTGCCCCGAGCAGTCAGAGCACGAGAAGGTCTTCCGCCTGCTCGACGCGCCCTCCATCGGCCTCAGACTCTCAGGAGGCTACGCCGTCGAGCCCGAGCAGTCCACGCTGGCGATCGTCGCCCACCACCCGCAGGCCGTGTACTTCGGAATGAAGTCGGGCTTCCTGCCCAAGTCCGAGCGCCAGGCGGCCGACGAGCTGATCGCGGGCACCGAGCGGGACCCGACCAGGCTTGCCGAGCTGACCGACGCGGATCCGAACGACGCCGCCTCAGGGCCGGCCGACGAGCCGGCGATGGCCGGGGCGTAGCTCGCCGAAGCGGCGCACCGGCGCCGCCCACGTGTGCCGCGCCGCGACCACGGGCCTGCATAGACTGCGGCGTGGTGGAGGACCGGACCGCTGCCGTACAGGACCCCGCGCGCGTTGCGCTCGTGCACGACTTCCTGCTCGACGTGCGCGGCGCCGAGCGGGTGTTCGCCCAGCTGTGCGCGATGTGGCCGGGCGCCGACCTGTTCACCGCGCTCTACGACGAGGAGGGGACGGAGGGCCGCTTCGCCGGCCGTCGCATCCATACGTCCTTCCTCCAGCGCCTGCGCCCCTCGGCTCGCACGTTCCGGGCTCTCCTCCCCCTGTATCCGGCCGCGATCGAGTCCTTCGATCTGTCCGGCTACGACCTCGTCGTCTCGAGCTCCTCGGCCTGGGCCCACGCCGTCCTCTGCGACGAGCACACGGTCCATGTCAGCTATTGCCACAACCCGTTCCGCTACGCCTGGAACGACCGCGACAAGACGCTGGCGCGCTGCCACGACCCGGTGACGCGCGCGTTCCTGCGCAGCCTGTTCCGGCGCTGGCGCCAGTGGGACTGGATCGCGGCGCAGCGGACCAACCGCTACGTGGCCAACTCGCGCATGACCCAGCAGCGGATCAAGACCTACTTCGGGCGCGAAGCCGGCGTGGTCAACCCCCCGGTCGAGATCGGCCGCTTCTCTCCCGGCCCCGTCGGCCGGCACTACGTGGTCGTCTCGGAGTTGATGGCCCACAAGCAGATCGATGTCGCGATCGCGGCCTTCAACCGGCTGCGCCTACCCCTCGTCGTGGTCGGGGACGGACCCGAGGCCCGGCGCCTTCGCGCGACCGCGGGCCCCACCGTCGAGTTCGCCGGACGGATCAGTGACGCCGCCGTCGCCGAGCTGCTCCGGAGCGCGCGTGCGCTGGTCATGACCTCGATCGAGGAGTTCGGCCTGGTCGCGGTCGAGAGCCAGGCGGCCGGCCGCCCGGTCATCGCCCGGCGGGGCGGCGGCGCGCTCGAGACGATCCTCGACGGGCGTCACCGGCTGCCTGTGGTCGGGCGGCCCCGACGAGCTGGCCCAGGCCGTGCTCGAGTTCGACGACGCCGCGGTCGATCCGACCGCCTGCACGCGCAACGCCGCCCGCTTCGAAACGGCCGCGCTTCCGGGCCGGCATGACCGCCGAGGTCGCCCGCGCCCGCGCCTCCCAGGAACGGCTTCCGGATGCCGAGCGCCGAGCCGCGGCGCACGCCCGGCGCTCCCGCCGCGCCGCGCGCGGATCGCTCGATTAGCCGCCTGAGCCGCGGGCAGTAGAGAGGTAACCCCTGAGAAAGGAGCCTCGATGCCCTGGAGCGAACTGAAGCCTCGGAAGTTCCCAGCCTTTGACAAGCAGCTCGACGGGATCTCCCAGCAGACGATGGAGGACCACTACAAGCTCTACGAGGGCTACGTCAAGAAGGCCAACGAGTGCCGCAAGATCCTCAAGGACTTCGACTACGCCGAGATCGAGGGCAACCAGGTCTACTCGCCGCTGCGCGCGGTTTCGATCGACTACACGTTCGCGCTGCTCGGCTTCAAGAACCACGACCTGTACTTCGGCCACCTGGGCGGCGAGGGCGGCGAGCCCGGCGGCCGCTTCGCCGAGCTGATCCACGAGGAGTTGGGTGGCGTGGACAAGTGGTTCGACGCGGTCAAGAAGGCAGCCTCGGCGGCGCGCGGCTGGGTGATGGTCGGCTACGACCTCAACGACGGCTCGATCTTCAACTACATCATGGACACCCAGAACCTGTGGGCCGTCTACAACATGGTCCCGGTGCTGGCGCTCGACGTGTACGAGCACGCCTACGCGCGCGACTTCGGCGCCACCCCCGACGGGCGCAAGCAGTACGTCGAGGCGTTCTTCCGCAACATCGACTGGGACCACGTCAACCGCCAGCTGGCCCAGGCCGAGGCGGCCAAGAAGGGCGCGGACTCCGCCCGCGAGGAGGAGGAAGTCCCGACGGCTTGATTGGGGCCGCGCTTCGCGCGGCGTCCAGCCGGATGACACGGGGCGGGCCCGGTCGTGGCGAGGCTGGATGCCGAGCGGGCCCAGCTCCCGTGGGCCGGTTGCGCCGGGCATCCCTGCCCGGCGCCCCGCCGCCTCAGCCGAGGTACGCGCCTCTCCTGATCGTCTGATCGCCGCAGTGGTGGTGGCCGGGCAGGCCGTAGCCGTCCTTCGCCTCGGCGTCCCGGTAGCACATCCCCCAGGCGAAGCTGGAGGGGCCCGTCGGGAACGTCACCGAGTAGCTCGCGGACAGCAACTCGTCGTGGTGGCTGGTCGCGAGCGGGACCGTCTTGCGCAGGGTCAACGTGGTCGGCGTAGCCGTGCCGTTGAGCTGTCCGTAGTAGAAGTAGCCGGGGCCCTTCACGCCGATCGGTCCCGGCGGCGCCTCGACCACCACGCGCACCTTGAGCGTGTGCCTGCCGGGGCCGGCGGGCGCGCTGCAGAGGTTGCACGAGCTCACGAGCTCCTTCTCGAGCACGTACACGGTCAGGACCCGGCTGGTCGCCCCGCCGGTCCCGATCCTGATCCGGTAGCGGGTCGCGTGCGTGGGGCTCACGCGGAATGCGTAGCTTCCACTGCGGCCGGTCTTGCGCTCCGCGACCGTTCGGAATCCCTGCTTGAACGGGAATGGGTCGGCCTGGAGCTCGACCGCCCTGGAGCCGGCGGTCGCGCGGCCGCTCAGCACGATCGAGTGGGTGTAGGTGACCGCTGGCAGCCCGGCGACGCGCGCGCTCGCGTTCAGCGTCGGCGCGTGGGTCGTCGCCCCCGATGCACTCGTGGCGGCGGCCACGGCGCCCACGGCGACGACGCCGCTCAGCGCGAGGCCATGAACGGCTCGACTGCGGATGCTTCTCATTCCCCCTCCTATGGGTGCGGGTGGCTCCAGTCCCGGTGTGGTGCGCGGGTCGAACCTACCGCCGCCCGGCCTCCGTGTCCAGTTTCGTCAGCCCTCGGCCTTGACGGCCCCGCCGGTCCCGCTCCGCTCCGAACGGGCCGGGAGCTTGACCGGCGTGGCGTGCATGGCGCGCATCCTGACCTCACGCCAGGACATCCCCTCCTTGAGCAGCGCCGGCATGCCCATCGCGATCGCGGTCGAGACCTCGACCGCCTGGAGGATCACCCCGTAGGCCACGCCCGCGCCCAGCCCCACATGCCAGCCGGTGTGGAGCACGGCGGCGCACGCCGCCTGGAACACGCCGAGGTTGGCCGGCGTGGCCGGGAGCACCGCGGTGATGTTGACCGCGAACAGCACCGCCGCCGCGGCCGCGATCCCGGCCTGGCGATCCAGGCCGAGCGCCATCAGCAGCATGTAGCACGACAGCAACTGAAGACCCCAGGCCCCGAGCTGGAAGAAAGCGGCGCTGGCGCCCAGGCGCGGGCGCCGGAACACGGTCAGGCCGGCGCGGACGCGGGTCAGCGCGCGGCGGACCTGCGCGAGCAGCGAGCTCTTGCCCCCGTGGCGCAGGAGGATCGGCGAGAGCACGACGACGAGCAGCAGGACCACCGGAGCGATCGCGGCCACGAGCAGCGCGTCCTGGTGGCCGCTGAAGATGTTGACCGAGGAGAACATGACGCCGCCGAGCACGAGCAGGGCGACGATGTTGAGCAGCGTCTGCGATACCACCGTGCCCAGCACCACGGGCAGGTTCTCGCGCGGGCGCCCGGTGCGCCGGGCCACGACGAGCGCGCGCGAGGGCTCGCCGAGCCGCGCCGGCAGCGTCGAGGACATGAGCACGCCGATCATCGTCCCCCGCATCGCGTCCGCCAGGCCGCACGCGCGCCCGCGGCAGCGCCGCGCGCAGGATCGCGTGCCAGGAGAAGGCGCGGAAGACCATCGCGCTGCCCATGAACGCGAGGGCGAGGAGCACGAACGTCGGACTGGAGTTGACGAGGGCGTTCGCGATGTTGGAGAGCCCGATCTTCTGGAGCGCGAGCACGCCCAGCACAGCGCCGGCGATCGTGATCGCCGCCAAAGCGGCACGGCGCGCGAGGGCGATCGCCCGGCCGCGGCGCTCCTGCCGGGGGCGGACCTGGAGGCTGGGCAGGCGCTTCGCCGGCTCGTGCGGCTTCAGATCGGCGGCGCGGGCGCCGACGCGGACCGCTGCGCGCTGCCAGCGAGCCGGCCGGCGCCGGCGTGGCGATCGCCTCCTCGTAGGCGTCCATCACCTCCGCTGCCACCTGCGGCCACGCGAACCGCTGCACGCCGGCCGCGGCCGCCTGCGCCATCCGCGCCCGCCGCTCGGGCTCCTCCCACAGGTCACGGAGCTGCTCGGCGAGCGCCTGGGCGTCGCCGGGCGCCACGAGCACGCCGTCGACTCCGTCGCGCACGACGTCGCGATAGCCCGGGATGGCGGATGCGAGCACCGGCGTCCCGGCGGCGAACGCCTCGGTCAGGACCATCCCGAAGCTCTCGCCTCCGAGCGAAGGCGCGCACAGGACATCGGCCTGCTGAAGCTCCTCCCGCTTGCGCTCGTCGTCGACCTTGCCGAGCATCCGCACTCCGGTGGCGTCGAGCAGCAGCGGGTCGAGCTGCTCGCGGGTGGGCCCGATCACGGTGAGCTCGGTCGGGACGTGCTCGCGCAGCGCCTCGAAGGCGCGCAGCAGCAGCGGCAGCCCCTTGCGCTCGACCGCCTGGCCCACGAACACGATCCGCAGCCGGTCGCCGGGCGTGCGCGCCGCGAGCCCGAGCACGTCTTCGGGGACGTGCACGCCGTTGGGGATCACCCGGTAGTGGCCACCGAAGAAGCGCCGGGCCGTCCAGGCCGCGGCCTCCGACACGGCGATCCGGACGTGCAGGCGATTGAACACGCGCCGCGCGCCCGCGACGTTGGCGATGCCGTTCGAGAGCCGGTTCTCGTTGTAGGTGTGGAACGTCCCCACCAGCGGCAACCGGATCCGGTCGGTTCCCAGCCAGCTCAGCGTGGGGGCGATCGGCTCATGGATGTGGACGACGTCATAGCGCCCGGTGCGCAGCTCGTGCTGCATCGTCGCGTAGCCGTACGGCGTGATCGACAGGTTGGAGACCGCGCCGTTGGCCTTGAAGCCCACCGTGCGCCCGAGCGGGACGAGGAAGTCGGGCGCGTTCAGCGCCTGGGGAGCGGCTCCCCGGTGCAGCACGGTCGAGAGCCGGTCGGTCGGGTCGAACGGCGCCAGCACGCGCACGTGGTGGCCCTCCTCGGAGAAGCGCCGGGCCAGCGCCTCGATGTGCCTCGTGACCCCTCCCGGATACGTCCACGAGTACGGAGACACGAAGGCGATCCGCATGATCTTCATCCTAGCTTCATTTCCGGAAGCGTTGGGGCTCGGGCCGTATCATCCGTGGTCAGATGCCGGCACGCCACTTCGTCAAGTACACCTTCCTCCGCGTCGACCCGGAATGGCGCCGCCTCGATGACGAGCGCCGTTCCGCCGACAAGCGCGAGTTCATCGCCGCCTGCGAGGACTTCGCAGAGGGCCACCTGCTGCGCGCCTTCTCGCTCGTCGGAACCCGCGGGGACGCCGACCTGATGCTGCTCAGCCAGGCCCAGAACCTCGAGCGGATCCACGAGTTCCACGTCGTGCTCGCCCAGAGCGGGCTGATGAAGTGGTGCACGATCCCGTACTCGTTCCTGGCCATGACCAAGCCCTCGGAGTACTCCAACGAGTCGCGCCTCGAGGTCCGGCCCGCGCATGGCCGCTACCTGTTCGTATATCCGTTCGTGAAGACCCGGGCCTGGTACGCGCTGCCCGCGGACGAGCGCTGGCGGATCATGCAGGAGCACATCAAGGTCGGGCGCGAGTTCCCGTCGGTCGACCTGAACACCGCGCTACTCGTTCGGGCTGGACGACCAGGAGTTCGTGGTCGCGTTCGAGACCGACAACCCGAGCGACTTCCTGGACCTCGTGCAGCGGCTGCGGACGACCGAGTCGAGCTCCTACACCCTGCGCGACACGCCCACCTTCACCTGCATCTCGTGTTCGGTCGAGCGGGCGCTCGGGGCGCTCGACGGAGCCGCGCTGACCGTCACCGGATGACCACCGACCCCGTAGCGCTCTCCGCCGACGTCGACGAGGTCCGCGACGTCACGGTGATCGGCGCGGGCCCGGTGGGGATGTGCACGGCCTTCTGGGCCGGGATGCGGGAGGCCACCTCCCGGATCATCGATTCGCTGCCTGAGCTCGGCGGCCAGCTCACCACCCTGTATCCGGAGAAGTGGATCTTCGACGTCCCGGGGCATCCTCGGGTCCTGGCGCGCGATCTGGTCGAGATGATGCGCGTCCAGGCGATCGAGCAGTTCGACGTGCCGGTGCACCTCAACACGACGGCCGAGACGATCTCGTGGGAAGACGATCTCGTCGTGCTGCACACCGACCGGGGCGATCTTCGCTCGCGCACGGTGATCGTCGCCGGAGGCCACGGCGCGTTCGAGCCCAAGAAGCTGCCCGGCTACGACATGACCCCGTGGGAGGGCCGCGGCGCCCACTACATCGTGGGCGAGAAGTCGGTGTTCGCCGGCAAGCGCGTGATGATCGTCGGGGGCGGCGACTCGGCCATGGACTGGGTGGTCAACCTGCTCGACACGGCCAGCGCGATCTCGCTCGTGCACCGGCGGGAGGGCTTCCGGGCGCACGAGGTCACGGTCGGCCAGGTGATGGAGGCGGCCGAGCGCGGCGACGTGGCGCTCCACGTTCCCTTCCAGATCCGCGAGGTGTACGGCGACGGCGGGATCGAGCGCGTGCTGCTGTTCCACTCCGACGACGAGGCGCATCAGATCGAGGTCGAGGTCGACGCGATCCTGCTCCAGCTCGGGTTCAAGACCGCGCTCGGGCCGCTCAAGGACTGGGGCTTCGAGGTGGTCAAGGGCGCGATCGTCGTCGACCAGGTGATGAAGACCTCGCTCGAGCGCGTGTGGGCGTGCGGCGACATCACCACCTTCCCGGGCAAGCTCAAGCTGATCGCCACCGGATTCGCCGAGTCGGCCATCGCCGTCGCCCAGGCCGTCCACGAGATCCGCCCCGAGATGAAGATCCAGCCCAAGTACTCGACCAACACGGGCGTACCCGGGGCGGTTGCCGGCCAGCCGTAAGGCCGCGGTCGCCGCGCTGCGCGCCGCCGACCCGGTGCTGCGCGCGGTCATCGACGATCTCGGAGCCGACGGCTTCGGCGATCCCCGGCGTGGTCGCCCCGACGACCTCTACGGGGCGCTCGTGCGCGCGATCGTCGGCCAACAGCTCTCAACGCGCGCCGCCCGGGCGATCTACGGCCGCCTGACCGACCGCTTCGGCGGGCGCCCGCCCACGCCCGCGGAGGTGCTGGCGGCCGACCCCGACGAGCTGCGCGCCGCCGCCGGCCTCAGCCGCGCGAAGGTGCAGTATCTGCGCTCGCTGGCCGAGCACGTGCGCGACGGCTCGCTCGAGCTGGATCGTCTCGCGGAGCTGCCCGACGAGGAGGTGATCGCCGAGCTGGTCGCGGTCCGCGGGATCGGCCAGTGGAGCGCCCACATGTTCCTGATGTTCACCCTCGGCAGACCCGATGTCCTGGCCGTCGGCGACCTCGGGATCCGCCGCGCGGTGATGCTCCGCTACGGGCTCCCGCAAATGCCCACGCCCGCCGAGGTCGAAGAGATCGCCGAGCCGTGGCGGCCCCATCGGACGCTCGCCTGCCTGTACCTGTGGGAGTCGCTCGACGCGACGCCGGCCTGACCCGAAGGGGGTTGGGAGATAACTACGGCATGGCCATAGTTATCTACCAAGCGCCTACGGTTTGCCGCCGGTCAGCGACAGCAGGTTCTGCGTCTGGCTCGCCGGCGGCACCGTCGGCGCCGGCTGGGGGCCGAACTGGGTGAGGTCGACCTGAACCGTGACGCTCACCTGCTGGCCGTTGACCGGCTCGCTGTAGGACGTGACCACGCGCCGGACCAGGTGCGCGGAGTCGATCCAGGCGTCCATCGGAAGCTGCGTGGCCGAGCCGCGCTGGCGCAGGGCCGCCACGAGCTGCTGCACGGCCGCGCGCGAGGAGGCCGGAACGACGCTCGGGAGCTTGCTCAGGTCGATGATCGCGTGATAGTGCGTGGTGCTCACGCCGTCGACCGTCGCCGTGCCCAGGTTGCGGACCGTGCCGCTGGCGGCGGCGCGGAGGTAGTCCACGTACTGGGCGGGGTTGTTGAGCGAGGAGGACCCGCTGGCCAGCGAGCCCAACCCCGGAATGCCCGCCGCCTTGCCCAGCTGGCTCAGGTTGATCAGCAGCCACGGCTTGCCGCCCGGGATCTTGCTCGCCAACTGGGGCGGGAGCTTCATGTACACCGATCCGGGCACGAATACCGCCTGCATCGTCAGCGAGCCGAGCCCGGCCGCCGCCGCGCTGGGGATGCTCAGCTGCATCGTCATCGAGCCCTCGTGCGTGGGCACGATCGTGAACGCGCCGTGACCGGTGGCGGTGATCGCGCCCGCGCCGGGCACGTTCTCCCTGAGGCTGATCAGGGCCTTGTAGCCGGGCGCCGAGCCCGAGACGTAGGCCGCGCGCGTGAGCGTCGCCGTCGGCGGCTGTTTGGCCGACGGCGACGAGCTTCCGCAGCCGGCGATGAGCAGCGCGGCCGCGCCCAGCGTCGCGGCGGCCTTGAGCTTTCCCCGCATGAGCCCGAGAGTAGCGGGGTGGCAGCGCGTGGCGCGCCGCCGTGGACTCAGACGGCCGAGACCTCTTCCTCTTCGGCCACCCGGAACGAGGAGCCGCAGCCACAGGCCGCGACCACGTTCGGGTTGTCGACCTTGAAGCCGGCGCCCTGGAGGCCTTCGACGAAGTCGATCACCGAGCCATGCACGTACGGCAGGCTAGGGCGATCGACGAGCAGGCGGATGCCCTTGTCCTCGAACACGGTGTCGTCGTCGCGCTGCTCGTCGAAGGCGAGCGCGTACTGGAAGCCGGAGCAGCCTCCGCCGCGGACCCCGATCCGCAGGCCGGCGGTGGCGGCGACGGTGGCCTGGGCGGCCAGGAACTCCTGGACCTTCTCAGCGCCCTTATCGGTCAGTGTAATCATGCCTCACCCAGTATCGGTCGCTTGCTTCATTGAGTATAGCCATGGATCGTCGCTACGCTTTCAGGCGATGTCCGCAGGCGCCGCGACCCCCGAAGAGCTCAAGTCCCGGATCGAGACCGGGATCCCGGGCGCCCGGGCCCAGGTGACCGGCGACGGCCATCACTTCAACGCGACGATCACCGCTCCCGCCTTCCGGGGGCTGTCGCGAATCCAGGCGCACCGGCTCGTCTATGAGGTCTTCGGCGCGGAGATCGGCGGCCGCATCCACGCCCTTTCCATCCAGACTCACGCCGACGAGAACGGAGAGCAACCATGAGCGATCAAGCCACGAACCCGATGCAGGAGGCGATCCAGGAGGCGATCTCCGAGAACCCCGTGATCCTGTTCATGAAGGGGACTCCCGACCAGCCGGCGTGCGGCTTCTCCGCGCGCACGGTGGCGATTCTCCAGTCGCTGGGCCGGCCGTTCGCGGCCGTCGACATCCTTCCCGACCCGCGGATCCGCCAGGAGCTCTCGACGCTCTCGAACTGGCCGACGATTCCCCAGCTGTTCGTCGACGGCGAGCTCGTCGGCGGCTGCGACATCGTGACCGAGATGTACCAGTCGGGCGAGCTTCAGCAGGTGCTCGGCGTCGAGAACGTCCCCGCCGAGGAGCCCGTCGTGGAGCACGCCGAGGCGCCGCCGCTGTCGATCGAGAACCGCCTGTAGCCGCCGTCAGCGCCTCAGGCGCTTGATCTTCACGGTCGTCGTGTAGGACCCGTTCGCGTCCCGGGCGACGAGCGTGAACCGCGCCGACTCGACCTTTCCCGCCAGGAGGGCCGAGAGCGCAGCCCTGGACAGCTTGACCGTGAGTGTCTTGGTCGCGCCCGCCGGCAGCGAGGCCGTGATCCGCGGCAGATGGAACCGCCTGGTCTTGCCCTTGTGGTGGTGCCTGGAGGGCAGCGACTCGACGACGGTCCAGGACAACGTCACGCGCACCGCCTGGCTGCAGTCGACCTTCAGGACCAGGGCTCCCGTCCCGGGCTGGTGATGCTTCTTGTGCTTGGCGAGCTTGACCGCGGAGCTCTTGATGAGCCTGCAGCTCGGCGCCACCGCGTGGGACCCTCCCGCCGGGGCCCGGTCCTCCCCCGGGTCCCGTCCTCCCCCGGGCCACTGCCGGGCGCATCCTGGACCTCGTAGGCCCCGATGTCGCAGCTCCCCTCGCCGTTGTCCGGCCGCGCATCGCCGCGCTGGTCGCGTGGCGGGACATGACGAGGCCGGCGAGCCGGCATCGATCGCCGGACTCCCGGACAGCAGGGCCATCGTCTGGGTCGCGCCACCGTTGCTCGCCAGCGCTCCGAGGTCCGGGCTGGCGTTGACCTTGTCTCCAGCCCCGGTCAGCCCGCAGCTGTTCGCGGACTCGAGGTTGTGCCCCAGCGACGTCTCGGCCTCGCCACAGTTCTGGTAGCCCGCCGGCCCGTTCCCGCCGGCGATGATCGTGTTCAGCGCCGTGACCGCCGGCTGGCTGTTCCCGCTCGCGACATCACCGCCGCTGTCGTTGGGCCCGGAGACGGTATTGGCGTCGAGCGTGTCGTTGACCAGCGCGACCGCCGGTGCCCCGCAGCATCTGAAGACGGCTCCGCCGTAGCCAGATCCGGTGCCCGTCGAGCCGGCGCTGTTGCCGGTGAACGTGCTGTTGGTGACGGTCACGGCCCCGCTCTGAACGAACAGGCCGCCGCCGGACGGGTTGAAGCTCCCCGGCGCGGTGGCCTGGTTGCCGGAGAACGTCGACCCGCTGACGCTGGCGGTCCCGGTCACCTGATGTAGGCGGCCCCGCCCGAAGCGGCCGAGTTGCCACTGAAGTCGAATCGGTGATCGTCGTCGGCCCCTGCACGAAGATCCCGCCGCCTGACCCGAGGCTCGAAGCCGATCGAAGCGGTGTTGTCGCTTAAGGTCGAGTTCGAGATCGCCACGGTGCCGCCCCCGTACTGCTGAAGACCGCCGCCGTTCAGAGCACCGTTGCCCGAGATCGTCGTGCCGCTGATCGTGAGGCTGTCCGACGACGTGAGGAACGCCTGGATCCCGCCACCGCCCGAGCCGAATGACGTGTCCGTCGAATGGCTGTCGGAGATCACGTCGTCTGACAGCGTCAACGAGTTGCTGCCGTTCGACGCGTTGAGGCCGGCATTGATCGCGCCGCCGCTTCCCGAGGAAACGCTTCCGTCGGTGATCGTGAGTCCGGAGATCGTGTCGGCCGCACCGGTGGATCCGCCGCCCGTCAATGAGAAGACCTCACTCGTGCCTCCGCCGCTGATCGTGAGCTGTGACGGCCCCGGGCCGGCGATCGTGAGGCTCTTGTTGATCGTGAGCTCGCCGCTCGTGAGCGTGATCGTCTGGCCGTCGAGGCTCTGCGCGAAGTTGATCGTGTCGCCACTGGACGCCGCGGCGATCGCGTCGCGCAGGGACCCGGTTCCGGAGTCCGCGTTGGTCGTGACGGTAAAGGTCGCGGCGCCGGCGCTGGCGGCGAGAATCAGGAGGGCTGCGGCCGTCGCGAGTGCGCTCAGGCCACGTGTGAGTGCTCGATGCGGGACCATCGCCGCGATTCGAGCAGGCCGGCGTCGAGCCGTAAATGGTTGATTTCACCTACGCGGTCCGTATGCTCCAGTTATGGGGGCGTTGGCGGACTTCGCCTTCGACGTCGGGGCGGCTGCTGATCTGGCGGACTTCCAGTCCGTGGTGACCGCCGGCGTCGCCGGACTGGTTCCGTGTGACCTCGCCAGCTACACGGAGATCGACCTGAAGCGGCGGCGCGCCATCGTGCTGCTGGATCGTCGCATCGCCGGCGAGGACGATGTGGTGATCTCGTTCGCGCGCTTCGCCGACCAGCATCCCCTAGTCACACGGACGGTCGGGCACGCCCAGACGATCTCGGACTATCTGAGCTTCCGCCGCTTCTCCGCGCTCGAGCTCTACAGCGAGGTCTACCGCCGGCTGGGTGCCCGTGACCAGCTCGCCATCAACCTGGAGTGCACGCCCGGAGTGGCGATCGGAGTCGCGCTGAATCGGTCACGCTCGAGCTTCGACATGCGCGATCGCGCCACGCTCGATCAGGTGCGGCCGCTGCTCGTCAGGGGCTATCGCGCGGCACTGGCGCGCGAGCGCGGCCGCGCCCTGCTCCGCCGGCTCGAGCGCGGCGACGGTCGCGCCGCGGTGGCGGTGCTGAGCACGGACGGGCGACTCGAGTACGCCAGCGATCGCGCGCGGACGCTGCTGCGCAGCTACGCTGGCCAGGTGGACCTGGCGGAGCTTCCGCCGACCGTTCGCGGCCCGCGCGGCGTGCTCGAGATCACCGTGGCCGACGGCGGTGACGCGGCGATCTACGCTGCTCGAGCTCCGCGAGCGGCGCAGCGGCTCGCCGCTGACCCCCCGCGAGCGCCAGCTGCTGGGCCGGGTCGCGGCGGGCGACAGCAACCGGGAGATCGCCGACGCGCTCGGCATCAGCGTGTCCACCGTTCAGAACCACCTCCAATCGGTTTACCGCAAGCTCGGCGTAAGCAACCGGACGGGCGCTGTGGCTGCGCTGAACTCCCAGTCCTAGATGGCGATCGAGTCGAGTGTCGTCGCGCTTCGCTTCGACGGGTCGGTTCTGCGGGCCCTCGATCAGACGCTGCTGCCGTGGCGCGAGGTCGAGCTCGAGTTGCGCACCGCGACCGAGGTGGCGGACGCCATCCGGCGCCTGGCCATCCGCGGTGCGCCGCTGATCGGAGTGGCCGCCGCATACGCGATGGCCCTCGATCCCCGATGCCCGGACGTCCTCAAGGCGGCCCGCCCCACCGCGGTCAACCTCGCCTACGCGGTCGACCGGGTGGCGGCGGCGGACGATCGACTCGCCGAGGCGCGGGCGATCCACGCCGAGGAGGAGGCGGCCAGCGACGCGATCGCGCGCCACGGTGCAGACCTGCTGAGCGACGCGGCCGGGGGCGCCGTGCGCGTCCTCACGCACTGCAACACGGGCGCCCTCGCCGCGCCCGGCCGGGGCACGGCCCTGGCCGTGATCGCGGAGCTCCACGACCGCGGCCGGCTCGAGCACGTGCTCGCCACCGAGACGCGGCCGCTGCTCCAGGGCGCGCGCCTGACCGCCTGGGAGCTGACCCGGCTCGGCATCCCGTTCGCGCTGATCGTCGATTCGGCCGCCGCCGGCCTGATCGCGCGCGGCGAGGTCGACGCGGTCATCGTCGGCTGCGACCGGGTGGCCGCGAACGGGGACGTGGCCAACAAGGTCGGCACCTACGGCCTGGCGCTGGCGGCGCGCGCCGCGGGGATCCCGTTCGTCGTCGCCGGACCGACCTCGACGATCGACTCCACGCACGCCCACCGGCGCCGGGATCACGATCGAGGAGCGCGAGGCCGACGAAGTGCGGGCGGCGGGCGCGACGCCGGAGACGCCATGCCGCAACCCGGCCTTCGACGTCACCCCGGCCGATTTGGTGTCGGCGCTCGTGACCGAGCAGGGCGTGCTTCAGCCCGAGCGCCTGAACTCCAGGTGCTCGACGATCCGGCGCGAGTCGCAGATCGCCTCGCCGTCGATCACGAGCACCGGCACGCGCTGCTGATCGGTCAGCGCCTCGACCTCCTCGCGCGCGGCGCGCCGCTGCGGCACCACCACCTGCTCGAACGGGATGCCGTCGCGCCTGAGCGCCCGCGCCACCTTCCCGCACGGGCACAGCCAGTTCGTCGGCGCGCGGCAGCGGTAGAGCGTCGCCATCGTTACACCAGGCCCGTGCGCCGGGCCGCGCCGGCAGCCAGCCGCAGCGCCAGCGGCTGTCGGGCACCCTCCGGCGCCAGCGTGCGGCTGTCGCGCTCGCGGTACCAGGCGATCGTCTCCTCGAGCACGTCCTCGTGCGGCCCCGGGCGCCAGCCGAGCTCGCGCTTGGCCTTGGTGCTCAGCACCGCCCAATGCAGCGACGCCGCCCGGACCTCGGCCGGCGAGGGCATCCGCAGCCGCGGGACCGGCTCGCCGGCCCGGGCGAGCATGAGCGCCACCGGCAGGGGCAGCTTGAGCGACGGCGGCTCCACGCCCGAGAGGCGGCCGAGGTCGGCGAACAGCCGGTCGAAGGTGAAGTTGCGATTGCCGAGGATGTAGCGCTCGCCGATCTCGCCGCGCACGTCGGCGAGCAGGTGCCCGCGGGCCACGTCGCGGACGCTCACGATGTTCAGCGTGCCGTCGACGTAGGCCGGGATCTGCCGGCGCAGGAACCGGCGCACGAGCGTGGTCGAGGAGCGTCCGGGGTCGCCCGCGCCGAGCACGTGGGCCGGGTTGACGATCACGAGGGGCAGGCCGCGCGCGACCAACCTCATCGCCAGCGCCTCGGCCTCGTGCTTGGCGTCGAGGTACGGAATCGCATAGCGCCCGGCGTCCCACACGTGCGTCTCGTCCGCCGGCCGCCCGTCCCGCGACGGCCCGATCGCCGCCACCGAGGAGGTGTAGACCGCCCGCTCCACGCCCGCGCGCAGCGCCTCCTCGAGCACGACCCGCGTTCCCTCCAGGTTGAGCGAGAACATCTCCTCGCGCGCAAGCGCGAAGTTGGTCGTGCCGGCGACGTGGAAGACGCGCTCGACCCCCTGCATGGCGCGGCGGATCGCGCGCCGGTCGCGGATGTCGGCGCGCACCGTCCTGACCGGAAGGTCCTCCAGCGTGCCCGTGCGCGAGCCCGCGCGCACGGTGGCGATCACCTCGTCTCCCCGCTCCACCAGCAGGCGGACGACGTGCGAGCCGATGAAGCCGGTCGCGCCGGTGATGAGGGTCCGCGCCATCCGCGGTGAGTGTAGGCGCGCCACGGCCGCACCCCGCCGGCGCATTGCTAGGGTGCCCCGGCCCATGCCCGTGGCGATCGTCGCCGACACATGCCACTACCTGCCGCGCGAAATGGTGCGCGAGCACGGCATCCACGAGGTCAGCCTGTACGTGCACTGGCCGCAGGAGACCGTGCGCGAGTCTGACATCGCCGACTACGACGCCTACTACGAGCGGCTGCGCACGGTCCCGGAGCTCCCCACGACCTCGCAACCGTCGATCGGCGACTTCCTCGAGGTCTACGAGCCGCTGCTCGACGCCGGCGAGGACATCGTCTCGATCCACCTGGCCGGCGGGATGTCGGGCACGGTTCGCTCGGCCGAGCAGGCCCGCGAGCAGCTCGGCGAGCGTGCCGAGCGCGTACACGTGATCGACTCCGCCACCGCCTGCGGAGGGCAGGGCCTGGTCATCCTGGCCGCCGCCGCCGCGGCCCGCGATGGGGCCGGCGCGCCGGCGGTCGCCGAGCGCGCGCTGCGGGCGCGGAGCGAGCTCAAGATGTGGTTCGCCCTCGACACGCTCGAGTACCTGCGCCGCGGAGGGCGGATCGCCGGCGCCCAGGCCTGGCTCGGCTCCGCGCTCAAGATCAAGCCGATCCTCACCGTGGAGTCGGAGATCACGCCGGTCGAGCGGGTGCGCACGAGCCGCCGGGCGTTCGAGCGGATGGTCGACCTGCTGCGCAGTCGCGCCGAGGACGGCGCCGACGCCTACATGGTGCAGCACATCCAGGCCCCGCGGGAGGCGCAGGAGCTGGCGGCGCGGGCGACCGAGATCTTCGGCCGCGAGCCGCTCGTGGTCTCAGAGATCGGTCCCGTGATCGGAACCCACGTCGGGCCGGGTCTGCTCGGCGCCGGCGGCGTTCCGAGCGCGTTCGTCTAGGCGCCGTCAGCCGTTACGGCGGCGGCGCCCGAAGGTCAGCGCGCCGATCGCGGCGATCCCGCCGCCGATGACGAAGCCCGCGACGGCGGCGCCGATCAGCACCTGCGGCTGGTGCGCGCGGATCTGACCACGCCAGTCGGTCAGGTGCACGACCTCGCGGCGGAGCTTCTCGAGCGAGGTTCCGAGCTCCTGGCGGTTGACCTCGATCGAAGCGCGGATCTCGTCCGGCGTGCGCGTGGCCATCAGCGGTTCACCTCGGAGGAGACGGTCACATTGGCGGAGCCGTCGGAGGTGCCCGACGTCACGGTCGCGCGGATCTTCTTGGCCTCGTCGATCGCCATGTTCGGCGTCGGCGCGCCCACCCGGAGCTTGCGCCACGCGAACAGGAACGCGCCAGCCCCATCACGAGCAGCACGCCGAACACGATCAGGAATCCCGGCCACAGATTGCCGGCGCCGGTGACAAGCCGCGTTGATGCCCCACGCCAGGGCCGTCGCAGCCCGAAGATCAGCGCGAACACGCCGAACACTGCGCCCGCCGCCGACCGCCGCCGCACCCATGACGAGGCTCTTGACCTTCTGCACCGACCTCGGCTTTGGCCAGCGCGATCTCATCGCGGACGAGCACGCTCATCCGCTCGGAGACCTCGGTTATCGCCTGGGCGATGTTCTCGGATCGGCCGTTGTCAGCGGGCAAGGCGCTTGAGGATCAGGGCGAACAGGAGGCCACCGCCAAACGCAGCTCCCACCGCCAGCTCTGGACGTTCACCGACGCGCGCGGCGACCTGCTCGCCGGAGCTCTGCACAGCTCCGGTCGCGCTCTGGAAGGAGTCCTGGACCGGCGCGGACGCCGACTCCGGGGTGCTCTGGGACTCGTCGCTCACTCCGGGGGCTCTTCGCCGAAGATGCGCTCCCAGATCACCGCCGCGGCGCGGTTCGCCGCGAGACTCGCCAGGGCGCCCGTTCCGGCGAGCAGACCTGACCAGATCAGGCGCTTGACCAAGGGGCTCTCAGTCATCGAGCAGGCATTCAATCAGACAGGGCGGCGCCACATGGGGTGAGGAGCGGTTGCCCGGTGGCGATCCGCGCGAAACGCCTACCGCTCGAGCCCGCGGCAGATCGTCTCGACGATCATGCCCTTGGCGCGCTCGAGCTCGAGCTCGCGGGCACCTTCGGGCTCGAAGATCCAGCCGCTCAGCACCTGCTCGATCAGCCCGTAGAAGGCGAGCGCGGCGAAGTCGGGCGTGATCTCCTCCCGGAAGGTCCCGGCGGCCTGTGCGGTCGCGACGATCGAGGAGATCTGGGCGTAGGCCTCGCGGATCTTGGCCAGGTGGGTCCGGCCGAACGTGTTGGCCGCCCGCGTGACCTCGACGATGATCACCTTCATCAGCTCCGGGTCGTAGCGGTAGGAGTCGACGATGAAGGCGGCGATCGCGTACAGCTTCTCGCGCGGAGAGCCCGCGGTGCGGTCGGCCTCGGCGATCGCGGCGAGCATCAGGTCCCAGCGCTCGAGGAACAGGGTGTCGAGGATCTCCTCCTTGGAGGAGAAGTAGTGGTAGACGAGCCCGTAGGCCACCTGCGCCTCGTCGGCGATGTCGGCCACCCGGCAAGTGTGAAAGCCCTGGCGCGCGAACACGCGCACGGCGGCGTCGAGGATCAGGCGGCGCTTGTCGATTGCGGCCGTGCCCGCGGTCACGCGGCGCTCCAGTCGTAGGCGGCGGGACGGCGGTTGGCCAGCGAGGCCAGCTTGCGCCGGACGTCGCGCAGGACATCGAGGTCGAGCTCGGCGACGATCGCTGTCTCGGTGTCGGGAGCGCTGGCCAGGACGAGCCCCCACGGGTCGACGATCAGCGAGCGCCCGCCCGAGCGGTTGCCCGGCGGGGCCGTCCCGATCTGGTTGGCGGCGAGGACGAAGCACTGGTTCTCGATCGCCCGCGCGCGGAGCAGGACCTCCCAGTGGTCGCGGGTGGTGGCGAGCGTGAACGCACTCGGCACGGCCGTCACCTCCGCACCTCGTACGGCGAGGATCCGGTAGAGCTCGGGGAAGCGCAGGTCGTAGCAGACGCTCATCCCGAGCCTGACGCCGTCGGCCAGCTCGGAGACGACGATCTCCTCGCCCGGCTCCTCGTGCTCGGACTCCGCGTAGCGGACGCCGTCGACCTCGACGTCGAACATGTGGATCTTGCGATACACCGCGCGGATCTCGCCGTCGGGAGCGACGTGGACGCTCGTGTTCGAGGTCTTCGCGCGGCCCGCCACCCGCTCGACGATCGATCCCGCGACCAGGTCGATCCCAAGCTCGCGCGCGACCGCGCGCGCCCAGGTGATCGCCGGGCCGTCGAGCGGCTGCGCACCCGCCGCCATCTGCTCGCCGGTGCCGAGCACGCTCCACTTCTCGGGCAGCACGACGAGCTCGGCGCCGAGCCGGGCCGCCTCCCGGACGAGCCTGTCCGCGGTCTCGAGGTTCCGGTCGGTGTCCTCGGTGGAGTTAAGCTGAACGGCAGCCGCCCGCACCGCGGTCGCTCTCTCCTCGCTCACAGTCGATTGACTAGTCAGTCAGTCACCAGCATACCGGGCGCAAGGCGCGCCTGAGTCCTGCGCGGGGACCCCTGGGCCACCCCGCGGTACGGCAACCAAGCCCGGCGCGCCACAGCGCGTCGGGCTTTTTTTCGGCGCCGTGGCTCTGGCATGATGCGTCGGTGGCGCCGAGTCTCGTGAGCCCCGTCCTGGTGGGACGCCAGGCGGAGTTGAGTTCCCTGACCGCCTGCCTCGATCGGGTGCTGGGGGGCGATTCAGCCACCGCGGTGGTGGGAGGCGAGGCCGGCGTCGGGAAGTCCCGCCTCGTGCACGAGCTGATCGAGACGGCGCGCGGCGCCGACGTCCGCGTACTGATCGGCGGATTTCTCGAGCTCGACGGCGGGGGGATCCCCTTCTCGCCACTCGCCGACATGATCCGGGGGCTGGCGGGCGAGCTGCCCGCGGCCGAGCTCGACGCCGTGCTCGGCTCCGCCCGTACCGAGATCGGCCGCCTGGTCCCCGATCTCGACGACGGCGCCGACCTCGCCTCCCCCGGGGAGGACGACCCATCACGGCTGCTCGAGCTGATGGTCGCGGTCGTCGGCCGGCTGGCCGCCCGCGCGCCGCTGATGCTCGTATTCGAGGATCTGCAGTGGGCCGATCGAGCCACGCTGGACCTGCTGGCGCTGCTCGTCGCGCGGGCCGGCGCCCGGCGGCTGCTGCTCGTGCTCACGGTGCGCTCGGACGAGCTTCACCGGGCCCACCCGTTCCGGCGCATGGCTGCTCGCTGGGAGCAGCAGCGGGCGATCGAGCGACTCGAGCTCGAGCGCCTCGGCCGGCGCGAGGTCGCCGCACAGGTCGAGGCGATCCTCGGCGAGCGCGCCGACGGGGAGCTGGTCGAGTTCATCTTCGAGCGCTCGGAGGGGATCCCGCTGTTCGTCGAGGAGCTCCTCGGCGCGGTGCGCCACGGCCGTCTCGATCACGACTACCTCCCGCCGTCCCTGCGAGATGTCCTGCTGGCGCGGGCGGACCTCCTCTCCCCCAGTGCCCAGCACGTGCTGCGGGTCGTCTCGGCGGCGGCGCGATGGGCGCCGGACCGCCTGCTGGCCACCGTGGCCGGACTCTCCGAGGGCGAGCTGAACACGGCGCTGCGCGAGGCGGTCGAGCACCAGCTGCTGGTCGTCGACGTTGCGGGGCGCGGATACGGCTTTCGCCATGCCCTGGCCCGCGCCGCGATTCACGACGACCTGCTCCCCGGCGAGCGGGCGCAGCTGCACCGCGCCTACGCGGAGGCGATCGAGGCGGGCGGAGAGCTGGCGGTCGCCGACATCGACGCGAGCTCGATGCTCGCCCACCACTGGCTGGCGGCCCATGACGTCGCCCGGGCCCTGCCGGCCTCGGTGCGGGCCGGCCGTGTGGCGGCCGCCGCGTCAGCGCCGGCGGCGGCCCAGCGTCATTTCGAGCTGGCGCTCGAGCTGTGGAACCAGGTCCCGGATGCCGAGCGGCGGGCCGGGATCGACCATCCGGCCCTGCTCGAGGCCGCGGCCGCCGCCGCGACGCGGACGGGGGCGGTCGAGCGCGGGCTCGCGCTGGTCGACGAGGCGCTGTCGGAGATCGGCTACGGCGGCGCGCTCGAGCGGCGAGCGATGCTCCTCGTCCGGCGTGCGGAGCTGCTCATGGACCTGGCCCGGGAGGACGAAGGGCTCGCCGTGCTCGAGCAAGCGGTCGCGCTGCTTCCACCGGATCTCCCCAGCCGGGTGAGCGCTCGCGTCCTCGGCGCCTACGCCCGAGCCATGGCGCGGATGGCCCAGTTCGCGCAGGCGGCGGAGCCGGCGAGACGGGCGCTGAGTGCGGCGCAGACCATCGGGGCCACCGAGGAGAAGGTTGAGGCGCAGATCATCCTGGCGGCGTCGATGGTGCACCTCGACGAGGTCGAGGCGGGGCTGGCGCTCATGCGGGAGGCCGCCGAGGAGAGCCGTCGCGCTGGGCTCCTGTGGACCGCCTGGCGGGCGTTCGTGAACCTGTCGGACTCCCAGCTGATGCTGGGCCGCTTCCAGGACGCGGTGGAAACCGTCGACAGCAGCATGACGTTCGTCGAGCAGGCCGGGTTTGGGCGGACCGCCGGCGCGTTCATGCGGGGAAACAAGGCCGAGGCTCTTTTCCGGTCTGGCCGCTGGGAGGAGGCGATCGTGGCGGCCGCGCCCGGTGCCGAGGCGCCCGGCATGTACGCCGGAACCGTGCTGCTGATGCGGGCCGAGATCCACCTCCTGGCCGGGCGGCGCGCGCCGGCCGAAGCCGACCTGCGCGAGGCGCGACGGCATCTCCGGAGCTCCTCGGCGGCACAGTTCGCGCTCCCGCTGGCGGCCGTCGAGGCCGAGTTCGCTCGCTCGGGCGGCGACCTCGAGGCGGCGCGCGGGATCACCGAGCAGGCGCTCGCGCGCGAGGACTTCAGCGATGAGCACCGCTACACGTGGCCGCTGCTGTCGCTGGGGGCGCGCATCGAGGCGGACCGCGTGCTGGCCGCCCATGACGCGGGCCAGCCGGCGCCGCCGGACGGCGAGGAGCGCATCCGCGCGATTCGCGCTCGAGCCGACCGGACCCTGGCGAGCACTCCAGCCGAGCGCGGGCACCGGGCGCTCACGACCGCCGAGCAGGCCCGGATGACTTCAGACGGCGAGGTCGAGGCCTGGAGCAGCGCGATCGCTGCCTGCCGGACTATGAACGAGCCGTTCCCGCTCGCCTACGCGCTTCGGCGTCACGCCGAGGCGCTCAGCTCGCAGGGCGAGACGGGGGCCGCCACCGCCTCGGCGGCCGAGGCGCGCGAGCTGGCCCAGGCGATGGGAGCGCGGCCGCTGCTCGAGGAGATCGACGCGCTCGCCCGGCGCGCCCGGCTCCAGACGAGCGCCGCGGGCGCCGAGCCGAGCGCCACTGCCACGCGCCCCGCGCCCGATGAGCTCGAGCGGCTCGGCCTGACCGCACGGGAGGCGGAGGTCCTCCGGCTCGTCGCCGACGGACTGTCGAACAGCCAGATCGCCGAGGCGCTGTTCATCTCGCGCAAGACGGCCAGCGTGCACGTGTCGAACATCCTCTCCAAGCTGGACGTGGCCACGCGTGTGGAGGCCGCCGCCGTGGCCCACCGCCGCGGCCTGATCCGGTCTGAGGTAGCCCCCGGGCTCAATCTGAGGTACAAGACTGGGCCGGCGCCCGATGCGCGGCCCGGGACTTAGACGCATGCTCTACGCATGCTCAAGCGACTCCCGGGCGACCGGCCCTTCCACCTCCTGCTCACCAGTCTCGCCCTGTCCTCCTGCGGGGACTGGATCTACAACGTGGCCCTGCTCGCGCTCGTCTACTCGCGCACCGGCTCGGTGACCTGGGTCGCGCTCACCACCGCCGCCCGCGTACTGCCGATGGTCCTGCTCGGTCCGCTCGGCGGCGTCCTCGCCGACCGCTACGACCGCCGGCGGCTGATTCTCGCCTCCGACCTGACCCGGGCGCTGCTGATGGTCGCGCTCGCCGCCGTGGCCGCCGCCGGCCTGCCGATCGCGCTCGCGCCGGTGATCGCCGCCGCGGCCACCGCCGCCGGCATCGTCCAGCCGCCATGCGTCGCCGCATGCACCGCTCGGTTCGTGGCCCACGGCGAGCTCCAGCGCGCGAACGCGCTGCGGGCGGGGATCGGCCAGGCTTCGGTCGTAGCCGGCCCGGCGCTCGGCGCCGCCGTGCTCGCCGCGAGCACGCCTTCACTCGCGATCCTGCTCAACGCGCTCAGCTTCCTCGGCTCGGCCACCGCGATCGGAGCGATCGGTGCCGGGCCTGCCTTCGAGCCCGCCCGGAGCGGCGAGTCCGGCGGCCCCGCGAGCGTCCTCGCCGACGTGCGCGCCGGCGCCCGGGCGCTACGCGGCGCACCGAGCGCGATCAGGCTGGTCGCCGCCGACGTGCTCGGCAGCAGCGTGTACGGCGTCCTGACCGTGACCCTGGTGATGGTCAGCCGCAAGCTCGGCGCCGGCGACGGCGGCTACGGTCTGCTGCTGGGCGCGTTCGGTGCCGGCGGCGTGATCGGCGCGACCGTCACCGCTCGCCTCGACGCCCCCGCACGGTGGCGACGGATGCTGGCGATCGCGCTGCTCCTGGTCGGGCTGCCCCTCGCCCTCCTCGGCGTGGTTCCCACGCTCGCGGCGGCCCTCGCCCTTGCCGTGCTCGCCGGCGGCGGCATGATCGTGGGCGAGGTCCTGTCCGAGACAGCTCTGCCGCGGCTGCTGGACGACGAGGTCCTGGCCCGCGCCTACGGCTTGGCCTTCCCGACCTCGATGGCGGGCATCGTCGCCGGCTCGGCCATTGCCGGCCCGCTCGTGGCCCTGTTCGGCCTCACCGGCGCCCTGGTGTTCGTCGGAGTCGCGGTACTGGCGATCGCCGTGCTGCTGGTGGCGCGCCCGCTAACCGCGGCGCCCGCCCCCGGGCTCGCTCTCGCCCCGTCGCTCTGAGCAATATCGTGGGCCGGTGCGGGCCCTCCCCTACCGCGGCACGTTCGGTCTCACCCGTCCCTCGGCGCTGCACCCCCTGGCACTTCCGCCGGCGCCGATGCCCGCCCGCGCCGGGCGGCGAGCGCTCAAGGCGTGGCGTTACGTCGGCGTGTACGGGCCCGAGCTGATGCTGTGCGTGGCGGCGGTCCGGATCGGCCCTGCCCGCCAGTCGTTCTGGGCCGTGTGGGAACCCTCCCGCGGGGGGCTGCGCGAACGGACGCGGCTCGGGCGCGGGCGGGTCGCGATGGCCTACGGTCGCGTCCGCGTCGACGAATCCGACGTTCAGCTCGATCTCGCCCTGGAGGAGGGCGCCGGCGTCGAGACCGTCGCCCCCGCGGGCGCGAGCTACGCCTGGACGCGCAAGCAGGGCGGTGTCCTCGCCACCGGCACGGTGACGGTCGACGGCGCGCCGCGCCCGGTCAGCGCCCGGGCCGTGATCGACGACACTGCGGCCTACTACGGGCGCCACACCGCGTGGCGCTGGTCGGCCGGCGTCGGCACCGCGCTCGACGGCCGCGCCGTGGCCTGGAACCTGGTCAGCGGCGTCAACGACGCGCCCCGCGAGAGCGAGCGGACCGTGTGGATGGACGGAGTCCCGAGCGAGGCGCCACCGGTGGCGTTTGCGCCGGACCTCTCCCGCGTGGGCGAGCTTCGCTTCGCGGCCGAGGCGACCCGCGCGCGCAGCGACAATCTCCTGCTCGTGCGGAGCTCCTACCGCCAGCCGTTCGGGACCTTCTCCGGGCGGCTACCGGACGGGACCGAGCTGGCCGAGGGCTACGGCGTGATGGAGGCTCACGAGGCGTGGTGGTGAGCGCGCCGCAGCGCGGCCAGCAACAGCTTCGAGTGCATCGCTCCGACGAGCTCGCGCAGCGGCTCGGCGCCCGACGAGATGATCTCGACCGCACGATCCACCTCGACCTTCCCCGCCAGGCGGTCGAGCAGCACGCGCACCTCCTCCTCGACCAGCGGCTCGAGCGCGCGCCGGTAGCGCAGCGTGTCGTACACGGTGAATCCGATCGCCTCCTCGTAGCCGCCGGCGCGGAAGCGCGAGATCGCCTCGATGATCGCCACATCGTCGGGGTCGTAGCCACGGCCGGCCGGCGTCAGCACCCCCAGCTCCTCGAGCCGGGCGAGGACGTTGGCCGGGAGCTCGTAGGTCGCGCGCACCTTCGCCCGAGACACCCGAGCCGGCTCGCGGGCGGCGATCGCCCGCTCCAGGATCCTGTCCTCGAGCTCGATCAGCCTTGACGCCCGCTCGGGATCGTCTTCCAGGACCTCGCGGATCACGCGCAGGGGCATGAACCGCTCCTCCTGGAGGCGCTTGATGAGCTGGATCCGCGCGATGAACGCGGGCGGGTAGTAGGCCATGTTGCGCGACGTGCGCACGACCTCCTCCGAGCCGCCGAGCAGCCCCTCGCGCAGGTAGTGCTTGATCGTCGCCGCGCTCACGCCCGAGCGCTCCGACAGCTCGGACATCTTCAGCAGCCCGCTGGCGCTCATGCGCGCATGAACGATGCTCCCGCCGGCGTGCTCGCCGGCCCCGCCACCGCCCCCGCCTGCTCGCAGCGCCTCGATCTCGTCCGGCCCGTAGCCCGCCGCGGCCAGCACCTGCTGGGTGTGCTCGCCGAGGCTCGGCCCGGGCGCGCGCACTGGATCTCCCGGAGTACGGCTGAGCTTGACCGGCAGCCCGAGCAGGCGGACGGGCTCGCCGGCTCCGGGCTGGGCCAGTTCGACAACCATCTCGCGCGCCACCACGAGCTCTGAGTGGAGCGCCTCGTCGAGCTCGAGCACCGGCTCCAGACAGCAGTCGTGCTCGGAGGCGAACGCCTTCCACTGCTCGCGCGTGCGAGCCGAGAAGATCTCACCCACCGCGGCGTGCGCCGGCGAGCCGGGCGGGTCGAACGCGTGCTCGAGCAGGTCCTCCCGTGCCACCCCGCGGCAGAACTCGGCCCAGAACTTCGGCTCGAGCGCCCCCAGCGTGACCCAGCCGTCGGCGCAGCGGTAGGGCCGGTAGCAGACGATCCCGCCGGCCAGGGGCATCAACCCGCGCCGCGGCTCCGGGCCCCCGGCGAAGCGGTCGGCCGCGACCATGGCCAGCCAGGACAGCGATCCGTCGAACATCGAGCAGTCGACGAGCTGGCCCTCCCCCGATCGCTCCCGCTCGCGCAGCGCCACCAGGATCCCGATCGCCGCCATCAACGCCCCGCCCCCGATGTCGGCGATCTGCCCGGACGCCTGGGTCGGGGGACCGTCGGCCTCGCCGGTCAGCCCGAGCAGGCCGTTCAGCCCCAGGTAGTTCATGTCGTGACCGGAGCGATCGCGGTTCGGGCCGTCCTGCCCGTAGCCGGTGATCGCGCAGTAGACGAGGCCGGGGTTTTCCTGGCGCAGGCGCTCGTAGCCGACGCCGAGCCGGTCGAGCACGCCGGGGCGGAAGGACTCGAGCAGCACGTCGGCATCGCGGGCCAGGCGCAGAAGGACGTCCTTGCCCTGCGTCGCTCTTGAGGTTGATCCGGATCGAGCGCTTGCCGCGGTTCAGCGCGAGGAAGGCCGCGCTCCGCGCGCTCGCCTCCACCCCCTCGTAGCCGGGCGACGTCCACCGCACGTAGTCGCCCATGCCGGTGTCCTCGACCTTGATCACGTCGGCGCCGAAGTCGGCCAGCAGCAGCGAGCAGAAGCCACCGGGAAGCAGCCGGGTCAGGTCGAGGACGGTCAGGCCTTCGAGGGGCAGGTCGCTCATGCCCTCGCCGCCGCGGTCCTGATCCCGAGCCGCGCTCGTGCCTCCTCCACGGTCGCCGGCCGCCGGCCCGCGTCCTCGGTCATCTGCCGGGCCTTGGCGATCAGCTCGCCATTGGAGCGCGCCATCGAGCCGTCGGGCAGATAGAAGTTGTCCTCCAGGCCGACCCGGATCGAGCCGCCGAGGGTCAAAGCGCTCGCCACCAGCATCCACTGCGCGCGCCCGATCCCGATCACCCCCCAGTGGTGTGGGGCACCGCCGGCGGAGCCGGTGCTCGGCAGGTTGTCGGCCATCGCGGCCAGGTTGCGGGCGCTGGCCGGGATCCCGCCCACCACGCCCATCACGAAGTCCGCATGGAGCGGCGCCTCCAGCAATCCCATGTCGACGAGCGGCTCCAAGGACGCCGACGTGGCCGACGTCGAAGCACTCGTGCTCGGGCTTGATCCCCAGCCGCCGCATCGCCTCGAGCAGCTCGATGATCTCCTCGAACGGGTTGGCGAACACGAACTTGAACACGAAGTCCCTGCGCGAGCGCGAGTACTTGGCGTAGTTCATCGAGCCCATGTTGAGCGCCGCCACCTCGGGCCGCCCCGCCTCGAGGTAGGCGATCCGCTTGGCCACCGGTACCCCGACCGTGCCGGTCGAGAAGTTGATGATCGCGGCGTCGCCGACCTCGGCGAGCGATCGCGTCGCGGATGGCCACGAAGTCCTCGACCTCGTAGGACGGCGTTCCGTCGGGGTGGCGAGCGTGGATGTGGATGTGCACGCCGCCCTCGTCGACGATCCGCCGCGCCTCGGCGCCGTACTCCTCGGGGGTATAGGGGATCGCCGGACACTGCTCGCGGTTGGCGATCGTGCCCGAGATCGCGCACGTGATCACCGACCGGATCGGAGAGGCTCAGACCGGCACCACCCCGTTTCGCTTCCACGGCCGCTCCACCCGCTTGCCCTCGGCCAGCTCGAGCGCGCGGCAGATCGTGCGCCCGCGTCTCGCGCGGGTCGATCACGTCGTCGATCATGTCGTGGCCGGCGGCGATGTATACGTCGATGATCGAGCGGAACTGCTCGATCAGCTCCCGGCGCTTGGCCGCCGGGTCCTCGGCCTCCTGCACCTGCTTGCGGAAGATGATCTCGACCGCGCCCTCGGCGCCCATCACGCTGATCTCGGCGCTCGGCCAGGCGACGATCAGGTCGGGCTCGTAGGCGCGCCCGCACATCACGTAGTAGCCGGCGCCGTAGGCCTTGCGCAGCACCACGGTGATCTTGGGCACGGTGGCGTTGGCCGTGGCGTAGAGCATCTTCGCGCCATGGCGGATGATCCCCGCCTGCTCGACCTTGGTCCCGACCATGAAGCCAGGCACGTCCATCAGGTACACGAGCGGGATCGAGTAGGCGTTGCACAGGTTGATGAAGCGCGCCGCCTTGTCGGCCGAGTCGTTGTCGAGGATCCCGCCGAGCTGCTTGGGCTGGTTGGCCACGATTCCCGCCGGGCGCCCCCCGAACCGGGCCAGGCAGGTGATCACCGTCTTCGCCCACTGTGGCTTCAGGTCGAAGTACGCGCCGTCGTCGACGATCCGGCGGATCACCTCGTACATCTCGTAGGGCTTGCGGCTCGACTCGGGCAGAACGTCGAGGAGCTCCTCGTCGCCGCGGTCGATCGGGTCCTCGCACGCCACGACCGGCGGCGGCTCCTCGCAGTTCTGCGGGAAGTAGCTCAGGTACTCCTTGATCGCCTCGATGCACTCGGGGTCGTCCGCGCACTCGAGGTCGCCCACGCCCGACTTGCGGCAGTGCACGCGCGAGCCGCCGAGCTCCTCCTGGGTCACGTCCTCCCCGACCGCCGCGCGCACGAGGTGCGGCCCGGCCAGGGCCATCGAGCCCCGGCCGCGCACCATCGGCACGAAGTCGGCTAACCCGGGGATGTACGCGGTGCCCGCCGCGCACGGCCCCATCAGCGCCGCCACCTGGGGGATCACCCCGGACGCCACCACCTCTTCGCGGAACAGGTGCCCGGTGCCGGCGAACAGCGACCCCACCGCCTCCTGGATCCGCGCGCCAGCGGAGTCGAGCAGCCACACCAGCGGAATCCGCTTGGTCAGCGCCAGCTCGCGCAGGCGCCCCACCTTGAACTCGCCGGTCATTCCCATCGAGCCCGCCATCACCGTGAAGTCGTAGGCCACCACCGCCGTGAGACGACCGTCGACCTTGCCGTACCCGGTGATCACGCCGTCGGCCGGCGCCGCGCGCCCGTCCATCGCGCGCTGGGAGCTGTGGGGGCGGCCGTGGATCCCGAGCTCGACGAACGTCCCCTCGTCGATCAGCAGCGCGATCCGCTCGCGCGCGGTCAGCTTCTCGGCGGCGTGCTGGGCGGCAACCTTCTCCGCGCCGCCGCCGAGCTTGATCTGCTCGCGCCGCGCCGCGAGGTCGGCGGCGAGCGGTCGGAGCAGGCTGGTGGCGGGGGCATCGGCCGACATCGGGAAGCGAGAGTGCAGCGGAAGGTGAAACGTCCTACTGCCCACTTTGGCACGTGAGCGCCTCTGCCGTCAAGCCCCCGCCGCCCCCCGATCTCGAGCTCAAGCTTCCGACGCTGCCTGAACGTCGACGATGTCGCGACCTCCGCGTGATTTTCCTGTCAGCCGCGCCCCGGAATCAGCATGCCGCCGCGTGCCGCACAGTCGTAGAGGGCGGGCACCGTGCCCCCCCATTCGCTTGCCGAGATCTGAGCGCACGTGCGCGTAACGGCGTTTGTGAGTGGCGAGTTTCCGAGTGCCACTCCGGCCTCGGGCCCCGGAACTAGGAAGTAGTGCAGGTGGCCGCGCCCGACGAGTCGCGCAAGCGCGGGAGGAGAGAGGATTGGATCGTTGCCCGTAAACCCTCCGAGCGGCACCACCGCTGCGCCGGTCTCGATGATGAGTGGCGCGGCGACGAATGCGCTCGCTGTTGCGAGCAGGTAGCGGCCTCCGCGGGGAGCGTTCTTGCGCAGGTAGGCGACCAGGGCGCTTACATCGCGGACGCCTGGCACGGGCGGACTGGCGGCGCTTCCCTCGGCCCGTGGCCCGTGTGCTCCCGCGGCGGGGTAGATGCCGTCGATGGGTCCGCGCCACAACGTGGCTGCGTAAGCCGCTGGGGTAAAGAGACAGACGCCGATCGCCGCGACGGGGGCCGCTCTCAACACGCGCCGTGCTAACCCCGGTAGACGACCAACACCGAGGGTGGCCAGCGCCGCGCCGGCCGTGCACAAGGCCGCTGTCGGCAGGAGTACATCAGCTAGCCAGCCCAACCCGGCGGGCGCCTCTCGCAGCAACATCGTCTGCGCGAGCAGCGTTATTGCCATTGCGCTCAGGAGGAGCGAGAGCCGCAGCTCCGAGCCAAGGGGAAGGTCCAGGGTAGTTCTGAGACCTACTCCGATCATCGCCGCGGCTGCAGGTCCGGCTGCCGCCACGTAGTACGGATGTAACGTGCCGCTCGCAAAGCTGAGCGTCGTGTACTCGACGAAGAACCAAGCTCCGTACACCAGCACGAGGACGCGTGAGTCCCCTCGCAACGCGCGGATCCGGACCAGCGACACGGCGGCACCGAGGAGCGCGAGCGGCAGCCACCATCCTCCCTGGGGGCCGAACGACTGGTTGAACAGCCGTGTGACGGCCGGATGTCCGCCGAGTTGTGGCCCTGACGCGGATCCGATGAGCGATCCCGCGCCGGCGCTTGCGTCGAGCCGGTCAAGCCCGTTGTAGCCGAAGGTGAGGCTGAGCTCGCTGTTGTCCGAAGTGCTGCCGACGTAAGGTCGTTGCGCTGCGGGCGTGAACTCGACGATTGCGATCCAGAGCCCGGATATGAGCACGAGCGCCACAAACGCTAACGCCAGATCACGGCACGGGCGGCCGCGGCCGTCTCGGCGGCGGTAGCCAAACCACAGCGCAACTCCGATTCCTGGGAGCATCGCCCAGCCCGCAAACCCTTTCGTGTTGAACGCGAGACCGGCGAGGGTGGCCGTTGCGAGCAGCCAGCGCATGCGGCCCGTGCTGATCGCGCGCCGCGCAGCCCACGCACTCGCGAGCATTAGGAAAATCATCAGCGCGTCGGGATTGTTGTCGCGGTCGACCGCGACCAGAGCTGGCCATGTCGCGAGCACCGCCGCGGCGCATGTCGCCGCGACGCGCCCGACGTGGGGCGCGAGCGTCGCGTACAGCAGCCACACCGACAGCACTCCAGCGAGCGCCTCGGGGGCGAGAATCGCGAGGCTCGAGTAGCCGAACAGCCTTGCGCTGCCGGCCTGGACCCAGAGCGCGAGCGGTGGTTTGTCGACGGACACGAAGCCGGTCGGATCAAAGGCCGCGAAGACGAAGTTGTGACCGCTGTGAAGCATGCTGCGAACGGCGGCGGAGTAGTACGCGTTAGCCCAGCCATCGCGAGACAACCGGTAGAAGTCGAGCATTGACGCGAGACAGAGAACCGCTCCAATCGGCGCGCACCGCGTCGCCGTCGAACCTGAATGGCGGCGCGGCCGTGGTGCCGTCGCGCCGCCCGATGGACCGTTGACAGCCACCTTTCCGGAGCGTACAGTCCGCGCCGTGGTCGCGACTCTCGACCACGCGGTCAAAGGAGGCGAACTCGAGCGTGACGCGTCGAGGCACGCACAGCGGGTTCCCTCGCTGCGTAGCCAGTGCCGTCCTATGTGCCTGTGTCGCAGCGCTTGTGTGGGGCGCGGTGCTTGTCCTCGGCGGTGGTGCGAAGGCCGAGGGCTCCTCCGGAGGCTTTGCCTTCAGCGGCCCGACGGACTACAGCGTGGCCGGGAATCCGGTGGACATCGTCACCGCCGATTTCAACGGCGATAGTAACCAGGACATCGCGACAGCCGACGCGTCGGCCGGCGAGGTGTCGGTCCTGCTCGGAGACGGGCACGGCGGCTTCGGCCCCTCGATTCAGACAGAAGCGTGCGACACCGCCTGCTCGGCGATGCAGCTCGTCGCGGGCAACTTCGACGGTCGCCAAGACCTTGTCGTACTGGGAGAGGACACGGGCAGTGGGAGCTCTGACGAGGTCAACTTCCTACCAGGCGACGGCGCCGGCGGCTTCACGGGGCTATCGACCGTGTACGCCAACCCGGCCAGCTCAGCTGGTACGCCGACCGCGCTTGCGGTGGGTGACTTCAACGGTGACGGCCATCTCGACCTCGCGATCGGGACACGCGGCGGACAGATCCTCGTGTACGACGGCAACGGCAGCGGCGGCTTCACCGAAGGCTCGGAGCTTACCGCCCCGTCCAACATCACATCCCTGCTCGCTACCGACATCAACGGAGACCAAAAGACAGACCTCGTTGCCACCGACTCCAGTGGGGTCTCGGTGTTCGAGAACGGCGGCGATGGCAACTCGACGGGAACGTTCGCGCCCCCGACCAACTACCCGGTATACGGACAGGTCGTTCGCGCTTTGCCGCACGGGTCGTCCAATGGTACGCCCGACCTGCTCGTGAGCAACAGCGGCAACCAGAACAACACCTGCGAGTACTCGCAGGCCGGGCCGTACGGCACCGTGTCAGTGCTGCCGAACGACGGCAGCGGCAACTTCGGCGGGGCCCCCGTCGAGTCCTCCGCCACGTGTCCGAACAGCGTTGCGATCGGCGACTTCAACGGGGACGGCGTGCCGGATCTCGCCTACACCGACGAGCAACCCGGAGCGCTCGGGGTGGACGTGATGCCCGGAGCCTCGAACGGCTCGTTCGGCGCACCTCAGCAGTTTGCCCAGAGCGAGGAAACGGACGCGCTCACTTCCGCCGACTTCGACGGGGACGGCAAGCCAGACATAGCTGTCACGAACCCCGCCACGGGTTCTGTTGCGATCCTGCTCAACGAGAGCTCGCAGGGCGCCGGCACGACGACCGGGCCGGGCGGCGGTACCCCGAGCCCGCTGTCGAACCCGGTCGGGTCGCAGCTCGGTGCGCTACCGGGGCAGCAGGCGAGCGGGCTCGTTGCCTCTTTCTGGGACTCGAGCGCGATGGCGAAGCCGGGTGATTTCGTCGCGCAGATCAACTGGGGCGACGGGATGGCCGACCTCGGCACGATCACGAACGCGCTCAGCCAGACCGACCCAGGCGGCCCGATCACAAACACGTTCTTCGTCAATGGCGCCCACACGTACGCCAACAAGGGCAGCTACAACATCACCGTCACCGTAGAGCCCCGCGACCCAGCGGTGCCAGCGCTGACGATTCCGGCCGACGCCGAGATAGGACCGGTTCCAACAAACATAGGCAAGGGGGTGAAAACGGGAACCGGGGTGGGGAGTGGGCTTCTGTGTGGCGCGGCGACGATCGGTGTTCTCATTCCGGGGATCGACGTTCCCGCCGCGGTAATCGGGGTGTCCTGCGGCATCGCGGCGATCTCGACCGCCGCCTCGCAGCTGAACGACCCCTTCGACGACCATCCGGCCCAGGTGGCTCTCCCCGCGACCGCACCGGTGATCGCGCGTCCGCACTGCCCGCGCCGCATCCGCGGTCGGCGTTGCACGACGCTCCTCAGCGCCGAACGCGCCTATCTGGACACCGCAAACCAGGTTGTCCCGATCGACGAGGGGCTGCTCATCACCTCCGATCGATTCGCTTACGCGCGCGCGCACCACGAGACGAGCGACCAAGCGCTACAAACCGCGGTCACGGCCGTCTACGCCGGCTACCAGATACGGGCGATCTCGGAGCTTCGGAACGCCGGGCGGAGGCTGCGTTCAGTCCTGCGGGCCGACCACCTGTCAATGAGCCGCCTGGCTGGGCAATTGCCCCGGATGCTCCGCGAGGTCGAATCCGCGCCACTGCCAAGGGGACTGCGAAGGCTGCTCGCCACGCAAGGGGTCGGAGCGCGCGCCGCAAAACGGCTCGAGCAACGCGGCTTCAGGGGATACCTGCGACTACGGGCGCTGCGATCGACAGGTGCTCTGGTCCCGGCGATCCCGCGTGGACTCTCGCAGGCCTACCACGGGATCTCCCCGCTGCAGGTCGCAATGATCCTGGAAGCGCTCAACGCGCAGGGCGCGGTCTCCGACCAAGGGATGATCGCGGTCGAACCAAGCCTCAAGGTCCTCATTGCCGCGCGCAGTGCGGTAAGTCGGCAGGCTGCGGCGGGGCAGTTCGCCCGCGCAATCTCGGCGCATCTCAGCGGTGCGGCAGCTGGGTTGCTTGAGATAGCGACCGAAGCTCTTTGACCTGGCGGGCAGCCTCGAGCCGCGAGCCAGTCGCGCCAACCGCTCCCTTCCGGTCGTCCTGCTCGGCCGGGGCGGCGGTGGGCCCTGTGTACGCCGAGAGCGCGGACTATAAGCCGTCGGGCTCGCGCTCGAGGCCCAGACGTAGCGAATCGCAGGACGGGGCGCCCGCCGGTTCCCAGTCCGGGAACCGCGCGTACGCCTCCCGCGGTTCCGGCGTCTCTGTCTCCACGCCGGCGCCGTGCCGGAGCGCCAGCTCCGAACGTGTGTAGACGATGCTCCCGCGGTGCTGCCGAGCGCCGATCATGAAGATCACGCACGGCCCCTCACCGGTGCCGACGAAGATGTGGTCGACCCCCGGAGGGCAGTGGACGAAGTCGCCGGCGCGCAGCCGCCGCTCCTGCTCCTCGACGAGCAACAGGCACTCGCCGGCCAGCACGAGGAAGTCTTCCTGGTCGCCCTCTCGGTGGTAGAGCCCGTTCGGTTGGCCCGGGCGCAGCACGTGGAGGTCGTAGCCGATCTGCCCGAACTCGGTGGCGCTCCCCCTCGAAGATGCACCCCTCACCGAACGCGCTGCGTCTCTGACCCACGCGGCCTCGCCGTACGTTCATCACGAACCAGCCCTCGCCGTCCGGCGCCAGGCCGTGCTCGCTCCGTTCGATTCGCGCCTCGGGCATCGACCCTTCCACTCCGGCGCGCGCTTTTCGAAGAACGCCTGACCCCCTCCTGGATGTCCTCGGTCGAGAACGCGATCGTGAGCTGGGCGCGCAGGAAGTCGAGCGCGTCGGCGAACGCCATGTCCTGCTGGCGAAACATCGCGTCCTTGCCCAGGCGCATCAGCACCGGCGACTTGGCGGCGAGCTTCTCGGCCCACTCGCGTACCGCGTCATCGAACTCCTCAGCCGAAACCACCCGATTGACGATCCCGATCCGCTCGGCCTCCTCGGCCGTGATCTGCTCGCCCAGCAACAGCAGCTCGTTGGTCTTCTTGCGCCCGACGTTGCGGTAGATCAACGCCATGATCATGAACGGGAACACGCCGACGTTGATCTCGGGCGTCCCGAAGCGCACCCCCTCGCGGGCGACGATCAGGTCGCACGCCAGCGCCACCCCGAGCGCTCCCGCCAGCACGTGGCCGTTGGCGGCGCAGATCGACGGCTTGCCGAGCTCTCCCAGTGTTCTGAATAGACGCGGGAAGCGGGTGGTCCCGAAGTGCTTGTGCACGAGCGGCACCTCTGCCGCGAACCCGGACAGGTTGGCCCCGGCCGAGAACACCCGCTCGTGCGTCGAGGTCAGCACCACGCACCGCACCGCGTCGTCGTCGCGCGCCGCCTCGAGCGCGGCGATCAGCTCGTCGAGCAGCTCATCGGACAGCGCGTTGCGCGTGTCCGGCTGATCGAGCGCGATCGTCGCCACACCGGCGTCCGAGAGCTCATATCGGAGGGTGTCGTAGGTCATCCGGTGAGCGGCGTCAGCCTACCGCCGGCGCGCTCAATAGAGCTCTCGCCAGCTGAAATCGGGCGAGTAGCCGAGCGCAGCGCGCGCCCGGCCGATGTCGAGCAGCGTGGCGGTGCCGTCGAGGCCGTCGGCCACGGGAACGCCCGGAAACACCTCGGCCATCAACTCACGGCTCGGCCGCTTCATCACCGTGTCGGCGGCCGCGATGATGAAGTTCTCGGCGCCGCTGATGTCCGCCTCGAGCGCCAGGCGTACGCTCTGCGCCACGTGGCTCTCGTCCACGTAGCCCCACAGGTTCCACTTGCGCAGGCTCGGGTCCTCCCAGAAGCCGGGAAACTGCTCGTAATCGGCGCGCACCATGATGTTCGAGAAGCGCAGCCCGATGATCGGCGTGCCGCTCCAGCGACTGAACTGGCGTGCCAGCTCCTCGCCCACGACCTTCGACAGGGCGTAGCTCGTCTCCGGATACATGTGGGCCTCGTCGACCGGCGCGTAGTCGGGCGGCCGTTCGAACGGCAGCCCGAGCGTCGTCTCGCTCGAGGCCCACACCACTTTGCGCAGCCCGAGGCGTGCCGCGGCCGCGAACACGGCGTGGGTGCTCGTCACGTTGGTGCGGAAGACCTGGTCGGGCGTGGCGTGCGCCGGCGAGGGGATCGCCGCCAGGTGCACGACGGCCTCGATGCCGGGCAGCGTCTCGCCGCCGCTCAGCGCCTCGAGCGCCTGACCGAAGTCCGTGACGTCGGCGGCGAGGTAGGGCGCGGGGCTGTCGGGGGCCGCGGACTCGGGCGATGGCCGGACATCGATGTTGAGGACCTCGTGCCCTCGCTCCAGCAGATCGCGCACGACCACGCGCCCAGCCTTGCCGCTTCCGCCGGTCACCGCGATCCTCGTCACCCGGGACAGCTTTAGCAGACGGCTAGGGCCCGTCGCGGTCGGCGCCGCCGCCCGTCGACGCTGGTTCAAGTGCACGCTGACCCAGGAACTGACGGGCGCCGAGCTGCCCGATCTGCACGTTGCCCACCGCCGGGAGTCGGCGACCGTACAGAACCGACATGGGTCCATCCCAGCGGTGCACACGAGCCGTGCGCAGTCACACGCCGTCACCCCGGTCGCCCGCTTGAACCCTGCCTGGCCCGACGCGATGTCGAGCACGAGCAAACGGCGATGCCCTAGTAGCGGTCGTTGTCGCGCCACTAGACCACAAGCACCGTCACTAGCGCCTCGATGTCGTGGCGCCTCACCCGGAACGCCAGCCGCACGGTCGCTCGCGGCGCGCGACTCGGAGATCCGGCTCGATCGATGCGCTGCGTCGACCTCCATCGACCCAGGGTTCGCGCTGTTGATCGGCTTGTCGCTGTCGAACCAGAACGATCGTCGGCCAGGTTGGCAATCACGGTGCCGGTCGAAGCTGCACCGTGGCGTCACCGTCCTTCTGACCGATACCGTCGCCCTGGGGCGGCGTCCGGTCGGCAGCAGAACCCGTTGACGGCGTCGGTGATCGGCTGCCCGGTCGAGGCGTCGTTGCGCGTCGTGAACGTCCACGTCACCACGCCCGTCGCCTGGTTGACCCCGCCGGCAACGTCGACGAACGAATTGTGCGCGGGACGCAGGTCGACCCGGGTGCTCCAGCTCTTCAGGCCCGCGGAGAGCGATCAGTGCGTCCACCACCCGCACCGGCCCGAGGCGCAGAGTCGAGAGGTTGAAGCGGCTGCGGTTGAGCGCATCGCTCACCACCACTCGATAGGCGGGCGCGGTGGCCGACGGCTCCGTTCTGGAAGACATCACCATGTATGTGTACGGGGATCTCCCTGTGCCTGACACCCAGTGTTTCTTGCCCGGCCCGGTTGGTCCCACCATGTCGTTTGGATCGAGGGACTGTCGCTCCTGAATCGGGAACGGCGGCGGGGGCGGCGGCTGTGGTGGCGGGCAGAAAGTCACGGGGTGATTGAGCCCTTGAGGCTGCTGAGGTCCAGACGGGACATCGGGCGCCTTCCCATCGTCTTTGCTTTTTTCTTCCAGCAGTTAAGGAACGCCTGTATTGTTTTGCAGGTTCTTGAACAGCGCCACGACGTTGGCTTCCGAGTAGAGAAAGGGCAAGCCGGTGAGATCGTCGGTCGGAAGAACCTGCACTCCGGCACTGCTCATTTTCAGCTGCTGGTAGACCCCTTCTGCCCACGCCCGGTCGAGCTGCGAGCCGATCAGCGCCTCCGCCAGGGACGCGGCGACCCCACCGGCCGGGCCGCCCGCCAGGTTGCCCAGCTCGGAGAGGAGCTGGAGGAAGAAGGCACCATTGGTGGAGTCGTCCAGTTGATTCGTCTGAGAGGGAGAGATCAGCCCGAGCGCCTGCAGGCAGGCGTCGAACGCCCGCAGGTTGTTCGCTTGCTGCAGGGCCGTGATGGTCTGGGAGGCGCCGTTCGCCTTTCCGAGACCTCCGAACTGGCCGGTGGCCACCGACCACGCGAGCTGCCCCCAGCTGGGGCCACCGGGGGCGGGATTCGGGATGTCCGCTGGATGTGCAGCCGGCGACCCCCTGTCGCCAGCGGCCCTGACGGCTACCACCGAGGCGATGCCCCCGCCGCAGCTGACGGGCAGCGCGGCCACCGCACCCGGCCCGCCACCGACCGTGATCGTCCCACCGATCTCGCACGGCCCGACAGTGCCGGTGAAGTCTCCGGGCGGGGGCGGAGGCGGCAGGAGCTCCGTGACTGTCTCTATGCCGCCGTGCACGGTCGTCGTGGTTCGCGGCTGGCCGTCACTTGGCGGGGGCACCGCCTTCAGGTCCAAGTTGACGGTGATCGGCCCGCTCGGGCCATTGATCGTGACCGTCCCGGCGATCTCGTCGTTGGTGTTCTTCGTGAGCGCGGCGGTGAGCGTCGCCGCCTGGTTCGGTCCGTTGCTCGGGTCTGCGCTGGTGGACATCACGGCCGGCTGGAGGTCGGCATACCTGCCGACCTTGCCCGCCGGCGCGCTGAAGCTGATCCCGATCACTCCCGACGACGACGCTGGGATCATGCCGATCGTGAACATGATCGAGCGGGCGCCGGCGAGGTCGGTGCCGGCCGCCGGACCGGTCGCGCCCGTGACCTGCACGTTGGTCCCCTGCGGGAAGCCGCTGATCTCCACGATCGTCCCGTAGGCGTCGATGTTGCCCGCGTTGCTGTAGATGAGCTCGCCAGTCCAGTGGGCGTTCGGCCCGATGGCCGCCGGGCCGGCGATCTGCACGCTGATCCGCGGCGAGGACGCCGGAACGACCCTGAAGCCGTTCGGGATCGCCTTGGAGGCTGCCCCGTCGATGATCACGACCGACCGCGGGCCAGGCGACGCACCGCTGAGATCGAACGTGGCCGTCAGGCTCGTCCCGTCGCTCGAGACCGTCACGTCGGTCCCGGCGATTGTCGGCAGATCCGCTCCATCGAGCTCGACGGTTGGCGTTCCGAACATGCCGCTCCCGCCGATCGTGACGGTGACCGTGCCGCCGTTGCCGCCGCTCGAGGGGTCGACGGCGCCGGAAACGCGCGGCGCCTGGCGGACGATGGTTCCGGTGGCGCGATTGTTTGCCAGCGCGGCACCGCTGGGGTTGCTGAGATCGACCGAGAAGGAGGCGGTGGGTCCGGGGACGCCACCGATCACCGTCACGGGGATCGTCTGGCTGGTCACTCCGGGAGCGAACGTGAGCGTGCCCGAGGCCGCGTCGTAGTCCTGCCCGGCGATCGCGCTGCCGTTGGCGGTCGCGTAGTCGACCTTCACCGGGTTGGCCGCGGGCGCCGAGAGCGTGACGGTGAAGTTGGCCGTGGCCGTTCCGTAGTCCGGCTCGTCGACCGAGACGTCGGCGATTGAGAGCGCAGCACCGGTCGTCTTGGTCGCCGTGACCGTGACGTCCTTGGGGTTGTAGGTCGCGGCGTACGGGCCGGTGACCGCGGCGAACTGCCCAGTCACCGATCCGCCCTGCAGGACCGTGTACTGCTGCCCGAGCGCCGGCGTGAATCCTGTGGCGTTGCTCATGGCCAGCGTGCCGCCGAGCGAGGCGGCGCCGGTGACTCGCAACTGGTCGGCGCCGGATGGGGTGGCCTGGGCGGTCAGGAACCCGCCGGCCTCCTGCGCGTAGGTCCCGTCGATCGTCAACGTCGCCGGCGAGGGCGACGGGCTGACCTGACCGGCGTTGTCGACGTTGCCCGCGATCGTCCCCGCCCCACCGAGTGTGCCGCCCTGGAGGTTGACCCCGCCGGGAGCGGTAAGTGCTCCGCCGGCGGCCACGGTGGTGGCGCCCGCGGTCTGTGGGAAGCTCCCTGCGAGCGTGAGCGTCTGAGAACCCGCGACCGTTACCGTTCCCTGGTTGGCGAACTGTCCGCTTGCCTGCGTGAGCGTCTGGTTGACGGTGATGGTGCCCGTGTTGTTGATCGTGGCGTCGATCGACTGCGTCCCCTGGCCGGCCGGGCCGGGGTCGGAGAGGATCGTGCCGGCATTGGTCAGCGTCCCGCTCTGGACCACGAGCTGCACGTTTGCGGCCTGCGAGCCACCGGGATCAGGGTCGGTCAGCTCGATCTCACCGTTGTTGGTGAAGCCGTCGGCGGCGGTCGCCGTCGTGGAGCCCGCCCCGGTTGAGGAGCCGCTGAGGATCACCTTGCAGCCCGCACCGATGTCGCCGGACAGGAGGTTCTGCTGGCCCACGAGCACGAATTTCCCGCTGCCGCTGCCCGCGAAGCTCGCGCCGACGTCGCCGGCCAGCACCGGATTGCCGGTCACGGTGCCGCCGTCGACCACCAGCCCGCCCGAGACGAGCGCCTGTCCGGTCGAGGGGCTGATGTTCACTTCGATGTGACCGGTGTCCGTGACCGTTCCGCCCGAGATGGTGAACACGCTGCCGCTGCCCTCGGTGTTGACGAATAGCGTCTGCCCGCTCGCCACATTCACCGTCCCGGAGCTCTGGACGTTGAAGGCCGGGTTTGCCTGCGTATCGACCTCGAGCGTCTGGTTGACGTCGAACGTGCCCGTCGAGGCATTGGTCGCGTTTCCGTCGATCGCATCAACCCGTCCCCACCCCCTCCGCGGTCGGCGATGAACGTGCCGTTGTTGATCAGCGTGCCCGGATCCATGTGCAGCCGCACGGTCTGCTGCCCGGCACCCGATGCGTCGGGATCCGTGAACTCGAGTGTCCCGTTGTTGGTGACATCGGCGTTCGCGTCCATCTGCACGCCGCCGACGCCGGCGCCGGCCCTGAGCACCACCGTCTGACCGGAGGCGATCGTGCCCGACAGCGCCGTGGTCGCAGCGCTGCTCGTGCCCACGAAGGTGTACGTGCCGCTGCCCGCGCCGGAGAAGCTCGCCGTGCCCCCGTCGTCGACCGTCACTCCGCCGGAGATCGCGCCCCCCGTTATGTTCAGTGCCGGACCCGCACCGTGGCTCCCCGCCTCGGACATCCCCATGTCGAACGTCCCGTCATTGGTGATCGTTCCGCCCGCGATGTTGACTCTGGGCGTCAGGATCGTCGGTCGCCACCGAAGCGGAGCCGTCGGGGGCGAGGAGCAGCTTCTTCCCGGACGAGATCGTGACCTTGCCGCTCGTCGTGAAGACACCCCTCTGGCCAGTGTCGATCTGGAGGTCCTGGTTGACAGTGATCGTGCCGGCGGCCGCGTTGAGCAGCGTGCCGGCGTTGCTGCCGGCGCCGGTGATGATCCGCTGGCCCTGGCCGCTGGCGCCGGGGTCGGACAGGATCGTGCCGTCGTTGGTGAGCGTGTCGCCGGAGCCGATCGTGATCGTGGCGGCGTTCTGGTTTGAGCCGGTGGTGTCGGTGTCGTTCAGCCCGAGCGTCCCGTCGTTCGTGACGTTCGAGTTGACCTGGACGAGAGCGTTGCCGTTCGCTGTGCTCGCGCTCAGCGTCACCGTCTGGTTCGCGCCGATCGTACCTCCCAGCGTCGTCGCGTCCGCGCTGCTCGTTCCGACGAACGTGTACGTGCCGCTGCCGGCGCCCGAGAACGTCGCGCCGGTGCCGCTCCCGGCCATGTCCGTGGGGGCCCCACTGCCCGCGAGCAGCCCGGCGCCGGTGATCGTCCCGCCGTCGACCTTGAGCGCTGCGCTGGAGTGTGAGCCTGCCTCCGATATGCCCTGCTCGAACGTGCCGTCGTCGGTGATCGTGCCGCCGTCGATGTCCATCTCCGCCGAGTCGGTCGGGGGGCTGCCGCCAACGCCGCCGCCGTTCGGATCGACGAGCAGCTTCTCACCCAACGCGATCGTGACATCACCGCTCGTCTTGAACAGGCCGTTCCGGCCCGCGTCGATCTGGAGGTCCTGGTTGACAGTGATCGCGCCGCCGGCGGCGTTGTCGAGGACGCCGGACGAGCTCTGCCCGTCGATCACCCGCGTCCCCTGCGTGTCTGGCCCGGGGTCGGAGTGGATCGTCCCCTGGTTGGTCAGGGTCGCTCCGGTGTCGATGAGGACACGAGCCTGCTGGTTCGAGGCCGTCGTGGCGGAATCCGTCAGCTCCAGCGTGCCGCTGTTCGTCGAGTCCGCATTCAAGGTCAGCTGAGCGCCGGCGGCCTGGGTCGCGGTGACAGCCAGTGTGTCGCCGGTGCCGACCGTCAGCGACACAGCGCTCCCGGACCCGGTCAGCGTGACGGTGAACGACCCAGCGGGAATGCACACGTTCTGCGTCCGGGCCGGGACCGAGGCGGGAGTCCAGTTGGCGGCGGTGTTCCAATCGCTGCTGCTGCTTCCGTTCCACGTCTCGTCGCAACCGGCCGCGCGCGCAAGCGATGCGAGCACCAGCAGTGCGCTTCCGGCGAGCAGGAGCGCGATCAGCGCGCCGCGCCATGATCCGAACTGAGCTCTCATCGTCTGCCCCCTCTGGAAGGTCCGGGAAACGTGCGCCGGCATGGTCGCCACGGGGCGTCACACGAGCGTCACAGCATTCGGTCCACCCGGAGCCCGGGCGGGTGCGCTCAAGCGACCAGCGTCTCCTCGATCTCCCGCAGCTCGACCGGCAGCGGCACGCCGAGCTCGGCGCAGCGTCGAGCGGGCGCGGCGCAGGACGCTCAGAGCGGCGCCCCGCGCGCCCCTGCTCGTGCAGGATCGAGGCCGACCTTCAGGTAGCGGTCATCGTCGTAGGGCGCGAGCTCGATCGTGCGCTCGACCATCCGCCGCGCCTCGTCGAGGTCGCCCCGCTCCGCGGCCGCGGCCGCGCACAGGTCGAGCAGCTCGAGCATCGTGCGCCGCGCGTCCTCGCGCGGCGCGTCCGCCCACGCCTCGTAGAGGTCGTGCGGGAGCAGCTCGCCGCGGTAGCGCGCGATCGCCGAGCGCGCCACCGCCACCGCGGCGCTGCGCCCCGGCCATGCCGATCGCCAGCGCCTGGAGCGACTCCTGCCGGAACTGCGCGAGGTCCACGCGCACCTCGGCGCGAGGCACGAGCAGCTCGCCCTCGCGCCCGATCGCGTCCGCGGCGACCTCGCGCAGTCGCCCGAGGACGGTGCGCAGCCGGTTGCGCCCGGCAGCCGGGTCGATCTCGGGCCACAGCGTCTCGATCGCCCGCTCGGCGTGGATTCTTCCGCCGCTGACCGCCACCAGCTTCAGCAGCTGCGCCCCCTGACCCGCCCGCAGCGCCACCGGCCGGCCGCCGCGCGTCAGCTCGAAGCGTCCGAGCACCGCGAGCGCCACCGGCAGCGATGCGATCTCGAGCGCCAGCGCGGCCGGCGATCCCGTCTGCGACCGCCAGCGCGAGCAGCGACTCGGTCACATCCCGCTCCCGGATCAGCGGCAGCTCGGCTGGCCGAGGCGCGCGGCCTCCTCGAACGCCCGCGCCGCGAGCGCGCCCGCGCCGGCCTCGCCGCGGCGCCAGCGCGCCGTAGGCCCGGAGCAGGGTGACCCGCCAGTACTCGCGGGGCGGATCCCGTGCCGGTGCACGACCGGCAAGCCGCTCCTCGGGCGAGCTCCGGGTCGCCGTGGCGAGCCAGCAGCGCGCCCTCGCTCATCGCGATCAGCGGCTCGGCGTCGCCCGGTCGGGTGCGCTTGGCGCGCTCCAGGTACTCCGACGCCAGCGCCATGTGGCCCACGCGGTCGAGGCGGTCGGCCGCCTCCGCGAGGCAGTCCTCGGCCCCGTCGACCTGCCACCAATCGCCCCGGTCGGCCTCCGCCTGCTGCGCGTGGTGCAGGGCTGCGGTCGCCGTCGCCCTGCAGCGAGGCGACGAGCCGAGGAGCTCCCAGTGAGCATACGCGGCCACGATCAGCTGGTCGCCCAACCGATCGGCCGATCCATATCCGACCTCGTCGCAGTGCCGTCCAGCGCTTCGTCGTGGCGCCCCAGCTCGACCAGGATCTTCGCCACGGTAGCTCGTGCATCGAACCCGAACGCGCAGCGGATGGTCCGTCGCCATGCGCCAGTCCCTCGTCGAGGATCTCCAGCGCCGTCTAGCGGCCGGCCCAGCGCCGAACTCGGTCCAGACCGCGCGGCGGCGCCAGCCGCCCCGGTCGCTGCCGCGCGTAGCCGAGCCTGCACGAACAGCTTGGCCGCCTCGCGCGAGGTAGGCGGCCGCGTCCTGCATCGCCGCCTACGGGCAGCCTCCGTCCGCGCTCACGGCGCCCAGCACGCAGCGCGAGCCCGACCACGGTCAGCGCCCGCGCCCGGGTGAACGACTCTGCCGCCGGCGCGTCTTCGAGCACACGGCGCGCGAGCGCCTCAGCCTCGGCGCCCTGATTGCCGTCGTTCACGAGGTCGATGGCGATCTCGATGTCGATCGGCTCGACGCAGCGCCGGCGTCGCCGTGCGCGCGTCACGCGCCTCAGTCCAGCCGCTCCATGAGCCTCGCGCGCTGCGCCGAGCATCGCCGCGCTCTGGCAGGCTCCGCGCCACCAGCAGCAGTCGCACCACGGATACCGATCGAGCACGTGGCCGGGGATCCGGTCGATCACGGTCGAGCAGCTCGAGCGTGTCGACCGACTCGGCGACCCGCGGCATCCGGCGCCGGCGAGCAGCCGCGCGGCGGCCTCGTCCTCGCCCGCCGCCGAGGAGCAGCTGGAGGGCCGTCCCGAGCTCGTCCGCGCTGCTCGTAGTACGCGGCCGCCGCCACCAGCGCCGCCGGGTCGGGACTCGCCGAGCCGGGCCAGATGATCGCGGACCGGGCCGGGCAGCTCCCACCAGCCATCGCCCGCCGGCGGTGAGCGGCAGCCCGAGGCCCGCGCCCGGTCGAAGAACACCAGGCTCGCCCGTCACCACGGCCACCAGCTCTCGGTCGAGGAGCGGGCAGCGGCGCGATCTGCGCCAGCACGCACGTGATCGGGACCGAGCCCGACGAGCAGCTCTTCGAGGATCAGGCCGACCGCGTCGCGGATAGCTGCCGCCGACTCACGCGCCGCCCGTGCGATGCTCGCGCAGCGGTTGGATCGTGCGTCTCGCCCGGGACGCGGCGAGCACGGCTGCCGCCGTCCAGCCCGCCGGTCGGCCCGTCGAGCCAGCCGGGCTCCTCGGGCGAGACCTCCAGCCCGAAGCCGGACCGGCACAGCTCGAGCGTCTCCTCCTCTCGCAGCGCCAGGTCGCCGCGCCGCGAGCACCAGCGGTCTCGGCGCGACGCAGTCGTTCGGCGCCCTCCGGGCAGCCGCCTCGCGAGGACGACCACCCGCTGCGGCGGCGCGATCTGGCTGGCGATGCGGTCGATCAGCGCGCCCGCGCCGCGAGTGGCGTGATGCGCGTCGTCGATCACGATCGCGCACGCCTCGCCCGCCAGTGCCGGCCACCATCGCATCGACCGCCCCGGCGGCGTCGGCGCCCGCCGCCGCCATCGATGCGGCGGCGTCGGCGAAGCCGGCGCGCGCGACCGCGGCGCGCAGCCGCGCCACGAGCAGATCGGCCGACACCTCCGCGGGCTCCAGCAGCACCTCGATCGGCACCGCCGCCCCAGCACGTCGACGAGCTCCGCCGCCAGCACCGACTTCCCATAGCCGGCCGCGGCCTCCACCACCACGATCGCCAGCGCCTCGTCTCGGCACGATCGGTCAGGCGCGGTCGCGGAATGTGGTGGGGCGGCAGCCGGCTCATGCGTACGGTGCGCGAGATCGAGCCGGCGACCGCCCTCGCCCCCGGGACCTCGCTCGCAGGCTGAGAAGTCTTGCACAGCTTTGGCCGCCTGTGACGCGCCTCGTCCGGCGTGCGGTAGCGTCCAGGCCATGGCCACCGCAGACGTCCTCAAGCCCGACTTCGGCACCCACCGCAAGCACTTCATCTTCACCGACGAGCACGAGCAGCTGCGCGACTCGATCCGCCGCTTCGTGATCAAGGAGCTCCAGCCCCACGCCGAGGAGTGGGAGGAGCACACGTTCCCCGACTGGGTGTTCGAGCGGATGGGCGAGCTCGGCTTCCTCGGGCTCGACAAGCCCGAGCAGTACGGGGGCCAGGGCGGCGACTACTACAGCTCGCTCGTGCTGGCCGAGGAGATGGTGCACGCCCACTGCGGCGGCCTGGGGATGGGCGTGGCCGTACAGACCGACATGGCGATGCCGCCGATCCTCGCCTTCGGCACCGAGGAGCAGAAGCAGCAGTGGGCCGCGCCGGCGATCGCCGGCAAGGCGATCCTGTGCATCGGCATCACCGAGCCAGACGCGGGCTCGGACGTCGCCGGGATCAAGACCCGCGCGGTGCGCGACGAGGCCACCGACGAGTACGTGATCAACGGCTCCAAGACGTTCATCACCAACGGCCACCGCGCCCACGCGATCGTGCTCGTGACCAAGACCGATCCGGACGCCGGCTACGACGGCTTCACGCTGTTCCTGGTGCCGATGGACACGCCCGGCGTGATCCGCGAGAAGCGCCTCAAGAAGCTCGGGATGCACGCCTCCGACACCGCGCTGCTCGCCTTCCAGGACGTGCGCGTGCCCGAGTCGGCGGTGCTCGGCCAGATCGGCAAGGGCTTCTACCACATCATGTGGGAGCTCCAGGGCGAGCGGCTGATCGGCGCCGCCGGCTCGGTGGCGGGCGCCCAGCACGTGTTCGACCGCACGCTCCAGTACGCCAAGGAGCGCACAGCGTTCGGGCGGCCGATCGGGCGCTTCCAGGCCATCCGCCACAAGTTCGCCGAGATGGCGACCAAGATCGAGACCGCCCGGCAGATGGTCTACACCACCGCCTGGCGCTTTCAGAACGGCGAGTATCCCGTGCGCGAGATCACCATGGCCAAGCTCTACGCGGCCCGCATCGCCGTCGAGGTGGCCGACGAGTGCATCCAGATCCACGGCGGCAACGGCTACATGCAGGAGTACGGCATCGAGCGCTCCTGGCGCGACCTGCGCCTGAACCGGATCGGCGCCGGCAGCGACGAGATCATGCTCGACGTGATCGGTCGCTCCTACGGGCTGTAAGCGGTTAAGGTTATCCGGTTGGCCGCGAGTGTTGGTCGACCTCCACGCGCACTACCCGATGCACGTCCTTCCCGAGGCGCGCCAGCGACACACGCACGAGCGCGTGCTCGACTACGCCCGCCGGCGCCTCCAGGCGCGGATCGTCAACCTCGTCTCGAAGCTGCTCAATTATCAGGGGCCGGGTGACACGCCGAGCGTCACCGAGGCACTTGATGCGCGAGGGTGACGTGGGTGTCACTCTCTCGGTGTTGTACGCCGCGCTCGACGAGATGGACCTGAGCAAGCGCTACGGGGCCCCGCCCGCCGAGAGCTACGCCGCCGACGTGCTTGCCCAGCTCGAGCTGGTCGAGGCCCACGTGGAGCGCACCGGTGAAGCGGCAATCGCCCACTCCCCGGCCGAACTCGGTGCGCTTCTCGCGCAGTCCGGCCGGCCGATCTTGATCCACGCCATCGAGGGCGGCTTCCAGCTCGGCCAGGACGAGGCCGCGATCCGCGCCAACGTCCGCACCCTGGCGGAGCGCGGCGTGGCCTACGTCACGGTCGCGCACCTGTTCTGGCGCCAGATGGCGACCAACGCCCCGGCGCTCCCGTTCCTGCCCGACTGGCTCTACCACCTGGCCTTCCCCGAGCCGGACGTCGGCCTGACCGACCTCGGCCGCGCCGCGGTCGGGGCCATGCTCGAGCACGGCATCCTCGTCGACATCACCCACATGAGCGCGCGCTCGATCGCCGACACGTTCGCGCTGTTCGACGAGCGCGACCCGGCCAAGCGGATCCCGCTGATCGCCACGCACATGGCGTGCCGCTTCGGCGGCCTCGAGTACTGCTTCGACGACGACACCATCCGCCGCGTGGCCGAGCGCGGCGGCGTGCTCGGCTGCATCCTGTGCGAGCACTACATCTCGAGCGGCCTGCGGCGGCGAATCCGCTCCTACGAGGACTCGGTCACGGTGCTGTGCCGCCACATCGACCGGATCCACGAGGTCACCGGATCCTACGACCACGTCGCGATCGGCTCCGACCTCGACGGCTACATCAAGCCCGCGCTCCCCGGGCTCGAGCACATGGGCCGCATGCGCGACCTCCAGCGCTCGCTTGTCGAGCGCTACGGCACCGTCGCGGGCGAGCAGATCTGCTCAGGCAACGCCCTGCGCGTGCTCCGCGACACGTGGCGACAGGTGCCTGTCAACCGGTGACGGCGCCCGTTATTGTCAACTATCATTGCCACAGGGACCGGACAGAGTAATAGTTAGGTTTCAGTAGCAATAGTTAACTGTTAACAGCTCCGCGGGAAGGGAGACTGGCCGGCATCAAACTGAGTCCGGCCAGTGAGAGGAAGGGAGCCTTCGGGGCGGCCGGCCCGATCGCCCACCTGCATAGGTGCCCGCGCCGCCGTGTCGGGGGACCGCGGCGGCGCGTCAGGCGCGCCGCCGGTGATGGCGGCGCGCTGGGTTATCTGCACTAGCCGGCCGTGCCCGCGACGCTACGGGCCGGTGCTCAGGCTGCTCGTGTTCTTCACCCGGTTCCAGCCGGAGCTGATCGTCGTCCCGGTGGAGCCGTCCGGTTTCTGGGTGCTCACCCCGAAGCCGATCGACTCGTACTCGCCGGTGATCGTCTCCTGCGTCGTGTCCCCGGTTCCCGAGTCGTTGATGTGCTTTATGAGCACCTTGTCGAGCGTGTACTCGGCCACCTTGGTCAGCTTGCCCTTTGGCCCCGGGCGTTCGACCGAGATGATCGCCTCCTTCACCCGGCCGCCCTTGACCAGGTCGGCGAACAATGCCGGACTGGTGTTGTCCACTCGCTTGACCACCTCGAAGGTGGCCAGGCTCACCTTCCCGGCGCCCGCACCCGTCGAGGAGGATCCGATCGACGAGGTTGCTTCGGTGTCGATCGAGAACGCCTCGAGCCGGATCTCGGCCGGATTCTTGGGATCGTTGAGCGTCTCCCCCGGGAGCGCCTGGCCGTTGTTGGTCCCGATCAGCGCCAGGAACAGCTCCGAGCTCGGGCTGCTCTGACCTCCGACCGAGCCGGACTGCCCGGGCGGTCCCTGCGCGCCCGGCGCACCGGGGGCACCGTTCTGGCCGGGAGGACCCTGTTCCCCGCGGGGTCCCTGCTGGTTCCAGGTGATCGTCTGCTCGGTGCCGCTCTCGCACGAGTAGTCCTGCGAGTTCGTCGCCGTGGTGTTGCTGGGATCGATCAGCCGCAGCGTCCCGTACGGAGTGGTCGGTCCGCCCTCGCCTGCGTACTGCTCGATCGTTTGGTAGCAGCCGGTGATGGTCCCATCCGAGGATGGGATCGACCCGACCGCCACCGCAGCACCGGCCCCTAGAGCCGCCACCGTAGGCAGGAGGATCATCAGCGGTCTACGCGACCGTCGACGTGCTCCTGCAGCCGCCTTTGCAGTCCTGCTTGCGTCCTCGACGCTCATACATCCCCCCAACCTCGCGGTGCCAACCGGCCGGTTGATATTCAATCAATCGACAATGCCGATGGTCAACCGACACAGCGCGATAGCACAAGTTAGGTTCGCTTGGCGCGTGAGTTCCGACCAGCGCCGATGCCTGCGGCTGAGCGTCCTGGCGGTGCTGGGCAGCCGTGTGCTGGTCTGGGAGGCGGGCATGCTCGCGGCCCGGGTGTTCGGGCTCGCACGGCAACCCGACGCGTACAACCCCGCCAACCTCCAGCCGGCGGGGCGGACCCTGGGAGCGCTTCTCACCTTCCCGGTGATCCGGTGGGACGGTGACTGGTACCTGGCCATCGCGGGCCACGGCTACGCCCTCTCGGCCGGCCTGCACCCGCCACCGCGGAGCAACTTCTTCCCCCTGTATCCGCTGATCGTCGGCGGCTTGCACCGCACAGGGCTGCCGCTGGTGATCGCAGCGGTGCTGGTGTCGGTCGTCTCGCTGACGGCGGCCCTGTACGCGTTCGGCCGGCTCGTCACACTCGAGATGGACCGTGGTCTGCTGCGCCCGAGCGCCGACACGAGGCGCCTGGCGGTGCTCGCTCTGGCCCTCTCGCCCGTGTCGTTCTTCTTCTCCGCCGCGTATGCCGAGTCGCTGTACCTGGCGCTGTCGGTGGCCGGCGTTCTCTGTGCGCGACGAGGCAGGTGGGTCTCGGCCGGTCTGCTCGCCGGGCTGGCGTCGGCCGCGCGCGGACCGGGGGTGCTGCTGGTCCTGGCGCTGGTATGGCTCTACCTGTACGGCCCGCGCGAGGATCGAGCACCCGACCGCCCGCCACATGGGTGGCGGCCGCGCTACCTCCTCCGACTCGACGCGGCCTGGCTGGCGCTCGCGCCGGCCGGGCTGATCGCCTACATGGCATATCTCGGTCTGTCCGGCGCGGGAGCTCTCGCCTTCGTGGACACGCAGCGGCACGTCTGGGAGCACAGCCTCGCTTTCCCCTGGATGCACCGTCTGGCACGCCATCGCCGACGCGTGGTCGGATCTGAGCGGCATCGTGAGCGGCCGGAGCCACATCACGCTGTTCGGCACCTACCGCGGCGCCTCGGTCAACACTGGATGGCAGAACCTGCTGCCGCTCGGCGCGCTGGCGCTGGCCGTCCCCACGGTCGTCGGGGTGTGGCGCCGGCTGCCGCGAGCGTACGGCGTATACGTGATCGCCGCGATTCTGCTGTGCCTGATCACTCCGGTTGCCTTCGAGCCCCTCCAGGGCCTACCGCGCTACCTGACCGTGCTGTTTCCACTTTTTCTCTGGCTCGGCACCTGGCTGGCCGGTCATCCACGCTGGCGCGGGCCGGTCCTCGGATTGAGTGCACTCGGGCTGGCGCTGCTGAGCGCCGAGTTCGCCACCTGGCACTACGTCGCCTGACGCCCAAGCAAGCGTCGGTCGCACGGTACGGTTTCGACTCGTGTCCGCGCCCGTGCCGCCCTTCACCGCTGCGCACGAGGAGCTCCGCGGGCGCATCCGCCGGTTCGTCGAGGCGGAGCTCTATCCGCACGCGTCCGAGTGGGAGCGGGCGGGCTGGTTCCCGGACGACGTCTTCCGGCGCCTCGCCGAGCACGGATATCTCGGGCTCAAGTTCCCGCCCGAGTACGGCGGCGCTGGCGACCCGGTGGCCGACGCCGTGCTCGTCGAGGAGCTCGCCCGCTGCGGCTCCGGCGGCGTGGCCGCCGGCATCGGCGCCCACGCCGGCATCGCCCTGCCCCCGATCCAGCGCTTCGGGAGCGAGGAGCAGAAGCAGCGCTACCTGGTCCCCGGTATCCGGGGCGAGCTGATCGCGGCGCTGGCCATCACCGAGCCCGACGCCGGCTCGGACGTGGCCGCGATCCGCACCCACGCCCGCAGGGTCGACGGCGGCTACGTCCTGAACGGCGCCAAGACGTTCATCACCGGCGGCGTGCGCGCCGGCGTGATCGTGACCGCGGCCAAGACGAGCCAGGAGGGCGGGCATCACGGCCTGACCTTCCTGATCGTCGAGCGCGGGCCGGGCGTGGAGCTCCACGCCGCTGAAGAAGATGGGCTGGCACGCCTCCGACACGGCGCACATCACATTCGACGACGTGTTCGTTCCCGACGAGCGGCGGCTCGGCGAGGAGAACGCCGGCTTCTACCTGATCATGGCCAACTTCCAGTGGGAGCGCCTGCTGATGGCGCTCGGCGCGGTAGGGGCGATGCAGGTGAGCTTCGAGCGGACGCTCGAGTCGGTGCGCGAGCACCCGAACGGCGAGCGCCAGGCGCTCCGCCACCGCCTCGCCGAGATCGCCACCACGCTCGAGACACGTCGCGCCCTCACCTACGAGGCGCTCCGCCGCTACCTCGCCGGCGCGGACGCGGTCCGCGAGGTCACGATGGCCAAGCTCGCCACCCAGCGGGCGGCGTTCGAGGTCACCGACGCCTGCCTGCAGATTCACGGCCTGGCCGGGTACATGAGCGACGACGGGCTCGGTCGCGCCGCGCGCGACGCGCGCCTCGGGCCGATCGGCGGAGGTACCGACGAGATCATGAAGGAGATCCTCGGGCGCTCGCTCGGGCTGTGAGAGGCCATGGATTCCGCGCGCGGACAGCTACTCATCGCCGGCCCGACGTTGCTCGACCCCAACTTCTGGCGCACGGTCGTGCTCGTGATCGAGCACAACGAGGAGGGCGCGCTCGGGCTGGTGCTCAACCGTCCCTCGGAGACCGCGGTGGCGGACGCCGTCCCGCAGCTCGACGAGCTCGTCGATCCGACCGGTGAGCTCTACATCGGGGGGCCGGTGCAGCCGTCCTCGGTGATCGTGCTGGCGCAGTTCGAGGATCCCGACGACGCCGCCCTGATCTCCTTCGACGAACGTCGGCGTGCTCCGCGCCAGCGTGGACGAGCCGGTCGCGGGCGTCCGCAACGGGCGCGCGTTCGTCGGCCACGCCGGCTGGGGACCCGGACAGCTCGACGGCGAGCTCGAGCGCGGGGATTGGATCCTCGAGCCCGCACGCCTCCAGGACGCGTTCACCGCCAACCCGCAGGGGCTGTGGTCCGATGTGCTCACCCGCAAGGGCGGGAGCTACGCTCTGGTCGCGCGGATGCCGGCCGACCCGTCGATGAACTGAGCCCCTCGGTGGCGCACGACCACGCGAGCCCCTCGGTGGCGCACGACCACGCGAGCCCCTCGGTGGCGCACGACCACGCGAGCCCCTCGGTGGCGCACGACCACGCCCACCACACTTTCCCCGCCACGCCGACCACCGCGCCCTCAAGGCAGCGCTGGCGGTGATCGTGGCCTTCATGGCGGCGGAGGTCACGGCCGGGATCCTCGCCTCCTCGCTCGCCCTGCTCTCCGACGCGGCGCACATGCTGACCGACGCCGCCGCGCTGGCCCTGTCGCTGGCCGCGGCGCGCCTCGCCGCCCGGCCGGCGGGCGGCGCCATGACCTACGGCCTGGGCCGCGTCGAGATCCTGAGCGCGCAGGCCAACGGGCTCACCCTGCTCGTGCTCGCGGGCGTGATCGTCTACGGCGCCATCCGCCACTTGATCTCGCCGCCGGCGGTGACCGGCGGCGTCGTCCTCGGCGTGGCGCTCGCCGGGATCGTGGTCAACCTGGCGGCGGCGCGGATCCTGTCTGCCGGATCCCCGGGCGAGCGCTCGCTCAACATCGAGGGGTCCTACCGGCACATCCTCACCGACCTGTTCGGGTTCATCGCCACCGCGATCGCCGCGGTGGTGATCCTCGCCACCCGCTTCAACCGCGCCGACGCGATCGCCTCGCTGCTGATCGCGGCCCTGATGCTGCACGCCGCCTACGTCCTGCTCAAGGCCTCCGCCCGCGTGTTCCTGGAGGCGGCGCCGGCCGGGCTCGACCCCGAGCGGATCGGCAACGAGCTCGCCGCCCAGCCGGGCGTCGTCCAGGTGCACGATCTGCACGTCTGGGAGGTGACCTCGGGGTTCCCGGCGCTTTCGGCCCACGTCGTGGTGCGCGCCGGCGAGGACTGCCACGACCGCCGCCGGGTGCTCCAGCGCGTGCTCGAGGAGCGCTTCGGCGTCCACCACACGACGCTCCAGGTCGACCACGAGGCGGCCGCCCAGCCCCCGATCCAGATCGAGCTGACGCCGCGGGACGACCGGTAGACTGGGCGACGCCATGAAGGTCGTCAAGCCCGGGGCCGATCGAGACGTTCCGCGCGGCGTGGTCGGCGGCTCGGAGATCTCCCAGATGACCACCGGGGCGCAGCGGATCTACATGGCCGTGTTCCGCGTCCCCCCGGGCGCGCAGTCCCGGCCCCACTATCACGAGGGGTGCGAGAGCGCCGTCTACATGCTCTCGGGGTCCCTGCGCGTGAAGTGGGGCGACCGCCTGGAGCAGGAGGTCACGCTCGAGCCGCGCGACCTCGTGTACGTCCCCCCGCGCGAGACCCACGTGCTCGAGAACGTCTCCGACACCGAGCCGGCCGAGTACGTGGTGGCGCGCGACTCCCCGCACGAGGACGCGGTGATCGTGCCCTGGGCCGAGGAGTCCGGCCTCTGAGCGATCACACCCTGGCGGGCGCCGGCGGCCTGCGCATCTACTGGCAGGACTGGCTTCCGGAGGGTGAGCCGCGCGCCACCGTGGTGATCGCCCACGGCGCGAGCGAGCATTCGGGCCGCTACCCGCACGTCGCCGAGCGGCTGACGGCCGAGGGGTTCGCCGTGTACGCGATCGAGCACCGCGGCCACGGCCACTCCGAGGGTCCCCGCGCACTGATCGACCGCATGAGCAGAGCGGTGGCGGACCTCGACGCGCTGGTCACCCTGGCCGGCGCGCCCGTGTTCCTGCTCGGGCACAGCATGGGCGGGACGGTGGCGCTCGCCTACGCGCTACGCCACCAGGACCGCCTGCACGGCCTGATCCTGTCCGGGCCGCTGGCCGCGCTCGAGGCGGCGCCGCCGCACATGCGGATCGCCGCACGGATCCTCTCCACCCTCGCCCCCCGCCTGCCGCTGATCGACATCGACGCCACGCTGGTCAGCCGCGATCCCGCCGTCGTCCAGGCCTACGAGGCCGACCCGCTCGTGCACCACGGCAAGCTGCCGGTACGGACTGTGGCCGAGTTGGCGGCCACAATCGACGCCCTGCCCACCACGGTCCGCCGCGATCACCGTCCCCACGCTGATCATGTACGGGACGGCCGATCGCCTGTGCCCGCCCGAGGGGAGCCTGATGCTGGCCGAGCGGATCGGCGCCACCGACAAGACGCTGCTCGCCTACGAGGGTCTCTACCACGAGATCTTCAACGAGCCCGAGCAGGAACGCGTGCTCGATGACCTGTGTGCGTGGCTGGTGGCGCGGACCGCGGCCGTGCCGGCCTGACCGACCGGGGACAACGTCGCTCTCGCGGATGGCGCGATCGACGACGGCGACGTTACCCCCGCCCCACGGGGCAAACGTCGACGGCGAAGCCTTCCGCTTCGCGCGGGCGACGTCCTGCCCGGGTGGGCGTGACATCCTTGCCGCGCGCAGGCGCCACCGTGGGCACAACGACGGTCTCGGCGCGCCAGTTTCGCCGAGGTCGCCCTTTTGCCCGCCCAGCGAGCAGAACCGCGGTTTCGGCGACCGCGCAGGCTCGAGACCGCCGTTTTGCCCACTTACTCCGCGTGAGACTCGAGCAGCAGCCCGCGGAACGGCTGCGGCTCGCGGCCGAAGCTCGAGCTCGAGCTCGAGTTCGAGCGTGTGCCGCGGCATTTTCGCGACCCGCTCCCAGCGGGCAAAAGTGCGCCTGCGGCGAAATCGCGGTACCGAGAGGGACGTTAGCCCCGCTAATCTGCGTCCCAACAGCGACGACGGAGGCAGACCCTCCCGAGCTGCGGGGAACAACGGCCCTCGAGCACAGAGCCCACTAAGCCCCGCCGGCCCGCCCCCGTGACCGGGCGCAAACGAGGCCCGGCCGGCCCACTAACCAGGGGCGAAGTGCGGTGGCACCACGGGCACCCTCCCGTCCGCACCAACAGGGGTGTTTCCGACCCGGAGGTGCCAAGCGCATGCGCGTGCTACTAGCCGACCTGGCCGCCCACGTCGGCGAGCGGGTGACTGTCGCCGGCTGGCTTCATCGCCGCCGCGCGCTCAGCCAGGTCACGTTCCTCGTCCTGCGCGATCGCAGCGGTCTCGGCCAGATCGTCCTGAGCGACGACGACGACGACGACGGCGGCGGCGGCGCGCTCCTCCCCGAGACCGTCATCACCGCCACCGGCGAGGTCGTCGCCAGCGACCAGGCCCCGGGCAAAGCCGAGCTCCACGACCCCGACATCGAGATCATCTCGACCCCCGGCGCGCCGCCGCCGCTCGAGCTCTGGCGCCCGACGCAGAGAGAGCAGCTCCCGCAACTGCTCGATCTGGCGCCGCTCGCCCTTCGCCACCCCCGCCGGCGCGAGGTCTTCCGCCTCGCCGCCGCATCCATCGCCGGCTTCCGCCGCGCCCTCGACGACCGGGGCTTCACCGAGATCCAGACGCCCAAGATCGTCGCCTCGGCCACCGAGAGCGGCGCCAACGTGTTTGCGCTGGACTACTTCGGGCGCCGCGCCTACCTGGCCCAGTCGCCTCAGTTCTACAAGCAGGCGATGGTGGGTGTGTTCGAGCGCGTGTACGAGACAGGACCGGTGTTCCGCGCCGAGCCCCACGACACGCCGCGCCACCTGAGCGAGTACGTCTCGCTCGACGCCGAGCTCGGCTTCATCGCCGACCACCATGACGTGATGGCGATCGCTCGCGCCGCCGTCGCGGGCATGGCGGACGCGGTCGAGCACCCGGAGCGCCCGGACGTGCCGGACCCCATTCCGCACATCCACTTCGCCGACGCCCAGGCGCTGATCGCAAGCGCCACCGGAGAGGATCTCCAAGACGAGCCCGACCTCGCCCCGGCCCACGAGCGCTGGCTGAGCGAGTGGGCACGAAAGGAGCACGATTCGGAGTTCCTGTTCGTCACCGGCTACCCGATGGCCAAGCGCCCGTTCTACACCCACCCCGAGCCGGGGCGCCCGACCCACTCCAACAGCTTCGACCTGCTGTTCCGGGGCCTCGAGCTGATCACCGGGGGACAGCGCCTGCACCGCTACGAGGACTACCTGAGCGCGATCCAGGCCCGGGGCGAGGATCCGCAGGACTACGAGGGCTACCTTCAGGCCTTCCGCTACGGGATGCCGCCGCACGGCGGCTTCGCGCTCGGGCTCGAGCGGTGGGTGGCGCGCCTCACCGGCGCGGCCAACATCCGCGAGACGACGCTGTTCCCGCGCGACCTCAATCGCCTCCAACCGTGAGCATTCACGGCCGCGGCGGGTAGCCCACGACCCATGGACAGGTCAAAGGTCTATTTCTTCGCCGCCGCGCTGTTCCTGATCGCGGCCGTCGCCTGGGGCGTCAGCGGCCAGGCGATCGGATTCACCGTGGTCGTCCTCGCCCTTGCGTGCCTCCTCCTGGGCATGCGCGAGCGCGGCCGACCCCACTGAACGCAGACCGACGTCGAACCGGCAGCCGCTGAAGTAGTCGCCGGCCGGGGAGACGAGGTAGCACACGAGCTCGGCCAGCTCGCCGGAGCTCACCCCCGCCCCCGGCGCCACCGCCACCACGGTCACGCCGTGCCGGGCCCACTCCACCGACAGGGTCCGGGCCAGGTTCTCGAGCGCCGCCGCCACCACGACATCGTCCTCCGGCGCGATCAGCACGATCTTCCCGCCGAGGCCCCCGGGGATCAGCGCGCCCACCGCGACCTCGCGCACGGCCGCCCACGCGTCCGCGAGCAGATCCTCGAAGCCCGACTCGATGTAGACGAGCGCGTGCAGCGGGGCCCTGGAGCGCGCCCACTCCCCCACGCGCTCCTCGTCGGCCCCGTCGAGCGCCGGCACAACCTCGACCCGCGCGCCCAACCCGGCCAAAGCGCCCCGGAGCGCACCCGCGCCACCGCCACCGCCACCGCGACCGCCACCGCCACCGCGACCGCCACCGCCACCGCCACCGCCACCGCGACCGCCACCGCCACCGCCACCGCCACCGCCGGCAACCGCCACCGCCCGCCCCTCGAGCAGACCCTCGCGCAGAACCGTCATCCGCAATAGGATCCCGACTTGCACGACGAGGAGGCAAGCCCGATGTTGTCCTATGCCCACGGCGCCTGCGCCGATCCCCTGCTCGGTGAGACGATCGGCCACAACCTGGAGCGCACCGTGGCCCGCCACCCCGACGCCGAGGCGCTCGTGTCCTGCCAGCAGGACGCCCGCTACACCTACTCCGAGTTCAACCAGGCGGTCGACCGGCTGGCCGGCGGGATGCTCGCCGCCGGGCTGAGCAAGGGCGACCGAGTCGGCGTGTGGAGCCCCAACCGCACCGAATGGGCCCTCACTCAGTATGCGACGGCCAAGCTCGGGATCATCCTCGTCAACATCAACCCTTCCTACCGGACGAGCGAGCTCGAGTACGCGCTCGGACAGTCGGGCTGTCGCTGGATCCTCGCCGCGCAGGAGAGCCGCGGGTCGGACTTCGTCGAGATGGTCGACGCCGTGCGCCCCCACCTGGGCGCGCTCGAGCGGGCGATCTTCTTCGGCACCCCGGAGTGGGAGGAGCTCGCCGCCGGCGGCGCCTCCCGCGAGGAGGTGCTCGCGGCGATGGACGAGCTCGACTTCGACGACCCGATCAACATCCAGTACACGAGCGGCACCACCGGCTTTCCCAAGGGCGCCACGCTCACCCACCACAACATCCTCAACAACGGCTACTTCATCGCCGAGCTGCTCGGCTACACCGAGCGCGACCGCGTCTGCATCCCGGTCCCGCTCTACCACTGCTTCGGGATGGTCATCGGCAACCTCGGCGCCACCAGCCACGGATCGTGCATGGTCTATCCGGCCGAGACGTTCGACCCCGAGGCAACGCTCGAGGCCTGCGCGAACGAACGGTGCACGAGCCTGTACGGCGTCCCCACGATGTTCATCGCCGAGCTCGGGCACGAGAGCTTCAGCCAATACGACCTGACGCCGCTTCGGACCGGGATCATGGCCGGCTCGCCGTGCCCGATCGAGGTCATGAAGCGCGTCTCGAGCGACATGGGCATCGACGAGCTGGGGATCGCCTTCGGGATGACCGAGACCTCGCCGGTCACCACCCAGGTCCGCCGCGACGACACGCTCGAGAACCGCTGCGGCACCGTCGGCCAGGTCTTCCCCCACACGGAGATCAAGATCGTCGACCCGGACACCGGGCGCACGCTCCCGCGCGGTGAGCCGGGGGAGTTCCTGGCCCGCGGCTACTGCGTGATGCGCGGCTACTGGAACGACGCGGAGCGGACCGCCGAGGCGATCGACGCAGCCGGCTGGATGCACACCGGCGACCTGGCCACGATGGACGAGCAGGGCTACGTCCGCGTCGTCGGCCGGATCAAGGACATGGTCATCCGGGGCGGGGAGAACCTGTACCCGCGCGAGATCGAGGAGTTCCTCTACACCCACCCGCAGGTCTCCGACGTGCAGGTGATCGGCGTCCCGGACGAGCGCTACGGCGAGGAGCTGATGGCCTGGATCGTCCCCCGCCAGGGCGCCGAGCTGACCGAGGAGGAGATCAAGGAGTTCTGCCGCGGCCAGATCGCCCGCTACAAGATCCCGCGCTACGTCAAGTTCGTCGACTCCTTCCCGATGACGGTCACCGGCAAGGTCCAGAAGTTCAAGATGCGCGAGACCGCGATCGAGGAGCTCGGCCTGGCGAGGCGGCCGCCGTGGCCACTGCGTAAGCTTCGCCGGACTGGGAACAAGGCGGGGGAGCGATGGGCTGGAAAGCGTGGATCACAGAACCGCGGGTGCAGCGGCGCACGCACGCCCTGAACCGGACGATCCACACCCTGCCGCTGAGCACGCGCCAGGCGATGCTCGCCGCGGCCGAGGCTGAGCAGCTGATCGCCGGCGGCTACAGCGACGGCGGCGGCGGGATCTGCCCGATGCTGGCGGCCCACCGGCGCGGCGCCCGCGACCACTGCCGCGGCTTCCCGCGAGCCTGGGACCGCTTCACCGGCGCCAAGCGCCCGCGCCCCGCCACCGCGCGTGAGCTCGAGATCCTCAAGGCGCTGCTCCAGGAGAGCATCGCGCCCCACGCCCCCGACCCGGCGAGGCAGCCCCAGCCACCACGGCGCGACGAAGCCCTGACCGCGTGATCGTCGTCGCGGCCTTCGCCGGGCTGGTAGCGATGCTGGCCGTGCCGGTCGCCATCTGGCACCAGGTGCTCAGCGACGTCCTGATCTCGTTTCACTGGAGCCTCAACTACTTCGCCTCCGAGCTCACGCCGTGGCTGCTGATGCTCGCGGCGGTGGCGTTCCTGGTCCCGGTGGCGGCCTCGGCGGGACGCACGCCGCGCGACCGCCTCTACCCCCGCGGGCGCCGGGCCTACATCGCCTGGGGGACCGTGCTCTACCTGCTCGGCTGCATCCTCGCCGTCGAGCTGGCCGAGATCTGGGGCTTGTCGCACTGACCCGCGCTCAGGACGAGCGACGGCGGCGGGCACCCCGGTGCCCCAGCCGCGACAGCTCGCCGTGGAGCTCGGTGATCCTCGCCAGGATGTAGTCGGCCACCTCCTGCTGTTGCTCGCGCGTGCTCTCGAGCACGTGCGGGAAGCGGAACGGCCGGCCGTAGCTGACGGTCACGCGCGGAAACTGCAGGCGCTTCCAGTTGCGGACCTGATGGGAGCCGAGGATCGCCACCGGGACCACGGGCGCGCCCGACTCGAGCACCAGCCGGCCGATGCCCGGCTTCGCCTCGTCGGCCAGCTTGCCCGTGCGCGAGCGCCCGCCCTCGCAGTACATGACGACCGCGCCACCGCGGCCGAGCACGCGGTGGGCGGTGGTGAAGGCCTCCTCGTCCTGGTGGCCGCGCCGAACCGGGAACACGCCGCCGTGGCTGTAGATCCACCCTGCGATGCCCTTGAACATCTGCGACTTGCCCATGAACTGCACGCGCCGGCGGATGAACACGGCGGTGAAGAAGTGGTCCATGAACGACCCGTGGTTGGGCGCGAGGATCACCGGGCCGTTGGGGACGTGCTCGCTGCCGATGCCGCGCGCGCGGAACGTGATCAGCGCGTGCAACGCGGTCAGCACCCGCACGGGCTCGTAGACCTTGGCCTCGGGCTCGTGGTCGCGGACGAGCGCGTGGAAGCGCTCGAAGTACTCCGCCGGCCTCGGATCCCGGTAGACCTGCGGCTTGAGCTGGACGTCGGGCACCGCTGCTGCCTGAACGCTATCCGGTGAGCGGGAGCACGAGCTCCGGCGCTTCGATCTGGTGCTCGGCGCTGATCGCCACCACGCCGGTCCCGATCGCGAAGAACTCGATCACGTGCGAGCCCCACCCGTGGCTGCGCTCCACGATCCGCGCCCCGACGATGCCCTCGGCCTGGAGCCCCTCGGCCTCGTTCTGCATCCGCTCCATCGCCAGCTCGCGCGCCTCGTACAGCGCCTGCGTGTAGTTGGGCATCTCGACGTTGCGCCCGACCTGCTTGAGCGAGGCCAGCATCCCCTGGCGCCCGACGTGGTAGACGCAGTTGCCCATCACCATCCCGACCGGCCGGTAGCCGGCACGCAGGAGCGTCGCGAAGTCCTGGCCGCTCAGATCCGAGGCGAACGGGCGGCCGCCCGGCGCGCGGTGGAGCTCGCCTTCGCGGTGGCGCACAGCCGTGCCCACGGCGATGAACTCGGCCAGGTCGGCGCCCCACTCGTAGCGCCCGATGTCCAGGCGCACGCCGACGACGCCGTCGGCGCCGAGCTGGTCGGCCTCCTCCTCCATCCGGGTCATGGCCAGCTCGCGCGCGTGGTACATGGCCTGGGTCAACACGCCCATCTCCTGGCTCTGGTTCCAGGCCGCCTGCTGAAAGCCGATGTGGTAGATCGAGCTCCCGAGCACCAGCCCGAGCGGCTCGAACCCGGCCTGCTTGACGAGCAGGAACTCGTTGACCGACAGGTCGCTCGTGAAGAAGCCGCGCTCCACCTCCTGCTTCATCCGCTGGATCCGGGTGCGCCCGCTCTCGGGGATGCCGGCCAGCGATCCGGCCTGGTAGCGCCCGGCGTGCGGCGCCTCGTCGGGCGCGGTGCTCGGAGGCGCCACCGCCTCCCGCGTCGGGTTGTCTTCGTCGCGCTTCAGGAACCCCATCCGTCTCTCCTTTTATTCGGTGAGCAGCCGCTCGAGCGCGCGCCGCGTGACCTCGCTGCGCTGCGCTTCCGCCGCCAGCACCTCTCCCAGCGCCGCCACCCACTCGTCCGTCGCCAGCGTCTCGTTCTTCAGCACGATCCCGCCCGACAGCTTCGCCGCCCGGGCCTGGATCGCTCCGCCCTCGTAGATCATCTCCAGCCGGCGGTCGGCCGCGTCGAAGGCGATGGCCCGCACCACCTTGCCGCCGAACAGCCCGCTGCGCCGGCGCTCGACGCGCACGCGTTCCGGCACCGCCGCCTCGAGCTTGGCGGCCAGGCTCTCGACGTACGCCCTGAGGTCACTCGTATCCGCCCGCAGGGACGCGGCGATCAGATCGAGGTCGAGGTTCGCCGCCACACGGGGCAGGCTACGCCATGGCCGGTGTTTGCGCGGCTAATCGCTGGGCATGCCTTAGGTATGAGCACAGACACCAGATCGGTTCCGCATCTCGAACTAAACGATGGTCACAGCATCCCCCAGCTCGGCTTCGGCGTCTTCCAGGTCCCGCCCGAGGACACGGCCGAGGTCGTCCGGCACGCCCTGAAGACGGGCTACCGCCACATCGACACGGCGGCCGCCTACGAGAACGAGGAGGGCGTCGGCCAGGCGCTTCGCGAGAGCGGCCTCGACCGCAGCGAGGTGTTCGTCACGACCAAGCTGTTCAACAGCGACCAGGGCCACGACACCGCCCTGCGCGCGTTCGACAAGAGCCTCGACCGCCTCGGGCTCGAGTACGTCGACCTGTACCTGATCCACTGGCCCGCCCCGGATCGCGGCAAGTACGTCGAGAGCTGGCAGGCGCTGGCCCAGTTCAAGCGCGAGGGCCGCGCCCGCTCGATCGGCGTCTCGAACTTCCTCCCCGAGCACCTCGAGCGGATCGTCGAGGCCAGCAGCGTGACCCCGGTCCTCAACCAGGTCGAGCTTCACCCGCGCCTCCAGCAGCCCGAGCTCCGGCGCTACCACGAGGAGCACGGGATCCTGACCGAGGCGTGGAGCCCGCTCGGCCAGGGCGCGATCCTCGACGACGAGACGATCGGCGAGATCGCCTCGGGCCACGACCGCACGGTGGCGCAGGTCGTCCTGCGCTGGCACCTCCAGCTGGGCAACGTCGTGATCCCGAAGTCGGTGACACCCGAGCGGATCGAGGAGAACTTCGCTCTGTTCGACTTCGAGCTCTCCTCCGAGGAGATGGACAAGATCGCGGGCCTCGACAAGGGCGAGCGCACGGGCCCGGATCCCAAGACGTTCGGTTAGGGGTCTCGCTTCGCTCGACATCCGTGGGGCCGTGGGGCGCGGCATCCCTGCCGCGCCCGCCCCGCGTCTCTATCCTCCCGCCCGATGCCCGACGTCGAAGCCCACATCACCGGGACCGTGTGGAAGATCGAGGTCGAGCTCGGCGACCACGTCGCCGAGGGCGACACGGTCGTGATCCTCGAGTCGATGAAGATGGAGATGCCGGTCGAGGCGGAGGATCCGGGCGTCGTGACCGAGATCCGCTGCGAGGAGGGGCAGTCGGTGTCCGAGGGCGACACGCTCGTTGTCCTCGAATAGCCCCACCGGCGGGCGGCTGCTGGTCGACGAGCCGGCGCCGGGCGTCGCCCGCCTGACGATCTCCAACCCGGGCAAGCGCGGCGCGCTCGACCACGCGATCCTGGGCGGCTTTGCGGAGACGATGCCCCGGCTCGACGCGCGGTGCGTGATCGTCACCGGCGAGGGCAGGACGTTCTCGGCCGGCTACGACATCGGGGACCTGCGCGGGGAGTCCTCGTTCTCCGACGAGGCCGAGCAGCTCGTGGCCCACCCGTTCACCGCCGCGCTCGACGCGATCGAGGCCTATCCGTATCCGACGGTGGCGGCACTCAACGGCCACGCGATCGGCGGCGGGCTCGAGCTGGCGCTGGCCTGCGACCTGCGGATCGCGGCGGAGACGATCGCGCTGGCGATGCCGCCGGCCAAGCTCGGCCTCGTCTACTCCCATACCGGGATTCGCAAGTTCATCGACATCGTCGGCGCCGCCCGCACGCGCGAGCTGTTCCTGGTCGGGCGGCGGATCGATGCACGCACGGCGCGCGCCTGGGGGCTCGTCAACGACCTCGCCGAGGCCGAGCGCCTGCCCGAGCTCACGCTCGAGCTCGCGCGCGAGATCGCCGCCAACGCGCCGCTCGCGCAGACCGGCAACAAGCGGGTCATCAATGCCGTGCTCGAGGCGCGCGCCTCGCTCGATCCCGACGTCGAGCGCGAGCTGATCGAGCTCCGGCGCGCCTGCTTCTCCTCCGAGGACTTCCGCGAGGGCGTGCGCGCGTTCGCCGAGAAGCGACCGCCCCGCTGGCAGGGTCGCTGACCGAAACGCCCGGAGGTTTCTCGGAATTATTCCGAGAAACCTCCGTCGCGTCCGGACCGGGCCGTATCTTGCGCGCCCGAGCATGATCGAGATCGAGGCCCGGCTGCACGAGCTGCGCGCGATGGGATCGCACCGGCGAACCCGGATGGTGAGCGGCCCCCAGGGACCGCGCGTCGTGCTCGACGGCAAGCCGGTGCTGCTGCTGTGCTCGAACAACTACCTCGGGCTCGCCGACCACCCCGGTGTTCGCCGTGCCGCCGCCGACGCGGCCACGCGCTGGGGCGTGGGCGCGGGCGCCTCGCGGCTGACGGCGGGGACGATGACGATCCACCGCCGGCTCGAGGAGCGCCTGGCAGCCTTCTGCGGGCGCGAGAGCGCGATGCTCTTCGGCTCCGACTTCCACGCCGCCGCCGGCGCGATCCCCGCGCTCGCGCGGCCGGGGGACGTGGTCTTCTCCGACGAGCTCGCGCCGGCGGCGATCGTCGACGGCTGCCGGCTCTCGCGCGCCGAGGTGTTCGTCTACCACCACGGCGACGTCGAGCATCTGGCCTGGGGCCTGAGCCAGGCGGAGGGCCGCGGGAGCGCTGATCGCGACGCCGAGCGTGTTCGGCGCCGACGGGGACCTCGCCCCGCTCGAGGCGCTCGTCGAGCTGGCACACGCGTGGGAGATCCGGCTGCTGGTCGACGAGGGACATGCGATCGGCACGATCGGCCCGGACGGGCGCGGCGCGCTCGCCGAGCAGGGGCTCGAGGATCAGGTCGACGTGATCATCGGCGCGCTGGACAACGCGCTCGGATCAGCCGGAGCGTTCGTGGCCTGCGACGAGCTGATGGCGCGCTACCTGGCGGGCGCCGCACGCACGTTCCGCTTCGCCTCGGCGCTGCCCCCGCCGGCGGCGGCGGGCGCGCTGGCCGCCCTCGAGCTGCTCGAGACCCGGCCCCAGCTCGTCGACCGCCTGCGCGAGAACGCCTGGACGCTGCGCGCCCAGCTCGAGCACGACGGCTTCGCCCTCCCGCCGACTCATGCGAGCGCGCCGATCATCTCGCTCGTGCTCACCGAGCCCGAGCTCGCCGTGCACGTGGCCGAGGCGGCGCTGGCCCGCGGCGTGTTCGTCCAGGCGATCGTCCCGCCCGCGGTGGCGCCCGCGGCCTCGGGACTGCGCCTCACCGTGATGGCCTCGCACCGCCCCGGCGAGCTCCGCGCCGCCGCAAGGGTGCTCGCGGCCGCGACCCGCGACGCCGGGCTCCAGCCCGCCCGCTCGCTGCGCGAGAGCACCGCGCGCGTGTTCGACTTCGAGGCGCGCGCGGCCTAGGCGCGACGACGAGCCCGTTGTCGTAGGCGTAGACGACGATCTGCACCCGAACCTAGCCCCGGCATCCCTCACGCGTCGCGACGCATGAGCATCACCGCCGCCCCGGCGAGGGCGATCGCCGCGTAGGCGCAGAACAGCGCGAACCCGCCCCACACCGCCAGGTGGTGCGAGTTGTCGAACGTGTGGCTCGCCACCGTCGTGCCCGCGCTCAGCGGCAGGTAGGGGGACACCGAGTTGTTGATGCTGGTGGGCAGGATCGCGAACACCCCGGGGAGCACGAACAGAAGCGCCACGTAGGTGGCGATCCCGGCGGCGGTGTTGCGCAGGAACCCGCCCAGCCCGGTGCAGAGCACGCCGAGGACGGTCATGAACAACGCCGCGCCGATCACGGTCCGGAGCGCGCCGGCATAGGCGAGCGAATGCTGCTCGTGATGCTGGGTGACGATCGCCTGGACCGCGAAGAACGAGATCAAGCTCGCCACCAGCATCAGCGCGAACACGATCGCCGCGTACACGCTCGCCTTCGCCCACAGGACGGGGAGCCGGCGCGGCACCGCCATCAGGCTCGAGCGGATCATGCCGGTGGAGTATTCGCCGCTGATGACCAGCACGCCCAGCACGGCGATCGCCAGCTGGGCCAGGTGGTAGCCGCCGACGCTGACGTTGATCGAGTCGTAGGTCAGCCGATCGTGCGGGTTCCAGATGGCTCCAGCGGCCCATCTGGATCGCCGCGATCAGTGGGCCGAGACCGGCCTGCATGAGGAACGCGGCCAGCAACGACCAGCGCGTCGAGCGGAGCGTCCACACCTTCGTCCACTCCGAGCGGAGGATGTTGGCGAACGTGACGTGCCCGGCCTCGCGGTGGGGCTCGACGTTCGGTGGCGCGGTGGCGGTCGCGGTCATGCTGCTGCCTCCTCGGCCGGCTCGGGGGTGGCCTCGCCGAACAGCTCGGCGTGATACTCGACGGTGTCGCCCGTGAGGCGCATGAACGCCTGCTCGAGCGAGGCCCTCTGGGGGACCAGCTCGTGGAGGACGACCCCGAGGCGGGCGGCGGCCGCTCCCACCTCCGCACTGGTCAGCCCTGCACCTCGAGGAGGTCCCGCTCGGTGCTGCTCACGGTCGCCCCGTGGGCGGTGAGATGGTCGCGCAGCTCGGAAGCCTGGGGCGTGCGCACGAGCACGGCCGCGTCATGCGATGCCTGGGCACGATCTCCGCCACGGTCGTGTCGGCGATCAGCCGGCCGCGCCCGATCACGATCAGGTGCTCAGCCGTCTGGGCCATCTCTGCCATCAGGTGCGATGACAGGAAGACGGTGCGCCCTTCGGACGCGAGCTTCCTCAGCAGCGTCCGGATCCACACGATCCCCTCCGGATCGAGCCCGTTGGCCGGCTCGTCGAGGATCAGCACGCCCGGATCGCCCAGCAGCGCGGCGGCCACCCCGAGCCGCTGGCCCATCCCCAGCGAGAACCCGCCCGCGCGCTTGCGCGCGACCTCGGCCAGGCCGACGAGCTCGATCACCTCCTCGACGCGGCGCCGGCCGATGCCGTGCGTCTGGGCCATCGCGACGAGATGGTGGTAGGCCGATCGGCCCGTGTGGATCGCTCGGGCCTCGAGCAGCGCACCGACCTCGCTGAGCGGCGCGGCGAGCTGAGCATAGGGCTTGCCGTTGACCGTGGTGTGGCCGGCGCTCGGGCGGTCGAGCCCGAGGATCAGCCGCATCGTGGTCGACTTGCCCGCACCGTTGGGTCCGAGGAAGCCGGTGACGATCCCGGGCTTGACGGTGAAGCTGAGGTCTTGCACGGCGACCTTCTCGCCGTAGCGCTTGGTCAGGTTCTCGACTTCGATCATGCTCAGAGTTTCGGCGCGATGGAGGATCCGCGCAATCGGGCGCAGGAATGAACTTCGCGTCCCCTGCAGGTCGCACGGGCATCAGCCGGAGGTCGTACTCCGCGCCGCGCGGCTGCGGGTTTCAGTCAGCCTGAGCGTACACGGCGTCGGCCACCGGCCGGCCCGAGGCGCGGTGATAGACGATCACGACGTGGTCGCCGGCGACGACGCTCGCGGAGGTGGCGAACGTCACGCGGGCGCCGCTCGCGGCGGAGATGATCGTCACGGTGCCCTCGCTCGCGGCGCTCACGGTTCCGCTCGCCAGTCGCTGCACGTACCCGGCGTGCGCAGCGCGCCCACGCCCGCTGCAGTGCGCGGCCCGGCGGCCGGCGGCGCGGACGCTGTCGGCTACGAGCAGGACCAGATCCTGGTGGTAGGCGACGCTCGCCGTCTCACACGGATGGACGCCCGCGCCCTGGAGGCGAAGCTGTGTGTGGTCGGCCAGCTCGAGCACGAACGAGCCCGGCGCCACCGCGCGCACGACGCCGCTCGCCCGCTGCTCGGGCGCACCCGGGCCGGGAAGGCCGATCGTCACGCCGCCCGGCGAGGCGCTCACGAGCACGGTCACGCCCGGGGCGAGCGCAGCCAGGTTGAAGCTGACATCGGCCGCCGCCGCGTCTCGGGCCGCGTGGGCCAACAGCGGCCGCGGCGCCGCCGAGGCGGGCCGGGGCGAGGCGTAGCGGACGACGCGGCCGTCGGCCAGCCGGAGCGTGAGAGCGTTGGGAGTCGCGTGGACGACGCGGGCCGGGAACGTGCGCGCGAGCGCCGCGGCGGGCAGCGCCAGCATGGCTACGAGGGTGAGCAGCGCGAGGCGTTTCATGCTCCTCCGAGACGCAACGGCACAACGCGCCGGGGCCATTAGCCCTGCTACACGGATGTTCGAGTCAGCGGGTGGCGGCGATGATCGCGGTCAGCACCCGGGCGTAGGACACCCCGCGCCGGCTGGCGATCTGCTCGAGCGTCAGCCCGCGCGCGAGCTGGCGCCGCAGCCGCTGCGGACGCATTCCGAGCACGCGAGCCGCGGCCCGGATCTCGTACGCGGGGAGCACTCCCACCCCCCGCGCGCGGACGCCCAGCAGCGGTGCCGGAGCCGGCGCGAGCAGATCGGTCGCTCGGCTGGAGCGGGAGCAGGAACGGCGAGCGCGGCGCCTGGGTGAAGTCGAAGTCGGCGGCCAGGTCGCCGAGCTGGGGCTCGTTCTCGCGTACGTCGGGCCGGGGATCCGGACGGCCGTCGGTGGCGGGGTCGATCCGCTGGCCGTTGAGGAAATCGTCCTCGATGAACTTGGTGTAGGCGTCGAAGCTCAGCGTCTGGTGGTCGATGAACCCCTGCTTGGCGTAGGGGCTGATCACGAGGGCGGGGACCCGGATGCCGTAGCCGTTCTGATCGACGTGCGGGGGCTTGACGTGGTCGTAGAACCCGCCCCAGTCATCCCAGGTGAGGAAGATCGCGGTGCTCCCCCAGTCGGGGCTGCGCATGATCGCGTTGATCACGCCGGTGACGTACGTTTGCCCCGCGGTGACGAGCCCCGGCGGGTGCTCGGACACGCGGCCGTTGGGCATCACCCACGACACCGCCGGCAGCGTCCCGGCCCGGGTGGCGGTGTAGAAGTCCGACAGCGACTGGATGTTGCCGAGCTGGTCGTCCTGGCGGACGGTGTCGAAGTAGGGCAACGGGTTCCAGATCCCGGGCGTCCGGGCGTGCTGAGCCACGGGCGCGCACGACATCGCGGCGTCGTCGTCGCAGTCGGGCTCTGAGCCGTTGAACACGTAGTAGGCCCAGCTGACGCCGTACTTGTGCAGCAGGTAGGTGATATCGGTCCAGGGATAGTCGGGACGCGTTGGGTTTCTGATCCCGATCTGGCGCTCGAAGTCGGGCGGGTTGGACGGGTTCTGGACCTCGTTGACGCAGCTCATCGGCTTGCCGCGCTGGCACCGCGCCGACCACTCGGAGACCATGAACAGGTGCGCCGGCAGGCTCCACGAGTCGTTTGACTCGAACATGTGGTCCTGGAGCACGAAGTTCCGCGCATAGGCCCAGTAGTTGGGGATGTCCGAACCGTCGTGGTAGCCCATCACGTCGGATTTACCGGTGGCGCGGCCGCAGGCGGGGTTGAACGTCGACGCGCAGCTCGCGAGACCGGCGTCCTGCTGCTCGACGAACCCGTCCATCGCGCCGCCGTCGACGTCGGCCACCGAGTTGTCCAGGCTGTGCGGCCCACCGGCGTTCATGTCGTTGCGGTCGTGAAACGGACGCACGCACGGCCCCGACGGGGCCGGGACGCACGTGCCCGGTGGAATCCCGTCCGCACCCGGATAGGTCCCGAAGTAGGAGTCGAACGAGCGGTTCTCCTGCATGATCACGACCACGTGCTGGATCTTGTGGATCCCGCGTCAGGGGCTGGGTCAGCGTGCTCGTCGGGGTCGGGAGCGGGGTCGCCGCGCGAGGCGTGGTGCGGTGCTTCGAGCCGCCGCCGCAGCCGGCGGCCAGCGCGGCCAGCGGCAGGACGACGCCGAGCAGGGTCAGCCGGAGCCTCACGCGAAGGCTCGGTCTATTCCTCGTAGGGAGCGAAGTCGCGCTTGCGGGCCCCGCACACCGGACAGAACCACGTCTCCGGTATGTCCTCGAACGCCGTGCCCGGCGGGATCCCGCCGTCCGGGTCACCGTCGGCCGGGTCGTAGATGAAGCCGCACGATTCGCACATCCACTTCACGGCGCCGTAGGGTAGCGCCGGTGGGGTAGGGTCGAGCCGTGGACGAGGCCAGGCCAGAGCCGGGGGCGGAGCTCAACCAGGGGCGCGCCACCGTCCCCCGCCCGGCCGCCACCGTGATCGTCCTGCGCGGCGGGCGCCGACGCGCTCGAGGTCCTGCTCGTGCAGCGCAACCCGGCCGCGCGCTTCATGGGCGGCGCCTGGGTGTTCCCGGGCGGCGCCGTCGACCGACGCGAGGGCTCCGGTGACGGCGCCCTGCGCGCCGCCGCCGTGCGCGAGGTCCGCGAGGAGGCCGGCATCGAGCTCCCGGGCCCCGAAGCGCTCCTTGCCTTCTCGCGCTGGATCACGCCGGCCGAGGTCAAGACCCGCTTCGACACCTGGTTCTTCCTCGCGTCCCTGCCCGAGGGCGCGACGCCGCGGGTCGACGGCGCCGAGGTCGTGGACGCCCGCTGGTACGCGCCCGCCGACGCGCTCGAGGCGGGCCGCCGCGGCGAGCTCCTGCTCGTGTTCCCGACGATCAAGCACCTGGAGCAGATCTCGGGCTTCGAGTCGGTGGACGCGCTGCTCGCGCACGCGCGCGGGAAGGAGGTGAAGCCCGTCCAGCCGCGGGTCCTGGTCTCCGGGGAGACGGCGCGGATCGTCCTCCCGGGCGAGCCGGGCTACCGCGACTAGCCGACCGGACGGGCCCTCCCGGCCCCATGGACGCCGAGCGCAGCGAGGCCCATAATTGGCGCCGTGACGGCCTCGCTGCCCGAAGAAGTCCAAGCCGTCTTCGCGCGCCTCAGCGTCGCCGAGCTGACGACGATCGACGAGCGCGGGCAGCCGGTCACCGTGCCGGTCAGCACCTCCTATGCCCCGGGTGCGCCCTGCATCGACATCAGCCCCGAGCGCCCGCCCGAGAACCCGCTCGTCGCGCTGCTGTTCTCCGACAGCGGGGCGCCGATGGTCCTGGTCCAGGGCTCGGCGCACGCGGGCGAGGTCATCCGCGTTCAGCCCGAGCGCGTCTACGTGTGGCTGGGCGGGGACGTCGCCTCAGAGCCCGAGCTCTACGGCGCCCACATGGAGGAGGTTCGCTCCGGGCACTCCGAGGAGCCCGAGCGCTACCACGCCGATCCGGAGGGCGGCGCGGGTGCCTGGGACCCTCGCATCGCCGAGCTCAGCGCCGGCGCCGTGCTGTCGCTCGTCTCGCCCGACGGCTTCCCGTTCGCGCTGCGCGTGCCGATCGTGCCCGATGAGTCGGCCGGGCTGATCCGGTTCGCCCGCGCCCCGGCCGCCGTCCCCTTCCAGCCCGGCCTCGCCTGCCTGAGCGCCGGCGCCGTCCAGGTCCGGGGCGACCTCATGAGCGCCGAGGACGGCTGGGCGCTCGTGCCCCATCGGTGGATTAGCGCGCTTCGCGCGTGCGCTTCTCGAGCAGCGCGTCCTCGCCGCGCTCCAGAAGCTCAGCTCTCCTCATCGGAGATCACGTGCAGGACGGCGTTGATCAGCGCCAGGTGCGTGAACGCCTGCGGGAAGTTGCCCAGGTGGCGGCCGGTGGACGCGTCGAGCTCCTCGGCGTAGAGCCCGAGGTGGGAGGCGTGCGCGAGCAGCCGCTCGCACAGGGCCGACGCGCGCGCCTTCTCGCCGATCTCCGAGAGCGCCGAGACGAGCCAGAAGGAGCAGATGAGGAACGTCCCCTCCTCCCCGGTCAGCCCGTCGTCGGTCTCCCCGACCTTGTAGCGGAGCACGAAGCCGTTCTGCTGGAGCTCGTCGGCGATCGCGCACACGGTGGCGCGCACCCGCTCGTCGTCGGGGGGCAGGAAGCGCACGATCGGGACGAGCAGGGTCGAGGCGTCGAGCGCATCGGTCTCGTAGTGCTGGCGAAAGACGCCGCGCTCTGAGACCCCGTGGGCGAGGATGTCGTCGCGGATCTCGTTCGCGGTGGCCTGCCACTGCTCTGAGAGCTCGGCCTGGCCCTCGATCGCGGCCAGGCGGGCGCCGCGGTCGAGCGCCACCCAGCACATCAGCTTCGAGGAGACGTAGTGCTTGGGCTCGCCCCGGGCCTCCCAGATGCCCTGGTCGGGGAGCTTCCAGGCGCCTGCGGCGCACTGGACCTGGGCCTGGAGCACCGGCCACAGGCGCCCGGGGATGTGGCCGCCCATCTTCGTGTGCAGGTAGACCGAGTCGAGCACGGCGCCCCAGACGTCGTTCTGGCGCTGCTTGAACGCCCCGTTGCCGATCCGCACCGGGGCCGAGCGCTCGTAGCCGGTCAGGTGGCCGAGCTCCTGCTCGGTCAGGTCGCGCTCGCCGTCGAGGCCGTACATGATCTGAAGGGCGCCGTCGCCGTCGCGCTCGAGGTCGGCCACGAACTGCATGAAGTCGTCGGCCTCCCAGTCGAGCCCGAGCGCGTGGAGCGCCCACAGCGTGAAGGTGGCGTCGCGCATCCAGCAGTAGCGGTAGTCCCAGTTGCGCACGCCGCCCGGGGTCTCGGGGAGCGAGGTCGTCGCGGCGGCCACGGTGGCGCCGGTGGGCGCGTAGGTGAGCGCCTTGAGCGTGAGCGCCGAGCGCTGGAGGTGGGTGCGCCAGCGGTGGTCGGGAAAGCGGCCCTGGGCCAGCCAGTTGCGCCAGAAGTGCGAGGTGGTGATCAGCCGCGCGTACGCCTCGTCCTCGGTGGCGGGAGGATCGGTATGGCCCCAGGCCATGGCCACGAAGCGCTTCTCGCCCTCGACCAGGGTGTGCCGGGCGCGGGCCCGGCTGCCCTCGATGCCAAGCCGCAGATCGGAGACCAGGCGCAGCGAGGTCATCCCGTCGGTCGCCTCGGCGGCGGTCCAATCGTCGCGCGTGGGCGTCCACTGCGCCGGCGTGCGCCCGTAGTCGAACATCGGCTCGCACACGACCTCGATCGGGACCTGGCCCTGCGTGCACTGGATGATCCGCGCCAGCACGTGCTCGGCGTCCTCGTCGGTGGGCGGGCGGGTGTGCGAGCTCACCTCGCTGACCCGGTCGTGCCACGGACCGATCGTCATCACGTCCCGGACGACCATCCAGCCCGACGGTGTCATCCACGTCGTCTCGAGGATCATCGTCCCCGGGATGTAGCGGACCGACAGCGGCACGACGATCCCGTAGGGCCCGACGCGGAAGGCGCCGCCGCGGCGGTCGAGCAGGCTGCCGAACACGCTCGGGGCGTCGAAGCGCGGCACGCACATCCACTCGATGCTCCCGTCCGGCGCCACCAGCGCGCCGGTGTGGCAGTCCGACAGGAACGCGTAGTCGGCGATCGCCGGAAACGGCGAGCCGCCGATCAGCGGGACGTCGACCGGCGGCAGGGGAATACTCGGACTCATCGCGCGCGGGAGGGTATTACGCTGTCGATGAACGACGGAGGGAGGCCGGTAATGGCTGAGGAGAAATCGAGGCGCGAGGACTGGCATTCCGGGAGTGCCGATGCGGCCGCGGTCCGCTGGGGCGAGAAGCACCCCGAGGAGGACGTCGAGCACCCCGCGCCACCGGAGATCCCCGAGGACGAGGGCAGCGTGCCCAACCGCCACTCGGCGAGCGCCGAGGCGGCGTCGCTACGGTGGCGCGAGCGCCACCCGGACGACGACGAACATAGGAGCGAGTCGTGACGGAGGCCGGCGCACCCGGCGGCCCGGCTAGGGCGGGGTCGAAAAGCGTCCGTATTTTTCGTTTTTCGACCCGCCCCGCGGAAGCGGAGGTCCGCCGGGCTAGGTGTCGGAGTTGAAGTTCGGGAGGCCCAGGCCCTGGAGCCAGTGGCTGACGGTCTGGTTGAGCACGGTGAACTCGCCGGTCCAGATCAGCACGCCCATGCCGATCAGGATTGCCCCGCCGGCGCCGATCACCACCGCGTAGTGGCGCTTGACCACGGCCAGCGCTGAGGTCGCCTTCCCGAACGCCAGCCCCGTGATCAGGAACGGGACGGCCAGCCCGGCGCAGTAGATCGCGAGCAGGAACGCACCGTGCGCGGCAGATCCGGACACGCCCGTCGCGGTGACGATCGCCCCGAGCGTCGGCCCCGTGCACGGCGTCCACGCGAGCGCGAAGGCGGCGCCGGTGAGCACCGGCCCGCCACGGCCGGCGCGCTCCATCAGGCGCTGAGCGTGCCATTCGCGGGCCAGCCGGGGGATGAGCGGGGCGAGCACGAACAGCAGCCCCATGACCACGACGATCGCCCCGCACACCTTCTCGGCCGAGGGGCCCTTGAGCGCTCCGTGGAGCGCCTGCTGGCCGAGCAGCCCGAGCGCGATGAAGATCACCGAGAAGCTGGCCACGAACGCGAGGCTCGGCCCGATCACGCGGCGCGCCCGGATCTCCGACGGCCGCGACGCCGGCCACGGCGGAGATGTATCCCGGCACCAGTGGCAGCACGCACGGGGACAGGAACGAGATCAGCCCCGCGCCGAACGCCACAGGAATTCCGATGCCTGAGGCTGGGTCCATCGTGTGGGCAGAGGATACCGGCGTGCGTGGGCCAAATCGGCCACGCACGCGGTGGTACGTTGCTCGGCATGGCGACCGCTACATCAACACTTCAGAACTTCATCGACGGGTCTTTCGTCGACCCCGTCGAGGGCGAGACCGAGCCCGTCCTGAACCCGGCCACGGGCGAGGCGATCGCGCAGGCGCCGCTGTCGAGCGCGGCCGACGTCGACCGGGCGGTGAACGCCGCGGAGCGCGCGTTCGAGGGCTGGGCGGCGACCACGCCGGGAGAGCGCGCGCTGGCGCTGATCCGCCTGGCCGACGCGATCGAGGAGCACGCCGATGAGATCGCCGAGCTCGAGTCCGACAACGCCGGCAAGCCGATCGGCGCCTTCCGCGATGACGAGATCCCGTTCATGGTCGACAACCTGCGCTTCTTCGCGGGGGCGGCGCGGTGCCTGGAGGGGCGCGCGGCCGGCGAGTACGTGAGCGGCTACACGTCGATCATCCGCCGTGAGCCGGTGGGCGTGGTCGGCCAGATCGCGCCGTGGAACTACCCGCTGCTGATGGCGGTCTGGAAGATCGGGCCGGCGCTGGCGGCGGGCAACACGGTCGTGCTGAAGCCGGCTGAGACGACCCCGATGAGCACCCTGAAGATGGCCGAGTTGGCGGCCGAGATCCTCCCCAAGGGCGTGCTCAACGTGATCACCGGCCACGGCGATCCCGCGGGGCGCGCGCTCGTGACCCACGAGGACGTGGCCATGGTGTCGCTGACCGGCTCGGTCGAGACCGGCAAGTGGATCGCGCGCGCCTCCGCCGACACCCTCAAGCGGGTCCATCTCGAGCTCGGCGGCAAGGCCCCGGTCGTCGTGTTCGACGACGTCGACATGGCCACGGCGATGGAGACGATCGCCGGGCACCGGCTACTACAACGCCGGCCAGGACTGCACGGCGGCGACCCGCGTGCTCGCCAGCTCGCGCGTGTACGACGACGTCGTCGGCGGGCTGGTGGAGCAGGCGAACGGGCTGGTGCTCGGCGACACCCGCTCGGCGGACACGACGCTGGGGCCGCTGAACTCGGCGCGCCAGCGCGAGCGGGTCGAGGGGTTCCTGGAGCGGCGCCCGTCGCACGCCGACATCGCCACCGGCGGCACCGAGCCCGACCGGCCCGGCTTCTTCCTCGAGCCGACCGTTGTGGGGGGCCTCAGGCAGGACGACGAGATGATCCAGCGCGAGATCTTCGGACCGGTGATCACGGTCCAGTCCTTCAGCGACGAGGCCGAGGCGATCGCCTGGGCCAACGGGACGCCGTACGGGCTGGCCGCCTCGGTCTGGACCCGGGACGTGGCCCGGGCGATGCGGGTGGCGAACGCCCTGCGCTTCGGCTGCGTGTGGATCAACGACCACATCCCGCTCGCCTCGGAGATGCCGCACGGCGGCTTCAAGCAGTCGGGCTACGGCAAGGACCTCAGCATGTACGCGCTGGAGGACTACACCGAGGTCAAGCACGTGATGGTTTCGCTCGCCTGAGCGTATTCTCCGCAACCGGACGCCGGTTCAGCCGTTAGAGTCAAGCAAGGGAGAACGTGGAAGCGTCCACACTGCAAGCACCGGCAGTACGCGCCCCCAGCGGCCCTTCGATCGGTGCCTCGCTGCTGCGGCTGCGCTCCGACGAGCAGCTCGTCGCCCTGTTCCGGGGCGGCAGCGACGACGCGTTCCGCGCCATCCACGACCGCTACCGCCAGCGCCTGTTCGCCTACACGCGGCAGATGCTGTCCGGGCGCCAGGACGCTGAGGACGCCCTGCAGGACGTGTTCGTCCGCGCCTACGCGGGCCTGCGGGCCAACGACCGCGAGGTGGCGCTGCGCGCGTGGCTCTACCGCGTGGCGCACAACCGCTGCGTCGACGAGCTGCGCCGGCCGCTCGTGTCCCCGGCCGAGGTGTTCGAGCTGATCAGCGTCCCGGATCAGGACCCGGTTGCCCAGGCCGACCAGCGCGAATCGCTGCGCCGGCTGATCGCCGACGTCCGCCGCCTGCCCGACCAGCAGCGCTCGGCGCTGCTCATGCGCGAGCTCAGCGGGATGTCCTACGCCGAGCTCGCGGTCGCGCTCGAGACGACCGTGCCCGCGGTCAAGTCGCTGCTCGTCCGGGCCCGGATGGCCCTGGCGCTGGCGCTCGAGGCTCGCGAGACGGCGTGCACCGACATCCGCGAGGAGCTCGTCCTGGCCCAGGACCGGCGGGTCCGGCCCGGCGCCATGGCCCGCCGGCACATGCGCGACTGCCCCGGTTGCCGGGACTTCCGGCGCGATCTGCGCGGCGTCAGCCGCGAGCTGGCGGCGCTCGTCCCGGCGGTCGGCCCGATCGGGATCGCCGCGAAGCTGCTCGGCTTCGGGTTCGGCGGCAGCGCCGGCGGGAGCGCCGCGATGGGGGGCGGGTCCGCCGTGGCAGGCAGCTCGGCGGCCGGCGGCGCGGGTCTCGCCGGCTCGGGTGGGATGCTCGCCTCGGCCGGCGCGCTCGCCACGAGCGCCGGACACGTGGCCACGCTGATCGTCGCCACCGTCGTGACCGCGGGCGGAGCGGTCGAGATCCAGCACACGATCGGCCCGCCGCCGGCTCATCACCAGCGGGCGCATCACGCCGCCCCCGCGCCGGGTGCGGCGCAGTCGCAGCAGGCCGCCCTCGCCGCCGACGCCGCCCCGGTCGCGCCGTCCTACGTGAGCACGCCGACCGCCTCGCCGACCGTCTCGCCTGCGGCGCCGGCGAGCGTGCCAGCGTCCTCGCCGCCGGCCAGAGCGGGGCTCCGGCCGCGCCGGCAGGGGCCCGCGTCCGCCCAAGACCTCCACCCAGAGCTCGACCGCGAGCAGCTCGACCGCCGGAGGCGCGGACTCGAGCTCGTCGACGAGCTCGAGTTCCTCCACGCTCGACTCGACCTCGCAGAGCGGCACCGATTCGAGCAGCACCGGCGCCGACGGCTCCTCGAGCTCGACCTCGACCAGCACCGCCACGGGCCAGACCCCGCTCGCCGCCGGCCCAGCCGGCTCCGGGTCGACCACGGGGCCGGCCTCGGCCAGTGGCTCCGGGAGCTCTCCCAGCGGTTCGACGGCCAGCTCGAGCTCGGGGACGAGCCCCGGTCAGACCGGGTCGACCGCGAGCTCGTGAGCGCGGGCGCCCCGGCGGAGCGCTAGGCCGATCGACCGCTACCTCGAGAAGCTCGATCACGAAGAGCTCCTCGTGCGGCGGGGGCGCCGATCGGGGCTGTTCACGTTCGTGGCTGTCCACTCCACCGCGCGCGGACCGTCGCTCGGCGGCTGCCGGATGTGGTCATACGACGACAGCCGGGCGGCGCTGCGCGACGCGATGCGCCTGTCCCGGGCGATGACCTACAAGGCGGCGGTGGCCGATCTGCCGCTCGGGGGCGGCAAGGGCGTGATCATGCTTCCGGCCAGCGGGCGGCTCAGCTCCGAGCGCCGGCATGCCGCGCTGCTCGACTTCGGCGACACCGTCGCGGCGCTCGCCGGCCGGTACATCACCGCCGAGGACGTCGGGACCTCGAGCCGCGACATGAGCGTGATCGCCGAGTGCACCGATCACGTCGCCGGCCTGGCGCGGGCGCGCGGCGGCTCCGGCGACCCGAGCCCGTTCACCGCCCTGGGGGTGGAGGCGGCGATCCGGGCCTGCTGCGAGCGGGTGTTCGGGTCCTCCTCGCTGCGGGGGCGCTCGCTCGCGGTGATCGGGCTGGGGCATGTCGGCTCGCGGGTGGCCAAGCGGTGCGCCCGCGCCGGCGCGAGGCTGCTCTCTGAGCGACGTCGACGAGGGCAAGCGCCGGCTGGCTTCCGACGCTCGGCGCCGGCTGGACGAGCCCGGAGCGCGCGCTCGAGGCCGATGTCGACGTGCTCGCGCCGTGCGCCCTGGGCGGCCTGTTCGACGACGAGACCGTGCCCAGGCTGCGCTGCCGGATCATCGCCGGCGCCGCCAACAACCAGCTGGCCGAGGAGTACATCGCGGACGTGCTCGCCGCCCGAGGGATCCTGTGGGCTCCGGACTTCGTGGTCAACGCCGGCGGCCTGATCAACATCGCCGAGGAGATCGGGAGCTATGACCCGGCGGCGGCGCGCCGGCGCGTGCGGGGGATCGCCGGCACGCTGGGCCAGATCTTCGAGCACGCCGAGGCGATGGGCGCGACGCCGCTGACGGCGGCGATGGAGCTGGCGCGCCGGCGGCTGGCGGCGCAGGTCGATCAGCCGGGCCGCGACGGGCGCTCCACGCCGGCGGGGAGCCTGTCCTCCTCCTCCAGCTTGTCGAGGTGAGCGGCGAGCGTGACCGCGGCCGCGGGGCGGAGCGCCGCCGGCGCATCGCTCCACGCCTCGTCGAGTAGCTCGTCGGTGGTCCGCTTCCCGGCGTCGAGCGCGGCGATCAACCGGCGCTCTCGGTCCAGCCGGTGGGCGATGTACTGCTCGAGCTTGGCCGCGGGGTCGCTCACGGGCGGGCCGTGGCCGGGGAGCAATACGTCGAGGCTGGCGCTCCCGGAGGGCGCGGAGGGCCTCCAGGTATGCGGCGAGCGCGCCCGGGTCGGGGGCGATGAACACGCTGCCCTGCCCCAGCACGGCGTCGCCGGTCAGCGCGGCGGTGCCGACCAGGAACGCGTAGTGGTCGGGGGCGTGCCCGGGCGTGGGGATCGGCGTGAGCGGACCGACCGGCGTCGTTCGGCGCGAGGCGGATCTCGGCCTCGCCGCGGGCGGCGGCGAGCGGCACGCCCGGGAAGCGAGCGCGGATCGCCGGGACCGCCTCGTCGTGGTCGGCGTGGTCGTGGGTCAGCGCGATCCCGGCCAGGCCGCCGCGCGCGATGAGCTCCTGCGCGAGCGCTTCGACGTGGGCGTCCAGCGCCGGACCGGGGTCCACGAGCCACGCCGGATCGCGCCCGACGATCCACGAGTTCGTCCCGCTCAGCGTGAACGGCCCCGGGTTGGGGGCCCGGAGGCCGACGATGTCGTGCCCCGCGATCTCGATCCGGGCGGTCATGGCGCGCCCACGAGCTCCTCGGCCAGGATCTCGAGCGCGCGCAGGCCCTTGGGGAGCGGCGCGATGTCGATGTAGTCGTCGGGGCGGTGGGCGTTGCCGCCGGTGGTGACGCCGACCGTGATCGCCGGTATGCCGCGCCCGTAGGCGGCGTTGGCGTCGGTCGAGGAGGTGCCCTCTTGAGCGGGTGGCAATCCGGCGCGTTCTCTTGCCTCGCGCGCTGCCCGCGCGAGCGGATGACCGGGATCGATCGCGCCCGACGGCCGCTCGCCCAGCGTCTCGAGCGTGGCGGTAAGGCCCTCGGGGGCGGCGGAGAAATGCGTGCCGGCGGCGGCGGCGAGCTCGCTCAGCGCGGCGGAATCCTCGGAGCGCAGATCGAGCTCGAGCGCAGCCTCGGCCGCGATCGTGTTGATGCTCGTGCCCCCGTGGATGCGCCCGACGTTGACGGCCGCGTCGGGGCGGCTGTACTGCGCGAGGAACGCGGCCGAGCGGGCGATCAGCCCGTGGAGCGCGCTCGGGGTGCCGCGATCGGCCCAGGAATGCCCACCGGGGCCTCGATAGATGACCCGGTAGCGGACCGAGCCGACGCCGCCGATCTCGATCCGGTCGAGCATCGCGCCCTCGACCGCGACGAAGGCGGCAGGGCGCGTGCACGCCACCAGCTGCTTGGCCCCCCTGAGGTCGCCCAGGCCCTCCTCGCCGACGGTGGCGGCGAGCAGGATCGGCCGGCGCGGGGCCCGGGTCGCGAAGTGGCGCGCCAGGTGCAGCAGCGCGGCCACGCCGGCGGAGTTGTCGCCGATACCCGGTCCGACGATCCGCCCCCGCTCGGCGTCCTCGACGATCTCGATCGGCTGCTCGGGCCCGAACACCGTGTCCAGGTGGGCCGCGAACACGGTGGGCGGCTCGGCGCCGTCGCCGGCGGCGCAGATGACGTTGCCGACTTCGTCGAGCTCCGGCTGCCAGCCGGCGTCGCGGAGCATCGCCGCCACCAGCTCGGCCCGGGCGGCCTCCGCGAACGTCGGCGCGGGGACGGCGCAGATGCGCCGGCAGTCTGCCAGCACGCGCGCCGCGGCCTCCGAGCCGTTCACGGGCGGGAGGGTACCGTCCCCGGTATGGCTACCACCGCTCCAGGTGGCGCACACCGCCGACCTCGGCGCCGACGCGCTTGCGGGGCGGGCGGGCGCTGCTCGACGAGGTGTTCGGCGAGGAGATGACCGATGAGGACTGGGAGCACGGGCTCGGCGGCATGCACGCGCTGGTGTGGGAGGACGGACGGGTGATCGGCCACGCGTCGGTCGTGCAGCGGCGCCTCCTGCACGGCGGGCGCGCACTCCGCACCGGCTACGTCGAGTGCGTGGCCGTTCGCGCCGACCGCCGGCGCCGCGGCCACGGTGGCGCGATGATGGAGGCGCTCGAGCGCGTGATCCGCGGCGCCTACGAGCTGGGCGCCCTGGGGGCGAGCGACGAGGGCGCGGCCCTGTACGCCGCGCGGGGCTGGCGGCACTGGCAGGGGGCGACGTGGGGACTGACACCGACCGGCCCCGTCCGGACCGCCGAGGAGGACGGCGACGTCTTCGTGATGGAGGTCTCGGCCCCGCTCGAGCTCACCGGCGATCTGACCTGCGACTGGCGCGATGGGGACCTGTGGTGAAGCGCCGCGCGAGGCGCGCTATGGCCGCGCCACCGTGCGGGCGCTGCGAGGCGCGCTAGGGCCGCGCCACCGTGCGGGCGCTGCGACCCTCGCCAAGGCCCCAGCTCACGATCCGCGCCGGATGGATCCGGATCAGCGGCGTAGGCAGCGCGATCGCCTCGCCCCGCCCGCGGACCTCGAGTCCGCGCGGTCGCCATGGATCGACGCTCTGAAGGTCGTCGATCACGATCGCGGCGCGCTCCGTGCGCTCGACGTCGCGGAACTTCTTCGTGCCCGCGAGCTCGTAGCCGCTGACGTCGATCGTGTCGCTGGCCGCGTTGTAGATCCAGCCGACGGGGACGACGTGGGGCGTGCCGTCCGCGCCGACGGTGGCGATCCGTCCCAGCTGCCGCCCTCCGGTCAGGTAGCCAAGCTCGGCTTCGGTGAACACGCTCATCGTCGCGGCCTGAGGGACATCGTACGGGCACCCCGCGCGCGCGGTGTCTCCGGCGGCCCCGGGTAATGGACCGGCCCCGCAGACGCACCCCATTGCCCTCGCTCCCCGCCTCGCAGCGCGCTTGGCGCCTTCGGTGGCTTTCGGGCGTGGGCTGGAAGATGCTGACCGCAGGGCCAGCTCGTCACTCACCCTACTCCTCATCTTCAGCCTCGACAGAGCGCCGGGCGAACTTAATATTCGCTCGCTCGGCCGCGACGAGGCCACGCAGCCAGGTATGTCGCCGACGCCAGAGCAACGATGGGAGGTACGCGACGGCGAGGTAGACCTTGGGCGTCACGGCGGGCGCAAGCCGTTGCGCCGATCCGCCTTCATCACCGAATCGGCCATACTCCAGCCGGGTCGGCGTTGCGGATGGCGTCGAACATCGCTCTGGCGGTCGCGGTGTGAGCACCGCGCGCACGGTCACGTGTGCTGGATGCGGCTCCGCCACCCCCGCGGGCAAGAAGTTCTGCGTCCACTGCGGCAACTCCGTGCCGGCGAGCTGCCCCGCGTGCGGCGAGCCGGTTCTCGCGGGCGCCCGCTTCTGTGCCGAGTGCGGAGCGCCGCTCGGCACCAAGGGATCCACCGGTGCCGAGAGCTCGGGCGCGACGTCCGGCCCGGGTTCTGCCACGGTTGCCGAGAGGCGCCTGATCTCGGTGCTGTTCGCGGACCTGGTCGGCTTCACGACCCTGTCCGAGCACCGCGACCCGGATGAGGTGCGCGAGCTCATGGCCCGCTACTACGACCGGTGCCGGGCCCTGATCGAACGGTATGGCGGGACTGTGGCGAAGTTCATCGGTGACGCCGTCATGGCGGTATGGGGCACACCAGTAGCGCGCGAGGACGACGCCGAGCGAGCGGTTCGGGCGGCGCTCACGCTCTCCCAGGCAGTGACGCTGCTGGGTGAGGAGGTCGGGATGCCCGAGCTCAAGGTCCGCGCCGGCGTGCTCACCGGACACGCCGCGGTCGAGGTCGGCTCCGAGGTCGAGGGTATGGTCCTGGGCGATACCGTCAACACCGCGTCACGGCTTCAGTCGATCGCCGCGCCCGGGACCGTGCTGGTGGATGACGTCACGCGCCGCGCAAGTGAGGCGGCGATCGCCTATGAGGAGGCGGGGACCCATCAAGTCAAGGGGCGCGAGCAGCCCGTGCATGCGTGGACCGCGCTGCGGGTTGTCGCCGGCGCTCGCGGCGCCGGCCGTACGGCCGGCCTGGAGGCGCCGTTCGTTGCCCGCGAGCGTGAGCTCACGCTGACCATCGAGTCGTTCGAGGCCACGGCCACGGACGGTCGGGCGCGCCTGGTCACGGTGCTGGGGGAGGCGGGCGCGGGGAAGTCGCGGCTGTTGTGGGAGTTCGACAAGTACATCGACGGCGTCGAGAAGAACGTCCGCTGGCACCAGGGCCGCTGCCTCAGCTACGGCGAGGGAGTCGCCTTCTGGGCGCTGGCCGAGATGGTCAGAGCGCGCGCCGGGATCCTCGAGGAGGAGGACCCGTCGGTGGCGCGGGAGAAACTGCGGGCGGCGGTGGAGGAGCACGTTCCCGACGAGCGCGAGCGCCGCCTGGTCGAGCCGCGGTTAGCCCACCTGCTGGGGCTGGAGCGGCGAAACGCGGCCGACCGGGCCGACCTGTTCAGCGGCTGGCGCCTGTTCTTCGAACGGATCGCCGCCACCGAGCCGGTCGTGCTCGCGTTCGAGGATCTGCAGTGGGCCGACAGCGGCCTGCTCGACTTCATCGACTACCTGCTGGAGTGGTCGGCCGACTTTCCGATCTTCATCCTGGCCCTGGGGCGTCCCGAGCTGCTGGCCGCGCGGTCGGAGTGGACGCCCACCATTCGGTTGGCGCCCCTCGACGACCGCGCCATGGGCGAGCTCCTCGGCGGCCTCGTGCCAGGCCTGCCCGAAGAGGTGGCGGGGCAGATCCGCTCGCGCGCCGAGGGCATGCCGCTATACGCGGTCGAGACGGTGCGGATGCTGCTCGACCGCGGGCTGGTGGCTCAGGATGGCGCGCGCTATGTCGTCACCGGTGACATCAGTGACCTCGAGGTCCCGGAGACCCTGCAGGCGCTCGTGGCCGCGCGGCTGGACAATTTGAACCCGGGCGAGCGATCGCTCCTCCAGGACGCCGCGGTGATCGGCCAGTCATTCACTCCCTCGGCGCTCACCGCGGTCTCGGGACACCGCGAGAGCGACGTCTCGCAGATGCTCGGCTCGCTGGTCGAGAAGCAGGTTCTCGGCTACGTCGACGATCCGCGCTCGGCGGAGTTTGGGCAGTACGCCTTCCTTCAGGCACTCGTGCGGACCATCGCCCTCGGCACGCTGTCGCGACGCGACCGCAAGGGCAAGCACCTGGCGGTCGCGCGTTATCTCGAGCAGTGGGCAGGTGAACAGACCGGCGACGTCGCCGAGGTGCTCGCCAGCCACTATCTCGCCGCGGTCGAGGCCGACCCCGAAGCGCGCGACGCGCCGCAGATCCGGACATCAGCCCGGCAGACATTGGCGGAGGCGGGCCGGCGCGCGCTCTCGCTGGCGCTCGGGCTCGAGGCCCGCCGGCATTTCGAGCACGCGGCGGAGCTCACCGAAGAGCCCGGCCCGCGGGGTCGGCTGATGCGCGAAGCTGGCACAGCGGCCGCGCGGGCCGGCGAGCTCGAAGACGCGCTCGTCTTGCTCGGGTCCGCGAGGGAGCTCCTCGAACGGGCGGACGCCCAGCGGGAGGCGGCGCTGGTGGAGGCGCGAGCATGCGACGCGCTGATGGACCTCGGCCGGGTCGAGGAGGCGCGCGAGCGGCTGGCGCCGGCCTACGCCGTGGTGGACGACGGTACTGATCCCGAGGCGGTGGCCGAGCTCGCGGCAAAGCAAGCTGTCGTCGCGTTCACCGCCCGCAAGCATCCCGAAGCGTTGCGCTGGGCTGAGACCGCGCTCGAGATCGCCGACCGCCGGCGCCTGGTCCCGATCCTCGTCGATGCCCTGGTCACCAAGGCGCTCGTGCTGGTCGAGGATGGACGCCGCAGCGAGTCGACCGCGCTTCTCAGGCACGCCGTCGAGACCGCGGTCGAACAGGACCTCGCCACCGAGGCTGTACGGGCGTGTTACAACCTGGCCGACAACCTGATGGGCGAAGCCCGCTTCGCCGAGGCCGGAGAGCTGCTCGAGCAGGGGCTCGCGATCGCGCGCCGGCGCGGAGACCGTCAGGGCGAGCGGCGGCTGCGCGCGCAGCGCGTGACCGGGCTCGTCGTGCGCGGCCTGTGGCAGGAGGCGAGCGCCGAGGTGGGACTCCTGCAGTCGCAGGCTGACGACATCTGGCTCTTCCAGGCCCTGATCATGGTCGTGCCAATCCTCGCCGCACGGGGCGAGGTCGAGGAGCTGCGCTCACTATACGATCGGCTGGAGGCGCCGCTCGAATGGCCCAGCGTCGAGCCGGACAGGAACCTCGCGAGAGCTATCGTCCTGCGCGAGACCGGGCACCACGAGGAGGCCGTGCGATTCGCCCGGGATGCCGCCGCTTCGGTGCTCGAATCGGGCACGTGCGAAGCGCCGCTGTTCTTCGGCGAGGCGGTCGAGTGCGCGCTCGGCGCGGGCCGTGCGCAGGCGCTTCAGGAGCTGGTCGGTGTCGTCGATGGTCTGCCGACCGCACAGTTGCTGCCGATGCTCGACGCCGAGGCAGCTCGGGCGCGGGCGCTGCTGGCCGCCCAGCAAGGCGATCACGCCACAGCCGAGCGCTGGTTCAGGCGCGCAATCGAGTTGTTCAGCGAGATGGACACGCCGTTCTCACTTGCCCGAGTGCAGCTTCAGTACGCCGAGTGGCTGTCCGCCCAAGCTGGCCCGAGCCCGGCGGTAGACGAGCTGTGCCAGGACGCGGCGGCGCGGTTCGCAGAGCTCGGTGCCAAACCGTGGCTGGAGCGCGCCGGCGCGGTGCGCTCGGCGGTCGCGGCCTGAGCTTGACTGCGCTGTCGCGGGCGCGTCACGCGGCGTCGCGCGTCAGCTCGTTGGCGTCGCGGGCGAGCGCCGGCATGAGCGCCTGGAGCGCGGGACGGGGGAACCGGGACGCCACGCTGCATCCAATAGTGGCCAGCACCAGGATCGTGAGCGTGAAGGCCCAGTTTCCGCAGCTCACCCCCATCCAGGCGCCGAGCAGAATCCAAATCCGCGGACATGCCCCGGTGCGAGATCGGACGCACGCCGGTGCGCGTTCTGCGCCCGATGATCGACCCGCGCGTTCGCCTCACGCGTCAGCCGGCAGAAGCCGGAACGCCATCCCGCCAGCCAGGGGTCGCACAACGCGAAAATGTCGCTCGTCGAGCGTGGCAATGTCGATCGTGCCAAGCCGCTCAGTGAGCGCGACCAGCGACGCGTCCGCAAGCCCCAGGCCGGTGTCGGCGTATCGCTCGGCGATCTTCACCACGGCGCCGATCGCACCCGGCCACCATTCGACAAGGTAGGCGCCAGAGGCGAGGTCCCGGTGAAGCGCTCGCCGCGCCGTCGGACCGCCACGCGCACCGACGAGATGATCGACCTCGGCGACGATCAGCGGCGTGGTCGCGAGATCGTCGTCCGCGCCATCGAGCCATCCAGCGACGGCCGCGTGATAGTCATCGGCAGCGTTCATGTAGGCAACGACGATCGAGGTGTCAACGACGATCACCGCTCGCCGAAGCCCGACTCGGCGAGGTGCTCGTCGACCCGCGACGCGAGGTCGGCAGAATCGCGGAATGTCCCGCGTGCCTGAGGCTTGACTCGGAGCGAGCGGTCAGCCGCGGCGCGGAGCGCCTGCCGGATCAATTCCGCCTTGGTCGTCCCCTCGGCGGCGGCGCGCCGCGCGAGAGCGACATCGACGTCGGGCTCGATATAGATGCTCGTCTTCTTCACGGATGCACCTTACCACCTGCCACCTGCCACCTATCGCGCCGAGGCCACGGACTGGAAGGCCGGTCGGGTGCAGTTCTCCCGGATCGGCAAATATCCTCGCGTTGCCCACCGTCACTGCCCAATCGGCTCGGAGGGTGTACATCGCTCAGCTGAGTGATCCGCGCGGTGCCAGCCACCGGGCTTCCTGCCCGGTGATCGCGGCGATGCGGTCGTAGTCCTCATCGTAGTGCAGCACCGGAATGCGCCTGGTTTCGGCGGCAGCGGCGATGAGCAGGTCGGGATGGCGGACCGAACGGTGATGCAGCCCGCCTTGTCGGGCGAGTCGCTCGTAGACCTCCAGCGCCCGGTGCCACTCATCGACCCCGATCTCGCAGTTCGGTAGGGCGTCGAGCTCAACGCGCAGACTCGTGAACTCGGTGGCGTTGCGGGCGCTGTAGAGGAGCTCGAGGCGGACCATGTCGCAGGTCGCGACCTGACCGTCGATGACGTTTTCATCGAAGGCAGTGCGCAGTTCGCCGCCGACGGCGCGCGTCCACACCCAGGCGCTGGTATCGGCCAGGTGCACCTATGCGGTCTGTCGCGGGCGGCGGAGTTGCGCTAGCTCGTCCGGCGTCAGGTCATCAAACTGGCGTGTTGCCAGGCGCTCGCGAGCGGCACGAACGATCACGGCACGGAGCGCAGCGTGAACCGTGTCCGTGGTTCGCTCGGTGCCGAGCACAGCCGCCGCCGCGTCGACGAGCTCCGTGTCGAGATTGATGTTCGTGCGCCTGATCTTGGTCTCGCTCATCCCGACCAAGGATACACCTCCGCGGGACCGTGCCATACACATGTTCCGGCCCGGATGTCCCGTCGAATTCCGTCAGCACTGTGATCTAGGGGCAGCCGACCAATAACCGTTCCGACTGGGGGCGTGCGGCATGAGCCTGGAGACGAGTCGGGCAGCAGGGGGCCGGCCGGCACAGGCTATGCAGCTGAAGCTAAGCCTCCGCGGCGTCGTCAAGCCGCCTGTCTGGCGCCGCCTGCTCGTCCCGGCCGACATCCGCCTCGACCGGTTGCACGAGGTCATCCAGACCGCCATCGGCTGGACCGACACCCATCTCCACGTCTTCTCGACCGGGTCTGGCGACTACGGAATCCCCGACCCCGAAGAACTTAGATACCGCAATGAACACAACGCCCGGCTCGCGCAGTTCCTCCGGCAGCCCGGAGACCGGATCCATTACACCTACGACTTCGGTGACGGCTGGGAGCACGACATCGTTCTCGAGAAACGGCTCGATCCCGAGCCCGGAGTCCAGATGCCGGCTTGCCTGGCCGGAAACGGCGCCTGTCCACCCGAAGACTGTGGCGGACCCTGGGGCTACGCCGATCTGAAAGACGCACTGGTGGATCCGCGCCACGAAGACCACGACGGCATGCTCGACTGGCTAGGTCTCGACAGCCGCGAGCACTTCCACCCCGCCGCCTGCGACCTCGCCGAGATCAACGAAGTACTCGGCCTAACGGTCGCCACGAGCCGCTGACCCACGCGGACCCCGCGATCGCATACGGAACCTGCTCGCCGCGCTTAGCAGGGAGCGCTATCGACGGCATCGAGATACGCGTGCTGAGAGCGAAGCAGGACCGGGTGACTTCTGCTTGGCTGGGCGAGCGCATCACGCCCCGCGACCTTTGCCCGAGCGGCGGGTTCGGTTCGTTCGCCCTCGCTTACCGCGGTTGGGGAGCGGACTCGATCGCCAGCCCGGTCGGGCGTCCAAGGATCCGGCGGAAGTGCCGGTTGATGTCGGTGCCGTCGAGCTTCGCCCGCCCGATCGTGCCGCCTCCCCAGTTCGCCCAGTAGAGCTTTCCGTCGGCGATGGTCAGCGCGTCTGGTCGGCTGGCGCCCGTGATGAAGCGCTGGTTGATGTCGGTGCCGTCGAGGTTGGCGCGTCCGATCGTGTTGCCGAACTCGTTGGTCCAGTAGATGTGGTCGGAGCTGAGCGCTAACCCGGATGGGACGTTGGCGCCGGTGATGAAGCGCTGGTTGATACCGGTGCCGTCGAGGTTGGCGCGTCCGATCGTGTGGTCGTTAGCCCAGTAGATGTGCCTGGTGTTGATCGCCACTTCGTCGGGAACGTCCGCGCCGGTGATGAAGCGCTCGTTGACAGCGGTGCCGTCGAGGTTGGCGCGTCCGATCGTGCTCGTGTTGCTCCAGTAGATGTATCTGGAGTTGACCGCGACGCCGACGGCCCTGTGTGCGCCGGTGATGAACCGCTGGTTGACGTTGGTGCCATCGAGGTTGGCGCGGCCGATCGCATCGCCGTTGGCCCAGTAGACGTAGCGCGACGAAACCGCCACTTCACCCAGGCCCCCCTGCCCCGGCACCGTCGTGGCGGTGATAAATCGCCGGGCGGGTCCAGAGCTGCTGAAGGGGGCGCGCCAGAACGTCTGGCCGTTGGCCGTCCAATACATATAGGACGTGCTGCGGCTAGGGCTGGCAGCCGCGCCGCACGCTGCCAGCCACAGGATTCCCATCGCAGCGGCGGTTGCGATCAATGCGTCCCGGCGCCCGGTCGAGTGGGTTGGGTGGCTCCGAGGGGTGGGGTTACGCGAAAGTCCTGTGAGTTGATGAGCCATTTCAGATCAGGGTTCGGTACTTGGCTACCACGGGCACGCGGCTTGTGCATGTTTGAACGCCGGGGATTGAGTGTCGAGCCCGTCGAGGGAGACGGTGTTGCCGCCGTTGGCGAGGAATTTGGGGTCGGGGAAGTTCGGGACGCCGTGGGAGCGCATGCACTTTGCGTTGGTGACAGCCGCGAGCCGTTCGCTGGCCGACTCGGGGGGGCTGTCTGCGCTGCTGGCTGGCTGCACCGGCGTGCACGTCTGGTGGGCCGACTGGAACGCGGGCGTTCGCGTGTCGATGCCCGCGAGGTCGACGCCGTTCGGGCCGGGGTCCGGGAAGCTCGGCACGCCGTGGGCGCGCATGCAGTCCGCGAAGGAGACGCCGCTGGCGCCGGGCCTGCTTGCGCTGGTGCTCGGCTGCTGCGAGGCGCCGCAGCCGGCGCCCGCCACGGCGGCGCTGACCGCCGCAGCAACGATCGCCACGCGTAGGCGATCGGCTCGGGCAACCGGCGGGGCCTCGGAATTCCGAGATCTGTTCAACCGAGTGCGACTCCTGGGATGTTCGTCCCGACATGCGCGCATGCCTTGCTGGCTGTCTGGCACGCCGGCGAGCTCGTGTTCTCTTGGAAGTTGACTCCGGCTCCCTCGCCGCCGGGTCCGAACGTCGGGTCGGGGAAGCTCGGCACGCCGTGCGCGCGCATGCAGTCTGAGTATCTGACCCCCTGTGCGTACTGGCTGGAGCCCGCCGTCCCCGCCGGTGACTCTGCTGAGGAGCCGCAGGCGGTGAGCGCCAGCGCGCAGCCAAGCGCGGCGAGAGCGATCGGACGTCGGTGATGGGGGTTCATGCGTAAGCCAATCCGGTGATCGGTGCTGCGGGTTGGCGTCGGTTTTACCGTCAGCGCGGTAACAGCGGCGGAACCGCGTTATCGCGCTGTAACCCGGGTTCGGGCATCCTTAGACTCGCGGCGCAGCGACCCGCGCCCAACCCAGCAGCGATGCGCATCGAAGCCCTTCTCGTCCTCGAGACTCGCCTGAGCCGGCTCCGCGGGCTGCGCTGTCGCGGTCCGCGGTCAATCCGAACCTTGGGCCGCGGCCGTGACCGGCGTCAGGGTTTCTGATGGCGCGACGTGGGCTCCCCGGCTTGCTCCTCGGCCGTCTGGGTCGCCCGAGAACGACGGTTCGGTGGCGGTTGACACTGCTCTACGGTGGTCTGTTCCTGGTATCTGGTGCAGCGCTGTTGGCGATCACCTACGCGCTGCTCGCGCGAGCTGGCGTGACAGAGGCGCCCCAGGCCGCCGTGCCCGTGTCGCCGTCCCCTCCGGATTTCCCGGGCGCCGCGCCGCGCGGACCGTCGTCGGCCGCGATCGCGAAGCTGCTGCACTCGGCGGCCGGGCGACCAGTGTTCGAGGCCATCACTCACGGCCAGCGGGCGTCTGATCTGCAGCAGCTCTTGATCTGGTCCGCGATCGCGTTGACGATCGCGGCGGGCGCCTCGATGCTGCTCGGCTGGCTGGTCGCCGGACGGGTGCTGCGCCCGCTGCGCACGATCACCGCGGCCACGCAGCAGATCTCCGACACCAACCTCCATCAGCGGCTCGGGCACGGCGGGCCCCGCGACGAGCTCACCAGGTTGGCCGCGACGATCGACGGACTCCTGGAGCGCCTCGAGACGGCGTTTGAGACTCAGCGCCGGTTTGTGGCCAACGCCTCGCATGAGCTGCGCACCCCGCTGACAACGATGCGCACCACGCTCGATGTCGCGATCGCCAAACCCCACGTGCCGCCGCAACTGCGGGCGCTGGATGCGAATCTTCGCGAGGACCTCGACGAGGCCGACCGGCTGCTCGAGAGCTTTCTCGCACTGGCGCGCGCGCAGCACGGCGAGATCGGCGAGCAAGCGTCGGTATCGCTGGCGCAGATCGCCGCAGACGCGCTCGCCCGACGCGGCGAGGCAATCGCCGCGAAACAGATCGAGCTGCACACAACGCTCGGTCCAGTTCGAGTGCACGGTAGCGAGACGCTGCTGACCAGAATGATCGAGAACGTGATCGAGAACGCGGTGCGCCACAACCATGCGCACGGATTCATCAACGTCACCTGCGACGCCGGGGGCGACACGGCGCTGCTGGTCGTCGAGAGCGGCGGCCCGCCCTTTGACCAGCGCGCGGTCACGCAGCTCGCGGAACCGTTCAGGCGACTCGGCGCCGAGCGCACCGGCTCGCAGAACGGACACGGGCTCGGCCTCTCGATCGTCGGCGCGGTCGCCGCTGCGCACGGCGGCAACCTCGAACTGAACGCTCGCCCCGAGGGCGGGCTCCGGGTCCAGATCACTCTCCCAGGCGCGCCAGACGCCCGAACCACTCCCGTATCCGTATGAGAGTCCTGGTCGTCGAAGACGCACCGCGACTGGCGAACATGATCGCCGAGGGACTCCGCGACCAGGCAATCGCCGTCGATGTGGCCTACGACGGCGAGGACGCCGCCGTCAAGCTCAACCTCAACGCCTACGACGTCGTTGTTCTGGACCGCGATCTGCCCGGCATCCACGGCGACACGCTCTGCCAGACAATCACCGGTTCACAGAACCCAGCGATGGTCATCATGCTGACCGCCGCCGGCGCTCCGGATGATCGCGTCGCGGGACTGGCGCTCGGCGCCGACGACTATCTGGCCAAACCATTTCACTTCCCTGAACTCGTCTTACGAATCCGTGCGCTCGCGCGCCGCAAACCCACCACACACAGACCAACGCTGCAGGCTGCCGGGATTGAGCTGGACCCACTCACGGGAACCGCCAGCCGCGACGGTCGAGCGATCGATCTCACCGTCAAGGAACGGGCCGTCCTCGAAGCGCTGCTCGAAGGCCAGCCCCGGCGGACTCACCACCGAGAAGCTGCTTGAGCAGGCGTGGGACGAAAACACCGATCCATTCACGAACACCGTCAAGGTCACGATCGCGAGGCTCAGACGCAAACTTGGCGAGCCCCAAGTCATCCAGACGGCTCCGGGCATCGGATACCGAATCCCCCACACCCCGCAGCCACCGGCGCGCTCGGTCAGCGATCCTCACGCCTAGCACAGCATAGGGGTTCCCTCGGCTGCCACCTGGACCGGATCTAAGCCGATCTAAGCCCCGGTTTGCTGCCAGCCGCCTGGCTGCCGGTCGATTGATCGGGCGGCTCCCGAACTCGACCTCATGGCCAGGATTGACCTCCGCCCGACCGCCGTCGCACGACCAACCTGCACCGCTGCGAGGGTCGTCGTCGGCGAGCGCTCGACCGCTGTTCGGCCACGCACTGCCGGAGCGCAAGCCCGAGGCCGCTGCTGCAGCGGACGAGTTGCGACGGTCCGCCACCGCCTCGGCAGGCTGCCCATCCGTGACAGAGCCATCACGTCGCCGTCGCTGACCGGTCGGGTGCTGCCGGAACGAGGCAATCGCAACCGCCGCTCACCCGCTTACCTGCGCGAGCCCGAAGGCAGGGCCCGCCACACGCGACAGCAGACACCTCCCATTCGCCAACTGCGCGTGTTCGCCCGGCGCCGGCGAAGCACCCGCAATATCGCCGATGCATGTCGCTCGTGCCTGCCCTGAGTTGCCGGCAGCGGGCACCGCCCGGTCGGATCGCCACACCGGCTCGTTCGGGCACACATCGGGCACAAAGCCCGGGTGCCGACCCCGGGACCGCACCGCGGCTGCCGGTGCGCGCTACGGTACAGAATCCCTGCTCACAAGCACCTTCTGCGCGGTCCCAGCGGCCACAACCGAATCGAGTGGGCAGCCGCTGCCCAATCGCTGCCCAACTCCAAAGCGCCTCCGCCCAACAAAAAACCCAGCATTTGCTGGGTTTTTTGAGTCGGGGCGCCCGGATTTGAACCGGGGACCTCACCGACCCGAACGGTGCGCGCTACCAGGCTGCGCCACGCCCCGATGGGCCCAGTATCCCACAGCTTCTCGGCGCCGGCAGGGCGAGGTCAGTGACCGAGGATGTTCTGAACCGTCTGCTTGGCCGAGTTGACCGCGCCGGCGGCGCTCTGCGCGGGCTGGGTCAGGATCTCCTTCGGAGTCGGCAGCTGGACGGCCGGCGGCTGCACCCTGACCGGCAGGCTCGGTGGCACGACGCTCCCGGTCGTCTTCTTGAGCGTCGAGACGATCGGCGAGACGATCTTGCTCACGACGTGGGCTGCGCCGCTGGCCAGGGGATGGTGCGGCTGCCCGGGGCTGCTCGAGCTCGTGCTCGATGGCGATCCCGCTCCGGAGGAGGCCGGCGCGATTGCGTGGCCCGTGGCCGAGGCGCTGCCCCCGACACGCTTCGCGGGCGATCCCGGCAGGCCGTGCGTCGCCGCTGTCCCGAGGCCGAGCTTCGCCACCTGCGCGCCGCGCGCTTGGCGGGCGCCTGGGGTGCCAGCCGGTGCTGGCAAGCGCCGCTCCGCCTCCGCCGGACCACCAGCTCGGAGAGGCTGCGCTCGCCCTCCCGGTGGCCGGCTTGATCACCGCCGAGGCCTCGGCGGCGCGGGTCTTACCGGCGCTCGCGGTGCCCTGCGTCACGCCCGCATACCCACCGCCGGCAGCCGCGACCACGAGCACGGCAGCCGCCACGCGGCCGAGGATCGCGCTCGAGCCGATGAAGTGCGTGGCGCCGGACAGGCGGCGGGCGAGGAACCGCGCCCCCAGGCGCCGGCCGAGCCACCCGAACGGAAACAGCGCGGCGACCTTGTCGGCGAAGGTCGGTGCCCGGAACAGGGCCTCGTCGGCGCCGGCCAGGTGCGCGTAGCGCCGGCAGTCCTCGCAGTGGGACAGGTGAAGGGCGACCTGCCGGCGGGCCCGCACGCCGAGGACGCGGAGCGCCGGGGCGTCGGTCCGGTCAACGACCTCGCACACCTGCTGGCAGCGGCGGCCGCTCGCGAGCTCCTCGTACTCCTCGCCCAGCCGTCGGCGAGCGCGGAACAGGCTGCTCTCGACCATCGGCCGGGACATCCCCATCTGCTCGGCGATCTGCGCGTAGGAGAGTCCCTCGAGCTCGCGCATCACGAGCAGCCGGTGGTGGTTCTCCGACAGGCCCCGGAAGGCGTCGCGCAGCGCCACCAACCGCTGCTTGTTCTCCATCGCCGCGTCGGGCGTGGGCTGCCGGGAGATCAGCGTCCGCTCGGGCACGCCCGCCTCGTCCTCGCCGTTCAGCGGCACCTCGGCGGCGCGGCGGGTCCGGCGGAACTCGTCGATGCAGGCGTTGCGGGCGATCTCGTAGATCCACGGCTTGAACGCGATCGGGCGCTCGGTGTCCCGCAGGCGCCGCAGGGCCGAGAGGAACACCTCCTGCGTGATGTCCTCGGCGCGCGCGTGGTCGCGCACCATGCCGAGCACGTAGGCCGTGATGCGGCTGCGGTAGCGCGCGAACAGCTCCTCGAAGGCGCGGTCATCGCCCTGCCGCACGGCGGCTACGAGGTCCCGCTCGCCCGCCGCCTGCCTCTGCCCTATCGCGCGTAGCGCCAGTCCCATCAGTTCAAATCTCCTCGCCGCAATGCGTCCCCAGCTGAGCCCATGCCGACTCTAACGTTGAAATTCCCGAAAACTGGCGCTTTTAGATCAGACCTACACGAATGTTCTAATCCGAGTTGAGAGCGTCCGCCCCGGCGGGCATACTTATTCGCATGTAGTGACCAGCACAAGGAGGGATAGGACCGATGGCCATTCACCTGACGCCCACCGAACTTGCACGAGAGTCCGGCCTTGAACGCCGAGACGTGATCGTCAAGTGCCTCGAGTTGGGCGTCCCGATCTTCAACGGTCGGATCGACAAGACTCTGTTCCTCTCGAGTCTGCGCGAGCTTCCTGGCTCGCAACCGCAGCACGTTCAGCCTGCCCACGCCTAGCGCTTAGCGTCCCCAGCCCACGCTGTGCGCCTCCCCGGACCGATGGTCCGGCGGCTTCATACGGCCTGATCGGGAGGGCGACGCTGGTGTGCACGTGACTGCCTGCGTGGGGTGCGCTTGTGATGTACCCGCGCTCGGCCGATGGCATGCGCCGCACGCAGGGGTTTTCGCGGCGGACGGCGGGGCGGCGGCGATGCGTCGGAGCGGCGGGACCGTCGGGGCGCTCCGAGGCGCGCGGGGCGGCGGGCCCTCGGCGCGCTCCGACGGCGCGCGGGGCGGCGGGACCCTCGGGGCGCTCCGCGGCGCGCGGGGCGGCGGGACCCTCGGGGCGCTCCGAGGCGCGCGGGGCGCCGGGCGGGATGCCCGGCGCGGGGTGAACGCGGCCCGAACGCCGGGCCCGGCCCCAGGGACGCCGGCGCCGCAGGCGCCGGCCCCTATTCCTGAGCGGACTGGCGCAGCAGCGTCGAGGTCGTCTGCTCGAGGATCTTGCGCCAGGCCCGGGTCTTCTCGCGCTCGCCCTCGAAGTGCTTGACGACGTTGCGCACCCGCGTGGCCGAGATCTCGATCCCGTGCCGGGCGCAGATCCGCTTGAACCGCGGGTAGTCGTGCGCGAGCTTGAGCGTCACCGACTGGAAGCCGTGGCGGGCGATGTCGACCCGCGAGGTGAAGTTCATGATGCTCGTCTGGAACATCAGCTCGTCGTTGGGCTCGGGCTCGATCAGGACGATGTCGACGCCGGGATAGCGCTGCTCCCAGCGCCGCGCCATCTCGTGCAGGCGCTGGTAGGCCAGGAGCTTGAACGCCTGGTAGCCGATCTGGGGGAAGCCCATGTCGGACACGCGGCGAGCCCGGGACCCCGAGATCGTGGGGATCCGCTTCTCGAAGTCGTTGACGTAGGGCACGAGCGGGTTGACGACCACGATGAACTTGGCGCCGGCCTCGACCGCGATGTCCAGGTTCGTCGTCGACAGGACCCCGCCGTCGATCAGCTCGCGGTCCTTGATCTTGACCGGCTTGTAGAGCATCGGCAGCGCGCTCGAGGCGCTGACCGCGGTCGAGATCGGGACGTCGTCCCAATCCATGGCCCCGAACACGATCCGCTCGCAGGTGTCGAGGTCGGTGGCGGCCAGGTACAGCTCGTTGTGGAGCAGGCGGAAGTCGTCGGTCCGATCCGGGTCCGAGAGGATCGTCCGGACGTAGCGCTCGATGCCCTCCCCCGAGTACGCCCCCGAGGGCAGCGCCTCGGCGAGCCCGATCACGATGTCGACCGCCGACATCTGCTTGATGTCGCGCACCAGCGTGCGCAGGAGCTGGGCGATCCGGAACGGGAGCACAGCCGCCCTGGTGACGAACTCACCGTAGTTCGGGCGCAGGAGCGAGCTGACCCGGGCGTCCGGGAACGGCGTCGGGACCTGCTGGACGATCACCCGCATCATCTCCTCGGGCGTGACGCCGTTGGCGACCGCGGCGGCGACGAACGAGCCCGCGCTGGTGCCGACGTAGACGTCGAACTCGTTGACCGTGCGGTTGACCGAGAGCAGGTCGAGCGCCCGCAGCGCGCCGATCTCATAGACGCCGCCGGTGAAGCCCCCGCCGCCGAGGACGAGAGCGGTCTTGGACCGCTTGCGCCGCCGGCGCGACGCCGCCTCGCGCGCCCCGGTCCCCGGGCGGTCGATGGCGGCGGTGTCGAGCTTGACCACCTTGCCCATCTCCCGCCCATTGTATGGGGCGGCCGGATCGGCGCCCGGCGTTTCTCCTGTACGCGCCGGACCGCACCTTTCCCGCGCCCCACGGGTTACGGTACCTCGATGCGTGGGCTCCTCGTCACGCTGGGGGTGGCCGTCGCGGTTGGTCTGGGGGCGACCGGCGCGCAGGCCCAGACGGTCACGCCGCAGCAGGCGCTGACCAAGGCCCTGGGCAACGGCATGCACCAGGAGGGCCGCTTCAGCAGCGCCTACGTCCTCGATCTCACCACGGGGCAGGTCCTGTACTCCTCCGCCGCCACCGTGCCCCGGCTCCCCGCCTCGGTCGAGAAGCTCTACACGACCTCGACGGCGCTGCTGCGCCTAGGGCCCGGCGCCACATTCACCACCTCGGTGCTCGGCACGGGCTACCGCGGCCGCGCCGGCAAATGGGTCGGCACGCTGTATCTGCGCGGCGGCGGCGATCCCACCTTCGGCTCCGCGGGCTTCGTTCACAGCTTCTACGGCGCCGGCGCCACCGTCCAGCGGCTGGTGGCCAACCTGATCGCCGCCACCCAGATCACCGGCCTGCGCGGCCGCGTGGTCGGCGACGCCTCCTACTTCGACTCGCTGCCCGGAACCTCGGAGAGCGGCTTTCAGTTCGACCCCGACATGGAGGGCTCCCTGAGCGCGCTGGCCTTCAACCGGGGCCTGATCGGTGCCGCGAACGTGGGCAACCCGCCCGTGTACGCCGCCGCAGCAACTCCTCGGCGCGATGCGGGGCGCGCATCTGGCCGTGGGCAAGCGGACGCCGATCGCGAGCGGGCGGACACCCGCCGGGGCGCGCCTGCTCGCCACCGTCCAGTCTCCCAGCCTGGCCCGGCTGATCGCGCTCACGAACACGCCCTCGGACAACTTCTTCGCCGAGACGCTCCTGAAGGACATCGGCGCTCGGCTCGGCGGGGCGGGGACCACCGCCGCCGGCGCCGCCGTGGTCCGCAGCCTGCTGGCGAGCCGGTTCGGGATCCATCCCGCGCTCGTCGACGGCTCCGGGCTCTCGCGCGAGGACGCCACCAGCCCGTTCGACGTGGTCACGCTGCTCGCGAAGATGGTCTCCAACCCGTACTTCACGGGATCGCTGGCCGTCGCCGGGCGAGACCGGGACCATGTCCGGCGAGATGCGCGGCACGGTGGCGCAGGGGAACTGCCGGGGCAAGACGGGCACGCTCCACGACGTCGCGAACCTGGCCGGCTACTGCACGGCGGCCGACGGGCACACGCTCGCGTTCGCGTTCCTGGCCAACGGGCTGGGTGATCCCGACCTGGGGCACGCGATCGAGGACCGGATGGCCGTCGCGGTCGCGAAGTACGACGGCTAGGCCTGGGCGAGCAGCGCGCGCAGGCCGGCCTCGTCGAGGACCGGGACCTCGAGCCGCTCGGCCTGGGCCAGCTTCGACCCGGGGCTCTCGCCGGCCACCACGTAGTCGGTCTTGCGCGAGACCGAGCCCGTGACGCGTCCGCCGGCCGCCGTGATCATCTCGCTCGCCTGCTCGCGCGTGAGCTCGGGCAGCGTGCCGGTGAGCACGAACGTCTTGCCGGCCAGCCGCCCCTCGCCGGGCGGCGGCCCCTCCTCCTCGAAGCGCAGCCCCCGCTCTCTCAGCGCGTCGATGAGCGCTCGCATCTGGGGATCGGCGAGCTGGGCATGGATCGAGTCGGCCATCTTCGGGCCCGACGCCCTGGGTCTCGGCGATCTGCTCGGGCTGTGCGGCCAGCAGCGCGTCGATCGTGCGGAAGTGCTGGGCCAGGTTTCGCCCGGTGACGTAGCCGACCTCCTCGATCCCGGCCGCGAACAGGACCCGGCCGAACGGCTGCTCCTTGGAGGCCCGGATGGCCTGGACCAGCTTCTCGGCCGAGACCTTGCCGAACCCGGGCTGCTCGGCGATCTGCTCCGGCGTGAGGTCGTAGAGGTCGGCCGCCGTCCTCACCCACCCGAGGTCCATGAACAGGCTGACCTGCTTCTCCCCCAGGCCGTCGATGTCCATCGCCCCCGAGAAGTGCTTGAGCAGCTGCCAGCGCCGGCCGGGGCAGTCGCGGTTCGGGCACTTGGTGAAGACCGAGTCCTCTGGCTTGATCGTCTCGGTGTCGCATACGGGGCACCGTTGCGGGGGCCTCGGGGGGGCCGGGCGCTCGGCGCGCTCGGCCACGTGCGGCGCCGGCGAGAGGACCTGGGGGATCACGTCGCCGGCGCGCAGGACGATCACCTCCTCCCCCTCGCGCAGGTCCTTGCGCGCCAGGTCCTCCTCGTTGTGCAGGGTGGCCATCTTCACCGTGACGCCGCCGACATGGACCGGCTCGAGCATCGCCGCCGGGTGCAGATCGCCGAACTTGCCCGGCGCCCACACGACCTGGTTCAGGCGGGTGACCGCGGTGGTGGGCGGGAACTTCCAGGCGATCGCCCAGCGCGGCTCCCGGCCGACGACGCCGAGCCGGCGGTGGAGCTCGGCCTCGTTGACCTTGACGACCACGCCGTCGATCTCGAACTCGAGCGATCCGCGGCGCTCCTCCCAGCTGCGGCACTGAGCCACGACCTCGTCCTCGGTGGTGAGCTTCTTGACGTCCGGGTGGACCGGGAAGCGGTGCTCGCGCAGCCACTGCAGCGCATCCCAGTGGGCGGCGAAGCTGATCCCGTCGGTGGCGCCGATCTGATAGGCCCAGAAGGAGAGGGGGCGGTCGGCGGCGAGCTTGGGGTCGAGCTGGCGGATCGTCCCGGCCGCCGAGTTGCGCGGGTTCATGAACGTCGAGAGGCCCCGCTCGGCCCGGCGCTCGTTGAGCTTGGTGAAGTCCGGCAGCGACATGTACACCTCACCCCGCACCTCGAGGAGGTGCGGCGGGTTCGGCATGTCGAGGCGCAGCGGGATCGAGGGCATCGTCTTCAGGTTGTGGGTGACGTCCTCGCCGATCTCGCCGTTGCCGCGCGTAGCTCCCCGCTCGAACAGCCCGTCCCGGTAGATCAGGCTGATCGCCAACCCGTCGATCTTGGGCTCGGCCACGTACTCGAACTGGGGGTCGGTGATGCCCTCGCGCGCCAGGTGGTTGCGCATCCGGGTGATCCAGGCGCGCAGCTCCTCGGCCGAGCGCGCGTTGGCCAGCGACAGCATCGGCAGGGGATGGCGGACCTTGGTCAGGTCGCTGACCGGCTCGCCGCCCACGCGCTGGGTGGGTGAGTCCGGGGTGACGAGCTCGGGATGCTCGGCCTCGATCGCCCGCAGCTCGTCCAGGAGCGCGTCGTACTGGTCGTCCCCGATCTCGGGGTCGTCGAGGACGTAGTAGCGGTGGGAGTGGTAGTCGAGCTGGCGGCGGAGCTCGGCTGCGCGAGCGGCCGTGTCCTCGGTCACTCTCACGCTCATGTCACTTCGCGGGCCGCCGGGGCGATCAGCCGGGCCAGGTTGTAGCGCTGGAGGGCCTCGAGCCCGTCTGTGGTCGGTGAGGTCGAAGTGGATCGGCGTGACGGCGATCTTGCCCTGCGCCACCGCGGCGAGGTCGGTGCCGACGGCGTCGCGCTCGAAGCTGGCGTCGCCGTAGATCCGGTACTGCCGGCGGCCGGGCGGGGCCTCGTCGACGAGCGACAGCTCGTCGCGGTAGAGCCGCTTGCCGAGCGCTGCGACCTCGACTCCGTTCGGCTCGCAGCCCGGGACGTTGATGTTGAGCAGCGTCCCCTGGGGGAGGGGCACGTTCTCGAGCTCGGCGACGAGGCGGGCGGCGAAGCTCGCCGCGGTCGTGAAGTCGAACCCCGTGCCGCCGGAGAAGTCGAGCTCGAGCGCGCTTGATTGCTGGGAGACGGCGATGCCGGGGAGGCCGAGGACGATCGCCTCGAGCGCGGCCGCCACCGTCCCGCTGTAGGTGATGTCGTCGCCCAGGTTCGAGCCGTGGTTGATCCCGGACACGACGAGCTCGGCCTCGAAGCCCTCGACCAGCCCGAGCCGGGCCAGCCGCACGCAGTCGACCGGGGTGCCGTCGGTGGCGTAGCCCACGGTGCCGTCCTTGAACTGAACCTCCTCGACCCAGAGGGGCCGGCGGGTGGTGATCGAGCGGGCCATGGCGCTGCGGTTGCCGTCGGGGGCGATCACGGCCAGCTCGATGCCGGGCAGATCGCGGAGCGCGCGGCGCATCGCCTGGAGGCCGGCGGCCTCGATCCCGTCGTCATTGGTCAGCAGGACGCGCACCGGGGTTGATCCTAGTGTGCTGTCCGGTGATTGAGGTGCATGGAGCGCGAGGCCCGGGGGCCGGCAGGCAAGGACGCAGGGACCGTGGCGCAGCAGCGCTGCGCGAGGTTCCGAGGACGCAGCATGACGGTCATCCGGGACCGCGATACATGTGCCCTAATTGCCGGACAGCGCACTGGTAGCGAGGGCGGAAGCCAGGTTGGCCAGCACGGCGTACGGCTCACGGGTGAGCTGGAGCCAGGTGATCCGGATCACGCGGTATCCGTTGGCCACGAGCGTGGCGTCGCGGGCGCGGTCTGTCTCGAACGCGGGCCGGTGGCCGTGGAAGCCGTAGCCGTCGAACTCGACGACCAGGCGCTGTTCGGGCCAGACGCAGTCGACTACGTAGCCGCACACCGAGACGTTGTTGAGAGGCACGGGGAGGTGGCCGGCGCGGAGGAGGGCTTTGAGCTTGCGCTCGGCCTTGTTCCGGGTGAAGCCGGACTCGTTGGCGCCGACCAGTGCGCGCAGCGCGCGGACGCCGCGCCGGGGGCCTGCGCGCCTGATCGCGCGCGTGAGCTCGCTCGAGGTCACCAGCCGCGCGCCGTGGGCCTCGATGAACGCGTGCTCGAGGTGCGGCGACTGGGCCGCGGCGAGGTCGAGGAGGGTCTGCGCCGGCGAGGTGACCGTCAAGCCGTGGCGCCGGCGGGTGGGCGGGGGCGTCGAGGCTCGGTGAACGCGTAGGCCGGCACGCGAATGGCGTCTGCGCCCGACCATCGTGACGTGGACGTTGCCGGCGTAGTCGTCGATGATCCCCCAGGCCACCGCGGCTGACTCGTGGCTGAGGATGGCGCCTTCACCGAGGGCTAAGATCGCCGCCGACTCCCGGGCGAGGGGCGCGAGCGCCTCGTGCCCCACGAGGTACACGCCGCGGTAGATCCGGTGCAACTGCCCGTTGCGCGCGCCGACGATCGATGACGTCGCTCGAGATTCCTCCGTCCTCGAGCTGGCGCCGCGAGATCGCGCCCTTCTGAGATGTGGCAACGCGAGCGATCGTGACGCCGCGGATTTCGTTCCCTTCGCGGTCGGCTTTTCGCCGAGGTCGTGGTTTACCGCGCTCAGCGCGGCTAACCGCGACCTCGGCGATTCTCGACGTTCTCGAGGGCGAGGTTTTCCGCGGTCTGCGCCACCGTCCATGCTGTATAGAGCCTCCAGCGCGCGAAAATCACCCCCCCGACAGCACGCGCCGGCCGCCGTACCCCACCCCGGCGAGGTACAGCCCGTACGGTGGCGCGGTCGGGCCCGCCTCGGCCCGCGGGCGGCCCTCCAGCAGCTCGAGAAACGACGCCACCGACCGCCGCCCCCCACCGACCTGGAGCATCGTCCCCACCAGCACCCGGTTCATGTGGCGCATGAACGTGTCCGCCTCGATCCAGAACTCGAGGACGTCGGAGCCCGCAGAGCGCCACTCGGCCGCAAACACGTCGCGCGAGAACCGCACGTGGTCGGTCTCGGTCGGCGTGAACGCCGTGAAGTCATGCGTCCCGACCAGCGCCCGGGCGCACGCCTCGAGCGCGGGCACATCCAGCGCGTGGGGCCAGTGCAGCGCCCGCCCCCGCTCCAGCGAGCCCCGCGCCCGCCGCGCCAGCACCCGGTAGCAGTACGCCCGCGAGGTGGCATCCCGGCGGGCATCGAACCCAGGCGCCGCCTCGGAGCACGCGAGCACCGCGACATCCCCAGGCAGCAGGGCATTCAGAGAGTCAACCCCCACCGCGGGACCGCAATAGGAAGCCACCTGCCCCCACGCGTGCACCCCGGCGTCGGTCCGCCCCGCCACCGTCAAAGACACCGCGCCCCGCAGGACGACGGCAAGTGCCTCCTCTACGCACCCCTGCACCGTCCGCGCCCCAGGCTGGCGCGCCCACCCCGCGAACCGGCTCCCGTCGTACTCCAGCAGCAGCCGGGAGACCACGCCCCGGCGCTACACCAGCTCGAGCAGCACCATCTCCGTCGCGTCAGAGCGCCGCGGCCCCAGCCGCAGGATCCGCGTGTAGCCGCCCGGGCGCTCGGAGTACCGCGGCGCGATCTCCTCGAACAGCTTGTACACGGTGAACTTATCCTGGCCCAAAGCCGACAGGGCCTGCCGGCGCGCATGGAGATCTCCCCGCTTCGCCAGCGAGATCAGCTTCTCCACCTCGGGCTTGACCGCCTTGGCCTTGGCCTCGCTCGTCTTGATCCGCTCGTGCTGGATCACCTCTTTGGAGAGGTTGATCAGCAGTGCACGCCGGTGCGAGGCGCTCCGGCTCAGTTGATATCGAGAACGCTGGTGGCGCATCACTCCATCCAATCAGACGTCACTCGCCGCGGAGGCCCAGACCTCGGGCATGCAACGTCTCGATCACTTCATCGATCGACTTCTTGCCGAAGTTGGGGATCGCGTTGAGCTCGGATTCGGTCTTGGACACCAGATCGCCCACGGTCTGGATCCCGGCGCGCTTCAGGCAGTTGTAGGACCGCACACCCAGCTCGAGCTCCTCGATCAGGATGTCGTCCATCGCGTTCGGCGGCCGCGAGGGCCCGCCCACGGCGCCGGCCAGGCCCGGCCCCCCATCGAGCACGCCCGGCGCACCCGCCTCCCGCAGCTCAACCACCCGGTCGGCGTCGGTGAAGATGGCGAGCTGCGAGATCAAGATCTCGGCCGCCTCCCGCAGAGCCGCGTGCGGGTCGATCGAGCCGTCGGTCTCGATGTCCAGCGTGAGCTTGTCGAAGTCGGTCCGCTGGCCCACGCGAGCCTGCTCCACGTTGTAGGCCACGCGGCGGACGGGCGAGAAGATCGAGTCGATCGGGATCACCCCGATCGGCTGGTCGGCCGACTTGTTCTCCTCCGCCGGCCGGTAGCCCCGACCGCGCCCGATCGTCAAATAGACCTCGAGCTTGGTCTTCTTCTCCAAAGTGGCGATGTGCGCGTCCGGGTTCAGGATCTCCACACCCGAGGGCAGGTCGATGTCCTTGGCCGTGATGTCCCCGGGCCCGGTCACCACCAGCGGCGCCTCGATCTCGGTGGCGTCCGAGTGCATGCGGCAGACGACGCCCTTCAGGTTCAGGACGATGTCGGTCACGTCCTCCTTGACCCCCCGGATCGTCGAGAACTCGTGGGCGACGCCCTCGATCCGCACGCTCGTCACCGCCGCGCCCGCGAGCGAGGACAGCAGCACGCGCCGCAGCGAGTTGCCGAACGTGTAGCCGAAGCCACGATCGAGTGGCTCGATCGTGAACGAGCCTCGGTTGTCGTCGACACTCTCGGAGGAGATTCGGGGGACTTGGAAGTCGAGCATCAGGGTCCTAACGTCGTGGGTTCCTGCCGCCGCCGAGGCGGGCCGTGCGCGTCGCGCACCCCCGGACACCGGGCGCGCGCGACTGAAAGCTTTCGGTTACTTCGAGTAGTACTCGACGATGAGCTGCTCCTGCACCGGCGCGGCGATCTCTCGCCGCTCGGGCTTGCGGAGCACCTTCGCCGTGAGCGAGTCGTGGTCGGCCTGCAGCCACGCCGGCACCTGGCCGGTGAGCTCGGTGGCGTCCCGGATGACCTGCTGGGCGCTCGAGCGCGTGTGGATGGCGATCACGTCGTTGTCGCGGAGCTGGTAGCTCGGAATGTTCACCCGGCGTCCGTTGACCGTCCAGTGGCCGTGCAGGATCAGCTGCCGCGCCTGCCGGCGCGAAGCCGCGAAACCGAGCCGCACGAGCACATTGTCGAACCGGCACTCGAGCATCCGGAGCAGGTTCTCGCCGGTGATCCCGGGCTGCCCGGACGCCTTCTCGTAGTAGATCCGGAACTGCTTCTCGAGCACGCCGTAGTAGCGCTTGGTCTTCTGCTTCTCGCGCAGCTGGACCCGGTACTCGCTCTGCTTCTGGCGTCCGCGCCCGTGCTCGCCCGGTGGGTACGAGCGGCGCTCGACGCCGCACTTGTCAGTCAGGCAACGCTCGCCCTTGAGGAAGAGCTTCTGCCCCTCCCGCCGACATTGCTTGCATTGCGGCGAAGTGTCTCTTGCCATCAGCCTTCCTATACGCGGCGCCGCTTGCGGGGGCGGCAGCCATTGTGGGCCTGGGGCGTCACGTCCTTGACTCCCGTGACCTCGAGTCCCGCGGCCTGGAGTGAGCGGATCGCCGTCTCACGGCCCGACCCCGGCCCCTTCACGAAAACCTCGACCTTCTGCATCCCGTTCTCGATGCCCTTGCGCGCCGCGGCATCGGCCGTCACCTGGGCGGCGAACGGAGTCGACTTGCGCGAGCCCTTGAATCCGGCGCCGCCGGCGGACTCCCACGCGATCACGTTCCCCTCCCGATCCGTCAGCGAGACGATCGTGTTGTTGAACGACGTCTTGATGTGCGCCTGACCGACCGGGACGTTCTTGCGAACGCGCCGGCGTCCGCGCTGCGGGCGACGAGGGGCGGGCATCTACTTCTTGCCGGCCTTCTTCTTGCCGGCGACCTGCATGCGCTTGGGGCCCTTGCGCGTGCGCGCGTTGGTCTTGGTGTTCTGACCGCGCACGGGGAGCCCGCGGCGATGCCTCAACCCTCGATAGCTCCCGATCTCCTGGAGGCGCTTGATCGCCTGGGAGCGCTCGCGCCGCAGATCGCCCTCGACCGTGATCTCGTTGTCGATCACCTCGCGGAGCTTGATGACCTCGTCCTCGGTGAGGTCGCGGACCTTGCGGTCGGGCTCGATCCCGACCTCGGCCAGCAGCTTGTTCGACATCGGGCGGCCGATGCCGTAGATGTAGGTCAACCCGACCTCAACGCGCTTGTTGAGTGGGATGTTGACGCCAGAGATACGAGCCATTTATCCCTGCCTCTGCTTGTGACGTGGGTTCGAGCAGATCACGAGGACCCGTCCGTTCCGGCGGATGATCTTGCACTTCTCGCACATCGGCTTGACCGAGGGCCGTACTTTCACGATTCACTCTCGTCGAGGGATTCCACTGATCCGCCAGCCCGGCTCTGGCGACCGGGGCGGTCGCCGCTACCGCGCTGAGGAGCAACCCGAGACTCCAGGCGCACCGATCCATACTAGCAAGGGGGAGGGGCCGGCCTTCGGCCGGCGTCCCTGGGGCCGTTACGCGCGGCATCCATGCCGCGCGGCGCCTCGCCTACGCCGCGGCCCAGGCCGGACGCGGCCACTCGCCCCTCGAGGCCCGCCTACACCTAGGCCGCCGCGCGCCCCCCTTGGCTTCGTGCCACGGCGTCAGGATCCTCGGCCCCTCGGCCGTGATCGCCACCGTGAACTCGAAGTGCGCGGCCAGGGAACCGTCCTGGGAGTAGATCGACCAGTGGTCCTCGCCCACCCGCACGGCGTGGCGCCCGGCGGTGACCATCGGCTCGATCGCCAGCACCATCCCCTCCTCGAGCGGGATCCCCGTGTCGGGCTCGCCGTAGTTGGCGATCTGCGGGTCCTCGTGCATGCTCCGCCCGATGCCGTGGCCGACGAGCGAGCGGACGATCGAGAGGCCGGCGGCCTCGACGTGCTGCTGGATGGCGTGGGAGACGTCGCCGAGGCGGTTGCCGGCGAGGCACTGGGTGACGCCCTGGTGCAGCGACTCCTCGGTGACGCGGAGCAGCTTCTGGGCGATCGGGCTGACCGGGCCGACGGGGAACGTGCGGGCGGCGTCGGCCACCCAGCCGTCGTAGACCACGCCGATGTCGACCGACAGGATGTCGCCGCGGGCGAGCTTGTACTGGCCCGGGATCCCGTGCACGACCATCGAGTTGGGCGAGGTGCAGATCGAGCCGGGGAAGCCGCGGTAGCCCTTGAACGCCGGCGTGGCTCCCTGGGAGCGGATGAACTTCTCGGCCGCCTGGTCGAGCTCGCGCGTGGTCACGCCCGGGCGCACCTTCCCGGCGAGGAGGTTCATGGTCTTGACCAGGATGGAGCCGGCGGCGGCCATCCGGTCGATCTCCTCGGGGGTCTTCTTGATGATCAACTCAGACGTTTTCCTCGAGTCGGAGCGTGGCGATCACCGCGCGGATGTGGTCGTGGACGTCGCCGGCGTCGCGGGTCCCGTCGATCCGCCGCAGCACGCCCTGAGCGTCATAGTAGGACGCCACCGGCTCGGTTTGCTCGTGGTAGTTGTGCAGGCGGCGCCTGATCACGTCGGGGTCGTCGTCCTCGCGGCGGACCAGGCGCGAGCCGTCCTGGTCGCACACGCCCTCGCGCTTGGGCGGGTCGAAGTCGACGTGGTAGTTGTGGCCGGACTTGACGCACACCCGCCGGCCGGCCAGCCGCCGGACGACCTCCTCGTCGGGCACCTCGATCAGGAGTGCGGCCGTCACCCGCCGCCCCAGGTCCGAGAGCTGCTTGTCGAGCGCCTTGGCCTGGGCCTCGGTGCGCGGGAAGCCGTCGAGGATGAAGCCGTCCTGGGCGTCGTCCTCCTGGAGGCGCTCGGCGGCCATCTTCACGATCAGCTCGTCGGGGACCAGGTCGCCCTTGTCCATGTACTCCTTGGCCTGCTTGCCGAGGTCGGTGCCCTCCTTGACGTTGGCGCGCAGCATGTCGCCCGTCGCGATGTACGGGAGCTGGAAATCATCCTGCAAACGCGCGGCCTGAGTGCCCTTGCCGGCGCCGGGCGGGCCCATCAGGATCAGGTTGATCTCGGACACGCCTGGGACTGTATCGACCGAAGGTGCATCAGGTAAGGGCAGGCTTTGGACCGGCATCCCTGCCGGCCCGCCGTGCCATTCGGAACGGGTGCCCCCCAGACCGTTGCCCCCAACTCAGCCGGGCGCCTCCTCCTCAGGATGCCCCCACGCGGCTCGTGATGAGTAGATAACTACAAATTTTGGTGCTTCGCGCCAGGGGGCCACCCCAGGGTTTTGTCGCGGGCACCGAGCGCGCAGCAGCGCGAGCTTCAGGGCCGGCGTCCCTGCCGGCCCGACTCGATCCGGAACGCTGCCCCAGTTCCGTTGCCCCCGAAGCTATCGCCCCCAACAGCTCGTGGTGAGTATGAAACCAAGAATTCCGGTGCTTCACACCAGGGAGGCACCCTGGGGTTTTGTTCAAGCTGGTCGGTGGCGCGGTGGCGCGGTGGCGCGGTGGCGCGGTGGCGCGGGGCGCGGTGGCGCGGTGGCGCGGGGGCGCGGTGGCGCGGTGGCGCGGTGCGCGGGGCGCGGTGGCGCGAGAGACCGCGGATAAGTGCGTCCTCGAGCCGCGAGAATCGCCGAGGTCGACGTTTGCCGCGCTGAGCGCGGATAAGTGCGTCCTCGGCGAAATCGCCGCATCGAGAGGAACGTTTGCCGCGCTCGCGGATCGGGAGTTGCGGTCGCGGGCGGGAGCTGCGCGTCGCGGGCGGGAGCTGCGGTGCCGCGGGCGGGAGTGCTGCGGTCGCGGGCGGGAGCGCGGGCGCGGGCGGGGCGCGGGTCGCGGGCGGGGGCTCGCGGGCGGGGGTCGCGAGCGCGGGCCGCGGGCGAGGGCCGCGGTCGCCGGCGGGGGTCACGGGCGCGGGTCGCGGTCGCGGTCGCGGGCGGGGGCCACCGGCGCGGCGGACCGGCGCGCGCGGACCCGGCGCGCGCGCAGGATCCGGCCCCGTGCGGCTCCGGCCCCGCTCGGCATCCGGCCTCGCCACGACCGGGCCGGCCGCACGTCATCCTGCTGCAACCGGCCCCACGGACGACGCGCGGGCGCAGCCCGCGCGGCCCCATACCTACTTCAAGAAGCCCTCGTAGTTGCGCATCATCAACTGCGCCTCGAGCTGCTTCATCGTGTCGAGCGCGACCCCGATCACGATCAGGATCGAGGTCCCCCCGAAGAAGAAGTTGGCGTTGGTGGAGTTGATGAGCACGGTCGGCAGCGCGGCGATCGCGGCCAGGAACAAAGCGCCCGGGAACGTCAATCGCGCCAGGATCCGGTCGAGGAATTCGGCGGTGGGTCTGCCTGGCCTCACCCCCGGGATGAAGCCGCCGTACTTCTTGAGGTTGTCCGCCTGGTCCACCGGGTTGAACGTGACCGCGGTGTAGAAGTAGGTGAACAGGATGATGAAGATGCTCTCCCCGAGCACGTAGTGCCAGCCCTGGGGATTGAAGAACGAGGACACCTTGTAGGCGAAGGTGTGCGTGTTGGTTCCGCCCAGCAGCTGGCCGAGCGTGGGCGGGATCGCCATCACGCTGGCCGCGAAGATCACCGGGATCACGCCGGCCATGTTGACCCGCAGCGGCAGGTAGGTCTGCCCGCCCTGGGTCATCCGCCGGCCGATCACGCGCTTGGCGTACTGGATCGGGATCCGGCGCTGGCCCTCCTGGACGAACACGATCGCGGCCACCACGCCGATCGCGATGAACGGCATCGTGACCTTGAACACCTGGTCGGGGTTGTTCCACCACGACTGCACGCCACCCGGGATCCGGGACACGATCGAGGCGAAGATCAGCAGCGATATCCCGTTGCCGATCCCGCGCTGGGTGATGAGCTCACCCATCCACATCAGCAGCACGGTGCCGGCCGTGAGCGAGATCACGATCAGGAACACCTTGGCCAGGTTGAAGTTCGAGATCAGCGTGACTCCGGCCTGGTTCTCGAAGCTCCGGAACAGGAACACGTAGCCGATCGACTGGGCGAAGGCGAGCCCGACCGTCAGGTAGCGCGTGTACTGGGTGATCCGCGCCTGTCCCACCTCGCCCTCCTTGGAGAGCTTCTCGAGCGAGGGGACGACGACCTGCAGGATCTGCAGGATGATCGACGCGGTGATGTAGGGCATGATCCCGAGCGCGAAGATCGCGATCCGCCCGAGGCCGCCGCCGCTGAACAGGTTGAGCAACCCGAGGATCGAGTTGCCGCCGAAGTTCTTCTGGATCGCCGAGACCGCCGCCGTGTTGATCCCGGGTGCCGGGATCTGGGTGCCGAGCCGGTAGAGGGCGAGCACCGCAGCCGTGAACAGGACCTTCTTGCGGATGTCCGCAACCCGGAACGCGCCCAGGATGGTCGAGATCACGTCGGGAGGCCTCCGCCCTGCGCCTCGACGATCACCTCGCAGGTCCCGCCGGCCGACTCGATCGCGGCCTGCGCGGCCTTGCTGAAGGCGTGCGCGTGAACCGCGAGCGGCTTGGACAGCTCGCCCTTGGCCAGGACCTTGACCGGGATGCCCTTGCGCGTGGCCAGCCCGTGCGCGTGCATGGCCTCAAGTGTGACAGCCGCGCCGCTCTCGAACCGCGCCTCGAGGTCGAGCAGGTTGACCACCTGGGTGTGGGTCCGGAACGGCTCGAACGGCATCGACTTCTTCATGTGCGGGCCGCGCAGCTTGCGCATCCGCATGTGGATCGGGTTCTGGCCGCCCTCGAACCGGGCCCGGCGCTTGGCGCCCGAGCGCGAGCCCCAGCCCTTCTGCCCGCGCCCCGAGGTCTTGCCCGTCCCCGAGCCCTCGCCGCGGCCCACGCGCTTGCGCGGGCGGCGCGACCCGGGGGCCGGCTTCAGGTTGTGCAGGCCGATCCGCTCTTCGCGCTCCTCGGTGGCGCTCACGACTCATCCACCTCGACCAGGTGGCGGACCTTGTGGATCATCCCGCGGATCTGCGGATTGTCGGCGACCTCGACGGTGTGGCCGATCCGGCGCAGCCCGAGCGAGCGCAGCGTGTCGAGCTGGCGCTTGTCCGAGCCGTTGCGCGACTTGCGCTGGGTGACCTTGACCGTGCTCATGCCGTGGCGCCGTTCTCAGCCGCTGCCCCGTTCCCGTTCTCCGCCGGCGCGCCCTCCGCGCCCTCCGCGCCGTCGCGCTCCTCGGAGCTCAGCCCGAGCACCTGGTTGATCGAGATCCCGCGCAGATCGGCGACCTCGTCGGGAGTGCGCAGCGACTCGAGGCCGGCCATCGTCGCCTTGACCAGGTTGATCGGGTTCTGCGAGCCGAGGCTCTTGGACAGGATGTCGTGGATCCCGGCGAGCTCCAGCACGGCGCGGACGCCGCCGCCGGCGATGACGCCGGTACCGGGCGCGGCCGGCTTCAAGAACACGCGTCCCGCGCCGAACACGCCGAGCGTCTGGTGGGTGATCGTCGAACCGTGCTTGGGCACCCGGTAGAGGTTCTTCTTGGCCCGCTCGACGCCCTTCTGGATCGCCACCGGGACCTCGTTGGCCTTGCCGTAGCCGATGCCGACGACGTCGCGCTCGTCGCCGACCACGACCAGCGCGGTGAACGAGAAGCGGCGGCCGCCCTTGACCACCTTGGCCACGCGGTTGATCTCGACCACGCGCTCCTGGAGGTCGAGGCCGGCGGAGGAAACTGAACGATCACGTGCCATGCAGTGGAACCCAGAGTAGCTAGAAGTCGAGTCCGCCCTCGCGGGCGCCGTCGGCGAGCGCCTTGACGCGCCCGTGGTATTGGTAGCCGCCGCGGTCGAATACAGCGCGCTCGACCCCGGCCGCTTTCGCCCGCTCGGCCAGCAGCGCACCGGCGCGCTTGGCCTGCTCCATCGGCGCCAGCGAGCGCAGATCGGACTCGGTCCAGTTGACCGCGGCCAGCGTGCGGCCGCTGTCATCGTCGATCAGCTGGGCGAAGACGCCGCGGTTTGAGCGAAACACGGAGATGCGCGGGCGCTCGGCCGAGCCGCGGACCTTGGCCCGCACGCGCCGCCGGCGCTTCAGCCGCTTGGCCGGCTTGGTCAGAACGGTCATGCCCGCTTACCAACCTTCCGCGCCACGTACTCGCCCTCGTAGCGGATGCCCTTGCCCTTGTAGGGCTCGGGCGGGCGCTGCTTGCGGATCAGCGCCGCGATCTCGCCCACCTGCTGCTTGGACGCGCCGCGCACGGCGATCCGCGTCGGCATCGGGACCTCGAACTCGATCCCCTCGGGCGCCTTGATCGACACCGGGTGCGAGTAGCCGAGCGCCAGCTCCAGGTCGCGCCCCTTGAGCTGGGCGCGGTAGCCGACGCCCTGAATCTCCAGGCGCTTCTCGAACCCGGCGGTCACGCCCTGGACCATGTTGGCCACGAGCGTCCGGGTCAGCCCGTGCAGCGCGCGGTGCTCGCCGCGATCCGTGGGCCGCTTGACCAGGATCGTGTCGCCCTCCTGCTCGACCTGGATGTCGCGGTGGACCTTCTCCGAGAGCTCGCCCTTGGGACCGTTGACGGTGACGCGCTCGGGGTCGATCGCGATCGTCACCCCCGCGGGCACGGCAATGGGTTGTCTTCCGATGCGTGACATGGCGCTACCAGACCCTCGCCACGACCTCGCCGCCGACGCCCTCGCGCCGGGCGTCGTGGCCGGTCATCACCCCGCGCGAGGTCGAGATGATCGCCGTCCCCATCCCGCCCTGGATCCGGGGGATGTGGGCGTGGTCGACGTAGGTCCGCTGGCCGGGGCGCGAGACGCGCTGCAGGCCGGTGATGACCGGCCGGCGCTCCGGGGTGTACTTGAGCACCACCGTCAGCTCCTCGCCGGGACGGTCCTCGGGGGCGGGGTTCACCTCGTAGGACTCGATGTAGCCCTCCTCCTTGAGGATGCGCGCGACCTCGCGCTTGAGCTTCGAGGAGGGGAGCCGCACGTCGTGGTGCTGGGCCTTGGCGCCATTGCGCAGGCGGGTGAGGAAGTCGGCGAGGGGATCGGTCATCGACATGGCGTCACCAGCTCGACTTTGTCATCCCGGGGATGTAGCCGTTGTGCGCCAGCTCGCGCAGGCAGATGCGGCACACGCCGAACTTGCGGTAGACGGCGCGCGCGCGCCCGCAGCGCTGGCAACGGGTGTAGCCCCGGGTCTTGTACTTGGGGGTCCGCTGCTGGCGGACTCGCTGTGAGATCTTGGCCATTCAGTTTCCTCTAGCTCGCGGCCGCCGCAGCCTGCCGGCGGCCGTCCTTCGCAAACGGCATTCCGATCGCCTCGAGCAGCGCGTACGCCTCGTCGTCGCTCGACGCGGTGGTAGTGATCGTGATGTCGAGCCCGCGCACCTGGTCGATCTCGTCGTAGTCGATCTCGGGGAAGATGATCTGCTCGCGCACGCCCATCGAGTAGTTGCCGCGGCCGTCGAAGGCGCGCGGGTTCAGCCCGCGGAAGTCGCGGATCCGCGGGATCGCCACCGACATCAGCCGGTCCAGGAACTCGTAGGCCCGCTCACCGCGCAGCGTCACGGCCACGCCGACGGGCATGCCCTCGCGCACCTTGAACTGCGCGATCGACTTGCGGGCGCGGCGCACGTTCGGCTTCTGGCCGGTGAGGGTGCCGAGCTGCTCGCTCGCCGCCTCGAGCATCTTCGAGTCCTGCTTGGCGTCGCCGACGCCCATGTTGACCGTGACCTTGACGATCTTCGGCGCCTGCATCGGCGTCGAGTAGCCGAAGCGCTCGACCAGGCTCGGGCGGATCTCGTCGATGTAACGGGTCTTGAGACGTGCGGTGGCCATCAGTCGATCCTCTGTCCGCTCCGGCGCGCGATCCGGAGGCGCTTGCCGTTTTCGATCTGCACGCCGAGGCGCGTCGGCTTGTCCTCGCGCGGGTCGATCAGCATCACGTTGGAGATGTGGATCGGCCCCTCCTTCTCGATCACGCCGCCGACCTCCTCGGCCCGCTGCGCGCCGGCGACCTGGCGCGGGCGCTGGTGGCGCTTGACCATGTTGAGGCCCTCGACGTAGACGCGGTTCTTCTTGGGATCCACGCGCAGCACCTTGCCGCGCTTGCCGCGGTCCTTGCCGCCGATCACGATCACCTGGTCGTCGGTCTTGATGCGGGACGCCATGGGCTAGAGCACCTCCGGGGCGAGGGAGACGATCCGCATGAAGTTGCGCTCGCGCAGCTCGCGCGCCACCGGCCCGAAGATGCGCGTCCCCCGCGGGTTGTTCTGGGCGTCGATCAGCACGGCGGCGTTCTCGTCGAAGGCGATGTAGGTCCCGTCCTCGCGCCCGTAGGCCTTCTTGGTGCGCACGACCACGGCGGTCACGACCTCGCCCTTCTTGACCGACCCCTGCGGGCTCGCCGTCTTGACCGTGGCGACGATCGTGTCGCCGACGCCGGCGTAGCGCCGGCGGTGGCCGCCGCGGACGCGGATCACGAGGATCTCGCGCGCGCCGGTGTTGTCGGCCACGCGCAGCCGGGTCTCGTTCTGGATCACCTGGTGGCTCCTCGAGAAGTCATAGTCACCTTGCCTGCTCCACGACCCGGATCAGGCGCCAGCGCTTGGTGCGCGACATCGGCCGGCACTCGCGCACGACCACGGTGTCGCCGATATGGGCAGCGTTTGACTCGTCGTGCGCGTGCAGCGTGTTCGAGGTGCGGACGATCTTCTCGTAGCGACGGTGGCGCCGGGCGATGTCGATGCGGACGGTGATCGTCTTGTCGGCCTTGTCGGAGACGACCACGCCCTGGCGGGTCTTCTGGCGGCCGGGCTCGTGCTCGCGCGGCGGCGTCGGCTGGCGGTCGTGGCTCTCGGCCTGGTACTTCTCGCGCTCGTGCTGGCGCTGGGTGCGGCGCGCCTGGGCCTTCTGCCGGCGCTCCTCGACGCGCTCGGCCTGGCGCTCCTCGGGCGTGCGCTGCGGGCGCTTGGACGCCTCGGCCTGGCGCGCGGCCGCGCGCTGCTCGCGTCGCGAGGGCCCCGTGCCTGCGGCGGCGCCGTCCGCCGCAGGGCAGCCGGCTGGCCTCGCCGCCGCCTGGGGCGCTCCGCGGCGTCGCCTTCCTGCCGTTCTCGTCGTTCTGTTCTGGTTCGTCAGCCATTTGTCAGTTCACGTTCGCGTTGGATGGTGAGCGCCCGCGCCAGGTCGCGCTTGGCGTGCTTGAGGCTCGCGGTGTTGTCGAGCTCGGCCGTGGCGGCCTGAAAGCGCAGCCCGAACAGCTCCCGCCGCGCCGTCCGGATGTGCTCCGACAGCTCGGTGTCGGTCATGTCTCGCAGCTCGACCGGCTTCATTGCTCCTCGCGCATGACGAACTTGGTCTTGACGGGCAGCTTGTGACCGGCCAGGCGCATCGCCTCGCGCGCCAGCGGCTCGGGCACACCGGCGAGCTCGAACATGACCCGTCCCGGCTTGACCACGGCGACCCAGCCCTCGGGCGAGCCCTTGCCCGAGCCCATGCGGGTCTCGGCCGGCTTCTTGGTGAACGGCTTGTCGGGATACACGTTGATCCACACCTTGCCGCCGCGGCGGATCTTGCGGGTCATCGCGATACGGGCGGCCTCGATCTGGCGGTTGGTCAGCCAGCCGGCCTCGAGCGACTTCAGCCCGTACTCGCCGAACTGGACCCTGACCTGGCCGCGCGAGAGCCCGGCCCGCCGTCCGCGGTGCTGCTTTCGGAACTTGACGCGCTTGGGGGACAGCATCAGCCGCGGCCTCCACCGCCGCCTCCGGCGTTGCCGCCACCGCCACCGCCGCCACCGCCACCGCGCGGGCCGCGACCGCCGCCGCCACCGCCGCCGCCGCCGCCGCGTCCACCACCGCCGCCGCCACGGCCACCTGGGCCGCCGCCGCGGCCGCCCGGACCGCCGCCGCGCCCGCCGGCACCGCCGGGACCGCCGCCGCGTCCGCGCCCGCCCGGACCGCCCGGGCCGCCACGGCCACCGGGACCGCCCGCCGCCGGCCACCGGGACCGCCGCCGCCACCGGGCCGCCACCCGCCGCCCCGGCCACGGCCGTCACGGCCGCCGCGCCCGTCGCGACCGCCGCGCTCAGGCGCCTGCGGAGGGGGCTCGTCCATGATCGTCAGGTCGGCGCCGGTGTAGCCCTCGGGCATGATCTCGCCCTTGTTGATCCAGCACTTGACGCCGATCCGCCCGAACGTCGTGCGGGCCTCGTGGAAGCCGTAGTCGATGTCGGCGCGCAGCGTGTGCAGCGGCACGCGGCCGTCGGAGTAGCCCTCGGTGCGCGCCATCTCGGCGCCGCCCAGCCGGCCGGAGACCTGGACCTTGACGCCCTTGGCGCCCGAGCGCATCGCGCTGGTCAGCGCCCGCTTCATCGCGCGGCGGAAGGCGACGCGGTTCTGGAGCTGCTCGGCGATCGACTGCGCGACCAGGCGCGCGTCGAGCTCGGGGCGCTTGATCTCGAGGATGTTGACCTTGACCTGCTTGTCCGGTGATCCGGTGCAGGTCGCGCCGCAGCTGGTCGACCTCGGAGCCCGACTTGCCGATCACGATCCCCGGCCGCGCCGTGTGGATGTTGATCTCGACCTCGGTGGCGTTCTTGCGGATCGTGATGTCGGACAGCCCGGCGTGCGAGAGCCGGCGGATGATGTGGCCGCGGATCTGCGTGTCCTCGTGCAGGTACTCCGCGAAGTGGCGCTCGTTGAACCAGTTCGACTTCCAGTCGTGGATGTAGCCCACGCGCATCGATTCGGGGTGAACTTTTTGACCCATGTCCTTCTCTAATCCTTTGGCGTGAGCAAGATCGTCAGGTGGCTGGTGCGCTTGCGGATCCGCGTCGCGCGGCCCATGGCGCGCGGGCGGAAGCGCCGGATGGTCGGACCCTCGTCGGCGTGCACGGCCTTGATGTAGAGGTCCTCGCCGACGAGCTCGTGGTTGTGCTCGGCGTTGGCGACGGCGGACTCGAGCAGCTTGCTCCAGTCACGCGCGATCGCGCGCGGCGTGTGAGCGAGGATAGCTCGCGCCTCCTCGACGCTCTTGCCGCGGATGTGGTCGCAGACCAGGCGCGCCTTGCGCGCGGACGAGCGGACGTACTTGGCCTGGGCGCGGACGACCGGGGGCGGGCCGGCGGGCCTCTCCCCGCGCCGGCGGCGCGAGGGCGCGGGCGCTGCCGGGCGCTCGGGCTGCCGGCTCCGGCGCAGCGCCCGTCTGCGCCGACGCGCCGGCGCGGCGGGCGCGTCCGCCTCGACGCTCCGGCTCGGCGAGCCTCCGCCTCGGCCTCGGCCTCCGCGACCGGCGCCTCAGGCTCGGCTGCAGGCTCGGCCGTGGGCGCCTCCTCCTGGACCGCGGGCGCCTCGGCCTCCGGCGCAGCCTCGCTCCTCGGCGGCCTTCCGCCGCCGGCGCCGGCGCGGCTTGGCCTCGCGCCTCGGCGGGCGCTGCCGTGGGCCCGACCGGAGCCTCGGGCTCGCCGGCGGCCACGCTCTCCTCGACCTCGGTGTCGGTGCTCGCCGCCGAGGGCTCGCCGGCGGCCACGCTCTCCTCGACCTCGGTGTCGGTGCTCGCCGCCGAGGGCTCGCCCTCAGCCTCGGCGTCGGCCTCGACCATCACCTCGGTCGCCTCCTCGGCCTCGGCGTCGGCCGCGGTCGGCTCGAGCTCGTCCGCCGGCTCGTCGCGCTCGGGGTCTTGCGGGGTCTCGAGCGTCATCGCCTCTTTCCGCTGGCGGCATGGCCACGGTAGAGCCGCGTCGGCGCGAACTCACCCAGCTTGTGGCCCACCATCGATTCGCTCACGAACACGGGGACGTGCTTGCGCCCGTCGTGCACGGCGATCGTGTGGCCGACCATGTCGGGGAAGATCGTCGAGGTACGCGACCAGGTTCGGATCATGCGCTTCTCGCCGGAGGAGTTCATCGCCTCGATCCGCGCCATCAGGCGGTCCTCGACGAACGGTCCCTTCTTGCTCGAGCGGCTCATCGCTTGCCCTTACCCCTTCTGCGTCCGCGGACGATGTAGCGGTCCGACACCTTGCCCTTCTTGCGCGTCCGGTATCCGAGCGTGGGCACGCCCCACGGGGTGACCGGATGGCGGCCCGGCGTGGTCGAGCCCTCGCCGCCACCGTGCGGGTGGTCGACCGGGTTCATCGCGGTGCCGCGCGTCTGCGGGCGCACGCCCATGTGGCGCTTGCGCCCCGCCTTGCCGACGCTCACGTTCTGGTGGTCGGTGTTGCCGATCGTGCCGACGGTGGCGCGGCACTCGGCGCGGACCTGGCGCATCTCGCCCGAGGGCAGGCGCAGCGTCACGTAGTCGCCGTCCTTGGCCAGGAGCTGGACGCCGGCGCCGGCGGCGCGCGCCATCTGCCCGCCGCGCCCCGGAACGAGCTCGACGTTGTGCACGACCGTGCCCGCCGGCATGTTTGCCAGGGGCAGCGAGTTCCCCACCCGGATGTCCGCGCCCGGCCCCGACTGGACGGTCATCCCCACGCGCAGCCGCTGCGGCGCGAGGATGTAGCGCTTCTCGCCGTCGGCGTAGTGCAGCAGCGCGATGTAGGAGGAGCGGTTCGGGTCGTACTCGATGTGCGCCACCTTTGCGGGCACGCCGTCCTTGCGCCGCTTGAAGTCGATCTTGCGGTACAGGCGCTTGGCGCCGCCGCCGCGGTGGCGCGAGGTCTTGCGTCCGTGGGCGTTGCGGCCTCCGGACTTCTTGAGCCCCTCGGTCAGCGACTTCTCGGGCGAGGTCCGCGTGACCTCGGAGAAGTCCGGATAGGAGACGAACCGCCGTCCCGGCGAGGTCGGCTTGGGCTTACGAATCGGCACTGTCGAACCCTCCGAAGATCGGGATCGTCTCGCCCTCGCGCACCTGGACGATCGCCTTCTTCCAGTGCCGCGTCCGCCCCGAGGTGTGCCCGCGGCGCTTCGGCTTGGACTTGACCGAGGCCGTCCGCACCTCCAGGACATGCACGTCGAACAGCTGCTCGACGGCCTGGCGGATCTGCGTCTTGTGGGCGCGGTCATGGACTCGGAACGTGTACTTGCCGGCCTCGGCCAGCGCGAAGCTCTTCTCCGAGACGACCGGCCTGACGATCACCTGGCTCGGTTCCATCAGCTCGCCTCCTCGGTCATCTTCGATCCGGTGGCGCGGGCCACGAGCGCCGGCAGCGCACCCTCGGAGACGAGCAGCGACGCCGCCCGGACCACGTCGGCCACGCCGGCGTCCTCCACCGCGAGCACCGACACCCGCGGCAGGTTCCGGAACGACAGGCCGGCCGCCGCCTCGCCCTCGTGCAGCACGACGAGCGTCGGCCCGCCGGCGCCCCAGTCGGCGAGCAGCGAGACCGCCTGCTTGGTCGAGGGCTCACTGAACGCCGTGGCGTCGAACACCGCGAGCGATTCGCGCGAGGCGTGCAGCGACAGTGCGCTGCGGAGCGCCGCCCGGCGCGCCTTGCGGTTGACCTTGAACGTGTAGCCACGCGGGGTCGGCCCGAACACCGTGCCGCCGCCCGTCCACACCGGCGACCTGGAAGACCCCGCCCGCGCGCGCCCGGTCCCCTTCTGGCGCCACGGCTTGGCACCGCCGCCCGAGACTTCGCCGCGCGTCTTGGTCGACGCGGTGCCGCGCCGGCGCGCGTTCAGCTCCGCGCGCACGGTCTCGTGCACGAGCGGCATGTTGAAGCGCGCCTCGAAGGCGCCCGCGTCCAGCGCCACCGTGGACGAGCCGCCGAGCACCGGAGCCGAGCGATCAGCCATCGCTGCGCACCTCCACAGACCCGCCGCGCGGCCCCGGGACCGCGCCGCGCAGAAGCATCAGATTGCGCCCCGGCATGACCTCGACGACGGTCAGGCCGCGCTGGGTGATGCGCCCGCCGCCCATCCGGCCCGGTCCGCGGATGCCCTTGAACACGCGCGAGGGCGTGGCCGAGGCGCCGATCGAGCCCGGCGCGCGGACGTTGTGCGAGCCGTGGGACTTGGGTCCGCTGGCGAAGTTGTGGCGCTTGATCGTGCCCTGGAAGCCCTTGCCCTTGGAGCGCCCGGAAACCTTGACGCGGTCGCCGGGGGAGAACACATCGGCCTTCACCGTGTCCCCCACCAGCAGCTCCCCGGCCTCGTCCCGGAACTCGACCACGTGGCGATGCGCGGAGGCGTTGGCCTTCTTCAGATGCCCGAGCTCGGCCCGGGTCAGGGACTTCTCCTTGCAGCGCCCGAAGGCGAGCTGCACGGCCTCGTAGCCGTCGCGCTCCACCGTCCGCACACCGGTCACCGGACACGGGCCGGCCTCCAGCACGGTCACCCGCTCGACCCGCCCGTCCTCGAGGAACCGCTGGGTCATACCGAGTTTTCGCGCGAGGATCGCCGGCATCGGAGCTCAGGAAGCCAGGCGGATCTCGATATCCACGCCGGCCGGGAGATGGTCGAGTCGCTGGAGCGAGTCGACCGTCTTCGGGGTCGGCTGGTGGATGTCGATCAGTCGCTTGTGGGTGCGGATCTCGAAGTGCTCGCGTGAGTCCTTGTCCTTGAACGGCGAGCGGATCACGCAGTACACGTTCTTCTCCGTGGGCAGGGGCACGGGACCGGAGACGGTCGCGCCGGTGCGCGTCGCCGTCTCGACGATCTCCTTGGCTGCCGTCTCGATCGCCGTGTGGTCGTAGGACTTCAGGCGGATCCGGATTTTGTTTTGGGCGATAGTGGCCACTTACTCAGTCGAACGGGCGGAACCCCGGGCTATGGGGCCCGCCCACAAAGGTCGTATCTCGTATGCGAAAAAAACGGGCGGCGGGCCAGAGGCCCAGCCGCCCATTCAACTACTGAATGACTTCGGAGACGACCCCCGAGCCGACCGTACGGCCGCCCTCGCGGATCGCGAACCGCAGACCCTGGTCCATGGCGATCGGCTGGATCAGCTCGATCTCCATCTGGACGTTGTCGCCGGGCATGACCATCTCGGTGCCCTCGGGCAGCCGGGCCACTCCGGTGACGTCGGTTGTGCGGAAGTAGAACTGCGGCCGGTAGCCCGTGAAGAACGGCGTGTGACGGCCGCCCTCCTCCTTCTTCAGGACGTAGACCTCGGCCTTGAACTTGGTGTGCGGGGTGATCGAGCCGGGCTTGCACAGCACCTGCCCGCGCTCGATGTCGTCGCGCTTGGTGCCGCGGAGCAGGCACCCGACGTTGTCGCCCGCCTGACCCTGATCCAGGATCTTCTTGAACATCTCGACGCCGGTCACGACGGTGTTGGTCGTCGCCTTGATGCCGACGATCTCGACGGTCTCGCCGGTCTTGATGATGCCCTGCTCGACGCGGCCGGTCGCCACCGTGCCGCGGCCGGTGATCGAGAACACGTCCTCGACCGGCATCAGGAACGGCTTGTCCAGGTCGCGCACGGGCTCGGGGATGTAGGTGTCGAGCGCGTCCGCGAGCTCGAGGATCTTGGCCTCGTACTCCTCGTCGCCCTCGAGCGCCTTGAGCGCCGAGCCGGCCACGAACGGGATGTCGTCGCCGGGGAAGTCGTACTCGGAGAGCAGGTCGCGGATCTCGACCTCGACGAGCTCGAGCAGCTCCGGGTCGTCGACCATGTCGACCTTGTTCAGGAACACGACGATGTAGGGCACGCCGACCTGGCGGGCGAGCAGGATGTGCTCGCGCGTCTGGGGCATCGCGCCGTCCGCCGCCGACACGACCAGGATCGCGCCGTCCATCTGGGCGGCGCCCGTGATCATGTTCTTGACGTAGTCGGCGTGGCCCGGGCAGTCGACGTGGGCGTAGTGACGGTTGGGGGTCTGGTACTCGACGTGTGAGGTCGCGATCGTGATCCCGCGCGCCTTCTCCTCAGGAGCGTTGTCGATCGATTCGAACGACCGAATCTCCGTGCCGCCGTACTTCTCGTTCAGCACCTTCGTGATGGCAGCCGTCAGCGTCGTCTTGCCGTGGTCGATGTGACCGATCGTGCCGACGTTGACGTGGGGCTTATCGCGCTCGAATTTGGCTTTCGCCACTTTGAGTTGCTCCTTCTAAATCAGTGGGTGTTGCCCGCCCGGCTCCGCGGGCAGAGCCCGTGGAAGGCGAACCAAGTCAGGATATAAACTTCCTTGCCTCGTTGCGTCCCGTGGGAGATCGCATTGGATTCCTCCCGGAAATCGCAACCAATCCTGCTACGCGGCGGCCTTGTCGCCGACGACCGACTCGGCGATGTTCGGCGGGACCTCCTCGTAGCGCTCGAACTGCATCGTGTAGGTGGCCCGGCCCTGGGTGGCCGACCGCACGTCGGTCGCGTAGCCGAACATGTTGGCCAGGGGCACGTAAGCCGTGATGACCTGCGCGTTGCCGCGCTGCTCCATCCCGGACACGTGGCCGCGCCGGCGGTTCAGGTCGCCGATCACGTCGCCCATGAACTCCTCGGGCGTCACGACCTCGACCCGGAACACCGGCTCGAGCAGGACCGGCTTGGCGCGCGTGACCGCGGCCTTCAGCGCCAGCGATCCGGCGACCTTGAACGCGATCTCCGAGGAGTCGGTGTCGTGGTACTTGCCGTCGGTGAGGGTCACGCGCACGTCCACCATCGGGTAGCCGGCGCGCGGGCCGTTCTCCAGCGCCTCCTCGACGCCCTTCTCGACGGCCGGGATGAACTCGGTCGGGATCGACCCGCCCTTGATCTTGTTGATGAAGTCGAAGCCCTCGCCGGGCGCCGGCTCAACGTTGATGTAGACGATCCCGAACTGGCCGGAGCCGCCGGTCTGGCGCACGAAGCGGCCCTCGACCTTCTCGGCCGTGCCGCGGATCGTCTCCCGGTAGGAGACCTGCGGGCGCCCGACGTTGGCGTCGACCTTGTACTCGCGCAGCATCCGGTCGACCAGCACCTCGAGGTGCAGCTCGCCCATGCCGGAGATCTCGGTCTGGCCGGTCTCCTCGTTGGTCCGTACCTGGAAGGTCGGGTCCTCCTCGGCCAGGCGGCCGAGGGCGGTGGACATCTTCTCCTGGTCGGCCTTGGTCTTGGGCTCGATCGCGACCTTGATCACCGGCTCGGGGAACTCGATCGTCTCGAGCTTGATCGGCCGGTCCGGCGCCGCGAGCGTATCGCCCGTGACCACCTGCTTGATCCCGACCGCGGCGGCGATGTCGCCGGCGTAGACGTTCGTGAGCTCCTCGCGCTCGTTGGCGTGCATCATCAGGATCCGCCCGATGCGCTCGGTCCGCCCGGTGCTGACGTTGAGCACGCGCGCGCCGGCCTCGAGCTTGCCCGAGTAGACGCGGAAGTACGTGAGCTTGCCGACGTACGGGTCGGCCATGATCTTGAAGGCCAGCGCCGCGAACGGCTCGTTGTCATCGGCGTGCCGCTGGGCGGGAACGCCACCGTTGTTCGAGGCCTTGTCCGGCTCGAGGCCCTCCACCGGAGGAACGTCGAGCGGGCTCGGGAGGTAGTCGATGACCGCGTCGAGCAGCGGCTGCACGCCCTTGTTCTTGAAGCTGGAGCCGCACAGGACGGGGGTGAGCCGGATCTCGAGCGTCGCCTTGCGGATCGCCTGCCTGAGGCGCGCCGGCGAGATCTCCTGCTCCTCGAGGATCATCTCGACGAGCTCGTCGTCGTAGTGGGAGACCTCCTCGAGCAGGTGCTCGCGCGCCGCGGCGGCGGCCTCGGCGTAGTCGGCCGGGATCTCGACGATCTCCTGCTCCTTGCCGAGCTCGTCCTTGTAGATGTGGGCGTTGTTCTCGACCAGGTCGATGATGCCCAGGAAGTCGGCCTCGGCGCCGATCGGCAGCTGAATCGGAACCGGGTGCGCGCCGAGACGGTCGACCATGGTCTGCACGCCGCGGTCGAAGTCGGCGCCGATCCGGTCCATCTTGTTGATGTAGGCGATGCGCGGGACGTGGTACTTGTCGGCCTGGCGCCACACGGTCTCGGACTGCGGCTCGACGCCGGCGACGGAGTCGAACAGCGCGATCGCGCCGTCGAGGACCCGCAGGGACCGCTCGACCTCGACCGTGAAGTCCACGTGGCCGGGGTGTCGATGATGTTGATCCGGTGGCCGTTCCACTCGGCCGTGGTCGCCGCGGAGGTGATCGTGATGCCACGCTCCTGCTCCTGGGCCATCCAGTCCATGACCGCCGCGCCCTCGTGAACCTCCCCCATCTTGTAGGTCCGGCCGGTGTAATAGAGGATCCGCTCGGTCGTCGTCGTCTTACCGGCGTCGATGTGAGCCATGATCCCGATATTGCGAGTGTTCTCTAGCGTGAATGTGCGAGGCATATGGTTGTGGGGGGTTCGGAGGGCGGTTCGGCTGGTGCTTGAAAGTTCTGTTGGGATCGTCCGCTGTCCTTGGGCGCGGACATGAAAAAGGGCCCAGTGGGCCCGTTCACGACGCAGCTGCCGGGACGGGGCGTTGTTCTATTGGGTGGGCGTCTCCATCGCTTGGATGTTCCGCGCCTGGGAGCGCGCACAGATGAACGGCACGCCACCCGAGGCGAAGAACGAATATAGCAGAGCACCTGGGGCTTCCCGGGGGCGTCTACCCCGCCGTGCGCGGGCGTGATTCGCGCGCACTGGAAGTGCACAGAGAGCCGGCTCGGCAGCGTGATCGCAGGCGGTGGTTTGCTCGCCGCGCTGCTGCTCGTGGCCGCCGAGTTCACGACCCTGTTCACGATCCGCCAGCTCGGCGGTTCGCCGCCACTACGGTCGGTGCGCGACCGGCTCGCACCACGACTTCGCGCTGATCCCGATCGCCCTGCTGGCGGCGGTGCTGGCGGTTCGGCCGGCCTGGCGGCGGCCGGCCGGCGCTGCTGGCGCTCGCCGCGCTCGCGGTCGATCACGCTCGTGATCGCGCTCCTGGTCGACCTCCCCGACGCCCACCGGACCGGCCTGATCACCGCTGGCGGCCGCTTCGCAGTCGGCCGCGCCACCCCCGGCCTCGGCTTCTACCTGGAGACGCTCGGCGCCGCCCTGCTGCTGATCGTCAGCGGACTGGGGCTGCTCGCGGGTTCCCGGCGCGCTCCCGCGCGCGCGGTCCGACTCCTGACATTCTTCAAACAGGGCGCACAGACACCGGTTCTGAAGCTACGCTTCCGAAGCGCGAGGGTCGTTTCGCTGCAGCCCCCGGTCCCGTGTAGTGGGCGGCCCTCGCAGTTCGTCCCTCCTCCATGCCTGGTCCGCCCGTCATACTTCTCCTTGTAGCGCCACACGCACGCTCGCCGTCGCGCTCGAGCGTCGCACAGTCGTCACGACACGGCCGTCCTCCAGCACGTCACCCGCTCGAAGCGACCGTCGTCGAGAAACGCTGCGTCATTCCCAGTTTGCGAGCCAGGATCGTCGCCATCGCAACTCAGGAGCCAGGCGAATCTCGATATCCACGCCGCGGGAGATGGTCGAGTCGCTCGAGCGAGTCGACCGTCTTCGGGTCGGCTGGTGGATGTCGATCAGTCGCTTGTGGGTGCGGATCTCGAAGTGCTCGCGCGAGTCCTTGTCCTTGAAGGCGAGCGGATCACGCAGTACACGTTCTTCTCCGTGGGCAGCGCACGGGACCGGAGACGGTCGCGCCGGTGCGCGTCGCCGTCTCGACGATCTCCTTGGCTGCCGTCTCGATCGCCGTGTGGTCGTAGGACTTCAGGCGGATCCGGATTTTGTTCTGGGCGATAGTTGCCACTTACTCAGTCGAACGGGCGGAACCCCGGGCTATGGGGCCCGCCCACAAAGGTCGTATCTCGTATGCGAAAAACGGCGGCGGGCCCGAGGCCCAGCCGCCCATTCAACTACTGAATGACTTCGGAGACGACCCCCGAGCCGACCGTACGGCCGCCCTCGCGGATCGCGAACCGCAGACCCTGGTCCATGGCGATCGGCTGGATCAGCTCGATCTCCATCTGGACGTTGTCGCCGGGCATGACCATCTCGGTGCCCTCGGGCAGCCGGGCCACTCCGGTGACGTCGGTTGTGCGGAAGTAGAACTGCGGCCGGTAGCCCGTGAAGAACGGCGTGTGACGGCCGCCCTCCTCCTTCTTCAGGACGTAGACCTCGGCCTTGAACTTGGTGTGCGGCGTGATCGAGCCGGGCTTGCACAGCACCTGGCCGCGCTCGATCTCGTCGCGCTTGGTGCCGCGCAGCAGGCACCCGACGTTGTCGCCCGCCTGACCCTGATCCAGGATCTTCTTGAACATCTCGACGCCGGTCACCACGGTCGTTGGTCGTGGCCTTGATGCCCACGATCTCGACCGTCTCGCCGGTCTTGATGATGCCCTGCTCGACGCGGCCGGTGGCCACCGTGCCGCGGCCGGTGATCGAGAACACGTCCTCGACCGGCATCAGGAACGGCTTGTCCAGGTCGCGCACGGGCTCGGGGATGTAGGTGTCGAGCGCGTCGGCGAGCTCGAGGATCTTGGCCTCGTACTCCTCGTCGCCCTCGAGCGCCTTGAGCGCCGAGCCGGCCACGAACGGGATGTCGTCGCCGGGGAAGTCGTACTCGGAGAGCAGGTCGCGGATCTCGACCTCGACGAGCTCGAGCAGCTCCGGGTCGTCGACCATGTCGACCTTGTTGAGGAACACGACGATGTAGGGCACGCCGACCTGGCGGGCGAGCAGGATGTGCTCGCGCGTCTGCGGCATCGCGCCGTCGGCCGCGGACACGACCAGGATCGCGCCGTCCATCTGGGCGGCGCCCGTGATCATGTTCTTGACGTAGTCGGCGTGGCCCGGGCAGTCGACGTGGGCGTAGTGACGGTTGGGGGTCTGGTACTCGACGTGTGAGGTCGCGATCGTGATCCCGCGCGCCTTCTCCTCAGGAGCGTTGTCGATCGATTCGAACGACCGCATCTCCGTGCCGCCGTACTTCTCGTTCAGCACCTTCGTGATGGCGGCCGTCAGCGTCGTCTTGCCGTGGTCGATGTGACCGATCGTGCCGACGTTGACGTGGGGCTTGTCGCGCTCGAATTTGGCTTTCGCCACTTTGAGTTGCTCCTTCTAAATCAGTGGGTGTTGCCCGCCCGGCTCCGCGGGCAGAGCCCGTGGAAGGCGAACCAAGTCAGGATATAAACTTCCTTGCCTCGTTGCGTCCCGTGGGAGATCGCATTGAATTCCTCCCGGAAATCGCAACCAAATCTTGCTACGCGGCCGCCTTGTCGCCGACGATCGACTCAGCGATGTTCGGCGGCACCTCCTCGTAGCGCTCGAATTGCATCGTGTAGGTCGCCCGGCCCTGGGTGGCCGACCGCACGTCGGTCGCGTAGCCGAACATGTTGGCCAGGGGCACATAAGCCGTGATGACCTGCGCGTTGCCGCGCTGCTCCATCCCGGACACGTGGCCGCGCCGGCGGTTCAGATCGCCGATCACGTCGCCCATGAACTCCTCGGGCGTCACGACCTCGACCCGGAAGACGGGCTCGAGCAGGACCGGCTTGGCGCGCTGAACCGCGGCCTTCAGCGCCAGCGACCCGGCCACCCTGAACGCGATCTCCGAGGAGTCCGTGTCGTGGTACTTGCCGTCGGTGAGGGTCACGCGCACGTCCACCATCGGGTAGCCGGCGCGCGGGCCGTTCTCGAGCGCCTCCTCGACGCCCTTCTCCACCGCCGGGATGAACTCGGTGGGGATCGCGCCGCCCCTGATCTTGTTGATGAAGTCGAAGCCCTCGCCGGGCGCCGGCTCAACGTTGATGTAGACGATTCCGTACTGGCCCGAGCCGCCGGTCTGGCGCACGAAGCGGCCCTCGATCTTCTCGGCGGTGCCGCGGATCGTCTCCCGGTAGGAGACCTGCGGGCGCCCGACGTTGGCGTCGACCTTGTACTCGCGCAGCATCCGGTCGACCAGCACCTCGAGGTGGAGCTCGCCCATGCCGGAGATCTCGGTCTGCCCGGTCTCCTCGTTGGTCCGCACCTGGAAGGTCGGGTCCTCCTCGGCCAGGCGGCCGAGGGCGGTGGACATCTTCTCCTGGTCGGCCTTGGTCTTGGGCTCGATCGCGACCTTGATCACCGGCTCGGGGAACTCGATCGTCTCGAGCTTGATCGGCCGGTCCGGCGCCGCGAGCGTATCGCCCGTGACCACCTGCTTGATCCCGACCGCGGCGGCGATGTCGCCGGCGTAGACGTTCGTGAGCTCCTCGCGCTCGTTGGCGTGCATCATCAGGATCCGCCCGATGCGCTCGGTCCGCCCGGTGTTGACGTTGAGCACGCGCGCGCCGGCCTCGAGCTTGCCCGAGTAGACGCGGAAATAGGTGAGCTTGCCGACGTACGGGTCGGCCATGATCTTGAAGGCGAGCGCCGCGAACGGCTCGTTGTCATCGGCGTGGCGCTCGGCCGGGCGCGCCGCCGTTATCAGAGGCCTTGTCCGGCTCTAGCCCCTCCACCGGAGGCACGTCGAGCGGGCTCGGGAGGTAGTCGATGACCGCGTCGAGCAGCGGCTGGACGCCCTTGTTCTTGAAGCTGGAGCCGCACAGGACGGGCGTGAGCCGGATCTCGAGCGTGGCCTTGCGGATCGCCTGCCTGAGGCGCGCCGGCGAGATCTCCTGCTCCTCGAGGATCATCTCGACGAGCTCGTCGTCGTAGTGGGAGACCTCCTCGAGCAGGTGCTCGCGCGCCGCGGCGGCAGCCTCGGCGTAGTCGGCCGGGATCTCGACGATGTCCTGCTCCTTGCCGAGCTCGTCCTTGTAGATGTGCGCGTTGTTCTCGACCAGGTCGATGATCCCGCGGAAGTCGGCCTCGGCCCCGATCGGGAGCTGGATCGGCACGGGGTGCGCGCCCAGGCGGTCGACCATCGTCTGCACGCCCCGGTCGAAGTCGGCGCCGATCCGGTCCATCTTGTTGATGTAGGCGATGCGCGGGACGTGGTACTTGTCGGCCTGGCGCCACACGGTCTCGGACTGCGGCTCGACGCCGGCGACGGAGTCGAACAGCGCGATCGCCCCGTCGAGCACGCGCAACGAGCGCTCGACCTCGACCGTGAAGTCGACGTGGCCGGGCGTGTCGATGATGTTGATCCGGTGGTCCCTCCACTCGGCCGTGGTGGCCGCGGAGGTGATCGTGATGCCACGCTCCTGCTCCTGGGCCATCCAGTCCATGACCGCCGCGCCCTCGTGAACCTCCCCCATCTTGTAGGTCCGGCCGGTGTAATAGAGGATCCGCTCGGTCGTCGTCGTCTTACCGGCGTCGATGTGGGCCATGATCCCGATGTTGCGAGTCTTCTCTAGCGTGAACGTGCGAGGCATGTGTGTGCGGTGTTCGAGGGGGGTTCGGCTGTGCTTGAAAGTTCTGTGAGAGCGTCCCCGGTCCTTGAGCGCGGACATGAAAAAGGGCCCAGTGGGCCCGTTCACGACGCGTCTGTCGGGACGGGGCTTTGCTCTATTGGGTGGGCGTCTCCATCTGGATGTTCCGCGCCACGGAGCGCGCACAGATGAGCGGCACGCCACCCGAGGCGAAGAACGAATATAGCAGAGCACCCGGGCCTTCCCGGGGGCGTCTACCCCGCCCCCGCACGCGCGATTCGCGCGCGCTGGAAGTGCACAGAGAGCGGGCCGGCAGCGTGATCGCAGGCGGTGGTTTGCTCGCCGCGCTGCTGCTCTTTCTCGCCGAGTTCACGACGCTGTTCACGATCCACCAGGTCGGCCAAAGCGCCGCCCTGCGCTCGGTCGCCACCGGGTCACACCACGACTACGCGCTGCTCCCGATCGCGGTGCTGGTCGCCGTGCTGGCGGTGGCGGTGAGCCGCGGCGGCGGGCGGCCGGCGCTGCTGGCGCTGGGGGCGCTGGCGGTGATCGCGCTCGTGATCGCGCTCGCCGTCGACCTGCCGGACGCGCACCGGACCGGGTTGGTCGGCGCCGGCGGCGGGTTCGCGGTCGGGCACGCGACGCCGGCGATCGGGTTCTACCTGGAGACGCTGGGCGCGGTGCTGCTGCTGGGCGTGAGCGGAGTGGGGCTGCTCGCGGGTTCCCAGCGCGCACCCGCTCGCGTGGTCTGACTCCTGACAATCCTCGACCAACCCGCGCAGACGCCCTGAATCTGAAGCTACGCTTCTGAAGCGCGAGGGCTGTCCCGCTGCAGCCCCCGGTCCCGTGTAGTGGGCAGCCCTCGCAGTTACCTCTCGTCTCGCCGGTGCTTCTCGCCCCCGAGCCGGCCTGCGACACCGCGCCCCGCGCCTATAGTTCGCCCGGGATGACGGGGGCCGCGTGGTCAACGACTTCCGCCGGCCGGAGCTGCGACTACCGATCAACGCCTACCTCGGCGCGCGCGCCCAGCTCGACGCGATCTGCGGCCGATGAGCCCGGCAACGGTCTGGATCGACATCGAGAACCCGCCCCAGGTCCAGTACCTGCTCCCGTTCCGCGAGGCGCTGGCCGCGCACGGGCTCGCCACCGTGATCACCACGCGCGACCACGACGCCACGCTGCGCATGCTGAACGACGCCGGCGTCCCCGCCCACGCGTTCGGCGCCGTCGCCGGCCGGTCGATCCGCCGGAAGCTGACCGCGACGGCCCGCCGCGCCCGCGCCCTCACCCGCTTCTTCGGCCCCTCCACCCCCCGCCCCGTCGCCCAGCTCGGCGCCTCGCGCGCCGCCGTCCTCGCGGCGTGGCGCCTCGGCATCCCGAGCTTCGTGATCGTCGACTACGAGCACGTGTTCCTCCGGCTCTACCGCCTCACCGGCTCGAACATCCTGTTCCCCGAGGTGATCGGCGCCGAGCCCTTTCGCCGCCAGGGCCTCCGCCCCGGTCAGCTGACCGCGTTCAAGGGCATCAAGGAGGACATCACGTTCGCGGGCGTGGACATAGACGCGAGCCCGCCGGCCGACCTCGGCCCTGCCCCCGCTGGCGCCGCCCGTGTCCTCTGCCGCCCGCCTTCGGAGACGAGCCACTACTACCGGCCGGCCTCCACCTCGATGCTGAGCGCGACCCTCCACCGCCTCGCGCAGACGGACGCCCAGGTCGTGCTGGCACCCCGCGCCCCCGCCCAGGAAGCGCTGCTCCACAGCCACCCCTGGAAGCACCCGCCGATCACCCTCAGCCGCCCGGTCCCGTTCGTGTCGCTGCTCAAGAGCGTCGACGCGGTCGTGTGCTCAGGCGGGACGATGCTCCGCGAGGCCGCCTACCTGGGCATCCCCGCCTACAGCATCCTTCAGAACCCGCCGGGCGCCGTCGACCGCTGGCTCGAGCGGATCGGCCGCGCCAAGCTCCTCGCCACCCCCGGCGACCTCGAGGACCTCGAGAACCCCGCCCCGCGGGCGCCGCTTGCCCGCCTCGACTCGAACCCCGAGCTCCTGAGCGAGCTCGCCGGCGTGATCGCCGCCGGGGCGCGCTACCAGCGGTAGTGGGCGAACGCCTTGTTCGCCTGCGCCATGCGGTAGATGTCGTCCTTGCGCTTGTACGCCGCGCCCTGCTGCTGGGCGGCGTCGAGCAGCTCGTGGGCGAGCCGCTGGGCCATCGTCTTCTCGCGCCGCGTGCGCGAGTACTGGACGAGCCAGCGCACGGCGAGCGTCCGCGCCCGGCGGGCGGGAACCTCGACCGGCACCTGGTAGGTGGCGCCACCGACGCGCCGCGAGCGGACCTCGAGCACCGGCGTGAGTGCCTTGACTCCGGCCTCGAGCTGCTCGACCGGGTTCTTGCCCGTGCGCTCGCCGAGGATCGCCATCGCGTCGTAGACGATCCGCTCGGCCGTGGACTTCTTGCCGTCGAGCATGACCTTGTTGATGACCTGCGAGACGAGCCGGTTGCGGTGAACCGCATCGGGCTCGACCGGGCGTATCTGTGCGGCGGCGCGGCGCGGCACGGGCTACTTGGCCTTCACGCCGTACTGCGAGCGCGCCTTCTTGCGGTCGCTCACGCCGGCGGCGTCGAGCGTGCCGCGGATCACCTTGTAGCGGAAGCCCGGCAGGTCCTTGACCCGGCCGCCGCGGACGAGCACGACCGAGTGCTCCTGGAGGTTGTGGCCCTCGCCCGGGATGTAGGCGCCGACCTCCATCCCGTTGGTCAGCCGCACGCGCGCGACCTTGCGCAGCGCCGAGTTCGGCTTCTTCGGGGTGGTCGTGTAGACGCGCGTGCACACGCCCCGCCGCTGCGGGGCGGCGACCTTCTTCTTGCGCCCCTTGCCCGACTTCAGGCCCGGGGTGGCGAGCTTCTTCTTGGGGGGCGTGCGGCCCTTGCGGATCAGCTGGCTGGTAGTAGGCATGCGCTGGGCAATGTAGCAGGGGATGGGCCTCGCTTCGCTCGGCGTCCGTGGGGCCGGGAGGGCCCGTCCGGACCGCCCGGCTAGGCGCCCGCCGGCACCCCCGCGAGCCCCTCGTCCACCGGGACGTGCGCCACCCCGACGGCCTGGGCCACGGGGGCGTAGGTGACCTGGCCGCCCACCACGTTGACGCCCAGCTTGAGGCCCGGGTTGGCCCCCAGCGCGCCGTGGACGCCCCGGCCGGCGAGCTCGAGCACGTAGGGGATCGTGGCGTTGGTGAGGGCGTAGGTCGAGGTGATCGGGACGGCGCCGGGCATATTGGTCACGCAGTAGTGGGTGATCCCGTCGACCTCGTAGGTGGGCTCGGAGTGGGTGGTCGGGCGCGAGGTCTCAAAGCAGCCGCCCTGGTCGATCGAGACGTCGACGAGCACGGCGTGGCGCTTCATCAAGCTGAGCTGGGCCCGGGTGACGACCCGCGGGGCCCGCGCGCCGTGGACGAGCACCGCCCCGATCACCAGGTCCATGTCGGGCAGGCGCTCCTCGATCGACAAGGTCGAGGCGAAGATCGTGTCCGCCCGCCCGCCGAGTGCCACGTCGAGCTCGCGCAGGCGGTCGAGGTTGCGGTCGTAGACGAACACGGTCGCCTCCATGCCGAGCGCGATGAAGGCCGCGTTCATGCCGACCACGCCGCCCCCGATGATCATCACGTTGGCCGCCGCCACCCCCGGCACCCCGCCGAGCAGGATCCCGCGACCCCCCAGCGGCTTCTCGAGGATGAAGGCGCCGGCCTGGGTGGCGATCTTGCCCGCCACCTCGGACATCGGCGCCAGCAGGGGCAGGCGCCCGCGCGCGTCCTCGACCGTCTCATAGGCGATGCAGGTCGCGCCCGAGGCCATCAGCCCACGGGTCAGCTCGGTGTCGGCGGCGAGGTGCAGGTAGGTGAACAGCGTGTGCCTCGCCTCGAGCCGGCCCACCTCCTCGGGCTGGGGCTCCTTGACCTTGACGATCAGCGACGCCTCCTCGAACAGCGCATCCGCGTCGGGCACGATCACCGCGCCCTGGGCCGCGTAGGCCTCGTCGGGCATCGCCGACCCGAGCCCGGCGCCGCTCTGCACCACCACCTCGTGTCCGGCGTCGACCAGCTCGCGCACCCCGGCCGGGGTCAGCGCCACGCGGTACTCGTCCAGCTTGACCTCTGTCGGAACCCCGACCTTCATCTCAGGCTCACCCCTTGTGTCACGAAACCAACTCCCGGCCCCGAAGAGCCAGCCAGAACTCGATTCGATCGCGCGCGGTCGAGAGATCGCGCCCGGTCAGCTCCTCGACCCGGCGGATCCGGTAGCGGAGCGTGTGCCGGTGGCAGTAGAGCCGGCGCGCCGCCCGCTCCCACTGCCCGTTCTCCTCGATGAACGCCTCGAGCGAGCGCATCAGCTCTCCGCCGTAGTGGCCCTCGCTGGCCTCGATCGGGCCGAGGATCGAGTCGCAGAACAGGCGCAGCGCCTCGTCGTCCTGGAGCGAGAGCAGGAGCTGGAAGGAGCCGAGGTCCTTGTAGGTGGCCACACGCGCGCGGGGGCGCTCGGAGACCGCGGACGAGCCGTTGGTCGCCACCGGCGCGCTCATGGCCAGCGCCTCGAGCGCGCAGCGCGCCTCGTGGAAGCTCCGCCGCGCCTCGCCCCCGGCCACCGCGCGCCCGACGCCCGCCTCGAGCGCCCCGCCCAGCTCCCCCGCGGCGCTCGCGCACACCCGCTCGGCCAGCGCGATCAGCTCCTCGTCGGCCATCCCGGGGACGAGCGCACAGGTCAGGCCGGCGTTCGAGGCGATGAGCCCCGCCGCGGCCTCGTCGCGGAGCGCGCTCGCCAGCGCGTCCTCGACCGCGCCAGCGCCCCCGCGCGCCCCCTCGGCGCGCTTGACCACGAGCGCGGCCGTCCGCTCGGCCAGCCCGAACGGCCCGAGCCGGCGGGCCAGGTCGGGGCCCGCGAGCTCTCCGCGCGCCATCGCCGCGAGCACGTCGCCGGCGAGCCGGCGCTCGGTGTCTCCGGCCACGCGCGAGCGCAGCAGCTCGAGCGCGACGATCGTGACCGCCTGGTGGAGCGTCAGGCGGTCGAAGTCAGACAGCGGCCCGGCGTCCTTGATCGCCACGAGCCAGGCCTCGGGCAGGCGCGCCACCGCCGCGCCGTTGCCCGGCGCCCCGTCGGCGGCGACCGGGAGGGCGAGCCCCTGGTCGCCTTCGGGCATCGAGGGCACGAACGCCCGCGCCTCGCGCCGGCGCGCCCGCTCGCGCACCTCCGCGCGCAGCGCCTCGACCACGCCGGCGTCGAGCTCGCGGCGGAACGCATGCTGCGCCAGCGGCTCCCCGCGCGAGTCGAACACGAGCACGGCGGCGCCGAGCAGCGAGGCCAGCGCGCCGGTCAGCGGCTCGAGCCCCCGCTCGGAGAGGACGATCCGCTCGAGGCGCTCGAGCGCGCCCAGGGCCCGGCGCAGGACCGCGTACTGCTCGTTGACCAGGCGCGTGAAGGCCGCCTCGGTCACGGCGATGAACGGCACCTCGTAGGGGACCTCGAACACGGGGAAGTCGCGCTGCGCCGCGGCCTCGAGCAGCGCCGGCGGCACCGCATCGTGCTTGAAGCCGGTCCCGAAGCCGACGCCGGCCAGCTGGTGATCGGACAGCCGCGCCACGAACTCGCGCGCCTGGGCTTCGCTCTCGAGCTGCATCCCGGTGGTCAGCAGCAGCTCGCCGCCCGACAGCCAGGGGGTGGGGTCCACGAGCTCGGAGATGTGGACCCAGCGGACCGGCACATCGATTCCACGTTCGCCGGCGAGCAGTCGGACGTCCAGGTCGCGAAGCAGCTCGCGGACGCTCAGCATTCCCTACCCCGTGTGTACATGCATCCGTTCTCCCGCCTCGGTGAGCACCGAGCGCAGGATCGACTCGATCTCCTCGAACTGCTCGGGCCCGGCGATGAGCGGCGGCGAGAGCTGGACCACCGGGTCGCCGCGATCATCCGCCCGGCAGATCAGGCCCTGGCGGAAGAGCTCCGCCGACAGGAACCCGCGCAGGAGCGTCTCTGACTCCTCGTGAGTGAAGGACTCCTTGGTGTGCTGGTCCTTGACCAGCTCGATCGCCTGGAAGTACCCGGCGCCGCGGACGTCGCCGACGATCGGCAAGTCGCGCAGCGACTCGAGCATCTCGCGCAACTTGCCCTCGTTGGCGCGGACGTTCTCGAGCACGCCCTCGCGCTCGAACGCGTCGAGGTTGGCCAGCGCCACCGCGGTGCAGACCGGATGGCCGCCGAACGTGAACCCGTGCGTGAAGCTGTTGAGGCCCGTCATGAAGGGCTCGGCGACGCGATCGGAGGCGATCACCGCCCCCAGCGGCGCGTACGCGCTGGTCAGCCCCTTGGCGGTGGTGATGATGTCCGGCTGGTAGTCGTAGCGCTGGGCGCCGAACCACTCGCCGAGCCGGCCCCACGAGCAGATCACCTCGTCGGAGATCATCAGCACGTCGTACTCGTCGCAGATCTCGCGCACGCGCTGGAAGTAGCCCTCGGGCGGGGTGAAGCAGCCGCCGGCGTTCTGGACCGGCTCCATGATCACCGCCGCCACCGTGTCGGGCCCCTCGAACGCGATCCGCTCGGCCACCATCTCGGCCAGATCGGCTTCATGGATGTGGTGGGGAAGCCGGTAGGTGTTGGTGTTCGAGACGTGGCAGCCGCCCGGCGTCAGCGGCTCGAAGGGCTGGCGCAGTGCGGTGATCCCGGTCGCCGACAGCGCCCCCAGCGAGGTGCCGTGGTAGGCGATCTCGCGCGCGATCACCTTGGTCTTGTTCGGGTGGCCGGTGAGCTTGTGGTACTGGCGCGCCAGCTTGAGCGCCGACTCGACCGCCTCTGAGCCGCCGCTCGTGAAGAACACGCGGTTGAGCTCCCCCGGGGCGAGCCCGGCGATCCGCGCGGCGAGCTCGATCGCCCGCGGATGGGCGTAGGACCAGTTGGTGAAGAACCCCAGCTCGCGCGCCTGGTCGGCGCCGGCCTGGGCGATGTCGGCGCGGCCGTGGCCGATGTTCACGCAGAACAGCGCGGAGAGCCCGTCGAGATAGCGCTTGCCGTGCTCGTCGTAGACGTAGCATCCTTCTCCGCGCACGATGATCGGGACCTCATGATCCTCGTAGGCCGACATGCGCGTGAAGTGCATCCACAGATGCCGCTTTGCCATCTCCTGAAGCGTGCTGCTGCCGGTCCGGCTGGCCGTCTCGGTACTCGCCATGGGTCTCCTCGGATCCTCTACGCCGTTTTGTACAACCGTATCGCAGAGAAGGCGAAACCACGGTTGTCCAACCTGGCCGGATAAATCTATCGCCTTTGTCCAGCCCGCCTCTCAACTACCACCGTGCCGGGACCGGGCCCACGCTCGTGCTGCTGCATGGCATCGGCAGCCGCTGGCAGGTGTGGAAGCCGGTGCTCGATCGGCTGACGCCCGCGCGCGACGTGATCGCGCTCGACCTCCCCGGCTTCGGCGCCTCGCCCCCGCCCCCGCCCGGCACCGAGCCCGGGATGCCCTCGCTGATCCGCCTGGTCAGCGAGTTCCTCGACGAGCTCGGGCTCGAGCGACCGCACGTGGCCGGCAACTCGCTCGGGGGCTGGATCTCGCTCGAGCTGGCCAAGCGCGAGCGCGTCGCCTCGGCGACCGCGCTCTCGCCGGGTGGCTTCGCCGCCGGCGCCGACGCCGTGTTCCTGCGCCTGTCGCTGCGCACGACGCTGCGCCTCTCGCGCCGGCTGGCCCCCCGGGCCCGCGGGATCATGCGCTACCGGCTGCTGCGCCGGATCGCCATGGGCCAGATGGTCGCCCACCCGCTGCGCCTGGCGGCCGAGGACGCGGCGGACACCGTGCGGGCGGCCGCGGCGGCGCCGTGGTTCGAAGAGACGCTGCCGGTCATCGTCGCCGACAACTACAAGCCCGCGGGCCCGCCGCCCGTGCCCGTGACGGTCGCCTGGGGCGCGCGGGACTACCTGCTTCCGCGCTGGCAGGCGCGGCGCGCCGCCCGCGCCCTTCCGGGGGCCCGGGTGTTCACGCTCCCGGGTTGCGGGCACCTCACGCCCTACGACGACCCCGAGCGGGTCGCGCGGGTCCTGCTCGAGGGCAGCGAGGCGCCTTGAGCGAGCGCCCCGACCGCCTCCAGTACCGCTTCGGGGCTGCCATTGCGGGGGCGAACCTGGTCGGCGCGATCATCGTGTTCGTGTTCCTGTACTTCGTGCTCGCCCACCCCGGCGTGCACCACGCGGCGACGGCCCAGCTCCTCAACGCGATCGCCTTCGGCGCGCTCGGGGTGATCGGGTTCCCCGCGATCTGGGCCTGGAACGCGCGCCGCTGGCGCGCGACGTCGGCTGGCGGGAGACGGGGCGCGCGCCCAGCGACCGCGAGCGGCGCCTGACCCTGCGCTATCCGCTGACCCAGCAGATGAGCGTCGCGCCGGCCTGGCTCGCGGCGGCGGTCATATTCGCCGCGCTCAACGCGCCCTTCTCCGGCCAGCTCGCGGTCGACGTCGCGATCGCGATCGTGCTCGGCGGCGAGGTCACCTGCTCGCTCGGCTACCTGCTGGCCGAGCGCCTGCTCCGCCCGCTCAGCGCCGAGGCGCTGGCCGACGGCGTGCCCGACCGGCCCCAGCTGCCGGGCGTCCGCACCCGCGCGCTGCTCTCGTGGTCGCTGGGCACGGGCGCGGTCCTGCTCGGGATCGCGCTCGTCGCGCTCTCCGGCCTCGGCGGCCACGGCTATACGCTCGAGACGTCTCGCTCTCGGTGCTCGTGCTCAGCGTGATCGGGATGCTCGTCGGGCTGGCCGCGATGGTCGGGCTCGGCCGCTCGCTGGCCGACCCGATCGAGGGGCTGCGCCACGCGGTGAGCTCGTCGGCAGGGGGAGCTCGACCATGCCGTCGAGGTCGACGACGGGAGCGAGATCGGCCTGCTCCAGGCCGGCTTCAACCGGATGCTGGCCGGCCTCCGGGAGCGCGAGCGCATGCGCGACCTGTTCGGGCGCCAGGTCGGTGAAGACGTCGTCCAGCTGGCGCTCGAGCGGGGGGTCGAGCTCGGCGGCGAGGCACGCGAGGCGGCGGTCCTGTTCGTCGATCTCGAGGGCTCGACGACGCTGGCCGAGCGCCGGGATCCGGCCGAGGTGGTGGCCCTGCTCAACCGCTTCTTCGCCGTCGTCGTCGAGGTCGTGGGCGCCCACCGGGGGTGGGTCAACAAGTTCGAGGGCGACGCCGCCCTGTGCGTGTTCGGGGCGCCGCTGCCCGACGAGCACGCGCCGGCCCGGGCTCTGGCCGCAGGCCGGGAGCTGTCCGAGCGCCTGCGCGACGAGATCCCCGAGATCCGCGCCGGCATCGGCGTCTCCGCCGGGCGGGTGGTGGCGGGGAACGTGGGCGCGGCCAAGCGCTTCGAGTACACGGTGATCGGCGACCCGGTCAACCAGGCGGCCCGCCTGACCGAGCTGGCCAAGGAGCGCCCGGAGCGGATCCTCGGCTCCGAGGAGGCACTGGCGCGCGCCGGGGAGGAGGAGGCCGGACGCTGGGAGACCTGCGAGGAGCTGACGCT
>CAVROW010000001.1:0-216530 GCA_963722995.1 uncultured Solirubrobacterales bacterium | reverse complement strand
GCGCGCATGCACCTGCGCGGCGGACGCGGACCACACGGGGAGGAGATCCTGCGCGGCGACCTAGCCGCCGAGATGCAACGGATCCGCGCCGAGGTGCCCAACCCGGAGTCTCTGCGCGACCATTGGGCGCGCGGTTGGTTCCTGTGCAACTGGGATGGCGCCATGGTCTACGGCCACGATGGCGGAACGATCGGCCAGTACGCGTTCCTGCGGGTAGACCCCGACTACGGTGTGGCCGTCGCGCTGCTCACGAATGGGGCGACGCCACCTCGGCCTACACCGAGGTTTTTGGTCACTTGTTTGCCGACCTGTGCGGGTTCGGGATGACGAGCTTCGCTCCGCCCGAGAACCCGCCGACGCTCGACGCACCGCTCACCTCGGAACGTACGAACGCCACGGAGCGCGCATCACGATCACCGCAACCAATGACGGGCTCGCGTGCCGCAGCGAAGCCACGGACGAGTTGGCGGGGATCAATCCGCCAGTCGAGTACCAGCTGGTGCCCGTTCGCGAGGACCTGTACGCGGCACGCGGCGGAGGCGACGGACCCTGGACGGCCTCAGGCTCAGCGAACCGCGGGAACGGAGCACGCACTCGCCGCTCGGGTCGATGATCGGCGCCCGATGGGAGCGGTGCGATCAGCCGCTCATGCCGCCGTCGATGGACAGCCTGTGCGAGGTGATCATCGCGCTCTCGTCGGAGGCCAGGTAGAGCATCCCGTGCGCGATCTCCTCGGTGGTCGAGTGGCGGCCGAGCGGGATCATCGCGTCGAAGGCCTTCGCCGCGTCCTCGCGGGACAGGTGCGTGGCGCGCATCTCGATGTCATCCTGGAACTCGGTCGAGGTTGGGCCGGGATGAATCGTGTTCACCCTGATGCGCCGTGGTGCCAGCTCCTTCGCGGCGGTCCGCATCAAGCCGACCTGAGCGTGTTTGGCAGCGACATACGCCGAGACGCCTGGCGGTCCGATCAGCCCGACTACGCTCGAGGTGATGATCACGCTCCCGCCGTCGGAAATGTGGGGGATGGTGTGCTTGAGGACGTGGAACGCGCCGAGCACGTGCACGGCCAGCGTGCGCGAGAACACCTCGCTGGGGTAGTCGACGATTTCCGCCACCGCGCCGCTGATGCCAGCGTTGCTGACCACGACATCGAACCGTCCATAGCGCTCGACGCCAGCAGCGACGGCGCGCCGCACGGCGTCCTCATCGGTTACGTCGGCCATGGACGAGTGGGCCTTATCGTTTCCGAGCTCAGCGACTGCGCCGGAGAGCTTGGCCTCGTCGATGCCGACGAGGTGCACGCTCGCCCCTTCGGATACGAACAGCCGCGCCGTCGCCAGTCCGATTCCGCTCTCACCCCCAGTGATGAGAGCGATCTTGTCTTCCAGTCGGTTCATAGCCACCTCCCGGTCTCGATTCGGCTGTTCGATGGCCTCGGCCTCGGCCACGCACGCGCATCGGCCGGATCCTAGACGTACGTCTTGCGCCGGGAAAGCTCCAGCCGGTGAGGGGTTTGGTGGCTGAGTTGACAACGGCCTACTGGCCGGCGGCGCGTAGCGGGCAGGTGCTCGACATCACCGTCGACGAGGTGTTGCGCCAGGCCGCAGTCCGAGCGCCGGACACCGTTGCGCTGGTCGAGGGGCTGCTCGATCCGGGCGGCCCGGCGGCGATGGTGCTACGCGGAGCTGCGCGAGGCCGGTCGGCTCGAACTTCCGATCGAGCTCTCGGACCGCCGCGCAAACGATCTGCGCGAGCGCGCCGAGAGAGACGACGGGATCCGGGGGCCTTCCTCGCCTACGAGCGCGTGTTCGGCCATCTTGCGCGGGAGGATCGCTTCATGCCCAGCTACAGAGCCCAGCACGCGGCTCTGCGTCACGATGGTGTGGGTGGGCTGCTGGCCTCGCTCAGGTGAGCGCCTCTTCGCTCCGGGCGGCGCTCGCTAAATTCAAGTTCTACGTATCACGTATCGCTGGTTTGCCGTGCCGTTGGGCGGGCGTCGCAGAAACATGGATACACGCACGATCGCGCAAAAGGTCAACGTGGCGATGGCCATGCTCGAGGAGCGTCGAGGGCCCGCAGGTCACTCGCAGGAGGACATGCCGATTCTCGATGCGCTGCGGAGCTTCCACGCCGAGGACACGGCCAGCTTCGCCATCCCGGCGCACAAGAGCGGGATGGGCGCGGCGGGTTACGCGAAGGAGGCCCTGGGCGAGCAGGCGTTTGTGGCCGATCAGACGATGCTCAACGGGGTCGACAACCGCCACGAATCTTGGGAGGTCCAGACCGCGGCGCAGAACCTGGTCGCGGAGGCGTTGGGCGCCGACCTGTGCCTGTTCTCCACCAACGGCAGCACCGGGAGCGTCCACGCCGCCATGAGCGCCGTCGTCGGACCCGGCGAGAAGCTCGCGGTCGCGCGCAACGCACACTGCAGGGCGGTGATGATCGTCACTCCGAGCTACTACGGAGTGTGCTCCGACGTGCCGCGTCTGGCCGAGATCGCGCACGATCGTGAACTCCCGTTCGTGAGCGACGAGATCCTCACTCGTGCCTCGGCGTGGCACTTCAACGAGCTCCACGTGACCATGGACGTCCAGCAGCCTGGGATGACCGGATACAAGGCAGCGGACTGGCTGCGCGAGCACCATGCTCTCGCGGTCGAACTGGCCGATCGCCGACTACCTGAAGACAGGCAGCGCGGAGGGGATCTACGTCGAGGGCTGCGCGGAACAATCACTGAGCAGCCTGCGCGTCGTCGCCTGACGCGTGGCGAACGTCGCTAGGTGTTAGGGAGGACTTGCACCTTCAGGCCCTCGCCTCCCCGCATGGCCGCGAGCGCGTCCTCGAACTCGTCGAGGGGGAAGGTGTGCGTGAGGAGCGCTTCGGTCTTGACCGCTCCGGCACGCAGCAGCTCGATCGCCTGCACGAACGTGTAGAGCACGGCCATCGATCCGATGAGGGTTATCTCGTCGTTGTAGATGCGAAAGGGCGAGACTTGTACGCGGGCTTGCTCGGGGGCAACGCCGAAGACCATCAGCTTCCCGCCCCGCCGCACCAGGTCGAGGCCCTGCTGGACCACGTCGGGTACGCCGGTCGCATCTACCACGCAATCGAAGCCGTCGTGGTTATCAGCGGCGAGTGCGGCGACGTCCGTCTCCACCGCGCTGGCACCAAGCGATCGGGCCAGCTCGAGCCGGCGCTCGTTGCGATCGACCACGATCACGTTCGCCGCGCCGCGGTGCCATAGCAGCTGCAGGAGCAGGAGCCCCATGGTTCCGGCGCCGGTGATGAGGACCGAGTCGCCGGTGCCCGGGTCGAGGCGATGAATGCCGTGGACCGCACAGGCGAGCGGCTCCACCAGTGCGCCGGCGCGCAGCGAGGTTCCCTCGGGAAGCGCATAGGCGTTCCGGGCCGGCGCCTTGACCAGCTCGGCGAAGGCCCCGTCGACGGTATCGCCGATGGCGCCCCAGTTGCGGCACAGGTTCCCGCGCTGGATGCGGCAGTAGTCGCAGTGGCCGCAGAAGAGCGAAGGATCGACGGCGACCTGCATGCCCTCGCTCACGTCCGCCACATCGGAGCCGACCGCCACCACCTCGCCGGCGAACTCGTGCCCAGGCACGATCGGGTACGGGGTCGGCGGGAACTCGCCCTCGGCGATATGCACGTCGGTGCCGCACATGCCACAGGCGCCCACGCGGACGACGATCTCGTCGGGACCCGGCTCGGGATCCGGGCGCTCCTGCACTCGCAACTCGCCCGGGCGCTCCCAGACCGCGGCGCGCATTTCAGCTGGCTTCCGGTGAGCGGCGGTTGACGTCTAGCACGTTCACGTGCGGGAACTGCTTACCCCTAAGCGTGCAGCGGCAATCGACCTAGAGCCCCTAGGCGCGCTGGGGACCGAGCTGGATCTTCACGGCCGGCTATCCGGTGCCCTGGAGTCGCAGCTCGCGATCCTGAACCAGGGGCAGCGGGAGCGCCACCGGCACAACCGGGAGATCGATGAACGGATGCTCGCCGGCATAAGCGTGCAGATCGGAGCCGCAGATGCCGACGGCCTGCGCCCGTACGCGCAGCTCCTCCGGTCCGGGCTCGGGTTCCGGCCGCTCTTCGAGGCGGAGCTCACCGGGCGCGGCGAGGACGACCTGGCGCATGTCAGAAGCGCCTCCCCCCCCGGTCAGCGGCCGCGGGCGTTGGCAGCGGACTTGTCCAGGTCCTCGCCCCAGTGCGGGCGGAATTGAATGCTGATTCGCGCGCCCAGGCAGTTGGCGACCTTGGGGATGCCGTGCAGCCAGGTTCGCTGGCAGCTCCCGCCCATCACGAGCAGGTCCCCATGGCCGACCTGGAGGCGCAGTCCGGGGCCGCCCGACTTCGGCCGTAGCCCGAATGGCCGGCTGGCGCCGAGCGAGACGATCGCCACCGTCGTGTCGCGCGTGCTCTCGCGGGCGATGCGGTCCCCGTGCCAGGCGACGCTGTCGCTTCCGTCGCGGTAGAGGCAGAGCCCGAGGCTGACGAACGGCTCGCCGAGCTCGCCGGCGTAGCGAGCATTGAGGGCCGAGCGCGCCTCTTCGAGCACCGGATGGGGCAGCGCCTGGCCCTGGGCGTAGCGGGCCAGGAGCCGCGGGACCCGTACGGTGCTGTCGTACATGTGCATACGCTCCTCGTGCCACGGCACGGCGCCGGCCAGCGCATCGAAGAGCTCGTCGGCCGCTGTGACGAATTCGGGCCGGAGGTCAATCCAGGCGCCGTCGGACAGCGGCCGGCGCTCGACGGCAGGGCCGAGCTCGGCGACGCCGAGCTCGCCCGAGGACCCAAACAGCGAGGGTTGGACGATGAGCGGCACGCGATCCAGTCTACCCGATCACGAACGTACGTTCGTGGCGCGCTCTCTCCCCCACCTGCGGCGGTGAGGTAGCTTTGGCCGTGTCGCGTGCGCCGGACGCAACAACATCCTGACCAGCCGGCCCAACCCGAGGCGGTCAGCGCTCGGGTTGCCGAGATCCGCGCATCCGACGCCGAGCGCGCCGCCGTGACGGACGCGCTCCGGGCGCACTGTGCCGCCGGTCGCCTGGAGATCGGGGAGCTCGAGCAACGGCTCGGCGCAGCACTCGCGGCGCGCACGATGGGCGAGCTCGAGCGGCTGGTCGAAGACCTTCCCGGCCCGCGCCCCATTCCCACGCCAGCTCACGAGCCGGCGTCGGGAAAGATCAAGCCGGGGCTTCCGGGACTCCGCGGCTTCCGTCAGTGCCACGATCTGAGCGTCGAGCGCGATCTGTGCTTTCGCCAAGCCATCGAACACATCCTCCCGATGATGGTCGCGGGCGGATTCGAGGTGATCAGCCGCATCGACCAGGAATTGCTCGTGTTCGACCGTCACGACGAACGCGTCGTCATCGCCTTCACCGACTCCGCGACTGGCGGCACCCGATTGATCGTGCAGGGAACGGCTCGGCGACGCGTCCGCAAGGTGTTCGCAAGGCTCGCCGGCTGAGCCGCTCGTGAGCTGCCCGCCCAACAGCTAATCGAGCCACCCAGATCTTGGGCCCCCCGCCCCTCCTCCGTCCGAACCGCCGGGGTGGCGTACGCCGAGGAGGTCGGCTTCGACGCGATCATCGAGCGCGGTCGCCGGGCCGCCGAACAGCATCCGGGACGAAGCGTCTACGTCGGCATCTCGCTTGGCGTGCTCCCGGCGCAGATGCTGGCCCAGACTCGCTCCGACGCGGTCGGGGCAGTGCTGATCTCCGCCGCCAGCCTCTCCGAGTACGACCAGGCCGCCGCCGAGCTCCTGATCGAGCGCATCATTGCGTTCCTCGACGCGGTGCCTAGATGAAGTCGTTGCCCGTGAGCACGTACACGAACGGTACGAAGGGCACGATCGACGCTATCGCCCAGGTCAGCTTCGCAATCAGGCCCAGGTCGGTGCGGAAGGCCAGGTTGATCCAGATGAGCACCACCGCGATCGGATGCAGGATGCACAGCAGGAGCTCGAGGACTTTTTTCATGGGTGCCTCCCCTCGTGGTTCTAAGGCTGCTTACCCGGGTTCCGGGCGGGGGAAAAGCGCCGGTCTCACGCGGCTGCGTCGCCGGAGCGCCTCGACCGAGCGGGGCCGAGCAGCCTGAGAAGGCCGGCACCAATCGGTCCATGAGCCGACACCTTCGGGCGCTCGGCTCGACACCGAGAGGGTCTGGGAAACGGCGCGCCGCGCGGCGACGATCGTGCCGGCGGAAATGACCGCCGAGCACACCGTCCTAACAAAGGAGCAAGCTCATGCCCTACCCAGTTACCTTCGAAGCCGACTACGCCCCGCGGCGCAACCGGTTGACGGCGTCGTTGAGGCTGATCCTCATGATCCCGGTCGGGATCTCGGCCTACGGCTACGCCCTCGCCGCGTACTGCGCGGTTTCCGTCGCCTGGTTCGCGATCGTGTTCACGGGGCGCTACCCCCGGGGGCTCTACGGCTTCGTCGCCCGCTTCACGCGGATGCTTGCGCGCACGACGGCGTACACGACCTTGATGTGCGACGTCTATCCCCCGTTCGGGGGCGCCGATGACCCCTCGTATCCCGTGCGGATGCACTTCGCCGGGCCGCTCCCGCGCTACAGCCGTTTGAGGACGTTGTTTCGTGGGCTTCTGGTGATCCCGATCGGGTTCCTTCGCTATGTGATCACCCTTCTGCTCGAGGTGATCGCGTTCGTGGCCTGGGTCGTGATCGTCCTCACCGGAAAGCTGCCCCGAGGGCTGTTCGAGGTGTTGGAGTTCGCCAACTCCTACATCGCGCGCTCGGATGCGTACATCCTGCTGCTCACCGAGACATATCCGCCCTTCGAGGGCGACCAGGGGCGCTTCGTCGACATCGACCCTCGGCCGCTGGCAGGCTCGGGCTCGGCCGTGTGAAGCACATGCCGCGCGTGGGCGGCCGCGTACGCCGGCCGCCCACCCGCAGAATGCGGCTCAGGTGGCGGACACCGTCGTCTGCGTGCTCTGCCGAGCGGCCTGGCGCTCCGGCGCGATACGAACCACGTTCCAGGCCAGGCCCAGCCGCTCGAGCGCCAGGATGATGAGGGCTGAGAGATCGAGCTCCCACCAGCGCAGGCCGTGACGGGCGCTGCGTGGAAAGGCGTGGTGATTGTGGTGCCAGGACTCGCCGAGCGAGGGGATCGCGAGCCAGGCGACGTTGGTCGAGCGGTCGGTGAGGTCGAAGCGGCGGCTACCGAAGAAATGGCAGACCGAGTTGATCGACCAGGTGACATGGTGGACGAGGAAGATCCTCACCAGCCCGCCCCAGACGTATCCGCGGATCGCGCCCTCGAGCGTCCAGCCATGGAGCGCGAACCCGAGCAAGGTGGGCAGGAGCAGCGATGCGCCGGCGAGCAGCGGGAACCGGCGGCCGATGCGGCGCATGGCCGGGTCGTCGTAGAGATCGCGGGCGTAGCGCTTCCAGTCGGCTTGACCCTGGGTCTCGGTGAGCCACCCGGCGTGCGCGTGCCACAGGCCGTGGAGCCCGCTCCCGTGGCCGACGTGGGGCGAATGGGGATCGCCCTCCTCGTCGGTGTGGGCGTGGTGCTTGCGATGATCGGCGACCCAGTCGAGCACGGATCCCTCGACCGACAGCGAGCCGAGGACGGCGAAGACGCGCTCCACGGCCGGGTAGGTCTGGAACGAGCGGTGGGTGAGGAGCCGGTGGAAGCCGACGGTGACGCCTACGGCGCTCACGAGATAGAAGCCGGCCAGCAGGGCGAGGTCGGTGGCGTCGACCCATCGCTGCCAGAGGAGCACTATCGCGACGATCACCCCGACGAACGGGACGACGACTCCGGCCAGATTGGCGGCTTTCTCGGCGCGAGACATCTAGGAACACGATATGCAGTCGGCGGACGAGGTTCTACGGCCCATTCCGCGAAGCCGAGGGCAGATATGCTCACTTGAGTGAGTAATATTTCTCAGCCGTGGCGGGAACTGCCGCGTGATCTGGCGGACGCGCTGCAACCCGAGCTGGGCACGATCGCGCACGACATCGTGGATGCGATCGGACGCGAGGTGCCCGAGTACGCCCGGCCGCTCGACGGGGCGTTCGGCGAGGCCGTCCGCTCCGGCGTCGACCAGGCGCTGCGGCGCTTCGTGCGCCTGATTCGCGACCCGGACTCGTCTGACGACGGTGGTCGCGAGGTGTACGTCGCGCTCGGCCGCGGTGAGCTCCGCGCCGGGCGGACGCTCGACGCGCTTCAGGCCGCCTACCGCGTCGGGGCGCGCGTGGCCTGGCGCAGCTTCGCGCGCGCGGGCCGTGCGGCGCGACTCGATCAGGAGATCGTCGCTCAGCTCGCCGAGGCCGTGTTCGCGTACATCGACGAGCTCTCGGCCGAATCGGTTGACGGCTACGCCGAGGCGCAGTCCGAGCTCGCGGGTGAGCGCCAGCAACGGCGGGCCGAGCTCGTGGCGGCGCTCCTCGGACGCGCCCGCGACGTCGATGCGGCGGCGCTCGCAGCCCTCCTGGACTGGCCGCTGCCCCGGACCGCGGCCACGCTCGCCTGCCCCGCCGCCCGGCTCGGCCGGCTTGCGGGACGCCTGGGCACCGATGCGCTCGCGGCGCCCTTCGACGGACTCGGCTGCGTGATCGTCCCCGACGCACAGGGCCCGGGTCAGCCGGAGCGGATCAGTGCGGCCGCCGCCGGCCGTCCGGCCGCGCTCGGGCCGGACGTGGCGCTCGACGGGTTGCACCTGTCCTGGCGGCTGGCGGCGAGTGCCCTCGAGCTGACCGATGGCGAGCACCTCGTCCTCGCTGACGAGCACCTCGGCGAGCTCCTCGTCCGCCAAGCCGCACCCGTGGTCGAGCGGATCGCCGACCGGCGCCTGGCGCCGTTGCGCGATCTCACTCCCGCGGCGCGGGCGCGGATGACGGCCACGGCCCGGGCGTACGTGGATCACCGCGGCAACGCGGCGGCGATGGCGCAGGCGCTGCACCTGCATCCTCAGACGGCGCGCTACCGGATCGCCCGCCTGCGCGAGCTGCTCGGCGACCAGCTCGACGATCCCGACGCGCGCTTCGAGCTCGAGGCGGCGCTCCGCCTGGACCGGCACCGCGACTAGGCGGAGCGCGCACCTGGCACGATCCCGCGCATGGTCAACTTGTTCGATGCGCAGTTCGAATACGACGAGGCGGATCCCGAGGGCTACCGGTGCGGGGTGGCGCACGTCGGCCGGGATGCCGGCGGCGCCGCCAACAACGTGAAGCTCTATGAGATGCCGCCGGGCCAGAGCCTGTGTCCATACCACTACGAGTACGAGGAGGAGTGGCTGCTCGTCCTCGAGGGCGAGCTCGTGCTGCGCGAGCCGGCCGGGGAGCGCACGGTCGCCCGGGGGACGCTCGCCTGCTTTCCCGCCGGCCCCGAGGGCGCGCACAAGCTCACCAATCGCACCGGGACGGTGGCGCGATTGCTCATGTTCTCGAGCGCGCGCGAGCCGGCGGTAGCCGTCTACCCCGACAGCGACAAGATCGGCGTGTTCCCGCCGAACCCGGACGACAAGCTGCTCGTGCGGCGGGAGAACGGCCGGGAGGACTACTACGCCGGCGAGGTGCCGTGAGAGCGGTCGTCTGCCAGCACGGCGAGCTCGAGGTGCGCGACGCGCCCGAGCCCACGCCGCGCAACGGCCAGGTTCGCCTCCGGGTGCTTCGCTGCGGCATCTGCGGCTCGGACCTGCATGCGCGCCACGGATCAGACCAATGGGCCGAGATGGCGGAGAAGGTCGGCTACTTCGGCTTCGCCCGCGTCGAGCAGCCGATCGTGTTCGGGCACGAGTTCTGCGGCGAGATCGCCGAGCACGGACCGGGGTGCCGGAAGACGACGCCGGAAGGGTCGCGTGTGGTGGCGCTCCCGCTGCTGCGCGGCCACGGCGGCATCGACATGGTCGGCCTGTCGGCGGCCGCGCCCGGCGCCTACGCTGAGCAGGTGCTGGTCGAGGAGGCGCTCATGATGCCGGTGCCGAACGGCCTGGGAGTTGAGGTGGCCGCTTTGACCGAGCCACTCGCGGTGGGGTGGCATGCGGTCCGGCGCGGCGATGTGGGCAGGCGGACGGTGGCGATCGTGATCGGCTGCGGGCCGATCGGGCTCGCGGTGATCCTGGCTCTGAAGGCGCGGGGCGTGAGGACGGTGGTGGCGAGCGACTACTCGGCGGGCCGCCGCGCGCTCGCGACCGCCTGCGGCGCCGACGTGGTGATCGACCCTGCCCGTGAGTCGCCGTTGACGGCCGTCGAGCGCAAGGGGCAGCTGAGCGACCTGCCCTCGGGACTGGAGCTCGCGGTCGGTACGAAGGAGAAGCTCGGCCGGCTTCCGATCGACTGGTGGCATCTGTGGCGGCTGGGGGAGAAGCTCGGCGCGATGCCCAAGTACCCGGTGATCTTCGAGTGCGTGGGAATGCCGGGCGTGATCGAGAGCATCCTCGACGGCGCCCCGCTGTTCTCCCGCGTCGTCGTCGCCGGCGTGCTGGTCGGCGAGGATCGGATCACGCCGGCGATGGCGATCAACAAGGAGATCGACCTGCGCTTCGTGTTCGGCTACACGCCACTCGAGTTCCGCGACACGCTCCACATGCTGGCCGAGGGCAAGATCGATCCCGGCCCACTGATCACCGGCACCGTCGGCCTTGATGGCGTGAGCGCGGCGTTCGAGGCGCTCGGCACCCCCGAGCGACACGCGAAGATCCTGATCGACCCGGACAGCGCCGCGACTGCCCCGGAGGCGACCTGGATGGCCAGCGGACCTTAGGTGAAATGCGCGCCTCAGCTCGGCGTGCGGTCTCGTTCGGCGGCTGCGATCGCCGCGTCGATGTCGCGGTCGGCGATGCCCGCGTTGCGCGCGGCGCGCACGCAGCGATCAACCTCGGTGCTCGAGCCGGCTCCGCGTCGCGCATCGCGGGTAACGCTGTACAGGACCCAGACGAGCGCGTGCTCGGGGGTGAACGTGAGCTGGTCTCCCGGTCGCGGGCGCCCAGAGGCCGTCATCAGGCCGAGCGCCTGCTCGATGAGCGTCTCTCCGGCCACGTGTTTTTCTCCCTGATCGAGGTGCGCCTCGTCGAGTGCACGGTACCCGCTGCCCGGCGCCGTGCCTAGCCGCGCCGGCTCCGGCCTGCGAATCGTCGTTTCCCTGACACGCGTGCTCGGGGGCTGGGAACTCCCTCTGGAGCCGCGGTCGCGCGCTCTACAGTGTCGGGCATGGCCGAGCCAGTGCAACCACCGCGGATCGCCGTCTGGAGCGACTACATATGACCGTTCTGCTACGTCGGCCTGGAACGGGCGGCGTGGCTCGAGCGCCGGTTCGGCGCACGGATCGAATGGCGGCCGTTCGACCTGCATCCTGAGTACCCGCCGGAAGGGATCGCGTACGCGGAGCTCGAGCGAAAGTACGGACGTGGCCTGGCTGAGCACCAGCGGGCGATGTTCGCGGCGGCGGGGCTGCCGCGCGCGGAGCAGCTCGACCGCGTGCCCAATTCACGCCGGGCGCTGATCCTGAGCGAGCTCGCGCGCGAGCGGGGCGTGCTCGCGGCGCTGCACGCTCGGCTGTTCGACGCCTATTGGGCGCGCGGGCGCGACATCGGCCAGGAGGACGTGCTCGTCGAGGAGGCGTCCGCCGCCGGGCTGGGCGTGGACGAGGTCCTTGCGGCGTTCGGTGATGCGCGTTACCTCGAGCGCGTGCACGCGCACACGAGCGCCGCGATCGAGCTCGGTGCCGGCGGGGTGCCCGCGTGGCTCATCGACGAGCGGCTGCTCGTGCCCGGAGCCCAGCCTCATGAAGTGTTCGAGCGCGTGCTCGAGCGGCTCGGGCACGCGCCGCTGGACTCAGCCGACGAGCTCTGAGAACACTCCCGTCCTGATCAGCTCGACGGTCGCCGCGATGTCGACGTCGACGTAGCGGTCGCGGTCGAGGAAGGGCACGTGCTCGCGTACGAGCTCGACGGCGCGCCGGGTGCGCGGGCTGCAGCGGTCGACGCCGCGGAGCTCGAGCGCCTGGGAGCACGCCATCAGGTGGATGGCCGCGATGTTCTGTGCCAGCTCGACGATCGAGCGGGCGTCGCGTGCGGCGATCGTGCCCATCGAGACCTTGTCCTGATTGTGGGCCTCGGTGGAGCGCGAGTGGATCGTCGTCGGGGCGCACAGGTGCATCGCCTCGGCTGTCATCGCGGAGGCGCACAGCTGGAGGCCCTTGAAGCCGTGGTGCAGCCCCGCCTCGGGATGCGTGGGCTCGAAGCGCGGGATCAGGTTCGCGGTCAGGCCGCGGTTGAACTTCTCGTCGACCACGTGAGCGACCTGGCGATCGATCAGATCGCACAGGTTGGCGAGCGCGACCTTCAGCGAGTCCATCGCCTGACCGACGTGGCCGCCGTAGAAGTTGCCGCCGCTCTCCACCCGGCCACCGCCGACGTTGAACAGGGGGTTGTCGTCGGAGGAGTTGATCTCGACCGTCAGCCACTGCTCGACCCAGGCGAGCGTGTCGCGCAGCGCGCCGATGATGTGCGGAGCGCAGCGGATCGAGTAGCGGTCCTGGACGTGGCGGTCGAGCTCCAGGAAGTCCGCGCCATCGAGGCCGCCGGCGAACAGCTCCTCGCTGTCGGCCACGAGGTCGGAGTCGGCCAGCAGCTCGCGCACGTGACGCGCGCTCGTGACCATGCCCGGGTGAGGCTTGGCGCCGTCGAACAGGAACGCGTTGAAGTGCCCGCGGTTGCCGAGCACCGCCTCCGAGGACATCGCCGTCATCAGGTCGGCCAGGTCGGCGAGCTCCTTGGCGGCGGCCACGGCCAGGCACGCGAACGCGCTCATGAACGAGGTGCCGTTGGTGAGCGCCAGCCCCTCCTTGGACTCGAGCAGGAGCGGCTCGAGGCCGAGCTCGGAGAGCACGCCGGCGGCGTCGCGCTCGGTGCCGGCGTAGTCGACGCGCCCGTCGCCGGCCAGCATCCGTCCGACGTAGGACAGCGGGGCGAGGTCGCCGCTGGCGCCGCACGAGCCACGCTCGGGGATGAACGGGAGCACGTCGTGGTTGAGCAGCTCGAGCACGCGCTTGATCAGCTCGACGCGAACGCCCGAGTTGCCCTTGGACAGGCAGTTGGAGCGCAGCAGCATGGTCACGCGCGCGACCTCAGGTGGCGCGATCGGGCCGGTGCCGCAGCCCATGAAGCGCAGGATGTTCTGTTGCAGCTTGCCCGTCTTGGCGGGGGAGATCTGCCGGTGGGCGCTGTCGCCGAACCCGGTCGTGACCCCGTAGATCGGGATCTCGCTGGCGATCAGGTCCTCCTTGAGGCGGCGGCTGGCGCGCACCGCGTCGGCGGCGTGGTCGGCCAGGCGGACGGTGCGGGCGCCGCGGGAGACCTCGAGGGCGTCCTCGATTGTGAGGCCGGTCCCGTCGAGCTCGAGCAGCGGGCGGGTGGTTACGTCTTCATGGGGCGGGGCGGTGACGGTCATGTGCGAAACGTTGCGCAGTGATACGGTGGGCGCAACGCAGACGCAGTCGATCAACATCCCTGTGCAGCTCAGCCGTCCTCTAGACAGCATCGACCGCAAGATCGTTGCGTTGCTACAGGAGAGCGCGAAGCGCACGTTCGCTGACATCGGCGCTGAGGTGGGGCTGTCGGCAACCGCGGTCAAGCGCCGGGTGGACCGGCTCGAGGGCGACGGGGTGATCGTCGGCTACGGCGCGCGGGTCAACTTCCGCGCCCTCGGCGAGGCGATCGAGTCGCTGATCGAGATCTATTGCGCGGATCGCACCTCGCCCGCCGATGTCGGGCGCTCTCTGGCCAGGGTCCAGGAGATCGTCTCCGCGTTCACCGTCTCGGGGGAGCCCGATGCCCTGATCCGCGTCCGCGTCGACAGCATCGACCATCTCGAGAAGCTCGTCGAGAGCCTCCGTCGTGACCCGAACATCGTCCGCACGCGCACGCTGATCGTGCTCTCGACGCTGATCGATCGCGCATGAGCGCCAGCAGGACGCATTCAGCTCGAGACGTTCGCGCCGCTCGACGTCGAGATGCGGCGTGACGGACGACGGGACGGTGCGGCTGAGCTCGCGCCGGGCGCTCCAGGAGTACGAGACCTCGATGGCCGCGGTGCTGCGCTCGCAGGCCGCCGAGCATCCCGATCGTCCGCTGGCGGCGCAGCGTGATCGCGAGGATCGGTGGATCGCGCTCACCTACGGGGACGCGCTGGCCCAGGCCGAGGCGCTCGGCCGGGTGCTGCGGGAGCTGGGGCTCGGGCCCGATCGCCCGGTCATGGTCCTGTCGGGTAACTCGGTCGAGCATCTGCTCGTGACCCTGGCCGCCTATGGCGCCGGTGTGCCGGTGATGCCGATCAGCGTCGCCTACTCGCTGATGAGCGCCGATCACGCGCGCATCAAGGCGATCGCGGAGCTGACCCGGCCCGGGATCGTGTTCGCAGACGACGCGGGGCCGTTCGCGCCGGCGCTCGATGCCCTTCGACCGCGAGTTCCGCAGGCGCTCGTGGCACGCGGGGAGCGCGACGGCGCCCTGCGCCTCGGTGAGCTGACGCGCACGAGCACGCGCACGCGCACGCACCGCGACCGCCGAGGTGGGTCCCGACACGATCGCCAAGCTGCTCTTCACCTCGGGGTCGACCGGGGTGCCGAAGGGCGTGATCAACACCCACCGCATGCTCTGCTCCAACCAGGCGATGCTGCGGCTGATCTGGCCCTTCCTCGCCGAGGAGCCGCCGATCCTGGTCGATTGGCTGCCCTGGAGCCACACCTTCGGCGCCAATCACAACCTGGGCCTCGTGCTGTTCAACGGCGGAACGCTCTACATCGACGACGGTAAGCCGGCGCCCCCGCTGTTTCACCGCACGTTGTCGGCGCTGCGCGAGCTCACGCCGACGCTGTACTTCAACGTGCCCTGCCGGCTTCGCGCTGCTCGCGCCGGCGCTCGAGGCCGACGAACGAGCTCGCGGACCGGTTCTTCAGCCGTCTGCGCTTCATGTTCTACGCGGGCGCAGCGCTGCCCGACGCGCTGGCGGCGCGGCTACGGGAGATCGCGCGCCGGGTCGCCGACCACGAGGTCCTGCTCACCTCGAGCTGGGGCACGACCGAGACGGCGCCGGCGGCGACGAGCGCGCACTTCGCAGCCGCGGCCACGGGCTGCATCGGGGTGCCGCTCTCAGGGGTGGAGGTGAAGCTCGCCCCCGTCGCGGGCAAGCTCGAGATCCGGGTCCGCGGCCCGAATGTCACACCCGGGCTACTTCCGCGCGCCCGAGCTGACGCGCCGGGCGTTCGACGAGGAGGGCTACTACCGCTCGGGCGACGCGGTGAGCTGATCGACGAGACCGACCCGAGCCACGGTCTCCGCTTCGACGGCAGGATCGCCGAGGACTTCAAGCTGCTCACGGGAACGTGGGTCCCGGCCGGGCCGGCTTCGGCTGGCGCTGCTGAGCGCGCCGCCGGCGTGCTCACCGACGCGGTCATCTACCGGCCAGGACAGCGAATACGTCGCCGCACTCGCCTGGATCAACCAGGCCGAGGCGCGCCGGATCTGCGGGGGCGAGGGCGAGGTCGCTCCGGGCGATCCGCGCCTGCGCGAGCACCTGAGCGGGCGCTCGGCGAGCTCGGCGCCGGCGCCGGCTCGGCGGGACGCATCGAGCGCCTGCTTCTGCTGAGCGAGCCGCCGAGCCTCGACGCCGGCGAGATCACCGACAAGGGCTACATCAATCAGCGGGCGTGCCTCGAGCGGCGTGCCGCCGACGTGGCGCGGCTGTATGCCGCCGAGCCGGACGCCGAGGTGATCGTGGCCGGCGCGCGAGGGTGAAGGCGGCGCCGGCCGGGGAACGGGCTCAGTTGCCGCCGGGCAGGCGCTCGCGCAACCGCGCCACGGGCTCGGCGGCGCTCGCCACCGGCTCGAGCGCCTCATGCAGCGAGCGCAGCTCGCCGAGCATGTCGCCCATCAGCCGCTCCAGCGCGCCGATGCGATCGGGCAGCGGAGAGGTGTTGTCCTCGACGCGGCGGATGTCGGCGGACAGCGGGTCGACTGCCTCGACGATGTCGCCGATCCCCTTGTTGGTGATGTCCTGGAGGCGCGCTGTCTCCTTCATCCCATCCTCGGTGGCCTGCATGCCCTCCTTCAGGGACTTGTGCATGCCGCGCATCTCACCCTCGAGCTGCTGCATGCGCATGTCGAGCGGCTCCACGGCGGCGCGCATGGCGGAGATGTCGTCCATCAGGTCGCGGATGCGCTCGTCGAGGTCCGCCAGCACGCGCGGCAAACGCGTGGCGAGCTCGCCCATGACGAGCAGCGAATCGACGGCGGCGGAGGGTAGGGCGAGCGGGTTCCTGATGCCCTGACCCATACCCGCGTGGCGGGCCAGATACGCGACCGATGACTTTCCACCTCCCCGGCGGTCGAAGCTGGTAGAAGTAGCCGTTCACAGGCGCCGTCCCGCGCCCAACCCTCGATTCCGGCGCTCACGCCGCCGGCCAAAGCGGGGGCAAAGGGAGCTCGTGCTCTCGGGACGCCGGTTCGGTCGTTGCCCTTCCGGCGGGGCGTCGCGAGCGTGAGTTGCGAGGCCGCGCCAGTCCAGAGGAGCAACAGGATGACCGAGCAGAAGTCGTTCAAGCGCCTGGTCCGCGCGAGGATGGCCAAGACGGGAGAGAGCTACACCGCCGCGCGCGCGATGCTGCTGCGGGCTGAACCGGCCAACGGCGCCGGCGCGCCGAGGCTGAAGACCTCAGACGAGAAGATCCGCCAGCGCACCGGGCGCGGGTGGGAGGAGTGGTTCGAGATGCTCGACGAGTGGGGCGCCGCACAGCGCAGCCACCGCGAGATCGCCCGCTGGGTGGCCGAGCAGCTCGACATCGTCCCGCTGGCCTGGAACGCCCAGGCGATCACGAGCAGCTACGAGCTGACCCGCGGCCTGCGTGAGGTCGGCGAGAAGGACGATGGGTTCGCCGTGACCGCGTCGAGGACGATCGCGGTGCCGGTCGACGAGCTCTACAACGCGTTCATCGAGGACTCGGTGCGCGCGCGGTGGCTCCCCGGTGTCACGCTGTCCGAGCGCACGGCCACCCGGCCCAAGTCGGCCCGGTTTGACTGGGAGAGCGGGAGCACGCGGGTGCACGTGAGCTTTCTCGTCAAGGACGGCGCGCGGAGCACGGTCGCGGTCGAGCACCGGCGGCTGCCCGACGCCGCCGAGGCCGAGCGGATGAAGCAGTACTGGCGCGGGCGCCTGGTGGCGCTGCGCGAACAGTTGGAGCGATAGGCGAGGAGAACGACATGAACGAGCAGACCACTCCCACGATCACAGACGTGATGACGATCGGCGTGCCGGTCAGCGACCAGGACCGAGCGCTCGAGTTCTACGTGAACACGCTCGGGCTCCAGAAGCGGCGTGACTTCCCGGCGCCGCAGGCCGGCGGGCGCTGGATCGAGGTGGCGCCCCGCGATGCGAGCGTGACGATCGCGCTCGTGCTCGCCAGCGAGGGAGCGCCGGCGGGCGGGGAGACGGGAATCCGCCTGACGGCGCTCGACGCCACCGCCGTGCACTCCGCGCTCCAGGCGCAGGGAGTCGACGTCGACGAGTTGCTGAACTGGCCAGGCGTGCCGCCGATGTTCGCGTTCCGCGATCAGGACGGCAACGCCTTGAGGGTCGTCGAGGCGCGGTGACGCAAGCGGGGGTGGGGTCGAAAACCCTCCGTATTTTTCGTTTTTCGACCCCACCCCCGGTGGCGGGGGCTCCGTTGCGGTTCGCCGCCGTGCGCGCCGCTCGGTAGGCGCCTTGTTGCCGCGCGGCATTTGTAGCCGGGCGGCCGCGGCGACTACGATAAACGCGGCCACGGCGCGTACGAGGAGAGGCGAAATCGTGGACACAGCGGTGAGGACGAATGGCGCCGAGCGCTGGCGGGTGACCGGCGGCGCGCCCGCGCGGCGCCTCGACGCCTGGTCGGAGATCCTCGCCACGCACCCACCTGTCCTTCGACATCCGCGCCACGCCGCGCACCCCGGCGGACTTCCGGGCCGCGGTCACGCGCCGGCGCTTCGGCGAGCTCTCACTCGTTGACTGCGTCGCGGCCCCGTTCCTCGGCCACCGCAGCAGCGCCGTGATCGACGCCGCCGGTGAGCAGCTCCGGCGGGAGAGCATCGTCGGGTTCCAGTTCGTGGGCAAGGGCGTCGAGCTCGTGCGCGAGGGCGGGCGCGAGCTGGCCCTGACCGCCGGCGACGTCGTCCTGTGGGACGGCCTTCAGCCCACCGAGGTCGAGATCATCGAGCCGTTCTGCAAGCGAACGCTGCTGTTCCCGCGCGAGCGGGTGCTGGCGGTGTGCCCGCGCCTGGGCGAGCAGGATGCCTTCCCGCCGCTCGAGCGCAGCGGGCCGGCACGCCTGCTCGTGCGCTACATGAACGCGCTCGCGGCCGAGCTGCCGCAGCTGGATCCCTCCGCCCGGGCCGCCGCGGCCACGGCCGCGCTCGAGCTCCTGCGCGGAGCGGTCGAGCCGAGCCTGCCGGCCAGCCGCTCGAGCACGCGCTCGGCGATGCGCGCGGAGATCCGCCGCTACGTGCGCACCCACCTCCAGGATGCGGCCCTCGGGCCGGCGACGATTGCCCGCGCGTACTCGATGTCGCTCCGGGCGCTGCATGCCCTGTTCGAGGACGCTGAGGAGTCGGTGGCCGGGCTGGTGCGGCGCGAGCGGCTCGCCCGCTGCGTCGAGGATCTCCAGCAGCACGACGGCGGATCGGTCACCGAGATCGCGTTCCGGTGGGGCTTCTCGGACGCGGCGCACTTCTCGCGCCTGTTCAAGCGCGCCTTCGGCGTCACGCCAAGCGAGGTCCGCCGCGAGGCGCGCGCCGGCGAGCCCGTGTAGTCAGCTGCGGCGGTCGAGCACGCGCACGGCCTTGCCCTCGCTGCGGGGGATGCTTCCCGGATCGAGTACCTGCACGGCGATCCGCAGCCCGGTCTGCTCGCGCAGCGCCGCGGCGATGCGGTCGGACAGCGCATCCCGGTCGAGCTCGCCGGCGGGCTCGCACTCCAGCGTCAGCTCATCCAGCGCGCCCGGGCGTTCCAGCACCAACCGGTAGTCCGGCGCCACGCCGTCGATGCCGAGCAGCACGTGCTCGATCTGCGATGGGTAGAGGTTGACGCCGCGCACGATCAGCATGTCGTCGAGGCGCCCGCGCAAACCGCGGATCCGAACGCCCGTGCGCCCGCAGGGACACGGTGCGGTGGCGAGGCTCCCGAGGTCGCCGGTGCGGTAGCGGATCAGCGGCATCGCCTCCTTGGTGAGCGTGGTGAAGACGAGCTCGCCCTCCTCGCCCGCGCGCGAGGCGCCGGCCGTCGCTCGGTGCGACGACCTCGACGATGAAGTGGTCCTCCTGGACGTGCAGGCCGTCGCGCTGCTCGCGGCACTCGACGGCGACACCGGGGCCGCACATCTCCGATAGGCCGTAGAAGTTCACGGCGTCGATGCCGAGGGAGCGCTCGATCTGCCGGCGCAGCTCCTCGGTCCACGGCTCGCCTCCGAACAGGCCGAGCTCGAGCGCGACGTCTTTGCCGTCCCCGAGCGCCTGCGCGATAGCCAGCGCGTAGGAGGGCGTCGCGACCAGCACCTGAGCCCGCAGGTCGGTGAGCAGCATCGCCTGGCGCGCCGTGAACCCGCCCGACACCGGCACCACGGTCGCGCCGATCCGCTCAGCCCCCTGGTGGAACCCGAGCCCGCCGGTGAACAGCCCGTAGCCGTTGGCGTTGTGCACGATCATCCCGGGACGCACGCCCGCCGCGGTCATGCAGCGCGCCATCAGCTCCGTCCACGTCTCGAGGTCCGACGCGGTATAGCCGACCACGGTCGGCTTTCCATGGGTGCCGCTCGAGGCGTGCAGGCGCAGCAGCCGCTCGCGGGGAACGGCGAGCAGGCCGAGGGGATAGTGCTCGCGCAGATCGGCCTTGGTGGCGAACGGGACGCGCTCGAGGTCCTCGAGCCCGGAGACGTCGCGCGGCGAGCCGATGCCGGCGGCGCGCAGTCGCTCGGCGGCCGGCGGCTGCGCGCGGAGCACGCGCTCCACGGTGGCGTGCAGCCGCTCGAGCTGGAGCGCGCGCAACCGCTCCACGGGCAGCAGCTCGGCCTGATCCCAGACCGCGCTACCGCTTGCGGGCATTCCAGTGGCGCTCGAGGTTGGCGACGAGCGCCGGGCTGAGATGGCAGCGCGCCTGCTCGATCGCGTACGTGGCCATGTACTCGCGGTAGAGCTCGAGCGGCTCCTGCCCGGCGCGGAGCGCAGCGCGGTTGGCCGCGGCGTTGACGAGCCCCGAGCTCGTGAGCGCCTCGATCCGCGCCTCGATCGCCGCGTCCATCTCCTCCGGGTCGACGACCTCGTCGCAGAGCAGGTCCGCGTCGGGCTCGCCGGCGGTCCACTCGCGGCCGGAGAGGATCGCCTGGCGCGCCGCGCGGTCTCCGACGAAGCGCGGGAGGCGCAGGTTCGAGGCGCCGGGGATGATCCCCTCGCGCCGGGCGGGAAGGTAAAGGCGCGCGCCCCGGGCAGCGATCACGTGGTCGACAACGTGCAGCAGCTGGCAGGCGCCACCGATCGCGTAGCGCTCCACCCCGGCGATCCACAGCTTCTCGGTCGTGCTCCCGTCCTCGTGGAGGATCCCGCGGTAGATCTTGTTGACGTAGCCGAGGTCGCGGACCAGGTAGAAGAGGAAGTCGATCCGCCCCTCGTACAGGTGCGTGAGGTTGATGCCCGCCCCGAACACGCGCTGGCCGGCGTAGCGCCCGGTCGCCAGCTCGCCGCCGCGGAGCACGCCGACCTCGATCTCCGGGTCGAGCAGGATCAGGTCGACCGCGCACTCGGTCGGGCCGAGGGTGGCGCCGTCCTCGGCATTCAGATGCCGCGGGTTGCGCAGCTCGAGGATCCCCGCTCGGCCGCGGCGGGTCACGCACACCGGACCGAAGTCGACCGTGCCGCGCTCGCGGAATTCATCCAGGCGCGCGAGCGCGTCGGCGCGCGGTCTGAGCATCGACTCGAGCAGGTGCCGGCCGGTGCGCGGGTCGGCCAGGACTTCGCTGATGAGCGCGCCCTGGGCGAGCTCGACGCCCTGCTTGTCCGCCAGCGGCCGCTCGCGTTCTGCGTCCAGCTCCGCGCGCCGCGGCAGATCCCACGGCGGCCGCCCGGCGGCCTGCTCGGCGAGCTCCTCGAGCCGGAGCGGCTGCGTGCATCCGGCGCTCAGCTCGTCGTAGAGATCGGCAGCGGCCATTCAGCCCTCCTGGATAAGCTCGCGGCACCGATGGCCGGGATGATGAACGGCAAGGCGGGCCTCGTCACGGGCGCGGCGAGCGGGATCGGCCGCGCCTGCGCGATCCGGTTCGCGGCCGAGGGGGCATCGGTGGTCGTAGCCGACCTCGAGCAGGCGCATACCGGGGGCGAGGAGACGGTGGCGCAGATCCGCGCTGCGGGTGGCCAAGCCGAGTTCTTCGCGTGTGACGTCGCGCGGGCGAGCGACTGCGAGGCGCTCGTGGCCCACACCGTCGCCCGCCACGGCCGGCTCGACTTCGCCCACAACAACGCCGGGATCGGCGTTCACCGGCTCCTGCACGAGACCTCCGAGGAGGACTTCGACCGCGTGATCGCGGTCAACCTGCGCGGCACGTTCCTCGGCATGAAGCACCAGATCCGGCAGATGCTCGCCAATCCGGCGCCGGCGGGTGGCGCGATCGTCAACACCTCGTCCAACGCCGGGCTGCGCGCGGTCACGATGCTGAGCGCCTACACCGCGAGCAAGCACGGCATCCTCGGGCTGACCAAGAACGCGGCGGTGGAGTATGCGGATCACGGGATTCGGGTCAACGCGGTCTGTCCGGGCGCGATCATGACGCCGCTCATGTCCGAGCAGCCGCCTGAGCGCCAGCAGGAGATCCTCGCACCCCAGGCGATGACGCGGTTCGGTGACCCGGCCGAGGTGGCGGCCGCCGTCGTGTGGCTGTCCTCGGACGAGGCCTCGTTCGTCACCGGCGTCGCGCTCCCGGTCGACGCCGGCTCGGTGGCGTGGGTCTCGGCGCACCGCTGAGCGCCTCTCGCGCTGATCGGCAAGAACGCGTGCATCCGATGGCTGGTTAGCGCCGGTGGCCGGCGCTAGCTTGAGCGGCCCGATGGCCGAACCCGAGCTGCTCGCTCTGTACTGGACCGTCTCGGGCCCTGTGGATGTGCACGTCGGCCGGGAGTGGAGCACGTTCGACTGGCGCGATCGCTGCGCGCAGGCCGCGCGCGCGGGCTTCAAGGGCCTCGGGCTGTGGCACGCCGACATCGAGCACCAGCTCGAGTCGCGCGCGCTCGCCGATATCAAGGCGATCTTCGACGACGCCGGCCTCACCTACCTGGAGCTCGAGTTCCTGGACAGCTTCTTCGTCGACCCCGGGGAGCCCGCGCGTACCGAGTCCGACCGCCGGCGCGGGCTGCTGTTCGAAGCGGCGGCCACGTTGGGCGCACACCACATCAAGGTCGGGAACATCCCCGGGACCCCGTGCGAGCTCGAGCGGCTCACCGAGGCGTTCGCGGAGCTGTGCGACGACGCGGCGCGGCACACCGACGCGCGCGTCGTGTACGAGTTCATGCCCTTCGACGTCAACGTGAACACGCTCGAGGCGGCAATCGCGGTGGCGGAGGGGGCAGGCCGGGACAACGGCGGCCTGGCGATCGACACGTGGCACATGGGCAAGCTCGGGATCACCCCGGCGGACCTGCGCCGGGTCCCGCCGCGGTACCTGAGCTGGGTCGAGCTGTCCGACGGCGCGGTGCAGAGCATGGACGACCTGGTCGAGGAGACCGTCAACCACCGGCGGCTCCCGGGCGAGGGCGAGTTCGACCTCCCCGCGTACGTCGACGCGTGTCGCGCGCTCGGCTACGACGGGCCGTGGGGCGTCGAGGTGCTCTCCGAGGAGCTGCGGAGCCTGCCCATCGAGCAGGAGTTCGAGCGTGCATTCGAGACGACGGTGGCGCAGCTGCGCGCCGGCGTCGCATAGCAGAGGAGGGGTGATGGAGCTCTCAGGCGAGCGGCTGAGGTGGATGTACACGCAGATGCTGCGGATCCGCGAGTTCGAGGAGCGGGTCAAGCGGACGTTCGAGGAGCATCCGGGCGTGATCCGGGGCCACACCCACCTCGCCGACGGCGCCGAGGCGTCGATCGTGGGGTCGCTGGCGACGATGCAGACGGGCGACCAGATGATGGCGACCTACCGCTGCCACGGGTACCCGATCGCGCTCGGCACCGACGTGAAGGCGATCATGGCCGAGATCTACGGGCGCCGGAGCGGGCTGTGCGGGGGCTACGGCGGCTCGATGCACCTGGTCGACCCCGAGCGCGGCTTCCTCGGCACGAGCGGGATCGTGGGCCAGGGGATCCCGCAGGCCACCGGCGTCGCGTTCGCGGCCCAGCTGCGAAAGCAGGGGCAGGTGGTGCTGTGCTTCTTCGGCGACGGCGCCTCCAAGCAGGGCGCGTTCCACGAGTCGCTCAACCTCGCCTCGCTGTGGAAGCTGCCCATCGTCTACGTGATGGAGAACAACAGCTACAACGTGGCCACGCGCGTGGAGCAGGAGGACGCCAACGCGGCCGCGGGCGAGCCGCTCTCGGTCAAGGCGAAGGCGTACAGCATGCCGGGCGTGACCGTGGACGGCGGCAACCCGCTCGCGGTTTACGAAGCGGTGGGCACGGCGGCGGCGCGGGCACGGGCCGGCGAGGGACCGACCCTGGTGGAGTCCAAGGTCTACCGCCTATCCGCTCACGGCAACATCATCGCCCCACCCGGGGTGCCGCTGCACTTCGCCGAGCACGAGGCGATCGCGGTGTTCGGCAACCGCGAGGAGTACGAGGCGGCGCTGCGCGGCGATCCCGTGCCGCGGTTCCGGGCGCGGCTGATCGAGCAGGGTGCACTCGACCCCGAGCATGCCGACCAGATCGGCCGGGAGGTGCGCGAGGAGATGGACGCGGCGGTGCGCTTCGCGCTCGACGATCCCTTCCCCGAGCCCGAGGCGGCCGCGCGCCCGGACTTCGTCTACGCCTAGGAGGGCGGACATGGCACGCGAGATCCCCTATATCGCGGCGGTCGAGGAAGCGATCTTCCTCGAGATGGCGCGCGACGAGACCGTCGTCTTCTACGGCCAGGACGTCGCCCCCAGCGACGATCACCGGTTCGTGCAGGCCTACGGCCGCGAGCGCGTCCGGGTCTCGCCGATCTCCGAGACGGCCGAGATCGGCATGGCCACCGGGCTCGCGCTGTCCGGCTACCGGCCCGTGGTCGAGCTGCTGATGTCCGAGTTCATGCTCGTGGCCATGAACCAGGTCGTCAACGAGGCGCCGCGGCTGCGCTACATGAGCGGCGGCCGGGTCAAGGTGCCGGTCGTGTTCAAGGCCGGCTACGGATTCACCGCCGGCTGGGCCGGGCAGCACACCGGGTCGATCTACAACATGTTCGTCGGCGTTCCGGGGCTGAAGGTCGCCCTGCCGGCGACGCCGGCCGACGCCAAGGGCCTGATGGCCAGCGCGATCCGCGACGACAACCCGGTCTGCTACCTGATGCACTACCTGCTCGTGCTCGAGCACGGCGACGTGCCCGAGGGCGAGTACGTGGTCCCGTTCGGCGAGGCCGCGGTCCGGCGCGCCGGATCCGATGTCACGATCGTCGCCACGGGATGGACGGTGGGGCGGGCACTGGCCGCGGCGGAGGCGCTCGCGGGCGAGGGCGTCGAGGCGGAGGTGATCGACCCGCGCACGCTCAACCCGCTCGACACGCAGACGATCCTGACCTCGGTGGAGAAGACCGGGCACGTGGTCCTCGTCGATCAGGCCACGCCCCACGCGGCGTTCTCGAACGTGATCGCGGGCGTGATCGCCGCGGAGGCGTTCTCTTCGCTCAAGGCGCCGGTCAAGCAGGTGACGGCGCTCGACTCGACGATCCCCTACAGCGAGCCGATGGAGGCGTTCCTGCTCCCCAACGAGGAGAAGATCCAGCAGGCCGTGCACCAGGTGCTCGGGCAGGCGCCGGTCGCGGCGTAACGCGCGCCGTGGCCATCAGCGGCGAGCTCGCGCGCGACCTGCTCGCCACCATGTGGCGGATCCGCGCCTTCGAGGAACGCGTGGCGGCGCTCAAGCGCAGCCTCCAGGTTCACGGCCTGATCCACCTCAGCATCGGCGGCGAGGGCGTCGCCGCCGCGGTGTGCCGGCAGTTGCGCGACGACGACGCCGTGTACTCCGGCCACCGTGCCCACGGCCACGCGATCGCCAAGGGCGTGCCGCTCGAGCGGCTCATGGCCGAGCTGATGGGGCGCGCCGACGGCTGCTGTCGCGGACTCGGAGGCTCGATGCACCTCGTCTGGCGCGAGCGCGGGTTCATGGGCGCCACCGGCGTCGTCGGCGGCAACCTGCCGCTGGCGCTCGGCCACGCGCTCGCCGCCCGGCGGCGCGGCACCGATGCGGTGGCGGTCGCGTTCTTCGGCGACGGCGCCGTCCAGGCGGGGCACTTCCACGAGACGGTGAATCTGGCCGCGCTGTGGTCGCTGCCGCTGATCTTCGTGTGCGAGAACAACGGGTTCGCCGAGTTCACGCCGCGCTCGGCGCACACTGTGGTCGAGCGGGTGAGCGACGTGGTTGCCCCGTACGGCGTCGCGCGCGAGACGGTTGACGGCGGCGATGCGGAGGCGGTGTGGGAGGCGTTTGCGCGCTTCCTGGGCGACGCGCGTGAGGGCCACGGACCGATGCTGCTCGAGTGCCTCACCCATCGCCGGCGCGGCCATTACGAGGGCGACGCCGAGCGCTACCGCGACCGCGCCGAGGAGGCGCAGTGGCGCCGGCACGACCCGGTGGCGCGGCTGGCCGAGCGCCGGTTCGGCGAGCGGCGGCGCGGACGAGTTCGGGCGCCTGCGGACGGCCGCCGAGGAGGAGGTCGAGCGCGCGGTGGCGTTCGCGCGGGCCAGCCCGTTTCCCGGACCCGAGCTGGCGGCCACGCTCGTGTACGCATGAGCGAGACGACGTTCGTGCAGGCGATCAACGGCGCGCTGGCGCGGGCGATGCGCGCGGATGAGAGCGTGATCGTGCTCGGAGAGGACGTGGCCGAGGGGGGCCCCTACACGGCCACGGCCGGGCTGGCCGACGAGTTCGGGACCGAACGCGTGCGCAACACCCCGATCAGCGAGGGCGCGGTGTGCGGCGTGGCGATCGGCGCCGCCCAGGCGGGGCTGCGGCCGGTCGTGGAGATCATGTTCATCGACTTCCTCACGCTCGCGCTCGACCAGCTCGTCAACCAGGCGGCCAAGGCTCACCTCATGTCGGGCGGCCAGCTCTCGGTCCCGCTCGTGCTCCGCACCCAGGGCGGCGCCGGCGAGCGCGCGGGGGCGCAGCACTCGCAGAGCCTGGAGGCGTGGGTGGCGCACGTCCCCGGGTTGAAGGTGGCGATGCCGAGCAGCGCGGCCGACGCCGCCGGGCTGCTCGCGAGCGCGATCGGCGATCCGGGACCGGTCGTGTTCGTCGAGAACAAGGCCCTGTACTTCCGCCGCGAGGATGTGGCGGACGAGCCTGAGGCGGTGCCGCTGGGCGTGGCGCGGACGGTGCGGGCGGGCAGCGACGTGACGATCGTCGCCACCTCGCGGATGGTCGGCGAGGCGCTGCGCGCGGCGGCGTGGCTGTCGGAGGACGGGGTCGAGGCGGAGGTGATCGATCCGCGCACGCTGGTGCCGCTCGACCTGGAGACGATCGCCGGCTCCGTGCGCCGCACGGGCCGAGCGGTCGTCGCCCACGAGGCGGTGAGAACCGGGGGCGTGGGCGCGGAGATCGCCGCCGCGGTGCAGGCGGCGGCGTTCGACCGCCTGGAGGCGCCGATCGAGCGCGTAGGCGCGCCGTTCACCCCGGTGCCGGTCAGCCCGCCGCTCGAGGACGCCTACCGGCCCGGCGCGGAGCGGATCCACGCGGCGGCGCTGAGCGCGATCGAGTGGGACAAGCCTCCGGAGGTCCGGTATGCCCGGCGTGGGGCCGGCGCGCGATGAGCTCAGACCGGCTCGGCAGCCTCGCCCGGCAGCGCGATGAGCGAGCCGCCGGGCACCTGCTCGATCAGCCCGCGCCGGCTGAGCACGATCTCGAGGTTGGTCAGCGAAAGGCGCGCGTGCTCCCGCGCGATCGCGTCGGCGCGCGCCCCCTCGCGCGCTTCGATCGCGTCGGCGAGGTCCACGTGCTGGCGATGGGCGATGACGAGGATCTCACGCGATTCGGGCAGCTGGGCGTGCTGAAGGACGAGCGAGCTCGGGCTGGCGAAAGGCAACGACAGCACACCGTCGAGCGTACGCGCGAGCAGCGGGCTGCGGGCCATCTTCAGCAGCCGGGTGTGGAACACCTCGTTGAGCGCCACGTAGCGCTCGAACGACTCATAGTCGGCGAGCCGGACGAGCGGCTCGACCGACGCGTTGATCGAGCGGAGCGCGCGGAGGTCCCGGCGCTGAACCCCACGCTCGGCGGCGAAGCGGGCGGCGCTCCCCTCGAGCACGCCACGCAGCTCGATCGCGTCGCGGATGTCGGCCCGGGTGAACTCCCGAACCGCATAGCCGCCGCCGGGAAGCGCGCGCAGCAGGCCCTCGTGCTCGAGCGAGCCCAGCGCCAGGCGCAGCGGAGTTCGCGAGACGCCGATGCGCTCGACCAGGCGCAGCTCGGACATGCGCTCGCCGGGCTTGAACTCGCCGCTCAGGATCTGCTCGCGCAGGCTCAGGAGCGCCCGGGTCATCTGCGTGCTGGGGGTCTGGTTGCCCATCGCCGAGCCGCGAGTCTATTCCTGCATGCAAGAAGCCCGATCGAAGCCCCATGCAAACGATTGGTTGTGGTCAGGTTAGGCAGGCATTGCATGCAGCCGGTCGGCGGAATAAGATCCTCGCCTCGCCAGAGGGGCGGGTCAGTCCGAGAAGGAGGAGGACAGCGGTGAGGAGGATGTTCCAGGACGTGCTACGCCTGCGCGCGATCTTCGTGCTGGCGGCGGTGGCCGGCGCAATCGTGCTGGCCGGGTGTGGAAGCAGCAGCAAGACCACGAGCGCACCGCCCGGTGGCGGTGGCGGTGCCTCGAGCTCGTCAGCCTCGAGCGCGAGCACCGGATCGACCAGCACGTCGTCCTGCGGGTCGAAGCCCGGCGTGAAAGCCACCGGCACCCCGATCAACGTCGGCACGATCGACACCAAGCAGCCGGGCACCGACTTCAGCGACGGTCCGAACATGATCGCCGCCTACTTCGCGTGCGTGAACGCCAACGGCGGCGTCAACGGCCATCCGCTCAAGCTCTTCGTGCAGTACGACCAGACGCAGCCGGCGCAGATCGCGGCAGCGGCCAAGCAGCTGATCCAGACCGACCACGTGGTCGCGATCGACGGCGTGTTCGACCTGCTGGAGTGCACGATCGACCAGGGCTACTGGAAGCAGCTCGGCATCTACGAGATGGATGCCGGCATTGCTCCCGAGTGCTGGTCCACGCCGAACAGCGCCGCGGTCAACATGGGTCCGCGCTACAGCTCCGACGGCGCGACGCAGTACGGCCTCGCCCAGCATCCGTCGAAGATCGTGTTCGTTCAGTCCAACGTGCCGGGCACGGGCTACATCGCCGCCGGGCCGAAGGCGCTGGCCGACGCGGCGCACGTGCCGATCACCGAGCTGACCGAGAACGTTCCGATCAACGACGCCAACTCGGTGGCGCTGACGCTTGTCAACGACGCCGGCTCGAGCGGGTGGGTGGTGCTCAACTTCACCCCGCCGGAGGCGCTCGTGATCCTGCAGGCCGCCCAGAAGCTGGGGGTCGAGGACCGCGTCAAGGGCTGGGGCTGCTCGACGCCGTGCGACACCGACTTCCTGGCCAAGGCGCTGGGGCCGAGGTGGGATCACAAGTTGTTCGTCAACTCCGAGCTGACCGCGCCCGACGATCACAACGGCACCGAGATGCAGCTCTACAAGGCGATCCTGTCCCAGTACGGCCAGGCCGTCGCCGGCGGCATCGGCTCGTTCAGCCAGATGGGCTTCCTCCTGGCGAAGTTCTTCGTCGGTGCGATGCAGAACGTGAAGCCCCCGTACACGATCGCCAACGTGAACGCGGCGATCAAGGCGATCAAGGGCCAGAGCAACGAGATGCAGTGCCAGCCCTGGGTGTACGGCAGCTATCCGCTGCATATCCCGAACAACTCGGACTTCACGGTGACGCCCGCCAACGGGAAGATGCTCACCGCCCAGGGCTGCACGCCGATCTCCGCGGCCGATCCGCAGATCGCCCAGTACCGGTCGGTTGCGGGCGAGGCACCTTCGACCACTCCGCCGACGGGCTAGGAGTAGGCTGGCGAAACCCCGAGCGCGGCGTCTGACGATCCATGCCAAGCCTGACCGACGTCGAGCAGTTCCTGATCACCGGGCTGTCCCTCGGCGGGGTGTACGCCCTGTCGGGGGTCGGCATGGTGGTCCTCTACCGAGCCACCGGAGTCCTCTACCTGGCCTTCGGTGCGGTCGGTGCCATGGGCGCCCTGATCGCCTGGCAGCTCTCCCAGCAGGACGGCTGGAACATCTGGCTGTCATTCGTGGTGGCGATCCTGTTCGGCGGGGTCGTCACCCTCCTCTACGGGATGATCTTCGGGCCCGCCCTGTCGGGGCGCGATCCGCTGGTCAAGGCGACGGCGACGCTCGGGCTGACGCTGATTCTCCTCGGCGCGATGGACTTGCTGTGGCCGTCGAGCGGCGGAGCATCGCGTTCGCTGACGATCCCGACCGACAACAACACGTTCCAGGTCGGGCAGATCGCGGTGACCTACACGGAGGTGATCGCGCTCGTCCTCGGTCTCGTCATCACGGGGGTGACGGCGGCGTTCCTGCGCTTCACGAAGCTGGGTACCGCGATGCGGGCCATGGCCAACGATCGTGAGATCACCGCAGCGCTGGGCGTCCCGGTCCGGCGCGTGGAGGCCGCCGCCTGGTTCGGCTGCGGCGTGCTGTCCGGGATCGCCGGCGTGCTGCTGGCGGACCTCATCGCGCTCGACGCGAACAGCCTCACCTTCCTGGTCATCTCCACGCTGGCCGCGACCCTGGTGGCCCGGCTGCGCTCGATCGCGATCACGTTCGGCGCGGCGCTCGTGATCGGGTTGATCACCGCCGAGCTCACCCCGATCACCTCGCTCAGCAACTACCGCGACATGACGCCGTTCGTGGTCGCGGCGATCGCGCTCCTGGTCCTCAACCGCCGGCGCGTGATCACCGTCGGGCGGCAGGGGGTGTAGACGATCGAGCCGGCGGGCGTGAAGACCGAGTCGGCCGCCACGGCGGGCGAGACGGCGAGCGCACCAGCACCGTCGGCGACGACAGCGGCCCGTGCCGGGCCCGGGTTCGATGCGCGCTCGGCGATCCGCCCCGCCGTGATCGTTGCGCTGCTGGCGCTGGTGCTGCTGTTCGTCCCCTCGATCTTCAGCCTCTACTACGTCGACGCGTGGACGCAGGTGGCGATCTACTCGATCGTCGCGCTCGGCCTGGGCCTGCTCGTGGGGCGGGTGGGAATGGTGTCGCTCGGCCAGGGGGCGGTGCTGGCGATGGGGGCGTGGGTGGCCGCCCGCCTGCTGTTCGGGACCGGGCTCCCGTTCCCGGTCGTGCTGCTGGGCTCGGGGCTGATCACGATGGTGCTCGGCACCCTGGTCGGGCTCCCTGCCCTGCGCATGAGCGGTCTGTACCTGGCGCTCATCACGCTGATGCTGGCCGGCGCGATCACGGTCGTGCTCGACAACATCAACTTCCCCAACGGCGGCCACGGCTTCACCGGCTACAACGGCAGCAGCGTCCACATACCGCCGATCCGCCGCCCGAGCATCGCGGCTTCAGATCCCGCCTTCTTCCGTTATTCGGTGATCGTCGCCGCGCTGATGTTCGTGCTCGTGCTGCTGCACCTCCGGGGCCGGCCGGGGCGGGCGTGGGCGGCGATCCGCCAGAGCGAGGCGGCATCGCTGGCGGGCGGAATCAACACGACGCTGTACAAGCTGTGGGCGTTCGCACTGGCGTCGTTCGTCACCGGCGTCGCCGGCGGCCTCGTGGCCGGCAGCTTTCGCTACCTCAACTCGCTGACCTTCTCGACGGCGGACTCGATCACGCTGCTCGCCGTGGTCCTGATGGGCGGGGCATACAGCATGTGGGGCGCGATCGCCGCCGCCTTCCTGCTCAAGTTCCTCCAGGCGCTGCTCAACGACTGGGGCGTCTCGCCCGACTGGCTGACGATCCTGTTCGGCCTCGGAGTGCTCCAGGTGCTGACGACCGCGCCGCGCGGGATCGTGGAGCAGCTGCCCAGGGACCTGGCGCGGCTCGCCCGGTCGATTCGGGGCAGATCGGCGCGCCCGAACGGGGCGCGGGAGCGGGCGGAGTGATCGAGGTCTCCGACCTCACGGTGCGCTTCGGCGGGGTCACCCCGCTCGACCGGATGACCGTGAGGTTCGACCGCGGCACGTGCGGTCTGATCGGCCCCAACGGAGCCGGCAAGACGACGTTCTTCAACGTGCTGAGCGGGTTCGTCAAGCCCGCCGGCGGCTCGGTCAACGCGTTCGGCGAGGACCTCTTGAACATGGCCCACTACCGCCGGGCCCGGTGGGGGCTGCGGCGCACGTTCCAGACCGAGCAGGCGATCGAGGAGCTGTCGGTCTACGACAACGTGGCGATGATCCACGAGCACTCGAAGATGACCGGTGGCTCACGACGCGAAGACGTGCTGGGAGCGATCGAGTTCGTCAAGCTCGACATCGACCCCTACGCGAAGGTGCGAACGCTGGGAGCGGCCGAGCGCCGCCTCGTCGAAGTGGCCCGCGCGGTCGTGGGCAAGCCGCGGCTGGTCCTGCTCGACGAGCCGGCCGCCGGGCTGCCCGACGAGGAAACCGAGCTCCTGGGGGACGTGATCCGCGCGATTCCCGAGCACATGGGAGCGCTCGTGATCCTCGTGGACCACGACATGAGCCTGGTCTCGCACTGCTGCGAGGTCACCGCCGTGCTCGACTTCGGCAAGCTGCTGGCCTCGGGACCGACGGCCGACGTGCTCCGCGACGAGCGGGTGATACGCGCGTACCTCGGAACCGAGGAGGTGGCTGCGTGAGCGGCGCGGACGGCAGGCTGACGATCGAGGGCCTGTCGGTCGCCCGCGGCGGGCGCACAGTCGTGCGCGAGGTCTCGCTCCAGATCGCCGCGGGCGAGGTCACCGCGCTGCTCGGCCCCAACGGCGCGGGGAAGTCGAGCATGGTGCTGGCGATCGGCGGGGTGCTCAAGCCGGCGGGCGGAAAGGTGCTGCTGGGCGAGCGAGACCTCGCCGGCCGCCGGCCCGAGCGGATCCGGAGCGCGGGCATCGCGATCGTTCCGGAGGGGCGTCGTTTGCTTCCCGAGCTGACCGTGGCCGAGAACCTGCGCGTGGCCACGTACACGCTGTCGAGGGCCGACGCCGAGGCTGGACGCGCGCGCTCGCTCGAGCTGTTTCCCGAGCTCGAGAAGCGACTCGAGAACGCGGCCAGGTCGCTGTCCGGCGGCGAGCAGCAGATGGTGGTGCTCGCCCAGGCGCTGGTGTCGCGTCCCAGGTTCGTGATCATCGATGAGCTCTCGCTCGGTCTCGCGCCGGTCGTGGTCAACCGCCTGGTCCCGACCATCCGCTCGATCGCGCAGTCGGGCATCGGCGTGCTCCTGATCGAGCAGTTCGCGACGGTCGCTCTCGGCCTGGCCAACCGCGCCTACATCATGGAGGGGGGCCGGATCCAGTTCTCCGGCCTGGCGAGCCAGCTGCGCGAGAAACCGGAGCTGCTCCAGTCGGCTTATCTGCTGCGGGGTCGCAACGGTACGGCGGCGGCGCCGACCGCGGCCGGCGCCGAGCCGCGCCCCGCATGAGCGGGCGAGCCGTGAGGTCCGGGCGCGGCTGATGCGAGCGGCGGTCACCGAGGGCATCGGGGCGATGGCGATGGTCGAGCGCCCCGCGCCGGGTGACCCGGAACCGCGTCAGGTGGTGCTCGCGCCCGAAGCGGTGGGGATATGCGGCTCGGACTATCACTTCCTCGCCGGCGAGCTGTCGACGGCGGCGGGCGGCGCGCGGTTCCCGCGGGTGCAGGGACACGAGGTGGCGGGGACGGTGGTGGCGGTCGGGGACGGGTGCCGCGAGGGCCTGGCGGTCGGCCAGCGGGTCGCGATCTGGCCGCTGCGCGCGTGCGGAGAGTGCTACCCGTGCCGCGTCGGGCGGCCGAACACGTGCGATCGCTTCGAGCTGATCGGGATCCACTCCGATGGCGGGCTCCAGCAGCGGCTGGCGATCGCGCAGGAGCAGGTGTTCCCGGTGCAGGCCGAGGATCCGGCGGTGGCGGCGATGGCCGAGCCGGTGTCGATCGCGGTCCGTGCCCTGAACCGCGCGCGGCTGGCCGCGGGCGAGCGGGTGGTCGTGCTCGGCGCGGGGCCGATCGGGCAGAGCCTCTGCCTGCTGGCGCTCGAGCGCGGGGCCCAGGTGCTGGTGGTCGACCTCGTCGAGGCGCGGCTCGAGCTGAGCGCGGCGATGGGGGCGTCGGTGTTGCGGTGGAGGGGGCGCGAGGAGACGGTGTCCTACGCGCGGGAGTGGGCGGCGCCGGAGGGTCCGCCGGTGGCGATCGACGCCACCGGTTCACCGGACGCGGTGCGGGCGATGGTCGACATGGTGGCCTCGGCCGGGCGCGCCGTGCAGGTGGGCATGTCGGGGGAGGAGGTGGCGCTGCGGATCGGCAGCCTGACCGAGAAGGAGCTCGATCTGCTTGGCGTGAGCTGTTGCGGGGCGGAGGAGTTCGCCGAGGCGGTGGCGGCGGTCGAGCGCCACGGGCCGGCGATCGCGCGGCTGATCAGCCACCGCTTCCCGCTGGCGCAGGCGCCGGAGGCGCTGCGCTTCGCGATGGAGAACCCGAGCAAGGTGATGAAGGTGGTGATCGAGGGTGAGTGAGCGCGTGTTCGACTACGTGGTGGTCGGTGCCGGATCGGCGGGCTGCGTGATGGCGGGTCGCCTGAGTGAGGACCCGGACGTGCGCGTGGCGCTGCTCGAGGCGGGCGGCGAGGATTCCCAGCCGGAGATCCACATCCCGGCTGCGTTCCCGGCGCTGTTCAAGTCGAGCTACGACTGGGATCTGCTCGGCGAGCGCGAGCCGGGGCTGGGCGGCCGGCGCCTGTACCTGCCGCGCGGGCGGATGCTCGGGGGCTGCAGCTCGATCAACGCGATGATCTACATCCGCGGTAACCGGGCCGACTACGACGGGTGGGGGGTCCCGGGATGGAGCTACGACGACGTCCTGCCCTACTTCAAGCGCTCGGAGGACAACGAGCGCGGCGAGGATCGCTATCACGGCGTGGACGGGCCGATACGGGTCTCCGAGAGCCGCTCGATGCACCCGTTGGTGGACACGATGCTCGAGGCGGCGCGGATGGCCGGCCACGAGCACAACCCGGACTTCAACGGCGCGCGCCAGGAGGGCGTCGGCCGCTGGCAGCTCACCCAGCGCGACGGCATGCGCTGCAGCACCGCCGACGCGTACCTGCGCGGCGGGCCGCCGCGGGAGAACCTGGAGGTGCTCTCGCGGGCGCTGGTTCTGCGGATCCTGTTCGAGGGGCGGCGCGCAGTCGGCGTCGAGGTGGCACGCGACGGGCGCATTGAGCGCGTGCGCGCCGAGCGCGAGGTGATCGTGTCGGCCGGCGCCTATCAGTCGCCGGTGCTGCTGATGCTCTCGGGGATCGGACCCGAGGACCAGCTCGCGCCGCTGGGGATCCCGGTGCTCGAGGCGCTCCCCGCGGGCGAAGGCCTCCAGGACCACTGCATGGCGCAGCTCAACTACCTGACCGACGAGCCCTCGCTGTTCATGGCGGTGAATCCCGACAACATCGCGCTGCTCGAGGCCGAGGGCCGCGGGCCGCTCAGCTCCAACATCCCCGAGGCGGGCGGGTTCTTCCGGGCTCGCGCCGGCGTGCCGGCGCCCGACGTGGAGTTCCACTTCGCGCCCTCGCTGTTCTTCGACGAGGGGCTGACCGCGCCGAGCGACCACGGCTACTGCTTCGGGCCGGTCGTGATCCAGCCGACGAGCCGCGGGCGCGTGATGCTGCGCGCGCCGCTGCCCGACTCCAAGCCGCGCGTGGTGTGCAACTTCCTGACCACGCCCGAGGATCGCGAGAGCATGGTCATCGGGCTCCGGATGGCGCTCGAGATCGCCGCCCAGCCCCCGCTGCGCGCGATCGTGCGCGAGCCCTTCAGCGTCCCCGACTCGGACGCCGAGGAGGACCTGCTCGAGTTCGCTGAGCGGGCGGGCCAGAGCGTGTACCACCCGACCTCGACGTGCGCGATCGGATCGGTCGTCGACCCCGAGCTGCGCGTGTACGGGTTCGAGGGGCTGCGCGTCGTCGACGCCTCGGTGATGCCGCGCATCACGCGCGGCAACACCAACGCCCCGACGATCATGATCGCCGAGCGCGCCGCCGACCTCGTGCGCTCGGCGAGCGCGTCGCCCGCCGCCGCGGGAGTGGCGCTCCGTTCGAATACCTTGTCATTCGAGGCGCCCCCGGCGGCGCCTGGCTTTGTCCTCGGATCCTCGTGTAGCTGGGCTACACGTCGGGATCCTGCGTCCGCGCCAGGCATCCGCCGGTGTCACCTCTCGGTGCCAAGCCACTTCCGGAACGGAGCACTAGCTTGGTCACGCACTTCGAGGTGCTTCCGTTCGACCGCGCGGAGCGCGAGGCACGCGAGCTGCCTGAGTCGGTGCGGCTGACCGTCACCTCCTCGCCGCGCCACAGCGCCGACAGGACGGTGGCGTTCGCGGCCCGGCTGGCCGAGATGGGGCACAAGGTGACACCGCACCTGGCCGCGCGCGCGGTTCGCGACGAGGCTCACCTCGACCAGCTGCTCGAGCAGGTCACGGACGCCGGCATCGAGGACGTGTTCGTGATCGGCGGAGACAACCCCGAGCCGGCCGGCGCGTTTGCCGCTGCGGGCGAGCTGCTGCCGCTGATCCGGCGCCGCGTGCGCACGGTGGGGATCGCCGCCTACCCCGAGGGCCATCCACAGATCGCCTCCGACGTCCTCGCGCGCGTGCTGGAGGAGAAGAGCCGCGTCGCGGATTACATGACGACGCAGATGTGCTTCGACGCCGGCGCGGTGCTCGACTGGCTGCGCGAAGTCCGCGCCAAGGGGATCGACCTGCCCGTCAACGTCGGGCTGCCCGGCGTGGTCGAGCGAAAGCGCCTGCTCGAGGTCTCGATGCGAATCGGAGTGGGGCCGTCGGTGGCGTACGTGCGTAAGCAGCGCGGCCTCCTGGGGCTGCTGCGGCGGCCCACGTCGACCGCGAGCAAGCTGCTCGACGCGCTGGCTCCGTGCCTGGATGACCCGAGCTTGAACGTGGCCGGATTTCACTACTACACGCTGAACGCGCTCCTGGACACATGGAACTGGGCGCGCGAGAAGCAGATTCCCGCGAAGGAGGCAAAATGACCGCGCACAACCTCCAGGAAGTCCTGGACCAGGCTCCGAGCACCGTCGAGCTGTTGCGTAACTCGCAGATCGGCGCGTACCTGTACCCGGTGGTTCCGTACGAGTTCAGCAACTGGCGCCGCGAGCAGAAGTCGTGGCGCGAGACCGCGGTGCTGTTCGACCAGTCACACCACATGGTCAACTTTCACTTCCAGGGCCCCGATGCACTCAAGCTGATCGAGTGCACGGGGATCAACAGCGTGGCCAACTTCCCGGTGAACATGGCCAAGCAGTTCGTGCCGTGCACGCCGGCCGGGCACGTGATCGGCGACGGCATCCTGTTTCACCTCGATGACGGAGGAGTTCGTCTGGGTCGGTCGCAACCCGGTGGCCAATTGGCTGCGCTACCACTGCGAGACCGGCGATTACAAGCTCGACTTCGAATACGACGACCGCCCGCCGGGACGCACGTTCGGCAAGGCGGTCTCGCGCCGGTACTGGCGCTTTCAGATCCAGGGTCCGAACGCGTGGCAGGTGATCGAGAAGCTGAACGGCGGCCCGATGGAGCAGGTCAAGTTCTTCCGCATGGCAGAGATGACGCTGGCCGGCCAGCGCGTGCGCACGCTGCGCCACGGGATGGCCGGCGAGCCGGGGCTCGAGCTCTGGGGTCCCTACGACTCGTACGACGAGGTCCGCGAACACATCCTCGAGGTGGGGCGGGAGTTCGGCCTCGAGCCGTGCGGGGCGCGCGCGTACGCGTCGAACACGCTCGAGTCGGGTTGGATCCCCTCGCCGCTGCCCGCGATCTACTCCGGCGAGGAGCTTCGCCCCTACCGCGAGTGGCTGCCGGCCCGCGGCTATGAGTCCGGCGCCTCGCTGTACGGGAGCTTCGTATCGGAGAACATCGAGGACTATTACCTCAACCCGTGGGAGCTCGGCTACGGCCACATGGTCAAGTTCGACCACGACTTCATCGGGCGCGACGCGCTCGAGAAGATCGACCCCGAGGCGCAGCGCAGGAAGGTGACGCTGGCCTGGGCGGCCGAGGACATGGTCAAGATCATCGCGTCGATGTTCGAGGTCGGCGGCGAGGAGTACCAGTTCTTTGACCTGCCGATCGCCAACTACGGCGCCGCCGGCTACGACTCGGTGCTCGACGGCGACGGCAACGTGGTCGGGTTCTCGATGTTCAGCGGCTACAGCGCCAACGAGAAGCGCGCGCTGTCACTCGCCACCGTCGATCCGAGCGTCGAGGTCGACAGTGAGGTCCACGTCGTGTGGGGCGAGCCGGGCGGCGGCACGCGCAAGCTCACGGTCGAGCCCCACCAGCAGCTCAGCGTGCGTGCGGTCGTGAGCCCGGTGCCGTTCTCGGTGACGGCGCGGATGCAGTACGCCGAGGGGTGGCGCACCGCCGGCGCCCGCTAGCGTCTGGGACTCGGAGCTCAGCCTCAGAACACCACGGTCGCGTTCCCGCTGCGCAGGACGCGGTCCTCGCAGTGCCAGGCGACGGCGCGGGCGAGCACAGTGCGCTCGATGTCGGCCCCGAGCCGCGTGAGCATCGCCACGTCGTCGCGGTGGGTGACCCGGATCACGTCCTGCTCGATGATCGGGCCGGCGTCGAGCTCCTCGGTGACGTAGTGCGCGGTGGCGCCGATCAGCTTCACGCCACGCTCCTTGGCGCGCCGGTAGGGCGCGCGGCCGGCGAACGCGGGCAGGAACGAGTGGTGGATGTTGATCATCGGCACGCCGACGCGCTCGAGGAACTCGCTCGAGAAGATCTGCATGTAGCGCGCGAGCACGACGAGATCGCAGTGGCCGCGCACGAGCTCGAGCAGGCGCGCCTCGGCCTCCGCCTTGCTCTCGGCGTCGACCGGCACGTGCTCGTAGGGGACGCCGAAGAACTCTGCCTCGTCGCGCAGGTCGGGGTGGTTGGAGGTCACGAGCACGATCTCGGCGCCGAGCTCGCCCCGGCGCCAGCGCCACAGCAGCTCGAGCAGGCAGTGGTCGTAGCGGGACACCATGACGATCACGCGCTTGGGCTTGTGCGCGTTCCAGATGCGCCAGGTCATGGCGAAGGGCTCGGCGATCTCCAGGCCGAACTGCTCGTAGACCCGCCCGAGCCGGCGCTCGTCGAGCGCGAACTCCATGCGCAGGAAGAACGAGCCGGCCTCCGGGTCGGTGGAGTACTGATCGGAGCGCACGATGTTGGCGCCGGCCTCGAACAGGAAGCGCGACACGGCGCTGACGATCCCGGGCCGGTCGGCGCAGGAGATCAGCAGCCGCATAAGCGTGACGCGCTCGCCGTCGCTAGGCATCTCCCGCGGCGAGTCTACGGTGGCGCGCGCCGGCCGGCTGGTATCCGAGCGCACGGTCGGTTGCCCGCCCGCGCACCGCGCAAACGCGTCAACCGGCCGGACGCGGTTCTATTCACTCCGGATGAAACCGGTCCCCCTCCTGGCCACGACGCTCATCGGCAGCTACCCCCAGCCCGATTGGCTGATCGACCGTGAGCGCCTGCGGAGCACGCTGCCGGCGCGGGTGCGCGCCCGCGAGCTCTGGCGCGTGCCCGAGCCGCTCCTGAGCGAAGCCCAGGACGACGCGACGGCACTCGCGATCCGCGACTTCGAGCGCGCCGGCGTCGACATCCTCACCGATGGCGAGATCCGGCGCGAGAGCTACTCGAACCGCTTCGCCACCGCACTCGAGGGCATGGATGTCGAGAACCCGGCGATCGTCCCCGGCCGCGCCGGCGGGACCAACGCGGTTCCGCGCGTCACCGGGCCGGTTCGCCGCACGCGCCCGGTCGAGGTCGCTGACCTGCGGTTCCTGCGCGCGCAGACCGAGCGGCCGATCAAGATCACGCTGCCGGGACCGTTCACGATGAGCCAGCAGGCCCACAACGAGTTCTATCCCGACGCGGCCACCCTGGCCATGGACCTCGCCGCCGCGGTGGCCGAGGAGGTGCACGAGCTGTTCGCGGCCGGCGCCGACGTCGTGCAGCTCGACGAGCCGTGGCTTCAGGCACGCTCGCGAGGCGGCGCGGGAGTACGCGGTGGCGGCGATCAACCGGGCGCTACAGGACGCACCCGGCACGACCGCGCTGCACACCTGCTTCGGCTACGCCCACGTCGTTCACGAGCGCCCGTCGGGTTACCCGTTCCTGGCCGAGCTGGCGGACTGCGCCGCCGACCAGCTCGCGATCGAGGCCGCCCAGCCACGGCTCGACCCGGCGGTGCTGCGCCCGGTCGCGGGCAAGACGATCATCGCCGGCGTGCTCGATCTGGCCGACGACGCCGGCGTGGAGACGCCCGAGACGGTGGCTCAGCGGATCGAGCGCCTCCTCGAGGTGCGTACCGGCCGAGCGCCTGCACCTCGGCCCGGACTGCGGGATGAAGTACCTCTCTCGCGAGACCGCCTACGCCAAGCTGCGTGCGCTCGTCGAGGGCGCCGCGCTCGTCCGCGCCCGCCTCTAGGCCCGCGGGCGCAGCGCGACGTCGAACTCGCAGGTGAGGAACGGCCGATCGAGCCCCCGCTGCGCCAGCGCGGACGCGTCCTCTTGGCGCTCGAGCGGCCGCACCAGCGCCGGCTTGACCGCGCCGATCGTGTCGTCGTCGAGGTACGGGTCGCCGGGGAAGAACACCTGCGTGGTCAGCGGCTCGTGGCCGTCGGCCTCGACCTTGAAGTGGATGTGGGCCGGCCGCCACGGGTGCTGGCCGATGAGCTCCAGGAGTCGGCCGACGGGGCCGTCGGTGGGCACGGTGTATGGCTTCGGCGCCATCGTCTGGAACTCGTAGCGCCCGGAGTCCTCGACGCCGAAGCGCCCGCGGAAGTTGTACGCCGGCTGGCGCTCGTCCCACATGTCATAGCCGCCGCTGGGCCCGGTCTGCCACACGTCGAGCACAGCGTCGGGGAGGGCGGTCCCGTCGATCGAGGTGACGCGGCCGGAGACGAACAGCACTTCGCCGTCGCCCATCCCGTCGTACTCCTCGTAGATCTTGACCGGGGGCTCGCGCCAGGGTGGATCCTCGCGGTAGAGCGGTCCCTCGACGTCGCTCGCGGTGGCGCCGGCGTCCTCCCCCGCGTGGGAGAGCGCGTCGATCAGGACCGAGGTCCGCGTCACGTCGGACAGGAGCACGAACTCGTCGTGGCGCCCCACCTCGGTCAGGAACCGCGAGCGCGGCCCGCCACTCCACCTCGCTGACCTGGTGGCGCTCGAGCACCTCGTGCAGCGCCGAGACCACGTCGGCGGTGACCGTCGCGACGCGCTCATTGGTGATGACAGAAGTACTCATGGATTCCTCCTGACCCAGCTCATCGCTTCCATTGCGCCGAGCCGGCGTCCCAGTCGGTGTAGGTGTAGGGATTGTCCAGCACCTTGGTCTCGGATGTCGGGGTTCATACCAGTCTTCCACGCCTCCTCCCCGAGCTGGCTCATCGCGTACTCGACGGTCTGCTCGACCGCGTGCCGCGCGCGGACCAGATCGACGCCGACGAGACGGTGGGCGTGCTTGACCACGCGGCCGTCGACCAGGACCGTGTGGACGTCGCCGCGCTGGGCCTGGAAGGCGACGTGCCCGTACGGGTGCAGCAGCGGGAACATCACCGGCGAGTCGTCGTTCTTGATCAGCACGACGTCGGCCTTCTTGCCCTCCTCGAGGCTGCCCAGGACGCGAGTCGAGCCGCAGTGCCCGGCTGCCCCCGCGGGTCGCCCAGTCCACCACCTGCTCGGCGCGCAGGGGATGATGGGTGACGGTCTCCTGGCGGTCGTGTGCCTCGAGGTGCTCGCGCGAGCGATCGGCGCCGAGCGTTGTGCGCATCGCCGAGAACAGGTCGCCGCTCCACCACACGCTCGTGTCCATCGACAGCGACACCGGGATCGCGTGCTCGCGCAGCCGCCACGTCGGCGGGTAGCCCTGGCCGGCGCTCTGCTCGCTCTCGGTCGAGACCGACACCGAGCCGCCGGAGGCGGCGATCCGGTGGTAGGAGTCGCGCGCCAGCGTCGCCGCGTGGACGTAGATGTTCTCGGGCGTCATGAACCCGTGCTCGTGCATCAGCCGGATCCCGTCGTCGCCCGTCGCTCCCCACACGCCCGCGTGCGTCGTCACCGGCACGCCGAGCTCGCGTGCCACCTCGAACGCGGCCCGCTCCGGAAACGCCGGGTCGCCGGTGACATCGAACGCCATCTGGAAGCCGAGCATGTCGTCGCCGGGACTGAAGCGCCGGGTCACGAAGCTCCGGAAGTCGGGCGAGCTCGCCCACTCCCACGGCCCCTGCTGGAGGTTGCCGTAGGCGAGCACGAAGCGACCGGGAACGGCCTGCAGCGCGTCGACGGCCGCGTCGGCGTGGTCCACCGTCTGGAGGCCGTGCGACCAGTCGACGGTCGTCGTCACGCCGGCGTCGAGGGCCTCGATGGCCGACAGCAGGTTCCCGGCGTAGACGTCCTGGGGGCGGAAGATCTTGCCCCACTCCAGGTAGAACCACACGAAGTACTGGGTGAGCGTCCAGTCGGCGCCGTATCCCCGCAGCGCCGTCTGCCACATGTGGCGGTGGGTGTCGATCATCCCCGGCATCACGATCCCGCCCGAGGCGTCTATCTCGAACGCGCCCTCGGGGGCCTCGAGCGAGGGGCCGACGGCGGCGATCCGGTCGCCGACGACGAGCACGTCGCCGGCCGGCAACACGTCGTGGGCGTCGTTCATGCTCAGCACGGTCCCGCCGCGCAGGACGATCGGGCGTCCGGGGTCGATCGATGGTGACTCGCTGCTCACTCCTTCTCCTCTCCGCTCGGCGACGATCAGCATGCATCATCCCGCCCGCGCAGTGCACGCGCGCTTGACCGGACGCGCAGCGAGGGTTGTCTGCACGCGCGGCGGGCCGGTATAGAGAGGGCATGGTCCTGGACGAGCATCGGGCGGGCGTCGTGCGGACGCTGTGCGAGCTGATCGTTCCGGGCTCCGGGCGCGTACATCCCGAGGTCTACGTCGACGCGCTGCTGGCGCGGATGCCCGCCGAGGAGCGCGAGCAGACGCTGGCCGCGATCGACGCGCTCGAGGCGCCTGCCCGGGCCGGCGCGAGCGCGCTGGCCGAGCACGCGCTCACCCCAGAGTTCATGGCGATCAGGGCGCTCGCGTGCGAGGCCTTCTACAGCGACTTCGTCGCGCCTGGCGCGCCGGGGCCGGGCGCCTGGGCGGAGATCGACTTCCGCCCGCCGCTGGCCGCGCGCCTGAGCAAGGACTGGTCATATCTCGGGGTGGGCGGGTGAGCGAGCGCTACGAGGTGGTGGTCGTCGGCTCGGGGGCCGGCGGCGGCGTGGTCGCGGGCGAGCTGGCCGACCGCGGCCGGCGGGTGCTGCTGGTCGAGGCCGGCCCGCACAGGACCGCGGCCGACTACATGCGCTGGGAGGCGCGAGCCTCGCACGAGCTGTGGTGGCCGCCGGCGTTCGCCGAGCCCGAGGACCGCGCCGGCCCGCCGGTCATCCTGTTCCGGGGCCGCGCCGTCGGGGGCACGACCGTGATCAACACGAAGGTCGCGCTCCGCCCCGACGGCGAGGATTACCGCAAGTGGAACGAGGCGGGGGCCCCGATCGACGAGGAGGAGCTGCGGCCCCACCTCGAGCGGGTCGAGCGGCGGCTCGGCGTGCGCGAGCGCACCGACTGGCAGCAGTGCGTGCGCACCGTGATCCCCGGCTTCGAGGCGCTCGGGGCGGAGCTCGAGCCGGTGCTCTCCTACACCGACGAGAACTGCATGCGCTGCGGCTCCTGCCTTCAGGGCTGCCCGACCAACGCCGGCAAGTCGACGCTCAACACCTACATCCACGCCGCCTGGGCCCGCGGCCGGCTCGAGCTCCGGGCCGGGTGCGACGTGCGGCGCGTGATGATCGAGGGCGGCGAGGCGACCGGCGTCGAGTACGTCGATCCCGAGGGCGCCACGCATGTCGTCGAGAGCGACGTGGTCGTGGTGGCGTGCGGGGCACTCGCCACCCCGGGCCTGCTGATCCGCTCGGGGGTGAGCTCAGGCGAGGTCGGCCGCCACCTCGGCTTTCACCCGGCGCGCCTGGTCGAGGGGCTGTTCGACGAGGTCCAGGACGCGCACATGGTCTATCCGATCACCTCACACTGCATGAAGTTCCGCCACGACGCCGAGGGGGGCTTCGTGGTCGAGGCGGCCACGGTCCAGGATCCGATCGGCTTCGCCACCGCGCTGTGCGACGAGCAGGGCCGGCCGATGTGGGGCGAGGAGCTCGTGCAGGCCCTCCAGCGCTACCGCTACTTCACCGGGCTGCTGACGATGGTGAGCGATGAGAACCACGGGCGGGCATGGGTGGACGAGCACGGCCGCGACCGCTTCTCCTACGCGTGGAGCGAAAGCGAGCGCGAGCGGATCGAGCGCTCGCTCGCGTTCGCCCGCGACGTGCTCGAGGCCGCCGGCGCCCGGCGCGTGCTCCAGACCGACCTGCTGAGCACGCACATCCAGGGCGGCTGCCGGATGGGGAGCGACCCCGAGCGCTCGGTCGTCGATACCCATGGCGAGTCGCACGAGGTGAGGCGCCTGTTCGTGGGCGACGGGTCGGTGATCCCCCGCACCCTGGCAGTCAACCCCTCGCTCACGATCATGGCGCTCGGCGCCCGGCTGGCCGCGTACCTGGACGCCGACGAGCGCGGGTACCTGCCCGCGCCGGCGCGGGCCGCCGCGGCCTGATCGGAGAGACGTCCGGCGAACGCCGGCGGTCATCAGGCCTGGACGCCGGCCGCCGATAAGCGCGCGGGGCCCGAGGGCACAAGTTATGACAGCGACGAGGATCGAGCCGAGCCACGCATCCCGGCGGGCGCACGCCGCCAGCGGTGTGACGACGTCGCTGATCCTCGCCTACCTCGAGCGCAAGGCGGGCCGCGCGGCCGTCGACCGGCTGCTGGCGATCACCGGCTTGGCCGAGCGCGAAGCCGAGCTGCGACACGAGAGCAGCTGGTTCGACTTCGCGACCAAGATCTCGCTGTGGGCGGCGGCCGAGGAGGTGACGGGGGACCCGTTGATCGCCCGCCACGTCGGCGAATCCGTGCTCGAGTTCAGCGTCGCGCTCGGGGTCAAGCGCGCGCTGCGCGCGTTCGGAAGCCCCGAGCTCGTGTTCCGCAACGTCGTCCGCGCCAACAGCAAGTTCAACTGGGCGCACACGATCGAGGTGCTCGAGCGCGAGGGCGGCCACGCCCGGCTCCGTTACCAGGACGTGTGCGGGATCGGCTATCACCGCTACGACTGCGAGTACACGACCGGGCTGCTCGGAACCGTACCCGAGCTGTTCGGGCTGCCGGCGGCGCGCGTGGAGCATCCGCGCTGCGGCGCCCGCGGCGAGGGTTGGTGCGAGTTCGACGTCCGCTGGTCCCCGGGGCTGCTGCGCACCAAGCAGCTGGGCGCGCTCGCCGGTGCGCTGACGCTGTCGCTGGTGGGCGCGGGGGCCGCCGTCGATCCCCTCCTGGCCCTCATCGGCGGGGGGCTGGGCGCGGCCGCAGCCGCTGTCTCGGGCGTGCGGACGATCAGCTTCATGCGCCACCGGATCGAGTCGCTCGAGGCCCAGGTGCGCGAGCAGAACCTGGAGGCCGACGTCCAGCTGCGCTCCCTGACCACGCTCTCCTCGGACCTGCGCCTCGACGAGGTGCTCGAGCAGATCACGGTCAGCGCCGGCGAGGTCGTCGTGGGCACCGAGTTCGCGCTCCTGATCGCCGAGCCCCACGCGATGCGCGCCACCGGGTGCGCGGCGATGCCGGCCAGCACGACGCAGAGCCTCGAGCAGTGGGCGCACGCGATGCGCGAGCACCTGGAGTCGGGGCCGATCGTGATGGACGACCTCTCGCGCCACCCCGTGCTCGGCGCGATCGCCATCAACGAGCAGCCAGCCGTTCGGGTCGCTGTGCGCGGCGCCGCTGCGCTTCCGCGGGCGGCTGCTCGGCGTCCTGATCGCGCTCGCGCCCGGCGCGACCGTGTTCTTCTCGCACGATGTCCGCGCCCTGGAGACGTTCGCCGGCCACGCCGCGATCGCGCTCTGGAACGCGCGCCTGGTCGGCAAGCTCGAGCGCCAGGCCGCGGAGGACCCGCTGACGGGGCTGCCCAACCGCCGCGTGTTCGAGCTCGCGTGCCTGACCGAGGTCGATCGCGCCGTGCGCCAGGAAAGCTCGCTCGTGCTCGCGGTGCTCGACGTCGACCACTTCAAGGACGTCAACGACACCCACGGCCACCGGTACGGCGACGAGGTCCTGGCGGCGGTGGCGCAGTGCCTGCGCAGTGCCGTGCGCGGGCACGACACGGTGGCGCGGATCGGGGGAGAGGAGTTCGGGGTGCTGCTGCCGGCGACCGATCCCGCCCGCGGCGCCCAGGTCGTCGAGCGCGCGCGGGCGGCGGTCTCCGCGCTCAAGCTCCCCCACGGCGCGGTGACGTGCTCGGCCGGGATCGCCTCGGCCCGCGGTGAGGAGGCGAGGATGATCGACCTGTTCGCCGAGGCCGACCACGCGCTGTACCGGGCCAAGGCGATGGGCCGGGACCGCAGCGAGGTGGCGGCTACGCCGGCGGCGGCGTGACCGGGGCGGGCTGGGCGGGACGCCGGCGCGCCGGCGAGGGCAGCCGGCCGCCGGTGGCCAGCCAAGAGCCGCCCAGGATCAGCAGCAGGCCCGCGACGGCGGCCGCCCCCGGGCGCTCGCCGAGCAGCGCCACCCCCAGCGCCACCGCCACCACCGGGTTGATGTAGGTGATCACGGTGGCGCGGCCGGGACCGGCCTCGGCCACGAGCACGGAGAGGACGGCGAGCGCGGTCGCGGTGCAGACGAGGCCGAGCACGCCGGTGGAGGCGAGCGCGCCCGCCGAGGGCGATCGGGCCGGCCAGGTCAACGCGGCCAGCGGGGTCAGAAGCAGCGCGGCGACGGCCAGGCTCGCGCCCATCGTGGCGCGCCCGTCGAGGCCGGCGAGCCGGTGCTTGATGATCATCGGCCCGATCGCATAGCCGACCGCCGCCACCAGCACCGCCCCCGTCCCGAGCAGCTCGCGGCTGCTGCCCGCGACGTCGATCCCGACTAGCGCCACCACGCCGGCGAAGCCGGTGAGCAGCCCCGCGGCGCGTCGGGCGGTCGGGCGCTCGGAGGGGTCGAAGCGCATCGCCAGCAGCGCCACCACCAGGGGCACGGTGGCGATCAGGATCGCGGCCAGCGAGGAGGAGAGGTAGCGCTCTCCGGTGGCGATCAGCGAGAACGGGATCGCGATCTCGGCGACGGCCAGAGCGGCGATCGCCTTCAGCCGGCCGCGCAGCGACGGAAGCGTCCCGGCGCGCCATGCGAGCACGAGCAGGATCGCGGCGCCCACCACCACCCGCGCCCAGGCGAGGACCAGCGGAGGCATCCCGCCGCGCACGGCGATCCGGATGAACATGTAGGGCACGCCCCAGATCGCCGAAAGCACGGCGAAGGCGAGCCAGCCGCGTCTGCTCACGCGGCCGAGTGTGACACGGCCGGCGGTGCGCACTGCGCCGCCGGCCGGGTCGCGGGACTCAGCGCGCCGCGGACGGCTTGTGGTGGCGCTTGTGCTTGGCCCGGGCGCTGGTCGCGCTCGAGACGAGCTCGAACGGGCCCTGCACGCCGAGCGAGATCAGGAAGTGCGCGAAGGACACCCCGGCGACGGTCCGCTCGCCCTCGGTATAACCGGTCGTCGTCTGGGCCAGCGTCCAGCCGCTCGAGGTGCCCCAGCCGGTCTCGATGCACGTGCCGCGGGGCGCGAAGCGCGCCACCACGTCGCCGGTGTGGAGCACCTGCCCGACGTGGGCCAGATGCCAGATCTGCTCGGCGACGTAGACGTAGCGGCCGGCGTCGGGGCCATCGGTCAGCTGGTACCAGAGGTACGGCTCGCCTTCGAACCAGTCGCGGTTGACGCCGACCACGACGCCGTCGCCGATGGCACGGATCGGCTCGCCCTTGCTCAGGCAGAAGTCGACGCCCATATCGGTGCGGCCGGTGAAATAGGTGTCGCCGGCGAACGGGTTCTCGTAGGCGCCCTGCGCGCCGGCGGCGGCGGCCGGCAGCAGGACGAGGAGGATCAGGGTGGCCGCGGCGGCGAGCGCGCGCAGCACGAAGTTCTTGCGGTGTGGTGAAAGCATTTCAGCCCAGGGGTGGGGGACACGGACGGCGCGGCGCTCGCTCCAGGCCACGCGCTTCTTTGTTGATCGGCAGCCACCCCGCGTGGCCTTAGCCGCGCGGTTCGGGCCGAGCGCCGGCGGGTACGTGGGCCACCGTGTCCACGGCAGCCGCGACGATGCCCGCTCCGCTCAAGGTGAGGACGCTCCCGGGCGTCTGGAGCCCGCACAGCGACGCGCGCATGCTGGCCGGGATCGTGACCGAGCGAGGGCTGGCGGCCGGCGCGGACGTGCTCGACGTGTTCACCGGCAGCGGGGCGCTGGCGCTCGCCGCTGCCGCCTCGGGCGCTCGGTCGGTGACCGCGGTCGACATCTCGCGCCGGGCGCTGCTCACAGTGCGGCTGAACGCCCGGCGCAACGGCGTGCGCGTCCGCGTGCTGCGCGGCGATCTGTGCGCCCCGGTGGAGGGCGAGAGCTTCGACCTGATCGTGGCCAACCCGCCGTACTACCCCGGTGGCGAGGCGCTGCCGGCTCGAGGTCTGGCTCGCGCGTGGGAAGGCGGTCCCGACGGCCGGGTGCTCGTCGAGCGCCTGTGCCGCGAGGCACCGCGCCATCTGCGCCCCGGCGGCCTGCTGCTCGTGGTCCACAACACGATGATCGGCGAGCGCGAGACGCTCGAGCGCCTTCAGGGCGAGGGGCTCGAAACCGAGGTGCTGCTCCGCCACCGCGGCCCGCTCGGGCCGGTCGGGCGGTCCGCCGCGACACTGCTGCGCGAGCGCGGTCTCGAGGTTCCCGAGCAGGAGGAGACCGTGGTCATATCGGGACGGCGTGGAGACCCCTGACGCCGCGGCGCTGCGCCGGCGCTTCGACGCCGTCGGCGGACTCACGGTGGGGGTCGAGGAGGAGACGATGCTGCTCGACCCCGAGAGCTTCGATCTCGCCCCGGTGGCGCGCACGGTGCTGGCGCGGGTGCGCGATGACCCCCGGTTCAAGGCCGAGCTGCCGGCGAGCCAGCTCGAGATCGTCACCGCCCCCGCAGCCGCCGCCCCCGCCGCGGTGGCGGCGCTTGCGGCGGGCCGCCGCGACCTCGCCGCCGCCACCCAGGGGCTCGTTCGCCCGGCGGTCCTCGCCGTGCACCCGTTCGCCCCGGCGCTCGGCGTACTCAACGAAGGCGGTCGCTACGACGAGATCGCGCGCGAGTACGGGTCTGTGGCGCGCCGCCAGCTCGTGGCCAGCCTCCAGATCCACGTCGCGGTCGGGGGCGCGGAGCGCAGCCTCGCCGTCTACAACGCCCTGCGCTCCTACCTGCCCGAGCTCACCGCGCTGGCCGCCAACGCCCCCTTCTACGAGGGCATCGACAGCGGCCTCGCCACGGTGCGACCGGGGATCTGCGTGCTGCTTCCCCGGCAGGGCGTGCCGCCCGAACTGCCGAGCTGGGAGCAGTTCGCGGAAGGGCTCCGGTGGCTACCCGATGTGTCGCGCTGGTGGTGGGAGCTCAGACCGCACCCGGTGCACGGGACGCTCGAGCTGCGCGTGCCGGATGCTCAGAGCACCGTTGCCGGAGGCGGCGGGGGTGATCGCGTTCGCCCAGGCGCTCGTCGCCACGCTGGCCGAGCGCCACGACGCCGGCGAGACGCTCCCGGTCGCCCCGACGTGGCGGATCGCCGAGAACCGCTTCTCGGCGCTGCGTCACGGAGTCGAGGCAACCCTCGCGGACCTCGAGACGGGCCGGCGCGCCTGGGCGCGCGATCGCCTCCACGCGCTCGTGGACGAGGTCGAGCCCGCGGCCGTGAGCCTGGGCGGCGCGGAGCTGCTCGCCCACACCCGCGCGTCGATCGAGCGAAACGGGGCGATCCGCCAGCGCGAGGCGTGCGCGGAGGTCGGGATCCGCGGCCTGGCGAGTGGCTGGCCGACCGCTTCTAGCGGTGGACCGGGAGCGACCCGGTGGGCGGCTTCGACGATTGCCGCCGCGTCGATCCCGGCGGCGTGCATCAGCTCGGCCGCCTCGCCCGAGCCGGGCATGTCGCGCACGCCGAGCTTGACCACCGGGGGCTGGCGGCCCTCCTCGGCGATCGCGCTGAGCACGGCCTCGCCGAGACCGCCCTCCGGCCAGTGATCCTCGACGGTCACGATCGCGCTGCACTCCTGCGCGGCCTGGCGCAGGGTGTCCGCGTCGATCGGCTTGATCGAGTAGCAGTCGATCACGCGGGCGCGCACGCCCTCGGACTCGAGCTGCTCGGCCGCCTGCTCGGCCTCTCCCACGGTGATCCCGCAGGCGACGATCGCGAGGTCATCCTCGTCGGAGCTGCGGAGCACGCGGCTGCCGCCGATGCGCACGTCCTCGTCGGGCGGCGTGCGCACCGGGGTCTTGGGGCGCAGGGTGCGCAGGTAGGAGATCCCGGGCCGGTCGGCCATCTCGGCGACCAGGCGCGCCGTCTGGTTCGCGTCGGAGGGGTGGAGCACCGTGCTGCCGCGGACGGCGCGCAGCGAGGCGAAGTCCTCGAGCGCCATCTGCGACGGACCGTCCTCGCCGATCGAGACGCCGGCGTGGGAGCCGGACAGCCGCAGGTTGGCCTGCGAGATCGCCGCCATCCGCACGAAGTCGTACGCCCGGGACAGGAAGGCCGCGAAGGTCGAGGCGAACGGGCACCAGCCGCGCACCTGGAAGCCGACGGCGGCGGCGAGCATCTGCTGCTCGGCGATGAACATCTCGAAGTAGCGGTCCGGATGGGCCTTGGCGAACAGCTCGGAGTGGGTGGAGTTGGAGACCTCGCCGTCGAGCGCCACGACGTCGCCGCGCATCGCCCCGAGCGCCTGGAGCGCCTCGCCGTAGGCCTGTCGCGTGGCCACCTCCTCGCCCAGCTCCCAGTTGGGGAGCTCGCCGCCCTCGGTCTCGAACCGGTGGGGACTGGCGTCGCCGTCCGGCGCTGCCACCTCCACGTGGAGGTCGCGCTCGCCGCCGAGCTCCTGGATCGCCTCATCGGGATCGTCGAGCGGCTTGCCGTGCTTGCCCGGCTGGTCCTCGACCGCCCTGACGCCCTTGCCCTTCTTCGTCCGGGCGAGGATCACCGTGGGGCGGCCCGTCGTCTCGAGCGCCTCGCTGTAGGCGCGGTCGATCTCCTCGACGTCGTGGCCGTCGATCACGATCACGTGGCAGCCGAAGGCGCCGACGCGCGCGGCGTAGCCGTCCATGTCCCAGCCGAGCATCGTCTCGCGCGTCTGCCCGAGGCGGTTGACGTCGACGATCACGGTCAGGTTGTCGAGCCCGGCCCAGCCTGCGTGCTGGAAGGCCTCCCAGATCGATCCCTCGGCCATCTCCGAGTCGCCGCACAGGGCCCACACCCGGTAGGGGAGCTGGTCGAGCTGCTTGCCGGCGATCGCCACGCCGACGGCGATCGGCAGCCCCTGACCGAGTGAGCCGGTGGCCACGTCGGTGGGCGGGATCAGCGGGGTGGGGTGGCCCTCGAGCCGGCTGCCGAAGCGGCGGAAGGTGAGCAGCTCCTCGTCGTCGATCGCCCCGGCCGCCTTGAGCATCGAGTAGTAGAGCGGCGAGGCATGGCCCTTGGAGAAGATCAGGTGGTCCCGGCGCGGGTCGTCGGGATGCTGGAAGTCGAGCTTCAGGTAGCCATCCAGCAGCACCGCCATGAGGTCGGCGGCGGACATCGAGGAGGTGGGGTGGCCCGAGCCGGCGGCGGCGCTGCAGCGCACGGAATCGACGCGCAGCTGCTGGCCGAGCTCACGGCGGAAGTCAGGATCGGAGGTCATAGCCATGTCTTACCCAGGGCCATGGGGTACGACGCGCGGGGCAGGGATGCCCCGCGCAACGGCCCCACGGATGACGCGCGGCGGAGCCGCGCGGCCCCCTGTTAGCCTGCGCCCGACCCCGGATGCGGATCTGGTTCGACATGACTGCCTCGGCCCATCCGGTGGTGTTCCGTCCCGTGATCGCGCGGCTGCGCGAGCGCGGGCACGAGATCGAGATCACCGCGCGCGACTACTCGCAGACGCTCGAGCTGCTCGACATGATGGGGCTCGAGCACATCACGGTCGGGCGTCACGCCGGCGCCTCGCGCCCGCGGAAGGTGCTGGCGCTCGCGGCGCGAACCTGGAAGCTGCAGCGCTGGGCGCGCCGGGGGTCGTTCGACCTGGCGGTGGCCCACGGCTCCAACGACCTCGCCCTGGCGGCCAACCGCGCGGGCATCCCGGCCGTGAACATGTTCGACTACGAGTTCGCGATCCAGCAGCACAACATCGGCTGTAGGCTCGCCCGGCGGGTGATCACCCCGGACGCGATCCCGCCCTCGCGCCTGCGCCGGTTTGGCGTCACCGGCGACAAGCTGCTTCAGTATCCGGGGCTGAAGGAGGAGTACTACCTTGCGGATTTCCAGCCTGACCCCACGGTCCTTACGCGGTTGTCGGTGGACGCCGAGCGAATCGTCGTGGTCGTGCGGCCTCCTCCGGACGTCTCCCTGTATCACCGAAAGTCCAACCCCCTGTTCCCCCGCGTGCTCTCCCACCTAGGCAGTCGCGACGACGTGCAGGCCGTCGTCCTGCCCCGGACCGAGGCCCAGCGGCGGCACGTGAAGGCCCTTAGCCTGCCTTCGGTGATCACGGCCGAGCACGCGGTCGACGCCCAGAGCCTGATCGCCGCCTCCGACGTCGTCGTCTCGGCCGGGGGCAGCATGAACCGCGAGGCGGTGGCGCTCGGCGTCCCCGTCTACACGACGTATGGCGGCCGCCTGGGCGGCGTCGACGAGTCGCTGATCAAGAGCGGGCGGCTGCGCCCGCTGACCGACCCGCGCGCGCTCGAGCTGCGCAAGCGGACGGATACGCTCGATTGGCCGCGCCGCGATCCCGGACTGCTCGTCGACCTGATCCTCTCGGCGGTGCCACGATGAGCGCGCGCGTCAAGCGCCGCCGGCCGGTGGCGGCCACGGTGGCGCCGGTGCTCGAGCACCACGACGCGCTCGTCGAGCAGTACGGGACGATGGCGCATGCGTTCGAGGCCCGCCCGGTCGATCACGTGCTGCGCGCGATGGACATCGCGATCGCCGGCGCGGCGATCGTGGCGAGCGCGCCGCTGGCGGCGCTGATCGCGGTCGTGCTGAAGCTGACCTCGCCGCGGGGGCCGGTGCTCTACCGCGGGTTGCGGGTGGGGCGCGGCGGCCACCTGTTCCGGATGCTCAAGTTCCGCACGCTGGCCCCGGACGCCGAGGAGCGGCTCGGACCGTTCCTGGGCCCCGAGCTGACGCAGCTGACCCGCGGCGAGGTGACGCCGTTCGGGCGGGTCCTGCGCGCGTCGAAGCTCGACGAGCTGCCGCAGATGTTCAACGTGCTCGCCGGCGACATGAGCCTGGTCGGCCCGCGGCCGATCCGCCCCGCGTTCTTCGCCGAGCTGTGCGCCGGGATCCCGCAGTACTGGCAGCGGCTGGTCGTGCGCCCCGGCGTCACGGGGCTCGCGCAGCTGCGGCTGACGCGCGAGATGACCTGGGCCGAGAAGCTCGCGCACGACATGGAGTACATCGCCGATCGCTCGGTCGGTCTCTACCTGTCGGTGATCTGGACGACGGTGTGGCTGATCGTCGTGCGCCCGGCGAACCGCCGCGCGGCGCTCAACCGGCTGCCGTAGGCCCGGTCTCGGCCATGTGCGGCATCTGCGGCAGCTACGACATGCGCGGCCAGCCCGCGGATGGGCCGCTGCTCGAGCAGATGAACGCGACCCTCGCGCACCGCGGCCCCGACGGCGCAGGCGTGCACGTCGACGGGCCGGCCGGGCTGGCGGCGCGGCGGCTGGCGATCATCGACCTCGCGCACGGAGACCAGCCGATGGTGAGCGACGACGGCGCCGTGGCCGTCGTGCAGAACGGCGAGATCTTCAACCACCTGCAGCTCCGGGCGGGGCTCGAGCGCGCCGGCGCCCGCTTCCGCACCGCATGCGACACCGAGGTGCTGCTGCATCTGTACCTGCGCTACGGGCCCGGGTTCGTCGAGCGGCTGCGCGGCATGTTCGCGTTCGCGCTGTGGGACCGGGGCGAGCGGCGGCTGCTGCTGGCGCGCGACCGGTTCGGGATCAAGCCCTTGTACTACTCGGCCGCCGGCGGGCGCTTGACGTTCGCCTCCGAGCTGAAGGCGCTGCTGCGCGACCCGTCGTTCCCGCGGGAGCTCGACCGCGAGGCGCTCCACGCGTTCCTCGCCTTCAACTCGATTCCGGCGCCGCTGAGCATCTTCCGCGCAGCGCGCAAGCTGGCGCCCGGGCACGTGCTCGAGTGCACGCCGGACGGCGTGCGGACGTGGCGCTACGCGCGGCCGGCGCCGGCGGATGCGGACGGCCTGCGCCGCCAAGCGGCGGGCGTGCTGGCCGAGGAGCTCCGCGAGCGCCTGCGCGACTCGGTCCAGGCGCATCTGCTGGCGGACGTGCCCGTGGGCGTGCTCCTGTCGGGCGGCGTCGATTCCTCGGTGCTCACAGCGCTCGCCGCGCGCGAATCGTCCGAGCGCGTCTCGACGTTCTCGATCGGCTTCGAGGAGCGCTCGTTCAACGAGCTCGACCTCGCGCGGGAGGTGGCGCGACGCTACGGCACCGACCACCACGAGCTCGTCGTCTCGCCGCGGATCGAGGACCTGCTGCCCCGGCTGGTGGCGGCCTTCGACGAGCCGTTCGCCGACTCCTCGGCGGTGCCCACCTATCTCGTCTCGCAGTTGGCGGCCGAGCACGTCAAGGTGGTCCTGTGCGGGGAGGGGGGAGACGAGCTGTTCGGCGGCTATGAGACCTACGTGGCCGATCAGCTCGCGCGGGGCGTCGGCCCGGCGGCGGCGCGGCTGGCCCCGCTCGTCGACCGGCTGCCGAGCTCGGACGCCCGGGTCAGCCTCGAGTACCGGGCGCGGCGCTTCACCCGCGCCGCCGCGCTCTCGCCGCTCGAGCGCCACCATGGCTGGAAGGAGATCTTCTCGGCCGGGCAGCGCGCGTCGCTGCTTCGCGCGGAGTGGCGCGACGCGGGCGCCGGCGGGGACCCGCTCGACGCCTGGCGGGCGCGGTTCGCCGAGACGGCGGGGGCGCCGCTGCTGGCGCGCCTGCAGGATGTCGACCTCGGGATCTACCTGCCCGACGACCTGCTCGTCAAGACCGACCGGATGAGCATGGTGCACGGGCTGGAGGCGCGGGTCCCGTACCTGGACCCGGTCGTGGCCGATCTCGCCCTGGCCCTCCCCACCCGGCTCAAGGTGCTGGGGACGGCCAAGAAGCGGCTGCTCCGGCGCGCGGCGGCGCCGCTGATCCCGGCCGGGATCCTCCACGCGCGCAAGCGGGGCTTCTCGATCCCGGCCGCGGCGTGGCTGCGGGGCGAGCTCCAGCCGTTCGCGCGCGAGGTGCTCTCGCCCGAGCGGGTGGCCGCTCAGGGGTACTTCGAGCCGGCGTTCGTCACCGCGCTGCTCGACGAGCACGTGGCCCGGCGGCGCGACCACAGCCGCCAGCTGTGGGGGCTGATGTCGTTCTCGCTGTGGGCCGAGCAGATGTCGCGCCCGCCGGCGGGGGGAGGCGGAGGCGATCCGGCGGCCGGGCGGGCGATCACGGGCGTGCGGGCCTGATGCTCGCCCACTGGGACGCGGTCGAGTGGACGCGCATCGACCGGGGGCCGCTCCAGGGCTCGCGCCAGCGCCTGGGCGCGGCGGCGGGGTGCGCGCGAGCCGGGCTGAGCCGCTACCGGATGGGGCCGGGTGAGCGGGTCATGCCGGTCCACGTGCACGCCGACGAGGAGGAGATCTTCTACGTGCTCAGCGGAAGCGGGGTGAGCTGGCAGGGGGGTCGGACGTACCCGGTCGGCACCGGCGACTGCGTGGTGTATCTGGCGGGTGGCGAGCCGCACACGATGGTGGCCGGCGAGGGCGGGCTCGACGTGCTCGCCTTCGCGAGCGGGAGCGACACCGGGATGACGTGGCTGCCGCGCGCCGGCGCGTGGTGGATGGGGCCGCGCTGGCTGCCCAGCGACGGGCCGAACCCGTTCCGGCTGGAGGCCGAGGCGGGGGAGCTGGAGCTGCCCGACGTGGAGACTTCGCGACCGCGTACGATCCTCGCCACCGCGGAGGGCGAGCCGCGGCCGATGCGCCACGGGAACGTCGACAGCCGGCGGTTTGACCTGGGAAGGCCCGCCGGCTCGCTGCTGAGCGGGCTCAAGCACATCACGGTGGCGCCGGGGGCTCGGAGCGCTCCCTTTCACTGCCACAGCGCCGAGGAGGAGATCTTCGTGGTGCTCGACGGCGCCGGGGTTGTGCGTCTCGGCGAGGAGGTCCACTCCGTGCGCGCCGGGAGCGTGGTGGCCCGCCCGGCGGGCACCGGCATCGCGCATCAGTTCATCGCGGTGCAGGCGGGATTGACGCTGCTCGCGTACGGCACGCGCGATCCGAGGGACATCGTGTTCTACCCCGACTCGGGCAAGGTCGCCCTGCGGGGGGTCGGGATCATCGGGCGCGTGGAGCCGCTCGGCTACTGGGACGGCGAGCCGTGAGCGCTGGCACGATGCTCGGGTGCGCCTGCACGTGCTCAGCGACCTGCACCTCGAGCAGCAGCCGCTCGCGCCACCGAGCGTGCCGGCCGACGTCGTCGTCCTGGCCGGCGACGTGGGGCGGGGCACGGCGGGGATCGGGTGGGCGCGGGAGCTGGCCGACGGCCGGCCCGTGCTGTACGTCGCCGGCAACCACGAGTTCTACGGCCACGCCTGGCCCGGGCTGATCGACGAGCTGCGGGGTGCGGCGGCGGGATCGACGGTGTGCGTGCTGGAGAACGACGCCACCGTGGTCGGCGGGGTCCGCTTCCTCGGATGCACGCTGTGGAGCGACTTCGACTTCGACGGCCCGGAGCGGCGGGAGGCCGCGATGCGGATCTGCGAGCGGGCGGTCAACGACTACTCGCAGGTTCTGTTCGACGGCGGCGCGCGGACGCTGGCGGCTGCGGACACGCGCGATGCGCACCTGGCGAGCCGGCGCTGGCTGGACGAGCGTCTGGCGGAGCCGTTCGACGGGGCGACGGTGGTGGTCACCCACCACGCACCGCTGATCCGCAGCCGCCCGTCCTCGGCGCTGTGGCGGGCGGTGGCGGGCGCGTTCGTGAGCGACCTGACGGCGCTGATGGGGGAAGAGCGGGTGGCGCTGTGGATCTTCGGCCACACCCACCGCCCGGCCGACGTCGAGGTCCGGGGGACGCGGGTGGTGAGCAATCCGCGCGGATACCCGCACGAGCCGGTGGCCGAGTTCGACCCCGGGCTCGTGGTCGAGCTCTGACGGGCGCCATGCGCGGGAGGTTCCTCGGAATTATTCCGGAAACCTCGCGCATCGAAGAGCGTCGGAGCTCAGGGCGCCCGCAGCTCGGCGAACAGCGCGCGCCACCGTTCCGCGTCCGCGCCCTCGGGGATCGGGAACGTGATCCGGGTGATGAGCTCGCCGTAGCGCCGGCGTACCTCCGCGACCGCCTCCTCCGGCGTGCCGATGACCGCGAACGTGTGCAGCACCTCGTCGTCGATCGCCCCGGCCATCTGATCCCACTCGCCGCGCGCGGCCATCGCGTTCAGCCGCTCATGAAGCTCGTCCCACCCGTGGAGCTCGAGCACGGGACGGTAAGCCGGCGTCGAGCCGTAGAAGGCGATCTGGTTGCGGAGCGCCTGGACACCGCCGGCGATCTCCTCGGCGCTGTCGGCCGCCACGATCATCGACGGGCCGCTGATCTCGAAGCCGTCCAGGGTCTTGCCCGCCTTGGCGCGGCCGCGCTCGAGCGCCGGCAGCGTCACCTCGCGCAGGTAGCGCTCGGTCGAGAACCCGTGGCAGAGCAGTCCGTCGGCGACCTCGCCCGCGGCCTCGGTCATCAGCGGGCCCACGCCGGCGAGCACGATCGGCGGGTTGCCGTGCGGGTTCGGCCCCGGGCTGAAGAACGGCGTCATCAACGTATGCGTGTAGAACTCGCCGCGGAAGCGGAGCGGCTCGCCGGTGGCCCACGCGTGCCAGATCGCGCGGACGGCAAGGACGAACTCGCGCATCCGCGCCGCCGGCCGGGACCACGGCATCGAGTAGCGCCGGGTGATGTGCGGCTTGACCTGCGAGCCGAGGCCGAGGATGAAGCGCCCGCGCGAGAGCGCCTGTACGTCATTGGCCTGGAGCGCGACGGTCATCGGATTGCGCGCCAGCGCCACCGCGATCCCGGTCCCGACGCTGACGCCCTCGGTCCGCTCGGCCGCGAGTGCGCAGGCGATGAACGGGTCGACCTGGGTCTCGACCGACCACCACCCGTCATAGCCCGCCCGCTCCGCCGTCACCGCCGCCGTCGCCGCGGCGTCGGCTGAGACGCTGTAGCCGCTCGCATCGACCCTCATCGCTCGCGATCTAACCATCTCGGCGAGCGCTTAACCTCTGAGATGAGCATGGTCAAGCTGCCCGCACGCCTGGCGCCCGGCCGCGTCACGGCCGCCCTAGCGGTTTCCGCGGCCCTCGCCGGATGCGGCGGGGGCAAGACGACGACGGCAACCTCGCACACCGCCGCTGCCCCGGCCCCGCACCGCGACGACGGCGCCCCAGACGGGTGGCGCGGCGGTGAGCACCGGGCCGGTGCGGGCAGCCATGATCGCGCCCAACCACGATCCGACCGCCGGCAGGGCTGGCCGTGCACGATCAAGGTGACCGACGCCGCCGGGCGGCCGCTGTCGGGCACCGTCGACGTCGAGTTCGTGTTCGCCGGCCAAGTGGTGGGGCACGACAAGCCGCCGACCAATCGGGTCGAGAACGGCGTCTGGCACGACGTCCTGACCTACCCCGCCGAGTCGGTCGGCGAGCCGTTGGCGCTCCAGGCGGTCGTGCACACGAGCCAGGGCACGGTCAAGCTCGACTGGCCGGTGTCGGTCAAGCGATGAGCACGCTGAACGCCCGGCGGCGGGTGGCAGGGCGTGGACGCCCGCGCGGCGCGCCCCGCGGCGGCGCGGCCGTGGTGGTCAGCGACGTGGTCAAGGCCTATGGGCGCATCCAGGCCCTGCGCGGCGTCTCGCTCTCGGTGGCGCCGTCGGAGTTCGTCACGATCACCGGACCGTCCGGCTCGGGCAAGAGCACGCTGCTCAACCTGATCGGAAGCCTCGACCACCCCGACGCCGGGACGATCGCGGTGGCGGGCGCGCCCGTGCCCGAGCCGGCGCAGGCGGTCGAGTTCCGCCGCCACGTCGTCGGCTTCGTCTTCCAGGAGCACCTGCTGCTTCCGTATCTGAGCGCGCGCGGGAACGTCGAGGCGGCGCTGCTCGCCGGCGGCCTCGGCCGGCGCGAGCGCCGTGAGCGGAGCCGTGAGCTGCTCGAGGAGGTGGGGCTGGGCGAGCGCGCCGAGCACATCCCGGCTGAGCTCTCGGGTGGCCAGCGCCAGGCGGTGGCGCTGGCGCGCGCTCTGGCCAACGAGCCGCAGGTGCTTCTCGCCGACGAGCCGACGGGGGCGCTCGACTCCCGGGCGCGGCGAGCGCGCGCTCGATCTGCTGGCGGCGCTGCGCGAGCGGCACGGCATGACGGTGATCGTGGTCAGCCACGACGCCGCCGTGTCCGAGCGCGCCGATCGAGTGCTCCAGCTCGTCGACGGCCGCATCCGCTAGGGGCGCGCGAGCGCGACGACCGAGCGCATCCGCGTCACACGCCAGGCCGGGTAGAACGAGCCCACGAGGCCGATCGCGATCCCGATCAGGATCGCGCGCCCGAACCCCCACGCCGTGAGATCGGGCGAGATGAACGCGCCGAGGCCGAGCGCACCCGGCAGCAGCTTGCTGGCCGCGATGCCCAGGAGCAGGCCGGCCCCGGTGCCGAGCACGCTGACCGCCACCGCCTCGCCCATCACGAGCGACGCGAGCTGCCGGGCGCTCCACCCGATCGCGGCCAGCAGCGCGAGCTCACGCCGGCGCTCGAGCACGGCGGCGAGCATCGTGTTGGCGACCGCGAGCGCGCCGATGATCAGAGCCAGCACCACGATCAGCAGGACCGCCTTGGCGATCAGCTGGTTGTTCGCGCCGGCGCGCACGGCCTCGCTCGGGTCGGAGATCGCGAGCAGCGCGGGGAAGGAGCGCCCCAGCATCGCGGTTGCCCTCGCCGCCGTCGTCTGAGGCTCGAGCCTGAGCGCGAACGTCGTCGCCTCGTCGGACGAGCGCCCGGCCAGCGCCTGCGCGTCGCCGAGCGTCGTGATCACGCCGTTGTCCTCCTCGGCGATGCCCGAGTGGAACACGCCCGCCACCGTGAACGTGCGCCCGCCCAGGCGCAGCGCCGTGCCCGGGTGTAGATGAAGCTGCGCCGCCAGCAGGTCGCCCACGGCGACGGCGCCGGCGCTCTCGGGCCGGCCGCCGGTCATCACGAGCGAGCGGCCGACGAAGCCGCTTGGAGCGATCCCGAGCACGATCGCGCCCGGGGCGCCGCGGACCTGGCCGACCACGAGCTGGATCGGCGTGACCTCGCGAACGTAGGGCTGGGCGCGCAGCCGCGGGATGAGCGAGAGCGGGAGCACCGAGGAGGTGGGGTCGGCGGCCTCCTTCTGGAACAGCCCGAGATCGGCGCGGCCGAGGTGGACGAGCTGGCCGGCCGTCTGGTTGAGGCCGGTCGAGAGGGCGAGCAGGGCGACGATCGCGGCCACGCCCACGGCGATGCCGCCGGCGGTGAGCGCGGTGCGCGCCCGACGGCGCAGGACGTTGGCGCCGATCAGCGCGAGCATCGCCCGGGGCCTCTCACGTCAACTAAGGATCGCACCGCGGACCGATGTCGATTTCGCGCCCTCCCGTTTGTCTCAGGGTCGACACTTCGACAAAAGGAGGCTCAACATGAAGTACATGCTGCTGATACAGCAAGGCGATACACCGACGCCGCAGGACCCCGAGGCCTGGGCGCGCCTGTCCGAGGAGGAGCGCGAGCGGGTCGGCGCCGACTATCAGGCGATCAACCAGACGCCCGGCGTCACGCCCGGCCAGTGGATGGAGGAGCCCGCGATGGCCACCACCGTGCGGGTGCAGGACGGACGCACGCTGACCACCGACGGACCGTTCGTGGAGATGAAGGAGGCGCTCGGCGGCTACCTCTTCTACGAGGCCGACGACCTCGACGCGGCGATCGAGCTGGCGGCGCGGATCCCGGCGGCGCGCCTCGGCGGGGCGATCGAGGTCCGGCCGATCAAGCAGGGGTGGTAGCCCCGCTCGAACAGGCCTTCCGCGAGCACTCCGGGCGCGTCCTCGCGGCGCTCATCGGCTTCCTCGGCGACTTCGAGCTCGCCGAAGAGGCCGCACAGGAGGCATTCGCCATCGCCGCGGCGCGCTGGCCGCGAGACGGCGTGCCGGCCAGTCCCGCGGGGTGGCTGATCGCCACCGCGCGCAACCGGGCGATCAACCGGATCCGGCGCGACCGAACGCTGGCGAGCAAGCTGCCCCTGCTCGAGGCGGCCTCCGAGACGACCGAGGACGAGATGGACGAGATCGTGTTCGCGGACGAGCGGCTGGAGCTGCTCTTCACCTGCTGCCACCCCGCGCTGGCGATCGACGCTCAGGTGGCGCTGACATTGCGGACCTTGGGCGGTCTGAGCACCGGGGAGATCGCCCGCGCGTTCCTGGTCCCGGAGACGACGATGGCCCAGCGGCTGGTCCGAGCCAAGCACAAGATCAGGGCGGCGGGAATCCCCTTCCGGGTTCCGGCCGCGCATCTGCTGCCTGACCGGCTGGCCGCTGTGCTCGCCGTCGTCTATCTGATCTTCAACGAGGGCTACGGCGGGCGCGGGGACCTGGCCGAGGAGGCGATCGGCCTCGGGCGCGCGCTCGTTGAGCTGATGCCCGACGAGCCGGAGGCGCACGGCCTGCTGGCGCTGATGCTGCTGCACGACTCGCGTCGCGACGCCCGCATGCGCGATGGGGAGCTCGTGCTGCTCGAGGACCAGGACCGATCGCTGTGGGAGCGCGCGAAGATCGAGGAGGGCCGGCGCGTGCTCGATCGCGCGCTGGCGCTCCACGGGCGCGGGGCCGTACGTGGTGCAGGCGGCGATCGCCTCGCTACACGCCGAGGACCGGCGCGACTGGCGCCAGATCGCGGCGCTGTACGCGGAGCTGACCCGGCTCACCGGCTCACCCGTGGTGGAGCTCAACCGCGCGATCGCGGTGGCGGAGGCCGAGGGGCCGGAGGCCGGGCTCGAGCTGATCGAGGGCCTCCCGCTCGACGGGCTCCACTACGTGCACGCGGCGCGGGGAGAGCTGCTGCGCCGGCTCGGACGGGTGGACGAGGCGCGCGCGGAGCTCGAGCGGGCGCTGGAGCTGGTTGGAGCCGAGCCCGAGCAGCGGCTGCTCGAGCGCAAGCTGGCGGCGCTCGGAGCCGGGCGGGCTTGAGCGTCAGGAGCCCTGGGCGTACAGGGCGTCGACGATGTCGTACATCTCGCGCGAGGTCTCGTCCACCCGGACGCAGCACGGGGGGCCACCGGGCTCGCTGATCCCGATCTCGAGGTGGGGCCCGCTCGAGATCCCGACCCGCCCGCAGCCGACCTCGGCGATCGGCTCGCCGGCGGTGACGGTGGCGCCGACCGGCACGAGCGCCGGCGCGGCGTGGCCGTAGTAGACATAGCGACCGGCGTAGGGGCCCGAGGAGATCCTGAGGATCGGGGCGTAGGGGCCGAAGCCGCTGATCCCTTCCTGGACGATCGTGCCCGAGGTGACCGCGACCTCGACGACGCTCGAGCCGCACGCGTTGCCCACGGTCGCCATGTCGACGCCCTGGTCGAGGGTCCAGTGCGAGGGGGACAGGACCCGGCTCAGCGGGCGCAGCGGGAACACCCAGCCGGACGGTGCTCCCGGCGACAGCGTTGTGCCCGCCGGCGGGTTCGGTATGCTCGCCGTCCTTCCCAGGCTTACCCAGGCCTCGAGCGTGGTCGCGGTCACGACCCCGGCCACGCCGGTCACCGGGCTGAGGCTCGCTCGGCTCTGGAAGCGCGCCACCGATTGTGCCGTCTGGGGACCGAAGCCGCCGTCGGCCGCCGTCGCGATGCCAACCGCGGTGAGCCACCGCTGGAGCGTGCTCACGTCGCTCCCCCGGTCGCCGGTGCGCAGCGTACGAGGAAGGGGCGCCGCCGGGGGATGGGCGACCGTCCAATGGTGCTCGACCCAGCTCTGGAGCGTGGTCGCGGTGATGACGCCGACGTTGCCGGTGACCGGTCCCAGGTGGGCGGCGGTCTGGAAGGCGGCGGCGGCGCGCTGCGTGGCCGGGCCGAAGCTACCGTCGGCCGCGGTGGGGATGCCGACGGCGCTCAGCCAGCCTTGCAGCGTGCGGACATCGCCGCCGCTCTCGCCGGCGTGAAGCGTGCGGGTGAACGGCGAGGTGACGCTCGCGGCCGCGGGTGGGTGGCGCCCACCAGATCAGCGCGGCCGCCACCACGAGCGCCACGAGGATCCGGATCGCCACGCTCGAGAACACCTCTTGAGCCTCGGCGGTCCCGCGCGCGTGTTTTACCGCTGCAAGATCGCGCCCAACCGCAGGAGACCCCGCGATCGCCTCGACGTGTAACGGCGTTAGCCGGGCTCACGGAAGGGTAGTTTTGAGTAGCAACGGAAAACGGTGTGGTGCCGGCGGGCGTGGCGCGGTGCTCACCCCGACCAGGATGGTCTGATGAACCGGCGCCTCAACCTGTACCGCCGCGCACTGCTCGCGATGCTGGCCGTCGCCCTGCTGGGCTCGGTGCTCTACCTGCTAATCCTCGTCGCCGGCGGAGCCGACCTGCTGCAGGGTCATCACGGCTCGGTCTCGGTCTATCACCCGGAGCCATGGCTGATCGTGGCGCTGGCGGCGGCCGTCCTCTCGATGATCGGCTGGGGGGTGGCCGAACGGAGGCTGTCGGTGCTGGCGGGGGCCGCCGACGCAGAGCGACACGCCCGCGAGCAGGCGGAAGAGGCGCGGCGCCGGCTGGGCGAGGCCGAGTCGACGTGTGCGCGCCTCGAGCACGAGCGCGACGAGGAGCGCGCCGCCCGGGAGAAGGCCACGCGCTCGCGCGAGGACACGCTCGAGTGGAACCGCAAGCTCCGGGCGAAAGTGGCGCGGATGCAGCACGAGCGCGGCGTGCTCGGGCGCCACGACGTGCGCGAGATGGTGCTCGAGCTGACCATGCAGGTGGCCGAGGCCGACAAGGGCATCCTCCTCTCGGATCGCGAGACGGCGAGCGGCAAGCTGCGCGTCGTGTGCTCGCTCGGATTTGACAACGATCCGCAGGACAGCGCGATCGCCCAGCGCTTCGCGAGCGAGGTAATCGAACGCGACAGCACCGATCCGGGAGGACGGAGGCGCTCGCGTCGAAGCCGAGCGGAGCACCGCGGCCGATGAGGAGGTGAAGAACCTGCTCGCGATCCCGGTGTACGTGACGGACGAGTTCTCGGGCGTGATCGTGTGCGCCAATCGGGAAGGCGGGTTCGGGCACGTCGACGACGCGGTCCTGCTCGCGGTGGGAGACCATGCCGGCGCTGTGCTCCAGAACGCCCGCCTCCACGGGAACCTGCGGAGCGCGTACCTGTCGACGATCCGCGTCCTCGCCGACGCGATCGAGCTGAAGGATCCCGCGCTGCGCGGCCATTCCGACGCGGTCTCCGCGTACGTCATGGACGTCGCCGACCGCTTCCAGCTCGAGCCGCGCCGCCGCGAGGAGCTGATCTTCGCCTCGCTCCTGCATGACGTCGGCAAGCTCGGAATCTCCGAGCGCATCTTGCTGAAGCCCGCGCGTCTGACCGACGAGGAGTTCGGCGTGATCAAGCTCCATCCGCGCCTCGGCTATCAGCTCGTGCGCCAGGTTCCTGCGCTCCAGAGCATCGCGCCGGCCGTCCTTCACCATCACGAGCGCTTCGACGGGCAGGGCTATCCCGGCCAGCTGAGCGGGGAGGCGATCCCGCTCGAGGCCCGGATCATCGCGGTCGCGGACACGTTCAGCGCGATGACGACCGCCCGGCCGTACAGCCGTGCGCGCACCACCGAGGAGGCGTGCGTCGAGCTCGAGCGGTGTGCCGGGAGCCAATTCGACCCCGAGGTCGTCCGGCTGTTCGTCGAGGAGGTGCGGCGCCGTCCGCCCGAGGCGCTCGGGGTGCCCGCCGAAACCGAGGCCGATCCCGAGCTGAGCGTTCATCGCGCCGACGGCGAGTTCATGCTCGGCGCACGGGCCTTCTCGGTCACCGATTCGCTGACGCTGCTCTACTCCCACCGCCACCTGCACGAGAGCGCGCGGGCCGAGGCCCATCGCGCGGCGGTGCAGGATCGACCGTTCGCGATCGTCGTCGTCGAGCTCTTCAATCTGTCCGAGATCAACCGCAGCCGTGGCTTCGCCGCTGGCGACGAGGTCCTGCAAGCGACGGCCCGCGAGGTCCAGCGGATCGCCGTGCAGTGGCAGGGCCACGCATTCCGGGCGAGCGGACGAAAGCTCGCCGTGCTCATCCCGGGCGCCGATCTACGGATCGCCGAGGAGGTCGCCGGGGACTTGGCCGAGGCGCTCGACGCCAGCTCGGCGGACGCCGCCGTCGGCGCCACCGCGTGGCGCTCCGGTGAAGACGGCGAACAGGTGATCGAGCGAGCCTTGCGACTGGCCGCGAGGACGCCGGCGGCGGCGTCCTGACCGTCGGCGGTGCTTAAGCGAGACGCTTGCCGGTCAACCCCGCGTGCGCGGCGACCTCGCGCGCATACTCGGCGAAGTCCCCGGCGGCCAGCTGCTGGGGCCCGTCGCACAGCGCCGTCGTGGGGTCGTCGGCGACCTCCACGAGCAGACCCGTCCGCGCCCACCGCGGCGGCCGCGCGCGACAGCGGGCCGACCAGCCGGCGATCGCCCGAGGCGTGGCTGGGATCGACGATCACCGGCAGGTGCGTGTGGAGCTTCAGCCACGGGACCGAGCTCAGGTCGAGCGTGAAGCGAGTCGCGGTCTCGAACGTGCGGATCCCGCGCTCGCACAGGATCACCGCCTCGTTGCCCTCCTTGAGCACGTAGTCGGCGGCCATCAGCAGCTCCTCGACGGTCGAGGACAGGCCACGCTTGAGCAGCACCGGCTTGCCGAGCTTGCCGGCGACTTCGAGCAGCGCGTAGTTCTGCATGTTGCGCGCGCCGATCTGGACCACGTCGGCATAGCGCTCGAGCGCCGGCGCGTGCTGGGTGTCGAGCAGCTCGGTGACGATCGGCAGGCCGGTCTGCTCCCGGGCCTCGGCCAGGATCTCGAGCGCGGGGGCGCCCAGACCCTTGAACGCGAACGGCGAGGTTCGCGGCTTGAACGCGCCACCGCGCAGCATCGAGGCGCCGGCCTGCGCCACCGCGCGCGCCACGTTCAGCGTCTGCTCGCGCGACTCGACCGTGCACGGGCCGGCGATCAGGCAGAACGTCTCGCCGCCCCCGACGGTGCGACCGTTGATCCGGAGCACGGTCGGCGCGTGGTGGGCCAGCTCCGAGGAGGCCAGCTTGTACGGCCGGGAGATGGGCACGACCCGGTCGACGCCCGGCATCCCCTCGAGGCCGAGCTCGGCCACGCCCTCGGGATCGCCGATCGCGCCGATCGCCGTCGTCAGCTCGCCCGGAAGGACGAGGACGTGCAGCCGCTCGATCGACTCCAGGCGCTGTTTGACCGCGGCAACCTCCGCATCGGTCGCCTCCGGGGTCATCACGATCATCATGGGCATAGGATCACCGATCCGATGGCCGAGCCCGACCCCGAACAGCTGCTGCTCGAGACACGAGCCTTCAACGCCGAGCTCGAGCGTCTGCTGGGCACGATGCCGACCGTCGACCAAGTGCCCGTGGAGGAGAGCCGGCGCGCTCGGCGGGAGGGGCGCGGGATCTGGCCCGCGCCGGAGTTCATCGCCGAGGCGCGCGTGCTGGAGATCGATGGGCCCGGAGGTCCGCTCGGGCTGCGGGTGATCGCGCCCGACGGGCCGGCGAGAGGAGCCTTCCTGCACCTCCACGGCGGCGGCTGGACGCTGGGGGAGAGCGACATGCAGGACCTGCGCCTCCAGCGGCTGGCGCGCGAGACGGGGCTGGTCGCGGTCAGCGTCGGCTACCGGCTGGCGCCGGAGAACCCCTACCCGGCCGGCCCGGACGACTGCGAGGCCGCGGCGCTGTGGCTGCTCTCGCGACGCGGGTCGCGCGGCGGTCGGCGTCCCGGACGGGCCGCTGGCGATCGGCGGCGACTCAGCCGGCGGGCATCTCGCGGCGGCCACGCTGCTGCGGCTGCGCGATCGGCGCGGGATCACCGGGGCGTTCGGCGCCGCCGTGCTCCAGTACGGCGCCTTTGACCTGTCGATGACGCCCAGCCAGCGGCGGTGGGGTGAGCGCAACCTGGTCCTGTCGACGCCGATCATCCTGTGGTTCGCCGAGCAATTCCTGCCCGGCCTGGACCGCGAAGCCCGCCGCGACCCGGACATCTCGCCCCTCTACGCCGACCTGTCCGGGATGCCGCCGGCGATCTTCACGATCGGCACCGCGGATCCGCTGCTCGACGACACGCTGTTCATGGAGGCGCGGTGGCGCGCGGCCGGAGACGCCACGGAGCTCCGCATCTGGTCCGAGGCGCCGCATGGCTTCCTCAACCTGCCGATGGCCGTGCGCGACGTGGCCTTGGCGGCCGAGCACGAGTTTCTGCGGCGCACGCTCGGGTTGCCGGCGCGCTGAATACGGCCGCGCGCCAGGGCGGTCAGCTCGCGGGCGTGGTGAAGCGCGGTCAGCCCGCGCGCTCGCGGTGCGCGAGGATCTCCTCGCGCTCGGCCAGCCGGTTGGCGCGCCGCAACTCCGCCTCGTGGCACCGGCGCTGCGCCTCGGGCGTGTCGGCGATCAGGCCCGGGACCGGCGTCGGGTTGCCCTCGTCGTCGAGCGCCACCATGGTCAGGTAAGCGGTGTTGGTATGGCGCGAATCGCCGGTCCGCGGGTTCTCCGCCTCAACGCGCACGCCGACCTCCATCGAGGTTCGCCACGCGGCATTGACCGATGCGCTCAACGTGACCAGATCCCCGACGTTGATCGGATAGAGGAAGGCCATCCGGTCGATCGCCACCGTGACGACCCGCCCGCGGCAGTGCTTGATCGCCGCCAGCGCCGCCGCCTCGTCGCACATCTTCATCACGGTGCCGCCGTGGACGTTGCCGGCGTTGTTGGCGTCCAGCACGCCCATCCAGCGCACGAGCTGCGAGCGGGAGACCGAGACGGGCTTGGCGTCCATCCGGCGGCAATCTACCCCTGCGGACCCGATCCAGCAGAGGATGGGTCGAAAAACGAAATATGCGGGCGCTTTTCGACCCCGCCTCGGCTCAAGGGGCGGTGGCGTTGTCGGTCGCCGCGCGCTCGAGGTACGTCGTGCTGCTGGTGACCGTGCCGGCGCGGACGCCGAGTCGCCGGGCCGTCGCCGGCGTCACCGCGATCGTGCGCTCCTCGAGCATGCTCGACGAGGCCGGGTCGAAGATCAGCTCGTCCTCGACGCCGCCGCTCTCATAACCCACGGCGATCCCGGGGCGGCCCTGACCATCTGTCACGTGGCCCACCCACCGGATCCCGGGGACAATCGCCAGGGTCCGGTACAGCGCCGCGCGCACCGCCGCCGGCGCCGGCCGGTTGCGCAGCGTGTCGCCGATCTCGGTGAACACCTCGGACGGCGATCCGCCCGCCGCATACAGCCTCGCGTACAGCGCCCGGGGATCGAGCGGCAGCGCGTACACCTGTGCGCGAGTGAGCTCGAGGTTGCCGATCAGGTAGCGGCCGCGCCCGGTCGGCGCCACCGCCTGGGTACCCGACGGTCCCGCGAGCGGCGGAAGTCCGAGGCGCTCCCACAGGCGCCGCGCGAGGGCGGTGGGGAACTGCACCGAGACGGCCCGGGACTCCTCCCGCCCGCCCCGCGCCGCGCTGTACCAGAGCTGCTGGTCGAGCGTCACGATCGCCCGCGGCCCGGCGGCGCCGCCGATGGGCAGCAGCGTGAGCGCCCTTCTCCTGATCAGCTCGGACGTCGTGGTGATGCTATGAACGTAATAGAACTGGTCATCGCGCGGGAAGGGCAGCGGGTGCAGGGCCGCCGCGTCAGCCGCCTGGAGCAGCGCCGCGTTGGCGCCCTCGGCGCTCCCCGCCCGACCTGGAAGGCCACTAGCAACGCCACTGCTACCGCCGCCGCGGTGGCGGCGAGGAGCGCCGCTCCGAGACCCCCGCGCGGCCGCCACCGCCCCCGAGCGCGCGCGCCGGCGGTGGCATCCAAAGCGCGGAAGGTCGTCTTCAGCTGATCGCCGAGCTCGCGCAGGATTGGCAGCTCGTCGAGCAACGGGTCAGACACGGTCGGTCACCTCCGCCAGTTGGACTATGGCCGGCGAGCGCCGGAGCGCCCGAAGGCCACGGCTGGCCCGCGCTCGCGCTGTCTCCTCGCTGATCCCGAGCAGGCGGGCCACTTCTCGGTACGGCCGCTCCTGGACCACCCGGAGCTCCAGTACGTCGCGCTCGGCCTGGCTCAGATCGGCCAGGGCGTCACCGATTGCCACGCGCAGCGCTTGCGAGGCCGCCAGCTCTTCGATCCGGTCGTACTCCTCCTCGCTCAGCGCTCGGCGGTCGACCCCCAGCCGGGCGAGCGCCCGACGCTCGACGTGCCCACGGCGGTAGAAGTCGAGCAGGCGGTGGCGGGCTACGCCGTACAGCCAGGCTCGGGTCGCTCCCGTCCCCGTCTCCCCGCGGAACTGAGCGCGGTCGGCGAACGCCGCCGCGAACGTCTCGGCCAGCAGATCGACCGCCACCTCGGGCTCGAACGTCCGCCGCGCGAAGAACGCCAGCAGCTCGCCGGCGTGGCGGTCATAGAGCTGGCCAGATCGGTGGCGTCGAGGGCCATTCATCTCGTAGGCGCGCGAGCCCCCGGAACCGTGACGCACTACCTCAGCGGAGTCGGCGGCGGCGCCGTGGACCCGCGCTCGCGGAGCACGACATCGACGCTCACGTGCCGCGGCGGGAGTGCGGGGTCCTCGATCCGCTCGAGCAGCAGCGCCACCGCGCGCTCGGCCTCGAACTCGAGCGACTGCGCCACCGTGGTCAGCGAGATCCGCTGCAGACCGGCGATCGCGATGTCGTCGAAGCCGACCACCGAGATATCGCCCGGCACGCGCAGGCCCAGCGCCTTCGCACGCCTCGATGAAGGCGATCGCGCCGATGTCGTTGGAGACGAACACGCCGGTCGGCGCCTCCGGCCCGCGCAGCGCCTCGCCCAGCGGCACGTCGCCGCGCCGGCCCACCGCCAACGCGCCGGAACCCGGCGTCCAGGCGTACACCGGCAGCGGCGGCACACCCGCGCTGCGCAGCGCCAGCGCGTAGCCGCCATGGCGCGAGCGATCGCCGCTCGCCTCGACCAGCGGCGTGCGCATGTAGGCGATCCGGCGGTGGCCGAGGGCGAGCAGGTGCTCGGTGGCGATCCGCCCGCCCGAGGCGATCCTTGGGGCCGACGGAGTCGCCCCAATGCTCGCTCAGGCCGAGGAACACGATCGGGATCCCCTCTCTGCGCAGCGCCTCGTCGAGGTCGGGCGTGCGGGCGAGGAAGGCGAGCAGCACGACGCCGGCGACGCGGTGGGCGAGGAGCACGTCGACGCCCCGTAGCGCGATCTCGTCGGCGCCCTCGATGTTGCAGAACATCGTGGTGTAGCCGTAGCGAAAGGCCTCGCGCTCCACCACCTGGGCCATCTGGGCGTAGTAGGGGTTGCTGAGGTCACCGACGAGCACGCCGAGGATCGTGCTCCGCTGCGTCACGAAGTGCCGCGCGATCGCGTTCGGCTTGTAGCCGAGGCGGTCGATCGCCTCGAGCACGCGCCGGCGCGTGGCGGGCGAGACCTCGGGAGCCTCGCGAACGACGTTGGACACGGTCGACTTCGAGACGCCGGCCTCGGCGGCGACGTCGAGGATCGTCGGCGCCTTCTCGATGCGCGGCGAGGAGGAGCGCGACGCGGTCATCGCCGCCTCCGCTCCCGGCGGCGCGGTCGTGCCGCTCTCCCTCTCCTCGGCGCTCATCACCCCGAGGCGATCATAGCTCGACCTTGACACCCCGCAGTGCAGGGCAATAAGGTGGCGTCGGAACGTTCCAACGAGGGGAGCCCGAGTGTTCGATCAGGACGGGCAAGACGCGCATCGAGTCGTGGGATGACGGGCAAGACGCGCATCGGCGTCGTGGGGTGCGGCCTGATCGCGCAGGTGATGCACCTCCCGTACCTGGCCGAGCTCACCGATCGGTTCGAAATCGCGGCGCTGTGCGACCTCTCGAGCCAGGTGGTGAGCGGCTGCGGCGCTCGCTACGGCGTCGCCCGCACCTTCACCCGCTGGGAGGAGATGCTGGACGAGCCGCTGGACGCCGTCCTGGTCGCGACCTCGGGCGACCACGCTCCGATCGCGATCGCCGCTGCCGAGGCCGGGCGGCACGTGTTCGTCGAGAAGCCGATGGCGCTGTGCTCCGCCGACGCGGCGCGCGATGGTCCAGGCCGCGGAGGACGCCGGCGTGTGCCTGATGGTCGGGACGATGAAGCGCTATGACCCGGCCTACGAGCGCCTGGCCGAGTTGCTGCGCGAAACGCGCGATCTCCGGCTCGCCCGCGTCACCACGCTCGAGTCGCCGTTCGAGCCCTACGTCGCCCACTACCCGCTGATCCGCGACGGTGGCGCGGATGCCGATGCCGGCGCCGGGCCGCCGGCCGAGCTGCTGGCCCAGCTCCAGGATCACGACGCCGTGCGAGTCGAGGCGGCGCTCGGCGACGCCGACGAGAACACGCGCCACTGCTACCGGTGGATCCTGCTCGACAACCTCGTGCACGAGCTCAACGCGCTGCGCGGCGTGCTCGGCGAGCCGACAGAGATCGTCTCAGCCGACCTCTCGCCCCGGTGCGTGTCGATCAACCTGCGCTTCGGGACGATCGACTGCCATCTGTCGTGGGTCGACCTGCCGGGGATCGCACGCTACCGCCAGGAGTTCGCCTTCTACGCGCCCGATCGCCGCCTCACCTTGCAGCTGCCCTCGCCGTTCCTGCGCAACATGCCGAGCCGGTTGCTGCGTCGAGGAGGGCGAGCCGGGCACCACCCACAGCTCCGAGCGCGAGGAGCTCGCCTCCTACGACGAGGCCTTCCGCCGCGAGCTGGTCGAGTTCTCCGAGTGCATCCGCACCGGACGTGATGCGCGCACGCACGGCCTCGACGGCGCCTGCGACATCCAGCTCTGCGAGGCCGTAGCCGCCGTGCACATGGGCGCCTCGCTCCATCCGGCGGTAACCCGATGAGCACGAGCGAGCTCAAGGACGCCCGGCCGGGGCGGCTCGATGCCCGGACCGTGTTCCTGGCCAATGCCCCGGTGAGCTACGGCGCGTTCGAGATCACCGTCGGGGTCGACCCGCACGTGCCGGAGGCGCTCGGGCTGCTCGACGCGGTGGCGGGCGCCGGTTACGTGGGCGTTGACCTCGGCCCCCTGAACTACCTGGGGACCACGGAGGACATCGGACCCCGGCTGTCCGCGCGCGGGCTGGCGCTGGCCGGCGGCTACCTCGAGCTGCCGCTCTCCGAGCCCGAGCTCCTCGGCGGAGCGCTCCACGAGCTCGACGCCCTGCTCGACCTGTTCGATGCCGCCCCACCCGGGCCGGCCCAGCCGCGTCCGACGCTGGCCGACGCTGGCTCACCGCAGCGCGCGGCCCTACCCGGCCGCGCGGCGCTGGACCCCAGCGTGGGCCTCGACGACGCGGGCTGGGCCCATCTGGCCGCCGGCCTGGCCCAGGCGGTCGAGCGCTGCCGTGAGCGCGGCTACGAGCCCACCTTCCACCACCACACCGCCACCTACGTCGAGGCGGAGTGGGAGATCGAGCGGCTGCTGGCACTCAGCGACATCGGCCTGTGCCTGGACACCGGTCACCTCCGTCTCGGCCGCGGCGATCCCCTGCGGGCGATTCGCGACTGGGGCCCACGGATCAACCACGTGCACCTGAAGGATGCCCGCACGGCGATCCTCGAGCAGATCGTGGCCGAGGCCGCGCCCGTCCAGGAGATCTGGCGCCGGCGGGCTTTCTGCGCGCTCGGCGAGGGCGACATCCCGATCGGCGAGGTGCTCGACGCCCTGTCCGGGATCGGCTACACGGGGTGGATCGTGGTCGAGCAGGACGTGCTGCCCGACCCGCGCGAGCCCGATCGTCCGGCCGCCGAGCAGCGGCGCAACCGGGAGTACCTGCGGGCCTACGGGTTGTGAGCGGAGCCGAACCGGTCCGGATCGGCCTGATCGGCGCCGGCCGGATGGGCACGACGCATCTCGCCGCGCTCGAGCGGGCGGCCGGCGTCGACGTGGCGGCGGTGGTCGAACCGGTCGAGATCGCGCGGGCACGGGCGGCGCTACGGGGCTACCCGGCGTACTCGAGCGTCGAGGAGCTGCTCAACGCCGACGGCGTCGACGCCGTCCTGATCGCCGCCCCCTCCGACTTGCATCTGTCGCTGCTGCGCACGCTCGCGCCGAGCGGACTCCCCGTGCTGTGCGAGAAGCCCGTCGGGGTCCGCGCCGGCGAGGCCCGCGCCGCAGCGGCGCTCGTCCGCGAGCACGGGATCGACCTCCAGGTCGGCTACTGGCGCCGCTTCGTCCCGGCGCTCCAGGCGCTGCGCGAGCGGATCGCCGCCGGGGAGCTCGGCGAGCTCTACCAGGTGTCCTGCTGGCAGTGGGACGCCGCGCCGCCGGCTGAGGGGTTCCGCGCCCGCAGCGGTGGGATCGCGGTCGACATGGCCGTGCACGAGTTCGACCAGGCCCGGTGGCTGACCGGACGGGAGGTCGCGTGGGTGTGCGCCGCCCCGGGCGGGGCGCGCGAGGCTCCGGGCGATCCGGACGCGGCGGCGATCCTGGCCGGCCTGGACGGCGGCGTGGCGTGCGCGATCTCACTCGGGCGCCGGTTCGCCGAGGGCGACTGCTGCTGGGTCGAGGTGGTGGGCTCGAGTGGCTACGTGCGGCTGCCGTTCATGTGGGGCGCCTCCGGCCAGCAGGTGTTCGAGGCGGCGCTGGTGGCCCAGGTCGAGGCGTTCGCCGATCGGTGCGGGCCGAGGGCACGATGCCCGGCGCCGGCGCAGAGGACGCGGTGGCCGCTCTGGTCGCGGCCGAGCTGGCCGGCGCCAGCCTCCGCGACCGCGCGCCCCGGGCGGTCCTCGCTTGAACGAAGTGGGGATCGGCATCGTCGGCTACGGCCTGATGGCCAAGGCCCACTCGTACGGCTACACGACGGCACCACTGATCCGCGCGCTGCCCTGCCGCCCGCGGCTGCGCGTGATCAGCGGCCGCCACGAGACCGCGGTGGCCTCGGCGGCGGCGGCGTACGGCTTCGAGCGGTGGGTGACCGACTGGCGCGCCGTCGTCACCTGCGCCGACGTCGACATCGTCGACATCTGCACACCGCCGGGCCACCACGCCGAGGTGATCGAGGCCGCGGCGAGGGCGGGCAAGGCGATCCTGTGCGAGAAGCCGCTGGCCGCCGAATGGAGCGAGGCCCGCCGGGCGATCGAGGCGATCCACGCCCCGGGCGCCGAAGTCAAGCACGCGATCGGCTTCAACTACCGCCGCCTGCCGGCATTGGCGCTGATGAAGCGGATGATCGACGAGGGGCGGGTGGGGAGGTCCGGCTGTGGCGGGGGAGCTGGCTCTCGGACGAGTTCCTCGACCCGGAGATCCCGTACGACTGGCGCTTCGAGCGCCGCCAGGGGGCGAGCACGATCGCCGACCTCGGCGCGCACCTGGTTGACCTGGCCGAGTGGATGGTGGGCGACGTCGCGGCGGTGTGCGCGCACTCGGCTACGTTCCGTCGCGGCGCGCGGCGGACGTCGAGGTCGACGTCGACGACGCCTCGGCCGCGTTGCTGCGCTTCGCGAACGGCGCGCTGGGGGTGTTCGAGACGGCCAAGGCATGCGCGCGCCGGCCATGCGACTTCACGCTCGAGCTCAGCGGCACGCGAGGCACGCTGCGCTTCGACTACGCCCGCCTGAACGAGCTGTGGTTCGGCGACGCCACCGAGCCCGCGGAGCTGTACGGGATGCGCCGGATCCGCGCCGAGCATCCCACGCATCCACAAACGCGAGGCTGGTGGCCGATCGGCCAGGGCATCGGCTACGGCGCGAGCTTCGTCAACCAGGCGGCGGATCTGCTCGAGGGCTGGCCCGACGGCGCGTGGGAGCCGACGCTCGACACGGGGCTGCGTGTGCAAGCGGTGTGCGAGGCGATCGAGCGCGCCGCCGCCGATCGCCGCTGGTGGGTCGAAGTCGACAGCGTCTACCCCTAGCCCGCCGCCGCCTCCTCCTCGGGCTCCTCGTACCAGCGCACGCGGTCGCCGACGCGGTGGCGCATCTTCCACTTCGACGACTTGGGGGCCCCGTCGATGCGCTCGCGCAGCGCGGCCAGCCGTGCGGCGATGAGCTCCTGCTGGGACGGGGTCGAGTCCGTAGCTCCCGGCGTCCGCCAGGCAGCGCTCGATCGTCCCCGTGCACGTGCGCCACAATCCCCAGTCCCGCCCGCACAGCTCGGCGATGAAATCGGCCTCTCCCTCGGCCACCAGATCGTGGTGGAAGCACAGGCTGTAGATGTCGCGCTCGTCGCGCTCGTTCAGCTCGACGATCTGGAGCTTGGTCAACAGGAGCTCGGCCAGCGGCACGGTGAGCGGGTGGCGATCGAGCCGGTCGGCGATCGGGACCGAGTGGCACATCGCGAACACGCCGACGAACACGTCGACCTTGCGCTCGTTCTCCAGGTCGACGTAGATCTGGCGGTGGTGGCCGTGAAACGCGTTGAACACCTCGTCGCTGACGTAGCCCAGTGACTGGAAGGCGGCCTCGACCGCGCGCTTTGAGCCCTTCGGCGTAACCAGGTCGATGTCCTTGACCTCGCGCGGGAGCAGCGGCCGGCCGTCGGGCGATTGCAGGCACACGGCGACGCCGCCGAGCAGCCGCAGGGTGATCCCGAGCTCCCCGGCGTGGGCGATCACCCGTTGCGCTTCGGCCACGGGATCCGCGAGCGCGTTGGATGAAGGCGCGTCGGGCACGTCGGGAGAGATGGCGGCCATGGCCTATCCGGCCGTCAGCAGGAAGTCAAGGTAGCTTCCGTCCTGCGCGATGTCCACCACCGCGCCACGGAGCAGATCGGCGGTGTACTCGCTGCCGGGATTCAGGCACAGCGTCCGGCCGAGCTTCTGCGCCCCGCGCGACTCGTGGATGTGGCCGTGCAGGCCGACCACGGGCTCGTAGCGCTTGATCGCCTCGCGCACCGCCTTGCTGCCCACCGGAACGAAGCTGGGGCGCCCGCCGCGGATCACCGGCTTGAGCGTGTCGTCGAGCTCGGGCGCGATGTCGAGGCCCGAGCCGTAGGGCGGGCAGTGGAAGTTGACGACGCTCGGCTGCCCCTCGGGGACCTGGTCCATGACCGCCGCGATCCTCTGCGCGAGCTCATCCTCGGAGTACTCGCGCTCGGTGTTCCACGGCGTGGGCGTGACGTCGCCGAGGCTCGCCATCATCACCGGCCCGAGCTCGCACAGCTCGCCTTCGGGACATTCGATCCGCGGCGCGTCGCGGAGCACGGAGTCGATCTCGATCGGGTCGTCGTTGCCGGGGGTGATGATGCAGCGGACCCCGGGCTCGAGTCGCTCGCCGGCGAGCTCGCACCAGCGCCGGATCTGGGCCACGATCTCCTCGCGGAACAGCCGGTCGACCTCGCCCGGGTCCTGCTCGAGCCGCGCGAGCTCGTCCTGGTCCATCGTCACCGGATAGAAGCCGATCATGTTGATCTCGGCCCGCAGCCGCTCCTCCTCGGCCGCCGGCACGCTCACCTGCTCGCCGCGCACCTCGGCGCTGAGCGAGCCGTTCTCGGCCACCACGGGGACGAGGCCCTTGCCCGCCACGTCGCCGCCGAGCACGAGCGCGTCTGCCTCGTAGACCTTCGCTGCAGCCAGGAACTTCCGGAAGCAGCGATCCGAGCCGTGGACGTCGGTGGCGAAGAAGATCCTCAGCGCCCGGCGCCGGCGCGATTTCATTCGGGCGGGAGCTCGCGCATCGCCATGCTCAGGTCGAGCGCGTCCTGCCGGCGCCGATAGGCCCGCGCGATCACGTAGATCACCGGCCCCGCGAGGAGCACGATCGCCAGCGTGGTCACCGACTCGGCGCTGAACTTGCCGTAGGCGCTCGGGTGGATCACCACCTCGATCACCGTGAACAGCGCCAGCGCGGTCGTCGCCGCGCCGACCCAGGTGATCCGCGGGATTCCCATGAAGCGCTCGACATCGGTGGCGCCGGCGCGCTTGACGAGCTCGGGGCGCGTGTGGGCCAGGAAGGTGGCGGCCACCCCGCCCGCGAGCAGGATCAGCGCGAAGAACAGGCTCTCGAGCGCGACGATGTTGGCGATGTTGACGAAGGCCAGGATCAGGCAGAAGACGAAGCTCACCGCGAGCACGACCACGATCGCCACCGTCGGCGCGTGGTTGCGCTCGTTGACCCGCGCCACCGACACCGGCAGCAGCCGGTCGAACGCGAGGGCGAACAGCACGCGCGTGGTCACCGCCATGAACGCGAGGTTCACCGCCACCGCGGCCAGCGGGATCGTCGTGGACAGCAGGATCTTGGTGATCGGGTCGCCCGACAGGGCCAGGCCGTAGCCGAGCCCGCCCGCGGCCGAGTCGAGACCGGAGATCTTGGAGTACGTGGTTGGGTCGGCGGAGCCGAGATTGGCCTGCGCCTGCATGAAGTGAAGTCCCGCCGTCTTGCGCAACAGCGCCCACACGCCGACCCACACGATCACGAGCAGGCCGATGCTGATCGCCGACGCGTACAGGTACGTGCGCGAGGGACGGCGCAGCTCGCCGCCGACGTAGTACGAGTACAGAACGCCGTTGTAGTTGACGACCATGAACGGGATCGTCGCGATCATCGCGCCGGCGGCCGCGCCGAGCGGGATGCTGGCGTGGCCGGCCGCGGACAGCACGGCCTGGTAGGCGCCGGGATGGTGGCTGTAGCGCGCGAACGCCGTCACGAACTGGCCGTGGCTGTGGTCGGCCAGCAGAAGCGCCAGCACCGCGAACGCCAGGAGCTGGAGCACGATGAAGCCGATGATGATCTGCGCCAATCGCTTGAGTGAGAAGATCGAGAGGATCCCGACGAGCGCCATCACGCCGCAGCTGATCGCGGCGATCGCGCCGTTGCTCGTCACGTGGTTGGCGGCGTTGGCGATCGAGCTGCTCGAGAACGCGTCGCCCAGGCCGGTGAGCATGAACGGCGTGTACGCGGCGAAGAAGTGCGCGTTGGTCGCGAGCACGTAGGTGAACACGACGGCGATGCCGATGCCCGCCACCGAGCCGACCATCGGCGAGACGACGCGCGAGAGGAAGACATACTCGCCGCCGGCGCGCGGGATCGCCTGCACCAGGTGGCGGTAGGCGAACATGGCCACGAACCAGATGAACGCGCCGGCGAGCAGCGGCGCGTAGAACTCGACCCGGCTGAAGTCGGTCAGGCCGGCGTTGAAGTTGATGAACGTGTCCGGCAGCGCCACCGACGCCAGCGCGATGCCCGTGGCGGCCACGATCCCAAGCTCGCGGACCAGTCCCGAGGACTGCCGCGTGAACAGGCCTGGCCGTGCGGCGGCGCGCGCATCCGCCCCGCTAGCCGGCGTTGAAAGCGTGCTCATCTCCTCGCCTCCACCCCTCGATGTGGAACGTTCCAGAAAACGTCGAGCGCGAACCTACCATCCGCGTGTGCGCATTGCAACTTAGCTCTGCGGCTAGTGGCGCCGGCCCGTCAGCGCGAGCGCCACCCCGAGCCCGATCATCGTCGCGCCACCGCCGGCGCTGAGCCGTTCTAGGCGCTTCGGCGTGCGGCCGAGCCACGCCCGCGCCGTGCCCGAGGCGAGCGCCCAGCTCGAGTCCGAGAGAACCGCGATCAGCGCGCAGATCAGGCCGAGCGTCGCCAGCTGGAGCGTGGCGTGCCCGCGCGTGCGGTCGATGAAGTTCGGGAGCACGGCGGTGAAGATGATCAGCCCCTTGGGGTTGGTGGCGCCCACGATGAAGCCCTCGCGGAGGATCCGCGCGATCGGGCGGGGGGCCACCGCGGCCGGCGACAGGGCGCCGGCGAGCTCGCGCCGGTCGCGGATGCTGCGCAGGCCGAGGAGCACGAGGTAGGCGGCCCCGATCAGCTTCAGCACCGTGAACACCGTGTCCGAGGTGGCCAGCAGCGAGCCGAGGCCGGCCACCACCAGCACGAGCTGGAACACCAGGCCGCTGGTGTTGCCGAGCACGGTGGCGAGCGCGGCGCGGCGGCCGAGGGCCACGCCCCGGCTGACCACGAACAGAACGCTCGGCCCCGGCACCAGGATCAGCACGTAGACCGTGAGCAGGAACGGGACGAGGTGAGCGGTGGGGACCACGGGGCCCATTTTGGCGTCTCTACACTCGCCCGGGTGCAAGAGATCACGATGACCGCCGAGGAGCTCGAGAGCGTGCGGCAGGAGCTCCGGACGCTCGAGACGGAGGGACGCCGCGCGATCGCGGCCCGGATCAAGACCGCCCGCGAGTGGGGGGATCTGAAGGAGAACGCGGAGTACCACGCCGCCAAGGAGGATCAGGCGCACCTGGAGACGAAGATCCTCAAGCTGCGCCACCAGGTCCGGAGCGCCACCGTCGTGGAGGCGAGCGGCGGCGGCGACTCGGTGCAGCACGGATCGACCGTGTCCTACACCGACCGCGACTCGGGCCGCCGGCAGACGTTCCGGATCGTCTCGCCCAACGAGGCGAGCCCGTCGAACGGGTCGTTGTCCGTCGCCTCGCCGATCGCTCAGGCGCTGATGGGCCGGCGCGTGGGCGACGTCGTCGAGATCGCGACCCCGAAGGGGAGACGAGCGCTCACCGTGGACGAGATCGGCTAGAGCTCGGGATCAGCGCCACCGTCGCCGCCGCGGCGGCCGCGAACAGGCCCGCGGCGATCAGAGCGGCGGTGTGCAGCCCGGGAACGAAGCCGTGGCTGCCCGGGGTCCCGGCCAGCGCGCCGAAGGCGGCGATGCCGATCGCGCCCGCCGCCTGACGCGCGGTGTTGTTGACCCCCGAGGCCAGCCCGGCGCGATCGCCGGGGACGGCGGCGACGGCGGCGGCGACCACGGCCGGGGTGAGCAGCGCGAGCCCGAGGCCCCACAGCAGCAGCGCGGGAAACAGCGTGAGGTAGTCCGAGGTGGCGGTGACCATGGCCAGGAGCGCGACGCCGGCGCCGCCGAGCAGCAGGCCCGCCGCCATTGGCCAGCGCGAGCCGATGGCGCCCACGATCCGGCCGCCGAGCGGAGCGATCACGCTGAGCGGGAGGAACAGCGGCAGGAGCGCGAGGCCGGCGTGGAGCGCCGACAGATGGCGGACGTCCTGGAGGTAGAGCATGACGACGAACAGCAGGCCGAGCGTGCACAGGTTCATGGTCCCGGCGACGGCGTTGGCGGCCGAGAAGTCTGGCCGGCGAAACAGCGCCGGCGGGAGCATCGGATCGCCGCGCGAGCGCTCGACGGCCACGAATCCGGCCGCGGCCACGACGGCCAGGCCGATCGCCACGGCCACCGGTACGGTCAGGCCGGCGTGGCCCGCGTCGATGAACGCGAACGTGGTCAGCCCGAGCAGGGCCGCCGCGAGCGCGACTCCGGGGAGGTCGAGCCGCCGGCGGCGGTCGCGGCGGGTCTCCGGCACCGTTCGCGCAGCGATCACCACGGCCACGCAAACCACTGGGACGTTGATGAAGAACACCGCGCGCCAGCTCACCGCCTGAGTCAGCGCTCCGCCCAGGATCGGTCCGGCCGGCAGCGCGACGCTCCCGATCGCGGCCCAGATACCGATCGAGCGGGCGCGCATCGCGGGGTCGGGGTAGGCGGCCGCTATGACCGCGAGCGTGCCGGGAAGCATCAGCGCCGCTCCCACGCCCTGAAGCACCCGGAACGCGACGAGCACCCCCGGCGCGGGCGCCAGCCCGCATCCGAGCGAAGCGGCTCCGAACACCCCGAACCCGGTGAGCACGACGCGCTTGTGCCCGTGCAGATCGCCGAACGTGCCGCCCCCGAGCATCAGCGCCGCGAGCGCGATCGCGTACCCGTCGAGAACCCATTGGAGCCCGCTCACCCCCGCGTGCAGGCCGCTCTGGATCCGGGGCAGCGCGACGTTGACGATTGTCACGTCGAGCAGCACGAGGAAGTAGCCGGCGCACATCACCACGAACGCAGTCCGCCGGGTTCGGCCGTCGGGAGCCCTCATCGCCACCAGTGTTGCGTCGGCACGCTTCGGCTGGAGCCGAAACGTGCGCGATCGGCATCGACGTCGTAGTACCGTCGCGACCCGAGATGGACGAGACGCTGATCGTGAACCTCGCCGAGGCGCCCGCCTGGCGGCACCCGAAGCGCGCCACTCAGATCCGGGTCGAGCCGAAAGGGGCACGCTGGCCTGACACCGGCGTGAACGTGCGCATCATGGCGCCGGGCCAGCCGAGCACCCGCTACCACTCCGAGCCCGTGCAGGAGGACTTCCTCGTGCTCCATGGCGAGTGCATCGCGATCCTCGACGGTGAGGAGCTCCGGATGCGCCAGTGGGACTTCCTGCACTGCCCGGCCGGCGTCGCGCACGCGTTCGTGGGCGCCGGCGACGGCCCGTGCGCGGTGCTGGCGATCGGGTCGCGCCGCCGCGACGAAGCCCACTACACGGTCAACGAGCTCGCGGCGCGCTTCGACGCCTCCGCTCCAGCCGAGACCGACGATCCGGCCGAGGCGTATGCCGACTGGCGCCGGCACCCCTGGGAGCGCGCGACCGCGGCCTGGCCACCCGAGGCCGAGGCCGAGGCCGAGGGCTAGACGTACTGGTCGATAGCGATCCCGCCGCCCGGCGCGACCGAACCGCCGTACCTGGCCTCGGCGCCCGCCGTCAACGTGCGGATGCTCTGGCCGGAGCTGACGTGGGCGAGAAGCGTGTCGGGGTCGGTGCCGAGGCTGCTGGCGAGCGCGATCAGGTTGCTCTTGGCGCGCGGGCTCGTCACGTCTTCGGTGGAGATCGCGCCCGGGGCGGCGGTCTGCTCGGCGGCGGGCGCAGCGGGCTGGCCCCCGGATCGCGGCTCGCCACCCGAGGCCGACGTGCGTCGCTCGACGTCGCCGTCACGGGGCTCGGGCGAGATGCCGAGCGTGCGCGCGTAGGTGAGCGCCGCGCTGACGCCGCTCACAGCTCATCGAGGATCGCTCTGGGACGAGGTTCGCACTCCAGATGGTTAATCGGCGGCTCGCCGCCGAGCATGAGCGCCCCTCGTGCGCGAGAATGCCGCCCGATGCGGGTCGAGGTCGATGGCGTCGGGATCGAGTACGAGGCCTCCGGGGAGGGCCCGGCCGTGGTCCTGCTCCACGGCTTCCCCGATTCGGGGCGCCTGTGGCGCCACCAGGTCCCCGCGCTTCGCGACGCCGGGTTCACGGTGATCGTGCCCGACCTGCGCGGCTACGGGCGCTCCGACAAGCCCCCGGAGCCGAGCGCGTACGCCATGCGCCTGCTCGTGGGCGACGTGCTCGCGGTGATGACCGATGCGGGCGCCGAGCGCGCACACGTCGTCGGCCATGACTGGGGAGCGGGGGTCGCATGGGTGCTGGCGGCGTATGCGCCCGAGCGCGTCGAGCGGCTGGTGGCGCTGTCGGTAGGACATCCGGCGGCGATCCGGGAGGCGGGCTATGAGCAGTGGGCAAAGTCGTGGTACATGCTCCTGTTCCAGTTCGAGGGGATCGCCGAGCAGTGGCTGTCGGCCGACGATTGGAAGCACTTTCGCCGCTGGTCGGGCCACCCCGACTGCGAGCAGGTGATCGACGACCTCGAGCGCGACGGCTCGCTCACGCCCGGGCTCAACTACTACCGCGCGAACGTCTCGCCCGAGTCCTACATCCGCCCCGCTCCGAAGCTTCCGCCGGTCCGCGCGCCGACCATGGGCGTGTGGAGCTCGGCTGACCTGGCGCTCACCGAAGCGCAGATGGTCCGCTCCTCTGCGGGCGTCGCCGGGCCGTGGCGCTACGAGCGCCTCGACGGCCCCGGACACTGGATGCAGCTCGAGGCGCCCGATGCGGTCAACGGCCTGCTGCTCGACTTCCTCACCGGGGGATAATCGGCGCGTGGCCTACGACGAGGACGTCGCCGAGCGGATCCGCGAGCTGGTCGCCGGCGAGGCGGATCTGACCGAGAAGCGGATGTTCGGCGGACTGGCGTTCCTGATCGGCGGCAACATGGCCGTCAGTGCCAGTGGCCAGGGCGGCCTGCTCGTACGCGTCGATCCCGCCGAGACGGAGGCGCTGGTGGGCGAGCCGCACGCGGAGCGGTTCGTGATGCGCGGCCGCGCGATGGACGGATGGCTGCGGGTCGAGCCTGAGGGCGCGCGCAGCGGGCGCGAGCTGGAGCGCTGGGTGGCGCGCGGCGTCGCCTATGCACGCTCGCTGCCGCCCAAGCAGCGCAAGTAGGCGCCTCTTTCCCGCCGGGGGCCGATGCGCCAACATGTCGGGCGACATGGGGGGACGCCTTCGTCTTCCGGCGCGGATCGGGATCGTGGTCGCATCGGGCGCAATCGTGGTCGCCGTCGGCCTGACCCTGGTGCTCGACAACACGGTCCAGCTGCGCGCCAGCGCGGGCACGACGATCGTCACCGACCAGTACCTGACGGCCGTGATCAACGAGGAGCGGCTGGTCGTCGACGCCGAGACCGGCTTGCGCGGCTACGTGATCACGGGCCGCACGCTGTTCCTGGCGCCTCTGAACGCCGCCGTGAGGCGCTTCCCGGCCGTCGCCGGCGCGCTTGAGCGGGCCGCCGCCAACGCGCACGCGTTCACCGACCAGGCTCGCGCACTGGTCGCGGCATCGCGCGGCTACCTGACCGGATACGTGCCGCGCCTCCTCGCGACCGCGGCGCGCGACCTGCGCCAGGCGCAGTCGGTGGCGATCACGCTGCGAGGCAAGCAGCTCGTCGACGGAATCCGGGCACGCACGGCGGCGCTCGAAGGGGCGGTGTCGGCGCGCCAGGCCACGCGCCAGCGCTCGTCGCGGAGCTCGGCGAACAATGCAGTGGCGGAGGCGATCGCGTTGCTCGTGGCGCTGCCCGTGCTGACCGTGCTCCTGGGCGCGTTGCTGGGGCGACTGGCCCTGGCGCGCGACCGCGCCCGCGCCCGCAGCGAGCGCACGGCGGAGATCCTCCAGCGCAGCCTGCTGCCCCGCGCCCTGCCCGAGATCCCGGGCTGCGAGCTGGCCGTACGGTTCGCCCCGGCCGGGGCCGGCGAGCTCGTGGGCGGGGACTTCTACGACGTGTTCGCGCTCGGGGACGGCCGCTATGCGATCGTGCTCGGCGACGTGTGCGGCAAGGGCGCCGAGGCCGCCGCGGCCACGGCGATGGCACGCTGGACGCTGCGCAGCTACGTCCCCGAGACGGCCGACCCGGCCGAGCCGCTGCGCTTCCTGAACGCCTCGATGCTCCGCCAGGATCTGGGCGGGCGGTTCATCACGATCGCCTACCTGCTGCTGAGCCTCGAGGGCGGCGGGGCGCGCGTGTCGGTGGCCTGCGCGGGGCACCCGGCGCCGATCCACGTGCCCGCCGTCGGCGAGCCCGAGGTCGTGCGCGCGCGGGGTCAGCTGATCGGCGTGTGGCCCGATATCGAGCTGGGCACCGAGGAGCTGGTTCTCAGGCCGGGCGACGGGCTGGTCGTGTACACAGACGGCGTCACCGACCAAGGGCCGGATAGCTTCGCCCCCGCGGCGCCCGACGCGATCCTCGCGGGCCTCGGACCGCGCCCGAGCGCCGAGCGACTCGCCGCCACCTTCGAGCGTTATGCCGGTCAGCTGGACGGCCCGCAGCGCGACGACGTGGCGATCGTGGCCGTGCAATTCCGGGGCGAGCCCGGGGCCTCCGAGCAGCCGCCCGCGGAGTTTCTGCCAACGATGAGCAGGGTACGCCTGAGGTAAGCGCTGGCCGTTCCTGCCACCCCGGTCCCAGGCAGGGCGGCCGGCGCGATTTTGGCTCCAGCGGGTAGCACCGGGTCGTGCAAGCGCGTCCCGACATTGCCTTCGTGCTCGGTGGTGGAGGCGTGCTCGGAGCGCACGAGGTGGGGATGCTCCGTGCGCTCGTGGAACGCGATGTGCGGCCGGACGTCGTCCTCGGCACCTCGATCGGCGCCGTCAACGGCGCGTTCTTCTCCGCCGACCCCACGCGCGCCGGGATCGAGCGGCTGATCAGCCTGTGGTCGGACCAGGCGCTCGGGGAGATCTCCGCCGGCACCCTGCTGCGGCGGGTGGGGACGCTGGCGCGCAGTGGCACGCACCTCGAGTCCCCGGCCGCGATGCGCCGGCGGCTGGAGGAGCTCCTGCCCGTGGCGCGGCTCGAGGAGCTGGCGCTCCGCTTTCAGTGCGTGGCTGCCTCGATCGAGCGCGCGGCCGAGCACTGGTTTGCCGAAGGTCCGCTCGCCGACGCGCTGCTCGCGTCATGCGCGGTCCCCGGGCTCCTCCCGCCGATCGCAATCGACGGTGAGCATTTCATCGACGGTGGCATCGTCAACTCGATTCCCGTCAACCGCGCGGTGATGCTCGGCGCGAGCACGATCTACGTGCTCCAGGTGGGTCGGCTGGAGCGCCCGCTCGAGCCTCCACGGCGGCCCTGGGAAGTGGGCATGGTGGCGTTCGAGATCGCGCGCCGGCACCGCTTCTCGCATGACCTGCACTCGCTGCCCGACGACGTGCAGCTCCACGTGCTGCCCACGGGCGGCTCGGCCGCGCCCGCGTACAACGACATCTCCGGCCAGCTCGCGCTCCGGCGGCTCGCGCGCGGGGTGCAGCGGCAGATCGACGCCGCCTACGAGGCGTCGCTGCGCTACCTGGAGGAGAATTGAGGCGATGGCGCACGTGAAGGAGGCACCCACGAGCGAGCGCGATGCCCTGCGCTCGGCGGTCGAGCGGCTCGTCGCCCGCTTCGACCCGACCGTGTTCGACACCCGTCGCCGGCGCGCGCGCTTGCGCATCGAGGACGCTGGGGGAGAGACCTGCGACGTCGTGATCAAGGACGGCGCCGCGCGCGTACTCGACGCGACGGACGCGGAGCCCGATGCCGTGCTGAAGGCGGACGCGGACACGTGGGAGCGCGTCGCGGAGAACGTCGGCGACGGCATGAGCGCATTCCGCGCCGGCCGGCTGCGGCTGCGGCGCGATCTCCATCTCGGCGTCGGATTCCTCGCCGCCACGGCATCGCACACAGGTCCCGGGCGGCTGCGCCTGGCGCGCGTGCGCACGGCGGCCGGAGAGCTCTCCACGATCGAGGCGGGAACCGGCGCACCGGCGATCCTGCTGCACGGGCTGGGCGCGACGAAGGCATCGATGCTGGCCACGCTCGGCGCGCTCGCGCGCGCGGACCGGCGCGCGATCGCGATCGACCTGCCCGGCTTCGGCGACTCGACCAAGCCGCTGCTCGCCTCCTACGACGCGCCGTACTTCGCCTGCGCGGTGACGGCGCTGCTCGACGCGCTCGGTCTGGAGCAGGCCGACCTCGTCGGGAACAGCATGGGCGGGCGCGTCGCGATCGAAGTCGGACTGCGCGCACCGGAGCGCGCGCGGCGGCTTGTGCTGCTGGCGCCGTCGCTGGCGTGGCTACGTCCGCGACCATGGGCTCCGTACCTGAGGCTGGTGCCGACGCAGCTCGGCGTCATCCAACCGGCGCCGCGTCGCCTCGTCGAGGCGATAGTCCGCTCGTTCATCCCGGGCTCCGAGAACGAATGGACAGCGGCGGGGATCGATGAGTTCCTGCGCTCGTACCTGACGCCGCGCGGGCGCGCCGCCTTCTACGCGGCCGCGCGGAACATCTACCTCGAGGAGCCCAACGGGGCGGACGGGTTCTGGACGCGCCTGGGGAAGCTGAGGGCGCCGGCACTGTTCGTGTGGGGCCGGCGCGACCCGGTCGTGCCGATCGGCTTTGCCCGGCACGTCAAGGAGACGCTGCCGGGGGCCACGCACGTGAATCTCAACTGTGGTCACGTGCCGCAGCTCGAGCGCCCGCGCGAGACGCACGCGGAGGCCGTGCGCTTTCTCTCAGAGCCTTTTTAGATCGCAGGCGAGCGGGTACGCAATTTGTCGATGTTGTTCGTCGACTGGCAACGAGTCAACGCGCTCTACTGCGGTCTGCTGTGGATGCTCGCGCTCGTGCTCGGCCTGGTGATACTCGTGCACGGGCTGCCGCAGGGTGAGGCGCCGGTGCATCACGTGGTTAGTGCCGCGGTGCGCTGACGCGGCGCTAGCGGCCGGCGCCTGCGGGGCCGATGTCAAGCAGCTCCTCGGGACGATCGATCACCGTCAACCGTTCGCCGACGCCGGTGAGCGTCAGCAGACGCTCGACCTGCTTGCCGCCGCGGACGACGGCGAAGCGGCGTCCGGACTCCAGTGCGTTCTGATGCGCCTTGACGACCACGCTGAGTCCCGTGGAGTCCATGAACACGAGCTCGCGGAGATCGAGGATCACCAGCTCGATGCCGTCCTCCACCAGCTGATCGAGCTCTTCGCGCAGCGCCGGGCTGGAAGCCAGATCGAGCTCGCCGGTGACCGCGATCACCGCAGCGTTTCCGTCGCGGCGCGTTTCGATTTGAAAGTTGTTCTGCACCACTGTTAGAAGAAGCGCTATACCGCGTAAAGTCGCCGCGCACCCCGTGGAGCACCCGCCGCAATGCGAAAACTAGCACCCCGGCGTTCAGCCGAAGCGCCCCACGCACCCGCGGCGAAGGGTAGTGTCCACAACCGACTGCTGTCCAGGCAAAGGAGGAGAAGTGCCGCAGGCTAGAAGTGGAGGTTCGAGGTCGAGCTCGTCGTCGGGAAGCTCAGGCTCCCGTCGCTCCTCTGGCGGTTCGTCCGGAACGAACCGGTCATCGGGTTCACGAAGCACCTCGCGTTCGAGCGGGACGCGGTCCAGCAGTGGAGGTTCGAGTAGCGGGCGTTCGAGCAGCGGACGTTCGAGCAGCGGGCGTTCGACCAGCGCGCGTTCCAGCAGCGCGCGTTCGAGCAGCGGGCGTTCGGGCGCCACCACGTCGCGGAGCAGGCGCACCGCAGGCGGTGCGGCGTCGCAGGTCAAGCAGGCGGCGGGCGCCGCGGATGCGCGCTTTGAGCAGGTGGCAGGACGCCTGCGCAAGCTCAACGAGCGCATCATCGAAGCAAGTCGTGAAGCCGGCGAGACGACGCTCACCAGTTACGAGCGGGCGCTCAAGGCGATCGCCGCGACGCTCGAGCGCGGTCCCGGCAGCAGCGACATCGAGTGGGTGTCCCATCTCGCCACGACGCAGGCGAAGTACATCCGCGACGTCACGACGGCGTGGACGTCGGCGGCGCGTAACGCGTTGAAGTAGTTGAGTTGACGGGGGGCGCGGCCCAGTCGAGCACGGTCGCGCCCCACGTGAGCCCGCCGCCGAACGCGGCGAGCAACACGCGGTCGCCGACGCGCAAGCGTCCTTCGCTCTGCGCGACCGTGAGCGCGATCGGCAGGGTCGCGGTGGACGAGTTCGCGAACCGGTCGACGTAGTCGACCACGCGCTCGGGCGGGCAGCGCCAGCCGTGTGCCGACGGCGCGGATGATGCGCGAGTTGGCCTGGTGGTAGACGAACAGGTCGATGTCGTCGATGCCGAGACCGGCGCGCTCGAGCGCTTCGCCGGTCACCTCGGTGAGGCGCGCCACGGCGGCGCGGAACGTCTCGGGCCCGCGCATCTGGATGCGAGCGCCACGCGTGAGGCGGATCAGATCCGCGTAGGCGTGATCGGCGCGGAGCAGGATCGGCCCGATCCGCGTGGACTGATCATCGGTTGCGCACACGACCGCGGCGCCCGCGCCGTCGGCGAACACGACCGTGGTGTCGCGGTCGGAGAAGTCGAGGAAGCGCGAGAGCAGGTCGGCTCCGATCACGAGCGCCGTGCGCGCGCGTCCGGACTCGATCTGGCCGCATGCCATCGCCAGGGCGCCGAGCCACCCGGTGCAGGCGGCGCCGACATCGAGCGCGCCGGCGCGCTCGGCGCCGAGCAGGCCGGCTACGAGCGGCGCGGCGTTGGGCGTGATCTCGTCGGCCGTCGAGGTGGCGACGAGCACGAGGTCGAGCTCGGCCGCGGGCAGGCCGGCGCGGGCGAGCGCGTCGGCGCCGGCGCGGGCCGCCAGCTCGCTCATGCGCTCGCCGGGCTGCTGCCCAGGGACGGGACCGCGGTACCGGTGCGCTTGGCGATCCAGGCCTCGTCGATCCCCAGCCGCGCCGCGATCTCGGCATTGGCGACCCGGCGCTCGGGCACGGCCATCGCCACCGAGCGGATCAGGCTGCCGGGCGCAGACGGGTGGGGCGGAGCAGGACCGGGCACGCCGGCCGAGGCTACTGAACCCCCCGAGGTCCTACCAGGCCTGGGTACGGCCGCAGTGCTCGCAGCGCACCGAGGTGGAGACGGGCGCGTCGAACACGAACCCGCAGGCGCAGCTGTAGAGGGCGCTGTCCTGCGGAGGCGGACCTCCGGGGTGCCGCGCGGGCACCTGCATCCCTCTCATGCCTGCCGGTGGATCGACCCGGCCGCGCTCGCCACCCCTAGCCCGCCGCTGGGAGGCACCGCCCTGCCTTCTTCTCGTCGAAACCAACACGTCGTAGTAGTAAACGGCCGACCCGCCGATTGGTTTCACGCTCGGGCGGAGAATCCCTTCTCGGTAACACGATGCTAATCGCCTCGGACGGCGCCGGCGCCCGGCTCCGGTCAGCCTCCTGTGGGAGAATGGGCCCAGGCATGGATCCAAGCCGCAAGCGCGCCATCCGTCTCACCGTCGCTCTCACCGCCGCGCTGCTGCTGGCCTCGGCGCTGGTCTATACGAGCTTCAGCGCGGGCCAGCCCGAGGTCACGGCCGGCCAGCTGCTGCGCCAGGCGCGGCCCGGCGCCTCCTACGTGCTCGCCGGCACCGTCCTCGACGGATCGGTCCGCCACCAGGGGACGACGCTGGACTTCCGGATCCGCGACCCAAAGCTCGACGAGTCGGTGCCGGTCAGCTACTCCGGGATCGTCCCCGACCCCTTCGCCGCCGGCCGGGCGGTGCTCGTCACCGTGCAGGACCAGAGCGGAAGCTTCATCGGCCAGCAGAACTCGCTGACCACCAAGTGCCCCTCGAAGTATCAGGCGCAAGCGGCGAGCTGATATGGCCCTGGTCGGTCGTGCCCTCCTGATCCTCGCGCTGCTCGACGCCGTCTACGGCGTCGGCGCCTCGATCTACGGCGCGCGCACCGGCCGCCGTGAGTGGGTCGACTCGGGCCGGCGCGCCGTGTACGCGCTCGCGGGCCTGGCCACGGCGGCGTTCGTGATTCTCGAGGTCGCGTTCCTGCGCAGCGACTTCTCCTACAACGTCGTCGCCGCCCACTCCTCCACCACCACGCCGACGTTCTACAAGCTGGCGGCGGCGTGGTCCTCGCAGGAGGGATCGCTGCTGCTGTGGGTGTGGCTGCTGTCGCTGTGGTCGAGCCTGGTCCTGTTCCTGACGCGCAGGCGCGTGCGCGAGATCGCTCCCTACGCGACCGCCGTGCTGCTCGCCTTCGGCGCCTTCTTCGACGCGCTGGCCGTGTTCTACGCGAACCCGTTCGCGACCACGGCCCGGCCTCCGGCGGAGGGCTCGGGCCTGGATCCGCTGCTGCTGCACCCGAGCATGATGATCCACCCGCCGATGCTCTACTCGGGCTACACGCTGCTGACGATCCCGTTCGCGTTCGCAGTCGGGGCCCTCGTCACCGGGCGGCTCGGATCGCAGTGGATCGCGGTGACGCGGCGCTTCGCGCTCGCCGCCTGGCTGTTCCTGGGCATCGGAATCCTGCTCGGGGCCCGCTGGTCCTACACCGAGCTCGGCTGGGGCGGCTACTGGGCCTGGGATCCGGTCGAGAACGCAGCGCTGATGCCGTGGCTGTGCATCACCGCCTTCATCCACTCGATGATGATCCAGGAAAAGCGCGGCATGCTGAAGGTATGGAACGCCTCGCTCGTGCTCGGGGCCGGGATCCTCTCGATCCTCGGGACGTTCCTGGTCCGCTCGGGCATCCTCGACTCGATCCACGCCTTCGGCGCGTCGACGCTCGGGGTCCCGTTCGTCGCGCTGCTGGCCGTGATGGTGCTCGGCGCGGTCGGGCTGATCGTGTGGCGGCGCGATCAGCTGCGCACCGAGGCTCACCTCAGCTCGCTGCTCTCGCGTGAGGCGGTGTTCCTGCTGCAGAACCTGGTGCTGGTGGCGATGGTGTTCGTGATCTTCTGGATCACGTTCTTCCCGCTGATCTCCGAGGCCGTCACCGGCACCAAGGTGTCCGTCGGCCCGCCCGCCTTCCGCCCGTTCATCGTCCCGCTGGCGCTCGTGCTCGTGCTCCTCTCGGGTGTGGGGCCGATCATCTCCTGGCGCCGTGTCACCGCCGCCAACCTGCGGCGCAACTTCACGATCCCGGCGCTGGTCGGCGTGGTCACGCTGGTCGTGCTCGCGGTGTTCGACGGGGCCGCCACGAGGCCGTTCGCGCTGATCATGTTCGCGCTCGGCGCGTTCGTAGCCATCTCGGTGGCGCAGGAGCTGGCGCGGGGCGTAGCCGCGCGCCGAGCCGCGGCGGGCCTCCCGGTTCCGCTCGCGCTGGTCTCGCTGATCCGGCGAAATCGGCGGCGCTACGGCGGCTACATCGTCCACCTGGGGCTGGCCGTGCTGCTCGTTGGGGTGGCGGCGTCCTCGTCCTTCCAGCACTCGAGTGACGTTGCGCTCGCTCCGGGCCAGCACGTGACCGTCGACGGCTACCGCATCGGCTACGTGCGCCCGACCGCGGCGGTCAGTCCCCAGCGGATCTCCCTGGGCGCGGTCCTCGACGTGTCCAAGGGCGGACGGCACGTGACCACGCTTCGCACCACCCGCGGCTTCTACCCCTCGCAGGACGGGACGATGGGCCTGATCGGACGGTTCTTCGGCGGCGAGGCAGACAGCGACGTCGGACTGAGGTCGGGAATCACGCGCGACCTGTGGACCGTCGTCAATCCCGATCTCACGCCGCTCCAGCCCCTGATCAACCAGGGAAACAGGGTCTTCCAGGCTGCGCTCATGCAGGCGATGAGCACGTTCGCCTCACGCCACATCACGACCGCGCAGGCCCAGCAGGAGCTGGCGCCGCTGTGGCAGGAGCGCAACCAGGCCATCGCCGAGATCGCCGCGCGCTACGTCACCCATCCGTGGACGGTCGACTTCCTCGTGATCGTCTCGCCGCTGGTCATGTGGATCTGGCTGGGCGCGCTGATCATCGCCGCCGGCGGACTGATCGCGCTGTGGCCGGTGCCCGCCCCCGCTCGCCGGCGAGCTGCCGTCGCCCGCGAGCGGCCCGTCGCACCGGTTCCGGTGCCGCAGCCGGCGCCCGTGCCCGTCCGCGAGCCGGCGTGAGCCAATGGACTTCCTGATCGTCCTGGCCATCCTCGCGGTGCTCGTGCTCGTCGTCTCGGCGCCGCTGCGCCGGCCGGCGGGCCGAGCCGATCATCCGGACGAGGACGTGGCGGAGCTCGAGGCCGCGCGCGCCGCGAAGTACCGCGAGATCCGCGACGCCGATCTCGACCACCGTACCGGCAAGCTGTCCGACGCCGACTACGCGGAGCTCGACGGCGAGCTCAGAGCCGAGGCGATCGGCATCATGCGCGAGCTCGACCACGCCGAGCGGCTACCATCGCCAGAGCTATGAGCACCGTCCTCGGCATCCTCCAGGTGTTCTTGTGCATCATGCTGATCTTCCTGATCCTGATGCACTCGGGCAAGGACGCCGGCCTGTCCGGCGCGTTCGGCGTGGGATCCGGCGCCGGCCCGTTCGGTGGCGGGTCGCTGGTGGAGCGCAACCTGAACCGGTGGACGGTTGGGTTTGCGGTCGTGTTCGTGATCAACACGATCGTGCTGATCAAGATTTCCTAGCGCGCCGGCTGCTCGCTGAGGCGGTCGACCAGGTTGAGCAGGTCGAGGGGGCTGAAGGGCTTGGTGAGGAACAGGTCGGCGCCGGCCTGCTCGGCCTCGCTCTCGACGCTGTCGCCGTGGGCCGCGGTGAGGATCACGATCGTGCTCCGGCTGGTCGCGTCGTCGTCCCGCAGCCGCCGGCAGGCCTCGATCCCGTTCATCCTGGGCATGTCGACGTCGAGGAACACGAGCGTCGGACGCTCGCGTTGCGCGACCTCGAGCGCCTGTAGGCCGTCCGCAGCCTCGTGGAGCTCGAACTCGGCCACGTCTTCGAGCGTCGTCGCGATGAGGCGGCGGATGAACTGATCGTCGTCGACGATCAGTACCGCGCGCGTGGCTTGACCGCGCCCGGTGGCGGTCATTGGATCTCCGCCCCGATGCTGAGGAACGTGTCGTCCTCGATCGAGTTGAAGGCTTCGATCACGTCCGGATCGAAGTGCGTTCCGCAGTCGGCGTTGATCATCGAGCGCGCCTCGCCGAGCGGCGAGGCGAGGCGGTACGGGCGGTCGGTGGTGAGCGCGTCGAGCACGTCAGCGACGGCGAACACCCGCGCGGCAAGCGGGATGTCCTCGCCCGCGAGGCCGTCGGGGTAGCCGGTCCCGTCCCAGCGCTCGTGGTGGTGGCGCACGACCAACGCCGCCTGCGCGAGGAACTCGATCCCGCGCACGATCTGCGCGCCGATCACCGGATGCTGGGCCATCAGCGCACGCTCCTTCTCGCTCAGCCTGTCGGGTTTGTAGAGGATCGCGTCGGGGATTGCCACCTTGCCTACGTCGTGTAGGAGGAAGCCGAACTCGAGCTGCGGCGTGCCGATGAGCGGCCCGCCGATCACGCGCGCCACCTCGAGCCCGTAAGCGGTTACGCGCTCGGCATGCTTGCCCGTGTAGGCGTCCCGCGCCTCGACGGCGTTGGACAGCGCGCGCACCGTCGCCATATAGGAACGGTGCAACTCCTGCGCGCGCGAGCGCTCCTGCTTGAACGTCTCGCGCAGGTCCTTGGCATAGAACTGAAGCTGGCGCTCGCGATCGGCGGCTTCCTGCCCGCAGGTAGCGAGCTCCGCCCGAAGCCGCTCGATCTCGAGGATCAACTCCGTCCGCCCGTCGACCGCCACGGACCCAGCCTAGCTCACCGCGGAGGACGGCTGGTCGGGCTGGCGCTCGCCGTGCAGCGCACCGAGCAGCGCGACCGCCGCTTGATCGACCGGGACGACTTCCATGCCCAGCTTCTCCACGCCCGGCGGGGTCGGCGCGCCGCCGTCGGTGAACATGATCACGGCGCGGCGCAGGCGCCGGCCGCGCAGGTCGAGCGCCTGCAGCGCCGCCACCGGGTTGCGGATGCCGACGTCGATCAGCGCGACCTCGAAGCGCCGCTCTCCGCAAACGCGCGCAGCGGCGGCGCCGCTGGACTCCCATTGGTACTCGACTCCGAGCTCGTCGAGGGCGGGCTCGAGCAGCGGTGCCAGCTCCTCTCGCGCCACCACGAGCACGCGCGAGCGTGCCGCGCGCAGGGCCGCGCCGAGCACGTCGCGCAGCTCCTCGGCGTCGATCGGCTTGGCCACGATCCATTCGCCGGCGAGCTCCTGACGGCCGGAGAACACCGACACGAACACGATCGGGATGTCGCGCAGCGCAGGGTCGGCACGAACCGCGCGCAGCACCTCGAAGCCGTTCATGCCCGGCATCAGGACGTCGAGCGTGATCGCGTCGTAGCGCTCGCGACGCAGGTGCTCGAGCGCCTCCTCGCCGCTGGCGGCGATCGTCGCCCTGATCTCGAGCGGCTCGAGCTGACCGGCGATGAGCTCGGCGATGTCGCGCTCGTCGTCGACCACGAGCACCGAGCGCCCGCGCATCGACTCGAGACGTGTGCTGGCATCGATCTCGGGGACGGCCATCGGCAGCCGCACGGTGAAGCGCGTGCCCCGTCCCGGCTTGGAGTCGACCTCGATCTGTCCGTGATGGAGCTCGACGAGCGACTTGACGATGGCCAGGCCGAGACCGGTTCCCGGAGTGCTCTCGCTGCGCCCGCGGTAGAAGCGCTCGAACACGCGGCTGCGCTGCTCCTCGGTCATCCCCACGCCCGAATCCTCGACCACGATCTGCACCCACGCCCGATCGCCTTCCACACCCACGTGGATCCTCCCGCCCGTCGGCGTGTACAGGTGGGCATTGGTCAGCAGGTTGGCCACGATCTGGCGCACCCGTGCGGAGTCGGCGAGCGCGAGCGGGAGCGCGGGCGCGATGTAGGTGCCGAGCTCCTGCTCCTTGGCGGCGATGCGCGGCGCCATCAGATCGATGACCTCGCGAATCGCCTCGCCGGCGTCGATCGGCCGGCGGTTGATCTCCACGTGCTTGGCCTCGATCCGCGCCACGTCGAGCAGGTCGTTGACGAGGTCGACGAGCCGGTCGGTCGACTTCAGGATGATGTCCACGAACTCGAGCTGGCGCTCGGACATGTTCTCGGCGGAGCCCTTGAGCAGCTCGACGAACCCCTTGATCGAGGTCAGGGGACTGCGCAGCTCGTGCGACGCGGTGGCCACGAACTCGCTCTTGGCGCGCTCGAGCTCGGCGCGTTCGGTCATGTCGTGCGCCGTCCACACGATGCCGTCGTGGCCGCCGGCCAGCGGCGCCGCCTTGATCGCCAGCGTGCGCCCACGATGCTCGACGAGCGTCTCGCCCCGCAGCGCCTCCTCGAGCGGCGGCAGTGGGCTCCCCGGGACGTCGACGCGAGCGCCGACGCATCAGCTCGGGCAGCAGCTCCGCCGCGCGCCGGTTGGCGAGGCTGATCACCGGCGTGCCCGGCAGGGTCACGATCAACGCGTCGCTCAGGCTCTCGATGATCGTGGCGAGACGCCGCCGCTCCTCGAGCGCCAGGCGCCGCGATCGGGCGATCGGAAGGCGCAGCATCGGATGCTGTGCGGGAACGTACCCGGCGCCCTGCGATCGTATCCACCGCGCACGGACTCTCCCGCGCGGTGCGTGCGGAGCCCGATGGCTAGCATCGAGTGCGTGGACCTGCTCCGTAACCGCGTACGCGGGCTCCTGGCCGGCAGCGCGGTCGCGCTGGCCGGCTGCGGCGCGCACGCTGCCGTCACCGCCACGGTGGCGCCGGCCAAGCAGGCCAAGCACGTCGACCCGGCTGCGGCGCCCGAGGCGGACTGGCCCACGTTCGACTACAACGCGCAGCGAACCGGCGTCGGACCGTCGCGCACCGGGATCACCGCGGGGAACCTGAAGCGCCTGCGCGTGCGCGTGGTCGGCCTCCCCGACATCGTCGACTCGGCGCCGATCGAGCTCCACGGGATCGTGGCGGAGGGGCGCCGGCGCGACGTCGTCGTCGTGACCACCAGATACGGGCGGACGATCGCGATCGATCCGGGCACGGGACAGCGACTGTGGCAGTTCACCCCCGCCGACATCCGCTCATACGCGGGCAGCACCAGGTCACGACGGCGAGTCCGGTGGCCGATCCCGGATCGCCGCTACGTCTACGCAGCCAGCCCCGACGGCTTCATCCACAAGCTCTCGCTGAGCAGCGGCCGCGAGGTCCGGACCGAACACTGGCCGGTCCGGATCACGCTGCTGCCGGCGCGCGAGAAGATCGCGGCGGCGCTCAACATCAGCGGCGGCTGGGTCGTTGCGGTGACCGGGGGCTACATCGGCGACGAGCCGCCGTATCAGGGCCACGTCGTCCTGATCGACCGCGGCAGCGGGGCGATCGCGCACGTGTACAACACGCTGTGCTCGGACCGCGATCACCTGATCGTCCCGAGCTCGTGCCCGGCCAGCGATTCCGCGATCTGGGCGCGCGCCGGGGCCGTGATCGAGCCGGGCTCGCGGCGGATCCTGATCGCCACCGGAAACGCGCCCGTTCAACGGCTCGACCGACTGGGGCGACAGCGTGCTCGAGCTGAGCGCCGACGCGAGTCGGCTGCTGCGCCACTGGACACCGCGCGACCAGGCCCAGCTGAACGCGAACGACACCGACCTCGGCAGCACCGCGCCGGCACTCTTGCCCGGCGGGCTGATCGTTCAAGGCGGCAAGGCCGGCCTGCTCAGCCTGATCGACCTCGCCCACACCGGGCGGACCGGCGGTGAGCTCCAGGACATCGCGAGCCCCGGCTCGGGCGAGGTTCTGACCGCGCCCGCGGTGTCGGGCCGGCTCGTGTTCGTTGCCGACGACTCAGGCACGACCGCGTACGTGCTCTCGGGCCGCCGCCTGCATGTGCGCTGGCACAACGGCACGTCCGGGACGAGCCCGGTGATCGCCGGTGGCCTGCTCTACGTCTACGACGAGAACGGCGGCGCGCTCAACGTGTACATCCCCGGCAGCGGCCGCCGGATCGCCTCGCTGCCGGCGCGGTCCGGCCACTGGAACAGCCCGATCGTCGCAGGCGGGCGGATCATCCTCCCGGTCGGCTCCTACCACTCGCACTCGACACGGGGGACGCTGCTGATCTATCACCTGCCGGGCCGCTGAGCTCCTCGCCGCCGTTCTCGGCCGGCAGCGCGAGCGAGAACGCGCTGCCGTTTCCCTCCTCGCTCTCGACCCACACGCGCCCCGCGTGCGCGCTGGCGATCTCGCGGCAGATGGCCAGCCCGAGGCCGCTGCCGCCGGATTCGCGCGAACGCGATCGGTCGACGCGGTAGAAGCGGTCGAACACGTGGGCGCGCTCGTCGGCGGGAATCCCGGGGCCCGTGTCGCTGACCGTGACGCCCACCTCCCCGCCGCGCCGCCAGCTCGACAGCGTCACCTCGCCGCCCGGTGGCGTGAACTTGATCGCGTTCTCGATCAGGTTGGCGAGCGCGTGCTGGATGCGGTGCTCGTCGCCGCGCGTGCGGCAGGGCTCGCCGGTCGTGCGCACCGCACTCCCTTGGCCGCGGCGAGCGGGCGCAACGGGCGGGCGGCTTCGTCGAGCGCCTGGTCGAGGTCGACCTCGTCGCTGAGCAGGTCGAGCCGGCCCTCGTCGGCGCGGGCCAGCGTGATCAGGTTGTCGACCGTCCGGCTCATCCGGTCGACGTCCTCGCGCACGCTCTCGAGGACCTCCCGCTCGGCCGGCGTACGGCGGCGGTCGCGCAGGCTCACGTCGAGCTCGACGCGCATCGCGGCGAGCGGCGTGCGCAGCTCGTGCGAGGCGTCCGCGATCAGCTGGCGGTTGGCGCGCACGCCCGCCTCGAGCCGGTCGAGCATCGCGTTCAGCGTGCTCGCGAGCTGCCCGATCTCGTCGGACACCTTGGGCGCCGCGAGCCGCTCGTGGAGCTGGTCGAACCCGATCTCCTCGGCCTTTCGGCGCATCCGCTCGACCGGGTCGAGCGCGCGGCGCAACAGCCCCCAGGCGCCGATCCCGGCCACCGCCATCGCCACCGGCCCCGCGATCAGGAGCAGGTTGAGGATTCGGTCGACGGCCTCGTCCACGCCCTGAAGCGGGGCTGCGACGACGACGAGTTGCGCTCCGGCGCGGGTTAGCACCGGAGTGGCGAGCAGCCTGAACTTCTGCTTGGCCTGACCGAGCGGCGCGTCGATCAAGCTGAGGCGTCCGCTCAGCGCCCGCTCCTCGCCGTCCGCTGAGACCATCGGCGCGTGCGCGAGCTCGCCGTAGGCGGCGATCACCTGCCCGGTCCTGCTCAGCACCTGCGCGGCCGAGCCACTGCGGCGCAGTGCGGCGGCGCTGGTCTGGCGAAAGCCGTTGAGGCCGTCGGCGACTGTAGTTCTGGACGATCGCGCCCGAGCCGGTCCGCAGCTCGCGGTCGATCGTGGAGCGCAGGTCGGTGCGCAGCTCGATCACCAGGAACGCGCCCAGCCCCGCGATCGTGCCCGCCAGGAACAGCGCGTACCAGGCCGTCAGCCGAGCCCGGATCGGGAGCGTCATCGTGGCTCCAGCGAGAAGCCGACGCCGCGCACGGTGCGGATCTGCTGCGGCGCGGGCGGGCTCTCGAGCTTGCGGCGCAGATAGCCGACGTACACGTCGACGACGTTGGGTGAGCCACCGTAGCCCTCTCCCCACACGTGGTCGAGCAGCTGCTGGCGCGAGACGACCTGGCCCGGGCGGCGCAGCAGGAATCCCAGGAGCTCGAACTCGCGCGGGGTGAGCGTCGTCGAGTGGCCCGCCCAGGCCACCGCCCGGGTGACCGGGTCGGCGCGCAGCCCGCCCACCTCGAGCGGGGTCGGGCGCTCGCTCGGGCCCCGACGGATCAGCGCGCGGACGCGGGCGAGCAGCTCCCCGAAGTCGAACGGCTTGACCAGATAGTCATCGGCGCCACTGTCCAAACCGCGAATCCTGTCCTGCACCTCGCCGAGCGCGGTCAGCATCAGGACGGGCACCCAGCGGTCGCGCTCCCGCAGCGCCCGGCACACGTCGCGCCCGTCGAGGCCGGGGAGGAGCACATCGAGGACGATCGCGGCGTACTCGCGGGCGTCGGCGCAGGCGAGGCCCTCGTCGCCGGTGTACGCGAGGTCGACGGCGTAGCCCTCGCGCTCGAAGCCGCGCGCCAGCGTGTGAGCGAGCTTGAGATCGTCCTCGACCAGGAGCAGGCGGGCGACGTGCGGGCCGCCGCCGGCGCGCGCCGGATCGCTGTTCACAGATTCCGCTTGCACGCGGAGCGCCTTCCATGTAGCATAAGATCGCTCTTAGGGAATCCTCGTAGGGCTGGGCTCAACGGGGGCTGTACGGGGGCGCTGAAGAGCGCGCAGCCGGTGCCGGTTCCGTGGTTCGTGCCGAAGGGGCCACGGGACCGGCCCGCCTGCGGTTTCGCATGCGCCAGACGAGAGCGCATCCGCCGGCCGGCTCCCTGTTTCACAGCTCATTAGCGTATCCCGAGCGCCGTATATAGAGTCGCGCCCGTGCAGTGGGTCTACGACTTCGCCGAGGGCTCCAAGGACATGCGCGAGCTGCTCGGGGGCAAGGGCGCGAACGTCGCCGAGATGACGCGGGTGCTCGGCGCCGAGCAGGTGCCGCCCGGGTTCACGATCTCGACCGAGGCGTGCGTGGCCTACATGCGCGAACGGCGCGAGCCCGACGGCCTGGAGGAGCAGGTGGCCGAGGGCCTGAGCCGCCTGGAGGAGACCGCCGGCAAGCGCTTCGGCGACGACGAGGATCCGCTGCTCGTCTCGGTCCGCAGCGGCGCCCGGGAGTCGATGCCCGGAATGCTCGACACGATCCTCAACGTCGGCCTGAACGACCGGTCCGTCCTCGGCCTGACCCGCGCCACCGACAACGAGCGGTTCGCGTGGGATTCCTACCGGCGCCTGGTCCAGATGTTCGGCAACGTCGTCCATGGCGTGAAGGGCGAGCGCTTCGAGGACGCGATCGCCCGGGCCAAGCGCGAGGCGGGCGTGGACTCCGACGCCGAGCTCCCGGTCGATGCGCTCAAGCAGCTCGTGGAGGAGTTCCAGGGCTTTTACGAGTTCCCCGAGGATCCCCAGGAGCAGTTGCGCCAGGCGATCCGCGCCGTGTTCGACTCCTGGACGGGTGAGCGAGCGGTCTCCTACCGGCGCATCAACCGCATACCCGATGACTGGGGCACCGCGGTCAACGTCCAGCAGATGGTGTTCGGCAACAAGGGCGAGACGTCGGCCACCGGGGTCGCCTTCAGCCGCGACGAGGTCACCGGCGCGCCTGAGCCCTCAGGCGACTTCCTGGTCAACGCCCAGGGGGAGGACGTCGTCTCGGGCGTGCGCACCCCGCGCGACATCGCCGAGCTGCGCGACGTCATGCCCGAGGCGCACGAGCAGCTGATGGACATCCTGCGGACCCTCGAGGCCCACTACAAGGACATGCAGGACACCGAGTTCACCGTCGAGGAGGGGCATCTGTACATGCTCCAGACCCGCAACGCCAAGCGCCCGGCGCAGGCCGCGGTGCGCTTCGCCGTGGACGCGGTCGAGGAGGGCCTGCTCACGCGCGAGGAGGCGCTGAGCACGATCGACGCCGCGGCGCTCGACGCGCTGCTTCACCCGACCTTCGACCACGACGACGGGTACGTGGTCCTGGCCCAGGGCGTCGCCGCCTCGCCGGGCGCCGCCACGGGCACGATCGTGTTCAGCGCGCCGCAGGCGGTCGAGACCGCCGCGGCGGGGCGCGACGTGATCCTGGTCCGCCAGTTCACCGAGGCCGAGGACGTGGCCGGCTTCCACGCGGCGCGCGGCGTCCTCACCTCCGAGGGCGGCAAGGCCTCGCATGCGGCGCTGGTGGCGCGCGGCATGGGCGTGCCGGCGGTCACGGGCGCGGGCGTGGCGATCGACGTCGAGGCGGGCGAGCTGCGGATCGACGGCCGCGTGTTCCGCGCCGGCGAGGAGATCGGGATCGACGGCAGCGAGGGAGCGGTGGTCGAGGCCGGCGCGACGCTGATCCAGCCGGAGATCGACGAGCGCTTCGAGACGGTGCTGGGATGGGGCGATGAGGTGCGAAGGCTCGGCGTGCGCGCCAACGCCGACACCCCGTCGGATGCCACCCGCGCGCGCGAGCTGGGCGCGCAGGGAATCGGGCTGTGCCGCACCGAGCACATGTTCATGGCCGAGGAGCGCCAGCCGAAGATGCGGGCGATGATCATGGCCACAGACAGCGATGGCCGGCGCAAGGCGCTGCGCGAGCTGCTCCCGCTCCAGCAGCGCGACTTCGTGGGGATCTTCGAGGCGATGCGCGGGTTGCCGGTGACGATTCGCCTGCTCGACCCGCCGCTGCACGAGTTCCTGCCCAACCTCCCCGACCTCCGAGCCCAGGTGGAGCGAGCTCGCCTGGAGGAGGACTCCGAGCTTCAGGAGCTCGAGACGCTGCTCGACCGGGTGGAGGAGATCCACGAGGGCAACCCGATGCTCGGCACCCGCGGCTGCCGGTTGGGGATCCTCTATCCGGAGATCTACGAGATGCAGGTGCACGCGATCATGCGCGCTGCGCGGGAGATCGATGAGCCCCCGCATCCTGAGATCATGATCCCGCTCGTCGCCTACGAGCACGAGCTCGAGATCATGCGCGCGCTGGTCGTGCGCGTGGGCGAGGAGCACGGGCTGCGCGCGGGCGAGGATTACACCGTGGGGACGATGATCGAGCTCCCGCGCGCGTGCTTCGTGGCCGACCGGATCGCCCGCCACGCCGACTTCTTCTCGTTCGGCACCAACGACCTGACCCAGACGGCGCTCGGCTTCTCGCGCGACGACGTCGAGTCGAAGTTCATCCCCACCTACATCGAGCAGAAGATCGTCGACCGCTCGCCGTTCGAGACGATCGACTCGCCTGGAGTCGGCTGGCTCGTGCGGCTGGCGGCGTGGGTCGGACGCGAGGCCCGGCCGGACCTGAAGCTGGGGATCTGCGGGGAGCACGGCGGCGATCCGGACTCGATCGGCTTCTTCCACCGCGCCGGGCTCGACTACGTCTCCTGCTCCCCCTTCCGCGTGCCGATTGCGCGGATCGCCGCCGCCCAGGCGGCGATTGCGGGCGGTTGAGGCCGCGCCGCATGGGTAGGTCGCTGCGATGAGCGCCCCTGCCAGCCTCGACGGCGCGAGCGCACGGCCGCACCGTGTGGTCATCGTCGGCGGCGGCTTCGGCGGCGTGCGGGTGGCGCAGGGCCTGGAGCGCGACGACGTCCAGATCACGCTGATCGATCGGACCAACCACCACCTGTTCCAGCCCCTGCTCTACCAGGTGGCCACCGGCGTGCTCTCGGCCGGGCAGATCGCGCCGGCGCTGCGCAGCCTGTTCCGCGGTCAGGAGAACGTGCGCGTGGTCCTCGGGGCGGTCGATCAGGTCAACCTCGAGCGCCGCTTCGTCGAGGTCGAGGCGGTTGAGCAGACCAGGGTCCCGTACGACACGCTGGTGCTGGCCACGGGTTCGACCCACTCCTACTTCGGCCATGACGAGTGGTCGGCGGTGGCGCCCGGGATGAAGACGCTCGACGATGCCGCGCGCCTGCGCAGCCGGATCCTCGGCGCGTTCGAGTTCGCCGAGCAGGAGCCGGATCCGCGCGAGCGGGAGGCGTGGCTGACCTTCGCGATCGTCGGAGCCGGTCCCACCGGAGTCGAGCTCGCGGGTCAGATCAGCACGCTGGCCCGGCGCGTGCTCCGGGGCGAGTACCGCACGATCGATCCCGCCGACGCGCGGATCGTCCTGCTGGACGCCGCGCCTCACGCGCTGAACGGATTCGCGCCGCGCCTCCAGGCGCGGGCCGAGCGGGACCTCCGGGCGCTCGGCGTTGAGGTCGACCTGGGCGCGCCGGTGGTCGACGTCGATCCCGGCGGGGTGACGGTGTCCGGAGAGCGCTCGCGCCGGATCGAAGCCAAGACCGTGATCTGGGCCGCCGGAGTGCGCGCCTCGTCGCTCGCGGCGCAGGTCGGGCAGGCCGCCGGGGCCTCGGTCGATCGCGCCGGGCGGGTGCACGTCGAGGGCGACCTGACCCTCCCCGGCCACCCCGAGGTGTTCGCGATCGGCGACATGATCGCGCTGGAGGGCGTGCCGGGAACCGCACAACCGGCGATCCAGGAGGGGAAGTACGTGGCCTCGGTGGTCCGGTCACGACTGGAGGGGCGGGGCGCCCCGCAGCCGTTCAAGTACCGCGACCTGGGGATGATGGCCACGATCGGCCGCACCCGGGCCGTGGCCGACCTGTTCGGCAAGATCCGCGTCGGTGGTTTCCCGGCGTTCGTGATCTGGGCGGCGATCCATCTCGCCTACCTCGTCGGGTGGGGTAACCGGTTCGGCGCGGTCACCCGCTGGCTGTGGACGTTCCTGGCCCGCAACCGGCGCGAGCGGCTGATCAGCCTGACCAGCCTGGCCAGCGAGGAGGAGGGGCTCGAGCAGCTCGCGCGGACCCGCATCTCCGAGGCCGCGCAAGGATAGGATCGGGGCGGATGCCCGGTTCCCGTCCGCGCTCGTTCGAGGCAGTACGCCGGCTGCCGCTCGTGGGGCGGGCGATGGACTGGGGCATGGGGGAGAGCGCCGCGTCGGCGGACACCCGGAGGGCCGGGGCGCGCATCGCGGGGATGAAGGTGACCGAGTCGGTGTGCCCGTACTGTGCCGTGGGCTGCGGCCAGCTCGTATACACGCGGGACGGCGAGCTGATCGACATCGAGGGCAATCCGCGCTCGCCGATCAACCAGGGCACGCTGTGCCCGAAGGGATCGGCCTCGCGCCAGCTCGTGCAGCAGCCGGGGCGCCTGACCAAGGTGCTGTATCGCCGCCCGGGCGCGACCGAGTGGGAGGAGCTCGAGCTCGAGCGGGCGATGGACATGATCGCCGAGCGCGTGATCGCCGCGCGCGAGGACGGCTGGCAGGACGTCGACCGCAATGGCTGGCGCGTCGACCGCACGCTCGGCTTCGCCCACCTCGGCGGCGCGACGCTCGACAACGAGGAGAACTACCTGATCAAGAAGCTGTTCACCGCGATGGGCGCGATCCAGATCGAGAACCAGGCGCGGATATGACACAGCTCCACGGTCCCCGGTCTGGGGACCTCGTTCGGGCGCGGCGGCGCCACCAACTTCCAGCAGGACCTCCAGAACTCGGACTGCATCATCATCGAGGGCTCGAACATGGCCGAGGCGCATCCGGTGGGCTTCCGCTGGGTGGTCAAGGCGAAGGAGCGCGGCGCGCGGGTGATCCACATCGACCCGCACTTCTCGCGCACCAGCCAGCTGGCTGACCTGCACGTCCCGATCCGGGCCGGCTCCGACATCGCCTTCCTCGGCGGGCTGATCCGCCACGTGATCGAGACCGAGTCCTACTTCCGCGACTACGTCCTGAACTACACCAACGCCTCGACGCTGGTGGGGGAGAAGTTCCAGGACACCGAGGATCCGCCGGATGACAACGGCGCCGCCCAATCAGGCGAGGCCGGAGGCCGAGCGGGCGGCAAGCCGTTGGGGCTGTTCTCGGGTTTCGACCCCGACACCGGGATGTACGAACGATCGAGCTGGGCCTACGAGGGCGGCGAGATCGCCGCGGCGGCCGGCGTGCGCGAGCACTCGACCCAGTCGTTCAACGAGCGCACGGGCGCGGGCATGCTCGCCGGCGAGATCAAGCGCGACGAGACCCTCCAGCACCCGCGGTGCGTGTTCCAGATCCTGCGCCGCCACTACAGCCGCTATACGCCGGAGATGGTGCAGCGGATCTGCGGCGTGCCCGTGGCGGCGTTCATGGAGGTGGCCGATGCGCTGATCGCCAACTCGGGGCGGGAGCGGACGAGCGCCTTCTGCTACGCCGTCGGCTGGACGCAGCACACCGCCGGCGTGCAGATGATCCGCGCCGCGTCGATCCTCCAGTTGCTGCTCGGCAACATCGGCCGTCCGGGCGGCGGGATCATGGCCCTGCGCGGCCACGCCTCGATTCAGGGCTCGACCGACGTCCCCACGCTCTACGACCTGCTGCCCGGCTACCTGAACATGCCCCGGGCGCGCGAGGAGCACATGAGCCTTGAGGAGTACATCGATACCGGCGGCTCGGACCGCGGCTGGTGGTGCTTCTTCGACCGCTACATCATCTCGCTGCTCAAGGCGTGGTTCGGCGACGCGGCGGTGCAGGAGAACGACTACGGGTTCGCGTCTCTGCCGAAGCTGACCGGCAACCACTCGCACTTCGCCACCACGATGCGGGCGCTCGACGGCGGGCTCGACGGGATGTTCATCATGGGCCAGAACCCGGCCGTGGGCTCGCAGCACTCGGGACTCCAGCGCCGGGCGCTGGCCAAGCTCAAGTGGCTCGTCGTGCGCGATCTGGCCGAGATCGAGACCGCGACGTTCTGGCGCGACTCCCCGGAGGTGCGCTCGGGCGAGCTGCGCCCCGAGGACATCCAGACCGAGGTGTTCCTGATGCCCGCCGCCTCGCACGTCGAGAAGGAGGGCACGTTCACCAACACCCAGCGGCTGGTCCAGTTCCGCGACAAGGCGCTCGACCCGCCCGGCGACGCGCGCTCGGAGCTGTGGTTCATGCACCACCTGGCGCGGCGCGTGCGCGCCCACTACGCCGGCTCCGAGCGCGAGCGCGACTGGCCGATCGTGAACCTCAAGTGGGACTACGGCGAGCACGGCCCGCTGCGCGAGCCCGATGGCGAGGCGGTGCTCAAGGAGATCAACGGCTACGAGGTCGCGAGCGGGACGTCCGCTGAACGGTTTCACCGAGCTCGAAAACGACGGCTCGACGGCGTGCGGGGTGTGGATCTACTCCGGCATCTACGCCGACGGGGTCAACCAGGCCCGGCGGCGCGATCCCGGCGACGTGACGGCGGACGGCGGGACGGTGTCGCCGGAGTGGGCGTGGGCGTGGCCGGCCAACCGCCGCCTGCTCTACAACCGGGCGAGCGCCGACCCGGACGGCAAGCCGTGGTCGGAGCGCAAGAAGTACGTCTGGTGGGACGCCGAGGCGGAGCGCTGGACGGGATACGACATCCCCGACTTCCCGCCCGACAAGCGACCTGACTACGAGCCGCCGGACGGGGAGGCGAAGGGGATGGACGCGATCGCCGGCAGCGACCCGTTCATCATGATGGCCGACGGCCGCGCCTGGCTGTACTCGCCGAGCGGGCTGCTCGACGGCCCGCTTCCCACCCACTACGAGCCGATCGAGTCTCCGGTGGAGAACCTCCTGTATCCGAAGCTCGCCGCGAACCCCTCGGCGATCCGCTGGAAGCGCCCGGAGAACCCGATGCACCCGGTCGGCGACCCCAGCTATCCGCTCGTGGCCACGAGCTACCGGCTGACCGAGCACCACACCGCGGGCGGGATGAGCCGGAACCTGCCGTGGCTGGACGAGCTCCAGCCCGAGATGTTCGCCGAGATCGACCCGGTGCTGGCCGCCGACCGGGGGATCGAGGACGGCGAGTGGATGACGATCGTCACCGCGCGCGGGGAGATCGAGGCGCGGGCCAAGGTGACCGAGCGCATGCGCCCGCTGCGGGTCGAAGGCCGGGTGATCCACCAGGTCGGGCTGCCCTACCACTGGGGCTACAGCGGCGCCGATCGCGGCGACAGCACCAACGACCTGGGCGTGATCTCGGGCGACCCCAACGTCTCGATCCAGGAGTCGAAGGCGTTCACGTGCGACGTCCGCGCCGGCCGGCGCGCCGCCGCCAGCACGGCACGGCTGGCCGGCGCCCACGGGCGGGAGATCCGCATCGGCGCCAACACCGACGACCCGATCGCCGAGAACCCCAAGGAGGCAACCGAGTGAGCGCCACCGAGATTGGCGTCGTGCGCGAGGGCGCGCGCCGCATGGGCTTCTTCACCGACACGACCGTGTGCATCGGATGCAAGGCGTGCGAGGTGGCATGCAAGCAGTGGAACGACCTGCCCGCGGACGGTTCGCGGACCGGGGCGGGGGTGTCCTACGACCACACGGGCGAGCTCGCGGCCACCACGTGGCGCCATGTCCGGTTCGTCGAGATGCTCGAGCCGACGCCCGTGCTCCGCGAGGAAGCCGCCGCCGCGCTGGCGGACGGCGCCGGCGGTCAGGCGCCGTCGCTGCCCGCGAGCGGCGAGGTCGACGTGGCCGACGCGGTGCGGCGGATGGGCGACTGGGTGTTCATGTCCGACGTGTGCAAGCACTGCACCAACGCGGGCTGCCTCGACGCCTGCCCGACGGGTGCGCTGATCCGCACCGAGCACGAGACGGTGGTGCTCCAGCCCGACGTGTGCAACGGCTGCGGCTACTGCGTCCCGGCCTGCCCATTCGGCGTGGTCGACCGCGACCACATCGACGGCCGCGCCGGCAAGTGCACGCTCTGCTACGACCGCCTCGAGGACGGGCTCGAGCCCGCCTGCGCCAAGGCCTGCCCCACGGACTCGATCCAGTTCGGTCCCTACGACGAGCTCGTCGACCTGGCCTCGCGACGCGTGGCGCGCCTGCACGAGCGGGGTCTCACGGGGGCGTACCTGTACGGCGCGGGCGACGCCGAGCCGGACGAGATCGCCGGCGGACTGGGTGCGTTCTTCCTGTTGACCGAGCCGCCCGAGCGTTACGGGCTGCCCGCGAACGCCGACTCGCCGATCCAGGAGTCCGTCGTGCCGGCTACGCTCGCGGCGCTCGGCGCCGGCCTGCTGGCCGCGGCCGGGGTGGCGGCGGCATTCGTGGGCGTGGCTCGGCGGGGGCGCCGGTGACCCGCTGGGAGGGGCGGCTGGGGGACGACGGGGCTCCGCCCCGCCTTGCCCCCTCGGAGGAACCGCCGGCCGCCGGGTCCGAGCGCGAGGAGGAGTGGTCCTCGGAGGCGATCGCGCGGGACATGTCGCCGGCGGTGGGACGCCGGGGCGGTCCGGCGTCGTGGCGGCGGGCCCGCGAGGGCGCCGGCGTCGCGCTCGCCGGCGAGGGCTACGCGGGCACGCGGTGGTCGTACCTCTTCAAGGCGCGCGATACGCGCTACGCGGCATCGTCGGTGGACGCGGGTCTCGTGGCGGAGGCCAACCGGCGGATGCGCGGCGGAGAGGCTCCCGAGGACCTGCGCGGGCCGTTCATCAAGCCGCCGGTGTGGACGTGGGAGGTGCCGCTCTACTTCTGGGTCGGCGGGGTCGCCTCGGGCGCGGGATTCGTCGCACTGGCCTGCGATCTCGCGGGCGACCATGGCTCCGCGGTGGTGGCCCGCCGGGTGGCGCTGGGGGCGGTGGCGCCGGCGCCGCTTCTGCTGATCGCCGACCTCGGGCGCCCGGAGCGGTTCCTGAACATGCTGCGGATCTTCAAGCCGCGCTCGCCGATGAACCTGGGGGCGTGGTGCCTGATCGCGTTCAGCGGGACGGCGGCCGGCGCGGTGGGAGCCGATCTGCTGGGCCGGACGGGGTGGCGCGGGGGCTCGGTGGCGCCACCGCCGTGCTCGGCGGCTACCTCGGCTCCTACACCGGCGTCCTGCTGGCCTCCACCGCGGTTCCGCTGTGGGCCCGCAGCCGGCTGTTCCTCGGGCCGATCTTCGTGACCACCGCCACCGCCACCGGCGCCGCCGCGGTGCGCCTCGTGCTGGTCGGGACCGGGCTTGCGGCCGGCCATCCCACACGGCGGGCGCTGGGCATGGTCGAGACGGGGGCGATCGGGTGCGAGCTGGCGATGTCGGCGGTCAACGAGCGGCGGCTCGGCCGGGCCGGCGAGGCTCTGCACGGCGGCACCGCGGGGTGGCTGCTGCGCGGCGCCAAGGCCGCGGTGGTGGGAGGGCTGGCCGTACGGGCGGCCGGCCGGCGCCGGAGCGGCCGGCTCTACGGCGATCTCGCGAGCTCCCTGTACCTGGCCGGGGGGCTGCTCTTCCGCTTCGCCTGGGTGTACGCCGGCAAGGCCTCGGCGGCCGATCACGCGGCGGTGGTGGCGGTGGCGCGCGAGCGCGGTCGCGGGCCGGGCGCCGTGCCTTCGGTGGCGCGGTCGCCGCTGCGGGTGCCCGGGCGGCGGGCCTGGAGCGAGGCGGTGCGGCGGGTCAGCCTGGGCGTGGAGAGGGTGGTGCGCCGCGGGTAGTGATCGATATTGGGTCGCTGAGCGGACCAATATCGATCAATCAAGGCGCTGCCGGGCACCACGACGCCCGTCGTCCACCGCGTCGGTGTCGAAGCGGGGCGAGTCGAGCCGCGTGACGCTGGCCATCCGCTCGAGGAACGCGTCGGCGGTCTCGAGGAAGCCGATCCGCGGGGTGCGGTAGTGCATCGGCACGATCCAGCGGGGGAGAGGCGCTCGGCGATCGTCGCGGCCCCCTCGGCTCCGATCGTGGGCCCGCCACCGACCGGCAGGAACAGCAGGTCGACCCGGCCGATCGCGCGCTCCTGCGCATCTCGCAGCTCGGCCTGTCCGAAGTCGCCGAAGTGGCACACGCGCACGCCGCCGAGCTCGAACACGAAGATCGTGTTCGGGCCCCGCTGGGTCCCGGCGGCCTGATCGTGCTCGGAGGCCACCGCCACCACCTCGCCGATCGGCGACTCGAGCGTGCCGGCGGTCGAGCGCAGGACCTTCGGCGAGCCATCGATCGCCTCGACCCCGTTGTGGTCGAAGTGCTCGTGAGTCACGAGCAGGAGATCGGCGCTCACGCCCTCGATCGCGGGATAGTCGAACTGCATGCCGCGGGCCGCGGCCGCCGACATGTCGCCGAACGGGTCGATGAACACGGTGGCGCCTTCCGCCTCGAGGCGGAAGGCGGACTGGCCGTACCACTCAACGTGCATGCTGCTCCTCGCGTCGGGTTTGCCGAAGGCGCCGGCGGCGGGCCGGCGGGTGGGCCGGCTCCGGCGGGGGCGGCTCGTCGGCGTCGTAGTAGCGCCCGCCGCGCATGAGCGAGGCGGCGGCGGCGACCAGGCAGGCGACGATCGCGAACGCGAACGCCTCGTGCAGCCCGGAGCGGAACGGCGCCGAGATCAGATGGGGGAAGAACGTCCGCCCGGTCAGCGCCGCGCGGTTGTGCGCGCTGAGCGCCGCAAGCGCCGGCCCGCCGACCAGGTGCTGGATCGGGTTGTAGCCGAGGAAGGCGGCGAACAGGACCGAGACCGGGGGCAGGTGGGCGACGTGCGCTGCGGTCGCCGCGGGCACCCCGTGCGCCTCCAGGCCGCTCGTCAGCGCCGAGGGCAGGCTGCTCGCCAGGCCCAGGATCATCAGCGTGAAGAAGACCCCGATCGAGATCACCTGGGCCGAGTTCTGGAAGGTCTGGTTCATGGCGCCGCCGGCGCCGCGGTCGCCCGGGGGCAGGCTGTTCATCACCGCCGCGCGGTTGGGGGAGGCGAACATCCCCATCGCGATGCCCATCAGCGCGAGCACGGCGGCGAACACGGGATAGGGGAAGTCGGTGGGCAGCGCCCACAGGCCCACGAAGCAGGCGGCGGCGCCGAGCATCCCGCCGGTGGCGAAGCCGCGGGCGCCGAAGCGGTCTGACAGGTAGCCCGAGGTCGGCCCGGCGCACAGCATGCCGATCGTCATCGGCAGCATGTAGATGCCCGCCCACAGCGGCGTGTCGGTGAAGTTGAAGCCGTGCTCGGGCAGCCAGATGCCCTGCAGCCAGATGATCAGGATGAACATCAGGCCCCCGCGCGCGACCGCCGAGAGGAAGGTCGAGAGCGTGCCGAAGGTGAAGGCGCGAATCCTGAACAGCGGCAGGCGGAACATCGGCTGCTCGACCCGGCTCTCGATGAACAGGAAGCCGACGAGCGAGGCCACGCCGCAGGCGATCAGGGTCAGGACCTTCGCGCTGCCCCAGCCGGTGCTCGAGCCGCCCGAGGGCCGGATCCCGTAGGTGATGGCGACCATGATCAGGATCAGGCCGACCGCGAAGGTGATGTTGCCCGGCCAGTCGATCTTCCGCTTGCCCCCGCGCGGGACCTCGCGCAGCTTCATGTACGCCCACACGGTGCCGAACACGCCCACGGGCACGCTGATCAGGAACACCAGGCGCCAGTTGATCGGGCGCCAGGATGCCGCCCAGGACGAGCCCGACGAACATCCCGCTGACGCCGACGATGTTGTTGATCCCGAGCGCCATGCCGCGCTGGTTGGCCGGGAAGGCGTCGGTGATGATCGCGGCCGAGTTGGCGAGCAGGCAAGCTCCGCCGAGGCCCTGGAAGATCCGGAACACGATCAGGTAGGTCGCGCCCGCCTTGCCCGTCATCCAGTCGATCGTCAGCAGCAGCGACGCCACCGTGTAGATGACGAAGCCCAGGTTGTAGATCCGCACGCGGCCGAACATGTCGCCGAGGCGGCCCAGGCTGACCACGAGCACGCTGGTCACGACCAGGTAGCCGAGGATCATCCACAGCAGGTAGAAGCTGTTTGCGGGTACAAGGGGATCGAGCTTGATGCCGCGGAAGATGTCCGGCATCGCGATCAGCGTGATCGACGCGTCCAGCGTCGTGAACAGGACCGCGAGCGTCGCGTTCGAGAGGGCGATCCACTTGTAGCGGTCGTTCATGGACGAACAATTGTACAGGCAAACTGTGCAGTTTGCCTGTATAGTTTTGGGGGTAATGCCGACCAGGGCGGACCCGGCTCACGTGGCCAGCGACCTGCGGGTCGTCCTCGGGCGCCTGATGCGGCGCCTGCGCGCCGAGCACCGGTTTCCGATCTCCCACGGCGCCGTCCTGGGGCGGGTCGATCGCTGCGGGCCGCAGAGCGTGAGCGACCTGGCACTGGCCGAGGGCGTCAGGCCCCAGTCGATGGCCCAGACGGTGAGCGACCTCGAGGCCGACGGCCTCCTGACGCGCCGGCCCGATCCCGACGACCGCCGGCGCGCGCTCGTCGAGCTGACCGCCGGCGGCCGCGCCGCGCTCGAGGCCGACCGCGCGCATCGTGAGGGCTGGCTGGCGAGCGCGATCGCCGAGGAGCTCTCGCCGGCCGAGGTGGACACGCTCGAGAACGCGATCGAGCTGCTTCGGCGCCTGGCCGAGAGCTGACTCAGCGCGGCGGCCGCTCAGCGCTCGACGAAGTACGTGCCGCTGCCCTGCCCGCTCGAGAACCAGCGGCTGGTCACGGTCTTCTTGCGCGTGTAGAACTCGACCGCGTCGGGCCCGTGGGCGTGCAGGTCGCCGAGGAAGCTGTCCTTCCAGCCGCTGAACGGGAAGAACGCCACCGGGGCGGCGACGCCGATGTTGACCCCGATCATGCCCGCCTGCACCTCGTGGCGGAAGCGGCGGACCGAGGCTCCCGACTCGGTGAAGATCGAGCAGCCGTTGCCGAAGCGGCTCGTGTTGACGATCTCGATCGCGCGGTCGAGCGTGGGCGCGCTGATCACGCTGAGCACCGGGCCGAACACCTCCTCGCGGGCGATGTCCATCTCGGGCGTCACGTCGTCGAGGATGGTGGGGCCGACGTAGGAGCCGCCCGGGTCGGCCTCGGCTTCGCGCCCGTCGACCACGAGCCTGGCGCCGTCGGCGACGCCCCGCTCGATCCACTCGCGCACGCGGTCGCGCGCGGCGCACGAGACCACCGGGCCGACGTCCGTCTCGCCGGCCAGGCCATCGCCGACGCGCAGCGCGCGCGTGGCCTGCACCAGCGCCGGCATCAGCTGCTCGTGCGCGTCGCCCACGGTGACGGCGACCGACCCCGCCATGCAGCGCTGTCCGGCGGCGCCGAAGGCGGAGCCGATGATGCCCTCGACGGTCTTGTCGATCACGGCGTCGGGCATCACCACCATGTGGTTCTTGGCGCCACCGAGCGCCTGCACGCGCTTGCCCGCCTTGGCCGCACGCTCGTACACGAGCCTCGCCACCGGCGCCGAGCCGACGAACGAGACCGCGTCGATCCCCGGGTGATCGAGGATGCCCTCGACCACCTCACGCCCGCCGTTTACGAGGTTGACCACGCCCGCCGGCAACTCCAGGGCGTCGAGCTCGGCGAACGCGATCTGCTGGGTGAGCGGCACCTGCTCGGAGGGCTTGAGCACGAACGTGTTGCCGCACGCGATCGCGAAGGGCAGAAACCAGAACGGGACCATCGCCGGGAAGTTGAAGGGGACGATCGCCGCGCACACGCCGACGGGTTGGCGCACGGTCTCGGCGTCGACGTTGCGGGCCACGTCCTCGAGCACGCGCCCCTGCATCGTCGTCGGGATCGCGCACGCGCACTCGACCATCTCGATCATGCGCGCCACCTCGGCGCGCGCGTCGACGAGCGTCTTGCCCATCTCGACGGTCACCGAGCGAGCCAGCTCGTCGGCCCGCGCGGACAGCCGCTCGCGCAGCTCGAACAGCTTGCGCGCCCGCGCGATCGTGGACACCGCGCGCCACTCGGGCAGCGCCTCGCGCGCCGCGCCGACGGCCTCGTCGAGGTCGCTCGCGCCCGACAGGGGCACGCGCGCCAGCGTCTCGCCGGTGGCGGGGTTGGTGACGTCGAGGACGCCGGTGGGATCGCGGGCGGGGACCCACTCGCCCGCGATGTAGTTGTCAAGCAGGCGGGTTTGCGTGAGTGCCATGGAGCGTCCATTCGTGATCGGGGTCGTTGGCGACGGCCCACAGCCGCGTCGGGCCGGCCATCACGTTGAGGTAGTAGACGTCGTAGCCGGGCGGGGCCGAGACGGTGTGGTAGCCGCGCGGGACGAGCACGCAGTCGCGGTCGCCGAAGGCGAGCGTCTCGTCGAGCGAGCGATCGTCGCTGTACACGCGCTGGAGGCCGAACCCGCGCGCGGGCGAGACGCGGTGGTAGTAGGTCTCCTCGAGGAAGGTCTCGCGCGGGGGGTCGTCGCGGTCGTGCTTGTGGGGCGGGTAGCTCGACCAGTGCCCGCCCGGCGTCAGCACCTCGCACACGAGCAGCGAGTCGGCCTCGCGATCGCCCATCAGGATCGGGTGGATCGTCCGCTCCTGCGCGCCGTAGCCGCGGGTCTCGACCTCGATCTCCTCGCCCGGGAGCAGCCGCGCGCCCGCGCCACCGTGCGGGGCGGGCGCCCAGCACAGCGCGACCTCGGCCTCGCCCGTCACCGAAAAGCCCGTCCCCGGCGGGAGGTACACGGCGTCGGGCGGCCCGGCCCAGGGGTCGGCGCGCCCGCCCACACCGGCGAACTCGCCGGCGTCGGAGCGCACGTCGGCCGAGCCGCTGAGCACCACGAGGCAGCATTCGAGCTCGCCCGTCGCGCGCTCGGCTGCGCCGGCGAGGGCCAGCACCTCGAAGCCGACGTGGCGCCAGCCGGCGGACTCGGGGGTGACGCGCAGGATCGTCCCGTCGGGCTCGGGCACGTCGGGTGCACGAGCAGCGAGCTCACGGCGCCTCCAGGTACATCCGCTGCCGTGCCCGCGCCTGGTCGTAGTCCTCGCGGGCGGAGCGGACGCTCGGCTGCTCCGCCACCTCGGCCACGGGCACGTCCCACCAGCTCTCATAGCCGGGGACGCCGGCATAGCGGTCGACCTCGATGTGGATCACGAGCGGGCCGGTGGCGCCGTGCGCCTGCGCGAGGGCGTCCCGGAGCTCGGCGATCGTCCGCGCCCGGATCACCTGCGCGCCGAGGCTCTCGGCGTTGGCGGCGAGGTCGACCGGGAGCGGGAGGGCGCCGTCCGGGTCGGCCAGCGCGGCGCCGTCGGCCGCGTCGAGCGGGAGCGACCCGCCCGAGGCGAATCGGTAGTGGGTGCCGAACCCGGCCGAGCCGACCGAGCGCGAGAGCGACCCGATCGAGGCGTAGCCGTGGTTGTCGACGAGCACGACGACGATCGGGATCCGCTCGGCCACGGCGGTGACGAGCTCGCCGGGAAGCATCAGATAGGAGCCGTCGCCGACGAGCACGAACACGGGCCGCTCGGGGGCGGCCAGCTTGACCCCCATGCCGCCCGGAATCTCGTAGCCCATGCAGGAATAGCCGTACTCGACGTGGTAGCTCTTGCCGGTCCGGTCGCGCGCGCGCCACAGCTTGTGCAGATCGCCGGGGCCGGATCCCGCGGCGTTCACGACGATGCCGTCCTCGCCGGCGGCGTCGTTGATCGCTCCGATCACCGCGGCCTGCGAGGGGAGCGGCTGCTCAGCCGCGCAGCGCCACGAGCTGCTCGACCTCGGCCGCCCACGCGCGTGAGAGCTCGCGGGCGCGCTCCGACCACGCGGCATCGGCACGGTGCCCGGCGAGCGCGTGCGTAGCTGCTCGAGCGCCACCCGTGCATCGGCCAGCAGCGGGAGCCCGCTGTGCTTGGCCGCGTCGAAGCTCGCCACGTTGACGTTGACGAAGCGCACATGCGGGTCCTGGAAGGCCGAGTGCGATGCCGTCGTGAAGTCGCTCCACCGCGTGCCCACGCCGATCACGAGATCGGCCTCGCGCGCCATCCGGTTGGCTGCCAGGGTGCCGGTGGCGCCGATCGCACCCAGGCTGAGCGGATGCTCGGAGACGAGCGCGCCGCGTCCGGCCATCGTCTCTGCGACGGGGATCCCGGTGGCATCGACGAGCGCGCGCAGCGCCTCGAGCGCCTCGCTGTAGATCACCCCGCCGCCCGCGACGAGCAGCGGCCGCCGCGCGGCGCGGATCAGCTCGGCGGCCCGGGCGAGCGCGTCCGGGGCCGGGGGCTGGCGGTAGATCGTCCAGGTCCGGGGCTCGAGAAACCCGTCGGGCAACTCGAACGCCTCTGACTGCACGTCCTCGGGGAGGGCGAGCGTGACCGCGCCCGTCTCCGCCGGATCGGTCAGCACGCGCATCGCCTCGAGCGCGCTCGGGATCAACTGCTCGGCGCGCTCCACGCGCGCGAAGTAGCGCGAGACCGGCTTGAGGCAATCGTTGACCGACACCGTCGCGTCGTGCGAGAGCTCGAGCATCTGGAGCACCGGATGCGGCGGTGCGGGTCGCGAACGTGTCTCCGGGCAGCAGCAGCACGGGCAGCCGGTTGATCGTCGCCCCGGCAGCGCCGGTGACCATGTTCGTCGCGCCGGGTCCGACCGAGGTCGTGCACGCGAACGTGCCCAGGCGGTTTCGCTGGCGCGCGTAGCCGGCGGCGAGGTGGACCATCGCCTGCTCGTTGCGCGCGGGGTGGTAGGGCAGGCGCTCGGCGTACTGCGAGAGCGCCTGGCCGAGCCCGGCGACGTTGCCGTGGCCGAAGATCCCCAGGCACCCGGCGAAGAAACGCTCGCGCCGGCCGTCGCGCTCGACCTCCTGCACGGACAGGAAGCGCACCAGCGCCTGGGCGACGGTGAGACGGATCATGCCACGCTCCATGATGCCTCCATCTCGGCGCGCATGGGTGCAGATCACCTCGCGCTGCGCCGGAGCCGAGCAGAATCCCCGCCCGCCGGTCAGGAGGATCCTCACAGCTCGATCCTCACCGGTCGGCCTTCGCGCAGCGAGCGCCACGCCGCCAGTCCGATCACCAGCGGCGCGCGCGCATCGTCGATCGACACCGGCGGCGGCGCCCCGGTCTTGACCGCGGCGACGAACGCCTCCCATTCGCGCAGGTAGCTCGGGATGTAGCGCTCGAGGAAGAAGTGGGGGAGCGGCAGGCCGGTGCGCCCCGGCCGCGGTGAGGACCACGCCGGTGTGCGCCGGCGGGTTCTCGGAGGCGGCCATCCCGAGCGACCCGAACGCCTCCACCCGCTGGTCGAACCCGTAGGCCGCCCGGCGGGAGTTGTCGATCGCCGTCAGGCATCCGTCCGCGTGCACGAGCGTGACGAGCGCGGTGTCGACGTCGCGCGCGCGGGCGTAGCTCGGCTCGACCCGAATCGCGCCGCGGGCGAACACCTCGACCACCTCGCTGCCGGTGATGTACCGGGCCATGTCGAAGTCGTGGATCGTCATGTCGAGGAAGATCCCGCCGGAGGTCCTGACGTAGTCCAGGGGCGGGGGCGACGGGTCGCGGCTCGAGATCCGCACCAGGTGAAGCTCGCCCACCTCCCCGGCCAGCGACGGCCCGGCGCACCGAGGCGTGGGCGGGGTCGAAGCGCCGGTTGAAGCCGATCTGGAACGGGACTCCGGCGTCCCGAATGACCGTCGAGCGCGCGCTCGAGCTCGGCGAGCTCGAGCGACACCGGCTTCTCGCAGAACACGGCCTTGCCCGCCTCGGCGGCGGCGATCATCAGCTCGGCGTGCGAGTCGGCGCTCGAGCAGATCGCCAGCGCGTCCACGTCTGCGGCCACGATCTCCTCGAGCGTGCTCGCCACCGGCACTCCCAGCTCGGCGGCCACCCCCCGCGCCAGCGGCTCGTAGGTGTCGTACACGGCGCCGACGGCGGCGCCCGGGACCTTGCGCGCGAGCAGCTCGGCGTGCATGCGCCCGATCCGCCCCACGCCGATCACCCCGACCCGCAGCGGCGCCACGGCGGTGAGGCTCATCCGCCGAGCTCCATGACGTCCTCCCACTGGCCGCTGCGCGCCGAGCGAAGCAGCGCCTCCTGCACCGCCGCCCACGCGAGCGCCTCGCTCGAACCCGGGCTGGAACGGCCGCTCCTCGGCGACGGCCGAGCAGAACTCGTGGTCCTCGATCGCCACCAGGTCCTCGAACCCGATCGGGTTGCCGCTGCCGGGGACGAACGCGCCGTGGTGGCCGAAGCGATCGCCGCCGAGCACGGTCGTGTAGCCCGATCCCGCGGTCCTCGGTGGCGCGGTACAGGCGCAGCTCGTTGATCCGCTCGAGGTTCCACCCGAGCGCGCCGCGCGTGCCGTAGGCGTCGAACGCCATCTGGCTCTCGGGACCGACGATCGTCCGGCTGGCCTCGAACGAGCCGCGCGCACCGCCCGCGAACTCGCACAGCATCGCGGCGTAGTCCTCGTTGGTCACCGCGGAGCGCGGATCCTCCGGTCGCCCGCGGCCGTAGTGGCCGGCGCCGTCGCTCGGCGCCGGCCGCTCGCGGATGTAGGTCTCGACGTCCCGACCACGCGCGTGATCGGCCCGATCAGCATCAGCGCGAGATCGACCGCGTGGCTGAGCAGATCGCTGCTCACGCCGTAGCCGGCCTCGTCCTGCTGAAAGCGCCACGAGTTCACGCCCAGCGGGTCGGCGCCGTACATCGAGAAGAAGCGGCCCCGTAGTTCGTGATCTGCGCCGAGCTCGCCCGCCGCGATCAGCTCGCGCGCGTAGCTGCACGAGCGGCGCCCAGCGATAGTTGTAGCCGACGCCGCTGATCACGCCCGCCTCGCGCGCCGCCCGGGCCGCGGCGCACGACGTGGCCCGGCGTGCCGCCGACGGGCTTCTCGCAGAACACCGCCTTGCCGGCCTGCGCCGCCGCCCGGACGAGCTCGACATGCATCATGTTGGGGGCGGCGATGAACACCGCCTCGACCTCGGGATCGTCGATCACCCTGCGCCAGTCGGTGTCCCCGCGCCTGAACGCGAACGAGCTCACCGCCTGCTCGACCCGTGCCGCCACGACGTCGCTGCACGCCACCGGCACCGGGTCGTAGCCGCGCTGCGCGAACAGCGTGGGGATCCGCAGCAGCGAGCGGCTGTGGGCCTGGCCGAGCCAGCCGAAGCCGATCACGCCGATTCCGATGCGCCGGCGGGCCGACTCCGCCGTGGCCGGCTTGCGCACGCGCGGCGGTGGGGGCGGGAGCGCCGGCGGTCACCTCGACGCCCTCCAGCAACTCGAGCACCTCGTGCTCGTAGGGCATCGCCTCCGAGCACAGCAGCCGCGAGGCGACGATTCCGCCGGCGGCGTTGGCGAACGCAACCGCGCGCTCGGGCGGCCAGCCTGCGAGCAGGCCATGGCAGAGCGCCCCCCCGAACGCGTCGCCGGCGCCGAGGCCGCACAGCACCTCGATCGGCGGTGGCGCGATCAGCTGCTGGTCGCTCTCGGTGGCCAGCAGGACGCCGTCGCCCCCGAGCTTGACGATCGCCAGCTCGACGCCGCGCTCCAGCAGCCGTCGCGCCGCCTCGTGCGGGTCGGCGCTCCCGACCGCCACCGCGCACTCCTCGCGGTTGCCCACCGCGATCGTGACCTGGTCCAGCGCGGCGCCGATCGTGGCCGACGCCTCCTGGCGCGAGCTCCAGAACGAGGGCCGGTAGTCGAGGTCGAGCACGGTGTGGCGCTTGGAGGCGCGGGCGGCGAGCATCGCCTGGGTTGTGCTCCGGGCGGGCTCCTGGGCGAGCGCGCCTCCGGAGATCCAGAGCAGCGGGACGCTCGTGACGACGTCCGCGCCGACCTCGCCCGGGGCCAGCTGGAAGTCCGGCACCGGCGGCTCGCGGCGGAACAGCAGCTGCGGATCCTCGGGCGGGTCGAGCACCGCGAACGCCAGGGGGGTGACGAGCCCGCGAGCCACGCCGGCGAAGCGCGTGTCGACGCCGAAGTCGCGCAGCTCCTGGAGGGCGACGTCCCCGAACGGGTCGCCCCCGACCTTGGTGAACACCGCCGCGCGGCGTCCGAGCCGGGCCGCGGCGATGGCCACGTTGGTGGGGCTTCCGCCGACCGCCTTGTGGAACGTCTTGGCCGCATGCCAACCGGCAGCCGACCTGATCGCAGTACAGGTCGATGCTGATCCGCCCGACGGTGAGCAGCTCGAGCTCCGGCACGGTCCCTCAGGCCGTCGTCTTGACCTCGGCGGCCAGCTCCTTGGCGACCTCCTTGAGCTCGGGATCGGTCGCCACCTGCTGGAGCTCGTGGCTGAGCTGCTCGAGCTCGGCGCCGCCGGCCATCAGCGAGGTCAATTGCTCGAGCGTGGTCTCGGCCTTCAGGTAGGAGCCGAGCATGCGCCCCGCTTGAGCAGGACGAAGCGATCTCCCACGGGGTACGCGTGATGGGGGTTGTGGGTGATGAAGATCACGCCGCGTCCCAGCGAGCGCGCCTGGATGATGTACTTGAGCACGATCCCCGACTGGCGCACGCCGAGCGCGGAGGTCGGCTCGTCGAGGATCAGCACCTTGGCGCCGAAGTACACCGCGCGCGCGATTGCCATCGCCTGGCGCTCGCCGCCTGACAGCGTGCCCACGGTCTGGTTGGGATCGCGGACGTCGATGCCCATCTTCGACATCTCCTCGCGCATGATCTTCTGCGCGCCCTTGACGTCCAGCCGCTGGAGCGGGCCGCGGCCCCGGGTCGGCTCGTTGCCCAGGAAGAAGTTGCGCCACACCGACATCAGCGGCACGGTCGCCAGGTCCTGGAAGACGGTGGCGATGCCGCGGGCGCGCGCCTCCCGCGGGCCCGGCGAACGACACGGGCTCGCCGTCCACGAGCAGCTCGCCCTTGTCCGGGGCGTGCACTCCGGAGAGGATCTTGATCAGCGTCGACTTGCCGGCGCCGTTGTCGCCGAGCACGCACGCGACCTCGCCGGCGTTGACCGTCAGCGTGATGTCCTCGAGCGCGTTGACGCTGCCGAAGTACTTCGACACGCCGCGCGCCTCGAGCAGGGGGGCGGCCGGCTCCGCTCGCGCGCGGTGCTGCAGTGCTCGTTCACTTGCGCTCCTCCTTCGCTCATCGCCGGGCCTTCTGCGCGCGCCGGTAGATGACGGTGTTCACGACCACGGCCAGGAACAGGATCACGCCCAGGAACACGAAGTTCCAGGAGCTGTCCCAGCCGGCGTAGATGACGCCCTCGAACGCCATCCCGATGATGCACGCGCCGAGCGCCGCGCCGATCGCCGACCCGTAGCCGCCGGTGAGCAGGCAGCCGCCGACGACCGCGGCGATGATGTAGAAGAACTCGTAGCCGACGCCCTGCTCGGACACGGCCGAGGAGGCCTGCGTGAAGGAGATGATTCCGACCAGCGCGGCCGAGAGCGCCGTGGCCAGGAACAGGAGCATCTTCGTGCGGTTGACCGGCACGCCGGTGTTGCGCGCGGCGTTCTGGTCGCCCCCGGCGGCGAACACCCAGTTGCCGAACGTCGTCCGGCTCAGGACCCAGCTGCCGAGGATCGTGACGACGATGAACCAGATGATCGCCGTCGAGTAGCCGCTGGGAAGCGCGCCGCTGGAGAAGAACGAGCTCCCGAAGATCGTCTTGGCGCTGCTCAGGCCCGCGGGGTGCGGGCTGGTGACCGACACCTGCGTGCTGCCGCTGTTGAGCAGCAGCACCCCGCCGACGCTGGCACCGCGGAGCACGAAGAACGTGGCGAGGGTGACGATGAAGCTCGGCAGCTTGGTCTTGACCACGACGTAGCCGTTGATCAGGCCGACGATCGTGGCGAACACGAGCGTGCCGATGATCGCCGTCCACGCGCTCCAGTGGTACTTGCCCACCAGCAGCGCCATCACGATCGCGGTGACGCCGGTCATGACGCCGGTCGAGAGGTCGAACTCCCCGCCGATCATCAGCAGCCCGACCGGTACGGCGAGGATCCCGAAGAACGCCGCCTGCTGCGTCCACGCGGCCAGACCGGTCTGCTTGAGCCACAGGTGGTTGGAGGACGCGTCGGTGATCGCGAACAGCGCGAACACCGCGATCGCGCCGATCAGCGCGCCCAGCTCGGGGCGGCGCAGCAGCCGCGTGAGCCGGCTGATCTGGACCAGCCGCTCGTCCTGGCCTGCGGGAGGCGGCAGGGCCGCCGGGGTGGGGTGGGAGGTTGCGCTCATCGTCTTTTCAGTGGGAGGCGGTGAGCCGCCGGGTGGACCGCTGCGCCACCCGGCGACTCGAGTTGTGCGATCAGTCGTCTCCGGCGGAGATCGCGGCTGCGACCTTGCTCACGTTCGACTTGTCGACGAGCAGCGGCCCGCTGGCCACGGTCGTGCCGCCGCCCACGGTCTGCCCCTCGTGCTTCTTGTACAGGTAGAGGAACAGGATCGGGAGATACCCCTGGAGGTACTGCTGCTGGTCGACCGCGAACGCCATCGACCCGCTCTGGAGGTCACTCTGCACCTGAGAGCTGAGGTCGAACGTCGCGATCTAGCGGCTTGCTCTGGCGGATTGGCCGTGATCAGCGCCGTGCCGATCGCGGTGTTCAGCGTCATCACGGCGTTGATCCCGGGATGGGCCTGGAGGTAGGAGGTGACCTGACCGATCGCCTGCTGCGGGTTCGAGGCCGCGTTCGGCGTGGACAGCGTGAGCTCGGTGCACGCGGGACCGCTCGACGGGCGCGCTGCCGCTCTTGCACGTCGAGCCGACGCCGAGCCCCTGGGCCAGGCCGTTGCAGCGATCGAGCAGGTTCTGACCGGACTGGTGGATCACGCACAGCACGTTGGTCTTGCCGAGCTTGGTGAAGCGCTGCCCCGCGGCCACGCCCGCCAGCTGCTCGGGCTGACCGACGCACGTGATGGCGGCGGTGGCGGCGATGTCCGCGTTGTCGCACCCGGCGTTCAGCAGGACCACCGGTATGCCGGCGGCCGCGGCCTTGGCCAGCGTCGCGTTCATCAGCGCCGGATCGTGGTCGGACACCGCCATACCGTCGACATGGGCGTTGATCGCGTTCGTGATCTGGCTGTTCTCGGCGTTGTCGTCAGGCTCCGCCTGACCCTGCTGCTGCGAGCCGTAGGTCTCGGTCAGCGTGCATCCCAGGTCCGACGCCGCGTTCTTGGCGCCCTTGTAGACCACGCTCCAGAAGTTGCCGTTGTCGCCGTGGGTGATCAGCGCGAACTTGTAGTTGCACACCTTGCCGCCGGCGTTCGAGATGTTCACCGCGCTCGTCTTGTTGCTCGAGCTCCCGCCGCAGGCGGCGAGGAGCGCAGCCGCCAGCACGACTGCGGCGATGACGACCAGACTGCGAGGCAGTCGCCTCATCGATGCACCTCCTGAGTGGTTTGAGCCGTGTTGTGAAGGAAGGCGATGCTCTCCCGGGCGTCGCGCATCGGTCCATCCAGCGCCGCCGGCTCCTCCGCGGCGATGGCGGTGTCCTGCTCGAGGGGGTACGTGCCAACCGCGACCATCCGGCCGTCAGGGCAAGCCGGTACGGCGCGCGAACTCGCGCTCGGTCGACTGATGGACGCGGCCAATTCTCTCCTCCGGCTCGGCGCTCGCGAGATTAGAGCGCTCTAAGGACGCGAACACCGACTATATGCGATCCGCGGGCGGCCAGTCAAGGGGTCGCTCAGGCGATCGGTGACGGCATTAGAGCGCGCTAACCCGGAGAGCTGCAGCGTGGTGCCAATTCGTGCTCCGGACCGCACCTAGAGCGCGCTAATGCAATTGCAATGCTCACATACGGTGAGTACCGTCCTGGCATCGAGATGCCCGCTGCCGCGCTGCCCCCCTCGCTTGGACGCCGCGCTCCGACGATGGAGGATGTCGCTCGGGAGGCGGGGGTTTCGCGGGCGCTGGTGTCGCTCGTCATGCGCGAGCGACCGAACGTCAGCGAGGAGCGGCGGCGGCGCGTGCGCGAGGCGGCGGCGCGGCTCGGCTACCGGCCGAACGCGATGGCGCGCGGGCTGGCGAGCCGGCGGACGCGCACCGTCGGCGTGATCCTGGACGACCTGCGCAATCCGTTCTTCGCCGAGATCGCCGGCGGCGTCGAGGCCTTGGCCTCCGAGCTCGGCTACCAGCTGCTGCTGGCCGCGGGCGGGCGCCAAGCGCCGCGAGAGCGCGCGGCGGTGGCTGCGCTGCTCGAGTACCGCGTCGACGGGATGATCCTGGTCAGTCCGCGGATGCCGGTGGCCGAGATCGCCGCCGCCGCCGCGGAGACGCCGCTGGTGATGGTTGGGCGCAACGCGCGCAGCGCGGACGTCGACTGCGTACTGATCAACGAGGCGCACGGGACCGAGCTCGTGCTCGACCACCTCGTTCGGCTGGGGCACGAGCGGATCGCCCACGTCGACGGGGGGAAGGGCGCCGGCGGACCGCAGCGGCGCTCGGCCTACCTGCGCGGGATGAAGGCGCGGCGGCTCGGGCGTCACGCGCATGTGATCCCGGGGGACTTCACCGAGGAGGCGGGGTCCAGCGCGGCCCAGCAGCTGCTGAGCGAGGGCAACCTGCCCACGGCGGTGTTCGCTGCCAACGACGTGGTCGCCGCCGGGCTGCTCGGCGGCTTCGACCGCGCCGAGGTCGACGTGCCGGGCGACATCTCGATCGTGGGCTACGACAACATCTCGATCGCGCACCTCGCCCACGTCTCGCTCACCACGATCGACCAACCACGCGAGGAGATGGGCCGGCTCGCGCTCGAGCTGCTGCTCGACCGGATCGAGAACCGCCGTCCCAGCGTCATGAGGCTGATCGAACCCTCGCTGGTGATCCGCTCGACGACGGGGGCGCCGCGGGCCGACGCAAACGTGACGCTGCCGCCGGCGGCCTGAGGGCCGCCTCTAGGCCCCGGCGACGCTCGGTGCGACCTCGGTCGCCGCTTCGGCGACCGAGCGCCACTCGCGCTCGAGCTGCATCCTGATCTTGGTCGGGGTGGCGTGCAGCGTCTCCAACGTCTGAACCGCACCGTTGCGCGAATCGGTGAGCAGCGCGAGCAGCAGGTGCTCGACCCCGATGTAGCCGTCCCCGTGGTTGAGTGCCTCGCGCAGCGATCCCTCGAGGATCCGGTGGGCATGCTCGCTAACCCCGTCGCCCCGGCCGGCGCCGTCTTCGGGCGGAATCCCCGGCAGCGTCGTGCGCAGGCATTCGACCGCGTTGCGGTGGGTGACGCCGAGCGTCCCGAGGGCCGCGGCGGCGTGGCTGCGGCTGCACCGCAGGATGCCGAGCAGGATGTGCTCGGTGCCGACGGCGGGCTGGCCCAGGCGCTTGGCCTCCTCGCGCGCGAACTGAATGCACAGGCGCGCTTCCGAGGTGACCAGGATCTTCGCTCCGCCCGTGGCATCGTTGAAGGCCCGCTCGGCCAGGTGCCGGTACTTCCGGTGCGCCGCCTGCTTGGAGACGCCGAGGGCCCGCGCGATGTGGCTCCAGGAGGCGCCGGCATGGAGCGCCCGCTGGACCAGCGCCGGCTCCATCGCCTCGAGCTCCAGGCGCAGCGCGGAGAGGGCGCGCAGAGCGGTCTCGGGATTGCGGATCTCGACCACGTCGTGCGCCAGCTGCTCGATCGTCGCGGTGCTGACGGCCATGTCCGCGATCTACCCGGCCCCGGGGTGGGCAATCGGGGCGCCGCAGAGCGTCAACCAGTGCTGACGCGCAGATCGCCCTTGTGCACGGGATTTCCCTGCAAATGCCGGACTGGTAGGAAACCCGTAGCCGCCGATGGGATTCGACGGGCGGAGGCCCGGGAACAACTCGCGGCAGGAGGTCCTCCGGCCGCCGCCTGCGGCGTTTCACCCCCGCGCGCGGGGGGAAGAACTCGACCGGGCGGGCGCACGGGGACTCAATCGACAGGGCCGGCAGTGACAAGGAGGCAAGAGATGGAAGATCGCCAAGACGTATCGATGGACGAGATCGAGGCCGAAGGCGCGGTCTCGCTGCCGAACAAGGAGGTGCTGTCGCTGCTCGACGTCAACGCCAACGTCGACCTGGGGCTCGACCTCGCCGCACCCGTGGACCTGGCTGCGGCCGCGAACCTGAACGTCGCCGCTCCGATCGAGGCCGCCGCGACCGCGAACGTGCTCAGCCCCGATGCGCAGGCGGTCGGCCTGGCCGAGCAGCAGGGCACGATCGATCAGCACCTCGCCGGCAGCGCCAGCGCGACCGCGCCGCAGCACGCCGGCGTGACCCAGAACAGCACCGGCGTGAGCACCACCGGCACGGGCACCGGTGCGACCGAGGGCACGACGGGCACAACCGACGGCACTGCCGGCACGACCGACGGCGCCGGTGCGGCTGCCCCGACCGAGCCTGTCTCCACGCCGAACGAGCCGGTCTCCACGCCGGCCGAGCCCGCGGCGGCGCCGGTTGAGTCAGGCGCCACCGCTCCGGCAGAGCCTGCCGCTGCCCCGGTGGCCGAGAGCACCGCCGTACCGACCGACGCTGCCGCCGGTGCCACGCACGCGGTTGACACGACCGCGTCCGGTGCCGGCAACGCGGTCGGCGAGACCGCCGGCGCCGCGGGCAACGCTGTCGGCGAGACCGCCGGCGCCGCGGGCAACGCTGTCGGCGACACCGCCGGCGCGGCCGGTGGCGCCGTAGGCGAGGCCGCAGGTGGCGTCGGCAATGCCGTCGGCGAGACCGCCGGCGGCGTCGGCAATGCGGTCGGCGAGACGGCCAACGGCGTCGGTAACGCCGTCGGCGGCGCCACGAACGGCCTCGGCGGTGCGGTCGACGGCGCGGTCGGCAGCGCCGGGCAGGCGGTCGACGGTGCGGTCGGCAGTGCCGGCAACACCGCCGAGGGCCTGGCCAACAGCGGCGCGGTGTCGGGTCTGGCGGGCGACGCCGGCCAGTCGCTGTCCAACACCACCGGCGGCGTCGAGTCGCTGCTCAACGGCGGCAGCCTGCTGGATGCGAACGTCAACATCCACGCCGATGCCAACCTGAGCGCTCCGATCGACGGCGCGGTGGCCGCCAACGGCAACGTCGCGGCTCCGATCGACGCCGCGGTCGGCGCGAACGTCGGCTCGCAGGGTGCGACCGCCGAGGCGCTGGCGCCGCAGGACGTGAACATCGACCAGAACCTCGATCACGTCTCCGCGGACGCGACCGCCACCCAGGACGCCACCGTCAACCAGAAGTAACAAGGTCGTGAATGACCGCAACAGCTGAGCCGCCTGCCCCCCCGGTTGAGGGCGCACCCCTCAACCGGGCCGAGGGCGTGGAGCTCCTGGGTGCGGTCCACGGCTGCGGATATCGCGACGGCGCGGCGCTCGTGCGCCGCGCCGACGGCCAGATGGTCCAGCTCGGGCCGCTCATGTACGCGATGCTCGAGTGCGTCGACGGGGCCCGCGACGCGACCGGCCTGGCCGACGCCGTCTCCGAGCAGCTGGGGCGTCGTGTCGGGCGCGAGCACGTGGCGCGGCTCGCCCAGAAGCTGGCCGCGCAGGGGCTGCTGGCCGGGACCGAGCACAAGGCGCCGCCGCGGCGCAACCCGCTGCTGGCCCTGCGCTGGAAGGTGCTGGTCACCGACCCGCAGTGGACCAAGCGGCTGACGGCCCCGTTCACCTTGTTGCTCCGGCCGTGGGTGATGTGGCCGGTCGTGCTCTGCTTCGGCGGGGTCTTCTGGTTCGTCCTCATCCACAAGGGAGTCGCAGGGGCCACGGCCCAGGCGTTCAAGCATCCGGGCCTGTTCCTGCTCGTATTCGCGCTGGCTGTGATCTCGGCCGGGTTCCACGAGCTCGGTCACGCCGCCGCGGCACGCTACGGCGGCGCGACGCCCGGCGGGATGGGGGTCGGCCTCTATCTCGTGTGGCCGGCCTTCTACACCGACGTCACCGACGCCTATCGGCTTCCTCGCCGCGACCGGCTGCGGGCGGACCTGGCGGGGCTGTACTTCAACGCGATCATCGCGGTGATCACGATGGGGGCGTGGCTGGTGTTCCGCGCCGACGCGCTGCTCCTGCTCGTCGCGCTCCAGGTGCTGCAGATGGTCAAGCAGCTCTCGCCGGTGATCCGCGCCGACGGCTACCACATCCTGTCCGACGCGACCGGCGTTCCCGACCTGTACACACACATCGGCCCGACGCTGCGCCGGCTGCTTCCCTCGCCGCCGGCGCGAGCCATCCGCGCTCACCGGATGGGCCCGCGCGCTGGTGACGGTCTGGGTCCTGATCGTCGTGCCGGTCCTGATCGCGCTGTCGCTGAGCGCGGTCATCCTGCTGCCGCGACTGGTCACGAGCGCCTGGGACAGCGGCCGGCACATCGTCACGAGCATCCCCCACCAGGCGGGGACACGGCCACATCCTCGCGATGCTGGCCTCCCTGATCAGCCTCGTGGCGCTGGTCCTGCCCGTGCTCGGAAGCGCCCTGGTCACCCAGAAGATCCTGCGCACCGTGATCGGCAAGGCTCGGGACTGGAGCCGGGGCGACGCGCTCCGGCGCGCGCTGGTTCTGGTCGCGGGCGCGGCCGTCATCGCCGGCGCGATCTGGGCCTGGTGGCCATCCGGCCAGTATCAGCCGGTCCGCGCCAACCAGAACGGGACGCTCGGAGGGATGGTGCAGCTCGTCTCGGCGCCCGCAGCCCTGGCCCGGCCCACGACCAGCCCGGTCCAGGCCGCGCTCACGCCGGGCCGGCACCTGGCCGTGGCGATGATCCCGGTGGGGGGCGCCACGAAGGCGCACCCGGCCCTGTTCATCGTCCCCGGGAAGAAGGGCAAGGCCCCCGTGGCCATCATCAGCAGCTCCACGCCCGATCCCACGCACGCCGCCGGCGGCACGTTCACGCCCGCCGGCAACGGGGCGACGAGCACGACGCACTCCGAGCACGACCACGACCAGCCCGGCGTCGAGCAGCAGCTCGAGCTCGTCCACCGACGCCACCGCCTTCCCGTTCAAGCTTCCGGCCGCACCCGGCCCGGGCGGGACCCAGGCGCTGGCCGAGAATACGACCAACGGCGGCGTCACCTACGACGTGGCCTACGCCCTCGTCACGGTGACGGGCGGAGCGCCGGTGACGAACACCAACAGCGCCTACGCCCTGGCTCACTGCAACGCCTGCACGACGGTCGCGGTGTCCTTCCAGGTCGTCCTGGTCGTCGGCCAGAGCAACAAGATCCTCCCCGGCAACGCCGCCGGCGCGCTCAACTACGACTGCCCCGCCTGCACCACGACGGCGATCGCCGACCAGATCGTGATCACGCTCACGGCGCTCCCTCCCAAGCGCTGCTGGCGCGGCTGACCACGGTGCTCCAGCAGCTGAACGCGCTGCCGGCCCTTGGCGCGGGCGGAACGCCCACCGCCGTCGCGGCCCAGGTGAGCACCGTTCAGCAGCAGATCGAGTCGCAGCTTGCGAACAGCGGCCTCGAAGCCAACCCGCCCAAGCAGACGTCGACCACGACCACCCCGGCGACGAGTACGACGCCGTCCGGGTCCGGTCAGGGGACCTCGACCTCCCAGAGCTCGAGCGGCAGCTCGTCGACGTCCACGACCAGCAGCGGGTCGAGTGCGCCGTCGGGCTCGTCGTCCACGTCGTCGGGCTCGTCGTCCGGGACCACCACGAGCACCGCGCCGGCGACGAGCACCACCACGACCGCCCCCGCCACGCAGAGCCCGCAGACGACGACCACGGCCACGACCGGGTCGTCGGGCTAGGCGGGTCCGCTACTCGAGCCGGAAGCCGATCTTCGTCGTCACCTGGAGGTAGGCGAGCGACCCGTCGTCGACGTGCCCGCGGATCGAGACGACCTCGACCCAGTCGATGTTGCGGACCGTCTCTGAGGCCTTCTCGACGGCCTTGCGAATCGCGTCGGTGACGTCCTTGGTCGAGCTTCCGGTGATCTCAATCGACTTGTACACGTGGTCGGTCACGGGTCCTCCGATGGGTCGCTGACGGGGCGGGCGGATTCTGTCGCAATGCCGTGCTCGCCCCGGGCGGCCGGGTTAGGATCGCCCGCATGGGCGCCCGGGCCGCGGTGCTGTCGCGGGTCCTCGCAAACAGGAGCCTACGGAACGTGGGGGCCGCCTTCGCCGGCTTCGGCGCAGCCGAATACGGCGTATGGACGGCGATGCTCGTGTACGCCTACGGCCAGGGCGGAGCCACGACGGCGGGCATCGTGGCCGTTGTGCAGCTGGTCCCATCGGCGCTCATCGGGCCGCCCGCCGCGGCCGTGGCCGATGCCCGCGGCGGGCTGTTCGCGCTCGTGCTCGGCTACGTCTGGCAGGCGGGGGCGATGGCGGGCACGGCGGCGGTGCTGCTCGCCGGCGGTCCGGCGCTCCTGGCCTACGCGCTGGCCGCCGTCACCGCAGCGGGGGTCAGCGTCACGCGGCCGGCGCAGGCGGCGACGCTGTCCGAGCTTGTCCGGACGCCCGAGGAGCTGACCGCCGGCACGGCGCTCTCCAGCTGGATCGAGGGCACGAGCGCGCTTGTCGGTCCAGCGCTCGCCGGCGTGCTCATGTCGATCGACGGCCCCGGCCTCGCCTTCGCCGCGTATGCGGGCGTGGTCGCCGCGGGCGCGGTGGCCGTGGCGGTGCTGACCCCGCCCGCGCGCGGGCGGGACGCCGGCCGCACCGAGTCGCCTGACCTGGGAAACGCCGGGAACGCGCTGGCCGGGCTGGTGGCGCTTCGCTCCGAGGCGGAGACGCGCGCGCTGCTGGCGGTGACCGGCGTGCAGTACGTGGCCATCGGCGCGCTCGACATCCTGTCGGTCGTGCTGGCGATCGGCGTGCTGCGGCTGGGCGCACCCGCCGCGGGGTATCTCGGCGCCGCCTTCGGCGCGGGCGGGATCGTCGGCGGGCTGGGGGCGCTCGGCCTGATCGGCAGCCGCGCCCTCGGCCGCCCTCTGATCGGCTCCGCGCTCATGTGGGCGGGGGCGTTCGCGGCGCTGGCGGCGTGGACGACGGCCGCGACGGCGTACGGCCTGCTGATCGTGGCCGGGGTGGCGCGAGCGGTGCTCGACGTGGCGGGGCGGTCGCTGCTCGCCCGGATCACGCCTGCGCACCTGCTCGCGCGCCTGTTCGGCGTGCTCGAGGGCCTCAGCGACGTGGGACTGGCCGCGGGGTCGCTGCTCGTCCCGGCGCTCGTCGCGCTCGGTGGCGCGCGCGCGGCGCTCGCCGGCGTGGCCGCGATCGTCGGACTGGCCGGCCTGCTCGCGGTGCCCCGGCTGCGCTCGCTCGATCAGCGGGGGGTGAGCCCCGCGAAGCTCGTCCTGCTCAGCAACCACGGCCTGTTCTCAGCGCTCCCGCCGCCCGTGCTCGAGGGCTTGGCCCGGGAGCTCGAGCCGATCCGCATCCCCGGCGGCCGGCGCGTGATCCGCGAGGGCGACTCGGGCGAGCACTTCTACCTGGTGGCGCGCGGCGAGCTCGAGGTCTCGACCGCCGGCGCAGGCGATCCGCACGCTCGGGCCGGGGTCCGGGTTCGGCGAGATCGCGCTCCTGCACGACGTCCACCGGACGGCCACGGTGGTGGCGGCGAGCGACTGTCTGCTCTACGCGCTCGGGCGCCGGCCGTTCCTCGACGCGCTGACGCCGGCGGTGTGAGGCAGTAAAACGGATCGCTCCGTCGAAACCCAGGGGCGTGGGCGACTACAGCACGATCCTGTACGCCACCGAGGGGCCGATCGCCACCGTCACCCTCAACCGGCCCGACGCGCTCAACACGATCGTGCCGCCGATGCCCGACGAGGTGGAGGACGCCGTGGCGCAGGCGACGCGCGACCCCGGGGTCAAGGTGATCGTGCTGCGCGGCGCCGGCCGCGCGTTCTGCGCCGGCTATGACTTCGGCGGAGGCTTCCACCACTGGGACGAGGAAATCTCGACCGGTGGCGTCTGGGACCCGGGCAAGGACTTCGCGATGGCGACGACGCCGCAGCTCGCCCCGACCCAGAAGCTGATGTGCATCTGGCGCACATCCAAGCCGGTGATCGCCCAGGTCCACGGCTGGTGCGTGGGCGGGGGCAGCGACTTCGCCCTGTGCGCCGACCTGGTGATCGCCAGCGAGGACGCGGTGATCGGCACGCCCTACAGCCGCATGTGGGGCGCCTACCTGTCGGGGATGTGGATCTACCGGCTGGGCCTGGCGCGCGCCAAGTATCACGCGCTGACCGGGCGGCCGCTCACCGGGCGCCAGGCGGCCGAGGTCGAGCTGATCAACCAGGCCGTTCCGTTTGCCGAGCTGGAGGCGACGGTGGCGCGGACGGCGAGCGAGCTGGCGCGGATCCCGGCCTCCCAGCTGGCCGCGATGAAGCTCGTCGTCAACCACGCCTACGAGAACATGGGGCTCGCATCGACCCAGACGCTCGGCCCGATCCTCGACGGCCTGATGCGCAACACGCCCGAGGCGCGTGGGTTCATCGAGCGGGCCGAGCGCGAAGGCGTCCGCGCCGTGGTGGCGGAGCGCGACGGCCCGTTCGGCGACTACAGCCAGGCGCCGGCCGAGCTGCGGCCGGATCCGGGGAACGTGATCGTCGTGCGGTGAGGCCGGGGTGAAAGGGGACCATCACCGGGTGTGGCTGCGGTCCGCCGTCGGTTGCGGTACTTTGCTCGCCGAGACAGTAATAGCCGAATCTCCGCGCCACGGGTGTCGGAGACCGGGGGACCCACTGCGGCTTCGGCCGCCGGGGCGAATCGCCGCCAGAGCGCGGCGTAGCGTGATCGGTTCACGCGAGCCCGTCAGCTCACCTCGGAGGCGAAAAACCGAAAGGAGCACCAGTGTCCACTGCACGCGCAGACGCGGGCCGAGCAGCGCCCGCACGCGATCTTGGCTCGCCGGAGGTGTGGGAGCGTTCGCTGGTACGGTCGCGCCAGCGCCGCCGCCTCGCCGTCATCGGGCGCCGGTCACGCCGCCGGCGGGGGAGCGTCTCGCTCGCCGTGAGCGCCGCCATCGTCGCGGCGCCGGTGCTCCCCCAGGCGACGGCAGCCGCCACCACCGACCCGGGCACGGTGGCGCCCGAGACCGTCGGTCCCGGCTCGCTTCCCTCTCACGTCGTCTTGCGCCTCGGCGCCACCGGTCCGCTCGTCGCCGCGGTGCAGATGCGCCTGAACCAGGCGCTCCCTAGCGCGCACCTGGCCGTCGACGGGATCTACGGGCCTCTCACGCGGGCCGCCGTGTGGCAGTTCCAGCACGTCCACGAGCTCGCGATGACCGGCGCGGTCGACGTGCGCATGTGGTCGCTGCTGTTCAACGCGCCCGTCCTGGGGCTGACCGGCTCCGGCACGGCCACCGGCACGGGCACCGCCGCGGCCGCGCCCGCGAGCGTCGCCCGGGCCACCTCGGACTCGACCCCACGGTTCTCCTCGCTCCACACCGAGGCCGCCCGGACCGGCGTCCCGGAGACGTCGCCCGCCGCCGGCACTTCGAACACCGAGCGTGAGCGGCCAGGCCGGCGGGCAGCAGGCGGGTGCGCCGGGAACCACCGGCACGGGCGGTGACGCCGGCGCCGGCGGGCAGAGCGCCACCACGGGAGATGCGGGTACGACGACTCCCGCGACGGCGCCCGCTTCGCAGCCGACGAACGCGCCCACGGCGCCGGCCTCCGAGCCGGTGGCGGTCGTGACACCGCCGGCCCCGAGCTCTCAGTCGGTGACCTACGTGGTCAGCGACGGCGTGGCGCTCCCGCTTCCCCGGCAGTACATCGTGAACGGCTCGGTCGACCAGGGCGTCGACTATTCCGCCCCGGGCGGGACACCGCTGTACGCGATGGGCAGCGGGGTCATCATCTCCGAGGGCATCAACGGCTTCGGCCCCAACGCCCCGGTGCTGGAGATCACCTCCGGCCCGCTCAAGGGGCTCGAGGTCTACTACGGGCATGCTGGACCGGATCTCGTGCACGTGGGCCAGCACGTCCAGGCCGGGCAGCAGATCGGCGCGGTGGGCTACGGGATCGTCGGAATCTCCACCGGCCCGCACCTGGAGATCGGCTTTTACCCGCCGGGACCGATGGGATCAGGGTCGAGGATGCTCTCGGTGATCGACAAGATCCTGAGTGAGCATCCCCAGGGTCGAGTCTGGAACTCGGCCGGCGCTCAGACGGACATGACGACGCGCCAGAGCGCCACGTCGAGCACCGCCACCGTCCACGCCGCCGCCGACAGCTCGAGCTCGAGCCTCGGGGGGCGCGAGCGCGCCGGCGCCTCAGGCCGCGCCGGCGCCGGAGCCGGTGGCGCAGAGCTCACCCGCACCCGCCAGCTCCGAGAGCTCGGACTCGGCGCCGGTGACGGTGGCGGCAGGGTCGAGCGCGAGTGGATCCGGCGCTCAGGCGTCGCAGGCCGCCGCGGCGACCACTTCGCCCTCGCCTGCCGCGAGCTCGGACTCCGGGACGGCGGCCCCAAGCTCGACGACTCCTTCGAGCTCATCCCAGTCTGGCTCCTCGACGCCGGTGGCGGCGGGCTCGGCGGGTCCGGCGGTGGCAGCGGCCGGCACCAACACCGTGGACGCAGGCACGGTGGCGCAGCCGACGGCCCCGGCCGCGACGAGCACGACTCCGACGAGCACGACTCCGACGAGCACGACTCCGACGAGCACGACTCCGACGAGCACGACTCCGACGAGCACGACTCCGACGAGCGCGACTCCGACGAGCACGACCCCGACGAGCACGACCCCGACGAGCATCGACCTCGACGACCAACGAGCCCGACGCCGGCGTCGACGACGCCGACGAGCACTACGCCGGCGCCCGCTTCGGCCGCCAGCAGCCAGCCGGCGGTGACGGCCGTCGTCGGCTCGGCCGGCGCAGGGGCGGCCGACGCCGCCGCGTCCACGTCCGGCAACTGAGGCCACGGCCAGGGGACCGCGCCGGCCGGCGCGGTCCCCGAGCGCCCGCGATCGCTTCAGTAGGCTAAGGGCATGGCCACGTGCAACCACATGGACAATGCCCAAGTCACCGAGACGCCGGCCGAGATCGCCGGCTGCGAGGAATGCCTGCAGTCCGGACAGCGGTGGGTTGCGCTGCGGATGTGCGAGACCTGCGGCCACATCGGCTGCTGCGACAGCTCGCCGGGGCATCACGCCACCGCGCACTACGAGGAGACCGGCCATCCGGTGATGCGCTCGGCGATGCCGGACCAGGCGTGGCGCTGGTGCTACGTCGACGAGCTGATGGCCCAGCCCGGGGCGTGACCGCGCTCCGGCGCTTCGCGAGGCGCCGGCAGTGAGCGCGGACGCGGCTCCGCCCTCAGACGAAGCGCCACCGCCGGACGGGCCGTCGCGCGCGGACTCCCTCGCCGCCCGCACGGCGTGGGCGCGCAACCTCGAGGAGCCGCTTCGCGACTTCCTGCGCACGGAGACCGGCAGCGCCGCGGTTCTGCTCGGGGCGACGGTCGCGGCCCTGATCTGGGTGAACGTCTCCGGGTCCTCGTATGCGAAGGTCTGGCACACGCTGCTCACGATCCGGCTGGGCGGCTCGGGGATCTCGTTGAACCTGCGGCAGTGGGTCAACGAGGGGCTGATGACCCTGTTCTTCCTCGTCGTCGGGCTGGAGGCGCGCCGCGAATTCGATCTCGGCGAGCTGCGCGAGCGCCGGCGCCTCGCGCTGCCGATGGCGGCGGGGCTGGGCGGGATGATCGTGCCGATCGCGATCTACCTCGCGATCAACGGCGGCCGTGCGTCCGCCCACGGCTGGGGTACGGCGATGTCCACGGATACGGCGTTCGCGCTCGGGATGCTCAGCCTCGTGGGGCGGCGCTTTCCCCAGAGCCTGCGGACCTTCATCCTCACGGTGGCGGTGGCCGACGACCTCGTGGCGCTGCTCGTGATCGTGGTCGCCTACACGGGCACGGTCCGCCTCGCGGGGCTGCTGACGGGCATCGGGCTGTTCGGCGTGATGCTGGCTTTCCGCGTGCGCCGCGTGCGCAACGGCATCGTCTACTTCGCGCTGGCCGTTCCGGCGTGGTTCGCGATGGTCAAGTCCGGGGTCGACCCCCTGGTCGTTGGGCTGGCCATCGGCCTGGTCTCGATCGCGTATCCCGCCGCGCGCGCCGACCTCGAACGGGCCACCGACCTGTTCCGGCTGTTCCGCGAGCAGCCGACCTCCGCGCTCGCGCAGTCCGCGCGCGAAGGCGTACGCACCGCGATCTCGCCCAACGAGCGCCTTCAGCAGCTCTACCACCCGGCGACGAGCTACGTGATCGTGCCCCTGTTCGCGCTCGCCAATGCGGGGATCGCGATCGACGGCAGCTTCCTCGGGCACGCCTACACCTCGCCGATCACCCTCGGGGTGATCGCGGGCTACGTCCTGGGAAAGCCCCTCGGCGTCACCGGGGCGACGTACGTGGTGACGCGCCTCAGCCGCGGGCGGATCAAGCCGCCGGTGGGCTGGGCCTCGGTGCTGGGTGGCGGGGCGATCGCCGGGATCGGGTTCACGGTGTCGCTGCTGATCGCCACGCTGGCCTTCCAGGGGACCGAGCTCCAGGAGGCGAAGCTCGGCGTGCTCACCGCCGGTCTCGCCGCCTCGGCGCTGACCGCCGCCGTGTTCCGCGCCACCGCGCTCCTACCCCGGCGCGCGCGGCTGCGGGCGCTGCTGGGTAGCGCCGAGTCGCTCGTCGACCTCGCCGTTCCGGTGGATCTCGAGCGCGATCACGTGCGCGGTCCGGACGATGCGCCGGTGACCCTGGTCGAGTACGGCGACTTCCAGTGCCCGTTCTGCGGACAGGCGGAGCGCATCATCCGCGAGCTCCTGGCCGATTTCGGCGACCTGCGCTACGTGTGGCGCCACCTGCCGTTGAATGACGTCCACCCTTTCGCCCAGCTCTCCGCCGAGGCCAGCGAGGCGGCCGCCCGCGAGGGCCGCTTCTGGGACATGTACGACACGCTGCTCGCCCACCAGGACGCCCTCGCCGTCCGCGACCTGTTCGCCTACGCGGATCAGCTCGGGCTCGACGGCGAGCGCTTCCGCGAGCATCTGCGCAAGCGCAAGGGCACCGCGCGCATCGCCGAGGACGTCGAGTCGGCGGACATCAGCGGCGTCTCCGGAACGCCCACGTTCTTCATCAACGGCCGTCGCCACTACGGCGCCTATGACGTGGCGACGCTGTCGGCCGCAGTGCGCTCGGCGCGCGCCCGGGCGGCGGTGGCGGCTAGGCCATGACCGCCGCGAGCACCCGCTCGGCGTGCTCGCGGGCGATCACCTCGGCCGAGCGCAGCGTCTCGGCCGAGCGCTCGAGCCGGCTGACCGGCTCGGCGCCCTCGGGTAGCCGCAGCCCGAACACGAACGGCGGCTCGCCGGCGGGCGCGCTCGTGGCCTCGGCTACCTCCGCCACCGCGGCCTCGTAGCCGCCCGGCCGGCGCCGGTAGAGCTCGAGCAGCGCCGGATTCAGCTTGTGCAGCCGCCGCGAGATGATCCGCTCGGCGAGGCCGGAGGCGGGCTCGAGCGGAACCCCCCACGGGCGGGTCTGAAGCGCGAGCATCGTGGAAGGGGATCGACTCGGCCAGGCCGCCGTCGAGGAAGCGGCGGCCGCGGAACTCGACTGGGCTGCCGCCGACCCACGATCGCGCTGGCCGCGGTGCGCTCGTGGCGGCCGGCGTCGAGCCCATGCGGATCGGCGTGGTCGAGCGTGAACGCGACGTCGACCGCGGCGCGGCCGATCAGCAGGCGGTAGGGGTTGATGAAGCGCCGGGTGGTGAAGGCGGAGTGGTAGGCGGTGGCGCACGCCTCGGCCACGCCGGCCAGCAGCGCGGCGCCGTTGAGGGCGCCCGCCGAGGTCCCGACGACCAAGTCGAAGCAGGCCGTCAGCCCGAGCCGCTCGATCGCCGCCGCCATCCCCGCCGAGACCACGCCGCGCATCCCACCGCCCTCGAGCGCCAGGGCCAAGCGGGCGCCGTCGGAGCGCGCGTCGGTGGCGCCGGCGGCGGCGCGCCGGGCGAGGAGCTCGAGGACGGGGTGGCGGTCAGGCATCGCAATGCAACATTTTCTCGATATGTTGCACCAGGTGGAGAGCGCGCGCCTGAACATCCTCGACGAGCTCTACCTCCACCTGGATCGGGAGCAGGAGCCGTGGACGGTTCACGTCGAGATCCGGGCTCAGGGGCGGATCGAGGGCCCGCGACTGATCGAGGCCGTTCGGGAGGCGGCCCGGCGGCATCCGCTGGCCCGCGCGCGCCTGGCCGACGGCGGTCCGCTGACCGTCGGCTACCGGTGGGAGATCGGCGACGAGCTCGGCGAGCTCGATCTCGATGAGGTGTCGGCGCGCGACGGCGCCGAGCTGGCCGCGGCGCGCGAGCGGCTCCTCAGCCGCCCGCCGCGGCTGGACCGGCCGGGCCCGTTCGCGCTGCTGCTGGCGCACCGGCCCGGCGGCGACACGCTCGTGTTGAGCCTCCACCACGCCGCCGGCGACGGCCTCTCGGCGCTGCGGCTGATGGGCTCGATCGCGCGGGCCTACGGCGGCGAGGAGGATCCGCTGCCCGAGGTCGACCCGCTCGGGGTCCGCGACGTGCTGGCCATGGCCTCCCCAGGATCGCTGAGCGAACGGCTGTCCCGGGCTCGGGCGGGGATCGACTACCTCACGCGAGGGCTCAACATGCCCTCGCGCGTCGCCCCCCGCGGTGGCGAGGATCGGCCGGGGTACGGGTTCGAGCTCACCTCGTTCGCGCCCGACGAGCTCGCGCAGGTCGCCGCGCGGCGCGCCGGCGGCGCCACCGTCAACGACGTGCTGCTGGCGGGCCTCGCGGTCACGATCCGTCGCTGGAACGAGCGCCTCGGGGCCGACGCCAACTGGATCTACGTGATGATGCCGATCAACCTGCGTCCGCCGCACTGGCGCTTCGAAGTCGTCGGCAACTTCGCCTCGTATGTGAGCGTGCGCCTGTCCTCGCGCGAGCACGCCACGCTCGAGCAGGCGATTCCCGCCATCGCCGAGCGGACGCGGGAGATCAAGGAGGCGGGCGTGGCGGGCCTGATCGTCGAGCTGTTCGCGCCGCCCAGGCTGCTGCCGAGCGCGCTCAAGCAGCGGATGCAGGACCTGATCCCGCTGACCGGCAACCTGGCGGTGGACACCTCGGTCCTCTCGAACCTCGGGCGGATCGAGAGCGTGCCGGGCCTCGGCGAAGCCGGCGCGGTGCGGGAGCTGTGGTTCTCGCCGCCGGGTCGGATGCCGCTGGGGGCGTCGTTCGGCGCGGCCACGCTCGGCGGCCGGCTCTTCCTCGCGCTGCGCTACCGCCACGCCCAGTTCGACGCCCCGGCCGCCGGCGAATTCGCAGATCTTTATCGGGACACCCTCCTCAGCGGGTAATACTGCGGGGCGCTGGTCGCAGCGCAACCGAGGAGAGGAGAGGCGTGAGCGAGGTCAACGAGGTCCAGCGGGCGGTTCTGTCCGCACTGTGCGATGCCGTGGTGCCGCCGGTGGCGCACGAGCCCGACCCCGACGGGTTCTTCGCGCGTAAGGCGAGCGACATCGGGGTGCCCGCCGCGCTCGAGCAGATGCTCCTCACGGCGGTTCCGGCCGAGCAGCTCGCCGGCCTGCTCCAGCTCCTCGATGCGCTCGCCGCGCAGGGATTCCCGCGCGTGTCGCAGCGCTCCCGCGAGCAGATCCTGCGCAACGTCGCCCTCACCGGCCCCCAGCCGGCCGCGGGGGTGCAGGCCCTCGTCGGCGCCACCCTGTTCCTCTACTACGGACTCCCCGACGAGCGGGGGCAGAATCCGAACTGGACGACGTTCGGATACCCGGGACCGCTCGGCCCGGCGCCCGACGCGGTCCGCTCGCTCGAGCCCTACGTCCCCGACGGCGACACCACGCTCGAGGCCGACGTGTGCGTCGTCGGCTCCGGTGCCGGCGGCGGGGTGATGGCCGGCTGCCTGTCCGAGCGCGGGCTCAAGGTCGTGGTGCTCGAGGCGGGCGGCTACTTCGACGATCCGGACTTCTTCGGGCTCGAGCTTCCCGCCTACCAGAACATGTACTGGCGCGGCGGCCCGACGCCGACCGCGGATCTGAACGTCTCGCTCCAGGCCGGCTCCTGCCTGGGCGGCGGCACCGTGATCAACTGGACCAATTCGCTGCGCACGACGCCCTGGGTCCGCGAGCAGTGGGAGCGCGAGCACGGCCTCGAGGGGCTCTCCGGCGCCGAGTTCGACCGGCACCTGGACGCGGTGTGGGAGCGGATCGGCGTCAACGACCGCTGCTCGGATCTCAACAAGGCGCACGAGCGGATGCGCGCGGGGGCCGAGAAGCTGGGGTGGAGCTTCGCGCTGGCCACCCGCAACGTCGACGCCGGCCGCTACCGGTTCGACGCCGCCGGCTACATCGGCTTCGGCGATCCCACCGGAGCCAAGCAGTCGACGCTCAAGACCTACCTGCGCGACGCGTACGAGCGCGGGGCGGTGCTGGTGGCGCGCTGCGCTGCCCAGCGCGTGCTCGTCGAGCAGGGACGCGCGGCGGGCGTGCAGGCCCTGTGGTCCGATCCGCAGACCGGGCGCAGCGCGAACGTGACCGTCCGGGCGCCCCAGGTCGTTCGTCGCGGCCGGCGCGCTCGAGTCGCCGGCGCTGCTGCTGCGCTCCGGGATCGGCGGCCCCGCCGTGGGCGAGCACCTGCGCCTGCACCCGTGCACGGCGACGTTCGGCTACTACCCCGATGAGATGGAGAACTGGAAGGGCGCGCCGCACGCCGGTCTCGTGCACGAGTTCGAGGACATCGAGGCCGGCTACGGCTTCCTGATCGAGGGCGCCCAGTACACGACCGCGATCGCCGGCTCGGCGCTTCCCGTACACGAGCGCCGCCGAGCACAAGCGGACGATGTCGAACTTCCGCCATGGGGCGACGCTGATCGCGCTGCTCCGCGACCGCGGCCACGGCCGGGTGACGATCGACGGGGCCGGGATGGCGGTGCCCACGTACGCGCTCACCGACGAGCTCGATCGTGCGCCACGCCGCTCAGGGCATCGACGCACAGCTGCGGATGCACGAGGCGGCTGGCGCGACCCAGATCACCGCCCTCGCCGCCGGCGCGCCCACCTGGCGCTGGGGCGACGATCGTGAACGCGTTCAGCGCCCGCGTCCAGCAGATCCCGCTGCGCGCGGGCGGGTGGACGCTGTTCTCGGCCCACCAGATGGGCACGTGCCGGATGGGAACCGACCGCACGAGGAGCGTGGCGGGCCCGTGGGGCGAGCTGCACGACGTCAAGGGCGTGTGGATCGGCGATGGGAGTGCGTTCCCCACCGCGTCGGGAACGAACCCGATGATCACGATCATGGCGCTGGCCCACCGGACCGCCGAGGCGCTCGCGGCCGCCGCGCCCGCCACCGCCGGCACGACGACCGCCTAGGAGGCAAACGAGATGGCTACCACCACCGAACCGCAGCTTCGCGTCCACGACCGGCTCTACATCGGCGGCGAGTGGGTCGCCCCGGCCGACCCGCGGGGCACGATCGCAGTCATCAACCCGGCCACCGAGCAGCCGATCGGCCGGATCCCCGAAGGCACCCCCGAGGACGTGGGCCGCGCCGTGGCGGCGGCCCGCACGGCGTTCGAGAGCTGGTCGCAGACGCCGGTGGCCGAGCGGGCGGGCTGGCTCGAGCGGATTGCGCTGACGCTGGCCGAGCGCCAGAGCGAGATCGCGATGCTGGTCTCGCAAGAGGTCGGGATGCCGATCCGCCAGTCGGGGATGATCCAGGCCGGGCTGCCCACGATGACGTTCACCGCCATGCCGCAGTTGCTCGCGAGCGTCGACTGGGAGATCGAGATCGGCAACTCGCTGATCGTGCGCGAGCCGGTTGGCGTGGTCGGGGCGATCACGCCGTGGAACTACCCGCTGCACCAGATCTGCGCAAAGGTGGCACCGGCGCTCGCCGCCGGGTGCACGGTCGTCCTCAAGCCCTCCGAGGTCACCCCGCTGAACGCCTTCCTGCTCGCCTCGATCTTCGACGAGCTCGGCCTGCCGCCGGGCGTGTTCAACCTGGTGAGCGGCTACGGCCCGGTGGTGGGGGAGGCGCTGGCGGCGCATCCGGACGTGGACATGATCTCGTTCACGGGCTCGACCCGGGCGGGACGGCGCGTGGCCGAGCTGGCGGCGCAATCGATCAAGCGGGTCGCGCTCGAGCTCGGCGGCAAGTCGCCCAACGTCATCCTCGACGACGCTCCGCTGCAGGACGCCGTGGCCGACGGCGTCGGCAAGTGCTACCTGAACTCCGGCCAGACGTGCAGCGCCCTGACCCGGATGCTCGTCCCCCGGGAGCGGCTGCCCGAGGTCGAGGCGATCGCCGCCGCGGTGGCCGAGCACTATGCGCCCGGCGATCCGATGGATGAGTCGACGCCGATCGGACCGCTCGTGTCCGAGGTGCAGCGCCGGCGGGTCCGGGACTACATCTCCAAGGGGATCGAGGAGGGCGCCAAGCTCGTGACCGGCGGGGCCGAGCCGCCGCCCGGCCTCGAGCGCGGCTGGTACGTGCAGCCCACCGTGTTCTCGGACGTCACACCGGAGATGACGATCGCCCAGGAGGAGATCTTCGGGCCGGTGCTCGTGATCATGCCCTACGACTCCGAGGACGATGCAGTCCGGATCGCCAACGACACGCAGTACGGCCTGGCCGGCGGGGTGTGGTCCGGGGACGAGGAACGCGCGAAGCGGGTCGCCAGGCGGATCCGCACGGGCCAGATCGAGATCAACGGCGCCGCGTTCAACCCGCTGGCGCCGTTCGGCGGCTACAAGCAGTCCGGCTACGGGCGCGAGCTGGGACCGTTCGGACTCGACGAGTACCTCGAAGTGAAATCGCTGCAGTTGTAGAGGAGGTTGTGATGGATCCGCTCAGCCCGCTCGATGCCTCGTTCCTGGACATCGAGAACGACGTCAACCACATGCACATCGGATCGGTGGGGATCTTCGAGGGTCCGCCGCCGTCGAAGTCCGACATCTGCTCCGCGGTGGGGGCCAAGCTCCACCTCGTGCCTCGCTACCGGCAGAAGGTCCGCTATCCGCCGCTGCGGGTGGGGCCTCCGGTGTGGATCGACGACCCCCACTTCAACCTCGACTACCACGTCCGCCGTACCGCGCTGGCCGCACCCGGAGGCGAGGACGAGCTGCGGACGCTGATCGGGCGCGTGATGTCCCAGCAGCTCGACCGGACCAAGCCCCTGTGGGAGCTGTGGGCGGCGGAGGGTCTGGGCAACGGCCGCTGGGCGCTCGTCTCCAAGACCCACCACTGCATGGTCGACGGCGTCTCCGCCACCGACCTGCTGTCGGTGCTGCTCGACGCGGAGCGCGACCCGGTCCGCCCGCCGGCGCCTCGGTGGACGCCCGAGCCCGAGCCGTCGGCGAGCGAGCTGATCGCTCAGCCGCTGGCCCGCCGCCTGGTGTAGCCCGGTGGGCGCGATCGGCGCCGCCGCACAGGTCGTGCGCGGTCCGACCCAGGTGGCCACCCAGGCCTGGAGCACGCTGCGCGGGACCGCCGCCATGCGCGGCCTCCTGCGGCCGGGGCCGCGAACCTCGCTCAACGGGAACATCGGCCCGCATCGCCGGTGGGACTGGGCGCACGCGAGCCTCAGCGACGTCAAGGTGATCCGGGGCGCGCTCGGCGGGACCGTCAACGATGTCGTCCTGACCGCGATCTCGCACGGCTTCCGCGATCTGCTGCTCTCGCGGGCCGAGGATCCGGGGCGGATCACGATTCGCACGCTCGTGCCCGTGTCGGTGCGCCGGCCGACCGAGAAGGGCCGCTACAACAACCGCGTCTCGGCGATGTTCGCCGAGCTGCCCGTGGGTCTCGAGGACCCGGTCGAGCGGCTGAGGTCGGTGAACGCCCAGATGGACGGGCTCAAGCGCTCCCAGCAGGCGGTGGCGGGGGAGACGTTGACCTCCCTGTCGGGGTTCGCGCCCTCGATGCTGCTCGCGCTGGGGACGCGGCTGTCCTTCCGCGTGCCGCAGCGCAGCCTCAACACGGTGACGACCAACGTCCCCGGCCCGCAGCAGCCGCTGTTCCTGGCGGGCCGGCGGATGCTCGAGGCGATCCCGTACGTCCCGATCGCCAACCAGATCCGGATCGGCGTGGCGATCTTCTCCTACGACGGGGCGCTCAAATTCGGCGTCACCGGGGACTACGACACGGCGCCCGACATCCGCATCCTGTGCGACGGGATCGAGGCCGGGATGGCCGCCCTGGTCAAAGCGGCCCAGCCGGCGGGCGTGGCCTCCGCCCCGGAAGCCGTCTTCCCGCAGGCGCGTTCAGGCGGCGGCGAGCCCGGCGCCCGAGTCGGCGATGGGCGACGGCGGAGGCCGGCGGGGCGCCCAGCAGCCGCGAGAGCACGTAGAAGACGGCGGAGTTGACCGCCATGCCCACGTGGGTCGAGTGGACCTCGATCTGGCGGGCGGCGGGGTCGAGGCAGGCCCGCCAGTCGACGACGCCGTCGCTGCGCGAGTAGACCGAGGCGAAGCGCACGCCCTCCGGGAAAGGAGCGGCGAGCTGCTCGCTCACCTCGGCGCAGCAGCTCGAGTTGCACGCGTAGGTGAACAGGCCGCGCGCGCCGAGGCTGCCGAGCAGCGCCACCGCCTTGACCTGGGCGTGCACGAGAGGGTGGACGGCGAGCTGGTCGCGCAGTGGCGAGCCGAGGCAGATGACGCCTTCGATCAGCTCGGGCCGGCGGACGGCGAGCACGCGGGCCATGGTTCCGCCCCGGCTGTGGCCGACGACCGTGACCTTGCGCCCGTGGCGCTCGGCGTGGCGCGCGGCCTCGACCTCGAGGCGCTCGAGCGCCCGCGCGGCGCAGTCGACGTTGGCGCGGATGCCGGCTCGGCAGGGCCGGTGGCCGATCCGCTTGAGCCACTGGGCCATCATCCCGAGCGACATGTCGCCGGCCAGGAAGCCGGGGACCAGCATCACGGGGGCGCCGTCGCCGCGGGGGACGTCCTCGCCTCGCCACACCTCGCTGCGTAGCAGCGCGGCGCGCTCGAAGGCCACCAGGCCCTCACGCCAGATCGGGATGCGCACGGCGTCGAAGGTAGACATGACGCGGCAGCGTATACCCGCCCGCGGCGCGCGAATGCCGGGGGCAGGGTCGAAAAACGAACTATAGGTGCGCTTTTCGACCCAGCCTCACCCGCGCCGGCGCCCGCTGAGGGCGATGAGCCCGGCCAGCACGTCGGCGTAGCGGGTCGGGGCGAGGCGCACGAGGGCGTCCAGGAAGTAAGCGTCCGCGCCGATCAGCACACGGCTCTTGCCGGCGTTGACCCCGCGGTGGATGATCTCCGCCGCCCGTTCCGGTGTCGTCCGGGCCAGCGGCGTCGAACTCCTGCGCCGCCTCATCCTGGGTGCGCGGCACCCCGTCGGGGCCGCTGTGAAAGCGCGAGTTGCGGGCGATGTTGGTCTTGATCCCGCCCGGGTGGACGGTGACCGCGCGCACGCCGGTGCCGCGCAGCTCGGCCCGCAGCGACTCGGTGAAGCCCCGGACGGCGAACTTGGAGGTGCAGTAGGCGCTCTGGGTGGGGATGCCGACCAGGCCGAACACGCTCGAGGTGTTGACCACGACGCCCGACCCCTGGCGGAGCAGGATGGGCAGGAACGCCCTGGTGCCGTGGAGCACGCCGCCGAGGTTGATCTCGAGCACCCAGTCGTCGTCCTCGAGGACCGCGTCGGCCACCGGCTGCGTGGTGGCCACGCCGGCGTTGTTGAACACCATCCCGAGCGGTGCGGGCGCCCACTCGGCGACCTCGCGAGCGAACGCGAACTGCGCCTCGCGGTCGCGCACGTCGAGCACGCGGGTCAGGACCGGTCCGCGGAGCAGCCCCGCGGTCTCGGCCAGGCCGGCCTCGTCGACGTCGACGATCGCCACCGGACAGCCGTGGGCCGACAGGCGCTGAGCCATCGCGCGGCCGATGCCCGAGGCGGCGCCGGACACGTACGCGGTGCGTCCGTCGATCTGAACGGGACCCGGCGCGCCCGCGCCCCGCGGCATCAGGCGGCCACCGGCACGGGCGCGTCGAGCGCCGGCGCCGGCCGCGGCGTCCACACGCGGTATTCGCCGGCGTCGAAGCGCGAGAGCAGGCGCTGGTAGGCGCGGACGCTGCCCGGCCACAGCGTCGAGTTGCGCCCGGTGGCGTCGAGGTACCAGCTGAGGCAGCCGCCGGCGGTCCACACGCTGCCCTTCGTCCCCTGGTCGACCTCGCCGAGGAAGCGCGCCTGGGCCTCGGCAGCGGGCTCGATCGCCGAGAGCCCCGTCTCCCGGCGCCAGGCCAGCAGCCGCATCAGGTAGTCGACCTGGGCCTCGATCATCAGCAGCACGGAATTGTGGCCGAGGCCGGTGTTCGGGCCGAGCAGGAAGAACAGGTTGGGGAAGCCGGCGACGGCCATCCCGAGGTGCGCCCGCGGGCTGCCCCGCCAGCTTGCGGCCAGCGTGCGCCCGTCCGGGCCGTGGACGCGGTGGCTGATCGGCGGATCGGTGACCTGGAAGCCGGTGCCGAAGATGATCGTGTCGACCGGGTGCTCGACGCCGTCGGCGTCGCGGATCCCGTCCGGCGTGATCTCCGATACCCCGCAGCGTCACCACCTCGACGTTCTCGGCGCACAGCGCCGGATACCAGGTGTCCGAGCCGAGGATCCGCTTGCACCCGAGCCGGTAGTCGGGGGTGAGCTTGGCGCGCAGCTCGGCGTCCGGGACCTGGCGCTCGAGATGGCGGCGCGCTTGGCGCTCGAGCACCTTCATCAGCCGCGGGTGCTTGAAGCCGAGGTGCAGCGACTCCTGGAGCGAGAAGACGATGCTGCGGGCGGCTCCGAGCAGCCGCGGGTGGCGCTCGAATCGCCGGCGCCACCGGCCGGGGATGTCGGGGTTGGAGCGCGGCGTGACCCACGGTGGGGTGCGCTGGAAGACGGTCATGTGTCCGACCTCGGGCTGGATCTCGGGCACGAACTGGATCGCCGAGGCGCCGGTGCCGATCACCGCCACCCGGCGGCCGCGGAGGTCGTGGTCGTGGTTCCAGCAGGCCGAGTGGAACGTCGTCCCGCGGAAGGAGCCGAGCCCGGGCAGATCGGGGGTCGAGGGGTCGGCCAGGGCGCCGGCGGCCGAGACGACCACGTCGGCGCTCACGGCGCCGCCGGCGGTCTGGATCTCCCAGCGCGCCGGCTCGTCCAGCCAGCGCATCGAGAGCACCTCGTGGTCGTAGCGCAGGTGGCGCTCGAGATCGTGGCGGGAGACGACCTCGCGCATGTACTCCCAGATCTCGGGCTGTCCGGCGAACGCGCTGCTCCAGCGCGGGTTCTGCTCCTTGGTCCACGAGTAGAGGACGCTCGGGATGTCGCAGGCGCAGCCGGGATAGCTGTTGTCGCGCCACGTGCCGCCGAGGTCATCGGCCCGCTCGAGCACGACGAAGTCGTCGATCCCGGCGTCTCGCAGCTCCATCGCCATCCCGAGCCCGGAGAATCCGGCCCCGACGATCGCGATCTCGTAGTGCTGCCTCACTCGCTGTCCTGGTTCACGGAACGACCTCCAAGTCGGAAGTTGGTACGCTTCTGTACCGCCTCTGGTACGAGAGCATACCACGCGATCGTCCGGGCTAAACAGGGTGCTGCAGCAACGCGCCGGCGAGGATCGCCTTGATCGTGGCGCCGGCGGTCGAGCGCAGCTCGTGCAGGTCGCGCTCGCGCTGGAGGTAGATGACGGCGAGCTCGCGCAGGCCGCCGACGATCATGATCGCCGTGTCCATCGTCAGCGGGCGCGCGATCTCGGGCTGCTGGCGGCGGGCCGACTCGACGAGCGCGACGAGCAGCCCGGCGAAGCGCTCCGTGACGCCGGTCATCCGGTCGGCGCCGGCCCGTCCGAGCGACGGCAGCTCGTGCACGAAGCTGCGGTACAGCGCCGGCTGCGCGGTCACGCCGTCGACGTAGGCGTCGAGCGCGCTGTCCACCTGCTCCTCCAGCGACCGGTCGGGGCGAACGGCCATGGCCACCTGCTCCATCATCTGGTCGTTGACCGCGTCGAACAGGGCGAGGAAGCACGCCTCGCGGTCCTCGAAGTGCTCATAGAAGGTCCGCCGCGAGGTCCGGGCGATGCGGACCACGTCGGCCACGGTCGTCTCCCGATAGCCACTACCCTCGATCGCGCCCGCCATGGCGGCGATCAGGCGCTCGCGGTGAGACGGTGGCGCGGTCTGCTCGATTCTCACCGGCCGCACGTTAGCCTGAAGGTCATGACGACGAGCAGGCAACGGGACCCCGAGGAGGGGCAGAGCCTCCTGCTGCAGATCTCCAACGCCATGGTGCGGATGCAGAAGGAGTTCTTCGGCAAGGGCCCGACCAAGACGAAGTCCTACATGTTCGACGACATTCTGCTCGTCGTCATGCGCGAAGGGTTGACGACGGCCGAGAAGACGATGCTCGAGTTCGGCCACCCGCAGCAGGTGCGTCAGTTCCGCCAGCTCTACCAGGACGAGATGTGCGAACGGCTCACGGGGCTGGTCGAGGAGCTCACCGGGCGCACCGTCGTCACCTACCAGAGCCAGGTCCTGTTCGACCCGGACATCGCGCTCGAGATCTTCGTGTTCGACTCGGACTCCGGCTCGGTGGAGCCGGCGATCGACGCCACCGCGCTCGCGCAGCTCGAGGGGGCCACGGAGGTCGGGAGCGCCGACGAATCGGCTCCGCTCGAGCCTCCGGAGACGTCCGGCCCTGGAATAGCCGGCCCGGAATAGCTGCTCAACATATCGTTTAGTTTATCTCAACAGCGTGTTAGGCTGGTGGGTGATCCGGACGACGCGCCGGCCCGAACTACCGGTATGGAGTGGAAATGAGGATCGCCATCGTGGGCGCAGGGGTCTCGGGCCTGACCGTTGCCCACCTGCTCCACGACAGGCACGAGGTGACGCTGTACGAGGCGGCTCCGTATGCGGGCGGGCACGCGAACACGGTCAGAGTCGACACGTTGCACGAGACCCACCACGTGGACACGGGCTTCGTCGTGTTCAACGACCGCAACTACCCGAGCTTCGAGCGGCTGTTGGCCCGCCTCGGCGTCGCTACGCAGTCCTCGACGATGACCTTCGGGGTCAGCGACGGCGCCGGCGACTTCGAGTACAGCGGCGGCTCGGCGAACGGGCTGTTCGCCAAGCGCTCCCACCTGGTGACACCGTGGTTTCACCGGATGATGGTCGACCTGGCCCGCTTCAATCGCGCCGCGCGGGCGCTGATCGGCGGCGCGGGGGCGGGCCCGTCGCTCGGGCGCTGGCTCGAGGAGCAGCGATTCTCGCGGCCGTTCATCGAGCGCCTGATCGTGCCCCAGGTGTCGGCCGTGTGGTCGGCGGATCCACGCCAGCGGTGGAGCTTCCCCGCGCGCTTCCTGGCCGAGTTCTTCGACAACCACGGGATGCTGGCGTTCCGCGGCCGGCCGCAGTGGCGGACGATCCGCGGCGGCTCGGCGCGCTACGTCGAGGCGCTGATCGCCCCGCTCGGCAAGCAGCTTCGCCTGGGCCACCCCGTTGAGTCGGTCACGCGCGCGCCCGGCCACGTGTCGGTCAAGGCGCGCGGGGCCGAAGCCGAGCACTTCGACCAGGTTGTCCTCGCCACGCACTCCGACCAGGCGCTGGGGCTGCTCGCCGACGCCACCGAGCACGAGCGCGACGTACTCGGCGCCTTCGCCTACCAGGCCAACGAGGCCGTGCTCCACACCGACGTGCGGATGCTGCCGCGACGGCGCCGCGCCTGGGCGAGCTGGAACTACCACCTCCAGCCCGAGCCGGCGGGCGCCACCACGGTGACCTACCACATGAACCGCCTTCAATCGCTGCGGGCGGACCGGGAGTTCTGCGTGACGCTCAACCGGACGGGCGAGATCGACCCCGCCGCGGTGATCCGGACCATGTCCTACGCCCACCCGGTGTACACCGACCGGGCGATCGCCGCCCAGCGCCGCTTCGATGAGCTCAGCGGCCGCGACCGGACGCATTTCTGCGGTGCCTATTGGGGCTGGGGCTTCCACGAGGACGGCGTGCGCAGCGGCGCGCGTGTGGCGGCCCGGTTCGGAGCCGGGCTGTGAGCGCGAGCTGCCTGTACGAGGGGACGATCCGACACCGGCGCCTGGAGCCGGCGGGCGCGGCGCGCGAGTTCCGCCATCGCCTGGCGCTCGCGTACGTCGATCTGGCCGAGCTCCCGGACTTGCTCGGCGGGCGCCTCGTGGCGCGGCGGCCCGGGCTTCTGCGCTTCCGCCGGCGCGACTATCTCGGCGACCCCCGCACCCCTCTCGAGGAGGCGGTCCGCGCCCGGGTCGAGCAGGCCACGGGCGTGCGCCCGGCGGGCCCGATCCGCGTCCTCACCCAGCCGCGCTCGTTCGGGCACTGCTTCAACCCGGTCAGCTTCTACTACTGCTTCGACGCATCCGGTGAGAAGCTCGAGGCGCTCGTGGCCGAGGTCACGAACACGCCGTGGGGCGAGCGCCACGCGTACGTGCTTCCGGCGCGCGGCGGCCTGGCCCGCGCGGAGCTGGACAAGGCGCTGCATGTCTCGCCGTTCATGGGCATGGAGCATCGCTACCTCGCCCGCGCGGCCGCGCCGGGCGAGACGGCGTCGGTGCACATCGAGAGCCACCGCGCGGGAACGCCGGTGTTCGACGCCACGCTGGCGCTTCACCGGCGCGAGCTCACCCGCCGCTCGGCGGTGGCGATGAGCGTGCGCTACCCGCTGGCCACGCTCCGGGTCCTCGGACTGATCTACCTCCACGCCCTGGGCCTGAAGCTGGCCGGCTTTCCCGTCTACCGCCGTCCCCGCACGGCATGAGCCGGCTCCTGGTCTCCCTCCTGCTGCGCCGGATTCGCGTCGGGAGCCTGGTCGTCGTCGAGGGCGGCGAGCGGCGGACGTTCGGGTCAGGTCCGCCCGCCGCCACGGTCGTGATTCGCTCGCGGCGCGCGTGGACCATGCTCCTGCGCGGGAGCCGTGGGCTCGCCGAGAGCTACGCGCGCGGCCACTGGGACTCGCCCGACCCGGTGGCGCTGATCAGGCTCGCGGCGCGAAACGCCTCCGGGCTCGACCGCATCCGCGGCCGCCTCGCGCCGCTGCGCTGGCCAGTCCTGCGCCTGCGCGCGCTGGCCCGGCGCAGCACCCGCCGGCGCCGCCGGCGCGACATCGCCGCCCACTACGACCTCGGCAACGACCTGTTCGCGCGCATGCTCGACGCCACGATGAGCTACTCGTGCGGCGTGTTCGAGCGGCCCGACATGTCGCTCGAGCAGGCGCAGCTGGCCAAGCTCGAGCGCGTGTGCGAGAAGCTCGACCTGGGCCCGGGGGACAGGGTCCTGGAGATCGGTACCGGGTGGGGCGGCTTCGCCCTGCACGCCGCGAGCACCCGCGGCTGCCACGTGACCACAACGACGCTCTCGCGCGAGCAGTACGAGTACGTGCGCGCGCGGGTGGAGCGGGCCGGCCTGGAAGGCCACGTGACGATCCTGATGGACGACTACCGCGAGCTCCGGGGCCGCTACGACAAGGTCGTGTCGATCGAGATGATCGAGGCGGTCGGGTGGCGGCACTTCGGCACGTTCCTGGCCAAGTGCTCGGACCTGCTCGAGCCCGACGGGACGATGCTGCTCCAGGCGATCACGATCGACGATCGGGCCTACGAGGTCGAGAAGGCCTCCCGCTCGTTCATGAGCACCTACATCTTCCCGGGCGGGTGCCTGCCCTCGCTCGAGGTCATCGCCCGCAACCTGGCCCGGCGCACCGACATGCAGACGATCCACCTCGAGGACCTGACGCCCCACTACGTGGACACGCTGCGGCGGTGGCGGCGGAACTTCTCAGGCGCGGTGGGAGAGCTCGAGGATCTCGGCTACGACGAGCGCTTCCGGCGGCTGTGGACGCTGTACCTGGCCTACTGCGAGGCCGGCTTCGCCGAGCGGCGGATCTGCGACGTGCAGCTCGTGCTGGCCAAGCCCCGGCGCCGGGCTCCTCAGCCGGCCGCGAGAAGCGACTCGCAGCACTCCCACAGCCGCCGGCGGTCCTCCGGGCGCTCCGCGCCCGCGCCCAGCCGGTAGTGCGTCGGGCGCGGCCGGCGGTCGTGCCAGAAGTGGCCGGTGCTGCGTAGCGGGTCGGGGGACGCGCCGAGCCACACGAGCGTGTCGGCGCCCTGCTCCGGGGTGCGGATGATCGGGCGGGTCAGGCGCCGGAAGACCGGCAGCCAGTCGCGCACGCCCTTGGTGTCGACCCACCCGGGGTGCATCGCGTGCACCACCACGCCCGTTCCGCGCAAACGCTCGGCCCACTCCTCGGTGATCACCACCTGCTCGCGCTTGGTGCGCGCGTAGAGCTTCTTGGGACCGTAGCTCTCGCCGTCGGACTCGAAGTCGCCGTCCGGGAGGCCCTGGCCGTACATCCCGCCCGAGCTCACGTTGATCACGCGCGCGGGCGCGCAGCGCACCAGCCTGTCCCGCAGCAGCGCGGTCAGGGCGAAGGGAGCCAGCACGTGCGTGGCGAACATCAGCTCGTGACCCTCGGCCGACCGCTCGCGCTCATCGGGCATCACGCCGGCGTTGTTGACGAGCACGTCGAGACGGGGCTCGGCCTCTCCCAGGCGCGCCGTGAACGCGCGCAGCGCGGCGATGCTGCTCACGTCGCACGCCCACGGGTGAACCTCCGCGCCCGGGACCGTTTCGCGCACCGCGGCGGCCGCCTCGCGCGCCCGCTCCTCGGTTCGCGCCACCGCCGCCACCGTAGCGCCCAGCTCGGCGAAGCCCCGCGCTGCGGCCAGCCCGATCCCCGAGGCCGCGCCCGTGATGAGCACGACCCGGCCATCCATGCGGGGCGGGTCGGGCGGCCATCCGGGAAGGCTGCGGCGGATGGCCAGCCCGGGGTGGCCATAGCCCAGGGCGATCGTGCGGTCCAGGGCGGTGTCGATCATCTCGGCAGCATGCATGCCCGGTCCGTACCCTGCAACCGCGTTCAATAAAAGCTATACGATCCGTTTAGAGTGACCGACGGACCTCAGAGCTTCAGCATCCGCGACGTGGTCGAGCGCACCGGCGTGGCCGAGGGCACGCTGCGCATGTGGGAGCACCGCCACGGCTTTCCCGAGCCCGAGCGGCTTCCCAGCGGCCACCGCCGCTACAGCGCGCGCGACGTCGAGCTCATCCGCCGCGTGGCGGCCGAGCGCGCCGCGGGGCTTTCCCTGACGGCGGCGATCGAGCGCGCGGCGCGCTACGGAGACGGCCCGGCGCCGTCGGTGTACGCGATGCTGCGCCAGCGGCGTCCCGATCTCGAGCCGCGGGTGCTGGCCAAGCCGCTGATGCTCGCGCTCTCTCGCGCGCTCGAGGACGAGAGCCTGTCCCGGGCGGAGCGCCCCGTGCTATTCGCCGCCTTCCAGCGCGAGCGTTTCTACCGGCGCAGCGAGATGCGGTGGCGCGAGCTCGCGCGCGGCGCCGAGGCCGCCGTCGTGTTCGCCGACTTCACGCGCCGGCGCACGCCCAAGGGAGCGCCGGCCGAGGTTCCGGTGCCGCGGGGGCACCCGCTGATGCGGGAGTGGGCGATCGTGTGCGACGCCGAGGGGCACGCGGCCTGCCTGGCCGGCTGGGAGCCGCCGCCGGCTGAGCCGGGTGAGCGGGGCGGGCGCCGGTTCGAGGCGATCTGGAGCGTCGAGCCCGACGTCGTGCGCGAGTCCGCGCGCGTGTGCGCGGCGATCGCCGCCGGCGCCGGGCTGGAGCTCGGGGCGGGCGTGGCCGAGCGGCTGTCGGTCCAGGCCGCGCCGCCTGCGCGCGAGCAGCTGCGGCTGGCCGCGGCGATCGCCAACCGGACGCTGTCCTACCTCAGCGGCTGAGCCGCGAGCGGGCGCGCCGAAGCCGCGACCGCTGCCGAGTCTGGTCCCGCTCCGCCAGTGACTCCCCGATCAGCCAGATCGTGGGCGGCCACAGGCCGACGAACAACGCGCGGCGCTCGGCGTTCCCGCGTTCGTCCTGATCGACCGTCTTGGCGCGGATCCACAGCCCGATGCACAGCCCGACCGCGCTCATCGAGAGCCATTGCGCGTGCCAGGCGCGTATTCCGGCGCGGTGGAGGTAATAGGTCAGCATCGTCCAGATGGTAGCGCGATCCGAACGTGTTGTTTAGATAAATCTGAGGGTATGTTCAAGCTGATGGCGCGACGACCCAGCACAACCAGAAGGTGGCTGACCGCCGCTACCTGGCCGGTCGGAATCGGGCTCACGGCCTGGGACTACATGTGGCGCTCGACGCCGATGCACCGGAGCGAGAGCACGTGCCCCGAAGCGCTCGAGAACGACGCGCTCGCGCTGCCCGCCGATGTCGACGGCGAGGACGTGCAGGGACCCGACCGCGGCTACGGCCCGCTGTTTCACCGCCGCTATCGGACCCTCATCTCCGGGGCGAAGTGCTCCTCCCGGGAGCTCATGGCCGAGGTCCAGAGCGACCCGAACCGCCCCGCGCCGACCTTCGCCCGCTTCCAGAAGGTGCTTGGCCGCTCGGGGACGATGAGGGTCGGCGACGAATTCGTGGTGCGGATGCCGGGCCCGTGGGACGGCCCGGTGCGCGTGGTCGAGGTCGGCGCGGAGTCGTTTCGCCTGGTCACGCTGCACGGTCACCTGGAGGCCGGCGAGATCTGGTTCCGGTGCCGCGAGGCCGGCGCCGGAGAGCTCGAGTTCGAGATCGAGTCGTGGGCGCGCAGCAGCAGCCGTGTGACGCACGTCCTCTACCACAACCTGCGCATGTCCAAGGAGGTGCAGGCGCACATGTGGATTTCGTTCCTCGAGGGTGTCGTGGATGTGGCTCAGGGACGGATGCGCGGTGGCGTCTCGATCGATACCCAGCGCTACGTCGAGGCGTTCAATGGACGCTGAGCGCCGCCTCGGACCCCCGCGTATCCGCCGCCGGCTGGCGGACCTGGCCGAGCGCCCACTGAACTTCGACCCCTCGGCGCTCGAGCATCCAGGGCCTGAGTGGGACCGCACCGACCTGCGCCAGCCGCTGCCGAGCGAGCCGCCGGGCGAGCCGGAGCCGAATGGCAGCTGGGAGACGGCGCGGCGGCTGATGCGCGGCTACGAGTTCGCCGATCCCTCGATCGTGCGCGCCTACTATGACCCGGACCGTCCGCTGGCCGGACGCGACATGCTGCTCGAGCTCAAGGCGCTCCGCGTCCTGCACCTGTTCGCGGGCGTGCGCGTGGGCGAGGTGTACGAGCGGACGCAGAGCGCCGACGGCCGCCGCGCGCACGTGTGGGGCTGGAACTACCACACGCTCCAGGGCCACGTCGAGATGGGGCAGATGGACTGGGAGGTGTGGAAGTGGCTCGACACCGGCGCGGTCGAGTTCCGGGTGCACGCGGTCTCGCGCCCGGCGCCGATTGCCAACCCGATCGTCGCACTCGGCTTCCGGGTCCTGCGCGGGCGCGAGCGCCCCGCGTTTCTGATGAGCACCCGCCGGCGCATGCAGACGCTCGTCCACGCCGCGCTGGAGCACGAGATCCCACCCGAGCGGCTACTCGACAGCGCCACGTAAGCTGATCCGAGGATGCCGCGCCCGATCTTCCAGTTCCCCAACCCGCCGCTGATCGCGGCGATCGTCGCGGACGCCGTGGCCCGGACGGCCCGGGGCGAGGCGGCGCGGGCCGCGGGCGTGGCCTCCGACGTTGCGCTGCTCGTGTGGGCGGTCGAGGAGGTGTTCGCCGGCGAGAACTGGTTTCGGCGGGTGCTCGGGGTCGGCGGCGCGGGCGCCGCGCTCAGCCGGCTGAGGGCGCGGCCCGGGACAGGCCGGGTGTGAGCGGCTACTTCGACGATCGCTCGATGCTCAGGCGGATCCACCGCGAGCGGGCACTCGCACTGTCCGGACCCCGCGCCCTGCTCATGCAGGCGGCCCACCCGGTGGCGGTGACCGGGCTGCTGGCCCACTCGAGCGCGCTCGAGGAGCCCTACGAACGGCTGGCGCGGACCGCCCTCGTCCTGCGCGCGATCGGCTTCGGATCGCGGGCCGAGGCCGACGAGGTAACCGCGCGTGTGCGCGCCATGCACCGCCGCGTTCGGGGTCGGCTGCCGGCGGCGGTCGGCCCCTACCCGGCCGGGATGCCCTACCGAGCCGACGACCCCGAGCTCCTCATGTGGGTGCTGTTCACGCTCGTGGACTCGGCGCTCGTCGTGTACCGCAAGTACGTCGGCTCGCTGACGCGCGCGCAGGAGGCGGAGTACTGGGAGGACTACAAGGTCATCGGGCGCCTGTTCGGGCTGGGTGACGCGGACCTGCCGGCGACGCTCGACGACCTCGACGCCTACCGGCGCGAGATGCTCGAGGGCGACCGCTTGTACGTCACCGACTGGGCCCGCCGGCGCGCCCGTGAGATTGTGCTCGAGCCGCCCATCCCGTGGAGCGCGCGGCCCCTGCTCGAGACGGTCAACTTCGTCACGATCGCGCTGCTGCCGGATCGGATCCGCCGCCAGTACGGATTCTCGCCGGTGCCTCCGGCGTTAGTGCGCAAGGCGCTCGTGGCCGGCGGGGCCGAGTACGTCAAGCGCGGCGTGCTTCCACTGCTGCCCGAGCGCCTGCGCCTGGTGCCGCACGCCCGCGCGGCGTAGCTCAGGCGATCGTGAGGGCGAAGTCGCCGGGCTCGGCCCGGCTGTGGCGCGCAGTCCGGTTGCGCCCGTTCTGCTTGGCGCGGTAGAGCGCGCGGTCAGCGCAGGCGTAGAGATCGTCGGCCGCATCGACCGCCTCGAGCTCGGCCACGCCGGCGGAGATCGTGATCGTGCCCGCGTCTCCGAACGGATCCTCGCCGATCGCCCGCCGGGCGCGCTCGACGGCGGCGTACGCGCCCTCCTCGCCCATACCGGTGAGGATCCACGCGAACTCCTCTCCGCCGACGCGCGCGATGATCTCGCCCTCGCGCACGACGGCGCGCAGCCGCTCGCCCGCCTCGCGGAGGACCTGGTCGCCGACCGGGTGTCCGTGGCGGTCGTTGACCTGCTTGAAGTGGTCGAGGTCGAGGACGGCGACGCTCAGGCTCAGGTCCTGGCGGCGCGCGCGTGCCACTTCGGCCCGCAGCTGCTCGTGGAACACCCGGTGGTTGGCCAGTCCGGTGAGCGGGTCCTGCGTGGCCAGGCGATGGAGCTCCTCCTCGTGGCGCAGGCGCTCGGAGATGTCGCGGACCGTGGTGACCAAGCCGAAGTGCGTGCCGTCCTGCGATTCCGCGGGCACGGTATGCGTGGAGACGGGGATGCGCGACCCGTCGCGGTGGGTGTAGACCGTCTCGAACTCGGCGTTGTCCTCGCCGGCGATCCGTTCGGCGTGGAGGCGCAGCTCATCCTCCGAGCCGGGCGCCCAGAACGGGAACGGGACCCGCAATCCGAGCAGCTCGGCGCGCTCGAAGCCTGTGAGCTCGCAGAAGGCCTGGTTGACCTCCAGGATCACGCCGTCGCGGGTGAGCAGGAAGCCGTCGAGCATCGAGCGGGTGATCGCGGCGGCATAGTCGCGCTCCTCGCGCGCCCGGAGCTCGGCGCGGCGCAGGTCGGTGACGTCCTGGACGGTGCCCACGTAGACATGGGGCCGAGCGGGATCGCGCTTCCCGATCGCCCGGAACGTGCGCTCCGTTCCATCCGCGAGCGCGACGCGGAAGTCGAGCTCGAACGGCAGCCCCTGCGTGATCGGCGCCGCGAACTCGGCGCGCACCCGGGCCAGGTCCTCCGGGTGGACATAACGTCGTAGCTCCCGGGTGTGGGCCGGCCCCTCGTTCGGGTCGCGGCCGAACATCCGGTAGAGCTGGGCCGACCAGGTGTACTCGTGGGCCGCCATGTCCCAGGACCAGGAACCCAGGTGGGCGAGGCGCTGCGCTTCGTCGAGGGCGAGGCGCTCCTCGCGCACCGCCAGCTCCTCGCGCTTGCGCTGCGAGATGTCCTGAGCCTGGGTGATGAAATGGCGCGGCATGTCCGTGGCCGTCGCGGACGACCGCGACCGACAGCTCCACCCAGATCTCGCGGCCGTCGGGGGCGAGGTAGCGCTTCTCGGATCGAAAACGCGTGATCTCCCCCGCCAGCATCCGGCGCAGGTTCTCCAGACCGGCCGGCAGGTCCTCGGGGTGGGTGAGCTCCTGGAAGGTGCGGGCGAGCAGCTCCTCCTCGCTCCATCCGGAGATCTCGCACAGGGCCGCGTTGACCTTGAGCCAGCGGCCGTCGAGCCCGACCAGGGCGACGCCGATCGGCGCCTGCGAGAACGCCGTCTCGAACAGCTCCTGGGCCTCGCGCTGCGCCTCCTCGGCGCTGCGCAGCTCGGTGACGTCCTGGATCGTGCCGAACATCATCTTGGCCGACCCGTCGGGCCAGGCCGAGGCGTAACGGCGACCCGCCATATGGCGCACTTCGCCATCTGGGCGCACGATCCGGTAGGCGCTGGCCGACTCGCCCAGGCCCTTGGCCGCCTCGAGCTGCTGGAGGAGGTCCTCCCGGTCGTCGGGGTGGATCAGCGCAATCCACTCCTCGCGCGTGGGCGAGAAGCCGAGCGGCCGGCCGAGGATCCGGCACAGCTCGTCGCTGCACAGGGTGCGCTGCTGATGGGGCAGCCACTCGTAGTAGCCGACGTGAGCCAGCCTCTGGGCGTCGCTCAGCAGCCGCCGGCGATGCCGTAGGCGGTGCACGAGCTCGTGTCGCAAGTGGCGCACGACACGAAGGATGAATCGGACACCCATGCGGCTTAATCGGCGGCTGGGCGCGTTTGCTGGAGTCCGGGTCGACGCTCCCCAGACACCACACGCGCGCGCGAAAGCGCCAGACTGCTCGACGATCCACTGAACGAGCCATGGAGGTCCGATGAGCACGCCCGTCCTGCCGAGTGCCCCACCCCTGCGAGACCGACCCGCGTGGGACGCGCTCCAGCGGCACTACGAAGACGTGCGTGGACGCCATCTGCGCGAGCTGTTCGCTGAGGACGGCTCGCGAGGCGAGCGCCTCGTGGCCGAGGGCGCGGGCCTATACCTTGATTACTCCAAGAACCGGATCACCGATGAGACGCTCACCCTGCTCGGGCAGCTGGCCGAGCAATCCGCGCTGTCCGAGCGGATCGAGGCGATGTTCGGTGGCGAGCGGATCAACGTGTCCGAGAACCGCTCGGTGCTCCACGTGGCGCTGAGAATGCCGCGTGAGCGCTCCCTGATCGTCGACGGCGAAGACGTGGTCAAGCAGGTGCACGAGGTGCTCGACCGGATGAGCGCGTTCTCCGAGCGGGTGCGGAGCGGCGACTGGCGCGGGCACACGGGACGGGCGATCCGCAACGTCGTCAACATCGGGATCGGAGGCTCGGATCTGGGCCCGGTGATGGCCTACGAGGCGCTCCGGCACTACAGCGAGCGCGAGCTCACCTTCCGGTTCGTCTCGAACGTGGATTCGACCGACTTCGTCGAGGCCACCCGCGACCTGGACGCCGAGGAGACGCTGTTCATCGTCTCTTCGAAGACGTTCACGACGCTCGAGACGATGACCAATGCGCGCTCGGCGCGCGAGTGGGCGCTCAGCGCGCTGGGGGACGAGGCGGCCATCGCCAAGCACTTCGTGGCCGTGTCCACGAACGCGGAGAAGGTGAGCGAATTCGGGATCGACACCGACAACATGTTCGGGTTCTGGGAGTGGGTCGGCGGGCGCTACTCGATGGACTCGGCGATCGGGCTCTCGACGATGCTCGCGGTCGGCCCCGACGGCTTCAGCGAGATGCTGGCGGGCTTCCACGCGCTCGACGAGCACTTCCGCACCACGCCGCTGGAACGCAACCTGCCGGCGCTGCTGGGGCTCCTGGCCGTCTGGTACAGCGACTTCTTCGGCGCCCAGACCTACGGCGTGATGCCCTACGAGCAGTACCTGAAGCGCTTCCCGGCCTACCTCCAGCAGCTGACGATGGAGTCCAACGGCAAGCACGTCACGCTCGACGGCCGCCACGTCGACTACGACACCGGCGCCGTCTACTGGGGCGAGCCGGGTACGAACGGGCAGCACAGCTTCTACCAGCTCATCCACCAGGGCACGCGGCTGATCCCGGTCGACCTGATCGGCTTCGCCAGGACGCTCAACCCGCTGCGCGACCACCACGACGTGCTGATGTCGAACGTGTTCGCGCAGGCCGAGGCGCTGGCCTTCGGCCGCACCGAGGAGGAGGTCCGCGCCGAGGGCACAGCCGAGGAGGTGGCGCCCCACCGGGTGATGGAGGGCAACCGCCCGACGAACGTGATCCTGGCCGAGGTGCTGACCCCGCGGGTGCTGGGCAGCCTGATCGCGCTCTACGAGCACAGCGTGTTCACGCAGGGCGTGATCTGGAGCATCGACTCCTTCGACCAGTGGGGGGTCGAGCTCGGCAAGGTCCTGGCCGCTCGGATCATCCCCGAGCTGGAGAGCGAGAGCGACCCCGCCCTGGACCACGACAGCTCCACCAACGCGCTCATCCGCCGCTATCGGGCCATGCGCTGAAGGGCGCGATCCGGGTACGGTTGGCGCTCAGGCCACGAACGAGAGGACGAGGAGCATGGCGACGGAGCAACCGATGCAGCTGGGAATGGTCGGGCTGGGGCGGATGGGCGCCGGGCTCGTCCGCCGCCTGACTCGCGACGGCCACCGGTGCGTCGGCTACGACGTGAACGCCGACGTGGTCAAGTCGCTCCAAGAGGAGGGGATCGACGGCGCCACCTCGCTAGAGGAGTTCGCCTCCAAGCTCGAGAAGCCGCGCACGGCGTGGGTGATGGTGCCCGCGGGCGAGATCACCTCGAAGACGATCGCCTCGCTGGCCGAGGTGTTCGAGGAGGGCGACGTGATCATCGACGGCGGCAACACCCACTATCACGACGACATCCGCCACGCGCGCGAGCTCGCCGAGAAGGGGATCCACCACGTCGACGTCGGCACGAGCGGAGGCGTGTGGGGGCTCGAGCGCGGCTTCTGCCTGATGATCGGCGGCGAGCACGACGTGGTCGAGCGGCTCTACCCGCTGTTCGGCTCGATCGCGCCCGGGGTCGAGGCCGCCGAGCGCACCCCCGGGCGCTCCGGTGAGCCCAGCCCGTCCGAGGCCGGCTTCCTGCACTGCGGGGACAACGGCGCCGGGCACTTCGTGAAGATGGTCCACAACGGGATCGAGTACGGGATCATGGCCGCCTATGCGGAGGGGCTGAACATCCTGCACGGCGCGAACATCGGCCGCGAGATCCAGGAGGGCGACGCCGAGACGGCGCCGATGGAGCACCCCGAGTTCTACCGCTACGACATCGACACAGCCGAGGTGGCCGAGGTGTGGCGGCGCGGGAGCGTGGTCGCCTCGTGGCTGCTCGACCTGACCGCGCAGGCGCTCCACGAGTCGCCCGGCCTCGATGACTTCTCGGGCCGCGTCTCGGACTCCGGCGAGGGTCGCTGGACTTCGATCGCGGCGATCGACGAGGGCGTGCCGGCGCCGGTTCTGACCACCGCGCTCTACTCGCGCTTCAGCTCGCGCAACCTTGACGACTTCGCCAACCGCGTCCTGTCGGCGATGCGCAAGGGCTTCGGCGGACACGAGGAGAAACGTGGCTGAGCAATTGACGCTGTACGTCTGCCACGGTGACGACGGCGGACCCAAGGTTCACCCCTGCCGGCGGGTCCAGGAGGCGATGCAGGCGGCCGGGATCGGCTATGAGAAGGTGATCGCGGGCCACGGGAGCCCGATCCCGTTCCTGCGCAAGGGCTCGCGCGAGGAGCTGGAGGCGGCCACCGGCGACGACAAGCTCCCGGCGCTCAAGCTGGCCGACGGGACCGTGCTCAAGCACTCGCGGGCGATCCTCAAGTGGGTGCGGGGTCAGGGGGCTGGCGCCGCCTGACGTCCGATGGGGCCGGTTGCGCCAGGCCTCCTGCCCGGCGCTTGCGCCAGGCCTCCTGCCCCGGCGCTTGGGATGAAAGTCGGACTATTTCCGACCTATCTCCCAAACGGTCCGGCTCGGTTGCGCCGGGGCCGCCGCCCCGGAATCCGGGGCTTCAAGTTTTCCCGCACGGTGCCGATGGGTTCCTGTGCGGTTTGCGGGGTCGATCGTTCGGTCTGCGAGGCGGGGCTGGGTCCTCGGGTTGCTCGCTGCTGCGGCCGTGCTCGCCGGCGTCGCCTCCTCGGCGGCGGCGGTCCTCCCACATCAGGTGCGCGTCGGCGCGCCACCGCGCCACCCGGCCCGTTCGCGGGTGGTGGGCGCGCTCTCCGGCGCCACCGCGCTCCAGGTCAACGTGACGCTCGAGCCGCGTGACCCGGCCGGGCTCGCGGCCTACGCCGCGGCCGTCTCGACGCCTGGCTCGTCGCCTCTACCACCACTACCTGACGGTGGCGCAGTTCCGCCGCGAGTTCGGTCCGAGCGCGGAGCGATCGCGGCCGTGCGGGCCTCGCTTCGCGCCCACGGCCTGACACCGGGCCCGGTATCGGCCAACGGCCTGTCGATCCCGGTGTCCTCGAGCTCCGCCGCCGTCGCCCACGCCTTCTGCGCTGTCGTTCCAGCGGGTCGCGCTCGCCTCCGGGCGCACGGCGTTCGCGAACGCGCAGGCGCCGCAGTTCGACTCCACGGTGGCCGGGGACGTCCAGGGCGTGGTCGGGCTCGACTCGCTCTCGACGCCCACCTCGCAGGCGATCCTCCGCCCCAAGGGCGGGGCGCAAGGCTCCGCGCAGCGCGAGCGCGCCCGCGCCGAACGTGGTCACCGGCGGGCCGCAGCCGTGCTCGGCCGCGGTGAGCGGCGCGCGCACGCACATGGCCTACACCGCCGATCAGCTCGCCTCGGCCTACCGGTTCTCGAGCCTGTACGGCGCCGGCGACAAGGGCGCGGGGCAGACGATCGCGCTGTTCGAGCTCGAGCCCGACAACGCGAGCGACATCGCCGCCTACCAGTCGTGCTACGGCACCAGCGCCACCGGTGACCAACGTGCCGGTCGACGGCGGCGCCGGCAACGGAGCCGGCCAGGGGCGAGGCGGCGCTCGACATCGAGGACGTGATCGGGCTGGCGCCCGAGGCCAACGTGCTCGTCTACCAGGGCCCCAACACCGGAGCCGGCTCGTATGACACCTACAACGCGATCGTCAGCCAGGACCGAGCCCAGGTGATCTCGACCTCGTGGGGGCTGTGCGAGCAGGACGAGCAGGGAACCGACACGGCGCAGGCCGAGAACACGCTGTTCCAGGAGGCCGCAGCGCAGGGGCAGTCGGTGTTCGCCGCCGCCGGCGACACCGGCTCGGAGGACTGCGGCGGCGGGGGCCTGGCCGTCGACGACCCGGCGAGCCAGCCCTACGTGACCGGCGTGGGCGGGACCGAGCTGCTGAGCACCTCGGCCCGCCGCCCAGCGAGACGGTGTGGAACGAGAGCGCCTACGGCGGCGGCGCCGGCGGAGGCGGGATCTCCACGCGTGTGGCCGATGCCCTCCTACCAGTCGGGCGCGCCGCAGTCGCTGAACGTGATCAACGGGAGCTCCTCCGGGCTCGCAGTGCGGCGCCGGGTCCGGCGGCGTACTGCCGTGAGGTTCCCGACGTCTCGGCCGACGCCGATCCCTACACCGGCTATCTCATCTACTGGAACGGCAGCTGGGGCGGCGATCGGGGGCACGAGCGCGGCGGCGCCGCTGTGGGCGGCGTTCATGGCGCTCGTCAACGCCTCCAGCGCCTGTAACGGCACGCCCGTGGGCTTCGCCAATCCCGCCCTCTACTCGGCCGCGGCGTCGGGCTACTCGAGCGACTTCGGCGACATCACGAGCGGCAACAACGACTACGCCGGCTCCAACAACGGCACGTTCGCCGCCGGCACGGGCTACGACATGGCCTCGGGCCTCGGGACGCCGAACGGCTCGGCGCTCCCCGCGGCGCTGTGCCACCACACAGGATCGGGCGGCAGCACGATCGACGTGACCGACCCCGGCAACCAGAGCTCGAGCGTCGCCGGCGCGGTCAACCTCCAGATCGCCGCCACCGACTCGGCCTCCGGCGCCGACGCTCACCTACTCCGCCACCGGCCTGCCCGCCGGCCTCTCGATCGATCCGGCCACCGGCCTGATCTCCGGCGTACCGACGCTCGCCGCCACCTCGCAGGTGACGGTCACGGTGAGCGACACCACCGGCGCCTCGAGCCAGGCGTCGTTCCGGTGGACGGTGTTGACTCGCGCCACGGCCACCTCGGTCTCCTGCTCGCCTTCGACGCTCGTCGCCGGCGCCACCTCGACGTGCACCGCCACCGTCTCCGACACCGATGGCGGCTCGCCCTCCGCACCGGGCGGCAGCGTGAGCTTCGGCTCCAGCCTCACCGGGACGTTCGCGAGCGGGGACTCGTGCACCCTGGCCGAGGCCGGGCCGGCGCTCGCCGCGTGCGCGGTGAGCTACCAGCCCGCCGGCGCCGGCACGGCTGAGCTCACGGCACAGTACTCGGGCGACGCGACGCACACCGCGAGCTCGTACGGCTCCGAGATCAGCGTGACCGCGCCCCCGAGCGCCCCGAGCGCCCCGCGCGGCCCGTCCGCGCCGGCGCCGGCCAAGCCGAGCGTGCCGAGCACGCAGATCACGGGCACGGCGGCGGCCGGGAGCCTGCTCGGCTGCCCCGCGCACTCCTCGGGCTCCGTCAGCTACCAGTGGACGCGCGACGGCACGCCGATCGCGGGCGCGAGCTCGGCGCAGTACCGGGTCCAGGCGGTCGACGAGGGCACGACGCTCACCTGCGTGGTCACCGCGGCCAGCGCGGCGTCGGTCCGGCCCGCCCCGGTCAGCGCGAGCGTGACCGTCCCGGTCCCGGCGATCAGCGGCTGTCCCGCCGCGACCGGCCGGGCCGGTGGGGCCGCGCTCGGGCTGGCCCGGCTCGGCGAGACCCGCGCGCAGGTCCGCCGCGCGTACGCGCACAGCCGCGACCGCGCCGGCCGGGCGCAGGACACCTTCTGCCTCACGCCGTTCGGCGTGCGCGTCGGCTACGGCCCGCGCGGAACGCTGCGCGCCCGCGTCGCGTGGATCCTCACGGGGAATGCCGCCTATGCGCTCGACGGGATCCGTGTGGGGGCGAGCCTCGCGGTCGCCGACGCGCGCCTGAAGCTCGGCCGTGGGCTCGCGGCCGGCGCCAACCGCTGGTATGCGGCGCCGGCGGGTGCAGCCACGCTCCTGCTCGAGGTGCGCGGTGGCGTGGTTCAGGAGATCGGGCTCGCCGCCCGGTCGCTGACCCGCACGCGCGCGGCGCAGCGCGCGCTGTTGCGCGCGCTCTAGCCGGCCGGCGCGTCAATCGCTGAGCCGACGCGCGCCCGAAGCGCGCTCGGGCGAGGCCAGGGGCGGCTATGCCGCGCCGGCGGCCCGGGCGCGCTGCACGGCTTCGGCCATGCTCCCCGCCCACGGGGGACCGTGGCCGGTGAGGGCGACCGTGGCGTCCACGGCGGCGAGTGCGTCGAGCGAGGCCATCGCCTTCTGGCTGTCGGCGGTGGCCGCGCCGGCCACGATGCACGGCCCCTTGCGGCCGGTGTAGGGGTCGAGCATCACGAACGCGTCGCCGACGATCAGCGCGCCGCGGTCGGCGAAGTGAAGCGAGCAGTGGCCGTGGGTGTGGCCCGGGGTGAAGATCACGCGCGGACGCCCCGGTACGTCGAGGACGTGTCGGCGGCGTAGGTCCGGACGGAGTCGGTGCCCTTCACCAGCGGCGCGCCCATCACCGTCATCTCCGTGAAGATCTTCACGAACTGGGGGTGGCGGAAGTACGGGAGGCGGGGCGCTCGTGGTCGTAGCGCCAGGGATGGGCCACCACGCTCGTCTCCTCCTGGTGGGCCCACAGCGGCACGCCGAGCTCCTGCTGGGCGCGGCGGGCGAAGCCCATGTGGTCGAAGTGGGCGTGGGTGAGGACGACGGCCTCGACGTTGCGCTTCGTGAGCCCGAGCTCGCTCAGCGCGGACTCGAGCGAGGCCCAGGAGCGGGGGAGTCCGGTGTCGACGATGGTGACCCGGGAGTCCTCCTGCACCAGGTACCAGTTGGTGTGGGCGTCCTCGACCCGGTGGACCCCCTCGACGACGTCTCGCTGCAGCATCCCGCTAGACGGTGAGGACGATCTTGGTGCAGTTGTCCTGCTTGTGCTTGAACATCTCGTAGCCCTGCGGAGCCTGCTCGAGCGGCAGGTGGTGGGAGACGACGAAGCTCGGGTCGATCTCGCCGTTCTCGATCCGCGCGAGCAGCGGGCGCAGATAGCGGTGGACGTGGGCCTGGCCGGTCTTGACCGTCAGCGATCGGTTCATCAGCGAGCCGATCGGGAACTTGTCCATGAACCCGCCGTCTCGCGACCACGCGCCCACCCGTCGGTGGCGCATGCCGAGGATCGTGCCGGTGGCGAGGAACTCGCGGACGCCGACGCCGACGCCGACGCCGACGCCGGCGGCCTGCGCCCGCGCCCGCGCCTTGCCGTCCGCCTCCACGCCGATTGCTTCGAGCGTGCGGCGGGGGCTCAGGAGCAGCGGCACTCCAAGCGCCGCGCTCGCCCACCCGAGACCGTCGGCGAGGCCGACGGGACCAACTGCATCATCGGACATGCGGCGCCTTTGCCCGCCGGTCGCCCCCGTAAACGAGGGGCGGGTCGAAAACGGGAAAATGAGGGCCGTTTGCGACCCCGCCCCGGGGGTGGGTCTCTACGCGCGGGTCTGCGACCCGGACTCAGGAGGCGAGGGGGCGGCGCAAGGAGCTCCGACCCTCGCGCCAGGCGCCGAGCAGGCGCTCGGCCCACCGCGCCTCGAGCGCCAGCAGCGCCCGAGCGCCAAAGACGATGTCACACGCCAGCTCCGGCTCCTCGCGCGCCAGGGCGTCGGCCAGGTCCCAGGCAGCGATCGCCTCGTGCACCGCATCGGCCTCGACGTGCTCGTCGTAGAAGCCGCTGACCTCGGTTCCGAACCCGAGCCGCCGCACGCCGTTGCCGTAGCGGCGGTTGGGGATCGAGGAGGTCATCTCGAACACCGCCAGGTGGCCGACCAGGGCTCCGCGCATCCGCCGGTGCAGTCCGAACCACGACATCAGGTTGACCGTGGCCAGGGTGATGCCGGGAAGCCAGTCGAGGTAGGCGCCGTAGCCGGCGTCGAGGCCGAGCCCGCGCATCGTGTTGGCGAACAGCGCCGAATGCATGCGCTCGGGGCGCCCGCCGCCGTACTCGTCGGACTCGATCTCGACCAGCGCGGCCTTGGGCGCGCCGGTCAGCCGGGGGATCGCCCAGGCGTGGGGATCGGCCTCCTTGAGCTGGTAGGCGGAGCGATGCACGACGTGCTCGCGCAGCTCGGCCAGGCTCGCCCGGGTCTCCACGTAGCGGGAGAGGGGGGGACCGGAGTCCTCGGCGACCAGGCGCTGGAGCTCCTCGCCGACGCTCTCCGGCGCGCGCTCGGGTGCCGGCACGAGCTCGTGGAGCGCCGCCTCGAGCGCGGCCTCGGCGCCCGCGCGGAAGGTGAGCACCCCCGGGTCCCATTCCATCCGGTCATCGACGCCCTCGAGACCCGCGTAGTGGAGCTCGTAGCACAGGTAGAGCGCGAGCTGGAGATCGTCGTCGGCCAGCGGGTCGCACCCCGCATCGAGCCCCGACGGGTGCTCGGCGGGACTGGCACCGGCGAGCAGCGCGAGCAGCGACTCGGTCCAGGGTCCTCGCGGCGCCGGGAGGCTCACCCGGCGCCCGGAGCTCAGCGTCCCTACGACCGCCATGCTCCGTTCCCATCCGATCCGAGCGCCACCGCTACGGCCGCCAGCTCCGCCGCCGCTGCGGCCACGCCCGGCTCGCGCAGGTCGGCGGCGTCGCCGAGCGCGTCGAACGAGCCCCTGACGAGATGCAGGGCGGCGAGCCCGGCCTGCGGCCCTTCGAGCAGCCGCAAGGCGCCGTCGATCAACGGCAGGGCGGCGCGAGCGGCGGCCTGGACCTGCTCTGCGCAAGCGGCGTCCAGCAGGGCCGCGACGCGGCGGCGCGCCCGGCGCAGCCCGGCGAGCGCGGCGCCGGCGCCACCGTCGTTCGGCGCCACCGCGTGGCCGTTGCCGGCGCGTCCAGCGGCGGGTGCCGGAGGCTCCTCCCACGGCCGCTCCGCCTCCGAGGGCGCGCGGAACTGGACGAGGCGGTGGGTGCCGTCGCAGAAGGGGCGCATCCGCGACTTGCCACAGCGGCAGAGCGCCACGGTCCGGCGGGTCAGCTCGATCGCTTGCCCTTCCTGGTCGCGCAGGACCAGCGGGCCCCGAACCAGATACGGGCCGTCCCGGTAGGGGACGATCACCACGTCGTCGGCGGCCATCCGGGCAACTTACCCCGATCAGACTCGGCTAAGCACCCTCATCCGGCGGCGGACTCGGCACCCTCGGCCGCACCCGAGACGGCCTCCGAGCGTGAGTTCTGGGAGATCATGTGGCCGGCGGCGACGACCGCCGCCAGGGGCCACTCGATCAGGCCCGCGCCGGCCATCACGCCGAGGGTGCCGTACCACGCGAGGCTCCCGCGCGTCGGCTTATTGACCTCTAGGTCGAGGATCGGCAGCTTCATGGGGCCGGATTACCCGCCGCTGCGCGATGTCAACGTCCGCGTGGCGCAGTTCGAGGCGCCCCTGTTCATCGAAGTGCACCAGCCGGGCCTACGGCACGAAGTTGTCCGGGACGACTCACCGCGGGCCCTTACCCGGCTTCACCGGATCTTCACAGCAAAGTGCCCGGTCCTTCACGGACCGGGCGCACCGCGGGGCGAATCTGGCGGGAGAGCGATGAACTCGATCGTCAGCCAGCTGCTGCTCGTACTGTGGGGCCTGGGACCCGATCGGGACCCGCCTCCGCGCGTCCTGCTCGAACGCTGAGCCCGGGCCGCTGTAGCGCCGTCGCGAGTGCCGCCGCCGCGGGCGCCGTGGCCGCGATCAGGAGCAGCGAGGAGACCGACGGCGCGGGGAGTCGCAGGAAGGCGCGCAGCGGCGGCAGCGCCAGCGCCAGCCCGAGCACCCCACCCGAGGCACCCACGGCTCCGATCACCGGTGCGCTCAGCGTGTCGTTGACGCGGCCGCTCTGAAGGGTTTGGGCGAGCTGGGTGACGATCAGCGAGCCGAACGCCACCGTGCTCGCCTGCGCGCCCAGCGAGCGGGGCGGCCAACAGCGCGAGCAGGGCGGGCGCCGCCGTCGCGATCCCGCGGCGCACGATGCTGTGGCGCAGTTGCTCCTCGAAGGAGTCCGTCCGCTCGAGTGTGAGCGCCTGGAGCTCGCGTTCGCGCGGGGGTTGGACGGCGACTGCGACCGCGGGCAGCACGTCCGTGACGAGGTTGATGGCGAGGATCTGCCGCGCTCCCAGCACCGCGCCGCGACCCGCGAGGGCGGCGCCGGCGAGCGTGGCCACCTCGCCGAGGTTGCCGCCGAGGAGCAGCCCGAGCGCCTCGTGCAGGTTCTGCCACAGCGAGCGCCCTTCGAGCAGCGCGTCGGTGAGCGTCTCGAACCGGTCGTCGGCGAGCACCAGGTCCGCCGCCTGCCGCGCGACCTCGGTGCCGCCGGCGCCCATCGCCACGCCGACGTCGGCGAGGCGCAGCGCCGGCGCGTCGTTGACCCCGTCACCCGTCATCGCCACCGTGTGGCCCGGAGCGCTGGAGGCACTCCACGATCCTCAGCTTGTCGATCGGGGTGATGCGGGCGATCACCGAAGCGCGTGCGAGGACCGCGCCGAGCTCGCCGCCCGGGACGTTCTCCACGTCCTCGCCCGTGAGCACCCCGCCGTCTCCGAGCGTCGAGCCCCAGCTCGGAGGCGATCTTCCTGGCCGTCGCCGGGTGATCGCCGGTGAGCATGATCACGCGGATGCCGGCGGCGCGGCAGCGGGTCACGGCATCGGCCGCGCCCGCGCGCAACGGATCGCTGATCCCGACGAACCCGAGGGCGGTGAGGCCTTGGGGATCCTCAACCGACGCGTCGGCGGTGCCTTCGGCGACCATCAGCACGCGCAAGCCCTCCGACGCGAGCTGCTCGGCCCGCGCAAGGACCGCTCTGGCGCCCGCGCTCGTCGAGCGTGCAGCGGGTCACCACCGCCTCGGCGGCGCCCTTGACGCAGATACGGTCCGGCCATCGCCGTGGCGTGGAGCGGGCGAACCGGATCGAACGGCGCCTCACCGCGCCGCTCGGCCGCGAGCTCATCGCCCAGCCCGGCGCTCGCGGCGGCGTGCAGCACGGCGGCGTCGGTGGGATGCGCGTGGGCATCCGGCGCGTCCGGCGCGGGGCTGGCCAGCGCCGCCGCCAGCAACACCTTCCGGGTGCGCTGATCGAGCCGCTCCCCGTTCAGGTGGACCGGGCGCTCCAGGTCGTCGATCACGGTGAGCGCCAGCTCGCCCCGGGTCAGCGTCCCGGTCTTGTCGGCGCAGACGATGTCGACGCGCCCGAGCGACTCGGTTGCGGACAGCCTGCGCACGACGGCCGAGCGGCCGGCGAGGCGCCGCGCCACCGCCGCCTCGGTGACGCCCGCCAGCAGCGGCAGGCCCTCCGGCACCGCGGCCACGGCCACGCTCGCCCCGATCGCCAGCTGAGCCGGCGGGGATCCCCCCCAGAGGATCCCCGCCGCGGCGACGAGCAGCACCGCCGGCGATTACGGCGGGCAGGCCCTGGCGGAACAGGCGGTCCAGCCGTTCGCCCAGCGGGCTCTCGCGCGTGTCCTCGACGGCCAGCGCTGCCGCCGTCGCGCCCATCCGCGTCCGGTCGCCCACCGCGACGACCACCGCCTGGCCCGAGCCGACGGTGATGTCGCTGCCCTCGAGCACGACGCGCCCCTCCGCGCGCTCGGCAGCCGGGTCCTTGGGGACCGGGAGCGACTCGCCGGTGAGCGCCGCCTCATCGGCCTCGAGCGCCTCGGCCCGGAGCAGCCGGGCGTCGGCGACCACGCGATCTCCCGCTCCGAGCAGCAGCACGTCGCCCCGGACGACCTCGTCGGCACCGAGCTCGCGTAGCCGACCCGTCGCGCAGCACCCGCGCGGTCGCCGCTCCCATCCGCTCGAGCGCCTGCGCCGCCTGCCCGGCCTGCCGTTCCTGCCAGGCTCCCACCGCGGCCCCGGCCACGATCACCGCGCCGATGATGGCCACGTCGGCGGTGGCGCCCACGGCCAGCGACAGCCCGGCTCCCGCCCCGAGCACGGCGGCGAGCGGGGATTGGAGCTGCTCGGCCATCGCGGCCACGAACGCGTTGCGACGCGCGACTGCGCCGTGGCGCTGCTCGCGGCGCGCCTGCGCTTCGTGCTCGGTCAGGCCCTCGGCCCGGCTGCGCACGGCTTCGAGCACCTCGGGCGCGGCCATCGCCCCCCAGCGCTCGGGCCGCGGATCGGTGAGGCGGCGGATCACCGAGCGCGCGCGGCGTGCCGCCGCGCAGGCGCTCCCAGGCGGCGCCGATCGCGGCCAGCGCGCCGACGTAGGTGGCGTGCGAGGCCCGGAGCAGGCCGGGCTCGCCCTCGCAGCCCCCAGGCCGCGCCGGCGAGGTTCGCGGCGCTCGACAGCGCCACCGCGATCGCCGCCGCCTGCTCGCGCCGGGCGCTCGCCGAGAGGACCGCCGCGACCGCAGGCAGTCCCGGCGCCAGCAGGTCGGCGCGGGCGGGGAACTGCGCGCTGCGCCCTGAGCTCAGCGCGATCGCCAGATCGCAGGCGTCGAACGCCGGCGCGGCGGCGGGCGTATCGGAGAGCACGGCCACGCGCTCGCCACGGCGCTGGCGGTCGCGGACGAGCTCGGCCAGATCGGCCTCGACGATCAGCGGCACGTCCGCTCGCTTGGCCACCATCCGCGAGGCGCGCCGGTCGTCGCGCTCGAGCAGCGCGAGCTCGACCCCGCAGCGCTCGCACTGGCGGCGCAGCTCCTCCAGCCCCGGCGCGAGCCGAGGCCGCAGGTGGACGTGGGCGAGCGCGCTCGTCCGACTCCAGGGCGCGCAGCACGAGCGCCTCCTCGCCGGCCTCGAGCGCCCGCTGGCGAGCCTCGCTGCTGCTCGGAGGCGGTGGGCGCCTCGAGCCGCATCCGCCGGCCGTCCACGGTCGCGGTGACGCCGCACGCGTCGAGCTCGGGGTCGGCTGCGTGCCGCCCACGAGCCGGCCGCGCCGTGGCGCCCCAGGGCGCGCCCGCGACGCTCGCGAGCGCGGCCACGATCTCCGCCAGCTCGGCCCGGTCGCGCGGGCCGCAGGCGATGATCCGCGCCTGCTCGAGCCCATCGGTGAGGACTCGCGGCCCATCGATGACGAGCACGTCCGGACGCCGCAGCGGCCGCTCCGGCCGCGTGCCGACGACGGTGACGCCGGCTCGGATCACGCGGGCCGAGGCGCCGGCGTCGGCGGCGTCGGCTCCGATCACCGCGGCGCGCGGGTTGACCAGCAGGAGACCGGTGAGAACGGCGGCGGGCGAGCGCCGGCGGACGGCGTAGACGAGCGCGTAGGCCGATCGAGGCGGGCCCGAGCAGCGCGATGTAGCGGCTGAGGACGTCGGGCCGGGGCTCGCGCGGCCGCGGCTCCGGGCGCCAGGCGCGGTCGCCGAGGAGCTCGAGCACGAGCGGCCCGGAGAGCACGCGGGCGCCGCCCGGGACCTCGTCGTTCGGACACACCGCATCGGGAAGGCCGTCGGCGCCGATCACCGTCCCCTCGCCCTCGATCACGCGCGCCTTGAGCGGCACCCGGGCGCGCGCGTCGACGCGCACGATCGACCCCGGCGTGGCCTCGCCGACGTCCGATAGCCGGCGCTCGTACTCCCGCCAGCCGTCCCGCCGCGCGCGGGCCTCGGTGAACAGCCGCAGTGCACCCGCGCCGCTCACCGCGAGGCCGAGCGGCGAGCCTGACAGCGTCAGCGACACGATCGCGGCGCCGCCGAGCAGGAGCTGGGCGCGGTCGCGGCCGAGCGCGTGGCGCAGGCCCTGGCGCACGCGGCGGCGCGCCGTCGACGAGCCCGATCACGCCCGCCACCGCCGCGGCGGCGCCGGCGCCGCCGGTGGCGCCCGAGACGACGTTCTGGAGAGCGATGTAGCCGAGGCCGAGCGCGGACCCGATGACGCGCGCGCCGCTCTGGACGACCGGCGCGGGATCGAGCGGATGGGCGGGGCGATCCTCGCCGGCCGTGTCGGGCAGCTCGATCTCGGCCACCTCCGCCAGCAGGTCCTGGATCGAGCTGACCCGCTGCGAGAACTCGACGAGCACGCGACCCGTGGTGGCGCTGGCCGCCGCGCGGCGCACCTCGGGGCGCTGCTCGAGCGCGGCCACGACGCGCCGCGCCAGCGCGGGGTCCCGGTCGATGCCGCGCACCGCGATCCGCGCGCGACCGAAGTGCCCCGCCTGCTCGCGCAGCACGCCGGAGACGGTGGCGGCCACCTGGCGAGCGGCGTTGGCGGCGGTGCTCGCGGGACCGCCTGCCCGGGCGGGTGGCGGCTCCGGCGGGGGCTCGGCCGTGCGCTCCACCGTCGCGAGCGCACGCAGCAGCGCATCCGGGTCGGTCTCGGTCGCCTCGAAGCGGATCAGGACGTTGCCGGTGTGCGAGCGCGCGCTCGCCTCGATCACCCCGGGCAGCTCCGCGATCGCGTGCTCGAGCGCGTGCTCGCCGTCGCCGTCCCAGCTCGGGAGATGTACGCGCACGCGCCCCGGACAGGCGCGCACCAGGCGCGGGCCCTCCGCTACCAAGCGGCTACTTCCGGCCGGAGCTGCGCGACTGCTCGTGCATCGAGCGGGCCTCGGCGACGATGTCCTCGACCTCCTCGCGGACCCGTCCGAAGACCTTGCCGAAGAAGCGTGAGCCTTCGGTCACGACGCGCTCCATCAGCTCCTCGGCGCGCTCCTCGGCCGGGCGCGTGTCCTTGGCTCCGTTGCTGCTCATGACGACGAGCTGCCGCTGCTGCTGCCGCCGCCACTGCTCCTGCGGCTCCGGCTGCGCGGGGTGCGCGAGGAGCCCGAGCTCGAGCTTCGAGCTCGAGCGCCGAGTGCGCGAGGACGAGGACCGGGAGCCGCTGTTGCCGCTCCCGCTCGCGGCCGTCTGCTGCCCGCGGACGCCCCGGGTGGCGCCGCGCGCCGCGCCGGTGACCACGTCGCCGACCTTGAGGGCTCCGGCGACGCCGAGCACGGCGCCGCGCCGGAGCGTCTCGCGCGTGCGCGGCGAGAACACCGCGGCGGTGACGCCGGCGACGAGCGCCGACTCCGTGCTCATCAAGTCATCGAGTCCCAAAGCCGTCCTCCTCGTGCAAAGAAGTTGAAAAGCGCGCTGCCAGGCTGCGTACCCGGGGTCAGTGCCGGCAAACGGCGGCGCAGCCGCGATCGTAGCTCGCTTTCCTGCGCTCCCGGGTGCGCTCAGACGCCGGCGCCGACCCGCGATCGCGGTCTCGGTCGCGCCCGGCGAGAGCGCGCCGTGCCGCGCGCCATCTGGAGCCCGAACCGTGCCATCGCCCGGGGCAGGCGCTCGGCGCCGGCCACGACCTCGGCCAGCGCGGCCGCGAAGCGCCGCACGTCCTCCTCGTCGACGATCAGCGGGGGGAGCGCCTTGACCACGTTCATCCGATGCCCCGCGACCTGGCAGAGGATGCGGTGCTCGTGGAACAGGGGAACGGTGACGAGCTGCGCGAACAGGCCGGGCTGGACGCGCTCGAGCGCTCCGAACACCGAGCGGCTGCCCGCGCGTGAAGGGGCCCCGAACTCGATCGCCCACATCAGCCCGAGCCCACGGACGTCGCGCACCACCTCGTGGCGGTCGACCAGGGGGCGGGTGAGCTCGAGCAGCAGGGCGCCCATGCGCTCGGCATGGCCCACGAGTCCATCGCGGTCGAGCACCCGTAGCGTGGCCAGCGCGGCCGCCGCCGCCAGGTCGTTGGAGCCGAACGTCGAGCCGTGGCGTACGGCGCGCTCCATGCCATCGAACACGCGGTCGAACGCGGCGCGCGAGACGAGCACCGCTCCGATCGGCACGAACCCGCCCGAGAGCGCCTTGGCCACGCAGATCAGGTCGGGCGCGAGGTCCCAGTGCTCGAGCGCGAGGAACCGCCCGGTGCGTCCGAGCCCCGTCTGGACCTCGTCGCACACGAACAGCGTGCCGGCGTCGCGGCACAGACGCTGGGCGGCGGCGAGATAGCCCGCCGGGGGCAGGTTGACCCCCTTGCCCTGCACGGGCTCGACGATCAGCGCTGCCACGTCCCCGCGGGCCAGCTCGCGCTCGAGCGCGTCCGAGTCCCCGAACGGCACCGGGTGGCACCCGGGCAGCAGCGGGCCGAACCCGGCTCGGAACTCCTCGTTGCCGTTGAGCGACAGGGAGCCGAGCGTCAGCCCGTGGAAGGCGTGCTCGGCGTAGAGCACGCGGGGTCGCCCGGTGGCGGCGCGCGAGATCTTGATCGCTGCCTCGACGGCCTCGGTGCCGGTGTTGGCCGGCACCATCGCCGCCACGCTCGAGGGCGCCCGGGCCACCAGCTGCTCGGCGAGCACGCCGTTCAGCAGCGTCACGCCGAGCTGGGGCAGGTTGGCCGTGGCCGCCGCGAGCACGTCCTCGATCGCGCCGATCACGTCCGGATGGTTGCGCCCGAGCGCGAACACTCCGTAGCCGCAGAGCAGGTCGAGGTAGCGTGCGCCGTCGGCGTCGATGAGGTACGCGCCCTCGCCGCGCACCCACGTGCGGTCGAATCCGAGCGTGCGCAGGATCCGCCCCATCTGCGGGTTCAGGTAGCGGTCGTTTAGCGCGAGCTCCTCGCCGGTGCGCGCGGCCAGCAACTCACGAACGGGCGGAAGCGGGGCCATGGCGCAGAAGCGTAACCCCGCGAGGGGCTCAGCCGGGGTGGTGATGGTGGTGCAGCAACACGTGCGAGCTCGTCCAGGCCGAGAAGTCGGGGATCAGGACGATGGCCAGCACGAGCCCGGCGGCGAGCGCGCCCGCGAGCGTGATCACGCGCGCGCCGCGGCCCGGCAGGTCGCTCCCGGGCGCGTAATCGCCACGGAGCGCCTTGGGCAGGCTGGGGAGGTGGCCGAGGATGTGCAGTCCGATGAACACCAGCCAGACGATGAAGCTGATCTTGTGGATCGGGAAGAAGGTGCCGCGCGAGCTCGTGCCGCCGGCGAGCAGTGCGATCCCGCTGGCGAGCACCAGCAGCGTCGTGACTACGACGAGCGGGCCGATCGCTCGCAGGAGGATGGGCGGCGGGCCTTTGCGCACGTATGCGGCGTCGCCTGTGTAGTACCGGGCGAAGCGGTAGCCCGTGGTCGCAAGCTTGAGCGCAACCGGCCCGATCACGAGCAGGCCGATGAACAGGTGCTCCCAGATCAGCAGCCGCAGGTTGATGATCGTGACGCCCAGGGCGGCGAGCATCAGCACGAGCGCCACGCCGGTGGCGGCGGTCAGGCGCTCGTTGCCCTCGGTCTCCTCGACCGCTGGGTGTGCCTCGCCTTGGAGGACGGCCGGGCGCACGGATGTCGCGCCATCATCGCATTAGTACCCGCGCGGCTAAGCGGCTGGCCCGCTGCGCGTGAGACTTTCATCATTTCGCGTGCAATCCTGATGCCGTGCGTGTGCTCGTAGTCGAGGACGAAGCCAAGCTGGCCTCGCTGCTGCGTCAGGGCCTGCGCCGGCGCGGCATGGGCGTCGACCTGGCGGGCACCGGCGAGGAGGCGGTGATGCGCGCCACCACCACCGACTACGACGTGATCCTGCTCGACGTCATGCTCCCGGGGTATGACGGCTTCGAGGTCTGCCGGCGGCTGCGCGACCACGAGGTGTGGTCACCGACGCTGATGCTGACCGCGCTCGACGACGTCGAGGACCGCGTGCGAGGCCTCGACAGCGGTGCCGACGACTACCTCGCCAAGCCGTTCTCGTTCGAGGAGCTGCTGGCGCGCATGCGCGCCCTCGTCCGGCGTGGAGCGCCGCGGCGGCCGGCGCTGCTGACCGCGGGCGGACTGCGGCTCGACCCCGCGGCTCGCCGCGTCTGGCGAGGTGAGCAGGAGCTGTCGCTGACCGCGCGCGAGTTCGCGATGCTCGAGTTGTTCATGCGGCGTCCCGGCGAGGTGCTCAGCCGCTTCGAGCTGCTCGAGCACGTGTGGGACGACAGCTACGAGAACCGCTCGAACGTGATCGAGGTCTACGTCGGATATCTGCGCGACAAGCTCGACCGCGACGCGATCGAGACCGTGCGCGGCTCCGGCTACCGGCTGCGGACATGACCGATGCGCTGCGCCGCGTACCGTTCCGCGTGCGCCTGACGCTCAGCTTCGCGGTGGTCATGGTGGTGCTCTTCGGCGGGCTGGCACTGCTGCTCCACGAGTCCTTCGCGGCCAGCCTCGATCAGTCGATCGATCGCTCGCTGCGCACGCGCGCCGATGATCTGGCGCTCTTGGTGAGCGGGCGCTCGCGACTTCCCGCGCTGCCCGAGAGCGGCGGAGCGTTCGCGCAGATCGTCGATCCCACGACCGGGCGGGTCCGCGACGTCACGCCGGGAAACGGCACGCCGCTGCTGCGCCTGGCCGAGGTCCGGCGGGCGGCGCAGGGCTCGCTGCAGGTCGACATCGGCGACGGCGCGCGCGTGCTCGCGCGCCCGGTCGCCACGGTTCCGCGAGCGGTGCTCGTCGTCGGCTCCTCGCTCTCGGAGCGCAACCGGGCCCTGACCACGCTCAGCGACCAGCTGTTCATCGGCGGCCCGATGATGCTGATCCTGACTTGCCTGGCCGGCTACGGGCTGGCCGCTCGGGCCCTCGCGCCGGTCGAGAAGATGAGCGCGCAGGCGGCGCGGATCTCGGGCGCGCCCCGGGGAGAGCGGCTGCCCGTGCCCGAGGCCAACGACGAGCTGCACCGGCTCGGCGAGACCGTCAACGCGATGCTCAGCCGCCTCGAGGACACCCTCGCGCGGGAGCGCGCGCTCGTCGCCGACGCCGGTCACGAGCTCCGCACGCCGCTGGCGATCCTCAAGCTCGAGCTCGAGCTGGCGCTCGGGACCGACAGCTCCGACGGGGAGCTCCACGACCGGGTGCGCTCCGCGGCCGAGGAGGTCGACCGCCTGTCCAAGCTCGCCGACGACCTGCTCGTGATCGCCCGCGCAGAGCAGGGGCGGCTTCCGCTCGAGCGCCGGCGGCTCGAGGTGGGGGAGGTGCTCGAGTCGGTGGCCGGCCGGTTCGCCGCCGCCGCGGGGTCGCGGGGACGGGCCGTGCGCCTCGAGGCGGCGAGCCGGCTGTCGGTCGATGCCGACCAGTCGCGGCTCGAGCAGGCGCTGACCAACATGGTCTCGAACGCCCTGCGCCACGGCGACGGCTCGATCGTGCTCCGCGCCGGCCGGCGCAACGGCAGCGTCGAGTTGCACGTGCTCGACGAGGGGACCGGCTTCGAGCCCGCCTTCCTGCCGCGGGCGTTCGAACGCTTCTCGCGCGCGGACCGCGCGCGCTCGGGCGCCGGCGCGGGGCTCGGCCTGTCGATCGTCCAGGTGATCGCCGAGGCGCACGGGGGCCACGCCCACGCCGCCAATCGCGACGACGGCGGCGCCGACGTGTGGCTCTCGCTCCCGGCGAAGTAGTTCGCCCGCTTACGGCCCTGGCTGCCTCTCAGCGTCCTCTCATGTCCGGCGAGCTACTACCAATCCGTGGGCGTGACGCCGTTGCAGCTCGAAACCCGGGTCGAGGGCACGCTGGCGCGTGCCTGCGAGCACCTGCTGACTCTCCAGGACCCGGCGGGCTGGTGGAAGGGCGAGCTCGAGACGAACGTGACGATGGACGCCGAGGACATGATGCTCCGGCAGTTCCTGGGCATCCGGGAAACGGACACCACCGAGCGCTCAGCGGCGTGGATCCGCTCCCAGCAGCGGGCGGACGGGACCTGGAGCAACTTCTGGGGCGGCCCCGCCGATCTGTCGACGACGGTCGAGGCCTATGTGGCGTTGCGGCTGGCGGGCGACGATCCCGGCGAGCCTCACATGCGAACGGCGGCGGAGTTCGTGCGCGCTTCGGGCGGGATCGAGCAGGCGCGCGTGTTCACGCACATCTGGCTCGCTCTGTTCGGGGCCTGGCCGTGGGAACACGTGCCCGCGCTGCCGCCGGAGATGATGTTCCTGGCGCCGTGGTTCCCGCTGAACGTCTACGACTTCGCGTGCTGGGCCCGCCAGACCGTGGTTGCCCTGGCTGTCGTGCTCCCTTACCGACCGGTGCGGCCGTTCCCGTTCGGCCTGGAGGAGCTCCACGGACCCGAGCCCTGGCGGGCGCCTGCGGGTAACTCGTGGGCCGGGCGCGGGCTCGTGGCACTCGACCGGCTGCTTCACCTGTACGCGCGGCGGCCCGTGCGCCCGGTGCGGGAGGCGGCGCTGGCCCGGGCCGAGCGGTGGATCGTCGAGCGCCAGGAGGCCGACGGGGGGTGGGGCGGGATTCAGCCGCCGTGGGTCTACTCGCTGATCGCCCTGCACCTGCGCGGCTACGGGACCGACCACCCCGTCATGCGCCGGGGGCTGGAGGGGCTCGAATCGTTCACGATCTCCGAGGCGGGAGCGCGCCGGCTGGAGGCGTGCCAGTCGCCGGTGTGGGACACGGCGCTGGCCCTGATCGCGCTCGACGACGCGGGCTTGCCCCGCGATCACGATGCCGTGCGGCGGGGCGCCGACTGGCTCATCGGCGAGGAGGTCCGCCGGCGTGGCGACTGGTCGGTGCGCCGTCCGGAGCTCGAGCCGGGCGGGTGGGCGTTCGAGTTCGCCAACGTGAACTACCCGGACGTCGACGACACGGCCGAGGTCCTGCTGGCGCTCGGGCGGACGGGACGCGGCGACACCGGCGCCGTCGCGCGCGGGCTGCGCTGGCTCGAGGGCATGCAGAGCGCGGACGGCGGCTGGGCCGCGTTCGACGTCGACAACTGCCGGGCCCTGATCCGCGAGATGCCCTTCTGCGACTTCGGCGAGGTGATCGACCCGCCGAGCGCCGACGTGACCGCGCACGCCGTCGAGGTCCTGGCCGCGTTCGGGCTGAGCGAGGACGCGTGCACGCGCCGCGGAGTGCGCTGGCTGCTCGACGCGCAGGAGGCCGACGGGTCGTGGTTCGGGCGCTGGGGCGTCAACCACGTGTATGGGACGGGCGCGGTGGTTCCGGCGCTCGTGGCCGCCGGCGTCCCGGGCGAGGATCCGGCGATCCGGCGCTCCGTGCGCTGGCTCGAGGCCCGCCAGAACGAGGACGGCGGGTGGGGTGAGGACTGCCGCTCCTACGACGACCCCGCGTGGATCGGGCGCGGCGAGAGCACGGCGTCGCAGACGGCCTGGGCCCTGCTGGCCCTGGACGCCGCCGGGGAGCGCTCGGATGCGCTCCGCCGGGGGATCGATTGGCTCGTGCGCACCCAGCGCGAGGACGGCTCCTGGGATGAGCCGCAGTTCACCGGCACAGGGTTCCCAGGGGACTTCTACATCAACTACCACCTGTATCGGCTCGTGTTCCCGGTGATGGCGCTGGCCCGGTGCGCGCGATGAGCACGGTGGCGCCGCCGCTGCCGACCCGCGAGGAGGTGCTGGCGCAGGCGCCGGCGGAGAACTTCCCCGTGGCCAATGTCGTCCTGGGCCGGACGCGGCAGCGCCAGCTGATGGCGATCTACGGGTTTGCCCGCCTCGTCGACGACATCGGCGACGAGGCCTCCGGCGATCGCGGCGCGCTCCTCGACCAGGTCGAGGCGGAGCTGGAGCGGATCTACGCGGCAGGCAGGCCCGGGCATCCGGTGATGGTCGAGTTGGCCGAGACGATCCGCTCGTGTCGCCTCCCGGAGGAGCCGTTCCGGAGGTTGATCGAGGCCAACCGCCGCGACCAGGTCAAGACGCGGTACGAGACCTTCGAGGAGCTGCTCGACTACTGCCGCCTGTCGGCCAATCCGGTGGGCGAGCTCGTGCTCGGCGTGTTCGGCGCCGTTACTCCGGAGCGGGTCGGGCTGTCTGACAGCATCTGCAGCGCTTTGCAGATCGTCGAGCACCTCCAGGACATCGCCGAGGACCACGCCCGCGGGCGCGTGTACATGCCGCGCGAGGATCTGGTCCGGTTCGGATGCGATGATCGCGATCTGTCCGGGGAGCCCAATGCCGCGCGCCGTGCGCTGATCGCCTTCGAGGCCAGCCGTGCCCGGTCGATGCTGAGCGCGGGAGCGCCGCTGGCCCGCACGCTCAGCCTGCGCCCCCGGCTGGCCGTGGCCGCCTTCGTGGCCGGGGGGAGGCGTGCGCTGAACGTGCTCGAGGGTCGTGAGACGGCGATCTCACGCGAGCTGATGAGGGCGGCGACGGGGCGATGACCGTGGCCATGCTCGACGTGGAGCAGGCGTACCGGCGCTGCGAGCAGATCACCCGCCACGAGGCGGCGAACTTCTACTACGGGATCCGGTTGCTGCCGCGCCCCAAGCGCCAGGCGATGAGCGCCGTGTACGCGTTCGCCCGCCGGGTGGACGACATCGGCGACGGGAGCCTCGACCGGAGCGCGCAGCTCGCGGAGCTGGCGCGCGAGCGCGCGATGCTGGGCGCGCTGGGCGAGTCGGGCGATCCCGTGGCCGTCGCGCTGGCCGACGCCCACCGCCGTTTCGAGCTCCCGCTCGACGCGCTCGAGCTGTTGATCGAGGGCGTCGAGCACGACGTGCTCGGGGTGCGCTACGAGACCTTCGAGGAGCTCGTCGGGTACTGCCGGCGGGTGGCGGGGTCGATCGGCCGGTTGTGCCTGGCGATCTTCGCCGAGGGCGCAGGGTCGAACGGCGGCGCCGCGCTGGCCGACGATCTCGGTGTAGCGATGCAGCTGACCAACATCCTGCGCGACGTGCGCGAGGACCGCGAGCGCGGCCGCGTGTACCTGCCGGCCGAGGACCTGCGTCGCTTCGGCTGCGCCGAGCTCCCCGATCCAGAGCTGATTCGCTACGAGGCCGCGCGAGCGGTGGAGTGGTTCGACCGGGGCCTGCAATTGATCGAGCGCCTCGACGCGCGCAGCGCCTCGTGCGTGCTCGCCATGACCGGCATCTACCGATCGATCCTCGAGCGCATCGTGCGCGACCCGGGCGAGGTGCTCCGCCGGCGGATCTCCTTGCCGGCGTGGGAGAAGGCGTGGGTGGCGGCGCGTAGCCTGGCCGCCTCCTCACGGCCGATCGGAGCCGTGCGGTGAGCCCACGGCGGGTGACCGTGGTCGGCGGCGGGCTGGCCGGGATCACGGCGGCGCTCGACTGCGCGCGGGCGGGCGCGCACGTGACGCTGCTCGAGTCGCGCGGGCGGCTCGGCGGCGCGGCGTACTCGTTCACTCGCGACGGGATCCGCGCCGACAACGGGCAGCACGTGTTCCTGCGTTGCTGTACGGCGTACCGCGCGCTCCTCTCCGACCTGGAGGCCGACGAGCTGGTCTCGCTCCAGCCGCGCCTCGAGATCCCGGTGCTCGCCCCGGGCGGGCGGCGCGCCTGGCTGCGCCGGTCGGGTCTGCCCGCGCCACTGCATCTCGCGGGTGCGGTGGCCCGCTATCCGTTCCTGAGCGTGCGCGAGCGGGTCGCCGTGGCGCGCGCGATGCACAAGCTGCGCGCGGTCGATCGCGACGGATCCGCGCAACGACGCGCGCTCCTTCGGCGACTGGCTGCGCGAGCACGGGCAGGGAGCCTGACGCGCTCGACGACCGTCTGGAGCCTGATCGCCAAGCCGACCCTCAACCTGCGAGTCGACGACGCCTCGCTGGCGCAGGCGGCACAGGTCTTCCAGCTCGGGCTGCTCGAGGACACGGCCGCAGGCGACATCGGGATCGCGCGCGTGCCGCTGTCGGAGATCCACGACGCGGCGGCGCACCGGGCGCTGAGCCGCGCGGGCGTGGATGTTCGCCTGCGCCGCGGCGTGACGATGATCGTCCCGCGTGGCGGCGGCTTCTGCGTCGAATGCAACGGCGCGCCGACGCTCGACACCGACGTCGTGATCCTCGCCGTCCCCGTCGACCGCGCCGCGCGGCTGCTCCCGCCGCAGGCCGGCGTCGACCGGCGCATCTTCGCCCAGCTCGGCCGCTCCCCGATCGTCAACCTCCACGTGCGCTACGACCGGCGCGTGCTCGACGCACCCTTCGCCGCCGGCGTGCACACCCCCGTGCAGTGGGTGTTCGACCGGACCGAAAGCGCCGGCCTGGACGCCGGGCAATACCTGGTCGTGTCGCTGTCGGCGGCCGACGATGAGCTCGCGGCGAGCGCCGATGACCTGCGCGAGCGATATCTGCCGGCGCTGGCCGACCTGCTCCCGGCCGCGCGCGAGGCGGCGGTCGAGGTGTTCTTCGTCACGCGCGAGCACTCCGCCACCTTCCGCGCCGCGCCCGGGGCGCGCGCGCTGCGCCCGCCGGCGCGCACCGAGCTTCCCGGCCTGGTCCTGGCCGGTAGCTGGACCGACACCGGCTGGCCGGCGACGATGGAGGGTGCCGTGCGCAGCGGCCACGCCGCGGCGCGCGAGGCGCTCGCCGCCGCGCCGGCGCCGGTGGCCGCGGTGCGCGAGCCGCAGCTCGTGGGGAGGACGGGATGAGCGCGGTCGCACCCGAGCTCGGCCCCGGGGAGATCGTCGTCCTGGCGCCGCTGTCGGTCGAGGCCCGAGCGGTGCGCTCCGGCGCCCCGTGGGCGCGCGTGCACCAGATCGGGATGGGCCCGCGGCGCGCCGCGCGCTCGGCGCAGCTGGCCAGCGACGCCGGCGGGCGAGCCGTGCTGATCGCCGGGTTCTGCGGCGGCCTGGACCCCGCGCTCGAGCCCGGCGACGTGGTCCTGGCGAGCGAGCTGCGCGGTCCCACCGGGACCACCGTGTGCGATGACCCGTCGATCCTGGCCGGAGTGCTCCGGCGCGGGGGCCTCAACGTCCGCGTCGGGCCGATCGCCTCGAGCCAGCGGCTCGTGCTCGGCGAGCGCCGCCGGGCGCTTCACCGCACCGGCGCGCTCGCCGTCGACATGGAGTCGGCCTGGCTGGCCCCCGCCGCGCGCGCCCGGCCGCTGGTGACCCTGCGGGTCGTGATCGACACCGAGCGCCATGAGTTGCTCCGTCCGCTGCGCACGGTGGCCGGAGCGGCCGTTGCCTACCGGGCGCTGCGGCGGGCATGCGCGCTGGTCGAGGAGTGGGCGCAGGCGCTCGGGCCGCGCGAGGTCGTGCTCGCCGCCCCGCGCGCGTCGTGCGCCGGCGTGGAGCGGGCGGTCGAGATCGTCGAGCGCGTGCTCGAGGACCGCGGCGCGCCGGTGTACGTGCGCAAGCAGATCGTCCACAACACGCACGTCGTGGCGTCCTTGGAGGAGCGCGGCGCGGTGTTCGTCGACGACGTCGACGAGGTTCCCGCAGGCGCCACCGTGATCTTCTCCGCCCACGGCGTCTCGCCGGCGGTCCGGAGCGCCGCGGCCGAGCGGGGGCTCGACGTGATCGACGCCACGTGCCCGCTCGTGGCCAAGGTCCACGCCGAGGCGCGGCGGTTCGCCGGCGCGGACTTCGACATCGTGCTCGTCGGCCACGAGGGCCACGAGGAGGTGGAGGGAACCTTCGGCGAGGCGCCCGAGCGCATGCATGTGATCGCGAGCCCGGATGAGGTGGCGCGGCTGGACGTCGCGGATCCCGAGCGGGTCGCGTACCTGACTCAGACGACGCTGGCCGTCGATGACACGGCGGTCGTCGTCGACGCCCTGCGCGAGCGATTCCCGGCCGCGGTCGGCCCGCGCTCGAGCGACATCTGCTACGCGACCACGAACCGCCAGGACGCGGTCCGCGCGCTGGCGGCGGAGTGCGACGTGATCCTGGTCGTGGGGTCGGGGAACTCGTCGAACTCGCGCCGCCTCGTCGAGGTGGCCGAGCGGGCCGGCTGCCGAGCGTTGCTCGTCGAGAGTGCCGAGGAGCTGGCGCCCGAGGCGCTGGCGGGGGCGCGGCGCGTTGGGCTCACCGCGGGCGCGTCGGCCCCGGAGTCATTGGTGGAGGGTGTGATCAGCGCACTCGACGGTCTCGGCGGCGTAGCCGTCTCCGAGCGCGTCGTGGCGAGAGAGGATGTTCATTTCAAGCTTCCCCCGGAAGCAAGGAGGACAGGCTGATGCCGGTTCCGTTTAGACAGTCGGCGCGCATCGGCGCCTACCTGGCTTCCCAGAAGCTGCGGCGGCGGGACAAGTTCCCGCTGCTCGTCGAGCTCGAGCCGCTGTTCCAATGCAACCTGGAGTGCGCCGGCTGCGGCAAGATCCAGCACCCCGAGCACGTGCTGCGGCGGCGCATGCCCGTCGAGCAGGCGGTGGGGGCGATCGAGGAGTGCGGCGCCCCGATGGTCTCGATCGCCGGGGGCGAGCCGCTGATCCACCCGGAGATCGACGAGATCGTCCGCCGGCTGATCGCGCGCAAGAAGTTCGTCTACCTGTGCACGAACGGGCTGCTCATGGAGCGCAAGCTCGACCGGTTCGAGCCCTCGCCGTACTTCGCGTGGGCAGTGCACATGGATGGGTTGCGCGAGCGTCACGATGAGTCGGTGTGCCGCGACGGTGTGTTCGACAAGGCCGTGTCGGCGATCCGGGCCGCGCAGAAGCGCGGCTTCCGCGTCACCACCAACACCACGTTCTTCACCCACGACTCGCCGAACACGGTGCGCCAGGTGCTCGACTTCCTCAACGACGAGCTGAAGGTCGATCAGATGATGATCTCGCCGGCCTACGCCTACGAGAAGGCTCCCGACCAGGAGCACTTCCTCGGCGTGCAGCAGACGCACGAGCTGTTTCGCACCGCGTTCGCGGACGGGCGCCGGCGCCGCTGGCGGCTGAACCACTCGCCGCTGTTCCTCGACTTCCTCGAGGGCAAGGTCGACTTCGGATGCACCGCCTGGGGGATCCCGAGCTACTCGCTGTTCGGCTGGCAGCGCCCCTGCTACCTGATGTCCGACGGGTACGTCGGCACCTACAAGGAGCTGATCGAGACGACCGACTGGGACTCCTACGGCCGTGGACGCGATCCTCGCTGCGAGAACTGCATGGCCCACTGCGGGTATGAGCCGACCGCGGTGCTGGCCTCCACGCGATCGGTCAAGCAGTCGGTCCGCGCGGTCATGCAGCGCTAGCGCCGTCCGCAGGAGGCGATCCTGACCGCGGAGACGAAGCGCACCACCGATCACGACACGATCCGGGAGTGGGCCGAGCAGCGCGCCGGCGTCCCCGCCGTCGTGCGCGGGGACGAGTCCGATGACGAGCCGGGCGCCCTGCGAATCGACTTCCCGGGCGACGCCGGCGACGCCGGCGGGGAGCCACTCGAGCACGTCTCCTGGGAGGAGTGGTTCCGGCGCTTCGACGAGGACGAGCTGTGCTTCCTCTATCAGGAGGAGAGGGCCACGGGCGAGGCCAGCACGTTCTTCAAGGTGATCGACCCCTAGGTTTACTGTCGCGCGCGCGTGGGTTAGTCTCCGGCCCGGAGGGCACGGGCATTTACCAGAGAGGAGTCGTCGTGTTCGGATCATTTCGCAGGTGGCTGATCGTCTCTGCCATCGCGTCGTGCGGGGTCCTTGCCGGGCCGATCGCGGTGGCGCAGGCCAGCAACGCCAGCATCGTCGCCACGTTCCGCGCCGCCAATCGGCACATCAACGCGGACGAGACCGCGATCACCAACAAGGTCAACGCCTACAAGCGCGACCACAAGGCCGGTCCGGTGATCGCCGCGCTCCGCCACGAGGTGCGCGACATCCGCTCGCTGAACGGACGGCTCAAGGGCGAGCGCGCCTCGACGCGCAAGGGCGCTCGCGGCAAGGCCGACATCACGCGCGGCCTGGCGCTGATCGCAAACGCCTACGGCGCCCTGGCGACCGACATCGCGAAGGCCCGCGCCGGGCATCCGGTCTCGCAGCTCGACGATCGCCGGCGCCGTGAACACGGCGCACAGGGGACGGAGCAAGCTTCTCGCCGGGCTCAGGCTGCTCGGGGTTCGCGTCATCGGCTGACGCCGAGCGGCAGCCGGCGACGGCGCGCGGCGGGGCCCGCCCGCGGGGGCCGTCGCCGCCTACCCCGCTAGATGGTTGAGAGGGCAACTACCTGCTATACTTGCGGGCGCAACTAAACGATGCGCCGTCCTCGGCGGCGGCCAGAAAGGGAGCACCGCAAATGAGCACGACAGCCACACTCATCCCGACGGGGACCTGGACCGTCGATCCCGCGCACTCGAAGGTCGGCTTCGCCGTCAAGCACATGGGCATCGCCACCGTGCGCGGCGAGTTCACCGAGTTCGAGGGCACTCTCGACATCGGCGAGGACGTCGCGACCGCGACGGCCCACGGGATCGTCAAGACCGCCTCGGTCGACACCAACGAGCCCCAGCGCGACGATCACCTCCGCTCGCCGGACTTCTTCGACGCCGCCCAGTACCCGGAGCTGAAGTTCGAGTCGACCGCCGTCGAGCAGCTGGACGAGGACACCTTCCGGATCACGGGCAACCTGACGATCCACGGCGTGACGAATGAGGTCGTCCTCCACGCCGCGATCGATGGCACCGACGTCGATCCCTGGGGCAACGAGCGCGTCGGCCTCGAGGTCACCGGCGAGCTCTCGCGCGGTGACTACGGCATGAAGTTCAACCAGGCGCTGGGCAGCGGCAACATGCTCGTTGCCGACAAGGTCAAGCTCGCGCTCGACATCTCCGCCGTCAAGCAGGCCTAGTCGACCGGCCGGACGGTCCGCCGGCGGGTGTGGGCTGCCGCCGGCGGACCCGAGCCACCCCGCCTGCGCCCCGAGGGCGAGTCCGACCTCCTGCGCACGCGACGCCGGCGTGCACACGAGCGTTGAGGCGCCGTAGAACACGCGGCCCACGGGGCCGAGGTTGTCCTCGAGCCGATCGCCGGCGTAGGGCTCGACGATCATCCACGTCCCGTCGGGCGCGAGCGATGGCCGACAAGGCTACGCCTCGTCCCAGACCTGGACGACCGTCTGATCGGAGATCTGACCGTCCTCGATCGCGATGACGGTCGCGCACAGCACGTTGGTGCCGTCCGGGTAGCGACAGGCCTGGGTGTAGGCCGCGCCGCCGCCGTCCTTGACCGTGTGCTGGACCGTGTGGGTCATGTCGCGGCCGTACATGTCCTCGAGCCAGCCCTGGATCGCCTCGTGCGTATCCAGGACGCGCGGCGCTCCCGGCTGGGAGATCCTGTCGGAGATCGTGACCTTGGCGTCCGGCCCGTACATCGAGAGCTGCGTGGCCGCGTCTCGCTCCTCGGCTGCGCGCGTGAAACGGTCGAGGTCGAAGGTCTCGCGAGTGGTGGTGCTCATAGCCCCTCCTTAAGGGGGATGGTGGCGGTCCGGCCGCGCCAGGCCGGAGCCGGTGATCTTCAGGCCTATCTACTAGTAGGTAGGCTGTCTAGCTGCTAACCTACCTACAGGTAGGTAAGCTGTCAAGCCCCCGACCCAAAAAAATCTCGCCATGGCCACCACTCGTTCCCGGCGCGAGTCCGGCACCGCCGACCGCGTACTCGACATCGCCGAGCGTCTCGTCCAGACGCGCGGCTTCAACAACTTCAGCTATGCCGACATCGCGCGCGAGCTCGGCATCACCAAGGCGAGCCTGCACTACCACTATCCGGGCAAGGCCGAGCTCGGCCACGCCCTGATCGTCCGCTACGCCCAGCGCTTCTTCGAGGCCCTGACCCGGATCGACGAGGCTCTCCCGAATGCCCGCGCGAAGCTCGAGGCCTATGCCGGGCTGTACGCCGACGTCCTGCGCGGCAAGCGCATGTGCATGTGTGGCGTGCTGGCAGCCGAGTACCAGACGCTGCCCGAGCCGATGCGGGTGGCGGTGATCGACTTCTTCGACGAGAATGAGCGATGGCTGGCGCGGCTGCTCACGCGCCGGTGGCGAGGATGGCACGCTGAGGGTCCACGGACCCGTCGACGCGGCGGCTCAGAGCATCATCTCGACGCTCGAGGGCGCGATGCTCGTGGCGCGGCCCTACGGGGACCTGACCCGGTTCGACGCCGCCGCCGGGCGGCTCATGGCGAGCCTAACCGAGTAGCTTCGCCAGCTCGTCGCGCACCGACTGGAGCCCCGGCGAGGCCGCGACGCGGTCCTCGTCGAGGAGCAGCCGTACCTTCTCGCGCGCGCCCGGCGTGCCCTTGGCCAGCGCCTCGGCCAGGTGCTTGGCCTGCGCGGGCTTGAGCGTCTCGCCGAACGGCGTCTCCTCGGGATCGACCACGCAGTCGACCAGCGCCGGGCCATCGTGATTCAGCGCCTCCTCGAGCGCGGCGCGGCAGTCGCCGGGCTCGGTCACGCGGATGCCGCGCAGCCCGCACCCCTCGGCCACCTTGGCGAAGTCGATCTCGGACAGGTCGCACAGGAACTCCGGATTGCCGAGGAAGGCCATCTGCTCCCACAGGATCAGGTTGATGCTGAAGTTGTTGACGACCACGACCGTGACCGGCAGGCGGTGCTGGGCCAGCGTGGCCAGGTCGCCCATCAGCATGCTCATGGCGCCGTCGCCGGCGAGGGCGACGACCTGGCGGTCGGGGTAGGCGAGCTGCGCGCCGATCGCGTAGGGCACCGAGGCGGCCATCGAGCAGTTGGTGCCCGAGAACGAGAACCGCTGGCCCCGGCGGAGCTTCATCCGGCCCTGCCAGATCGTGATCGTGCCCGCGTCGCCGCAGACGATCGCGCCGTCGGCCAGGAGCTGCTGTAGGTGGTGGGTGACGACCTGCGGCTTCATCGGCGTCGCATCGTCGGTCCCCTGCTTGTCCATCAGCTCCCACCAGCGCTTCATGTTCGCCTGCGCCTGCTCGAGGAACGAGCGGTCCTCGTTGCGCTCGAGGACCTGCGCCAGCTCGGCCAGCGTGGCCTTGGCGTCGCCCACGAGCCCCACGTCGACCGGGTAGCGCAGGCCGATCCGCTCGGCGCGGTCGTCGATCTGCACCGCCGCCGCCTGCCCGGGCTCCGGCCAGAAGTCGTAGTAGGTGGAGGAGGAGCCGACGATCAGGAGGCCATCGCACGTCTCGAGCGCCTCCTGCGTCGGGCGCGTGCCCGCGAACGCGATCCCGCCCGTCGTGTACGGCGAGTCGTCGGGCACCGCGTCCTTGCCCAGCGCCGCCTTGGCGACCGGGGCGCCGAGGATCTCGGCCACCTTCTCGAGCTCCTCGGTGGCGCCGCGGGCGCCGGCGCCGGCGATGATCGCGATCCGGCTCGCGCCCTTCAGAGTGGCTGCGGCCTTCTCGAGCTGCGCCCGGGCGGGCACGGTGACGTGCTCGTCGTGGCTGATCGAGGTGTGCTTGGGGATGTTCTTGTCGGACACCATGTCCTCGTCGAACTCCCAGCTCTGGACGTCGATCGCGATCGCCAGGTGCGCGGGGGCGCGGTGGGCCAACGCCGAGCGGACGGCCAGGTCGGTGACGTTGACGGCGTGGGCGGGGCCGTTGACGCGCTGGTTGAACGCGCAGGCGTCGGCGAACACGATCTCCTGGTTGAGGTCCTGGAGGAAGTGGGTGCCGATCATGTCGTGGTAGGGCATCCCCGTGATCGCGATCATCGGCGCGCCCTCGATCTTGGCGTCGTAGAGGCCGTTGAGCAGGTGGATCGCCCCCGGGCCGGCGGTCGTCACGCACACGGCGGGGCGGCCGGTGAACTTGGCGTAGCCGACGGCGGCCAATGCGGCGGCCTCCTCGTGGCGGACGTGGACGAAGCGGATCTTCTCGCGCCGCAGGCGCAGGGCCTCGAAGAACCCGTTGATGCCGTCGCCGGCCAGTCCGAAATAGGTGTCGATGCCCCACTCCAGCAGGCGGTCGATGATCAGCTCGGACGTCGTGGGCATGCCGGCTCCTTTGGCAGTGGGTGATCGGCCGTGCTGTTCGTACCCCGATCGGCCTCCGCTGCGACGTTTCTCGGAATAATTCCGAGAAACCTCCCGCGCAACGGGGGAACCTGGCCGCGGTTCTCGCTATCGTCGCCGGCGCCCACGGGCCGCCACCGGCCGGCGGGGGCGGGGCGTGGAGGCGCCGTGGTCGAGACGATCGAGACGAAATTGCCACGACGGTTGCGGGGGATCGCGGTCATCTGCGCGGTGCTGGCCGCGTTCGCCGCCGGCGCCGCCGTCACCACCGCCACCGCCGGCGCGAGTAGCGGCGGCGCGGCCCCGCCCGCGATCGGACCCGCGGCGGCGGCCTCGACATCGGGCCTGAGCGTGGCCCTCGACGCCACCGGCCGCCACCAGTACGTCCTCTGGCGCGGCTTGGACGGCCGCATCTGGGAGGCGCGGTACGGCGGCGGGTGGCGCGGCCCGCTGGCGACCCCCTGGTTCACGGCCTCCACGCCGGGTGCGGCGGTCGATCCGCGCGGGGTCCTCTACGTGGCCTGGCGGGGCAGCGGCGACCACATCTTCGAGGCCACCTACGACGGGCGCTGGCACGCGGCCAAGGACCTCACGAAGGCCGGACGGTGGCGCACGAAGGGCCAGCGCGATCTCGGCCATCAGCGTGGCGATCAACCCGCGCAACGGCAACCAGTACCTGATGTGGCGCGGGACCGACGGTCACATCCACGAGGCGTGGCGCACGCGCAAGTGGCATGGGCCGCTGGTCATGCCCTGGATGGCCCGCTCGGCGCCGTCGGTCTCGATCACCCGCGACGGGCGCCAATACGCGTTCTGGACCGCCGCCGGCGGGGATATCGAAGAGAGCTGGTATCCAAGGCGCGTGGCACGGCCCGCTCGACCTGACCGCGGCCGAGGGCTGGGGCGAGTTCGGCCAGAGCACCGGGCGCCTCGGCGCCGGCGTGAACCCCGTCGACGGCAGCCAGTACCTGTTCTGGCCGGCGGCGGACGGCCGCGTGTACGAGGCGTGGTACTCCGGCGGCTGGCACGGCCCGCTGAACACCGGATGGACGGCGGGCTCGGCGCCGGCGCTCGGCGTCACCCAGGCGGCCCGGCAATACCTGTTCTGGCAGGGGCCGGACGCGACTCTGTGGGAGTCCTGGTACGACACGGCGTGGCGGGGGCCGATCGAGCCGCTGCGGCGCCCGCGCGTGGCCGGGCCCGACGTTGAGGTGACGCAGACCACGTCCGACTTCTCGGAGCGGCTGGCGCGGCTGTCCGACGTGCGCTTCGGCCCGGCGGCCGCGACCGGGCTGCCCACGATTGCGCTCGACGACGCCCAGCGCTTCCAGCGCTACACGGGCGTCGGTGGCGCGATGACCGACACCTCGGCGTGGCTGATCAACGACGAGCTCAGCCCGGTGACGCGGGGCGCGCTGATGAGCGACCTGTTCGGTGCCGCCGGCGCGCATCTCAACTTCACGCTGGTCCCGATGGGCGGCTCGGACTTCACCCGCACCGGGCAGCCCTACACCTACGACGACGTGCCCGCCGGCCAGAGCGATCCCCAGCTCGCCCAGTTCTCGATCGCGCACGACGAGCCCTACATCCTCCCGGCCCTGCGCCAGATGCTCGCCGTCAACCCGCAGACGACGGTGATGGCGACACCGTGGACGGCGCCTCCCTGGATGAAGGCCAACGACGCCTACGACGACTCGAACATGGCTGGCACCCTGCTGAGCTCGGCCTACCAGCCGTTCGCTGACTACTTCGTGAAGTTCCTCCAGGCCTACGCCGCGCAGGGGGTTCCGGTGGCGGCGATCGCGCCCGAGAACGAGCCCAACTCCGGGGCGGCGTTCCCGGCGATGAACTTCTCCCCCTCCGGCGAGGCGCAGTGGATCACGCAGAATCTCGAGCCCGACCTGCAGGCGTCGAACCTCCACCCGCGCATCTACGGCGGGGACGTGGGGTGGGCCGGCCCCTACTATCCGGACGCGCTCGTGACGAGCCCGGCGGACGGGACCCTGGACGGCATCGCCTGGCACTGCTACGGCGGGCCGCCGACGGTGATGAGCACGCTCCACGCCCAGGCCCCGAACGACGATCAGATCCTCACCGAGTGCTCGCAGGGGATCGAGCCCTACCCGGTGCCCGAGGTGCTGATCGGGTCGCTGCGCAACTGGTCGAGCGTCGTCACGCTCTGGAACCTGGCCCTCGATCCTGCCGGCGGACCCGTGCAGCCGCCCAACTACGGCTGCCCCAACTGCACCGGGGAGGTCACGATCAACGAGGCCACGGGCACCGTGAGCTTCCGTCTGGCCTACTTCCAGCTCGGGCAGGTGGCGGCGTTCGTGGAGCCGGGCGCGGTCCGGATCGGATCCGACAGCTTCGTCAGCTACTACGACACCGGCCCCGGCAAGTACGGCGCCACCGCCGGCCTCGACGACGTGGCGTTCGTGAACCCGGATGGCAGCCACGTGCTCGTCGTCTACAACAACTCCGCGAGCGCGACCCGGTTCGCCGTGACCTGGAATGGGCGAGGGTTCGCGTATTCGCTGCCGGCGAGGGCGGCCGTGACCTTCCACTGGGGTCCCTGAACGTGTGACACTGAGAGACGGCGTGGCGCAGTAGTGTTCCGCCGCGAGGAGAGGACGTGAACGGCAGCGAGCGCCTGAACGCCAGCGGGATCGTCGAGCGCCAGGTAGGGCGGGGGCGCGGGAGAAGCGCGCCGTCGTGGCCGAAGACGCCACGCTCACCTACGACGAGCTGCGCCGGCAGGTCAACCGCGCCGCGGGCGCGCTGCGCGAGCTCGGCGTGCGCCGCGAGCAGCGCGTGCTGCTGGTCCTCGACGACAGCGACCGTGTTCCCGATCGTGTTCCTGGGCGCGATGCGCCTGGGCGCCGTGCCGGTGCCGGTGAGCGCGCTCGACAAGGACGAGAACTTCCGCCACTACGTCGCCGACTCCTACGCCGAGGTCGTGGTCACCGACGCGCCGCTCGTCGAGCGGCTCTCGCAGGCGCTCGGCGATCGCGGGCTGCGCTATCTCGTGCGCGGTGGCGAGGGGGCCGGCGTGACCGAGCTCGACGAGGCGCTCGCGGCCCAGGAGGACGAGTTCGACCCCGCCGACACACACCGCGACGACATGGCGTTCTGGCTCTACAGCTCGGGCTCCACGGGCAAGCCCAAGGGCGTCGTCCACCTCCACCACGACATCGGCGTGACGTGCGAGAACTACGCCGAGCGGGTCCTCGGGCTGTGCGAGGAGGACATCACGTTCTCCACGACCAAGCTGTTTCACGCCTACGGCCTCGGCAACGGCCTGACCTTCCCGCTCTGGTTCGGCGCCACGTCGGTGCTGATGCGGGGCCCGACCAAGCCGGCGCCGGTCCTGGAGACGGTGCGCGCGCACCAGCCGACCGTCTTCTTCTCGGTCCCGGCACTGTTCGGAGCGATCGCGCGCGAGCCGTCGGCCGAGGGGGCGTTCGACTCGGTGCGCTTCTGCGTCTCGGCCTCGGAAGCGCTCTCGCCGCACACGATCAAGCGCTGGCGCGAGCGGTTCGGGGTCGACATCGTGGACGGCATCGGCTCGACCGAGATGCTGCACATCTACTGCTCCAACCGCCCCGGCGAGCTCGCCGAGGGGACCACCGGATGGCCGGTCCCGGGTTACGAGCTGCGCCTCGTCGACGAGGACGGCGAGGTGCTCGAGGGCGGGGCCACCGGGGAGCTCCACGTCCGCGGCGACTCGTGCGCCGCCTCCTACTGGCACCAGCACGAGAAGACCAAGAGCTCGATGCTGGGCGACTGGTTCGCCACCGGCGATCGCTACGAGCGGCGGGAGAACGGCACCTACGCGTACGTGGGGCGGGTCGACGACATGGTCAAGGTGGGCGGCCTGTGGGTCTCGCCGATCGACATGGAGCACGTGCTCTCCGAGCACCCGCGCGTCGCCGGCGTGGGCGTGATCGGGATCCGGATCGAGGACGAGAGCCGCCTGGCGGCGTACGTCGAGTGCGACGGCGAGCCGGGCGACGACGCGCTCGCCGAGGAGCTCCAGGGCTGGTGCAAGGAGCGCATGCGCCGCTACGAGTACCCGCACGTCGTGCACTTTGTCGACGAGCTGCCGCGCACGCTGAGCGGCAAGGTGCAGCGCTTCAAGCTGCGCGCCAGGGCCTCCTCCGACGAGGAGGAGGCAGGAGCAGCCGGCTAGCGCGCCGGGCTGAGGAAGCGCGCGAGCGCTTCGACCACCTCGCGCTCGTGCTCGAGGTGGGGGCTGTGCCCGCCTTCCAGGACCAGGCGCTGCACCGGACCGCGCACCTGCGCCTCGATCCGGTCGATCTGCTCGAGCGAGCCGTACGGATCGTCGGCGCCCTGGATCAGGAGCGTGGGGGCGTCCACGCGGGCCGCCTCACGTTCCAGGTTCCAGGCGCGGAACTCCGGGTCGAGCCATACGTCGCACCAGCCCCAGAACGCGGCGTCCGGGTCGTCGTGGTGGCGCGCCATGCGCTCGCGCAGCCCACCGTTCAGGTACTGCTCTCGCGTCTGGGCGATCTCGCGCACGGTGACCTCCTCGACGAACACGTGCGGGGCGAGCAGCGCGAGCGCCGTGACGGGATGGTCGGCGGCGTAGATGAGCGCGATCGAGCCGCCGTCGCTGTGGCCGACGAGCACCGGTCGCTCGATCCCGAGGCGGTCGAGCAGCGCGGGGAGGACCTCGAGCGCCTCGTCGTGGAAGAACGCCGGCGTCCGGCGCCGCGGCGGGGGCACCGAGCGCCCGTGGCCGAAGCGCGAGAAGGCGAGGAGCCGCCGCCCGGTCTCCGCGTGCAGGCGCTCAGGGAACGTCCGCCACAGCCCGACCGAGCCGAGACCCTCGTGCAGGAGGACGAGCGCGGGCGCGGGGCCCGGAAGGTCGAGCAGCTCGAGCGCGCGGCCGTCGAGGTCGACCGCCGTCACGACGGCCGCGGACGCACCGCGATCGTCACGTCGACGAGCGCGCACAGCCGCTCCTGCTCGTCGCGGAACTCGTGGCCCCACAGCCACTCGCGCTCGTCCTGGTGGCGCAGCCGGGCGGCGACGTCGACCGTGCCCCTGGGTGACCGGGCGCAGGAAGCTCGCCGAGTTGCTGAGGCCCGAGGCGGCCAGCCCGTCGCGCCACACGGCGGCGGCGGTCGCGACGGATGCCACCGTCTCGGCCACCGCCGAGTAGACCCCGCCGTGGAGCAGGCCCATCGGCTGCTTCAGGTTCTGCCGGACATCGAACCGGACCCGGGCGGATTCACGCGTGAGCTCGAGCCAGTCGAGCCCGAGGAACCCCTCGAACGTGTCGGTAAGCGGGATCGCCGGCGTCGGGAGCTCGCCGAGGTCCCACGGCGAGCGGGTCACGCGGCGCGCACCACGACCGACTTCGTCTCGGTGTAGAAGTCGAACGCCTCCTCGCCGTGCTCCTTGCCGTAGCCGCTCGACTTCCAGCCGCCGAAGGGAAGCTCGTCGTAGACCTTGGTGCGGGAGTTGATCCAGGTGTAGCCGGCCTCGATCCGCTCCGCGGCCTCGCGCGCACGGCGCAGGTCCCGCGTCCACACCGACGAGCCGAGACCGAATTGCGAGGCGTTGGCCCGCTCGATCGCCTCGTCGAGGTCGCGCACGCGCCAGATCGGGAGCGCGGGCCCGAACACCTCCTCGGTGGCCATCGGCGCGTCGTGCGGAGGGTCGATGACGACGGTGGGCAGGTAGAAGAACCCGTCGGCGAGCTCCGGGTCCTCGGGGGGCGCGCCGCCGGTGGCGAGCTCGCCCCCAAGCTCGAGCGTGCGCGCGACTTGCCCGGCGACCTCGTCGCGCTGGTGGCGCGTGTGCAGCGGGCCCATCTGCGACGCCCGGGGCGTCGCCGCGGCCGATCTTGAGCCGGGCCGCCTTGGCCGTGATCTGCTCGATCACGCCGTCGGCCACGGACTCGAACACGTACACGCGCTTGATCGCCAAGCAGGCCTGGCCGCAGTTGTAGAAGCGCCCCATCGAGGCGGCGCTGGCCGCCGCGTCGAGATCGGCGTCGTCGCAGATGATCATCGGGTCCGAGCCGCCGAGCTCGAGCGTGACGCGCTTGGTCCCGCGCGCGGCCAGGGCCATGATCTGCTCACCCACCGGGGTCGATCCGGTGAACGCGATCTTCCGGATGCCCGGATGGGTGACGAGCGCGGTGCCGGTGAGCGAGCCGCTGCCCGTGACCACGTTGAACGTGCCGGCCGGCAGGCCTCCCTCGGCGAGGAGCTCAGCGAATCGCAGCGTGGTCAGCGGCGTCGTTCCCGCGGGCTTGGCCACGACGGTGTTGCCGGCCACGAGGGCGGGCGCCAGCTTGTTGCAGAGCAGCGTGGTGGGGAAGTTCCACGGGACGATCGCCGCGACGACGCCGAGCGGGCGCCGCAGAACGATGCCGTCGACGCCGGGGTCGAGGTTCGGCGTGTGCGCCCCGCGCAGCGCCTTCGAGAGGCCGGCGTAGTGCCTCAGCGTGTCGATCGCCTTGGCGATCTCGATGCGCGCGTCGCGCAGGGTCTTGCCCTGCTCGCGCGTGAGCAGCGGGATCAGCTCGTCGAGGTGCTGCTCGACGTGGTGTGCCGCCCGGCCGAGGATCTCGCCTCGCTTGCTGACCGCGAGCGCGGACCACTCCTCGAAGGCACGGCGCGCGGCGGCTGACCGCGGCGTCGACGTCCTGCTGTGTGCCGGCCGGGACCTCGGCGAACGTCTGCCCGGTCGCCGGGTTCGTGACCGGCAGCGGGTCGCCGGCGTTGGCGTGCTCGCTTCCATCGATGAACGCGCCGGCGTACGTGCTGATGGTCTCGGTGCTCATGCGCCCACGAACTCCGGGTCGCGCTTCTCGACGAACGCGTGCATGCCCTCGCGCGCGTCGGCGGAGTTGAACAGCTCCTGGATCAGCTCGCCCTCGAGCGCGAGCCCCTCGGCGAGCGGCAGCTGCCCGCCCACGTGCACGCAGCGCTTGATCGCCGCCGTGGCCAGCGCTGCGCCGTTGGCGAAGCGCAGCGCGTAGGCACGCACACGGTCGTCGGCTTCCTCGGGGTCGTAGAGCGCGGAGACCAGCCCCCAGTCATACGCCTCCTGGGGCGAGAACGTCCGCCCGGTGAGGAGCAGGTCCATCGCGCGCGAGGGGCCGAGCAGCCGGGTCAGCCGCTGGGTGCCGCCGTTGCCGGGGAGCAGCCCGAGCGTGACCTCGGGCGTCCCGAGCTTATACGTGCCCGAGGTGGCCAGGCGCACGTCGCAGGCCAGCGCGATCTCAAGCCCACCGCCCAGGGCGTGGCCGGCGATGTGGGCGATGAACACCGGCCTGGCCTCGGCCATGCGCCGGAACGCGGCCTGGCTGACGGCGATCATCTCCATGTTGGTGGCGACGTCCCCTTCGAGGAACTTCTTGACGTCGGCGCCGGCCGAGAAGAACCGCTCCGAGGCGCTGCGCACGATCACCGCGCGCGCGCCGGAGTCGATCGCGTCGTCGACGGCGGCGCCGAACTCGCTCATCACGGTCAGGTCGTAGGAGTTGGCGGGAGGGTGCTCGAGCGTGATCGCCCCGACGTGTCCGTGGCTCGTGAACTCGACGGCCATCAGGCCAGCCCTCCGACCACCACGGACTTGAGCTCGACGTAGGAGTCGAGCGACTCGATCCCGTGCTCCTTGCCGAAGCCCGAGGCCTTGACGCCGCCGAACGGGAGCTCGTCGTAGCCGTAGTGGATCTGGTTGACCCAGGTCATGCCGGCGTCGATCTCCTGGGCGGCGCGGTGGATGAGCCGCGCGTCGTGGGTCCAGATCGAGGAGCCGAGGCCGTACGGGGTGTCGTTGGCCCGCGTGAGCGCCTCGTCGAAGTCGCTGAAACGAAACACCGGGAGGACCGGGCCGAACACCTCTTCGGTCATCAGGCGCGAGCCGTCGGCGGGCTCGGCGATCACCGCGGGCTCCAGGAAGTACCCCTTGCCCGAGCCGTTCCGGCCCGTCCCGCCGCCGATCAGGAGCTCACCCCCCGAGGACACGCCGTCCTCGATCTGCTCGAGCTAGTTCGTCGCGGCCGGCGCGAGTGTGGATCGGGCCCATGCGCAGCTTCGGCTTCTCGGCCTTGACGGTGCCGTCGCCCGGCTCGTAGCGGCCGACCCGTTCGACGAGCGCCGAGACGAACGCGTCGTAGACGGACTCGTGCACGAACACCCGCTTGCAGCCGAGGCACGCCTGGCCGGCGTTCCAGTAGCGCCCGATGATCACGGCCTTGACCGCGGCATCGACGTCGGCGTCGGCGCACACGATCACCGGGTCCGAGCCTCCCAGCTCGAGCGAGAGGCGCTTCAAGTCAGGCGCCGCGAGCTTGGCCACGTGGCGCCCGACCGCGGTCGACCCGGTGAAGGCCACGCGGCGCACGTCGGGGTGGCCCACGAGCGCGTCGCCGATCTCGGCGCCGCGGCCCGTGACGACGTTGAGGACGCCGTCGGGCACGCCGGCCTCGGAGAACAGCCGCGCCACCTCGAGCGTGGCCAGCGGCGTCGTCGCCGCCGGCTTGGCCACGACCGTATTGCCGCTCGCCAGCGCCGGCGCAACCTTCGTCCCGAGCAGCGTCAGCGGGAAGTTGTAGGGGGTGATGGCCGCGCACACGCCCATCGGCCGGCGGATCACCATGCCGTAGGAGCGCCCCAGCGTCGAGGGCAGGTCCTGGTAGGCACCGCGCACCTTGGTCGCCGCCTCCGCGTAGAAGCGCACGCCGTGGGCGAGATGGCTGACCTCGCCCATCGCCTCGGCGATCGGCTTGCCCTGCTCGGAGGTCAGCGTGGCAGCGAGCTCGCGCGCGTGCTCGTGAATCGCGTCGGCCGCCTTGGCCAGGATCGCCGCGCGCTTCTCGACGTCGGTGCGCGACCACTCCGTGAACGCCCGCTTGGCCATCGCCACCGCCAGCTCAACGTCCTCGGGCGAACCCGCGGGAACGCTGTCCACGACCTCCTCGGTGGCGGGATTGAGCACCTCGAGCTGCTCGTGCGCGCTCGCCTCCCGCCACTCGCCTCCGATCAGCATCTCGGGCATCTGCCGCTCCTCTCAGCTCGCGCTCGCGCTGAGCGCGGATGTTCCTCGTGTATCGAATCCGGTACTGCTGGTACTCGTGGGCCGCCGTCCGCGTCCAGTTCAGAGCCGAGCCCGACAGCTCCTTCTTCTCCCGCGCCGGCAACCCGGCGCTCAGCATCCCCGCGCGCACGACCGCGCGCTCGGGGACGACCGCGCCGGCGGCGAGCATCGCGCCCGACTCGACCCGGGCGCGCTGAAGCACGATCGCGCCCATCCCGACCAGCGCCTCGTCCTCGATCGTGCAGCCTTCGAGCAGCGCGCCATGGCCGACCGTGACCCGCGCGCCCACGACCGTCGGCAGGTCCTTGGCGCAGTGGATCACGACGTTGTCCTGGATCGAGGATTCCTCGCCGATCTCGATGCGGGAGGAGTCCCCGCGCAGCACGGCGCCGAACCAGATGTTGGCGCGGTCGGCCACGCGGACGTCGCCGACCAGGACCGCGGTGGGCGCCAGGAAGACCTCCTCGCCGATCGTCGGCGAGATCCCGTCGAGCTCGATCAGCGTGGCCATCGGCGGCTTGACGTCATCAACAGAAGACTATACGATGCCGAACGTAAGTCAAGTGTCACACGTGATCGCGACACCCGTCGAGGAGCTGGCACCGCTCAGCGAAGAGCAGGTGCAGGCGCACCTGCGCGCCGGCAGGCTCGTCGAGGGCCTTCAGCACATGTCACCTAAGTACCTCGAGGGCATGCGGCGGATCCTCACCGTGTCGGCCGACACCGAGCTCGTGAGCGCGCCCTCCTACCTGCGCGCCGCCCAGCATGCGCCGGCGCTGAACAACTTCGGCTCGGCGATGTCGATCATCCAGGACGAGCTCGCCCATGCGCACATCGGCTATCGGCTGCTCGGGGACCTCGGCGTCGACATGGACTGGCTGATCTACGAGCGCCCGGCCGAGCAGTTCAAGTACCCGTACGCGTTCGACGTGCCACTGAACTCATGGGTCGAGCTGGTGTGCGCCAACGCGCTCTACGACCAGGCCGGCTTCGTGCTCCTCGGTGATGTCTATGAGTCGAGCACGTTCGGGCCGTGGAAGCGCGCGCTGGCCAAGGTCGACAAGGAGGAGACCTTCCACCTGCGCCACGGCCGCACCTGGTGCAAGAAGCTCGTCAAGGATCCCGAGGGCAGGGCGGAGGTCCAGGCGGCGATCGACTGGATGTTCATCCTCACGCTCGAGTGGTTCGGCCTCCCCGACGACCGCAAGCAGCATTCCGAGCAGCTCGACTACGGCTTCAAGGGCAAGTCCAACGACCAGCTGCGCCAGACGTGGATGAGCGAGGTGGTTCCGTTCATGGGCGAGATCGGGATCGAGGTCCCCGCGCACTTCGACGCCGAGCTTGACCGGTACGTGATCGACTGCCCGTTCCCGGCGCGGTTCGACGAGGAGCGGCGAGCCTGGCTGCTCGAGGACGGGCCGATCGAGTGGGAGGATGTCGTCAAGCGCTGGCGCGCGCGGGGGCCGATGAACCGCGACTACGTCCGCACGCTCCAGCGCGGCTACCAGACGACCGCGCTGCGGAAGGCGGCGTGAGCGCGACGCAGCAGGTCGAGGCGCGCCTGTGGGAGGCGCTGCGCCACGTCGAGGACCCGGAGATCCCGGTGTCGGTCGTGGGCATGGGGCTGATCGTGTCGCTCGCCTACTGCCCGGAGCGGCGCGCGGCCGAGGCGCAGATCACGTTCACCGCGATGGGGTGCCCGGCGATGGAGTTCATCGAGGAGGACATCCGCGAGGCGCTGCTGCGCGACCCGGACGTGGACGCAGTCGAGATCGAGGTGGTGTGGGACCCGGTGTGGACCAAGGACCGGCTCCGCGCCGACGCCCGCGCGAAGATGCGCGAGCTGGGAATCGCGGTATGAGCCGCGCAGGGGAGACGGTGTGGGAGGTATTCGCGCGCCAGGCCTACGAGGAGCCGCTTCACCACGTCGGCACCGTGACCGAGTCCGACGAGGACCTTGCGCTGGTGGCGGCCCGCGCGATCTACGACGAGCAACCCTGGATCCACATGATCCTTGTGCCCCGCCAGGAGATCCGGGAGGCGATCCGGGCGTGAGCACGCATGCCGTCGACGCCGCCACCGCGACGATGATCTCGCTGATCGGGTCGCTGGCCGACAACAAGAGCGCGCTCGGGCGCCGGTTCGGCGAGTGGGCGGTCAGCGCGCCCACGATCGAATCGGCCGTCGCCGCGGCCGCGATGGCCCAGGATGAGCTCGGCCATGGCCGCTCGACCTACCCGGTGCTGGCCAAGCTCGGCGTGCAGCGCGAGGACGAGGGCCTCCAGGCGGGCCATCCGCTGCGCTCGATCGAGCGCGAGCTCCCCGACTGGCCGTCGTTCATCGCCGCCAACCTGGTCGTGGACGGGATCCTGACCACGTTCGTCGCCACCGCGCGCGCCAGCACGATCGAGCCGCTGGCCCAGCGCGCGCGCAAGATCCTCCAGGAGGAGGGGGCTCACCGCGTCCATGCCGAGGCGTGGCTCAGGCGGATATGCCGGGGCGGGCGGCGCGTGACCGGGAGCTCTTGCTGGCGCGGATCGAGCAGATGTGGGCCGATGCGGCGCGCTGGCCCGGGCCCGACGAGCATCCCGGCTACAGCGAGGCAGTGGCGGCGGGGATGGTGAGCGACGGCCCCGAGGCGGTCCGGGCGCGGGTGCGGGACTGGCTGCACGGGCTGCTCGAGGCCGAGGGCGCCACCGTTGCGCTCGCCGATCCATCCGGCTGGGGCGACTGGGACGAGGAGCGCCGGCGGTGAGCACCGAGCCCGTCACCTGCCCCTTCTGCGGCTCGCGCGACGTCGAGCTCGTCTCTCCGTGGGGCGGGCAGTTGATCACGAGCCAGCTCCGCTGCCGGAGCTGCAACACCCATTTCGAAGCCGTGCGCGAGGACTTCGATGGACGAGCAGCTCAGGCGTAGGTCGGTCGGCGCTCCGGCCGCCCGCTCGTTGCTGCTCACCGTGCTCGGCGAGTACGTGCTGCCGCGCTCGGGCAGCGTGTGGCAGGAGACGCTCGTGGGAGCGCTCGCCGGCCTCGGCTACAGCCAGCAGGCGGCGCGGCAGGCGCTGGCGCGGAGCACGCGCGACGGGTGGCTGGCGAGCGAGCGCCATGGCCGGCGGACGCGGATGTCGCTGAGCGACGCCACGGCGCGGCTGCTGCGCGACGGCGCCGAGCGCATCTACACGTTCGCGCAGCCGTCCGAGTGGGATGGCCGCTGGCTCGTGGTGGTCCTGCGCGTGCCCGAGGAGCGCCGGGACGTCCGCCATCAGCTCCGGTCGCGGCTTGCCTGGGCCGGACTCGGATCGCTGGGCGGCGGGGTGTGGCTGACGCCCCACGTGGCGCGCGAGCGCGAGCTCGCCGGGACGATCGGCGAGGAGCCCGCCGCGGAAGCGATCTCGTTCGAGGCCCGGCTCGGGCAGATCGGCAATCCCGAGCAGCTGGTGGCCGCGGCCTGGGACCTCGACCGCGTGCGCCGGCAGTACCGCGCCTTCATCGACGACTTCGCGCGGGTGCGGGTCAGCAGTCCGGCGGCGTGCTTCCGCCAGCAGACGCTGCTCGTCCACGCGTGGCGGAAGTTTCCGTTTCTGGACCCGGACCTCCCGGAGGCGCTGCTGCCGGCGCGCTGGCCGCGCGACCGGGCTCACGCGCTGTTCGCCGAGCGCCACGAGCGCTGGCAACCGGCGGCGCGGGCGTACTTCGACGGGCTCGAGGCGGAGCTGGGCCTGGCCGGCGAGGCGGCCTGACGCGGTTCAGATCGCGCTGAGCTCGTCGAGCGCGATCTCGAGCCCTTCGATCAGCGGCCACAGGTCATCGTGGCCGCTCACCATCCCGAAGCCGACCCCATCGAGGTAGCTCATCGCGGTCATGTTCAACCCGACGCCGTTCATGATCACGGTGAACGGGTGATAGGACTCGACGCGCGCGCCGTGCCAGGAGAGCGGCTCGGACGGCCCCGGGATGTTGGACACGATCAGGTTGACGGGCGGCGCAAGGCGGGCGGAGACCTCGGCCGTCATCCGTGAGGCCTGCGAGAAGATCAGCGGCGGGATGAAGTTGCCGGCGTCGGTGAGCAGACCTGGCGGAAGCGCGCGCTGGCGGCGCTTGGCCGCGGTCAGGGAGCGGTGGGCGTACTCGAGCCGCCGGCGCGGGTCGGGTTCGTGCGTGGGCAGTGGGGCGACGATCGCCGAGATCCGGTTGCCGAACGACCCGTGCTCCTCGGGCCGCCGGACTGACACCGGTACCAGCGCGCGCAGCGGGGCATCCGGGAGCTCGCCCAGCTCGAGCAGCCAGCGCCGCAGCGCTCCGGCGCACACGGTCACGACCACGTCGTTGAAGCGTCACGCCGGCGCGATTCTTGACCGCCTTCAGCGTGGCAAGCGGGATCGTGCCGTAGGCGAAGCGGCGCTCGTCGGAGAGCTTGCGGTTGAATCGCGTGCGTGGCGGGGGCCCGGTGATGTCCTCGGTCGCCGATTTCGTACCCGTGAGCGCGGAGGTCAGCCGCCCGAGCGCCGCCGCGCCGGGAATGGCGGACGCACCGGGCACGTCGGCGAGGTTGGGAAGCGCGGTGGGGACCGAGCGGATCACGCGGGCCGACTGGCGGGGCGCGCTCACCAGCCCGCGCGCGAGCATCTCGAGTCGCCCGGGCGGGTCCTCGGCCGCCCGCCGCCTGGGGCGCTCCGGCGACTCCGCCTCCCCGTTCCCGGCTGAGTCGACGAACACGTCCATGATCTGCACCCCGGAGATCCCGTCGGCGAGCGCGTGATGGAACTTGTGAAGCAGTCCGACCCGGCCCCGCTCGAGGCCGTGGATGAGGTGCAGCTCCCATAGCGGCCGCGAGCGATCGAGCGGGGTGGCGATGATCCGCGCCACGTGCTCGGCTACCGCTCGCGGCTCGCCGGGCGGCTCGACCGTGCTCTCGCGCACGTGGAAGGACACGTCGAAGTCCGGATCCTCCACCCAGTAGGGGTGATCGAGCCGGAGCGGCACTTGCGCCAGCTTGCGGGTATAGGGCGGGACGAGATGGACCTTCTCGGCCACCCGGCGACAGACCTCCTTCGCGGGTCGGCGCTCCGCCCGGCGAGCCGGCCGGGTCGCAGACCACGAAGAAGCCGGCGTGGCCGAAGCTCCCGGCGTCCTCCATCGCCAGAAACTGCGCGTCCAGGCTGGTGAGCTGCTCCATCCCTCTGGTACGAGAGCTACCCGCCTCGCGCGCGTTTCCCACTGCCCCGGCCGAGTACAGTGCGCGCCGTTGGCTTTCACATGGCCTTTACATCCGGAGTCGCGGATAGTGTCCGCCCCCACCTGAGCTCATGCCTTCGATCGGACAGCTCCTACGCGGGACCGACCGAGAGATCTTCGACCTGTTCGAGCGCGCGGCGGCGAACATCGTGCGCGCGGCCACGCTGTTGGACGAGATGCTCGCCGACTTCCCTGAGACCCAGGGGCTTGCGCGCGAGATCCTGATCTGCGAGCAGGACGGGGACCAGATCACCCACGAGGTGATCAAGCGCCTGAACCACACGTTCGTCACGCCGATCGACCGGGAGGACGTCCTGCGCCTGACCTCGGCGCTCGACGACATCGTCGACTACATCGAGGAGGTCGCCGACTACCTCGGCCTCTACCGGATCGAAGCGCCCATGATCCAGTCGCAGGCGCTGGCCCACGTGCTGCTCGACAGCGTCCGCCAGATCGAGCTGGCGATCCCGCTCGTCCGTGAGTACAAGGACGTGAAAGTGCATACGGTCGAGGTCCACCGGCTCGAGAACGAGGGCGACCGGATCGTCCGCGGCGCGATCGCGTCGCTGTTCGAAGGCGGGATCGACCCGATGGTGGTGATCCGCTGGAAGGACATCTTCGAGCGGCTCGAGAACGCGATCGACTCCACCGAGCGCGCGGCGTACCTCCTCGAGGGCATCGTGATCAAGAACGCATGAGCGGCGACGTCATCCTCGTGATCGTCATCGGGACGGCGCTGGCGTTCGACTTCACCAACGGCTTCCACGACACCGCCAACGTCGTCGCCACCTCGATCTCGACCCGCGCGATCGGCCCCAGGCAGGCGGTGGCGGTGGCCTCGGTCCTGAACTTCGTCGGCGCCTTCATCTCGCTCAAGGTCGCGGCGACCGTCGGCAAGGGCTTCATCGCCACCCACGCGGTAACGCTGACGGTCGTGTTCGCCGGGTTGATCGGGGCGATCGGGTGGAACGTCGTGACCTGGTATTACGGGCTCCCCTCGAGCTCCTCGCACGCCCTGATCGGCGGGCTGGTCGGGTCGGTGGTGGCGGCGGTCGGCTTCTCGGCGGTCAACGGCGGAGGCCTCGTGGGATCGCTGATCGTGCCCGCGATCGTCTCGCCTGTGATCGCGTTCGTGGTCGCCGGCGGCTCGATCCTGATCGTCTACCGGATCGTGGGCCGGCTGCGGCCCGGTCCGGTAAACCGCGGCTTTCGCCTCGGACAGATCGTCTCGGGCGGTCTGCTCGCGCTCTCGCACGGGACCAACGACGCCCAGAAGACGATGGGCGTGATCACGCTCGCGCTGATCGCCCACGGCAGCATCGCCCGCAACCACTTCCACGTCCCCGACTGGGTGGTGCTGGTCGCCGCCAGCGCGATCGCCCTGGGCACGTTCACCGGCGGCTGGCGGATCATCAAGACGCTCGGGACCCGGATCATCAGCATGGACCCCGCGCAGGGGTTCTCGGCCCAGGCCGCCGGGGCGGCCGTCATCCTGGCCGCCTCGAGCGTCGGCTACCCGCTCTCCACCACCCATGTGATCTCCGGCGGGATCATGGGCGCGGGCGCCGCCAAGCGCGCCTCGGCCGTCCGCTGGGGGGTGGCGGGCAACATCGTCGTCGCGTGGGTGCTGACGCTGCCCGCGGCCGCGGTTCTGGGCGGGCTCGTGTACGCCCTCACGAGCGTGTTCGGCTCGGGCGTGGCTGGGCCGATCGTGATCACGGTGGTGCTGCTGGCGGTGCTGGCGGCGACGTTCGCGCGGCGCCTCCAGCAGGCGGCGCCGGCCCCGAGCGCGTCGTGAGCGCGGCGGCAATCAACGTCGGCGCGCTGGCCAAGATGCTCTATTCCGCGCTCGCCGCCGGCCTGAGCGTGGCGGTGATCTTCTCGATCGTGATCCTGGGCGCCGTGCGCTCAACCGACATGCGCCGGGCCGGGCGCGTCACCGCGGCCAATGGGTATGCCCTGCTCGCCGGCATCGGCGTCGTGCTCGTGGCGGGCGTCGTCGTGTACGGGCTGATCCTCGTGGCCCACAAGGGATGACGCGGGAGTAGACTTCCAGGCGATGGTCGGCTCACCCAGACGTGCCGCGGTCCTGCTCGTGCTCGTCGCGGTGCTGATCGCGGTCCCGATCGCCGCCGCCTCCTCGGGAGGCGCGAAGGCCAAGCCCGGGCGCCCGTCCAAGCCGAAGATCAAGGCAGAGGAGGCCGGCTACTTCGGCAACGCGCTGACGACGCACACGGTCAGCGTGTTCATCTACTCGAACCTGGGCCCACGCGCCGGGGTCCACGTGACCGTGTGCCTGAGGGGCAACACGTGCAAGCCGGCCGAGGGCCACAACGCGAAGCTCGCCTGGTATCGCGCCGACTTCAAGACGCCGCTGATGAGCATGTCCAACCGGGTGACGTTCACCGCGTACGCATCCGACGCCGCCGGCCGCACGAGGGTCACGGCGACCAAGCCGGTCCTCTGCATTCACAACAACGGCAGCACGCCCACGAGCTGAGCCCCCGCGGCGCCGCGCTCACGCCGGCACAGCCGACAGCGCCCGGTCGAAGTGCCGGTGCGCGGCGATCGCCTTGGCGAACGCATCCGCGAAGCCGTCGAGCTCTCCGTTGCCGTTGCCAGCGTCACCACGCCGGACTCCTCGACGAGCCCGTTGTCGGACAGCTTGACGTCGTTGAACGGCGCTTGACGTAGCAGCTCGACGCCTTCGCCAATCGCGCCGAGCGGCTTGGCGTGCTTGTAGGCCTCGGCGACGTAGCGCATGGCCGTTCCGTTGCCGCGCAGGGCCTCGACGCTCTCGCGCCCGCCCGCCACGAGCACGGCGTCGTAGAGCACCGACGCCATCGTCTGAAGCGGCCGGTCGACCTTCGCGGCGCCGTTCAGGGTGCCGCCGTGCGGAGCCAGGATCTCGCAGATCGCGCCCTGCCCGCGCAGCTGCTCGAGCACCTGCTCCAGCGGACCCACCTCGACGCCGTCCGCCGCCAGCACCGCGACCTTGCGCGTGCTCACGCTGCGCGGCTGATCGGCCAGGCTCAGCGCCGGTGAGCTGCGGCCGTGATTGGGCTCGGCCTCCTCGGGCGCCTTCAGCCCCAGCCCCTCGGCCACCTGAGCGGCCAGGTCGTGGTCGACACGGACCAGGTGCTCGAGCACGCGCTCGCGGATGTACTCGCGCTCGACCTTGCCGAGCTCGAACTGAAGGGCCTCGGCGATGTGCTGCTTCTCCCAATCGCTCATCGAGTTCCAGAACAGCGTGGCCTGGCTGTAGTGGTCCTCGAAGCTCGGGCTGCGCCGGCGGATCTTGTGGCCGTCGACGCGCTCCTGATAGTGGCGGTAGGCGCCGTCGTCGATCGAGGCGAGGTGCGGGCAGCCGCTCGCGATCGAGTTCGGGTGATAGGAGACGGGCGACACGTCGATCCGGTGCTGGGCGTAGCCGTCGCGCTGGTGATGGTGGACCTGCGCGACCGGCCGGTTCACCGGCAGCTGGGCGAAGTTGGGCCCGCCCAGGCGGATCAGCTGGGTGTCCAGATAGGAGAACAGGCGCGCCTGGAGCAGGGGGTCGTTGGTGAAGTCGATTCCGGGCACGACGTTCTGCACGCAGAACGCCACCTGCTCGGTCTCGGCGAAGAAGTTGTCCGGGTTGCGGTTCAGCACCATGTGGCCGACGACCCGCACTGGGACTTCCTCCTCAGGGATGATCTTGGTCGGGTCCAGCAGATCGAAGTCGAAGTCGTGCTCACGCTCCTCGGGGACGAGCTGGACCGCGAGCTCGTACTCGGGGCCGTCGCCGGACTCGATCGCGTCCCACAGATCTCGCCGGTTGAAGTCCGGATCGGCGCCCATGATCTTCTGCGCCTCGTCCCATATGAGCGAATGAGCGCCGAGCTTGGGCTTCCAGTGGAACTTCACGAACGTGCCCTTGCCCTCTGCGTTCACAAACCGATAGGTATGGACGCCGAAGCCCTCCATCGTGCGGTAGCTCTTCGGGATCGCGCGGTCGGACATCAGCCACATGAGCATGTGGATCGTCTCGGGCTGGAGCGAGACGAAGTCGTAGAAGGTGTCGTGCGCGGAGGAGCCCTGCGGAATCTCGTTCGGCGGCTCGGGCTTGACCGCGTGCACGAAGTCGGGGAACTTGATGCCGTCCTGGATGAAGAACACCGGGATGTTGTTGCCGACCAGGTCGTAGTTGCCCTCGCGCGTGTAGAACTTCGTGGCGAAGCCGCGCACGTCGCGTACCGTGTCCGCTGAACCCCTGGATCCGCCGACGGTCGAGAAGCGAACGAACACGGGCGTCTCGCGCCCGGGCTCGGAGAGGAAGTCGGCGCGCGTGACGTCGGCCAGCGACTCCGTGCACGTGAACGTGCCGTATGCGCCTGAGCCGCGGGCGTGCACGACGCGCTCGGGAATCCGCTCGTGGTCGAAGCGCGTCAGCTTCTCGCGGAAGTGAAAGTCCTCGATCAGCGATGGCCCGCGCTCGCCGGCGCTCAGCGTGTCGTCCGTGTGCTCGACGCGCACCCCCTGGTCGGTGGTCAGCTCCTTGTCCTCGTGCCCTACACGGTTGCGCTGCAGGTCCTCGAACTTCCCGTCGCCGTCGCTCACGGCTTCCTCCCGGTGATCGTTGTCTCGAGAGCGGCATACCCGCCGGGTGGGAGCGCTAACGGCGAGCGACGCCTACGCCGCCGGAACCGTTCGCGGAGCGGTACCACGTCGGTCGGCTTCGTGATCCGCAGCAACGGCGGACGGTGGCGGGGGGTGTCGTCCGTCCAGGCGCTCCAGTCGCTCCGCGGGGCGTCGGTGGTGGCGCCGAGCATGATCAGCAGCGGCTCATAGCGTGCGCGGATGTCGCGGAACTCGCGCCACGACGCGTCGCGGTCCTCGTGGATCGGCACCTCGAGCTCGGCCAGCTCCCGGCGGGCCTCGTCGAAGCGATCCGCGGACAGCTCGATGGCGGCATCCTCCTCGGGCGGCTCGTGCGGCATGCCGAGGAAGTCGGCGATCTGCACGAGCGCGTTGACGCCGGCCTCGATGCACAGCTCGGCGCGCGACTGGCGTGGGACGTCGCACACGGTCAGAAGCAGCCCGGCACCGTCGAGCACGGCTTCAGCCGACAGCACCCAGTGGTTGTGCGGGTGAGGAGAGCGAAAGAACGCGAGCTGGGGGAAGGTCGTGTGCGTCTCGCCGACCTCGATGAACCAGTCCTCCCACGAGTTCCAGACCTCCTCGAGCTGCTCGAAGCGCCCGAGGGTCCAGCTGCGCCCCAGCAGCTGCGGCCCCGAGGGCGGGATCCCGGTGCGGACGACGAGCTTGGTGATCGCTGCCTCGCGGCGGGAGAACGCGCCGTACAGGCTGGGCAGGTAGGTGATCAGAAGCGCCAGGATCGTCAGCCCGACGCCGGCGGCGCCGAACGCGACGAGCTGGCGGCCCAGCCCGTGGGGCACGTCGAATCCGAGCGTCAGCATCGACGATCCGGACTCCGCGAGCGCGTGAGGGATCGCGCTCACCGCGAGCGAACCGGGCGAGACGGCCCAGAACAGCGCCGAGAAGCAGAGGAAGATGAGCACGACCCAGATCACCAGCTGGGCGAACAACCCGAGCGGCGCCTGGAGCGCGAATATCCGATCGCGCGTGTCGTAGTCCGAGCGGCGGCTCAAGCCCAGCCGGAGGCGGAGCATCGCGCGCACGCTCAGGAAGGCGAACCGGGCGAGACGAGCCGGAACCGCACGGGGGAGCACGACCGTGCGCAGCACCGAGGCGAGCACGGTGAGCACGCCGGCGCCGGCGAGCAACCCGACGACGGTGCGGAGGACGATCACGAGGCGGTGATGGGTGCGTGCATCGCGGCCGCGGTATACCCGTCAAAGCGGACGGTGCACTGTGTGTCAAGATGAGGCGGGGCATGAGCGACCGTTTTGACGAGCACGTCGACGTTCTGATCGTGGGAGCGGGACTGTCGGGCGTCGGCGCCGCCTGCCGGCTGCGTCAGCGCTGCCCGACGAAGTCGTTCGCGATCCTCGAGGCGCGCGGGGCGATGGGCGGGACGTGGGACCTGTTCCGCTTCCCCGGCGTGCGCTCGGACTCCGACATGTACACGCTCGCCTATCCGTTCCGCCCATGGCGCGGGACGCAGGCGATCGTCGACGGCGGCTCGATCCTCCGCTACATCCGCGAGACCGCGACCGAGTACGGAGTCGAAGAGCACATCCGCTATCACCATCGCGTGGTGTCCGCCGAGTGGTCCTCGGCAGACGGGCGCTGGCACGTGGAGGCAGAGCGCGTGGACACGGGCGAGTCCGTGCGGCTGAGTGCGGCTTTCCTCTACTCGTGCACGGGCTACTACCGCTACGAGGCCGGCTATACGCCGCCGTTCCCTGGGGCCGAGCGGTTCACGGGCCAGATCGTCCACCCCCAGCTATGGTCCGACGAGGTCGACTACGCCGGCAAGCGCGTGGTCGTGATCGGCAGCGGCGCCACCGCGGTCACGCTGGTGCCGGCGATGGCCGAGCGGGCGGCGCACGTGACGATGCTCCAGCGCTCGCCGAGCTACGTCCTCTCGATCCCGGCGCTCGACCCGATCGCCGGCATCCTCGAGCGCGTGCTCCCGGAGCGGCTCGCGGCGCGCGCCGTCCGCGAGAAGAACATCTGGGTCGCGCTGGCCATCTACGGGCTCAGCCGCCGGTGGCCGGCGGCGATGAAGCGGCTGATCCGTAAGCTGATCGAGCGTCAGCTCCCCGGCGGCTTCGACGTCGATACGCATTTCACCCCGAGCTACGACCCGTGGGACCAGCGCATGTGCCTGGTGCCCGACAACGACCTGTTCGAGGCGATCCGCGCCGGCCGGGTGTCGATGGCGACCGACCGGATCGAGACGTTCACCGAGCGCGGGATCGTGCTCGCCTCGGGCCGGGAGCTCGAGGCCGACGTGATCGTCACCGCCACCGGCCTCAGCATGGTGCCCCTCGGCGACATCGCGCTGAGCGTCGACGGCGGGGCGGTCGAGCTCCCGCAGACCCTCGTCTACCGCGGGATGATGCTGACCGGGGTGCCCAACCTGGCGATCGCGTTCGGCTACATCAACCAGTCCTGGACGCTGGGCGCGGACCTGACCTGCGAGTACGTGTGCCGGCTCCTCAACCACATGGACGCGCACGGCTACGACGTATGTACGCCGCGGGATGACGGCGAGCCGGTCCCGACGCTGCCGTTCGCCGAGCTCAGCTCGGGTTACATCCTGCGCTCGATCGATCGCTTTCCCCGGCAGCGCTCGGGAGACCCGTGGCGGCGCGTGCAGCACTACCCGCGCGACCGGCGCTCGGTGAGGCGCGCCCCCCTCGACGATCCCGCGCTGGCGTTCTCGCGGGCGTCCGGCGCGAAGTCGCGGCCGTCAGCTGCGGTTACGCTGCGGCGGCGGCTCAGGCGAGCACGGTCACGCACGAGCAGGATCGCCACCACCAAGGCGCTGGCGCCGGCGGCGAGCGCCACCACGGCGGCGAGCAGGCGCAGCCAGACCCGCCGGTCCTCACGGCGCCACCTGCAGCGTGTACGGCGCGGTGACGATCCGGCCTCCGAGCTTCATCTGGAGAAACAGCCGCCACACGCCGGGCTCGGGCAGCAGCACGCCGACGGTCAGCTTCCCGGGCGCCGTGGACTGGCCGCTCACCCGGCTCGAGGCGACGCCGGGGAGCGTGCCGCAGTTGGGCGCGTTCGGGGCGCAGATGTGGCTGTGGAAGTAGTCGAGCGATCCCTCGTGGAAGAAGATCGCGTGAGCCAGCGCGCCGAACCACGGGACGAACGTGACCTTGGCGCCGCCCGGGTCGGTGACCAGGACGTTGACGAACTGAGCCTGGATCGCATGCAGGGTCGGATGCGACTGCATGTCGATGTGGTAGCCGCCTATCACCAGGTTCGGTTGATAGGACGGCAGCGGCTTGGGCCGGTAGGCGCCCGCCACGGTGATCGTCTTGAACAGCTGGAAGTTCGGCTGCCCACCGGGGAGGTTCGGGTAGACGTCGACGAGCACGCGGTACGGCCCGGGGGCGGGGAACGTGACCGTCTGTCGCAACACTCCGCCGGGCCCGATCGGCGGATGCTGGTGGATGATGTAGGCGAGGTCGTCGCGGACGATGATCAAGTGAACGCCCGTGTGCGGTCCCGATCCGGTGCGGTACTGGGTGAGCGGCTTGCCCGACGGCTGCTGCACGGTGAATGAGATCGTCGTCGGGCGTCCGGGGATGGGCGGCGAGGTGGGCTGGAACGCGGCCAGGGTGAAGGTGCGCGCCGGCGCGACCTGGGGGACGCTGACGCCGCTGCCGCCGCCTGAGCCGCCACAGGCGGTGAGTGTGAGCGCGAGCGCGAGCGGCGGCAGCCGCCGGGCGGGGATAACGTCGCCCGCGCGGCGCGCGCATCGGCCCAGCGCACTTTGCCCGCGCAACGTCGCCCGCACGCATCGCGTCGCGAAGGCGACGTTATCCCCGGTGCTTTGTCCATCTCATGGCGTTGTCCGTGCACGACAGCTCCTCACCCGTTGGCTTGGTCGACGATCAGCGCTGTGAACGGCGGTCCCGAGGGCGGGGTGACGTCGAACGACAATCCCCATTTGCCCACCATCACGAGCGCCGGCGCGGCGCGTGAGTACACGCCCGGCCGCACCTCGGTCAGCTGATACTCCTGCTGGGGCATCTGCATCTCGAGGTGGTTGAAGGTCAGGGTGACGTTCGCGCCGCGGACGGGCCGGCCGTTCCGCGTGATCCGTAGCGCGAACGAGTCGGGCGCGGCGGCGCGATTGGGGGAGACGAGCACCTGGAGCTCGTAGTCCCCGCGGCGCACGGTCCGCGCCACCGTGCCCGGCCCGACGTTGGCGACGGCGGTGTTCTCGAGCGCAAACGCCGGCGGTGGCGGAGGCAGGCTCGAGAGCAGGGCCGCGGCGAACACGATGCCCAGGATCACGATCACCTCGCCGCCGACGAGCCGGCGCAACAGCGACGCCGCGGGAGCGCCGAGCTCAGGGCGAGCCCGCGCGGCCATCAGGCCCGGTCGCGAGCGCAGGAGGTTGCCCGAGGCGATCGCCATCGCCGCGCCGAGCAGGCCCGCCTTGACCAGGATCACCTCGCCGTACCCGGTCTGCCACAGCGCGTTGATCGCGGGGAGGTGGTCGACCGCCTCGCCGATGCCGCTCGCGCCGATCAGCAGCACCGAGGCAAATGCGACATTCGAAAAGCGCGGCACCGCCACCGCGAGCGCGGGCACGCGGTCGCGCTCCGGCAGCGTGGCGAGCAGGATGAGCACGCCGGCGAGCCCGCCCAGCCACAGCGAGCCGGTGGCGAGATGGAGCCAGTCGAAGGCCAGCGTCAGGCCCCGGGGGGAGGTCTGCGCGGCGTGGCCGGCTGCGCCCGGGACGACGAGCACGGCCGCGGCAGCGAGCACGGCGCCGAAGCCGGCGGCGAGCTCCGCGATCGAGCGGCGCGGGCGCTCGGGCCGATCGACCCACAGCGCGATCCAGCCGGCGAGCGCGAACAGCGCGAAGCACAGCTCGAGGTCGACCATCGCGCGCCCGAACGCGGTCACGCGGTAGAGCGGCACGAGTGCGCCGAGATCGAACACCGAGCGCAGCGAGTCGTTGGCCACGGAGAAGTCGAGGTACATCGGGATCGCGATCAGCGCCACCAACGATGTCACCACGAACGCGACCGACAGCGAGCGCAGTCCGAGGCCGGGAACGAGGCGAACGATCGGGCGTGCGATGACGAGCCGGAGCGCGAGCAACCCGATCGCGCCCATCACCGAGATGAACATCAGCCAGCGCCCGATCAGCAGCTGCGGCGTGACCGCCGTGGCCGAGATGCTCGGCACCCGGAACTGCGGCGCTGGTCCCGGATTCGGCCCGACCGCATAGGTGAACGCACCGGAGACGGGGTGGCCGTCGACCGAAATCGCGCGCCAGTAGATCAGGTACCAGCCCTGCGGCAGCCCCGGGCGCAGCGGCACGACGAGCGTGTCCGGATTGCCCGGCGAACGGTGGACCGGGCCCGAGGTCTGCTGGTGCCCGTTGACGTCGGTGACCGAGATGATCGCGAGCCGCGGCTCGACCGCCTCGTCGTAGGTCAGCTGCACGGTGGCGGGCGGGCGCGGCAGCACGACGCTCGCGGCCGGCACCGTCCTGACCAGATACGCGTGCGCGGAGGCCTGTGCGGGCAGGACCGCGCCACCGCCCAGAGCGACGGCTGCGGCGACCAGGACGAGGCGCCGGCGGCGGCTCATGCCAGCGGACGCCCCCCGGATCCGGATGAGCCACTGACCAGCGCGAACCCTCCCGCCAGCAGCCCGAGGACGCCGATCACGAGCGCGACGATCGTGAGCGCGGAGATGCCTCCGCCGCCCAGTGAGCTTTCCGCCTGGATCGTCGGCGCCGGCGCCGCCGAGGACTCCGATCCCGCCCAGTCGACGATCGAGCCGTCCGAGTAGGTCTGCTCGACCTGGAAGGTGTACGTCTTGGCCGACGCGGGCTGCGCGAGGAACTGAAACAGCGAATCCTCGCCGGTTGGCGTGCGTCCGCCGCTCCAGGTGACCTGGGTGACCACGGCGCTGTCTCCACTGCCGGTCTGCTGCTGGCGCATCTGCCAGCCGGGCGGCGGCGGAGCGAAAGAGTCGATGCCGAAGCCGGTCGGGACGGTCATCACGATCTTCGTCGTGGTGAGTCCGCTCTTCTCGGTCGGGACGGCGAGGCTGTAGAGCTGCAGCTTGCCGGCCACCGAGACCGGCGGGCTGATTCGGGCGTGGGCCGACGCCACCGCGGGGAAGGCCGCTGCCGCTGCGGCGGCCAGCCCGGCCGCGGCGCACAGCACGCGTGCACGGGTTCTCAAGGTGTTCGCTCCTGGGGTCGTTGGGTCCGGTCCCGGACCGTTCGGCGCGGCCCGGATCTACGCGAGGGACCTAACGCGGCGGTCCGCGGTCCGACCAGCCGTCGGCCAGCGGGGCGAGCCGGGGAAGCGGCGTGAGGCGGGGGCGCTGCGTGACGAGCTGGGCGCGGGGGCGCGTGGGCGCGTGGGCGCGCCGGTCGGCCACCGCACGCAGTACCCAGCGCGCGCCGTGCAGCACCGTCGCCAGCACGAGGCCGACGCACACGGCGGCGGGGATCGCCCACCAACCGCCGTAGCCGAAGATGCCCGCCAGGCCGGCCGGATGGCCGGCGGCGAACAGCCCCTCGAGGAACTCCTGGGTGACGTACATGGCCAGCAGGCAGGCCGAGCAGATCGCCCATAGCCCGGCGAGCGAGATCGTGTAACGGCGCGCCGAGGTCTGGCCGGAGAGCGCGCGCCCCAGCGACCAGAGAAAAGCGCCGGCTGCGACGCCGATCAGGGCAACGATCCACGGCACCAGCGAGTGCAGGTACGAGTGTCCCTCCCGCGCCAGCTCGGCGCCGGCCCGGCCGCCGAAGGCGAGCAGGTAGCGGAGCTGGTGCACGGCCACCGCGGCGGCGGGAAACAGCGCGGCCCGCACCGCGCCTCCGATCACGCTCCGGCCCTCGCCGAACACCTGCGCCACGATACTCGGCGCCGGTCGTGAGGGTCAGGCGACGACGTGCTCGCGCGTGAGGCGCTCGAGCACGGCGGCGGCCTCGGGATCCAGGCCGAGGACGAGCTCGCGCATCGTTCCCGCGTCAAGCCGCGCCGGCTCGGTCTCGTCCATGAAGGACTCGAGCGACTGCGCGAAGCGCAGCGGATCGTCGAGGTGCGGGAAGTGGCCCGCTTGGTCGAACAGCACGAGCCGGCTACCTGGCATCAGCTCGTGGGCGGGTTGCGCGTGCTCCACCGGGATGATCCGGTCGTGGCGGCCCCAGACGATCAGCGACGGCATCTTCGACGCCAGGTACAGGCGGTCGGAGGCGTTGATCCGCTGGCCACGGGCGTCGATGACGGCGCGCACGGTGTGGATGAACGCGTTGCGCGCATCGGCGTTGGAGAGCGACTGGTAGCCCCGCGCCATCTCGGCGATATCGATCCGCGTCCGCAGCCCCAGGCGCCCGAGCGCTCGCGGAACGATCGCGCCCAGCTCGAGCAAGCGCGGGTGCGCCAGCAGCGGCAGGACGATCTCGGATCCCGGGAGCGTCGCCGCGCGCAGCAGCGGATGGACCTCCTCGCCGAGGCCGCCGCTCGAGACGAGCACCAGCCGCTCGCACCGCTCGGGGAACTGGTAGGCGAACTGCATGGCGACCCCGCCACCGAGCGAGTGCCCGACGACGCTGGCGTGGTCGATGTCGAGGGCCACGAGCAGGTCGCGGATTCCCGAGGCGTGGGCGCCGAGGGAGTAGTCGCCCCGCGGCTTGGCCGAATCGCCGTGTCCGAGCAGGTCGGGCGCCACCACCGTGTAGTGCTCGGCCAGGAGCTGGACCGTCTGGTCCCACTGGCCGGCGCGACCGGCGACGCCATGGATCAGGATGACCGCGGGCCCCTGGCCGGCGATATTGAAGTTGACCCGGTGGCCGTGGAGGGCGACCTCGGCCCGCTCGATCGTCGGCACCGCCCGTATGTGCCGCTCACGCCCGCCAGTCGCTGGATCCGCTGGCGGGCGCGCTCGGGAGCAGGAATCGGCGCCATCCGGGCGGGAACGGTAGCGCCTCCG